>NZ_SKCD01000010.1 GCF_006542765.1 Paenibacillus luteus
TATACTTCAATTGTGCGCCTCTTTTCGTATGTGGGTTTGTTCTTTGGACGGAACGACTCCCAGTATACTAGAGGTGCATTTTTCATTCAAAGCTCAAATTACTTCATTACAGGAATAGCTCCTATTAGTTGTTAGTACAACTTAATAATCGGAAGTTGATTACGAAAAATTTATCGCGTTAATTCATAAACGAATCCTCGACGCAACTCTAACGAAGCCTCAACGCAAACAAAAAGCGCCCGCCGATCGAGTCGTTTAAACTCGTTCAGTGAGCGCAATATTTATTCTTCGCGTATAGGTGTGGCGCCGAGTATATCCGCCATCTGAATCCACTCTCCATCGACCATAACGCGCTGCTTAAGCGTATCGATACGTTCGACTACTCCTATAACGTTGAGGTCCTCAAAACGGTTGTATAGGCGCAGTGTAATCGGTGTACGCTCCGATAGGGAAGCCGACACCACGCGTTCAAGGACTTCGAGCTCGTCCGCGTCCAGTACCGGCTTTTCTTTCGCCAGCAAATCATGGTTAAATTCGCGTATTCGTACGATATGTTCCGGCAGCATCATGCGGGAAGATTCCCATAACCCATTGCCTTCGAGTTTTTTACGTTGCGTTGTCATAAGCGATCACCTCAACGTAATTATATGCGAACGCGTGTTCGTTAGTCAACGCGAATAATTTTCAACTAATGTAGGATAGATGTGGTTAATCATCGAAAGGCTTTTATTCTAAGTGATTTTATGAGTTCTTTTTCAGTTTCTATTATATGTACGTATACGTTATCGTTGCTTTTAGTTTTCCACAGAGAATTTGATAAACCAACCAAACTCGCTCTTGCTTCTTTAATTCTTTTGAGGCTCGGAACCAGTCCTAGGAAGGAAAATATTTGATAGGCAGGTATAACTTGAACAGCGCCTAACAATTCACCAGCCATTGTTCTTATTTCTAAACTTGTTCTTTGTCTTTCGGATGTAAGTCGGTCATTGTTTAGATTTTCTTCTGTTAGTTCGACCGGGTTATGATATTGGTTTGAGTAGAGTAGTAGCGTACGTGCTACCTTGCCGATAATCTTTTTCAACTCGACTATAGGCTCTATTATAACTTTTAGGGACAACTGACTTATAATGAATAGAATCAAACCACCGAATATTGTTGTCACGAACGTAACCCAGCTAAACCCTGAAATTTTAAACACCTCCAGTTTCTTTAGCGTACACAACAAACGTGCAATTAGCGATCATAAATCGTTCCTCGCGTATTTTTATCGTTTCTTCCGTAATTTCCACGATACGCCCACTACCTATAAGCTCACCGTCTTGAAAAGCAAGTATCTGCGTTTGATCGATTGCGGCAGTTTAAAAATGAATGGGCGCGGTTAGCCGTCGGAATCCTTTATACCTCATTATATTTCTCCGCGGCTTTTCTTGTTTACAATAACCGCATTACGAATTAAGAACACAGCAGCAAGAATATGAAGTGTCATGCCAAGGAACGGAATCCAGCCGAGGGCAGATGCGCCTATACCAATTACTGAAGGGTAGAACGGTTTTCTTTTCCATATACAAAAGGCTAGCGTTATTATATGTGCAAATAACATATACACTAAAAACGACCATGAAGAAATAAAAACTAGTAAACCACCGAGTACAGGAATTCCAAGTATTCCTTCGCATATTCCGGTAATCCATAATAATACCTGTACCACTTTCATTAACATGCCTCCATAAGTATTGTTTTTATGAGTTAACTAAAGACCGATTAACTACTTAATAGTATAAACTTTCATCCACATATTGGGAAGCGAAAACCTGCCGTAATCAGTGGGCTCCGTTCGTCATAAGTCCGAAACTGTAAGCACCTTCGCGTCCATCCCATCTAACATCACCGTCGACCACTTCTGACGGTACTCGCCTACCGCGGCGTGCATAGTTTTCGATATTATTGTGCTTATTTCCAATATCTGCGAAAATAAACAATGCGCGTTGTATACAAGATAGGGGGGAGACTTTTCAATGAAAAAGATAATATTTGTGCTGGCTGCGTTTACGTTGTTAACTGCTTGTGGTAATAACTATGAGAATGCGCTTGTAAGTACGCAAGTCGTATACAGTGTTCCAGGTATGGAGTCATTTGTTAACGCACGCGACGTCGCAGACAAGACACCGGAAGAAGTTGTATCTATACTTGGTGAGCCGTTATTCTCTGAAACTTTCGATTTCGCAATGGGTCCGGACAAGATGAAAACGCCTGTCACAAAGAATTATTACTCCGCGATGTTGGATGACGAAGAGGGCGCCGAAGTTGGTCGCGTGGAAATATTATTCGCCAAAAACGGAGCTCGCTGGATTCGCGTTAACTTCATATCCGGTGAATACAGTAAGGACGATCGTTCCGCGATGCTTACAAGTGTCGGAATTGAGCCGATCGAATTGGACGAAGCTGGGCAGTTATCTGCAACGGGTAGAGGAGTAGACGGATATCATCGCGTAGAAGTACACGACGTTGGTCCTGGTGGTAATGGGACGGTATTAGTAGTAACACAAGGCGAATACGAATAAGAAAACGGTCACACTACGTCATTGCGGCGTAAGGTGACCGTTTTCTATTTGACATTTATCCGCAATAAATAGAATATTCACGTACAGGACAATATAACGGTTTCCTAAGGAACTACCGGTTCTTGGCCTTGAGATTTCTCAGAATAAATCAGATTCAACATCAAGATCTACTTCTACGCAAGAAAAACTGACTTGAACTCTCGTTTTTAAATATTATCGGATTTTATACTTTAAATCCGAGTTCTTCTTCAAAAGTGTTTAATACATTACTGTCCCATATTTCTATTCCTATTAATTCATCATCCGCAAACGCAACAACTTTTTTGACTTTCTTTAAAAATACGTCGGCTTTGTCTTGCAACTCATTATGCTCGCCTGGAAGAGCAAGGATAAACCTAATTGGTACTCCTTCTGCTGAGCTGAAAGTGTTTAACATAACACGAATATCACCAAACCTTGCTTGGACATCTTCGGAAGTATCTAATATGGTAATAATCATTAGTTTAGTATAAGTACCATCTGAATCAGTAATTAAATAAGATCCAAATGAACTAAATTCATTTTCCGGTAAAGGAAACGTAAAGTCTTTTCCAAGTGATTCGTTGTCTTCGTTACCTTCTGAATCGTCAGGAATCCACCAGGAGATGTAGTTTTGTTGATATCTATCGGACTTCACAGCATTTAAAACAGTTAGTATTTTTTCAGTTCTTTCTTCAAAGTCCACTTCACCTAAATCATATGGCAATATATCCGGTTTTTGTTTAACTTGTTTTAGTATAGATATTTCGGTCTTTAACTTACTATTTTCGTTAATTAATTCTACAACGGTTTTGTTTAACTCATTAATATCTTTAATATCCCTACCTGAAATCCATCCAGCTAATTTCTTATCATTTGCATAGTCACTTAAGGTACCGATGATACCTAGCTTAATATCTTTTACATCGTCAAAAAAGCTAGATATTTTGGTAAGTACATTTTTTTTAAAAGTACTGTACAACCTTTGATTTTCCATTTCTAGTGCATTTTGACCTAGATACCCTTTAACTTTTTCTTGAAGTGCGGTTTCAGATATAACCAGGGAAAAGCGCGGTATTCCAATTTCTCCCGCGAGGTCATATTCCCAATGGGTATAACTTTTTTTTGAAGACGGTTCAATTGCGCCGTATCTTCCACCCAGGATTAATAGATATACGTCAGATTCTTTTATCCATTTTGATATTGTCTCTTTTTGTGATTCATCCGCAGGTTTAAATAACTCCATGCCAGCGGGAATATGACCAGCTTTTAAAACAGCTTCTACCGCGGCTTGTCGTTCTTCTTGTAAGTCAAGAAAGGTAGATGATATAAAAATTTGTAATTTTTTTTTCACAGTTATATCTCCTATCGTCTAATTTAAAAATAAAACAAAACCGCGTCCAAATACTATTGGTCCGCGGTTATTTTTTCGTCTCTAGTGTACTCTAAGATGTTTGTAATCGCGAGTGCTTCACCTGTTAATTGACTCAGTGTATCGATTATTTTACTAAGTGTATCTAAATCCACCCGTCTCGTCTTGCCCTCACACATATCATATATGAGGTTAGGACGTACTTTTGCTTCACGTGCCAACGCGTTTTTTGTGATTTTATGTAATTCAAGTGTTTCTTCTAGCTTTATTCGAATAGCCAACGTCCTCACCCCACAACACTAATTATAGCGTATTGTTAATCGTTTGAAAATTACTGGTTGACGTTTATCATTAGGCGTTATATACTGACGTTAATCAATAGACGATAAACATTATACGTTAAATTAATTAGGAGGTTTCATTATGCAAAAACAATTCGATATCCGCTATGTAATCACGCCGGATCGTCTCGCACATATCACATTACTTGATTCGGGCTGCAGCCTGGTCGTACAAGCCACGTTCTTCCGCAATCTGCTCGAACTCCATCCGCGTACCGTTCTCGGCAGCACTTCGATCGACCACGTTCAACTCCGCATGCTCGGCGTTATGCCTTCCCGCGAGGAGGTGACCGTTCATGATACTCGCGTTACAGTCAGCGCCTAATCCGCAAATTCGCCGCCGTACACCTAAAGGACGCTTAATCGCCCGCATTATCGGTACTCTTTTGGCCGAAGTAGTGTCCGGCTTCGTAGGGGGTCTAATTTCGCGATGAAAACAACGACGTACAACTTTCGCATATTCAATTTCGCAACTGGCGAATTCGACGGAACGGTCACGCTTACGATCGGACCTCGGCGGCATCAAGCCGGCTATATGCGTAGTCGACGGACCAGCTGCTATAACGTTATCTACGACGGAAGAGAAGTTCGAGTCGATCCCGTCTTGTTCAGGAGAATAACAGGCAAGTCTACGGCCGAAATCGCCGGCGTATATGTCTTTACTGCGGACGAGCTCGCGTTGATGGGCTTTGAGCCAGCGCAGAGGGAGGCGGCCTAATGAAGACGACAATTCATCGTATGGCTTACTATTTGCGCAAAGCGAACGATTACAGCGAGGCTCGTTTCGATATTCTCCGCGGTCGGCCTATTAAGAAACTGTCTTCCACTCGATCGGCCCGCTTATTCGCATATAAAGTCGCACTGTATAATCGCATCAAAAAGGAGGCAGGCGTATGCTGAAGGTCGCGCTGATTCACGGGCCCTACGATGATAGCGGAAACCGAACCGGCACAGAGTATGTTATGGAGCTCGGCTTTCTTGTCGACGATGGCTACGTTATGTATGTCGGAGCTGATCGAGAACTATGGATGCAACCGGCGCGTGTTGTTGACGGATACCCAACGCTTTATACCGCAGAGCAAGCCGGCTATAGGCTCGCGTTGAACGTCGAGGACGCGGAGGCTGCCGTAAATAGGATTGTCGCGTTACTGGCAAATATGAGCGGCTGGCGGTTTTTGATTGACGTTCTCCTGGGGCAGAGCTTCGAAATTGAGTTCGATTTATGATTCCGCTTGAACAAGTGCCGGATGGTAACCGGCCGAAACGAAGGGGTGTAGTTTAAACCGACATCCCTTGTCGCGGATAACCTATGCTCCCACATTGCGTTATTCCGTTATTTTTGTTTGTCCGCTGTTCTGCGCTAACAGCTCAGCGGCATCGCTTTACGTTCGTACCACTCGCGGCAACGATTGGATCGAAAAGAAGGCGCCTTCTTCTTCCATGCGAACGGCTTTATACGGTTGTGGCGGCAAACGCAATCGTGCTTTACTCTCGCCGTCTATCCGTTCCTTACGCCAATAAGAACAACGGGTAGGCGGCGTTACTATTTTATTACGAGGAGTGTTGCGAAGTATGGAACAAATTCAAATTTTTTATTACTACGAGGAGTCTGCTACGCAGACAATTGAATGTTCGGTGGAGCACGGGTACTTAATTGCGCCAGATATTGCGGTAACTATTTGCGTTAGCAATACAATTTACTTCATTCGCGTTAAACCGTCTGATGAAGAAGTCGGTACGTATATCGACTGTGGTCTGATATCGGACATTGTTATACCTGGGTTCGGTGCCGACTTGTCTACGCTGCCGCGAGAATCGTTAGTATTCGCGTTATGGGCGGCTAAGCAAGCGCAGGAACCGTTGGCTGACGCTGTTTGAGATTTATGTACATTGCGCGCTCGGCTTCGGGTAGGACCGCGGTCGAGCGTTTTATATTATGTATTACGGGAACGTTTGTTCGTAGTTTCAATAATTTTTTGATTATCAGTGGGAATCTGGAACCATCTTTTTTCTTAATTTTTTACCAAAAGTAAATAGATTGTGTAAAGTCTCAACAACAGCTACCGAAACTGCTGCTCTTCCTAATGGTCCATCGACTAAAGCGAGAATGTCGTCTGGAGCCTTTAGTTCCTTATACTCAATTTGATAATAAGTGGTAATCGCGATAACTGCATAAAATACTGTCTTTAATAAATAGGGGGAAAGAGGTATAAATACTTTGATTGCTAGTATAAAATTTTTCAAGCTATTATCTCCTTTTTTGTTATTAGTAAATTGATGATTGTTAGGTGTTGTAATAATGATCACTTTACTTAGTAACGCATGCAATGTCCGCAACCTTTTACGTTATAACCGCTTAATCCTTGCGCAGACTCAAATGTTTCATCTTCTGTCACACAGTAATGCCACTCGCCGTTCTTTTGGTGCTTAGTGTCCGGCTTAACCCATGCGCAGTTGTCTCGATGTACTGTCGCAGTCTTTGTTATCTTATCGACGTTTAGCCACGCCATTCAGTATCCTCCTTGTTTCGCATATACGAATATACAATTAGCTCTTATAAACCGCTTATGGCGTATTTTTAACATCTCGTAATCCTGCGTATTTCTTCGTCACCTCAACGGAAATTATTCGACATGTTGGCGTAATTTTCCTCCGTTTAGACGCGAAAAAGCCCGCCAAATGACGGGCCATACGTTTGTTTTCGTTATTTCTTACGTTCTGTTACGCCGAGATGCGCCTTTAATCCGTCCTGAAGTACGCGCGAGAAGTTAACGTTATTCTCGACCGCAATCTCATCGAGCCATTTCGGAATCGTTAGCGTCTTCTTTACGGCTTTCTCCGCCATTTGGTCACGGAAGGGCGGCATCCATACGTCGATGAGTACAACGGCTTGATTCGCGTCTAACTTAACGTCAATCGTGCGCGTAGGCTGCGGAATATCGTCATTGTCCGTCTCCATACCGTACAGATGCAGCGCCATACATTCGCGAGCCATACGTAATGCATCTTCGTCTGTGTCGCCGCAAGTAAGCGCGCCTGGCAGGTCCGGGAATTCTACGGAGATACCGTCGTCAGCGTAATCGAATATCGCGGGATAAACGTACCGGTCTTTCATTTAATCACGTCCTTAGAGTACTTTATTTGGCACTTATTTATTTGAGGAAGAGAGGGGCTATAAAAGCCCCGCCTGCTTCAAGATACTTTTTACTGTTTTAATCGGTATATCTTTGTTTGGGTGTGGGATGGTTACTTTACCCGGCTTAGTTTTGTGTTTGTACTGTCGATGATCGCCTACGGTATGTACTAAGAACCAACCATTTGCTTCAATCAATTTTACCATGTCTTTTGATGATTTACCTTTTAAGTTCATAGCGCCCTCCTCTCATTAATATAATAACACGTATTAAAGTACGTGTAAATAATTATTTTACGTATTATTACACGTGTTACCGTATATTTCAATGCCGAATGTCCCGATTTGCGGGTAAGTGAGCGTGTAAATAGAATAGACACGCAGCTCGATTTCCCAATAGGAGTTGTGCGATATCAAAAGTCCCTCTTTACACTCACATAACATCCATATTTAGACGATAAGTTGTGTCCAATCCTCCCGAAGTTGGGGGATCTATAGTATCAGCGGATAATTTTACGTCGAAGTGTACAGATCTACGTCCGCAAACGACTAAACACGTATAAGCCGAAATAAATCCCTCTAGAGTGTGCGAACCGTCGAGGTTACCGCAGATAATACGATATCATCGAACAAATTTGCGCCAGCGTGTGCGAAAAGCTATATGCGATTTGTATTAACGTATGTACCAATTTCGCAATACGTCGTAGATAAATAGAGTATGAGCCGAAATAAATCCTCGCTGATATGTGCGAATTCAAATCGGCTGGCGTTAATAAAGTAACTGCAAAAGATTTGTGCAAGAACGATTCGGCGTTCGGTATATACCAGTATACGTCCCAATATGTGCGATACGAAATCGGCCGTCGTCAATAAAGTAAAAGCGGAAAAATGTGCGAGAGCAAAAGTGTGTCCGAATAATACAGTGTCATTAAAAAGTTTACGGGAAGTTGTGCGAGACACAGGTTGAAAAACGACTATGTAAGTATACAGCGAATGTACGAAACGCGATCGGCCAGCGTTAATAACGTATAGGGTGCGGATTCGTCGGCGACCGGCGAGAAATAACGTAAAGGAGGAACCGTTGTGAAAACTCAGAAACGCACCTCGCATGTATTTTCGACTAGCTTGCCGGAAATTGAAGCGGAATTAGCTGAATTTCTATGCGTGATCAACGCGGCGGATAAAACAACAGGCAACGCGGTGTTAGAAATAGGTAGGCGGCTAGTGTTCGTAAAAGAGAACCATACGAAACACGGAGAATGGATTCCGTGGCTCAAACGTGTGGGGATTGCGAAAAGAACGGCACAGAGTTACGTGAAGGCTTTTGAACAATTCGGAAATGTGCCGCTGGCTGCGCTTTTGAGTGCGTCAAAAATGTTCGAGTTAGCTTCGCTGCCACCCGAAATAAATATATCCGAATTCCTCGCGTGTGAGCACACCGTCCCTTCGTCCGGAGAGCAGAAAACCGTAAGCCTGATGACGAAGGAGGAGATTCGGGAAGTTGTGCGTTTTGAACGGGAGCGCGTAGGACTAGTAAAACCGAAACAACCGAAGCCAGCCGCGGCCGAGAAGACTCAACCACCAACGAACCGTTTTGATTCGCTCACACTCGATCAGGACAAGCGCGATATCTTGTACGGAATGCCGCTGGCGGCTGCGTTAAGAGTCGCCGATCTAGAGAGCGTTGAAATGAACGCAATGTTAAACGTAGCATCGAAACTATCCGGTCGTTTATTCGCCGAAAACTACACCGAAATCCTAGCGGACGTAGACGGCGGGAAGAAAGCATCCGATATCATCCGTAAATATAAGAAGCCGGCGAATAAGCAACCGCTAAGCGGTCTTACTATCGATCCCTACGAAATACTAGGCGTTTGGGACGGCGACAGCGATGCGGATGTTAAGAGGAAGTACCGTGCGTTGGTTCAGAAGGTTCATCCGGATAAGGGCGGCTCTGAATTACTATTTAAAATCGTTAACGCGGCATGGGAAGCGTATCAGGACGGCTATTAAAATACGCGGTAAGTCGCCGCTTAATATAAACCAAAATATGAATCGTGGAGGGATTACGAATGAATCAGCTACAACAACTGTTTAATTACGAAGGCAACGAAGTAAGGACGGTATTGGTAGAGGGCGAGCCGTGGTTTATTGCGAAAGATGTTTGTACAGTTCTAGAAGTGAACAACGTAGGACAAGCATTAACGCGACTAGATGCTGACGAGAAGGCTGATGTCATTTTAAATGATGGCAGCCAGGGACGGAATTTTTCAGCCGTAAGTGAGTCCGGTTTATACTCTTTAATCCTCGGTAGTCGCAAACCGCAAGCCCGCGCGTTCAAGCGTTGGGTCACTTCCGAGGTTCTTCCGTCAATCCGTAAAACAGGCGGCTACAACGCCCTCGCCGTTCCTTCTTACGCGATCGAGGATCGAGTTGCACGCGCTAAGCGTTGGATTGAGGAAGAAGAGGCGCGGCTGGCGCTGGAACTCGAAACACAGCGACAGGTTACGTTGCTGACCGAGCAGGCTCCGAAAATATCGTACTACGAACGCATTCTCGCATCGCACGATTCGCTAACTGTCGGGCAGATTGCGAAAGACTACGGACTTACCGCAGATTTGCTCAATCAAATACTAAAGAAAGAAGGGGTCCAGTACAAAACAGGCGGTCAATGGGTATTAAAGTCAGTTCATATACGCAAGGGGTACACGGAGTCCAAAACTGGTACCCGCGGCGATAAGGGCTCATTCGTATTTACGAAGTGGACACAGAAAGGGCGGTTATTTATCCACGAACTACTGGCGGATATCGACGTACAACCGAACGGAGAGGGGAACGCAGCAAGAGCTATGTTGGAGCGGACTAAGCGACGTTCGCCACAAAGCCAACGACCGCGCAAGCTAGTAGTAATACAACAGCCGATGAGTAGATAATCCATACGCGCAGATAGAACGGCACGGGAGGCGTAAAGCACACTTATAAGGCGCCTCTCTGGCGTGTCGGCCCGCTAAGAAGAAGAAGAAGAGGAGGATTATGATGATGCGATTTTGGAATACGCAGAGAATACACAGGCAGCTGGCGAGCGTCGCTGTGAACAACTCGTTTCAGATTACAGTCCGGAACTAACTTGCTCTTAACATAGGCTGAAGAAAGGCGGGAAAGGACAAATGGCGCAAAGATACCTATCAAAGCAGGTGTTCGTGTACAACGTGGATACGTCAGCATTCTATACTGAAGAGGAGGTTACCCTTCATACAGAGATAAAAGCGCTAAAGCGGGCGAAAAAGGCCGCTACCGATAAAGAACAGGCACGGACCATCCGCGCGAGTCTGCGTAGGTCACAAGCGCTCCTACGCACGTATTTCGACACGGACAGTAGCGTCAGGCATCTACGCGAGGAACGTATGACGGATAGGGCGGTTATTTCTCTATTTGAATCCGCGTTGACCCGTACGCTAGGTATTGAGCCTGCGGAGGTCACAAAGGAGTTGATAGTGGTAGAGACATATTTTCAAAGTGTGCTCCGTTCTCTGATCTTGAACGGTTTTATCTACCAAAACGAAAAGTACGTGTGCTTAACCGCCAGTGCCGGACAGATTCGCGAGCATAAGACCGTATTCATTCGCGAAAGTGCTTGGCTTGAACATGAAGGCTCGCTAACTGCGGGGCTCAGTGTCGATATGATTAACGCAAAGGGCGGCACGAATACGAATAAATATCTCGCTTATTTAGCGTTGTCTAATTCCGCGACCGAACCATGGCGAAATTTTCGAATTGATAGAGCTATCGTAGTCGACGATATGGAGTTTCCCGTGAAGAGTCTCGTTGATCATATCGATTGCGAATCGTTCGAGATTACGCGACAAGTAATGCCGGTTAAAATTAATCACACGGACGGCTGCGGCATGATCTTACCTCGCAAAAGCAGAAAAAGCTTTATGGTCAGGATGCCGTGGGTGAAGGGACTCCTCGTACCATTCCCGTTCGACAAGTTTGCACAAGAGAACGGGACACGTGTCGTAAAAGATATCTATGGCAGAGAGTGGGATATCGTCAAGGATGAGATCGAAGTTATATTTACAAAGAGTCAATTCAAGATGTGGAAGTTTTACGAAAGCTGGCAACAGTACACGGAAAATTTCAAACAATACGGCTGCCAGGCCGCTAAGTGTGCTGAAGAACCTGAAGAGTTTGCGCAGGCGAAATCGAATTATCAGATGTTGCAGACTCTTACAGATATGACTGACACAGAGTTGAGGCGGTTAACTACGCAAACGGCAAGAGATATCGTCAGTATCGGCAGCGACCGTGCCACAATGCTTAAATTGATGGGAGTTACGTCCGCAAACAAACGAAAAGGTTACTATCAACAGGCGCTTGAACTGTATCCGGAACTACTTGCCGACGAATACAGCCGCCAGCAACTCAAAGCCATAAAAAAAAGCACGGTCACGAGGGCTCGCGCAGGAAAGTTTGAAATTGACGGGGTTTATACGTATATCATCCCTGATCTATACGCCTTCTGCGAGTGGTTATTTTTAGGTTGCAAGCAACCTAAAGGTCTTTTAGCTGACGGAGAGGTATCGTGCAGCGTCTACGGAGGAGGTATCAAACTAGACTGTCTTCGGAGCCCACATTTGTATCGCGAACACGCGATCCGGGTGAATTCGGTAAGTGACGAAACGAAACGATGGTTTAAGACTCGCGGAATCTATACGAGTTGCCACGATCCTATAAGTAAGCTACTCATGTTCGATTGCGACGGTGATAAGGCGCTTGTAATCCGTGATCAAACGTTAGTATCGGTAGCTGAGCGCCATATGAAAGGTATCGTACCGCTACATTACGAAATGAAAACGGCCACGACCGAACTCCTTAACGGTGAAAGCACGTTTAACGGTCTTCACGCGGCGCATACTGGCGGAAACATAGGAGAAGTCAGCAATAATATCGCGAAGGTTTGGAACAGCTCTAGCTTCAACCTAGACGCAGTTAAGATACTCTGCTGTATTAATAACTTCGTAATCGACTATGCCAAAACGCTTTACAAACCAATCTTACCAACCGGGATTAAATCGATGATCCAGGAGTATACACGCACTAAAGTACCGTATTTCTTCAGATATGTGAAAGGAAAGGAGGTTGAGAAGGTAGCGCCAGTTACTCGATCGGCAGTTAACCGGTTGCGAACGCTAATTCCAAATAAGCGGATAAACTTCAGCGCGGCGAACCTCGGCAATTTCAACTATCAACAATTAATGCGAAATAAACGCGTCACGCTTAGATCAGATAGCGCCGAAGCGATTATAGAAAAATATAAGGAGCTGGATACACGCAAGTATTCGATGTCTCACGAGACGATCGACGGCAAAGATAGCACGTTCATGTACGTTAATATCCGGAATCAGCTACTCGCAGTCAATGAGCACTTAGACTACGTGGTAGACGTGCTAATAAAATACCTATACGTCGAGAAAGTAAGCAGTTTCAAAACGACGCTATGGTCCAGTTTCGGCGATGTAATCGTGAGAAATTTAAGGAACAATATCGAGGACAGACTCGAAGATGGTTTTATCCTGTGCGCTGACTGCGGGGAGCGTACGGAGTTAATCAAGCAGCGTCAAATCCGTTGCCACGGCTGCCACCAAACGCGTACAAGAGAGCGCAAGAGGCTTCGAATGCAACGAGAAAGAAGGTGCGATGTTGCCGCGAGTTCGTAGCAGAATCCGCATAGGACGGGGCTTTTCGCAGGTGGACGTGAAAAATCACACGCCAAAATTACCGAGAAGCCATACGTAGTAAGGGTTTCCGGCTCTTTTCGTTAATGGTGATAAAGGGAGAGAATTAACCTAATGAACCACTTTACAGAGGTAGCTCTCCTTCTTTTTTATTGGGTAGATATAAATATCCAATATAAATTTATCACATTGACAGTGTCGTGTCAAGCGGTGCCGTCTACGGGAGGGATTTCTGCGTGAAATATACAGTAGACAAACACGGAATAGTAACCGTTATTCGAGAAGATTCAATCGTGACAGAGATTGAGGAAATGCCCGAACTACTTACGAAAGAATAGTAAACTAGCGTGTAATTCTTCTTTGGAGGCGATGTTGGAGTGAATAGATATCAGGAATTTTTATTAATTACGGAAGAGTTCATAAAACGCGAGGTAGATCTCGCTACGGCACGCTCATTATCAGACGAAGCATTTGGACGATTCATCGAGAAAATGGTAATCGTACTAAGCCGGCAAACATTTCCGAAGCGAACATACAACTTAAACAAAAACAGTGTGCGTCAGATTTTTACGGACGTGCTATTCGATATAACGCAAACTAAATCCTTATCATTGAACGAGAAGAATGCGTATAGCTACATTACAACGTTCAAAGAGTACCGCCTTGTTTTCGCTAAAACGAAGAAGGAGGCGCGTGAGATTATCAGCAAGCTTCCGTTAATGACGATGAGTGCAATCGGACGCTGGGATTCATTGCAGAAGGTTAGCGCGATCTTCAAATCTCACGTAGTAACGGAGAAAGGTGAGAAGCGCAAGTGGGACGACCCTTGGCTGCATACGATCAATTTGTATGGTAATGGAGGTAATCTCAATGACTAACGCTTACTTGTACTGTTATTCGCCGACGATGTTTCATTTCTTGCGCGCGAAAGGCATCCGCTATATTTGCGTAGGCGTGAACGAGCGGTCAGGCGGTCGATTTTGGCTGTTCGAAAAAAGCGAGGAAGTAAAGAGTACACTGGATGACTATAACGCCAAGTAAGCGGTCCACTATGGAGTAGGAGCGTGGAGTGATTGAGCACAGACCGGAATTTTACGAAAGTCCCAAACGCTATATTTACGCTGTACACGCGGCTACCGGACTTCAAGGCAGACCACGCTTTGTTGTACGTGTACCTCTGCGCCAGGTTAAACCGCAACTACGGGTACGCATTCCCTTCGACGGACGATATCGCACATGCGTTAAACTGCGGTATTAACCAGGTCGTCACATATAAGCGAGTATTAAGAAAATACCGTTTGATAACGACTAAGAGGCACCCAACGTTAGGCAACGATATGTATTTTATTCATCCTCCGATCGATAATGAAGCGGAGTTCTACGGCAAATATGAAGAAGCTCGCGAGTATTATGAGCGCAGGTCGGCGCAATTTGCTTCAAGAGGAGCGCGGCCAAAACGTGCCGAACCGGACGAAGTACCGGACCATATAGCGAAGTTTACGGCGTGGTTATAGCGGTCAAATCACCGTTTTAGTGATCGAGCTATCCCCGAAACAGTGATCCGCCTATCACCGTTTTAGTGACGTATATAGATCTACGCGATAAAGATATACGTATAAAGATATACAAAACATACCGCGTCGTCACATAAACCGTTCCTAGCGACATTTCGTCAGATAAAAGAAATCGTCCTCATGTAACAGTTTGGACGCGTAGGAATTTGACGCGGACAATGAGGCGCAGCCGAAGCTGGTACTTATCATTTAGACTCGCGTTGGATCATAATGATCCTGCGTTGAGTCTTTTCTTATGTTCCCGTATGGCTTCAAAGCCGTTCGTGAACGTACGTAAATACAAACGGAGGTGAACGTAATATGACGAAGAGGCTAACGTCTGATCAATCGGTAGCCATCGAGTGGTTAGCGCTACCACGAAAAGGCGGAAAGACGTATGAAGAGATCGCGGCTATATGCGGTGTAACAGCGCGTACGCTCGAAAACTGGCGCAAGGACGCTACGTTCGATGCGGAGTATAAACGTGCTGTAAGGCGCAGTAACGACGCCCGGCTACCGGAACTAGTAGCGTCATTGACGGATATAGCAATAGCGGATCGTAATGCCGCGATGGCGAAACTAGCGCTACAGGTTAGCGGAATGTTGACGGATAAGATCGAAGTAGAGACGAAGGACGGCGCTGTTACCGATGTAGACGCGTTGCGAGAACGTATAGCGGCTTTACAGAAGCGTGAAGAAGCGGAATCATCCGAAATTGACGATTAGTAGCGCTATTATATGAAGAAACGCGTACGGAGCGACTTCGGATTCTTTCGTAGTGGCCATTTTTACCCGCTAGCGCTTCCTGGCGCGTGCCTCTTCGTAATTTTTCAGCGTTCGAATCACGCATTGAACGCGATGTCAAGCATTATTTCATTTGCGTATGAATCACGTAAACCGACCGTTGTCAAGCGTTTTATACGATATTAACCGATGAATATTTATGCATAAGGACGCGCAGACATGTTCACAAATGCCGTATTTTGACGTAAAGTACCGGACCTTTACACCCGCCACAAACCGCGCCGTTATGCGGTTCTTAGAGGCCGTGTGGTAGCGCGTAGAGGCTTCGTTTATGCAGCGATTATGCATAACGCCAGAACCCGCGTGGTTACGCCATTCTCATTCCGTTGAGAAACGATTATTTCCCGGAAATGAGTGCGATTTTATGCATATTTATGCACCGGCGGGCACTTTAGCGCGATAAAGCGAGTTATACGGAATTTTACGAAGCTCGCGTCGTCGCTTTAACGTAATGAAGCGAATGGGAGCGCCCGACGATTTCGTGCGGTGAAGTACGAAACCCCCAAGGGGGCCTGCGCGGCGGCCGCGGTTAGGTGCGGAGATAATCCGCGTATCAAAATTAACGTTTGACTTTCCGAAAGGGGAACGCATATGAACGAGACTATCGAGAATAACTTCCGCTATCACGCGCCGAAAGACGGGCAAGCGGAGAAATACGAAACCTTACGCAGTAAAGCGAAGGAGCTCGCGTATCTATACGATGAATTAGCGCCCAGCTCGCGTGAAAAATCCGTAGCCATGACGAAGTTAGAGGAGTCCGTTATGTGGGCGAACGCTGCTATCGCACGTAAATAACGTAAGTAGATACGATAACATTACGTATTTTCCACGTCAATTTAGGCGTTCTATCGTCCGCTGGGTGTATTCGTACCCTTACGGTAATAGAACGCTTATTTGCCGTCAAAACCACGCTAAAACGAAAGGAGGCGGTAATTATCGCGTGGCTCAACGGTAAATGGCTGAAGCATCCGGAACGCGAGGCGCACATACAACGGCTTCGCAGCGTCATCGATACGGTTGATTTAACGGATATTGCCGCTTATCCGGACGACCTTCAGCGCGAACTATACGAAACAGCTGCGGAACTAGAGCGCTTGGAACGTATTCATCGCGCCGAATCGGACTTAATGTACTTCGCGTACGAGTACTTCGGCGAAGTTTACAACGTAGATAACTCCGGCAACTGGATTCCGGTCCCTATCGAAGAGGCGCCGGATTTCCACGGTGAACTATGCGACATCATGAATACGGTATCTACACGGGATATTAACGCGAAGATAGCCGTTGCAGCGCCGCGGTCGCACGCTAAGTCGTCGTTCCTGTCGAAGGCGTTTCCGCTGCATGAAATCGTGTTCCGTAAAAGGAAATACGTGATCATCATATCGGAGACACCGCAAGTATCGACGGGTAACATGGAATGGCTCGGCCTCCAATTGAAATCTAACGCTAAGTTGCGCGCCGACTTCGGTCCGCTCTTATCCGCGAAACAACAGGAGAATCCGAAGGACAACAGCGCGGAGTTTATCGCATGGGAAGCGCGGCCAGACGGTAGCCAACGTTTATTAGCGCGCGTTGAAGCTGCATCAACGGGTCAGGCGCTGCGCGGACGTAACTGGAACGGTATCCGGCCGGACCTTATCGTATGCGACGATCTCGAAGGCAAAAAGAATACGAATACGGAGCAGCTTCGGACAGAGATGCGCGACTGGTTCACGCAGGTTGTCGTACCGCTCGGCGATCCAGCCGGTAAAAAGACCGCGCTCGTTTATATGGGTACGATGGTCCACCACGATTCATTATTACGTTACGTAATGGAGAAGCGGTCGGACTTTAAAACGAAAATGTTCCGCGCCGTCATCGAATGGCCCGAACGGATGGACCTATGGGAAGCGTGTCGGCTCGTATACATCGATCGCGACAACACGAATCGAGCGGCGGAGGCTGAGGCGCTTTATCGGCTGAATCGCGCGGAAATGGAACGCGGGTCTAACGTGCTATGGCCGGACGTGCAACCGCTATGGAAGTTGTTTTCGTGGAAATGGGACAACGGTTCGAAGGCGTTTAACACGGAGTATATGAACAATCCGGTCGACGAAGAGAACATGGTGTTTAATCCGGAGAAGTTTACGTATTGGGATGCGCGAGAGTTTCCGCACAACGAATATGACGTTTTCACGGGCGTTGACTTTGCGATGGGTAAGACGCGTGGCGATTACAGCGCAATCGTTACGGTAGCGCGCCATAAAAAGAGCGGCGGCCTATTCGTTATTGACGCGTGGGGCGAGCGAGTTCATCCTGACGTGTTCTTGCGTATCATTACCGAGAAGGTGACGCAATACCAGCCGTCTAAGATCGCGGCCGAGGCGCAAGCGGCGCAAGAATTCTTCGTACACAAGTTGAAAGAAGCGTTGAGAGCGTCCGGTTATCCGGCGAATACGCGCGTTAAGGAAATACATCAACGGTCGCGCAAAGAGCTCCGGATTGAGGCGATGATACCGGATATCGAGAACGGAACGATACAGTTTTCGCGCAAACATTCGTTACTACTCGAACAATTCGAGTTATACGGATCGGGGACGCACGACGACCTTCCGGATGCGTTAGAAATGGCTGTTAGCGCGTCGAAAACGGCTAAGAAACGCATCACGGAGAAGCCGGCGATCTTTTATCGCTAAATTAACGAAAGGAGGACGCGAATGTCACGTACTACAGTTGACTATCACGAGATTTACCGCGATTACCAGTCCGGACTATCTTTCCGACAACTTGCCATTAAGTATGAGGTAAGTGATAGAACTATCCGAACCAAATTCAAGCAGCTCGGATTGAAATCTAGAGTTTCGACACGTACGGATATCACAAAAACTCTACTTAAACGAATGTATATTACGGAAATGAAGACGATTAAAGCAATAGCGGGCGAATTAAACTGCGGCCCGAATACAGTACATCGCAAGCTTCGAGATTACGGAATAGAGATCCGGAAAACTGCGGAGTTTGAGGGATCTACGCTCGAATATCGATCAGAAAGATGGGGACGCAAGGGGGAAAGTAGCGGAAGATGGCGAGGTGGCATGGTCAGTGTCAGTTGTGTAATCTGCGGTTCCTCTTCTTTAGTTGCTCCGTACGTTAACCGCAAGATAGAAAGCGGTGAGCGAGCTGCTTGTTGCGGACCTGAGTGCGTATTAATGTATGCAAGAAGAAATCAAAAATTTTCAAATACTTCCATAGAAATAAAAATGGCTAATGAACTCAAACGTAGAGGACTGAATTACATTGACCAGTATCTTTTCAAGGATAAATTCAGACTAGATTTTCTTCTTCCTGACCATAACGTCGTAATTGAGTGCGACGGCGACTATTGGCATAACTTACCGCACGTAATTAAACGCGATAATTCCAAAAACGCCTACTTGAGGGCGTGCGGATATCGCGTTTTTCGTTTTTGGGAACGTGATATTAACGCAGATATTGTTAAGTGCGTCGATGAAGTAATTCGAGCTATAGAAAAGGAGGGCGAGGCTGTTGTCTAAGTTATTTCATACCGGGAAACAGTACCCTCCCGTCGATTCAATTGAAAGGATAGCGAAGTATTATCGCGGCAAGACGATATTTGACGGTAAGCAAGCGGAAATATACGATCGCGCCACGGATCTGCTTAAAGGAACGCCACATGAGCCGCAGCTTAAGACGTTATTTATTGCGGTTAACTTAATCGACGTACTCCTTACGAAGCCGGCCGATCTTATGGTATCGGAGCCACCTACGTATGAGAGCGGCAGCGCGGGCGATAGCGACGAACAAGCGCGCTTAAACGAAATTGTCGAAGAGAATGATCTTACGCAGACGATACACGAAGCGGTCATAGGCGCAGGCTACCGTGGCGACTCGTTTCTGAAGACGTATTATGCTGCGCGAGCTGACGTAAGCGAAACGGTAGCGCTTTCCGCTGAGTACGACGGAATTACGCTACCGGATACGCCTGCTGAACCGATTATCGAAGCTGTGGACGCCGCGATTGTATTTCCGGAGTTGGCGCGCGGCTCACGTAAGAAGTTTAGCGCCGTTAATATCGCGTGGATCGAGTGGGTAGAGGAGCGGACTGGGCTGGTAGAATCCGCGCTAACACGGAGCAAAACGCGTGAAGTACCGTATCTGAACGTTGAGCGTCACGTTCCTGGCTATATTGTATACGAGCGCTATGAGGCGACGGAACACGGCGTCGTTAATGATTACGGCTATCCGGTAATGACGTTCTTAATCGGCGATCGCGTATCAACCGGTCGCGCATCCGATATCGAATCGACTGGCTTACCACAGCTTCTCGTCCACCACATTCCGTATAAAACAACGGATGATGATTGGCGCGGAATCAGCGGAGTAGAGAAAGTAGAATCCGTATTGGCCGCGATAAACGACGGCCTCGTACAGATCGACTATATTCTGTGGAAGCACGCGGACCCGATTGCCTACGGGCCCGACATAGACGCGGATGACGGCGGCGTAAGGTGGGGCGGTAAGTACATTCCGGTTACGAAGGATGACGCAGTACCCGGTTATATGACGTGGGAAGGCCAACTCGAATCCGCGTTTAAGGAGCTCGACGTACTGCTCGGTATCCTCTACCAAATGAGCGAAACGCCGCAATGGTTGTTCGGAACAACGTTATCCTCGGACAAAGGGGGAAGCGGCACGTCACACACGGACGGAGGCGCCATCAAAGCGCGCTTCATGCCGATTCTGACGAAAGTATCGCGTATCAGAAATCACGTTGACCGTGCGGTTAGGGACGCACTATGGACCGCGATGCAGCTCGAAAATGTCGCGAATGAAGACGTTGAAGGGTTTACGCCATATAAAGCTGTCTATCCGAAGATTACGTGGCATGACGGAGTACCGCGCGATGACAAAGCGGAAGCCGAAGTTTACTCGATTAGAACGGGCGGCCTCGCAACGATCGACGTTAAGTCCGCAATTAAGCGTATGGATAGCCTCGACGATACGCAAGCTGACGAAATTATAACGCGAATGGACGACGATACGAAGCGGACAAGTGGTACGGTGGATAGTTCGGTGCTTAGCGAATGACGGATAAGCGGCCGGACTACGAAGACGACGTAAAGGATATAACGGGAGCATTTGGCGGAGCTGTTGACGATATCAAACGCGAGCTTGAGCGTATGCCATTAGATCGACGCGGCGCTAACGCTGCAACGAAAAAGGTCGGCGCGATTATCAAGTCGCTAACGGGAAAAGCCGGCAACTGGGTTGACCGCGTCATACCGAAGGCTGCGAAAGAAGGTATATCGCGAGCGCTAGGCGCGTTAGGAATCGGTAAGAAAAAAGCCGAACCGCCGGTAAGTCGCGCTAATAGCGGGATGATATCAGCAGCCTCCGAAGATACCTACGCGGACCTGCTCGCGGTTACGAAAAACATAGACCGCCGTACGAAAGCGGCCATCCGACGTGCGGTAGCGGACACGATGCGCGCGAATATTGAAGCCGGCATCAACGGTCGACGTACGATTAACGCTGACACAGCCGCGAAGATACGAGCGGAACTAGGCGCATCGGCAGATAACGCGATTATTGACGCTGCCGGCCGGCGCTGGAAAGTCGAAACGTACGTTGACATGGTGACGCGTACGAAACTCATGCAGGCGACGAATGATGCGACGATTAACGAAGCTCTGGGCCGCGGAGTCCTTTACGGAGTGATATCACGGCATGGGGCGACTGATGCTTGTGCGAAATGGGAAGGGAGAACGGTTAAGCTCGTACGCGATGCGCCAGGTAGCTATCCGTTTATCGGCGATTTGCCTCGGCGTGAGATTTTTCATCCGAATTGCCGACATACTATATCACCAATAAGAAACCCACTTCCCGAAGAATTAGAGTCGCCGTTTAGAGCAGGGAGCAACGGTGGTGATTCAAACGGTGAAGATTATCCAGACATCCCAATCACCACGCATAATCGTGTGCACGGTCTTGCTGATAGCACGGATAAGATAATCCGCAATGGCGAGGAGCAATTACGTCCACTAGATTACGAGCGAGGTATTATATACGACTCAAAAGGAAATAAATTATGGGAGCAAAGCGGGGAACAACGGAGATTAAACATCAAAGAAGTTGCGGACCGCGGGTTACTGAAGGATAATATCATTACTCATAACCATCCTGACGGGTTTTCCTTTAGCCGCGCCGACCTTGGAGTTTTAGTTAATTACGGAGTTAAAGAGATGCGTGCAACAAGTGGGCCGTATTTACATCGCGTATCACTTGGAAATAGCAAGGTAACTCTTAACGAAATATTGAGTTCGTATAGCGAGCTAGAAAGTTATTTAGATCCGCTATTGAGAACTGAGGTGAAAAGCGGTAGAATTGGTATAAGAGAAGGATCAACAATCTTTTACCATGAAATCGTTAAGCGCCTTGCCGTGCAATATAATCTGAACTATACGAGGGAGAGACTATGAGCGAAAAAGACAAAACTAAAGAGTTGGATTTTGACCCGTACGTCCTCGATGACTCCTTTGAGTTAGCCAGAGAGCTAGAAAGATTGTACGGAGACGACAAAGAAAAAGATAAATCGGATAAATGAGGCGCTTCCTACACGGAGGCGCTTTTTTCATGCGCAATTTTAAACGAAGGAGTGACGTAGATTGAACGAAGGACTACAAGTGACCGGGCACATTTCGTGGCAGCTCATACGGAACGGTGCGGTCGTTGAACATGGCGAACGTGACAACGTTATTACAACGGTCGGCAAAAACGCGCTGGCTGCGCTGCTTATTTCGGCAAACGCTGGAACGACGCTAGTTACGCATATGGGATTCGGAACAGCTACGACGGCAGTAGCGGCGGGCGATACCGCGCTCGGCACGGAGTTATCAGGCGGCGGCTATGCTCGCGTATCCGTTTCGCGATCCAATCCGAGCGGTAACGTTATCCAGTACGTCGCTACGTTGACCGGACTATCTGGCGTCACGGTGCAAGAGGCGGGCTTATTTAACGCGGCTACGGGCGGAGTGTTATTTGCGCATCAATTAACGGGCGCAGTTACGTTATCGACATCGTCTGATTCGCTTCAAATTACGTGGCAAGTAACGGTAAGCTAGCGTGGCGCAGTATATCCAGTTTAACGGAACAAGCGATAAGATGCGGCTGCCTTCGATGGTACTAAACGAGATTATCGTAGATATTGCGCCGGAACCGCTAGGCGTTACGAGTTGGATATTCGACGCGCGTACGGGAATAGGCTTCTCGTACATTAGCCGGACACCTGCCGGAGTTTACGGTGCGGGAACGGGAACGACGTACGTTAACGGCGTGCAACAGGCGTCTAATTCGAACTTAGCTATTACGGATAATATACGGCAGACTATTCGGACAGTTTTCGGTACAGCCGCAGCGGATGACGTTAATATTTACTCGTCGAATAACGAGCTAGCTTTCGGAAAAGGACGGCTCTACGGAATCACTATTAAGAACGCCGGAGTAATCGTCGCGCAGTACGACATGTCGACGGGGACTGTACAGGATCAGTCCGGAAACGGTCGCCACGCTACGTTAACCGGCGGAACATGGGCGAATGATGCGCCGAGCGGAATCGCGTATACGGCGGCCTTATCTGACGTGATCACGACGTCTGAGGCGGTTGGTAAAAAACTAACGCTCGCCGTTATCGACGTTATCAACGCAGCCGAATCGGAGTATGAACGAGCTGCCAAGCCGCTCACAGATACGTTGGCTGTTTCGGATACTATCCGAAAGGCATTGGCGGTCAATAAGAGCGACGCAGTATTTACCGCGGAAGACGAGCGCGAATCGATATCGCGTAAATTGGCGGACCTGATTACGGCAGGCGATACGCTCAACGTTACGGGCGGCAAAGCCGTCATTATCGCGGACAACTTAACGGTGAGTGACGCAATAAGGAAATCGCTCAACAGGTACGTAGACGAATCGGTAGGTGTTGCGGACACCGTAAGTCGAAACGTTAGTGCACGCTTATATGACGTAATTGTAACGACGGAATCACTCACGAAGCAGCTACCGAATGCGCCTACGATTATCGGAACAGTCGCGCTACAAGGAAGCCGCGAGATGAACGTATACTTACTCGGAACACGCGTTCTAGACGTGACATTGCGAGGTGAAGTGTAAGTGGCAACGAAGAATCAAAACTTCGAAATGTTCGCCGGCGAGTCTAAAAGTGTGACCGTAACGGTTGCTGACGTAGACTTGACGGGCGCTACCGTCAAGTGGGCGGCGAAGAAATCGATCTACAACACGGAGCATGACGTTTACAAAGATACGGAGTCAGGCGTCGTAATAACGGAGCCGAACAAATTCGTAATCACGCTCGTTCCTGCGGACACGGCGGCGCTTTCGGGCGGTTACTATCACGAGGCAGTATTAACGGACGCATCCGGTAATGTATCTACAGTGCTTACCGGTAAACTAACGATCAATCTTAGCGGAGTCTAGTCCGCGGACCATAAATAATACTTTGGGGAGAGGCGTGCACTATAAACAACCTAAAGGACTGTCCTAAATGTCGTACAACAAAACCTACGTCTGATTTTACTAAATCAAGAAAGACGCAGGATGGATTGTACTACTGCTGCAAAAAGTGTAAGAATTCAACAAGAATCGGAGAAAAAAGCAAAACTCCTGAGAATCCTGTTAAGGCCAAGGAACGTTTTAGACGGTTTTTAATCAATAACCCCGATTATATGCGTATGTACTCTCGAAAGTGGGCGGAAAGAAACCCGGATAAAGTAAAAGAGAAACGACATAGACAAATCGATAGCGGCTTAAACGCACACCATTGCCAACAAAGAAGAGCGCGTCAATCTGAACTTCCGTGTAGTTTAAAACGTGAAGACTGGGATGATGCGCTTTTATATTTTAACTACAAATGTGCGTATTGCGGAGCACACGACCCCAATCTACAAAAAGAACACGTAGTTGCCCAGTCTAAAGGGGGCGGGTATACGAGAGACAACATAATTCCAGCGTGTGGTAGTTGTAACTCGTCAAAACAAGCACGTAGTTTGGAAGATTGGGTAAGAGAAATCCGACCAATTGAGGCGTCATCACTATACCGTGTGTATACGTGGATTAATTTCGTTGCTTAATGTCCGAACGTACATGACTATAAACTGCTACGGTAGATTGATTAACGCGCTGACGAGCCTTGTACGGTGGAGGTACGCAATATGGACGCTATTAAACGCACGTTTAAACATACGCTCAATCTTCAAATGTTCGCGGGAGACCCTACGGACCCGCCAGCCGATCCGCCAGTACCGAAGAAGCTCGAATTTACGCAAGAAGAATTCGACGCGACGATTGAGAAGAGGCTCGGACAGGAACGTAAAAAATACGCAGACTATGACGAACTCAAAACGGAGCGCGATCGTTTGAAGTCGGAAGAGGATGCGCGGAAAGCCGCTGCTATGACGGAGCAGGAACGTTTACAGGCGGAGCGCGACGAGGCAACACGTAAGGCTACGGAAGCAACCGATGCTGCATCGAAAGCTACTACCGCGGCCAATCAACGTATTATCCGGACGGAGTTCCGCTTGCTTGCGAAGGAATCCGGCATCCGTGCTGACGCGCTAGACGATGCGTATAAACTCGCGGATTTATCAGGCGCGGCAGTCGACGAAGACGGCAACGTGGCCGGCGTCGATGACGTGATTAAAGCGCTCGTTGCGGCGAAACCGTACTTAGCGGAAGCAGCGAAGCCAGCACCGCGACAAATCGGCGGAGGCAGCGGCGGTAACGATCCGAAACCGGATAAGACGAAGGAACAGTTAATCGCGGAGGCAGCGGAGAAAGCACGCAGAACTGGGCGTATCGAAGACCGCATGGCTTACGCGGCACTTAAGGAAGAACTGAATAAATAATCTAGAGGCCGAGCAGTTGGGCCTTTTTGTTTTGCCCAAAAACCAATTATAAAGGGGATATTTCACAATGGCTAAAATTTATAACGCTTCAATTGTTGGTAAACGCGAGTCAGTAGTAGACGAAATCTTGCTTCTTAATCCATACCAAACACCACTACTAAATGCACTAGGGTTTAGCGATCCTGTTAACGCGGTAGAACATATTTGGTACGAGGATGAGATGTTCGCAAGCGAAACGGTCACTACAGCGTCCGCACTTGTCGCAGCGACGGATGTTGTAGTAGCTGACATTTCACCATTCCGAGTGGGTAGCGTAATTAAAATCGGCGAGGAACTACTGTACGTTTCCGCGATTAACACGGGAACTAAGACGCTGACGGTTACGCGTAGTTATGCGTCGACAACCGCAGCGGCGATTTCTTCCGGAGCTAAAGTTGAGTTTCTATTTGTAGAAGGTGCGGAAGGTGCTGACGCTCGTTCGGCTCGATACAAACCACGCGTACGCAAATCGAACCTAACGCAAATCTTCGATGATTCGATCGAGCTTTCCGGTACGGCGCAGGCGGTTGCACAGTATGGCGTCGATAATCTTTACGAATATGAGAAACAGAAAAAGCAACTAGAACTTGCGCTGCAACTTGAAAAAGCGTTGATTAACGGCGTGGCTTACGAGTCCGGTCAAATTCGTCAAATGAAAGGCATCCGCCAATTCATTACGACTAACGTTACTAACGTAGCTGGCGCGCTTACTGTAGGCGCGATCAATACACTTGCACAGAGCGTTTACAATGCGGGCGGTTTCGCAACAGGCGGAGACTACAAAATCCTCGTAGCCGCTAAACAGAAAATCGCGCTATCCAATGCCGACGCTAACAAAATCACGCTTAATCGCGGCGAAAACAAACGCGGACAAGTTGTTGATAAAATCGTGACAGATTTCGGTGAGTTTGAAATTGTTCTTAGTCAAAACCTCGCATCGGACGAGTTGATCCTGGCGGACGCTAACCGCATGGAAATCAAACCGCTTATTAATCGCGAATTCGGCCACACGTACCTCGGCGTGAAAGGTGATTACACTACCGGTATGATTGTCGGTGAGTACACGCTGCAATTCGAGCAAGAAAAAGCGCACGGTCGCCTGAAAGGTCTATCGTAATATTAACGCAAATTAACGGGCGCGCAGCGTAATAACTGCGCGTCTCATCTTACGGAGGTATTACGATGACTAATTACGAAGCACCGCGCTATAAAGAGCTCGGATTTTACGTCGACGGAACCTACCGCAAATTTAGCGGCGGTTTATATTCTACGGATGACGCGGCAGAAATCGCAGTCCTGGACGTAATTACCGACGCTGTACGAATAGATACGCCGGAGGAAAAGCCCGCGCCAAAAGCGCCAGTGGCCCGTAAAGCTGCCGCTAATTCCTCCGCAAAATAACGGAGGAGGCACGTAATATGGCGGTTAATATGGGAGACGCAGAGGCGTATATCGCGCAATACTGCATCGTAATCGAGGACTTCACGGACGCCGACGACGCGAATAAAATGCGCTTGCTAAACGTCGCAGGACTGACGCTGAGCCGTAAATATCCGAAGTATACGATACCCGACGCAGCGGTATACGAATTTGCAAACGTGCTGGCAACGGCATTCAATGATACGAATAAGCTGGCGCGCCAAGGCGTTAATCAATTCGCGCTGACCGGTACGGCATCGTTCGGCTTCAAGGACGGCGTAGTTTCTGGACCTGACGTTGATCCGGCGCAATTCATTCCGCAGGCAGCGCTCGATTTGATAGGCGCGGAAAATGGCGTCAAATTATCGAAGCGCGCAGCGAAATGGACGGTGTTGTAATGCCGATCATACCGATGAAGCAGACGGTTATTGTTACGAAGGCCGGCGCACTCGACGGATGGGCTGAACCGACGCCAGGCGAAGAGATTACGTATAAAGCGCGCGTTACTGAAGAAACGAACGTCGTAACGAATGAACTCGGCAAAGAAGCGGTTGCCAAACTCCGGATTACTCTCGATAAATTAGCGGACATATCATATGACGACGTAATAACGTATACGAACGAATTAGACGTGACGGTCAAGAGAAAGCCGCTAAGTATCGCGCCGAAACGGATGCTCAATGCGCGTGCAATTGTAACGGAGGTGTACGTATAATGGCATCGAATCGCATAACAATCGACACAGGCGGTCGCGCATCGCTTGGTCAACGTTTGATCGGGACATTCTTTCGCGGCTATCAGCGGCGATTTGATGACGCAGTCGACGAGGGCGCGAAGAACGGTACACATGACGTACTGGACGAGTGGAAGCGCGAGGCTACCGACTTGGCTCCGATGGAGTATGGAACACTTCGGCGCAGTATTAAGACGGACGTTTCCGGACGCGGCGAGAATGTAGACGGATCAATTTCCGCTAGTGTTATCGAATCGCGAAACGGGCGGCGTTTCGACTATGCCGCGTATCTTCACGATGTCTATCCGCAAAGACACGGTGATTCGTTTAAGAATCCGACGACGTCCGGCACGATACCGAAGTTTATCGATAAGCCGCTCGAAGATAACGCGGAGCGCTGGGCGGCCGATATCGAACGCGAAGTCCAAGCAGCGTTGAGACGGAGGGGATTCCGTGGTCGTTAACGATTTGCTATCGATTGAATCGTTCATTCGCGGATTATTTCCGTCAACAACGTTCAAGCAGACGCCGCCTAAACAACCGGTTCCGAATACGTTTGTAATACGATTGCTATCGGACGGTCGCGTAACTGAGACGCACACGTCTATCCGAGTAGAGCGAACGTATCAAATCGTTTATTACGGCGCAGCGCCGTCCGATGTATTGACGAAGATGGATACGCTTAGCCGCGCAGTTTATTTAAACGAACAAATACCAGTTAACGCCTCGTCGCGGTTCATCCGTGTTGGGGCGTTTTCTTTTTCTGCGCCATTTCAAACGGACGGTGATCTCTACGTAAGTATAGGCGTTATGGAGACGCAAGTCCGCGAAGAAAGAACGCAGGCTGCCGCGATTTTGATTGGCGAGGTCAGCACGATTATAACGCAATTATAAGGGGGCTTTAATTTGAGCGGAGGCACATGGAATCCTACGACCTTACCGAATCGGCCGGGCGTATATATCAACTTCGTCACGGCCGCGGCTGCTGCGATTGTAGGTGGAGCGCGGGGCGTCGTTGCGCTCGGACTTACTACGTATACAGGCGGCACTGCGACGGTGGGCAAGTATTACACGGTTGAAACGTTGGCGGCCGCAGATACGCTATTCGGCGCGGCAAATACGGGTGCGATCTCACTTGCGTTTCAGGGCGGCGCATCGAGCGTTATCGTCTACACGTTGCCAGCATCGCCAGTTGTCGCGGATTATACGACGATGCGAGCCGGCTTCGATACGCAGTTTTTCAACGTATTCGTCGCGCAAGTTTACAATGCGACCGAACACGCAGCGCTGAAAACGTGGCTTACGACGAATCGCGCAGAGGGCAAGCAGTTTATGCTCGTTATCGGCGGAGACGCATCGACTGACGCGGACCCAGCGGCCGGCAACACGCGGTCGACGCTTAACGCGGACGATGCGATCGTTAACGTGATTAACGGCGCGGTCGTAGGTGGCGTCAGCTTAACGTCTAGCCAATACGCGCCGTTTATCGCCGGCCTCATCGCAGGTACGTCGATTAACGAATCAATTACGTACGCGCCGACAACGGCATCCGACGTGACTAAACGCCTATCTAACGCGCAGACAAGCGCAGCTCTGACGGCGGGCTCGCTCGTACTCACAAACGACGGGCGCCGCGTAAAGGTCGAGCAAGGCGTAGTCACATCCGGCAAGAAAATCCGCTCGACTCGCGCAAGGCAGGCGGTCATTGACGATATCGCGACGACAGCTGACGAATCGTTTATCGGCCGCCTTCAGAATAACGCGGACGGGCGGGCGGCGCTTATCGCGTCGGTTACGAAATATCTCGAAACACTCGAAGATAACGGCGTACTCGAAGGGCCGGTCGTTACGCTTGATCCGAACAATCCGCCAGTCGGCGATAAAGTGTTCCTCGCGGTCAGCTACGTCGAGATTGATTCGATGGAACGTATTTTCTTCACAATTAACGTATAAGGATGGCGCTAGATCGCGCCAGGAGGGAAGCGATAATAAATGACGATGGACCCAACGAAAGTAATAAGCGGACGATTCGGCAAGTTATTCGACGCGGACGGTAAATGGCTGACCAACGTTACCACCGTTAACGCGACGGTCGAATTCGAAAAGGAAGACATCATGGTCGCCGGTACGCGCTGGATCGGTAAGAAAATTACCGGAATCAGCGGCAGCGGTGACTTTACGGGATATCTCGTAACGTCCGAGCTAATCGAACGAATCGGCCAGGGAACGGATGATACGAAATCCGCGCTCGTAACGGAGCTTATTTATTCCGTGTCGGACCCGGATAATGGCGGCACATATCGCGTACGTCTCAAAGGCGTAACATTCGATAGCATTCCGCTGATCACATCCGAAGTCGGCTCGATGGTCGAGAACGAGTTTCCGTTCACATTTACGGGCTACCAAATCATGGACCAGCTACGCAACAACTAAAGACTGACGGAGGCGCCTGCGGGTTGTCTCCGTTTTTATTTACCGCGGAATAGATGCGCAGTATTCCGCTTAAACAAGAAACCAATTCCGAATGGAGCGATCAATATATGACAACGAAACAGAACGCATTGCAGGCGCTACTTGGTGCCAACAAGGACATCACAAAAGACGTTCCAGTACGCAGGCTAGGTGTCAACTTTATAGTAAAGGCGATCGACAGCGAAACACTGGAAGGCGCTCGTGCTGAATGTACGTTTGGCAATGGTAAGGGCGGTAAGGACGTACATGAGCACAAGCTAGGCGCAACACTTATCGCGAAATCATGCGTCGAGCCGAACTTCTCCGACCGCGCATTAATCGAGCATTACGGTGCTGAAGACGCAGCTGATTGCGTACGAAAAGCGCTGCTGGCGGGCGAGATCGCGAAACTGACGGAAGCCGTCATGGACGTTAGCGGCTTCGGCGAAGACGAGATCGACTTCCCAAACTAATAAAGACAGACGACGAGGCGTACTTGCTGCACGTTATTTTTCAACGGCACCACATACCGCCGCACGTTGTCTACGCGTGGGAAACGAAACATAAACGCTTCGCCTACGAATCCATGGCGCATACACTCGCGCAGGAAGCAAGGGAGCGTAAAGAAGCGGAAAGGAGGCGGACGAAATAGCATTCGACTTAGTAGCGAAACTACGGTTAATTAACGATATGTCGCGGCCACTACGTTCGGCTACGTCAGCTATTGTCGGATTTGGCTCGAAAGTGACGGGCGTCGGTGCAGCACTTGCGGCTATGACAGCCGGGGTAACTGCGGTGGCGGTGGCGTCTAACTCGATCAAAAAATCGATGAGTTTTGAGGCGCAGATATCGTCGTATAAGGCGCTGACCGGATCTACGGCCGAACAGACAAAACAAATGGAGTCACTCGCACTAGAAATGGGAGCAAAAACGAAATATAGCGCACTAGAAGCCGCCCAGGCTATGGAAGAGCTCGTTAAAGCCGGAATGTCTCCGGCGACTGTAAAAGCAGGTGGACTAGAAGCCGCTCTAAATCTGGCAACAGCAGGCGGACTGGATCTCGTAGAGGCTGCGGAAACAATGTCTACATCAATGAATGCGTTTAAGAAAGATGGACTAACAGCAGCACAGACTTCGGATATTCTCGCGGGTGCAGCAAACGCTGGGGCAACGTCTGTTCACGATATTGGCTACGCGTTAGCATCCGTGGGGGGTGTCGCGGATATGGTGGGTATGAACTTTGAGGACTTAAACGCTGCGATCGGATTATTATCGAACGATGCGCTAAAAAGCGGATCGGACGCTGGAACGAGTCTTAAGTCAATGTTGATGTATATTAACCCAACTACTAAAGACTCGATCAAACTCTTCAAGAAACTAGGCCTCGGCGTCGGAAAAACGAGTAAGTTTTTCAAGAATGGTAAACTTCGCGACTTAGCCGAGGTAGCGCAGGTTCTTCATGATGCCTTAAAACACATGAATGAGCAAAACCGTACAGCAACTATGATTGACATGTTTAGTACTGACGGCGTCAAGGCAGCCTCTACTCTCTTTAAGATAGGTGCTGAAGGGGTGAAAGACTTCCGAGAGGAAATGTCGAAGACTACTGCCTTTCAAGTAGCGGAGGAAAAGTTGAATAACGCAGCTGGCGCAGTAGAAATGTTTAAAGGCGAATTGGATACGCTGCAAATTGCCATAGGTAAGCCTATACTCCCCATAATTGGTGACTTTGCAAAGATAGGTACAAAAGCTTTAGAAAAGAGCGGCCCGCAAATAACGTCGGAATTAGAAAAAACAATGAAAAAAGTACAGGCGTTTTATACGGACCGTTATGTCAATAACCCTGATTTTCTAGCACTTAATTTCGTAGATAAAGTAGGCGTGGTTGCTGACGATCTTAAAGAGGTTTTCGATAAATGGTGGGGCAGCGGAGGTAAAGAAGCGTTCGAAGAAACGACAACTCGAATTGTCAACGTTATTATAGCATCTCTTAACGCAGCGTCTTCGCAGGTCTTAGCTGTCGGTACTGATTTAGGTTTTTCACTCTCTAAGGGCATTCTAATCGGCCTCCGTGAATCATGGGCTGAAACGGTAATTCCATCATGGTTAGATGATCGGTTGAGAGGCATTGGAATTAACCTTAGCGGTACAGAAACGCCAGCTAAGACGCCCGCAAGCACTGGCGCTGCGTCACGCGCGTTGTCAAGCGGACAAGCACCGCCAACAATTTGGCCTAATACGTCTGGATTCTACGAAGCGGCCAATAAACATAAGCAATCCGGTGGCCTATCGCGCGTTCCATACAGCGGATATCCTGCGATTCTCCACAAGGACGAGACGGTCTTGCATCGCGGAGAAGCACGCGATTACCGCAACGGTAATTCCGGTGGCGGCGTCAACGTATCGGGCAACACGTTTATCGTACGCGAAGAGGCGGACATTCAACGTGTGGCAGCCGAACTTTACCGTTTAATTAACGGCGCGGATCAAGCGATGGGAGGCGCGTATTAATGGCGAATCGTATACAGTTTCATCTCAGCTATAACAACGACGCCGAACGCCTCTGGCTTCCGGTCAATCCGGCGTCGATTAAGATTTCGGATTCGCACGGTTATCAGGACGTAGAAGCCGCGCAGCTCGGTGAGTATACCGTAATAGGCAAGCGCAAACTGACGGAATTCTCGTTTTCTTCGTTCTTCCCGCGCGATTATAATCCGGCCTATTGCGCGTACACTCCGCTGCCTGTTCCGTGGGATTGTATTAATACGATTAAGCGTTGGATGCGCAGCGGTTCGCCGATCCGGCTAACGGTGACGGGCTCGCCTATTAACTACGCGGTAACGATACGTTCGTTCGATTACGATCCGGATCGAGGCGGAAGTCCCGGCGATATATACTTCGATATTGCGCTAAAGGAGTACGTATTCGTCAGTGTCCGGTCATTGACATATAACACGAATAAGACGGGGATTGCTTCTGTAAGTGATACGCGTCCAGATACGGCAGCCAAACCGACCAGTTACGTTGTTAAAGACGGCGATTCGTTGTGGAAAATATCCGCGCGACTCTATAACGACGGCGATAAGTGGCGGACGATATTCAATGCGAATAAGACGGTCATCGGCGCCAATCCGAACTTAATCCGGCCGGGAATGCGCCTGGTGATACCGCGATGAATATACGTGTACTCTACAACAACGAATATTACATCGACGAAATCGTACAGGACGTAGAATGGTCCGGAGACGTCAAGCAGGCGTACCGGACGCTTACCGTTTCGCTCCTCAATACGAATGACGGCAGCGGCACGTTATTAAACTTCGAGATTGGACGCGAACTGCGGTTCATATCGGATGGTGCCGAGCTATTCCGCGGAGTCATCTTCCGTCGCGAGATTGATCAATCCGGTGCCATGACATTAGTCGCGTACGACGAGAACGTATATCTCACGAAAAACGAGGATACGAAGAAGTTTACGAAGGTGACGGCATCGCAAATCGTACGTCAGCTATGTACGGAGTTCGGCATCAACGTAGGCACAATCGCGGATACGAAATACGTTATTCCGAAGCTTATCCTGCGCGACATGACGTTATGGAATATGATTACGACGGCTCTGACGGTTACGCGGAAACAGACTGGCCGCCGCTATTTCGTGTACGCTTCGCAAGGTCGGCTGCACCTCGCCGAACGTAAGGACCGCAAGGCGGCGTACTTACTCGAAAGCTCATCGAACTTGCTGACCGCATCCTACTCGCAGTCGATCGAGGACCTACGGAATCAGGTGCGCGTAATTGGCGGCAAGGAGAAGGCGCCGGTCATAGCGGTTGCTTCCGATAGTGCTTCCGCGGCACGTTACGGTACGATGCAGCATTTGGAGAACGCGGATACCGACGCAACTAGCGCTGAAGTACGTCAGCTCGCGGCGCAGCTTTTGAAGGAGCTTAACGTTATCGATGATGAGGCTACCGTTACGGCGCTTGGCTACGGCGACACTTTCGCCGGCGTCTCCGTTTATGTATACGACGCGATGACGGCAATTGTCGGTAACTATTACGTCAGTAGCGATTCGCATTCCTACACAAACGGTAATCACACGATGTCGCTTACGTTGAGCGCTACGGATGATTTGCCGACGCTCGAATATACGCCGCCCGCAGAACCAGCGGCTAAGAAGACGAAAAAAGCGGAGGAGGACTGGAAGTATTGGCTGAACTAGTAGACGAAGGCAGCGCGGCCTCTAAATTGCGTAGCCTCATTAAACGTGTAGGCGCGAACACGGATACGCGGATCGACTTCGGTACGATTACGGCCGCCGCTCCGTCCTTTTCCGTGCTGCTCGACGGAATGAAAATTGAACTCGACGCAGACGATTGCGCTGTGGCTGAACACTTAACGGAGCACACGCGGGTAGCTTCCGTTAATGGCGCGCCTGATATTAACGTTGTATTCCGGTCCGCGCTGACCATAGGGGCTCGCGTTATTGTTGCGCAGATTAACGACGGCCAAACCTACGTCATACTCGACCGCGTCGGCGCAAAGGAGGCGTATTAATGGCGTTAGGTCCAATCGCGCAAGAGACACGCGTCGATATAACGGAGCCGGTCACGGAGACGAGTCGCACCTACGATTTGTTTACGACGCAGATGCGGTCAACCGTTGACCGAGACGAAGCGTTGCGGCAGTTTATACGGAAAGCACTTTTGACCGCGCGCACAACGTATCTCATTTACGATAATCAGTATGGCAACGAAATCGATACGCTCATCGGCCAGAACGTAAACAATTCGCTTTTCGACGCGGAAATTGTACGCATGGTCCAGGAGGCGCTCATATACGACGAACGCATAGCAAGCGTCAGCAACTTCGTAATCACACGAAGCGCTGACGCTTGTTTTATTACGTTTGATGTCGCGACATTAGGCGGCGGAATCATTACGGAGGAGGTGACGATTTAATGTACGAAGCTCAAACGAAAGCGGCGATATTGCAGCGGATGCTCGACGCATCCCCGGCGGACCTTGACAAGCGGCAAGGAGCGCCAACCTACGATCTACTTTCGCCAGCCGCGATTGAGTTAGCGCTCGCTTGGATCGAACTCGACAACGTACTCAACTTCGGATTTGTCGATACGACGTACGGCGCCTACCTCGATTCGGCCGCGTCAGAGTACGGAATCACACGGAAAGCAGCGACGAAATCAATCGGTGCGCTAACGTTCAGCGGCGCTAATGGAACGGTGATTCCGGTCGGAACACGCGCGGCAACTAGCGGAGGCGAGCCGGTCTATTTCGTCACGACGACGGCAGGCACGATAGCAGGCGGCTCAATTACGGTCGCGGCAGAAGCATCCGAAGCAGGCGCGTCCGGCAACGTCGGAATTAGCGCGGTCAATACGGTGGTTGGTAACCTCGTCGGCATTGTGACGGTAAATAACGCGTTTAACTTCGTTGCCGGCTCGGATTCGGAAACGGACGATGCGTTGAGGGCTCGTGTACTCGATCGTGCTCAGCGTCCAGCAACGTCCGGCAATGCGGCGCAATATCGTCAATGGGCGCTCGAAGTGGCCGGCATATCAGACGCGAAAGTATATCCGATATGGGCCGGCGCAGGCACGGTCAAAGTCGTATTGCTCGACGCAGATAAGCGCGCGCCATCAACCGCCGTAGTCAACGCAACCGCAGCGTATATCGAAAGCGCGCGTCCAATCGGCGCAATCGTAACGGTAGTCGGCGCAACAGAAGTCGCGATAAACGTCAGCGTATCGGTAACGCTCGGACCAGGCGCGACATTGCCCGGAGTCAAAGCGGAGATCGAAGCCGGCATTCGTGCGTATCTGAAGACGCTTGCATTTACGGACGCGACGGTGCGGTTCGTACAAATAGCTAACGTTATCCTCGGCGTAACAGGCGTTGTTGATTACGCGGCACTAACGGTTAATGGCGGCACGGCAAACGTCGTAATTGCGGACGGTAGCGTCGCAGTACTAGGAACGGCGGTGGTTACGTAATGCGTGAAGCAACGTTAATTAAACGCGATATGCACGATTATGTGCCGCGCTATTACGAGGATATTCCGGTTGCGACCAACGTACTCGACCGCGAAGCCGCAGAGCTCGCGCAGCTAAATGCGGACATTTGCGATGTGCTAGCGCAAATGTTTGTCGATACGTCTACGTGGGGACTGGCGCGTTGGGAGCGGATATTCGGAATCACGACGGATATCGCGAAACCGATCGATCAGCGGCGATCCGTCGTTAAGTCTAGGCTGCGCGGAGTCGGGACGGTGACGCCCGCGATGATTAAGTCCATAGCGGAGGCGTATTCGAACGGGACCGTTGAGGTTACGGAATTCGGAACGAATCTGCTGCCGCCGTTTAATAGCGGGTGGGTGCTGCACGAAAACACCCGTATGATGCAAGCTAACTTTGTTGGGAAAATACGCGCGAGCACGGTAGCGAACGCAAATATCGGGCATTCCTCGGTTTTCACTTCATTAGTTGCTCCGAGCGGATATTCAAGCGCTAACGAACTTTCTCAAACTCAATACGACCAATCCTCTACGCTTAATGGAGTGGCTAGTACAGTAACGACTCTTGTCAATGGAGGAATAGCACAAGATAAACGATCGATCGATGCGATCGAAAACGTAATCCGCAGATATGGCGTTGGTGTTTTTGGATCAGCAAGCACTGTAACTGAACGCTTGGCGTGGCTAAAGGTGAACATAGCAAAGATGGTGTTAAACGCCTACGTCTCTGGTGTTGGTCCTTTAGGAAATAAAGCTAAAGTGGCATGGTGGACAGGGGCGTGGACATCCTCAACAGGCGGGACATGGGAAAACAACGCGGCAACGATTACCAAAGTATCTCCAATAACAGTTAATGGAGCTACTGCATGGTTTGATAGAAGTATTGATGATACAGGCTTTGTTCATATTCTAGCGTACTGCCCTGATGGTTCGAATGGGACGATCGCTTCAACTATCAACGTCGATTTCATAGAATTAGAAATATATTTAAAAGACGGAAGCGTCCCTCCGCCTGATCACGAGTTGACGCTTAATGCTACAGCGTCAGGGCAAATATCATATGTAGACGTTCCTGTCGTCGGCGGTCAAACATACACCACTTCTCTCATTGCTTCAGACCTTGTTAACTGCTACTTAAAAATACAGTGGATTGACTCGGCGGGAACGGTAAACGGAGGTATAAGGGATGGCGCTATTACGGGGGCACCGTCATTCACATTTACCACTAACGTAAACGCGGTTAAGCTACGAATTACGTTTTACAGCATAACGTCCGGCCTTTATACGTTCAAAAATCCGCAGCTCGAACGCGGCTCAGTACGCACTCCATTCGAGGGGCTTCCGGATTATACTATCGGTATTAAATTCATTTCGTCACTAGGTATCCCGCCTAATATCGCGGATTTGGAAGCCGCCATTCGCGACGCACTGCCGGCGCATTTGGCCGTCCGATATGAGTTTACGTATATCACATTCGGGCAGTTGGCTGGCTACGGCGTCACATACGGCGCGATAGAAGCGGCAGGCTTAACGTTCGGACAATTGGAAACATGGGAGGGACCGTAATATGATAACGATGCCCAGCGGCATAAAGAAGATTGAAGCGTCCGACAACGTAACGGTGGCGAATCAGAATCGCAACGAGGACTTACTTGATACGAAGATACTCGCGCAGAACGCGCATATTGGCGCTGGTGGCGCGGCACATCCGGTCGTAACAACGACGACGGCGGGGTTCGCGAGCGCGGCCGACAAGACGAAGCTAGACGGTGTCGCAGCGGGCGCCAACAACTATACGCATCCCTCTACGCACCCGCCGAGCATCATTGTTCAGGATGCAAGCAACAGATTTGCGACGGACGCGGAAAAAGCAGCGTGGAACGCCAAAGCCAGCACGGCAGCCGCAACAACAACGACAGCAGGTCTTCAGTCCGCTTCAGATAAATCGAAACTGGATGGCATAGAGTCAGGAGCGAATAACTACACGCATCCAGCAACTCATCCGCCGTCCATTATCGCACAAGACACAAGTAATCGTTTTGTGACAGATGCCGAGAAGTCAGGTTGGAATGCGAAGGCATCAACGGCCGTAGCGACGACGTCAGCGGCGGGCCTACAGTCAGCGTCCGATAAAACGAAGCTAGACGGAGTAGCGTCTGGAGCAAATAACTATACTCATCCAGCGAATCATCCACCATCGATTATTACGCAGGACGCGAGCAATCGATTTGTCACAGACACAGAAAAAGCGACGTGGAATGCAAAAGCCTCTACAGCTTATGTAGATGCGGCGCGACCTTACGTTACCGGCACGTATACAGGTGATAACGCAGCTTCTAGAGATATCGCGCTGCCATTCACTCCTAGTGCAGTAATTTTGTTCGCTGCGTCCGGCAGCCCGGGTAATACTGGTTATACTTTCGGCGGTTTAGCAGTCAGTGGCGGTCCGGTAACTGGTAATCAGGACGGCTCCGGAAATCAGATTTTGAGTGTCGGAATAAACAAATTTACGGTGATTTCCAACAATGCCGTTGGCCCTCCATATGGCGCCTCCAATTCAACAGGCATCGCTTATCGCTACATCGCGTTTAAATAAGGAGGAGATTTAATGATTGTATTTTCAGATGGCAACTACGAAACGGGCGATTGGCTAACGGCTGATACGTATCCCGAACGCGAATGTTTCGTAGTCGAAGAAGGATCGGAATTGGCGGCGAAAGTAATCGCGTTATATCCGTATTACACGCTCGACATCGTAGACAACGTATTAGTAGACGTTACGCCACGCGATAAGACGCCAGAAGAAGAAGCGGCCGAAAACGCGCCAGCACCGAAGTCGCCGGAACAAATCCGCATCGAAACGTTAGAATACGAAAATACAGCGCTACAGACACGATTGGCAGACGTAGAGCTCGCGCTTATCGAAATATTCGGAGGTGTTGCGTAATGTTGGCGTACAAAGCGCGCATTTATGCGAACGGAACGATTACGAAGTTTGGCTACGGTGAGGGCAGAGTTATCGAGATCGTCGCGTCATACGGACTTAGCGCGGAAGACTCGGCGCAAATATTAGCGGAAGTCTACGCCAGGCGGCCGGACTTGGCGGAGGATTCCGATGTATAACGTGACCGAACTCGCCTACTGTCGCGCAGATAAGTGGCACGCTGCTGGCTATACGGGTCGCGGCGTCAAAGTGGCGGTCCATGAAGTAACCGCGAGCACCTGCCGTAACCTAGCACGCTGGGGCGGTCGCGTCATCGATCCGTTCGGCGTCAAGTTTACGGATAAAGCGGATTCGCACGCGCAGAACGTAATTGATACGTTGCTGCTGACGGCGCCTGACGTAGAGGTCCATTTAATGGGCGCGGATTGGCTGGCGAATCTACGCTACTGTATCGCAAACGGTATCGACGTATACAACTACTCGGCGACCGGCAGCTACAACACAGCGGAATTTAACGAGCTTGAACGGAAGGCACTCGACGCGGGTGTCTTTTTCGTTTGTTCGGCGGGCAATGACGGAGCGCGAGCGGACAGTCTTTCGGGATTCTCGCGCAAGAAAACGTGGCTAAGCGTAGGCTCCGTCCGCTGGGGGACGTATAACGGATTTACTGGTCCGCTATCTAACGGCTACTCTTCGTGGGACGTGCGCGGCGACGATCTTGACGTTTGCGGCTTTGCGGACGGCCTTCAGATACCGTCGGAGTTATACGCGGATAAACTCATGGGCGTATCGGGTACGTCGTTCGCGGCTCCGTGGGTGGCCGGCCTAATTGCGGTCTGGAAGCAGCGGTTTATCGCGGAATTTAACCGCAAGCCAACGTTTGAGGAAACGTATAAAGCCGTCATTGCTAACGCGCAGGACATCGAAGCGCCCGGCTACGATCAGCGTACGGGCCACGGAGTCTTTCGGCTGCCGGAGATTATCGCCGCGCCTACGTACGATGTGATAACGGCAACGGTCGGAAGCGTAATCGGCGCACACAACGGTGAGCGCGTTAGCTTGGCGGCGGCACCGCAGTTAATTGACGGCCGCGTATTCGTAGGATTGCGCGATGTGGCCGAGCTATTCGGCGCGTCGGTTGCGTGGGATACCGCGAAGAAGACGGTAACTATAAAAAGAGAGCGGAGATGATCGCGCAATGAACGGTCAAACTTTAATTAACGGAGGCGCTGGCGTTGTCGGCGCTTTTATTGCGTTTGCATTCGGCGGCTGGTCCGAGGCACTAACGTTCCTATTAATCGGTATTGGCGCGGATATTATAACGGGCATCTACGCGAGCATCAAAGAAGGTCGCGGATTAAATAGCGCAGTAGGCAGCGTTGGGCTGGCGAAAAAAGGGCTGATGCTGCTCGTTATTCTAATCGCGCACCGTATCGATGTGCTGCTCGAACTGGAGAGCGTCGTCATGACGGCATCCGTTTACTTTTACATCGCGAACGAGCTCGTCAGCTTAGCGGAGAATTTGGGGCGCGGCGGCCTACCTTTACCGGATAAGCTGCGCGACATAATCGAAGTGTTGAAACGTAAGGGAGGCGTAGGCGGTGACGGAAGCAAAGACGTTTAATTACGTAGCCGACCATATCCCGAAGACAGTCGCGTGTAACAGGCGGCCAGCCAACGTAATGAACGCGTCAACGATTACGATTCACAATACGGGCAATCCGACGTCGACCGCCCGCAATGAGCGCGCCTGGCTGACGAATCCGTCTAATACGCGAACAGCTTCGTACCACATTGTTATTGATGAGCGAGAGGTAATCGAATGTCTGCCGCTGAACGAGAACGCATGGCACTCCGGAGACGGCAGCGGAGCGACTTCGGGCAATCGTACGTCGATCGGCGTAGAGATATGCGAAAGCGGCAATTACGCGAAGACGCTCGATAGCGCGGCGACACTCGTTGCGGCGATGTTAAAAGAGCGCGGCTGGGGCGTTGATCGGCTGCGGCGCCATTACGATTGGAGCGCGAAGATATGTCCGCGATTGATGTACGATGGCGGCAAGTGGACGGGATGGGCAGCGTTTAAGGCGGCGGTGGCGGCGAAGATGATTCCGAATAAGGAGGCGGACGATTTGGCGAAATTAATGTCGGCGGCTGACGCGAATAAGATCATCGCGTATTTGAGCGCGTCTTATATGGCGGCGCAGGATAGCGCTAGTCGAGCGGAGTTTAAGCGCTTGGCGGATGAGCTGCGGAGAGTTAGCGGGCAAAAAACGTAAAGAGGGCACGTTATTGCCCGGATGAGTCAGAAAACGTAAAGAGGGCGCGGTCATTAGCGGAGTAAGTTCCGTTGGTGGCCGCGCCTTTTTTTCGTTTAGTTAAAATCTAAAAAATTACTTCAACTTTATACTTTCTGCCAAGCGACAAAACTCCTGATAAATTGTCCACGCGGTCAAGTACTACATGTTTCAATTCCCTATCCTTAACCGCTCGGCTAATATGGTCTTCTATTTCCTTAATGTCCATACTTGCAGCGTCACAATAAGAAAGGGGAACAACTTCGTCGAGAGATGATTGAAATTCCTGTAGTTTTGCTTTGTATTCTTCAGAACCGTTTTCCAACTTTATAATCGGAGTCTTAGTTGCATATGAGGTTAGTATCTTTAACAGTTTTGACTTGTCCGATTCAAAACTAAACAGAAGTGTAGCGCTTCCTGACTGTGCTAATTCAAGTGCTTTTAAGTATAGTGTTTCTTCTTTTCCTCCATAACCATACATACGTATCACTTCCTCTATTAATCTAGTTGGAAATACAACCCAATATGATAGTACTTATTAAATAGAATAAAGTCAAAGGGTAGTTTAACTAAACCGAAGCTTGCCGCGTTTCTTCTCGTTACCTTTATCGAGTAAGCTCGTAACTGGCGAAGCCTTGTCGTGCTGCTCGCGTAAATCGGTACCGGTGAAGCGTACGTAAACTTGCGTCATATTAAGCGACGTGTGGCCTAGAATACGAGCCAATGCGATGGGGTCACCGCCGCCGCGTAGAAACTTAACGGCCATGTAATGACGGAAAGTATGCGGAGATACGCGCGCGCCTGTGACTCCGACTCGTTTAGCGTATAGCTTTAACATCTTCGCGAATGTATCGCCGAAATATCGGTTCCCAAACTGCGTAAGCCATAAATAATCGTTTTCCTCAACGTTCATATAGGATATTAATTTTTCGAGCTCTTTTATCGTAAGTTGAGAGAGCGGTATAACGCGAGTCGTCTTTGTCTTGGACACTTCAGCTCTTACCGTAACCTGACGTAATTTGAAATCGATATCGGATATTTTTAAACTAGTAAGCTCCTTAACACGAAGCCCACCGTCAACAAGTAAGAGCATCATACAATAGTCTCGATGACCGGTATAAACGCGCTTATTAGGTGCTGATAAGAGTTTTAGTACGTCCTCATCCGTAAATAATTCGAAGGTTTCTTTTTCCTCTTTTTGATAGTTAATCGAGTCTAAAGGGGAGTGGGTTATAACGCGTTCCTTCATTAAATAGTTAAAGAAGACCTTGATGTTTCGTATAGTATTATTTACGGATCGCGGAGACAGTCCGACCTTACCGTTAGGACTCGTAGGATGGTCGTCCCAACTTACTTTAACATACGTTAAATAGTGAACAAAATCGCGCATGACATCCGAGCTTAGTTCGGTATCCGCCTGTGACTCAAACCATTCGCGAAATTGTTTAAGTGACTGCGCATATGTGGCGATCGTTTTCGGCGAGCGCTTCTCTATTCGTTTGACATGGAGATAACGTTCAATCTGCGTTGCTAAATCGAATTTAACGCTGCGGCCTCGTTTTGAGGCAAACGTGTACTTAGGGTTATTACGTGTCATTTATCGGACGCCTCCATAGCGTTGAATTTTCGCTAACCATTCCGATAAACATACGCTAAAATTTATTGCAATGGCGAGTAGCTGGCCGTCTGAATGTGCGCCACATAACGGATTAGGCTCCGTACCCTCCGAGCGAATAGCGAATTTATTGCGATGGTGGCTGATAAGCTGCGGATTGAGCATAAGGTATCATAAAAAGCTCATTGGTAAGGGGTTGCAATTACGATTAAGGTAGCGTCAATGTTCCTAAGAAGATTCTCACCTCGCAATCTGCGCAAGGTAATCGGATAGTTAGACCTCGTTATCATACACAAAAGAAACGGACAAATTCGTTTCTTGGTATGTAAAAATAATAAGACGTCCACTAGCGGATTTATGCCGAAGGTGGGCGTCTTATTTATTTTAATCGGGGTGAACTATTTTATCATATAAATTAAAATAATAATTTGAAAATAGTATAGCAGCCGAAAGTAGCAAGTGCCAAAGCGTTTAATTTAATCATGGGTTTTAATTTATAGAATAGCATAGAGCCACCCTTTCAAAATGGATGCATAAGGCTAGCTGAGAGGTTTAAGTTAAAGAGGTCTGGTACCGTTGTTCATTGGGGGTTGCAAAACGTCAATGGATAGCGGTATTTTTATATTATGGGGATCGGGTAAACAAAAAAAGGCGTCCTTGGATGCCTTAGTTGTAAACGACTCTTCGGTTTAAGTAAACGTTGCTGCCATATTTCTTGATTAAACCGTAAGATTCTGCTTTGATAAAGCTATGGATTTCCTTCAGGCGCTGCGTTTGCGGCTGAATGGTTTCTTTTACTTTACCGTCTACCGTTACATCGAATACGATGGTCATAAGTGCACCTCTTCTTCCTAAGATGCTTTTATCATAATGCTCCTGTATTACGTAATGATAAACTGAAACGATGATAATTGTTATGATTCATTCAAAGGATTATCGCAGTGTAAACGAGCTAAAGAGGTGACATAATGAAAGCTGTGTATGCAGGAAGCTTTGACCCGATTACGCTCGGCCATGTTTCGGTTATTGAGCGGGCATTTCATTTATTTAGCGAGGTTCATATTATTGTAGCTAATAACCGATCGAAGAAGCATCATTTTACGATTGAACAGCGTACGGAGCTAGTGTCATTGTCCATTCAGCAGCATGATAAAATAAAAATTGTTCCCTACGAGGGCATTGTCGCAGATTATATTAATAAACATGATATTAATGTTGTGATTCGGGGCATCCGGAACGCTACCGATCTTGAATATGAGCTCCAACTAGAGCAATATATTCGCAATACTACGATGGCAGATACAATATATCTGTCACCTTACACGCATTATATGCAAACGAGCAGCTCGCTTGTAAGAATGTTTCTGAATTCAGATAAAACAGAGCTGGCTGCGACCTATATGGTACCGAAAGCCTATACACAAATGCTGGAGTATGGGGAATGAGTTTAATTGTTGGAAATGATGTATTCAAAAATGAAAAACCGCTGAGCAGGATGACAAATCATCCAGTGCTCTGCGGTTTTGTATACGGATGAAGCTTTATTAGCTTTGCGGCTTAGGTGGACGCGGACGCTTCTCTTTAAAGCGCGGTGCCACATAATTTCGTTTGCGGTCCCGAAAAAAGGTCCAGCCTGCAATAAAACCCGCGCCAGCTGAGAACATAACAAAGCCTAGCAAAAATTTCAGCCAATCAAAATCCGGTGTTATTTTCTCATTGCCGAAATCGGAAAAATAGAAAAACACGGAATCTTTCATTTTGAGAAACCCAAAGCAAGCCAGCAATCCCGGAATAACGAGCATGAGAATAGCAATAAAACGAGCAGTTACTAATTTCATAAATACAGTGTCTCCTTATCGGTCAAAATATACAGTTAGCTTTATCATACCTTTTTAAACATACAGTGTCTATTTCGTAAAAGCACGATGCGGGCATTCGTAAAAACAGGTACAATAGGGTTTGAAGTCGTGATACAATGCGTTTGGACATGAAAAGAAGCAATGATCTTAGGGCATTCGCATATATTGAAGGTACTAATGAAGGGAATGATAGTATGGCTATACAGGTGGACGTAGCAGTATTAGGAGGCGGACCAGGCGGTTATACGGCAGCCATTCGTGCCGCGCAGCTTGGGAAGAGTGTTGCGATTATCGAAATGGACAAGCTAGGCGGCACCTGCTTACATAAAGGTTGTATTCCGAGTAAATCGCTGCTGCGCAGCGCGGAAGTATATTCTACACTACTTGAAGCAAGCAGCTACGGCATTGAGGTAACGGAAGGGGCAGTAGCACTCAATTTCCCCAAGGTACAAGAGCGTAAAGAACAAACGGTTGAGCAGCTTTACAGAGGGCTGCAAAGCCTAATGAAAAAGAATGGGATTCAAATAATCAATGGCAAAGGACGAGTAATCGGGCCATCCATTTTCTCTCCGCGCAGCGGCTCGCTTGCTGTTGAACTACCCGATGGCGAGATGGAGTCGGTGGTGTCCACGAATCTTATTATCGCAACGGGTTCACGCCCGCGTCAGTTGCCGGGCTTGGTGCCGGATGGAGAATATATTTTATCCAGTGATGAGGCACTAGTCATGGAACAGCTTCCCAAATCAATCATTATCGTTGGCGGCGGGGTTATTGGCGTGGAATGGGCTTCGCTGTTACAGGATTTTGGCGTACAGGTAATGCTCGTAGAGGCAGGCTCACGCTTGCTGCCCGGAGAAGATACTGAGGTGTCTGCTGAACTCACAAGATCGTTTCGCAGCCGCGGAGTGCGCGTGTTCACAGGTGTACAGCTTCAAATTGAGCAATATAAAGCTGAAAACAACGAGGTTTCTATCGTTGCTGCGACAGAAGATGGTGATGTGCTGCTAACGGCTGAGAAAGTGCTGGTATCCATAGGACGGCAGGCAAACGTTGAAGGAATCGGCATCGAGAATACCGATATTCGTATCGTTAACGGGGTTATTGAGGTGAATGCTTTCGGTCAAACGAGTGAGCCGCATATCTATGCGATTGGAGATGTTATTGGCGGTGTGCAGCTTGCGCATGCGGCAGCTCATGAGGGGATAATAGCTGCTGAGCATATTAACGGAGAGAAGCCGGCGGCAATTGAGGCACATCTGATTCCAAGATGTATTTACTCGCGCCCAGAGATTGCTTCCTACGGATTAACCGAGGATGGCGCTCGCGCGAAAGGGCATGACATAAAGACCGGAAAAATTCCTTTTCAGGCGATTGGCAAGGCGATTGTCATTGGCGAGAAGGAAGGGTTCGTTAAAGTTATTGCCGATCGGAAAACGAATGATATCGTTGGCGTTCATATGATTGGAGCCCATGCGACAGACCTCATTTCACAGGCAGCACTTGCAGGCGTTCTTAATGCAACGCCATGGGAAGTTGGGCAAATGATCCATCCGCATCCTACGCTTTCGGAGGCGCTTGGCGAGGCTATGTTGGCTGTTGACGGCAAAGCCATATCGTTCTAACGAAGACAGTTTTCTTTTTGGAACGATTGGAGTTATAATATATATGATCAAGTCTTAGTACCAGGTTATAATCGTGTAAAAAAAAGGAGGAACACCTTATGACCCAACCAGCTTCTACTGGGCAAAATGTTCGTCATTTGGAATTAGGGCTTAGCGATGAGCAAGCAATTGATATGTACGCAACGATGGTGACCGCTCGCAAGTTTGATGAGCGTATGCTGCTGCTGCAGCGCGCTGGTAAAATCAATTTTCATGTCTCCGGTGTAGGACAAGAGGTTGCCCAGGTAGCCGCTGCCTATGCTCTGGACCGTGATACAGATTATTATTTGCCCTATTACCGAGATTACGGCTTTGTACTTGCCGTAGGCATGACACTTCGTGATCTGCTGCTGTCCGTGTTTGCGAAAGCAGAGGACCCTAATAGTGGCGGTCGTCAAATGCCAGGCCATTTCGGATCGAAGAAGCTTAGAATCGTCACAGGATCAAGTCCGGTAACGACACAGGTTCCACATGCGGTTGGTATTGCGCTTGCTGCAAAAATGAAAAAAAATCCTTTAGTCAGTTTTGTTACCTTCGGAGAAGGCTCCAGCAATCAGGGTGATTTCCATGAGGGCTGCAACTTTGCGGGCGTACATAAGCTGCCGGTTATTTTCATGTGTGAAAATAATCAGTATGCGATTTCTGTACCCATTCATAAGCAGTTGGCTGCTAAAGTTTCTGATCGCGCGCTTGGGTATGGTTTCCCGGGGTTTCAGGTTGACGGGAATGATGCTCTTGAAGTATTCCGTGTAGTGAAGGAAGCACGTGAGCGTGCCATAGCGGGTGATGGACCAACCTTGATCGAAGCGCTTATGTACCGCATATCGCCTCACTCTACATCAGATAACGATCTTGCTTATCGTACGAAGGAAGAAGTAGATCTCAATCGTGCGAAAGACGGTATCCCTAAATATAAGCAATACTTGATTGACAGCGGAATTTGGACGGAAGAGCTTGATGCTGAGCTTCATACCAAAATTCGTAAGCTGCTTGACGATGCGACCGAATATGGCGATAAAGCGCCGTTCCCAACGCCGGAATCTACGATGCTGCATGTCTATGCGGATGATGCTGAGCAAGGAGGCAAGGGATAATGGCTGTAATTGAATATATTGATGCTATTCGCAAGGCGATGAAGGAAGAAATGGACCGCGACGAGGACGTTTTTGTTCTTGGGGAGGACGTCGGTATTAAAGGTGGAGTGTTCACTACGACTAAGGGGCTTCAAGAGCAGTTCGGTGAAGATCGCGTTCTCGATACCCCGCTTGCGGAATCTGCCATCGCTGGTGTTGCAATTGGCGCGGCTATGTACGGAATGAAGCCGATTGCGGAAATGCAATATTCCGATTTTATGTTTCCTGCAACGAACCAAATTATTAGCGAAGCAGCGAAAATTCGTTACCGCTCGAACAATGACTGGACATGCCCGCTCGTTATTCGGGCGCCAATTGGCGGCGGTATCTTTGGTGGTTTGTATCACTCGCAGTGCCCGGAATCGGTCTTTTTTGGTACTCCTGGTTTGAAAATCGTAGCCCCGTATCGTCCGTATGACGCGAAGGGACTTTTGAAGGCAGCTGTGCGTGATCCGGATCCCGTGCTTTATTTTGAAAACAAAAAATGCTATAAGCTCATTACAGGAGAAGTGCCTGACGATGATTACATCGTGCCTATCGGTAAAGCCAATGTGCTGCGCGAGGGCGATGATATTACGGTTATCAGTTACAGCATGCCGCTTCATTTCGTAGAGCAGGCAGCTGCCGATCTAGAGTCTGAGGGCATAAGTGCCCATATTCTTGATTTAAGAACGCTGCAGCCACTTGATAAAGAGGGCATTCTTGAAGCAGTACGCAAAACAGGCAAGGTGCTTATTATCCATGAGGATAATAAAACCGGAGGCGTTGGTGCTGAAGTATCGGCGATTATTGCGGAAGAGCTCCTTTATGAGCTGGATGCTCCGATCATGCGTTTGTGTGGGCCGGATGTGCCGGCGATGCCGATTAATCCACCTGGCGAGAAATTTTTTCTGCTGAACAAAGAGAAAGTCAAAGAAGCCATGCGGCAATTAGCCCTTTATTAGGCTTTCTAAGATATAGGAATAGGAATAGCTGCTCAACAGAGCTTAAATGCCACCGCGAAACGTATGCTGCGCCGCCAGAGGACGGTGGTGGCCGTTTACGCTTGGGCCAGTAGGGAGATGTGAACTATGAAAACAATGACGGAGATCGTTGTACCGCAGCTTGCGGAATCGCTTGTATCAGCCACCATCGATAAATGGCTGAAGCAACCAGGCGATTGGGTGGATATTTATGAGCCTGTCTGTGAGATTATTACGGACAAAGTCAACGCGGAATTGCCTTCTACAGTAGCTGGCAAGCTCGTTCAAATTTTGGTAGGCAAAGGGGAAACGGTTCCCGTTGGAACACCCATTTGCATTATTGAAACTGAAGGCTCGGAAGCGGCAAGCCAAGTTGAAGCACCTTCGATAGAGAAGAGTGAGCCGAAGCAATCGGGATCAACTTCATCCGCGGCAATAGAAACGGAAGACGCGCCAATGCGCAACCGCTTCTCGCCAGCTGTTCAGCAGCTTGCTGCTGAGCATTCGATCCGCTTGTCAGAAGTGCCAGGAACTGGCCTTGGCGGCAGAATTACGCGTAAAGATGTGCTCGCCTATGTGGCATCGGGAGCAGCAAATGGAAGCAGCGCAGCGGCTGTCAATGCTTCATTACAAGCGCCTAGAATGGTAGATGCAGCAGCGCAAGTACGCTCGTCGGGACTTCATTTGACGGAAACGCCAAGGCTTCCGAAAATCGAAGTAGAAGGCTCAGCAGGGGCTGGCAGGGGCGACAATTTCATTGATGTAACGCCTATACGTAATACCATTGCCCGGAATATGAGACAGAGCGTTAGCGAAATTCCACATGCATGGACAATGATTGAAGTGGATGTTACCAATCTGGTTCTGCTTCGTAACAAGCTGAAAGAAGATTTTATGAAACGCGAAGGCATCAATCTAACATACTTGGCTTTTCTGCTCAAAGCGGTGGTCAATGCCATTAAAGACGTGCCAATTATGAATTCGATGTGGGCAGTAGATAAGATTATAGTGAAGCGTGACATCAATATTGCACTGGCAGTAGGTACCGAAGATTCCGTAATGACACCTGTAATTAAGAATGCGGATCACAAGAACGTTGCTGGCCTCGCCAAAGAAATTGAGGAGCTGGCTCGCAAGACGAGGGAAGGAAAGTTGACGCTCTCGGATATGCAAGGCGGAACTTTCACCGTGAATAATACGGGATCATTCGGCTCTATTTTGTCTTATCCGATAATCAACTATCCGCAGGCTGCCATTTTGACCTTTGAGTCCATTGTGAAACGTCCAGTAGTTATCAATGATATGATTGCAGTACGCTCAATGGCCAACATTTGCTTGTCGCTTGATCATCGGATCTTGGACGGCGTAATATGCGGACGTTTCTTGCAGCGGGTAAAAGACAATTTGGAAAGCTTCAATCTGGAAAGCAAACTGTACTAGAAAAGGGGAACACCATCATGGCTGAAGCGGATCACGCAAAAGGCTTAAGACGGCTGGATGCCCACTATATCGGCATGCTCGATTACGCAGAAGCGTGGGAGCTGCAGAAAGCATATGTAAAGCAAATTGATAAGGAGGAGCGCGAGCAGACGCTGCTCCTTCTTCAGCATCCACCTACCTATACGATGGGCTCTGACAAGCATCCCGAGCATCTACTTCTGGATGAGGCTCAGTTAAAGGAACGCGGAATCACGCTGTTTCAAATTGATAGGGGCGGAGACATCACATACCATGGGCCGGGGCAGCTTGTTGGTTATCCACTGCTGTATTTGGAAGCGGTTGGTCTGGATTTGCATGCTTATTTGCGGAGCTTGGAGCAGGTCATTATTAATTGGCTTGGCGAGTATGGTATAGAAGCGGGGAGAAAGCCTGAATATACAGGTGTATGGGTCGGTGATGCGAAAATTGCGGCCATTGGGGTGAAATTTAATAAAGCCCGGCATAGCCGGGGCTTTATTACAAGTCATGGTTTCGCGCTTAACATCAAATCAGGCATCGCAGCAGAAGGCTTCAGCGGCATCGTACCCTGCGGCATTCAGCAGTTCGGCGTTACGTCCTTCAATGATTTAACAGGACTTGAGCTATCGGTCGAAGAAGCGGCGAAGGAGCTGCTTCCCCATTTTGTGAAGGAATTCGGAAGTGAGCTGAATTTAATAAAGGAATAGTGATCCGAGCCCAGCGAGCAAGGACGACAATACGAGTGCGGATACAAGTACAATGGCAACAATACGGATCATTCGCTGTCTACGCAATGGAAAAACCCCTTTCTTGATTTGGAACATCATAGCACGGCTATGAGCTTGTCATTTACTCTATTGTATACGAAAGTAATGGACGGAGGAAACGTTAATGATCGTAAAAGACCGTTTAGTGAATGAATTTATGGAATTAGTTAAGGTGGATAGCGAAACCAAGCATGAGCAGGAAATCAGCCGTGTGCTAAAACAAAAATTTGAAGCGCTTGGCTTGCAAATAAGCGAGGATGATGCAGCGGAGAAGACCGGACATGGCGCAGGCAATTTGTTTGTGCTTTGGGAAGCCACTGAAGGGAATGAAGAAGTCCCTACAATCTTCTTTACTTGCCATATGGATACCGTAACGCCTGGAGTAGGAATCAAGCCGCAGTTGGATGAGGATGGCTACATAAGAAGCGATGGCACGACCATTCTTGGTGCCGACGATAAAGCAGGCATCTCTGCTATATTCGAGGCAATCCGCGTCGTTCAGGAGCAGTCTATCGCTCATGGGCGCATCCAATTTGTCATTACAGTTGGCGAAGAATCAGGGCTGCTTGGTGCGCGGGCGCTAGATGCGTCAAAGCTGGAGGCAAAGTTCGGTTATGCACTGGACTCGAATGGAGCGATCGGCGATATTGCCGTAGCCGCACCAACACAAGCGAAGGTTTCGATCAAAATGTATGGTCGTTCCGCACATGCAGGGGTGAACCCAGAGGATGGCATTAGTGCGATTCAGGTTGCTGCGAAGGCGATTGCCAGAATGCCGCTAGGACGCATTGATGAAGAAACGACAGCTAATATCGGTCGATTCGAGGGCGGCGGCGCAACGAATATCGTATGTGATTATGTGAAGCTGGACGCTGAAGCTAGAAGCATTGTTCAGCATAAGCTGGACAATCAAATTGAAGCGATGAGAAAGGCTGTTGAGAGTGCTGCTGAGGAGTTTGGCGCTCGCGGCGAGCTGGAGAGTGATATTATTTATCCTGCTTACAGCTATGATGATGAGGATCCGGTGGTGCAGCTTGCCAAAAAAGCGATCATTGCCATTGGGCGGACACCGCGTACGTTCCATTCTGGCGGCGGCAGCGACGCCAATATTTTTAACGGATTAGGTATTCCTACCGTTAATCTGGCCGTCGGTTACGAGCATATTCACACAACAAAAGAGCAGATTAAAGCCGAGGATCTGGTCAAAACAACGGAGCTTGTTGTTGAAATTATTAAACAAGCAGCGGCTTCAGAATAATATTCGAAATAGGGTTTAATAGCAAGCGTTAACGATGTTTGTTATAGCTTGGCGCTACGCGGCCGAACATGACAGAAAGCCCTTCAATCCTGAGGCTCAGCGCAGGCTGAACGGGATGGAGGGTTTTTGTCTTTGTATTTCAAATGAAAGACTTTGCTTAATTTATTTTTTCTAAAGGAACGCGCCGAACGCTGATCACGTTGGTGTATTCGGACATCGGTGTCCGTGATAACGAGGCTGCCGATAGCTTACGCAGCTGATGTCTGATCTCCCAGCCTTTTCCTACTAAACGCAAATGATTTAGAGCTACATATTGTTTCATATTAATCGCCCCTGTCAATTTGATATATTGATAGTTATGCAGGGAATGGACAAGATATGCGCATGAAGCCAATACATTTATAAGGAGCGATACGAGTGAAAGAGCAACAGCCAGCTGAGATATGGCGAGAGGAAACGATTAAGACCGAACCAATCTTTCAAGGAAAAGTCATAACGCTGCAGGTGGATACGGTAACGCTGGCAGATGGTAAAACAGCGACTAGAGAAATTGTAAAGCATCCGGGTGCCGCAGCAGTCATGGCCTTGTTAGATGGCAAGCTGCTCGTTGTTGAGCAGTTTCGCAAGCCACTTGAAAAATACCAAGTAGAAATACCTGCCGGCAAGCTAGATCCGGGGGAGGACCCGCTTACCGCTGCGGCACGTGAGCTGGAAGAAGAAACGGGTTATCGCTCGAGCGATCTAAAGCTGCTTAGCGCCTTTTACACTTCACCAGGCTTCGCCGATGAGAAGCTGTACATCTACTTTACGGATAAAGTCGAGCTTGGCGTTCAGAATCCAGATGATGACGAGGATTTAAGAGTTGAAGCGATCACTCTTGAACAGGCTGAGTCTTATATAGAAGAAGGCCGCATTAGCGATGCCAAAACCATTCTTGCCGTATACGCTTGGAAGCTCTACACACTAACAGGTCGGCTATAGCCGACCTTTTTTTGTTTCCTCCAACCACTCGTCATACCATAATAATTCCTCTCATACAATAGTAGACAACCCTCTATAGAAGCCCTATTTCTGATGGATAAAATTTTGCTAAGCTCAGTTAAGTCAACTTTATGTTAGATTGCAGTAAGCCTCTTTATTTCAAACATGAGGTTTGACCGACGACATGTGACTGAGCACTTCCCGGCGCGTTTAGTTCGGCCAATCCACAAATCAGCACTCAAAGTTTTGTCGTATAGAGTAAACTTACAACTATTTTCCATATATGAAACACAAAATTGGAAACTCTCACAAGAGTGGAGTGCACAAAACGGAAGGGCATGGTGACCATGGTAAAAAATCAACTTTCCCTCTATGTATTTGTATCTGTTTTATTTGTCGTTGGCGTTGTATTTGGCGCTTTGATGGTCAATGCGCTGACGCTGGAGCAACAGCAGGATTTGGCCCAAGACGTTAATCAATATGTCAAGCTTATGAATGATGGAGTGGGGATGGGTGAAGCGCAATCGTTTTGGGAGCGGTTTTTTTTCCATATGAAATGGTTGCTTGTTCTATGGATATTAGGCATTACGGTAGTCGGAATTCCAGGGGTGCTCGCGCTCAATTTCTTGAAAGGTGCGCTTGTCGGTTTTTCAGTTGGAACACTCATTAACCAATACGCCTGGAAGGGGGTATTGCTATCCCTTGTGTCGATTGCTCCGCAAAATATTATAGCGGTACCCGCCATGATTATCGTGAGTGCGGCCGCGATTACCTTCTCTATGTATGTGGTTAAAAACAGGCTCCTTCAGCAAAAGGGAGAGCTTGCCCCACAGCTCGGAGCCTTTAGTTCAACAGCTGTGCTAATGCTGATCGTTTTTGCAGGGGCAGCGCTGTTTGAGGCCTATATTTCTCCTTCTCTGATTAGCTGGGTTACACCTTTGATTTCGTCCGGTAACGCCACAATATGACACCAAAACGTTTGACTTTACTACGGGTTAGCACCTATAATGAGAGGAAACGTTTCCTGAAATAGGCGCAGACATGTGGTAGGGGGGAAATCATGGAAGCCCGGATTGAGAAGATTAAACAACAGTTGCAGTCGCAGGGCTACAAATTAACCCCGCAGCGCGAAGCAACGGTACGTGTTTTGCTTGAGAATGAAGACGACCACCTGAGCGCTGAAGATGTATTTATGCTAGTTAAGGATAAAGCCCCAGAAATCGGACTTGCAACGGTTTATCGGACATTGGAATTGCTAAGCGAAATGCATGTTGTCGAAAAATTGAATTTCGGCGATGGGGTAGCACGGTACGATTTGCGTACTGACAGCAATAAGCATCATCATCATCATTTAATATGTGTGCAATGTGGAACCATGGATGAAATTAAAGAAGACTGGCTGTTACCTTTAGAAGAGCGGCTAGAGCAGGAATACGGATTTTTTGTCATCGACCATCGCCTCGATTTCCAAGGTGTATGTCATCGTTGCAAAGCAAAAAATGATCAAGCAAACCCAACTGAAAATCAATCATAAACGGCTTGGCTGCCCAGCATAACTGGACGGCAAAGCCGTTTTGGCGTTTTATTTGCGGTTGAACATATCATTAAGCTGCAGAAGACCTGCCCCTTGTGCGGTTGAAGGGTAGTTTGGCAGCTTGAGAGCGCGCTTTCGCAGTTTTGTTCTTATTTTAGCCGGTGTTAGGCCAGGGCCGCCAGCTAAGAGCAGCGCAGCACCGCCCGTGACATGAGGTGACGACATGCTGGTGCCGGAAAGCTTCTTATACGTGCCGTTTAGCCAAGTGGATTTTATATTTTCACCAGGAGCAGTTAGTCCAATGCCGCTGCCTCTGCTGCTAAAATCAGCTACCTGATTCATGCGAGTAGATGCAGCAACGGCTATCGTCTCTTGAAAAGAAGCAGGTTCGTCAATTTGTCCGCTTGCTCTGCCAGAGTTTCCAGCGGAAGCCACAATGATAATTCCTTGCTTAGCTGCACGTTTTATGGCTGCATGCAGCGTGCCGCTGCTCTCCGAGCCTAAAATGCCGAAGCTCATGTTAATGACCTGCATGCGGTTTTTTATACACCAATTGATTCCCTCGATAATATCTGAAACGTAACCATCTCCGTTTTCATCCAACGCTTTTACCGCATATAATTGCACCTCTGGAGCGGTTCCTGTCATATTTCCTGCATTTCCAATCGCCGATGCGATTCCCGCCACATGCGTGCCATGTCCATTGTCGTCTGCGTAAGAGCCGCCATTAATCGTATTAATGCCTCCTGCAATTCTAAGATCTGGATGATTAGCAATTCCGGTGTCTAGAATGGCGACCTTTATAGAACGCCCTCGTGTCGTCTGCCAAGCATCAGGAGCCTTAATACGACTAATGTTCCATGTGACTAATGCAGGGAGTGTTGCAGGGGTAAGGAGAGGTCTTGACTGGCCACTGCGGTAAACGGGCATCGTTTTTTTTATTCCGTGGGCGCGAATGCGTAAATCTTTTTCGACTAATGTGACTTGTGGATGGAGGGCTAAGGTTTTCCAGACTTTATTATTATGAAAATGGCAGCCGATGATTCGACTGCTGGAAACCTTTTTGAAAGGATTGATTCCTAATTCTTTCAGCTGCTTTAGGCAGCGTTTATAAGATTGAGACGAACGCAGAGTGATCAGCTTACGGTTGGTTTGCCTGGAAGCTTTGCAGGAGGCACAACTCTTCAGGATCGATTTTAGCTTAGGCAATGGACGCAGAACCCCCTAATGGATTTTGGCGTTACGCTTATCCAGTCTATGGGGAATCCTGTGATTGTGTATGGGTTATTGTCACTGTGACACATAATTTCTGAAATATAACAAAGCATAGAGAGGAAACCTGTACTCTATATTTGTTTTGCCAATTATAGAGCGGAAAAGAACGAGCAATCCTGCTCGGTTCATCATACAACATAGTAAGAGATATTTTTGCTCAAACGGTCGTTGAAGCTATGGAGGAGGTATGACTATGATAGTAGGAGTGCCCAAGGAAATCAAACAAAGCGAATACCGAGTGGCGTTGACGCCAGCAGGTGTTACTGTGCTTGCAGCAGCAGGGCATCAGGTGTTAGTTGAGTCAGGCGCAGGAGCGGGCAGCGGATTCGAGGATGCTGATTACGAGCGTGAAGGGGCGGAGCTCATCAAGGCGGCTGCCGAGGTATGGTCAAGAGCAGAGCTGGTTATGAAGGTGAAGGAGCCATTAGCTGTGGAATTCGGTTATTTTCGCGAGGGTCTACTGTTGTTCACCTATTTGCATCTGGCAGCCGCCCCTGAGCTGACCAAGGCTCTTGTTGATAAGGGCGTTACCGGAATTGCCTATGAGACGATTCAGCTTTCAAACGGCAGTCTGCCCTTGCTTACGCCAATGAGTGAAGTAGCTGGCAGAATGTCGGTGCAGGTTGGCGCCCAATTCCTTGAAGCTTTTAATGGTGGACGCGGTGTATTGCTTGGCGGTGTGCCAGGCGTACCTCCAGCAGAAGTTGTTATTATTGGCGGCGGTATCGTGGGAACCAACGCAGCAAAGGTTGCGCTTGGCATGGGTGCAAACGTCATTATTTTAGAGAGAAGTGCGGAACGTATGCGGTATTTGGACGATATTTTCGGCGGCCGGGTCAGGACGTTGATGTCTAGTCCTTATCATATAGCGGAAGCAGCTGCCAGAGCAGATTTGCTAATCGGCGCCGTACTCATTCCTGGCGCACGTGCGCCACATCTGGTCACAGAGCAAATGGTTCAAGGCATGAAGAAGGGAGCTGTTATCGTAGATGTGGCGGTAGATCAGGGCGGTTCTATTGCTACCGTTGATCGGCCGACAACGCATAAGGACCCGATATATGTCAAGCATGGCGTCGTACATTATGCCGTGGCTAATATCCCAGGCGCCGTCCCACGGACATCGACATTTGCTCTAACAAATGTTACGATTCCATACGCGCTCGATTTGGCGAACCACGGATTGGAAGCCATACGGAAAAGCATACCGCTTCAAAAGGGTGTCAATACGCACGCTAGCAGAGTGACTTACGAGCCGGTAGCGCTTGCTACGGGGCTGCCTTATTCTTCACTTGAAAAGTGGCTGGACAGTGTTCCTTACGATCGTTTGTAAAATGGATAGCATACTTGCGGCAGTCTCCTCATATGGTGGTACTGATGGACAACAGTATCGGCATCATAAGGAGGCTGATTTGCATGGTTTTTTCGATTCGCAGATGGACGAGCCGCATTTTTTTTATACTGGTATTCTCCGTGCTGCTTTTGGCTGTGACGGGCGGTTATCGCTGGCTTGCAGATGCCATTTCACCTGTGCATCCTTACCGTGAGCCGAAAGGAGCTGCACTAAAAGTGTTTGTCACTGACCCGGACTCACCCGACAGCAAACACGCGGCAGACCGGCTTAGATGGTTTTACTGGTATGGGGAGTAATTCATTGTGCATATTGCACAGATTATCGCAGTCAAGCAGGATTTGTAGCGTCGAATGTTGAATGTTTTTGGAGAAAAAGCTAGTCAGTCATGTGTGAAATATGAAAGGAATACCGATGAAAGCTCATTTAATTCGTTACATTCAATATTTGAAGGAGGAACGCGGCTTGTCCGCCAATACGCTTTCTTCCTATCAGCGGGATTTGAATCAGTTCATCTCCTATGTTGAAAATGAAAGCCTATTAGAGCTGAATCTCGTGCAACGGCATCATCTCTCAAGGTACATGCTGCATTTGAAAGAACAGGGAAGAAAGGCGGCAACGCTGTCTCGGCATATCGTGTCGGTACGGGCTTTTTTCCACTATCTGGTTGCCGAGGGCGTTCTTCTGAGTAATCCATCTATTTATCTTGAAGCCCCTAAACAAGAGAAAAAACCACCAAGTATTTTGAGCGTAGCTGTGACAAGCACGCTGCTAGATACGCCAAGCAGTGCAAGTGCAAGCGGCAAACGGGACAAGGCGATGCTTGAGCTTATTTATGCAACGGGCATCCGGGTCTCCGAGCTTGTGTCGCTCAACATAGAGGATGTCAATATGCAGCTAGGATTTGTTCAGTGCATGGGAACGGGGCAGAAAGAACGGATTGTGCCTTTTGGGAGACTTGCCGCAGAGGCGCTTTACGATTATTTACAATCCGGGAGAGCTGAGCTGTTGACGTTAAGAGCGTCGGAATCAGCGCTTTTTTTGAATCATTTAGGCACACGTTTGACAAGACAGGGATTTTGGAAGACGATAAAGAAGTATGCGAAAGAAGCTGGCATAGAAGAGGAGATTACGCCTCATATGCTTCGCCATTCCGTAGCTGCGCATCTACTTGATAACGGAGCCGATATTCGAGCCGTTCAAGAGCTGCTCGGGCATGCGGATGTTTCGACCACGCTTAAATATACGCAGGTTTCAAAAACCCGTATGAAGGATACATATAACCGTGCGCATCCGCGTGCATAGTAGAGCATTCACCATGGTTAATTAGACAGAGGAGGAAACATACCAATGAAATTCGATCGAATCGCGGTCATTGTACTTGATAGTGTAGGAATTGGCGAGCTGCCTGATGCCGAGGCTTTCGGTGATTTGGGATCGCATACCCTTGGACATATTGTAGAGAAGATGCCTGAAACGAAGCTTCCGCATTTGAGAAAATGGGGGCTAGACCGGATTGCCCCGATTCATCATTGGAAATCTGAAGCAGGTGCACCAACCGCTTACTATGGCAAAATGGCAGAGGTATCCGTTGGAAAAGATACCATGACTGGTCATTGGGAACTGATGGGGCTTGAAATGACCGTTCCGTTCCAAACCTTCCCGGAAGGGTTCCCGCTTGAACTTCTTGGACCCTTCGAAGAGCGGACAGGCCGCAAAGTGATTGGCAATAAACCAGCCAGCGGCACCGATATTTTGGATGAGCTTGGCGCTGAGCAAATGGAAACCGGCGCATGGATCGTTTATACATCAGCAGACAGCGTTTTCCAAATTGCAGCCCACGAGGACGTCATTCCACTTGAGGAGCTCTACCGCGCCTGTGAAATCGCGCGTGAGCTGACGATGGACGAACGGTTTACAGTTGGCCGTGTAATTGCAAGGCCCTATGTAGGTCAGCCAGGTGCCTTTAAACGGACGCCTAACCGTCATGATTATGCCGTGAAGCCACCGCAGCCGACCGTCCTGAATGCACTTAAGGATGCAGGCTACGATTCGATTGCCATCGGAAAAATCAACGATATTTTCGATGGGGAAGGCATTACATCCTCAACTCCGACAAAGAGCAATGCTGATGGCATTCAAAAAACGATCGAACAACTTAAGCAGCCTTTCAAAGGCTTATTGTTTACGAACCTAGTAGACTTTGATTCGCTCTACGGGCATCGCCGCGATCCAGCAGGCTATTCAGCTGCTTTGGAGGAATTCGACCTTTCCGTACCGGAATTGGTGAAGCAGCTTGGCGAGAAAGATTTGTTAATCATTACAGCAGATCATGGGAATGATCCTGTTCATCCCGGTACAGACCACACGCGCGAATATGTGCCAATCTTGTTGTACAGCCCTTCTTTCAACAATCCGGGCGAGCTCGGCGTTCGTTCAACCTTTTCCGATCTTGGCGCAACCATAGCCGATAATTTTGGCATTGCGGCACCGCCGAATGGAACAAGTTTTCTATCTGAGCTTAGTGTGCAAGAGTAACTAATTGTGAGTGAAGAGTCCTAATGCGGCTCATATTTATTTTAGGAGGAATTTTAATGACAACTATTACAGCGGCAGGACTAACGGCGGCACATATAAAGGAAGCAGCTACGTATATTGAGGGACAAACTGAACTAAGACCGGAAATCGGGCTGATCATGGGTTCAGGACTTGGTGTATTGGGCGATCATTTGGAAAATCCGGTAACGATTCAATATCATGATATTCCTCATTTTCCGATCTCGACGGTTGAAGGGCATGCCGGCGAGCTGCTGATTGGAACCTTATCCGGCAGAACGGTGCTGCTTATGCGCGGCCGTTTCCATATGTATGAGGGCTACGGACCAGAGTTGACGGCTTTTCCGGTACGCGTAATGAAGGCGCTAGGCGTTAAGACTTTGCTTGTTACGAATGCAGCTGGTGGTGTAAACACCGACTATGAAGCAGGCAATCTCATGCTGATCTCCGACCATCTCAATATGACAGGTAAAAATCCGTTAATCGGGCCGAATGATGATTCGCTTGGCGTACGTTTTCCGGATATGTCCGAGGCTTACAGCAAGCGTCTTCGTGCGATCACACGTGAAATTGCGGAAGGTCAAGGCTTTACATTGCGTGAAGGTGTATATGCAGGATTGCTAGGACCAACCTATGAAACGCCAGCAGAAATTCGAATGCTGCGGGTTCTTGGCGCCGATGCTGTCGGAATGTCGACTGTTGCCGAAGTCATCGCGGCTCGCCATTCGGGAATTGAAGTCGTTGGAATTTCCTGCATTAGCAATATGGCAGCGGGTATTTTGGATCAACCGTTGTCACATGCTGAAGTTATGGAAACGACGGAACGAGTCAAGTCCCAATTTTTAGGACTTGTTACGGCTCTAATCGCTGCTATGTAACATTTTTTGTAACACAAATGTAATAATTACGTCGACTCAATATGACAGTGTTTTTTTTGCCATTCGTCGTATAATGTCCATGATTAAAGAAAGATGGAGTGGACAATGACATGGACAAGCAATTACTTACGCAGATGGAGCAGATGCGTAAAAAGATGATTGAAGCGGCTCTGTTGAATGAAAGCCTTCAGCATCTCGATGTAATCCACTTAAGCCAGACGCTTGATGAGATTATTGTTCAGGTGCAGAGGGAGCGACGTGCTTTATAACAATACTTAACGGATGTGCGAATGGAGAGGGAAATATGCGGTCGGTAGATCTTATACAGAAGAAAAGAGACGGTGGCGAGCTGACCGCTTCTGAGTTGACTTTTTTAATAGACGGTTATTCCCGTGGGGACATTCCTGATTACCAGCTGTCCGCTTGGGCGATGGCCGTATTTTTTCGGGGAATGACACCAAAGGAGACAGCAGCGCTGACGCTCGCCATGGCGAATTCAGGCGATCAGGTTGATCTGGGTCCAATTAGCGGGATTAAAGTCGATAAACATAGCACAGGCGGCGTAGGCGATAAAACGACGTTAATTCTTGCGCCGCTGGTTGCATCTGCAGGCGTTCCGGTGGCGAAGATGTCGGGAAGGGGCCTTGGCCACACCGGAGGAACGATTGATAAGCTTGAATCGATCGAGGGCTTCCGCACGGAGCTCTCGCGAGAAAAGTTTATGAACCAGGTCAACGAAATTGGTTTATCTGTCATTGGGCAAAGCGGAAATCTTGCTCCGGCAGACAAGAAGCTTTATGCTTTGCGGGACGTCACCGCCACCGTAGAGTCGATCCCACTTATCGCAAGCTCAGTGATGAGCAAAAAAATTGCAGCTGGCGCGGATGCGATCGTGCTCGACGTCAAGACTGGCCGTGGCGCGTTTATGAAGACGCTAGAGGATTCGGAGAAGCTTGCGCAAGCGATGGTAAATATAGGAACGGAAGTCGGACGGAATACGGCTGCAGTTATAAGCGATATGGATCAGCCGCTTGGCTTTGCAATCGGCAATGCCTTGGAGGTTCAGGAATCCATCGAAACGCTAAAAGGCCATGGTCCAGAGGATCTAACGGAGCTATGTTTGACCCTTGGCGCTCATATGGTTGTTTTCGGCGGGAAAGCCGATTCGATTGCAGATGCTAGGAAACTTCTGGAAGAGAGGATTTCGAGTGGAGCGGCATTGGCGAAGTTCAAATCTTTTGTTTCCGCCCAAGGCGGAGATCCCTCCATTGTAGACGAGCCTGACAAGCTGCCTCAAGCTCCTATTGTAATCGAAGTAAAAGCATCTACCACGGGCTTTGTAAATGCCATTGAAGCCGAGCAGCTAGGCCTTGCTGCTATGCTGCTTGGAGCGGGCAGAGCGACGAAGGATGCCGTGATTGATTATGCGGTTGGCGTCATGCTTCGCAAAAAGGTAGGCGATGCCGTGGAGGCCGGCGAGACGCTTGCTTTACTTCATGTGCGTGAAGAGAATGCTAATACCGCTGAGGTATTAGAGCGAGTACGCCAATCATACGACATTCAAGATCATAAGCCTGAGCCGCGAGCGCTGTTGCTTTCGGTTATTACGGCAGCAGGCATCGAGCGTTATACTTAACTCATTTATCCGAGAGAAAACCGTTCCCCTTTAGGGGAACGGTTTTTTAGTTGTCCAATAAGTCTAGCTGATGGAATAATTTCCAACTTAAGAGTCAACACTAAAAAGAGAAAGATAAGCGAATTGTGCGCGATCGGTGTTTGCTATGCAAAACCGTGCCTACGCATACGAAGCAAGTTTTGCTTCGCAAAACCAAGTTTACGCTTACGAAGCAAGTTTTGCTTCGCAAAACTTTTAGGAGGAGATCTAGTTGAAAAAACGTTCGATCCAGCTATGTTTACTTATTCTCGCATTTGCGCTTGCGCTGCCTGCGGCAGCCTTTGCGGCTGTGGAGCCTACACCGGCGCCTGGACCAGCTCCTTCCAACCAGGCTCCTACAGCTAATTTGGCGGTATCTGCCCGTTCAGCGATCCTGATGGATGCGGACAGCGGTACCGTTATTTATGAGAAGAATAGCCATGATAAGCTTCCACCTGCAAGCATTACCAAGATTATGACGCTGCTTCTCATTATGGAAGCGCTCGATGATGGGAAAATCAAGCTGTCAGACAAAGTCCAGACTAGCGAATATGCAGCTTCCATGGGGGGCTCGCAAATTTTTCTTGAGCCAGGCGAAGAAATGTCAGTAGATGATATGATCAAGGGCATCGCGCTCGCTTCGGGCAATGATGCTTCGGTAGCCATGGCGGAGAAACTAGCCGGCACGGAACAGGAGTTCGTCGCCATGATGAATGAGCGTGCAAAGCAGCTAGGCATGAATGATACGCAATTTTCGAATCCAAATGGCTTGCCGGTAGCGAATCATTTCTCTTCGGCGCATGATATTGCCGTCATGTCGAGGGAACTGCTTAAGCATTCCGAAGTGACTAAATACACAGGGCTTTACCAGGATTATTTGCGTAAAACGTCCGAGAAGCCATTTTGGCTTGTAAATACGAATAAGCTGGTCAGATTTTATAGCGGTGCCGATGGTTTGAAAACAGGCTTCACCAGTGAAGCGAAATATTGTTTGTCGGCAACTGCGAAGCGGGACAATATGCGGGTTATAGCCGTTGTCATGGGAGAGCCGGATACGAAGACCAGAAATGCCGAGGTATCGCAAATGTTCGATTATACGTTTGCCCAGTATATGAACCACTCGATTATTAAAGAGGGAGAAGCGATGGGTACGCTGAAGATCGAAAAGGGCGTAGCACCAGAGCTTCCATTGGTGGCCAAGCATGCGTATAGCGTGCTGCTTAAGAAAGGCAGCCAAACGAAAGACATCCGTTATGAGCTGAAGATCAATGGTCCGCTTAAAGCCCCAGTTCAAATCGGCCAGCCGATCGGCAAGCTTGTTGTTTACCAGGGGGATCAGGTGTTGAAGGAATTTGATGTAGATGCGCCGTTATCCGTAGAACGTGCAGGCTGGTTTAAATTGCTGAAGCGCTCCTTCTCCGGTTTGTTCGCGTAGCTCACGAAAAAGCTCAATAAGGCTGAATCGACCAGCATATTTTGTCATCTCATAGCGGTATGCTTCTAGTTTTGTCGGCATGCAGGAATAGGCTGCCTTTTTGGAGAATTGCTAGTTCTATCTCGGCAAGTGTAAACGTCTGGAACTGATTGATCGCAGAGCAGTCTACGTTTCACGGTAAATGTAAGGAAGGGAGAGCGGATTTGCCGCAAGCTTTCTTATATTTGAAAAAACCTAGAGGAGATGAACAGCATAATGAGTCTGCAAGCAGAGTTGGAGCAATACCGCAATGTGCTGATCGTGAGGCTGCGGGGAGAGCTTGATCACCACACCGCCGATGTCGTCCGATTTAAAATGGAAGAGGCGATCCTTCGCGGAAGCAGTGAGCATGTCATCCTTAGTTTGAAGGAGTTGCAATTCATGGACAGCTCAGGGCTGGGCGTTATCCTGGGGAGGTACAAGCAGGTGAAAAGCAAGGGCGGAAAAATGGTCGTTTGCGACGTGAATCCGAATGTTCACCGCTTGTTTGAAATGTCAGGCCTGTTCAAAATATTGACGATTCACGATAACGAACGGAACGCAATTTCCAGTTTGGAGGTGGTGTCATGAACGGATCGAATGAAATGACGCTTTCCTTCAGCGCCCGCTCGGAAAACGAAGCCTTCGCACGAATCGCAGTTGCTGCATTTGTGTCACAGCTTGATCCGACGCTTGAGGAGCTGAATGATTTGAAAACAGCAGTGTCCGAGGCGGTTACGAACGCGATTATTCATGGTTATGAAAGCGACGCATCTTGCAAAGTAACCATTGAAGCAAAAATTGAAGGCGATTCGGTATCGATCTCGATATCGGATAACGGGCGGGGCATTGAGGATTTGGAGCTGGCGCGGCAGCCGCTTTATACATCGAAGCCTGAGCTCGAGCGTTCGGGCATGGGTTTTACGATCATGGAAAACTTTATGGACCGTTTTGAGGTTACCAGTATGGTTGATGGCGGGACTCGCGTTGCAATGCTGAAACGAATCGAATCGAAAAAAGCGCTCTACAATTAGCGTATAGGGGTTGAACCTCATGGATGTCAATCTAAAGCAGACGGCCCAGCCATACTTGGATGACGCGGAAGTGAAGCGGCTTATTGCGTTAAGTCAGTCCGGCGATACGCTTGCAAGGGATACACTCGTACAATGCAATATCAGGCTGGTTTGGTCCGTAGTGCAGCGGTTCATCAATCGCGGCTATGAGCCGGAGGATTTATTCCAAATCGGATGCATCGGGTTGCTGAAATCGGTGGACAAGTTCGACTTGTCCTATGATGTGAAGTTTTCTACGTATGCCGTTCCGATGATCATTGGTGAGATTCAACGGTTTTTACGCGATGACGGTACGTTGAAAGTAAGCAGATCCCTCAAGGAAACCGCCAATAAGGTGCGTAAAATGAAGGATGAGCTCTCCAAAACGTTAGGCCGCCTGCCTACAATCAGTGAGGTTGCGGAGCGGCTTGGCATTACGCCAGAGGATGTCGTATTCGCTCAGGAAGCCAATAAGCCTCCTACGTCGATACACGAAACGGTGTTTGAAAACGACGGCGACCCAATCACGCTCATGGATCAAATAGCTGACGAATCCCAGGATCGCTGGTTTGACAAGCTGGCGCTTGTCGAAGCCATCGAAGGCTTGAACGAGCGGGAGCGTCTCATTGTATACTTGCGGTATTACCGTGATAAAACGCAATCCGAAGTAGCGAGCAGGCTTGGCATATCACAAGTGCAGGTATCGCGGCTTGAGAAGAAAATATTGCAATCGATAAGAGACCAAATCGCCCTTTGAGGCGATTTGGTTTTTTCTATTTATTACCTCAAATTGCATGAGTATCCGAATCCTCCTTTTCTCATACTAAAAGGGAAACATACACCAAAGCATAAGCAGAAGGGAAGCTGACAGATGGCTACATCCAAGCAATCGGTCCTCTATCTGCGTTTAAAAAAACGAATCTACATGAAACCGAACCAAGTCGTAACTCTGGGACAAGCCGCAAGGCTGCTCGCGAAGGACGATGAGATTGAACAGCGATTGAAGGGGCTTATTCTCTATAAGCATAAGAAAGCGGACGGCAACCGCGTCGTCATCGACCTACTGCAAATCGTCAAGACGATAAGAGAGCAGGAGGGCAGTCTCACCATTGAGGCCTACGGAGACCCGCAGGTGCTGGTAATGGTAGCGGAGAAGCCTGTTAAACCCCGTATACCTGTGCTTATTTTTGCGTGGCTCTTGTTGTTTTTTGGAGCGGGCTTAGCCATTATGAATTTCCACACTGATGTCAGTATGAAGGAGGTCCATATTCGAATCGTTGAGCTCATTACGGGCAAGCGGACGGAGCATCCTTTATGGTTTCAAATCCCTTATTCGCTTGGCATTGGGCTAGGCATGGTGCTGTTTTTTAACCATTTGTTCCGAAAAAGGTTCAATGAAGAGCCGAATCCGCTTGAGGTGGAGCTGTATATGTACCAAGAGAATGTAAACGCCTATGTCATAGCCGACGAAATGCGCAAAAAGGCGGATTATGATCAAACGAAGGGAAACTCCGATGATTAGCGCGATATCCAACGTATTTGTCGCTTTGCTGGGACTTGCAGGCGGGCTTGCGGTAGGGAGCGGACTGGTAGCGCTGTTGATCGTATTGGATTTAATCCCGCGCCTTGCCCAAGTCGCGAGCGCCTATCGCATGTCGGTGTGGTTCGAAACGGCCGTGATTTCAGGGTCACTCTATTGGACGTTTGCAGACTTTATGAACTGGAAGCTTTCTTTGCCCTCCGGAGTTTTTTTGAGTGCCGCGGGATTGATTGACGGCATGTTCGTCGGCATGCTGGCCGCTGCCTTGACCGAGGTGATGAACGTCCTTCCGATATTGGCCAAAAGAATGAATTTATCTGCCTACATGGTCGGGCTTGTGATGGCGATGGTTCTTGGAAAAACATTGGGATCATTATTTGATTGGCTCGTTTTTCAATGGTAACTGAATAAAAGTGGGGTGAGCACGGATGAAGGATGAACAAACGGAGCATGAACACGATAGCAGGGAGAATGGCGCTCCTCCTATTGCTGGAATTTCAGAGGATCAGCAGCGAGAGGAATCCGGCCAAAGCTCGGATAATGGGTTCTTTGCCGGTTCCCAGAAGAAGCCACAAATTGGGAGTTCCAGCTCGGAGAAAGCAGGAAAGAAAGAAAAAACGCCTATACCTGACGAGCTGGATGCCGTTCTCGCAAGGCTGGAGAATGAAATAGGTTATAAAACAAGCTTTGACGTCGTTGTCAGGGAAATGACCTTTGGCGAGCGTCGTACGGCGATGCTTTGCATGAACGGTCTCGTTAAGGACACTCTTTTGACCGATGTATTAATGCGTTTGACGTATCTGGAGCCCCAGGATCTGTCTGTGCACGCCTTTCATTCATTCCTTGATTTATATGTGCCTGCTGCACAAGTAACCAAGGAAGAGGATTGGAACAGCATGCTGACGGGTGTGCTCTCTGGTGGGACGGCGTTGTTCATCGATGGTGAATCGAGCGTTGTCATGATCGATGCCAAGGCTTTCCCTGCAAGGGGGCCGGAGGAGCCCTCACTTGAGAAGGTCGTACGCGGCAGCAGAGACGGCTTCGTGGAGACACTGATGGTAAACGTATCTCTTGTTCGGAGACGGCTGCGTGACCCTCAACTGCGCTATGAGATCGTGCGCGTAGGTGAGCGGACACAGACGGATATCTGCATCGCTTACATTGACGATATCGTGGACAAAGAGCTTCTGAAGTCGATTAAGGACAAAATTTCAATGGTCAAAATCGATGGCTTGCCGCTTGCTGACAAGCAGTTGGAGGAGGCAACCGTCAAACGGGGCTGGAATCCGTTCCCACTCGTACGCTATTCAGAGCGGCCGGACACGGTCGCAGCACATTTGCTTGAAGGATATGTAGCCGTTTTCGTTGATACATCGCCGAGCGTCATGACATTGCCGACCACCTATGCGGATTTAATGCAGCATGCCGAGGAGAACCGCCAAACGCCGTTTATCGGAACCTATTTGCGGTGGGTGAGATTTATCGGAATTTTTGCTTCGTTGTTCCTGCTTCCGCTTTGGCTGCTTTTTGTTATGCATCCGGAGCTTAAGCCGCCTGCGTTAGAGTTTTTGGGACCTAACAAGACAGCTAAGCTGCCGCTCGTTGTTCAGTTTCTTCTCGCGGAAATCGGAGTGGATCTGCTGCGAATGGCTTCGGTGCATACGCCAACCTCTCTTGCAACGGCAATGTCTTTGGTAGCGGCGATTTTAATAGGCGATATAGCCGTGCAAACCGGTATTTTTGTGAACGAGGTTATTTTGTACATGGCGGTTGCGGCCATCGGTATGTTTGCGACACCTAGCTATGAGCTTGGACTGGCGAACCGCATTGTGCGGCTTGTCCTGATCATTGCGGTGGCCGCCTTCAGCGTTCCTGGCTTTGTCATTGCGACAACAGCAATTATGCTCTTGCTTGTCATGGAGCGTTCGTTCAACCGTCCCTATATGTGGCCGCTCATTCCTTTTGACCTCAGGGCGCTGTGGAACATTATCATTCGTCAGCCGGTGCTGTATAACCGAACAAGGCCTAACAACCTAAGAGCTCAACAGCGGGATAAGATGCCGGAGACGGAGTAGATTCATAAAATGCAAATCAAATGTGGATTTATCCATTTCGCATGGCGGGTAGATTGCGTTATACTTGTGCTATTGATGCAAATTCTATCCGTTCTATCTGCCAGCAGATAGAAGAAAGCTGAGGGGAAATTATGTACCTGCATGGAACTAGTAAAATTAACACTAAAGGACATTTGGAGATTGGCGGCTGTGATGTAGCTGATTTGGCTGCACAGTTTGGTACGCCACTTTATATTGTGGACGAGGCACTCGTTCGTCAACGCGCTAGCGAGTACGTCGAGGCGTTCAAAGCATCTGGACTTCGCTTTCAAGTGGCTTACGCCAGCAAAGCGTTCAGCGTAATGGCGATGTGCGCGATTGCCGAGCAAGAGGGACTTTCGCTTGATGTCGTATCTGATGGCGAGCTGTACACAGCTATGCAAGCGGGCTTCCCTGCGGAGCGCATTCACTTCCACGGCAATAACAAAACACCGGAAGAAATCAACATGGCACTTGATGCAGGCATTGGCTGTTTCGTAGTCGACAACTTCATGGAGCTCCAACTTCTTAATGCGCTTGCAGGCGATAAAGGGAAAAAAGTGAATATCTTGCTTCGCATTACACCAGGTGTAGAAGCTCATACCCATGATTACATCTCCACGGGTCAACAGGATTCCAAGTTTGGCTTTGACCTTGGCAATGGTGCAGCGAAGCAAGCGATTCAAGAAGCATTGTCCTTGACTAACCTTGTTATTTTGGGTGTGCATTCCCATATCGGTTCGCAAATCTTCGAGGTTGAAGGTTTCCGTATGGCTGTGGACAAGGTTGCAGATTTTGCCGTGCAAATTCGCAACGAGCTGGATTTAACGTTCAAAGTTATCAACCTAGGCGGTGGATTTGGCATTCGTTATGTTGAGGGAGACACGCCTTTGCCAATCAGCGAATATGTTGCAGCGATTACAGGCGCAATTATTGCGAATTTCAACAATGCGGAATTCCCGCTGCCTGAAATTTGGGTAGAACCGGGCCGCAGCATGGTCGGCGATGCAGGAACGACATTGTACACAGTCGGTACTAGCAAAAATATCCCAGGTGTTCGTAAATACATTGCGGTTGACGGCGGTATGACGGACAACCCTCGCCCAGCGCTTTACCAATCCAAATACGAAGCTGTACTTGCCAACCGCGCCAATGAGCCCGCTCAAGAAACGGTTTCAATCGCAGGCAAATGCTGCGAGAGCGGCGACATGCTGATTTGGGATTTGGAACTGCCTAAAGCTGAAAATGGTGACCTGCTTGCTGTTTTCTGCACAGGTGCTTATAATTATGCCATGGCGAGCAACTATAACCGTATTCGTCGCCCAGCTGTTGTTTTCGTTAAGGATGGCCAGGCAGACCTTGCGGTTAAGCGGGAATCGCTTGAAAATATTGTATGTAATGATGTCATTCCGGCAAGACTTCAAAAATCACCGCTTGCGAAATAAGGGCGAAATTGGTAACGTAGTCTTATCTGGATAAAAGAAAGGTAGATGCAGCAATGGCAAAACAAGCAAAAATCACACTAGCAAACGGCGGAGAAGTTCTAATTGACCTATTTGATCAAGATGCTCCCAACACAGTAGCAAACTTCGAGAAGCTTGCTACCGACGGTTTCTATAACGGCCTCACGTTCCACCGTGTTATTCCAGGCTTCGTCGCTCAAGGCGGATGTCCTAACGGTTCAGGTACTGGTGGCCCTGGTTACCAAATCGATTGTGAAATCAACCCGAACAAGCATGAGCGCGGTACGCTTGCGATGGCACATGCAGGTCGCAACACAGGCGGAAGCCAATTCTATATCGGTTATGCTCCACAGCCACATTTGGATGGCGGACATACGGTTTTTGGCAAAGTTTCGAAGGGCATGGAGTTTGTTGACGCATTAAAAGGCGGAGACAAAATGGAAAAGGTTGAAGTTGAAAGCATTTAATGATAAGATATCAACTATAAATATGTAAGTGCAGCATCCTTCGGGGTAGGTGAGATTCCTAACCGGCGGTGATCGGGATGGTACAGGGTGATCGGATAACCGAAACCCTGTACTTCTCGTCAGTCCGTGACCCGGTCTAAGGAGCTTTTGTTTCGGTCATACCGAATGGAAGCGAATTGGAACGGTGGACCTGGTGAAACTCCGGGACCGACAGTACAGTCTGGATGGGAGAAGGAGATGCTTCGACAGCTATAACAATTGGCTTATTTGTATGTGTTTAATTTCACATACAAATTAAGTTTGTTTTTTTAGCGTATTCACAAACCGTTATCGCAATTTATGCGAATAAGGCAGGAGTCGGACTTTAAAACCGACAACGCCGATCGGTTTTGTCGTAGATCTCGAATACTCTTTCATCACCCTTGTCGGATCGTTTGCCGATAGGGGTGTTTTTTGTATATGGACATATTAAACGATGAGTATTATATGAGTCTGGCTCTGGATATGGCGGCCAAAGCTTCCGGGCAAACGGGAATTAATCCTGTCGTCGGTTGTGTCGTTGTTAAGGATGGAAGAATCATCGGCCTCGGCACGCATTTGAAGCGTGGCACAGGCCATGCAGAGGTGCATGCTCTGCTAATGGCTGGTGATGAGGCAGAAGGCTCAACCGTCTATGTGACGCTGGAGCCATGCAGCCATTTCGGAAAAACACCGCCATGCTGCGAACGCATTATAGCCGCGAGAGCAGCGAGAGTGGTAGTGGCAAGTGGCGATCCCAATCCGGAGGTATCGGGTCGGGGAATCGCGAGGCTGCGTGAAGAAGGAATTGAAGTTACGGTAGGGGTAATGGAACAGCAATCCCAACAAATGAACGAAAAATTTAATAAATATATTACAACTAGAATTCCTTTCGTAACTTTAAAAACCGCAAGCACGTTAGATGGCAAAATTGCTTCCAAAACAGGCGATAGCCGCTGGGTAACAGGCACAACAGCCCGCGAGCAGGTTCATACGCTGCGCCATCAGCATGAAGCCATCATGGTCGGAATCGGAACGGTACTAGCAGATGATCCTCTGTTAAATACCAGGGCGGCGGTTCCTGCCATTGATCCGGTAAGAATCATTGTGGATTCCCAGCTTCGATTGCCGCTAAACGCTAGAGTAGTGACGGACCGTACGATTCGGACCATTGTTTTAACTTCCGCACAGGCTGACGAAGCAAGGAAGCTGGCGCTCGAAGCTGCTGGAGTTGAAGTTGTGATTTGCGGCAATGGAGCTCAGGTTGATTTGACCGAAGGCATGAAAAAGCTTGGTGAGTTGGAATTAGGCTCTATCCTCCTTGAGGGCGGCGGCCAATTAAATGGTGCCATGCTGGAAGCAGGCCTAATTGATAAAATTGTCCTTTATTACGCGGCTAAAATTATCGGCGGCGCAGCAGCGCCAGGAACGTTTACGTTCGCCGGTTTCGACAAGATGGCAGATGCCGTTCAACTGGATCGCGTCAGTGTCGAAATGGCCGGTGAGGATATTCGTATTTCGGGTTACCCGATGTATTAGCAGCAGGCTGCTTATTCGGCCTGATTAGGGAGGAAGCCCATGTTTACCGGTTTAGTGGAAGAAGTAGGGAAAATGAAAGGAATCAAGAAGCAGGGTGAGGCGATGCGTCTTGTTATAGGGGCGTCTCTTGTAACGGACGGGGTTTTGCTTGGTGACAGTATCTCGGTTAACGGCGTTTGCCTGACGGTGACCTCCTTTGATGCGACCTCGTTCGCGGCAGATGTGATGCCTGAAACGTATCGCAAATCAAACCTTTGCGAGCTTCGGACAGGTGAACGCGTAAATCTAGAGCGGGCGATGCAAGCGGGCGGCCGATTTGGCGGCCATATTGTTCAGGGCCATATTGATGGTACCGGAAAAATAATCAACCGCGAGACAGATGCCAATGCCGTTGTCTTTAAGGTTCAGTTGGATGAGGGCGAGCTGCTCCGGTATGTCATTCCAAAGGGGTCCATCACCATTGATGGGATCAGCCTTACGGTCGTAGACACCGCATCTAATACGTTTACCGTCTCGATCATACCGCATACACTTGCCCAGACGGCCCTTCAGCACAAGCATGCGGGCGATACCGTCAACATCGAAAACGATGTCATTGGAAAATACGTTGACCATCTGCTCCATTTTAAGCAGCCAGAGTCGGCTAGGCCTGAGTCCAAGCTCAGTACATCATTTCTGATGGAGAATGGATTTTTGTAAAAGTAGATGAGTTCGTTGTTGTTATTTTAATAAGTGAGATGTTTAAAACGGGCTCTGCCCTTTAGTCTTTTACTTAACCTTCGTTAAAGGAATGGTTAACGGGATTTTCTCCATTTAATTCGTCTGATTTGGCTTTATCCAATGAAATAGCAGGAATTCCAGCTAATATTATTATTCATTCATAACTTGCCAAACTAACGGGAGTTTTTCCGCTTAATTTGTCATCAAAGTAAGCGTGTCACGCAGTGAATAAAGTGGTCCACAGCCTTATGTGTAACATCCATCTAACGTTAAGCGTGTCACGCAGTGACGAAAGCGATCCACCGTCCAACCGTTCTCAAGAGCGGCTGAGTAACGCCAAGGTTAGTCCAATTGCAGGTGTCCAGAGGACGCAGTCCTTGGGGCCCTCCCTTGGAAGGGAGGGTTTGGGTGGGTTCGAAAATCTTTTAATTGTTTTTATTACTAAAAATACAGAAAAATAAAACCTTTGAAGGCAAGGTAGAAGCCTTACCAAAGGTGTGGTTGTCACAAAGGAGGGAATCCCATATGGAACATACAGATAACAGCCCATTCGATCGGATTGAAGATGCACTTGAGGACCTCAAGCTAGGGAAGCCGGTTATTGTTGTAGATGACGAGGACCGGGAAAACGAGGGTGATTTAATCGCACTTGCAGAAAAAAGCTCACCGGAGGTCATTAACTTCATGATTTCCGAGGCGCGTGGTCTAGTATGCGTTCCGATTACGCAAGAGCGTGCAGAGCAGCTTGATTTGCCGCCGATGGTTACGCATAACACGGATTATCACGGAACAGCATTTACCGTTTCGGTTGATTATGTTGGAACAACTACCGGTATTTCCGCCCATGAACGGTCAGAAACCGTTAAGGCGCTTATCGATCCGACGACCAAAGCATCGGATTTCCGGAGACCAGGGCATATTTTTCCGCTAATTGCAAGATCAGGCGGCGTGCTCCGTCGCGCTGGCCATACGGAAGCAGCAATTGATTTGGCAGTGATGTGCGGTTCCGCACCAGCAGCAGCCATTTGCGAAATTATTAATGAAGATGGTACGATGTCTCGTTTACCCGAGCTGATTGCCTTTAAAGAAAAGCACAACTTAAAGCTAATTACGATTCAAGAGCTGATTCAATATCGCAATGCGATGGAGAAGCTGGTGGAGCGCGCGGTTGATGTGAAGCTGCCAACGGATTTTGGAACATTCCGTGCGATTGCTTATACGAATATCGTTGACAACAAAGAGCATATTGCTCTAGTCAAAGGAGATATTGATCCTGAACGTCCGCTGCTTGTCCGGGTTCATTCAGAATGCTTGACTGGAGATGTGTTTCATTCACACCGTTGTGACTGCGGACCGCAGCTTGAAGCAGCACTTAAACAAATTGAAGATGCGGGGAGCGGAGTGCTTCTTTATATGCGTCAAGAAGGAAGAGGCATTGGCCTAATTAACAAATTAAAGGCTTATGCACTGCAAGAAGAAGGACTGGATACCGTTGATGCAAATTTAAAGCTTGGCTTTCCGGCCGATTTGCGCGATTATGGTATAGGCGCACAAATTTTAAAAGATCTTGGCGTTCGCCAAATGCGTTTGCTAACGAATAATCCGCGCAAAATTAAAGGACTTGAAGGCTACGGGCTGGAAGTTGTGGAGCGCGTTCCGATTCAAATGGCCGCGAATGTAGATAATCAAGAATATATGCGTACGAAAAAAAATAAGCTTGGACATTTGCTAAGCTCTGAAGGAATCGACTATATTATTTAACATACTGAGAGGAAGATGACAAATGGCACGTATTTATGAGGGACATTTAGTATCAGAAGGTTTAAAATATGGAGTAGTCGTAGGCCGTTTCAACGAATTTATCTCAAGCAAGCTTCTCGGAGGCGCACTTGATGCATTTAAGCGTCATGGTGCACAGGATTCGGACGTAGAGGTAGCTTGGGTACCAGGCGCATTCGAAATTCCGTTAATCGCACAAAAAATGGCGGAGAGTGGAAAATACGATGCGGTAATTACGCTTGGCGCCGTTATTCGTGGTTCAACGCCGCATTTTGATTTCGTGTGCAACGAGGCTGCTAAAGGCGTGGCGGCAATCGCGCTCAAAACCGGCATTCCTACGATTTTCGGCGTACTAACTGTAGACTCAATCGAACAAGCGATTGAACGTGCCGGCACGAAAGCAGGCAACAAAGGTTATGAAGCAGCAGCTAGTGCAATTGAAATGGCTAATTTGACGAAGCAATTGCAGGGCTAAGCAGGAAAGTTAAGGCTAGGCGGGAGGAAATGTAAGTGTCGATGCTTTATAAGCTGGATTCTTTTGAAGGGCCGCTTGATCTATTGCTTCACTTGATCGACAAATCCGAGATCGATATCCATGAAGTATCTATCAGCGAGATTACTATTCAATATATGGATTACTTGCATGCGATGACGGAGCTGGAGCTGGAGGTTACGAGTGAGTTTTTGGTCATGGCGGCTACCCTTTTGGCGATAAAGAGCAAGCAGCTCCTTCCTAAGCCTCCTGTATTTGAGGATGAATATGATGAGGATTGGCCTGATGACGGACTGGATCCTCGTGATGAGCTTATCCAGAAGCTCGTGGAATACCGGAAATTCAAGAAAATAGCCGAGCAGCTGCGCGAGAAGGAATTCGAGCGCAGCCTTGTCTATTCAAGGGAACCCGAGGATATGACCCCTTTCATGAAGGAAGAGAAGGTTAATCCGGTCGAAGGACTCCATGTATCGGATTTGATCGTTGCGTTTCAGAAGGCGCTGCGCCGAGCAGCAAGGCGTAACGTGGTTTCAACGATTCAAAGGGATGAAATTTCGGTCAAAGACCGGATTCGTGATATCGTTGAAGTGCTCAGACAGTTTGAAACGGTGCAATTCTCGCGTCTCATAAGTGAAAATATGGATAGGCACGAAATCGTAGTCACCTTTCTGGCGATACTGGAGCTAATGAAAATGAAGCATATTCGTTGCTTCCAGCATCAGTTGTTTGACGATATCGTCATTCATTGGAAAGGAGAGTTGGCTGAAGTTGGATTATCAGAAGTTGAAGACGATTATTGAAGGACTCCTGTTTATGGCAGGAGACGAAGGGCTAACGAAGCGCCAGCTTGCCGATATTATGGAGCTGGATGCTGATTTGGCTTCAGATTTGGTTTACGATTTGCAGCGTGATTTGGAGCGCGAGGGCCGCGGCATTCAAATTGCAGAAGTTGCAGCCTCATATCGTCTAACTACTCATTTGGATCATGCTCCTTATTTTGAACGAATGGCTTACACCCCTACGCGATCGCAGCTCTCACAGGCTGCACTGGAGACCCTCTCCATCGTAGCTTATCAGCAGCCAATCACGAGAATAACAATCGAGGAGATCCGTGGCGTAAAAAGCGACAGAGCCATTCAATCACTTGTATCAAAGGATTTGATTGAAGAGGTTGGTAGAGCAGAACAAATAGGAAGACCGATTTTGTACGGAACGACGAAATCATTTTTGGATTATTTTGGATTGCCTTCAATCAAAGAGCTTCCAGAGCCGGGCAACGTTGATCTTGACGATGCGCTCGAGGAACAGACACAGCTTCTGTTCGATCGCCTGGATAGCAGACAAATTACAATTGAAGAAATAAAAGAATGAGATTTGACCGCCGGGTCATACTATATTCAACCTATATAAGGGAAACGGAGGAAGCATCATGATGCTCGGTTACCCCTACGGTTGGAAAACGGCGGCCGGTCTCTTTTTTTTGTTCATTTTAATCATAATCTTGCGGTCTAAGGTTGTCATCAAAGGGCATCTGAAGCGGGTAGGAAGCGATGATGACGCAGAATTGAACATCAAGGCGCTTTATGGAATCATACGATATCGCTATAAAGTGCCGATCATTTTGTTCACCGGTACATCCGTCCAACTGCAGGAGCAGGTTACGAAGGCAAAAGCGGGAATCGATACTTGGAAACAATATAATGAGGAGATCGATGCAGAGAAGATTGCTAGATCGATCGATAAATTCAAGCATCTGCTGCATGTGACCAGGAATTTGACGGGTTGGGCCAGAAAAACACTTACGAAAGTGCATTTGCTGGAATGGAACTGGACGACATTTGTAGGCACCGGTGATGCGATGTGGACAGCGATGACAACAGGCGCAGTCTGGTCAGTCAAAACGTCTATTATCGGTCTACTTTCACAGATGTTGAAATTAAAAACGGAACCAAAGATGAATGTACAGCCGATTTACCAAGGGGCTGCCTTTCGGACCGAATGGTCATGCATAGCTCAAATCCGCTTCGGTTATGCTATTCTTGCCGGACTGCAACTGCTCGTTCGGATGAGGAAAACGAAAGGAGGCGTCAAGGCATGGCAGAACATCCTATTCAAGGCTTAATGCAAACGGCAATGGAAAATATTAAAGAAATGGTTGATGTCAATACGATTGTAGGCGATCCTGTTCAAACGCCTGATGGTAGTATTATTATGCCAATATCGAAGGTTGGCTTCGGCTTTGTTGCTGGTGGCAGTGACATACGGCTGGATGATGCTGACCATAAAAGTGGATCGCAATCGGATGCGAATCATGCATCTGTATCGATGCCGTTCGGCGGCGGAAGCGGCGGCGGAGTATCGATTACGCCAATTGCGTTCCTTGTTGTAGGCACACACGGCGTTAAGATTGTACCGCTAGACAATCAAACCCATCTGCTGGAGCGGGTCATTGATTCCGCACCGCATGTGTTTGACAAGATTCAGTCGATGATGAAGCAACCATCAACTGCAAGCACATCATCATATGTTGATACACCGCATGCCGTTGTTAGCGAACGGGTCGAAGCGAACGATCACCTCTTATGACAGAACTGCCCGAGAGGGCAGTTTTTCATTTTAATTGGCTGTTTTTCGTCTAGAGCGACATGTACAAGCATATACTGAAGTATAAAATCAGAAGCATTTTCTACTAACGCTTGGAGAGGGGCTAGATTGGACATGCATTATATAAAGGTAAAGCGAATTTTGCTCTTGGGCTTGATGACCGTCGTATTGGCGGGAACTAGCCGTTTGCCTGCAGCATACGCTAAGCCGTCTACTTTGTTAACCAACGCAAAAGCTTCGGCGCTGATTGATGTTGAATCAGGCAGAATTTTGCATAGCAGCAATGGGGATACGCCAATGAGAATTGCCAGCTTAACCAAAATCATGACGGCTATCGTAGCGATTGAACACGGCAAGCTGACGGATATGGTAAAGACCAGCAAGCGGGCAGTCGGTAAGGAAGGTTCATCTATTTATTTGCAGCTCAATGAAGAAATGAGCCTCCTGAATATGCTTTACGGTCTGATGCTGCGATCAGGGAATGATGCGGCAACAGCGATAGCAGAACATGTAGGCGGTACAGAAGAGGGATTTGTCCATCTCATGAATGAGAAAGCGACATTCATCGGCTTAACCCATTCTCAATTCAAAAATCCTCATGGTCTTGATGAAGATGGGCATTTCTCTTCAGCCAATGATTTGGCCAAGCTAACCGCATATGCATTGAAAAATGAAGTGTTCGCTCAAATCGTGAGCACGAAAATCAAAAAGGTGCCTAATCCACACGAAAATTGGGAATACAGCTATACGAATAAAAATAAAATGCTCACGATGTATGAAGGCGCGGATGGCGTGAAAACCGGGTATACGAAAAAATCGCTTCGGTGCTTGGTCAGCTCAGCTACTAGGCAAAATCAACAGCTAGCAGCTGTAACCATCAACGATAGTGATGATTGGGCTGATCATCGTAAGATGCTGGATTGGGGCTTCGAAAACTATCCTTTACAGGAAATAGCAGCCAAAGGACAAGCGCTGGCGGGCTATCCGTTTGTCGTAGGCCAGTCCTTCAAATACCCGATGGCAGCACAGGAAAATGGAACAATTCAGTCACGCTTGGTTTTGAATGATGTAGCATCGACTCGTTATTTATTGGGCGAGAGAGGAATGTTGGAATGGTACATGTATCAAAATAAGATAGGAGCTGTGCCCCTATACGATAGCGGAAGCAGCAGATTACAGCTCTCAACAACCTCAAGACATGCAGAGCAAACACTGGCTGATTTTAGAAAGGCGTCAGAGTATGGCAGGTATAGTGAAAAAGTGTTTTTTCACTCCATTGCAAAGGTGATTAACGCACTATTCGAGCATTAGGATGGCTGTTCAGCGCGGGAGACGTTGATCCGTTATTCGAGTTTGGCGCATAGATGGGGGAGGCGGGCTGCATGGTCAATTGGATTTGGTTGTTTTTTATCGTGGCTAGCGTTGTAGTAGCTGCTATAACTGGAAAAATGGATGCGGTGACGCAAGCCGCCTTTGATGGTGCAAAATCAGGCGTCACTGTAAGTTTTGGCTTAATCAGCATCATGGTCTTTTGGCTTGGGATGATGCGAATTGCGGAGGACGCAGGGTTATTGCAGAAGCTTGCCCGTATGCTTGGTCCAATCGTGCGCATGCTCTTTCCCGATGTTCCCCGCAATCATCCGGCCATTGGCTACATTATGAGCAACTTGAGCGCAAACCTGTTTGGCCTTGGGAATGCCGCAACTCCAATGGGAATAAAGGCGATGCAGGAGCTGCAAAAGCTGAATCCAGATCCAGCTACGGCAACACCGGCGATGTGTACGCTGCTGGCCCTGAATACGTCCAGCATAACAATCATACCGACTACGCTTATTGCCATTCGAATGAATTATGGTTCAGCAAACCCGGCTGAAATTATAGGCACCACGCTTGCAGCCACGTTTATTGCTACGGGCGCAGCCATCCTTGCCGATCGATGGTATAGACGAAAATCCCCGCCTCCGAACATAACGAATTCACTTCCAAGGCAGCCTGGGATAAAGTCGGCTACTCCAGCAGCCGGAGGTGAGCCGGTTGTATAATCTGTTCACTAACTTGTCAGCATGGATGATTCCTGCAATTATTGTTTTTATTCCTCTTTATGCGGCATTAAGGCGAAAGGTACCCGTATATGAAACCTTTGTCGAAGGTGCCAAGGATGGTTTTGGAACGGCCATTAATATTATTCCTCATTTGGTTGGCATGATGGTGGCTATCAGTATGTTCCGCTCCTCTGGTGCACTGGAGCTTATGCTATCCGCCGTGCGTCCGCTATTTGACTGGGCAGGAATTCCTAGTGAGGTGCTGCCGCTAGGTATTTTACGCCCGTTAACAGGTGCAGGATCATTAGCTTTTACGACTGATCTGATTCAAACTTATGGGCCTGATTCCATGATTGGAAGAATCGCTTCAACTATTCAAGGCAGTACAGATACGACTTTATATGTACTAACCGTCTATTTCGGGGCAATCGGCATTCGTAGGACTCGTTATGCTCTAAAAGTAGGCTTATTCTCTGATATGGTTGGATTTTTAGCTGCTATTTTCATTTGCTTATACATATTCGGGTAGTGAAGCTTGTACTTTGTTCTTCATATCGGTATGATGGAGATTGAGGTGAAAGCATTGGAACGTTTACAGAAAATATTAGCCGCAGCGGGAGTAGCCTCCCGTCGCAAATGTGAAGAAATGATTTTAGCAGGCATAGTGGAGGTTAACGGAGAGAAAGTTACGACGCTTGGAGTCAAGGCGGATCCGGCTGTAGATACCATTACCGTTAACGGAAGAGCCATTAGGAGCGAGAAGAAGCTCTATCTTATGCTTAACAAATCCAAAGGAGTCATTACTAGCGCCAAGGATCCGCAGGGTCGCAAAGTGGTCTCGGATTTTTTGCCAGGCATTAAGGAAAGAGTTTATCCGGTCGGTCGATTGGATTATGATACGGAAGGGCTTCTACTTTTAACGAATGATGGCGAATTCGCCAATTTGTTAACGCATCCAAGTCATCACGTACCGAAAACCTATCGTGCAACGGTCAAAGGGGTTCCTCACGGCACCGCGCTTGAGAAGTTGGAGAAAGGTATTAAGCTCGAGGACGGCATGACTGCTCCTGCGGTGCTTGAGTACCACGATGTGGATACCGACGGGAATGAAGCGACGATAACGATCACGATTTTTGAAGGCCGCAATCGGCAGGTTCGGCGCATGTTTGAAGCTATTGGACATAAGGTAACTCGTCTGAAGAGAATTCGATTTGGTGAACTTGGTCTTGAGAATCTGGGCAGAGGCAAGTATCGCCATTTGACGCCGCAGGAAATCAAAGAACTGTTTGATATTGCGAATAGCAAGACACATAAAGTTCATAAAAAGTAATCGACGGCGGCAGTAATTGCCGTCGACTTTTCGTTATAATGATAGTATTCGAGAGCTGTGCAGAGAGAAGCTGGTGGTGAATTTAATTATGGGAAAATCACGCAAGACGGTACAGATCTGTATCTTGATTGCCGTCTTGATCATAGGTGGATACGCAATCGGGTCTACCTTGTTTGCTGCTGATGACAAAGGTCCTCTCAAGGATGGCAGCATCCCTCCTGAATTCGAGCTTGTTGATTTGGAAGGGAATAAACAGAAGCTGTCTGACTATGAAGGCAAGGCTGTCGTCGTCAACTTTTGGGGCACTTTCTGTCCGCCATGTGTGAAGGAGATGCCGGAGTTCGAAAGGCAATATGCAAAATGGAAGGATCAAGGTCTCGTTATTCTCGCTATTAATTTAAGTGAGGATACGTTAACCGTGAACAACTTCGTTCGCCGCTTTGATTTGAATTATCCAATTTTGCGCGATGTTAATCGTAAAACGGAACGCAGTTATGGGCTGAAATCATACCCTACTACTTTTTTCATTAAGCCGGATGGCTCAATTATGGAAATTAAAGTAGGCGGCATGACGGAAGTGGATATTGATGAACGGATTGAACGGCTTCTTCAGCTGTAGGAGGTTTTACTGTGTTAGTGGTTGAAAACACAAAATGCGAGTGCGGCCATCAAAATGCGGTCGGCACCGTGCTTTGCGAGAGCTGCGGCAAGCCGCTCGAAAACAATGATATTTCGGATCTCCCTCTTGAAATGCGTTACGACGGGGTAGCCCGCCGGTCGCAAAAGAGCAATCCGAGCTATATTGATAAGATTTGGAATTTCTTCTCATCCGTTAAGATCGCTATTTATTTGATCGTGATCACGTTTCTTACGGCTATGCTGGGGACGATTTACCCGCAGGAGAACACCTTTATAAACAATTTCGACCCATCGGTTTATTACGAAGAGACTTACGGGTTGCCAGGCAAGCTTTATTATTTGTTTGGTTTGTCGCATACATATGAATCCTGGTGGTTCATTGGCTTGCTTGTCATGATTGGTACTTCGCTTGTTATTTGCAGCTTGGACCGAGTATTGCCTTTGTACCGGGCGCTTAGCAAGCAGCAAATTCGCAAACATTTGCAGTTTATACACCGTCAGAAAACGGTGTACAAGCAGACGATCGACGGGGATGAAGAGAAATGGGTGGAGCAGCTCGGGGCTCAGTTGAAGAAAAAAGGCTATCGGATTCATCGGGACGGTACAGCGCTGCTTGCCGAGAAAAACCGTTTCAGCCGCTGGGGACCTTATATCAATCACATTGGTCTCATTTTGTTTCTGCTGGCTATTCTGGCAAGAAGCATTCCAAGCTGGCAAATGGACAGCTACATAACGATTCCTGACGGCGACACCGTGCAAATCGCCAATACGAATTATTTTGTGAAAAACGAAAAATTCACCGTGGAGTTTTATACGGATGATGAGCTGCCAGACAAGCTGAAAGGAACGGCACGAGCCAAGTTGTTCGAGACAAAGGCGGTGCTGTATGAATGCGAGAGCAACTGCAATGATCAATCACAGCAGCCAGTGCTCAAAGAAGTGATGAAGCATAATATCATCGTTAATGAACCATTGAAGTATAAAGGATTGAAGCTTTACCAATTTGACTTTGATACGACGCCGCGATTAAATGCGGTTCATCCGATTCTTATCGATAAGCAAACGGGTGAGAAATACGGACCGTTTGATTTACCGATGAAGGATTCGGCGCTTCAGCATAAGCTTGGGCCGTATACGCTAGACCTTTACGCGAATTACATGGAATTCGCCATTGGAGACAACGGCGAGCCAACTACTTTGTCACGTGATCCGAATGCACCTGCATTTGTTTTCACCGTAAAAGGTCCTGGTTTAGATCCAGATGGCGAGCCTTACATGTATTTCCCGATGCAAAAGGATAAGGTGAAATTCTCACAAGATGCGATTAACCATGCGATAGCGGACAAAATCGAAATTCGTGTTGATGGGATGGAAAACGTGGATTTTTCAGAAGCTTCAACCTATTTAAATGTTCGGATGGATAAAGCGCTGCCTTATGTCTGGATCGGTGCATTTTTCTCCATGATCGGCCTATTAATGGGTTCCTATTGGCAGCATCGCCGCATATGGCTGCGGGTTGACGATGGACAACTTTCATTAGGCGCACATACAAATAAAAACTGGTACGGTATGCGCTCAGATGTTGCGGGAGCGCTTCAAAAAATAGGGATAACCGTAGATCCGAAGTCGCTTGATAACGGAGGGAACAACGCGTGAGTTTAGTTGATTTTAGCAGCGACGCTTTTATAGTCGCATTTTTTCTTTATTGTTTTGCCTTTATGTTTTATGTGATTGCGATTGCAGGTAAGAAATGGAGCAACCGTGATCCCATTCAACATGAGAAACGCTGGGGAAGGATCGCCTTCATTACTTCCAGCTTGGGGCTTGCGTCCCATTTGACCTTCTTCTTTACACGCTGGGCCGGAAGCGGACAAATTCCTACCAGCAACATGTATGAGTTTATGACTTTCCTTGGCATGTCGATTATGATTGCTTTTACGATTGTATATGCCATTTACAGAAAACCATTGCTTGGTATGTTCTCATTGCCGCTTACCGTTATTATCGTTGCTTATGCCTCTGTGTTTCCGCAAGAGGTGCAGCCATTAATACCGGCTCTCAATAACTACTGGCTGAAGGTGCATGTGACAACAGCAGCACTAGGTGAAGCTTTCTTCGCTGTTGGTTTTGCGGCAGGCTTAATGTATTTGCTGCGGGTCGTCGATTTCAAAGGGAAAACAAAAGAAGCGAAGAGATCGCAGTTTTGGGTCGAATTCTCTTTATATTCGATCATCTTGATTGTAGGTTTTATCGTAGCCGTATTTGCATTCCGCGGTATGGGATACGAGGCCGAATTCATTCAGCAAAAATCAGTCATTGATTCAAAGGGAATCGAAACGACGACAGAGGAGACGGTGTATTATACGCTGCCTGCTATCGTTAAGCCTTACAACAGCGATACCGTTAAGTTCGATTCCTTCCTGGGAATGAGTGAGCCGATCTTTGAAGCTCCTTACTGGATGAACGGTGCAAATTCCGGACGCAAGCTGAATACGGTAGTTTGGTCAATTATTGCAGGAAGCCTGCTCTATGGATTGCTTCGCCTTGTGTTCCGTAAGCCGCTGGGTGCTGTCATCCATCCGGTTATGGAAGGCGTTGACGCAGAAGATTTGGATGAAATCAGCTATCGCGCGATAGCCATTGGATTCCCGATCTTTACGCTCGGTGCATTAATCTTTGCTATGATCTGGGCAAATATCGCTTGGGGCCGTTTCTGGGGCTGGGATCCGAAAGAAGTATGGGCGCTTATCACTTGGCTGTATTACAGTGCCTATCTGCATTTCCGCTTATCGCGCGGCTGGCAAGGGCATCGCTCGGCTTGGCTAGCAGTCATTGGTTTTGTCGTTGTATTGTTTACACTGGTAGGGGTTAACCTTGTTATTGCGGGCTTACATTCCTACTCAGGTGTTTAGTCTATGATTCGAGAGGAGTAATACGCTATGTCTGATTATTCAAGTCGAATTTTGGTTGTAGATGATGAAGAACGGATTCGTCGTCTGCTCAAAATGTATTTAGAGAAGGAAGGCTACACGATCGACGAAGCCGAGGATGGTGAGACGGCGCTAAGATTGGCGTCTAACACGGATTACGCACTCATCTTGCTGGATGTGATGCTTCCTGGTATTGATGGTGTTGAGGTATGCTCACGCTTGCGTCAGGTCAAGGCTACTCCCGTCATTATGCTTACGGCAAAAGGCGAGGAGATGAACCGAGTACAAGGCTTTGAGGTTGGCGCCGATGATTACGTCGTTAAGCCTTTCAGCCCGCGCGAGGTCATCTATCGCGTGAAAGCCATATTGCGCCGGTCTTCGGCGACTGCGTTCCTGACGAAGGAAATCAATTCGAGCAATAACATCGTATTCCCTCACCTGGTGATTGAGCATGACGCGCATCGTGTAACCGCGGGAGGACAGGAAGTTAGCTTAACTCCTAAGGAGTATGAGCTGCTTCATTATTTGGCTGTGTCGCCGGATAAGGTGTTTTCCCGTGAGGAACTGTTGAAGGACGTTTGGAACTATGAGTTTTTTGGCGATTTAAGAACGGTAGATACCCATGTGAAACGGCTTCGTGAGAAGCTGAACAAAGTATCTCCGGATGCAGCGTCGATGATTACTACCGTGTGGGGCGTAGGCTATAAGCTTGAGGTGCCTAAGTAAATGGGCATGTGGCAGCGTTTGGCCGGAAAGCTGTGGCGCAGCGTAGTTGGGAAGCTTTGGGCGACCATTATGCTGCTCGTGGCTGTCGTATTGCTTATTGTGGGGGTATTTCTTCTTCAATATGTGGATATCTGGTTCGACGATAATTCGCATGACAGCTCGCATCAGGTAAAAGTTTTGTTTGTATTTACGGCGATTATCGGATTTCTCTTGTCCACCTTTTTTGCATTTTTCCTTTCAAAAAAAATTCAGCAACCGCTGCTCCAGCTCAAGGATGCGGCTGTCTCCATCTCTCAAGGGAATTACAGTACGCGAGTCAATATCCGCTCCAGTGATGAGATTGGTGAGCTGGCGGACACGTTTAACCATATGACGGAGCAGTTGGATAAGCTTATTCATGATTTGAACCATGAGAAAAACCATTTGGCTAGCATTTTGCGAAGCATGGGTGACTCTGTCATTACGTTTGATGCAGACGGTAAAGTTATTCTTACAAACCCAAGCGGACATTTGCTGATTAGTCAATGGTCCGGCGTGGAGCTTGCGTGGCAGGAAGATATGTCGGATACGTTAACCTCGAAGTCAGAGGTTCCTTTACCACTTCGGGAATTGTTTCAAAGCGTCATGGAAGAAGGACGGGATGCGACGGATAAGCTTCATGTCCTGAGCAGTGTCTGGTCTGTGGTAATGGCCCCTTTGCAGTCCAAAGGGGTAGTACGCGGAGCCGTGGCTGTTATTCGGAACGTGACCGAGGAGCACAAGCTGGAGAAGTTAAGGAAAGACTTTGTAGCTAACATTTCACATGAAATCAGAACACCACTTTCCATGCTGCAAGGCTACAGCGAGGCACTTCTAGATGATATTGTTGTATCAGAGGAAGACCGCAAGGAGCTTGTACAGGTCATCTATGATGAATCACTTCGTATGGGCAGACTCGTGAACGATTTTCTTGATATAGCTAGAATGGAAGCTGGCCATGTAGATATGAACTTCCAAGAGGTCGATTTAAGGCATGTAGTGAAGCGCGTTCACCGCAAGTTTCAAGTATACGCAAAAGAGCGCGAAGTGAAGCTGCTTGCCGAGCTGCCGCGAGACCCTTTGTTTGTGATGGAAGCAGATGAGGATCGTTTGGAGCAGGTGCTGACTAACCTGCTCGACAATGCGCTTAGACATACCCCTTCTGGTAAGTCGATTACGATTGGCGGTAAACAAGAGATGGTTAATGGCAGCCAGTATGTTCAGCTGAGCGTTAGAGACGAAGGACAAGGCATTCCTTCTGAGGATGTGCCTTATATATTTGAACGCTTCTACAAGGCGGATAAAGCGCGTAAACGCGGTTCGTCAAGTGGGACAGGGCTTGGACTTGCAATCGTCAAAAACCTGATTGATTTGCATCAGGGGCGAATTGTTGTCGAGAGCAGTGCGGGTGCAGGCACCTCGTTTACGCTGCTTATTCCTGTCGAAGCCCATCAATCGTTGTCATAGCGTTCCTTCGGGAACGCTTTTTTTGTAGAATGCAGCAGATAATTCTTGTTGCTCGTGAAACAAAAAAAGAGCCAACCGGATCACGCCGGTTGGCTCTTGCATTATCTATTGATTAGAATAAAGTGATTTCCTTAGCTGTGTTCAGCTCTGGCATACCTGTAAGCTGCTCAAGTACGTCTTTAGGAGTAGCCTTATCGACTCTAAGCACCATAATGGCTGAACCGCCAACAAGTTGACGCCCTACTTGCATCGTGGCGATGTTCACGTCATTATTTCCTAGAAGCGTACCTACACGGCCGATAATACCAGGCTTATCATTATGCGAGATAAGAATAAGATTGCCCTCTGGCGTAACATCAACAGGGAACTTATCGATTTGTACGATACGAGGTCCGTAACCTGTCAGCAATGTGCCGGATACGACACGCTCTTCCTTCTTCGTACGAAGGGATACGGTGACGAGATTCGTGAAGTCCTTGGATGCGTGCGATTTTTGGACGACAATGTTCACGTCGCGTACCTTAGCCAGATGAAGCGAATTTACAACGTTTACTTGCTCGGAACCAAGGTGGTGCGCAAGTACACCGCGTACAATATGGCGGGTTAGCGGCTGAGTATCAACCTCTGCAAGCTCTCCGGAGTAGCCAACGACGATTTCTGTCACTGCGCCTTCTGTCGATTGAGCAATGAAGCTGCCAAGTTTCTCGCCAAGCGTAAAGTATGGCTGAAGGATGCTTTGCAGATTCGCAGGAATCGGAGGCATGTTAACCGCATTGATAAACGGCTCGTTGCGAAGAATGTGAAGCACTTGTTCCGATACGTCGATCGCTACGTTTTCTTGTGCTTCTACCGTCGATGCGCCAAGATGCGGCGTAACGATGATTTTTGGATGAGTAAGGAATGGGTGATCCTCAGCTGGAGGCTCCACTTCAAATACGTCAAATGCAGCACCGGCTACGATACCTTCATTAACGGCATCGACCAATGCAATCTCATCTATGATTCCGCCGCGTGCGCAGTTGATGATACGCATGCCAGGCTTCATAACTTCGAATTGCGCTTTGCCGATCATATGACGAGTTTCTGGTGTTAACGGTGTATGTACCGTCATGAAGTCCGCATTACGGACAATGTCGTCAACGCTAGCCAGCTTAACGCCAATTTTCTCAGCTCTTTCTTCTGTCATAAACGGATCGTAACCCATAATATCCATTCCGAAGGCTTTAGCGCGTTTAGCAACCTCGCTGCCGATACGGCCCATTCCAAGCACGCCTAGCGTTTTGCCGCGAAGCTCGACACCGAGGAAGGATTTACGGTCCCAAGTACCATTAACAGTTTTCATATAGGCTTGCGGGATGTGCCGAGCAACGGCCATCATCATCGCAAACGTGTGCTCACAAGTCGTAATCGTATTGCCGTCTGGTGCGTTGATTACAATAATACCACGCTGTGTAGCTGCTTCGAGGTCGATGTTATCGACGCCTACGCCGGCGCGGCCAACCACTTTAAGCTGTTTTCCAGCTTCCATAATCTTTGGAGTTACGCGCGTCTGGCTGCGAACAAGCAACGCATCGTATTCGCCAATAATGGCTACCAATTCGTCTTCGCTTAATCCAGGTTTTTTGTCGACTGCGACATCTGACGCCTCAACAAGCTGCTGAATGCCCAAATCGCTGATTGGATCGGAAACTAACACTTTAAACATGTGAAGTATGCCTCCTAAAATGGGGCGAAGCTTATAGGCTTCGCTGAATATGAACAGAAAAACCCTCGACCCGGCACCGTTGTGCAGCAGCGGGACGAGAGTTTGATCATCGATCGTAGACTTTTCTATTTTAATGCAAGGTGGCGGACAAAAGCAATCCTCAAACTTGCTGAATTGTGAAAATTTCGTTATGATTCAAGCATCATAAGCGTCAAAACACGACACGGGAGGTCATTATACATGAATAACTGGCAGGAAGTGACGGCTCAATATGTGCTAGAGCTGTTGGATAATGGGATTATAGAAGGAAATCAAATTATAGATGTGAGAGAAGCATTTGAGTGGGATTTTTATCATTTAGAACCTTCAGTACTCATTCCAATGAATACAATACCCGAGCGGTTAGGTGAAATTGATGGGGACAAGCCGTTATACATTGTATGCGCTCACGGCGTCCGCAGCGCTGCTGTATGCAGTTACTTAGAAGAACAAGGCTATAGCGGCCTCCACAATGTTGCTGGTGGTATGGCAGCTATAGCCTCGTTAAAAGGTTTTCAATATGATTGATGGGTGGAGGATCGATTAATTCGTCTCTACTGAAAAGAAAGGAAGCTGAGGCAGTAAAGGCTTTTGGTAAAGCGTGGACATGCTGGCCAAAAAATCACCTGAACGCACGGCCTCGGTATTGATCAGAAGATCGACAACGGATGACAGCGTGTGCAGCTTCATTTTTGAGGCCTGCCCCGAAACCACAAATTCGTCCACCCGACTCGTTAAATCCTGAGGATAATAAGTCGTAAGTTTCTTTCGAGTCATTAGCTGGTCCGACATTAACTTGTTTTTCACAGTGATCGACAGACTTTTCCATTGGTTGAGCTCAAGCATTGCGGCTGATGAATACTCGGATGGAATGTCGGTGTCGACGGTAGCTGCCCATTTCAGCATTGCTGAATAGTAAGCTTGCTGCGCATTTAAGGCGAACTGTGAAGCAGATAGATAGGTTTTTTCCTGTTCAACATTTTTTTTCAGTTCCGTAGTCGTCAATGTTTTAGCGCTGGTGGCTGCTTTCAATGATGCCTCATTAAAGAGCTTAAGACTGCGTATGTAGCTAATCTGTGATTGCCCAAGCAAAGGGGATCTTTGCATATCAACAGAGCTTGCTTCCTTCGCTTTGTCATCAGCTAAGCTGGCGAGATCCTTGAACATGGAAGTTGCTTCATTTGTTTTTCCTTGCGATAATTTGTTCATAGCTGCAAACCATTCGTTTTGAAATTCACGATAAGGCAAAAATACAGTATGATAGAAAGAAACTAAATCCTGCTGTTGGTAAGGGGTTGCGGCAGCGGCTGCAAGAGCAGATCCTTCATCGGCGACTGCATATTTTTCTTCTGTTTTATCTTTGCCGATTTGAATCCCATAGAAAAATGCGCCTACTGTGCAAACGAGCATAAATACAAATCCAACACTGAATAACATTGCGGTTGTCGTTAATCGTTTTTCCATCTCTCTCTATCTCCTTCTGTGCAAGAAAAATAATGCTGTCGATTTGTTCTATCAGTATAGGTGAAAAGGTAAAAAAAGAAAATACGAACGTTCCAGACAGGCGGGAAGCTATGAAGAAATTTGATATTCGAAATATTCGCGTGCGCAAGGTATCTGTTGATGAGCTGGATGACCGCATGCTGCTTATTAATTTATACGCCACACAGGCGATTACTTTTATTATCGGTTTAATATGGGTTTTATTTCAGCATCAAAATGTCATCCGGTTATTTACACCTACAAAAGGGCTTGAATTCGTCTATTGGGGAGCAGGTCTGGCAGCAGCTGTTATCGTTATTGATTTGTTGATCTCTCGGTTTGTTCCGGAAGAAGCAAGTGATGATGGCGGAGTGAATGACCGGATTTTCCGCACACGTCCGGTATGGCATATTGCTGTCATTTCTCTCGTTGTCGCGATATGCGAGGAACTTCTCTTTCGAGGAGCGATACAACATGCCATTGGTCCCTATTGGACGAGCATTATTTTTGCTACTATTCATGTAAGGTATTTAAAGCACTGGATACCTACAGGACTTGTTTTCTCGATTAGTTATGGTCTAGGTTGGATCTATATACAGTCAGGTTCTATTTTGGCGCCAATTATCGCTCATTTTCTTATTGATTTTATTATGGGGTTGATTATACGATTCAGGAGGGAGTCATGACCAGGAAAGAAAAATTTGGAAGTTCGCGGGCAGCAAGACAACATGACAAAGCGGCAGAGCCGCTTGACATCGAAACGAATTCCAATGAGGGAGCGGATCTGCCGCCAAGGCGCAAGAGACATCCTTCGAGCAATTATAAGGTGACGAAATGGTATTATAATCTGTTGTTTGTTCTGTTCGTCAGCCTAGTTGGCGGACTGTTCTGGTATGGTGTGAAATTTACGAATCAAGCGCAATAGACGCAGGATTTATAAAACCATAGCCTTTATTTTCTAGCTTAGTTAGCAGCTCATCAAGTGCGTCAGCAGTCCATTTTAGTTCATGCATGAGAATGTTAGCACCGGGATGAAGCTGCTCCAGAACATTTTGAATGACGACTTCCGGTTTATTTTTTGCAGATTTATCCCAGTCTAAAGACCCATTGGACCACGTCATGAACAGCATGCCGTGGTTTTTTGCTGTTTCCTTCACTAAATCGCCACCAGATCCATATGGCGGCCGGAAAAAAAGCGGCTTTTTGCCGATTAAAGCATCAACATCCTTTTGAACGTCGCCAATTTGCTTCTCGACGACTGCTTGAGTTTCTTTTTTGAGGTCAATATGGTCCCAAGAGTGGTTTCCGATGGTTTGGCCTCTCTCATCAATAAGCTCAAGCAGTTTGGGATTTTGTTTGACTCGATAGCCATTGACGAAAAAAATAGCTTTTGCCTTATGCTTGTCAAGCGTATCGAGAATGCTGGTGAGCACGGTCTCATCATGTGGCCCGTCATCGAAAGTAAGTAATACCACATTTTTTGGAGTAGATTCTTCGATCGGCACAAACCGGTATACTTTGTTCATTTGATAAAGCTTTGCGGATGGGACTTCTTCTTCAAGGACTGGAGATGCTTCTGGTACTGGCGTAACTGCTGCATGACTCGAAGGAGGAGCGGAAATAGGCGCTTCTGTAGTTGCAGCTGCGGGTATATCTTTCGTTAATGTATTTTCGGTTTGCTGCTCCTGAGCTGTGCAGCCTGTAAGCAATGCTGCGAGCAGCAGGGGAGTCAATAGCTGCCATTTTCGATCCATCGTGGTAAACCTCCATGCGTAAGTAGCCAAATTGGTTAAATCGACCTCATTGTATCATATATCCTTACAGCCATGCTGAAGCCTGATTTCCTTATTTTATATCGAATGAGGGCCTAGGTATGCGGTCAAACTATCTCTTGAAACCAATGCTGGACAAGAAAGAGGTGACTGTAATTATGAAATTAAGCGGATTTTTATTTGGAGGGGTAATTGGCGCAGCAGCAACGGTATATCTTGCAAAAAAGCAGCCTGGTGCCGTTTCTTGGGCAGCACATGCCTTATCCGATGTATGCTCGTCGGTAGCACGTAAATCAATTTCAAGAATGATGGGCAATTCGATTAAGGAAGATGTTGCTGCTTTTGCCCCAAAGCATTCCGACGATACCGCCGTAAAATCCGAAGCCGCTTGGGGACAGATTGAAGCGATTGTGAACAGTGACCCCAAGCTGAAGCGGGAAGCAGATAAGATCAAAGCGGAATCGTCAGCAGTTGCTCATTAAATAAGGAAAACCTGACCAAAGAATCGTAGGCCGCTGGGCAGAAATGCTGTGCGGTCAGACGATTCTTTTTTTCATCCAATATTAGTGCATTCGTCTAAAAGAAATGATAAAGTAGTTACATAGCATGATTTGGTCAAATTTATCACATCTTTCTAAATCATTCATACGCTATTACAACAGATGCTGCAGAGGAGGATCCTGTCATGAAAATCGAGCGATTGAGCCAGGATAAGATTCGGATTTTCCTGACGTTCGACGACCTGCTGGAACGGGGGATCCAGAAGGAAGACATGTGGCGCGAAATTCCAAAAGTACACGAACTATTCAGTGAAATGATGGATCAAGCATATAGTGAACTTGGATTCGACGCCAGCGGCCCATTAGCGGTCGAAGTGTTTGCCCTCCCCGCTCAAGGTATGGTAGTGATTGTCACCCGTGGCAAAATGAACAGTCATGCAGGAGATCGGGCAACCGAAGATGACGACACGGAAGACGAAATATACGAGATGGAAGTTACGCTTGAGCATAGTGATGTCGTGATGTATTCCTTCCGCGAATTCGAAGATGTGATATCGGTATGCAAGCAATTGCAATCCGCCACTCTTACCGAGGATGGCCAATTATTTTCCTACAACGGAAAATATATATTGGCATTAGAGCCTGCTCTAATCGATAGCTCAAGGCATAACGCCGTTATCGCATTGCTTGCTGAATATGGAGAAGCGACCTCTGTGACCTATGCCATGCTTGAAGAGTATGGGAAAGTGATTATGCCCGAACACGCGGTGCGGGAAATCTGTAATCATTTTAAATTTTAAGCCAGCAGGCTTGCCAAGAGCATCTGCAGACAGTTTGTTGTCTGTGTGATGCTCTTCTTGCATGTATGAGACATATGAAATGGAATACAGTAAGGGAAAGGCGTTCATATTAGATGTAGACAAAGGCGGTGATGGAATGAGTGACAAAGAAGCAAACGATGTGTTGCATTCTACTCAAATCGTAATTGAGCAAGCGCTGCGAAGACTTGGCTATGATCAGGATATGATTGACCTGTTGAAGGAGCCGCTAAGGCTCCTGACCGTACGTATTCCAGTGAGAATGGATGACGGCAAAACAAAAGTATTTACAGGCTATAGAGCTCAACATAACGATGCTGTAGGTCCGACAAAGGGCGGTGTGCGTTTCCATCCAGCTGTCTCAGAAAATGAAGTAAAGGCTTTGTCGATTTGGATGAGCCTGAAATGCGGCATCGCCGATTTGCCCTACGGGGGTGGTAAAGGCGGCGTCATTTGCGATCCGCGCACAATGTCGTTCCGTGAACTGGAGCGCTTAAGCCGCGGCTATGTGCGTGCGGTCAGCCAAATCGTAGGTCCAAGTAAAGATATCCCTGCGCCTGATGTGATGACCAACTCGCAGATTATGGCTTGGATGATGGATGAATATAGCCGAATTAGGGAGTTTGACTCACCAGGTTTTATTACAGGGAAGCCTCTGGTACTTGGCGGTTCCAAAGGCAGAGAAACCGCAACTGCTCGCGGTGTGGTCATTATGATTCACGAGGCGCTGCTCTTAAAAGGTATTGAGCTTGCGAATGCTCGAATCGTGATTCAAGGCTTCGGAAATGCCGGCAGCTACCTTGCCAAATTTATGCATGAAGCTGGTGCGAAGGTAATAGGTATTTCCGATGTGAACGGAGCGTTGTATAATAGAGAAGGACTCGATATTGAATATTTGCTGGATCGTCGAGATTCCTTTGGCAATGTAACCAATTTATTTCCGCATACCATCTCAAATGCAGAGCTGCTTGAACTCGAATGCGATGTGCTTGTACCAGCTGCGATTGAGAATCAGATTACAGATGAAAATGCCGACCGTATTCGAGCTTCCATAGTGGTAGAGGCTGCTAATGGACCAACTACACTGGAAGCGACCCGGATTTTATCTGAGCGCGGCGTACTGCTGATTCCTGATGTGCTTGCCAGTGCCGGAGGGGTCATTGTATCCTATTTCGAGTGGGTACAAAATAATCAAGGATACTACTGGGATGAGCAGGAAGTTGATGATAAGCTGAAGCTTATGATGATTCGTGGCTTTAACCATGTGTACGAAATACACCGCACCCGCAAGGTCGATATGCGACTGGCCGCTTACATGGCTGGCGTTCGTAAAATGGCTGAAGCCGTTCGCTTCCGCGGCTGGGTGTAAGAAAGTAGGGACGAAATGCTGTTGTTTTCCGTTTTGACTGCTGCCGTTGCGCCAGGCGTTTCGCTGCTTACTTATTTATATTTACGGGACCGTTATGAGGCTGAGCCTATTCATATGGTTGCTCGTATGTTTGTGCTCGGGATGCTCGTCGTTGTACCGATTATGGTTATTCAGCGGGGTCTGCAGCTTTGGCTTGGCGATCATACGGTTTGGTTCGCATTTGGCGAGTCGGCTGGTGTTGAGGAATTCGTGAAATGGTTTGTTCTGTACCATGTCATTTACAACCATACGGAGTTCGATGAGCCCTATGATGGTATCGTATATGCATCCTCCATTTCGCTGGGCTTTGCGACATTGGAGAATGTGCTTTATGCCTTTTATTCACCGGCGACATTCGGAACGCTGCTTGTTCGTGCACTGCTCCCTGTTTCTGGCCATGCCCTATTCGGCGTGATGATGGGCTATTATTTGGGAAAAGCAAAATTTGCACCTAAGAACAAGAGCTTCTATTTCTTGGTGATTTCGTTATTGCTTCCCGTCTTTCTGCATGGTACTTATGACTGGATTATGATCACGGTCCGTACCAATTGGATGTGGTTCATCATTCCATTCATGATCGTGCTGTGGATATGGGGCTTGCGCAAAATGGCTCATGCAACCTCGCGGTCACCTTTCCGTTTTCTTGTCCGAGAGGATGAGGTTAAACTGTAGCTGTTCCGTCCATACTTACATTATATAGAAGTGCCTGAAACGATGGCATTCGAATAATGGCTAAGGAGGGGCATATGGAGGCTGCTGCAAGGATTAAAGTGACGATCCGGTGCAACGTATGTGGTGAGAAATTTGTGCTGCGCGGACGAAGAGAAAGAGATGCGATTGACACCGGCTTTAAGCAATGCATTTGCAATAATGCAAATGATCTAGAGATTGAAGAGCACAGTATTTTCTAATGCCAATTCACTGAACTAGCAAAATTAAATAGACGGATGCATAAAGCTCCCTTGGGCAAACCAAACTAAAACCAGGTTTTGCACAAGAAAGGAGCTTTTGTATTATGTACCGTCGATTAAGCTCAATCCTGTTTCCTGTAATGACACTTCTGCTTATCGGAGCTGCCTACTGGGGCTATCAAGAGCATCAAGAGAAAAATTCAATACTGATAAAAGCGGAAAACCAGTATCAGCGGGCATTTCACGACTTGACTTACCATGTCGAACAGCTCCATCAACAATTAGGCAATACACTTGCGGTCAACTCGACCTCACAAAGCTACCATCGCAAGGGCCTCGTCAACGTCTGGCGCTTAACGAGCCAAGCGCAAAATGAGATTAACCAGCTGCCCCTCACACTGCTCCCATTCAATGAGGCAGGCGATTTTTTATCCCGCATCGCAAACTTTGCCTATAAAACGTCAGTTCGTGATCTAACCAAACAGCCGCTTACACCTGACGAATTTAAAACCATGAAGACGCTGTATGCGAATTCCGAGCAAATTTCCAAGGATCTGGTTAACATGCAGCAGAAAGTGCTGGACAACAAATTGCGCTGGATGGATGTTGAAATTGCCATTGCGTCAGAAAAAACGAATCAAGACAATGTCATTGTTGATGGGTTCAAAACGGTCGACAAAAAGGTGAGCGAATATCCGGAGATTAACTGGGGACCATCCGTCACGAGTATGTATCAGAAGCGTACCTTTAAGGCACTCAGCGGAAAAATGGCAACCTCAGAGGATATCAAGAAGCAAGCGGTTAAATTCACTAGTTCTTCAAACGCAGAAGTCCGCGTTGTGGAAAACGCTAAGGGAACCGAATATGCTTCCTATTCCGCTACCGTTAACGAAGGTAAAAACAAAAACCTTCAAATGGATTTCACCAAAAAGGGCGGTCAACTACTTTGGTTTATGAACCCGCGCGATATCGGTGAGAAAAAAATAGATTTAGAAAAAGCAAAAGCATCTGCAGATACCTTTCTAGACAAACATGGCTTCGCGGAAATGCAAGCAATCAGCTATGATATGCACAGTAATATGGGGGCCTTTACCTACGTGAGCAAGCAAAGCGGGGTTCTCATCTACCCGGATAAGCTTACGGTCAAAGTAGCGTTAGATACTGGCGAAACCGTTGCTTTGCAGGCGAATGACTACGTTTATGAGCATCACAAGCGTAAGCTCCCGAGCCCGATTATTGCAAAAGCTGAGGCTCGAAAAGCACTTAACCCTGAAATGAAGGTGCAAAACGAGCAATTGGCGCTGATTAATAATGAGCTTGGTGAAGAAGTATTATGTTATGAATATACCGGCAAAATTAATGGATCGCTTTACCGTGTCTATATTAATTCAGAAACCGGACTGGAAGAATCCATTGAGGAAATGTCTCCTTATGATTCCAAGGTCGCTTCCGACAAATAACGATATGGCTCCCCTCAATTCGACGTGCTATAATGCATGTAAATAGGGGGGAGCCAATTTGTTGCCTAAAATGAATCAAATGCTGCATTTTCAAATCGCTTCTTCAGACGAAGCGGAAGCAACGATCGAATATAAGTCGCGTATTGCTGATGAGCAAGATGACGGATTGCTTATAGAAATTCCGATTAGTGAGAAAACAGGACGTTACAAACGCCTGTTTCTTGGTGATGAGCTATCTGTTTTTTTTGTATCCGAAGATGGAATAAAAAATTATTTTGATTCCCATGTGATCGGCTTTAAAGAAGATGGGGTAAAATTAATTAAAATCCGCAGACCAGAGCCCGATCGTATTACGAAAGTACAGCGGCGAAGCTTCCTGAGGGTGCCAGCAGAGCTAGAGATTGCGGTGAAAATGACAAATCAAGTTCGATTCGTATGTGAAACCGATGATGTTGGCGGAGGCGGAATTTCATTCATTGCCGAAGGCAAATGGCCGCTTGAACCCGAAATGCTGCTAGAATGCTGGCTGCTTGTACCGTTTAAGAACGGCACCATTGAGCATGCGTTCTTTCGTGGAGAAATCGTGCGCGTGGTAGAGCTGGAATCAGGCAGGAAACAGGCGATGATAAAATACGAGAGCATCAATGACTCCGAACGCCAGAAAGTCATTCGTTATTGCTTCGAGAAGCAGCTGGAATATCGTAATCGATGAATAAAATAGGATAGTCATGGAAAACTACCCTGAAAGAAGAAGGGGAGATTCCATGTGCTGATCAGAAAAAACAAAAGCCGCAAGCAGCTTGTCAGATTGGCCGATGAGGTTAGCGCTATTTTAAGAAAAATCATCATAACTTTACTTATTTTATTAATTTGCTCGCAGGCACTATTGCAAAATAATGCAGTCAGGCATTGGCTTACGGGTGTAGATCAGTGGGAAGGAACCCGCTTGAACTAACGCTGGACTTTTGCATCTGCGTTTATAGTGTGGTATAATTTTCACGTTCGCAGGCAAAGCCTGCTTTTTTCTTGAGAGGTTTGCGTCGCATTCTTACATGCATTCGGCCAGCCGTCTCTACTAAAAGGGGGTTGACCTGTAGTGGTGCATCACGAAGGTGACAGCGACCGCATGAACATTGCAATTGACGGGCCGGCAGGCGCGGGCAAGAGCACGGTTGCGCGAAGAGTCGCCGAGCAGCTAGGATATGTTTACATCGATACAGGCTCTATGTACCGGGCTGTAACATTAATTGCTCAGCGGGCTGGGGTATCGGTGGAACAATTGGCTAAACTAGCTGATCTAGTAAAATCTTTAGAGATTGAGCTTGAGCCAGGCGAGCGTGGCCAGTCTGTGTTCGTGAATGGTGAAAATGTAACCGCATTGATTCGCTCCCGCGAGGTGACGCTTCAGGTGTCTTATTTTGCAGCGAATGAAACGGTACGTGAGGTTCTAGGCATCATGCAGCGCAGGCTTGCAGAACGCAAGGGCGTCGTTATGGATGGCCGAGATATTGGTTCGCACGTGCTGCCTCATGCGGAATTGAAAATTTTTCTGACTGCATCGGTAAAGGAACGGGCACTTCGCCGTTACCGTGAAATAGTGGACAGCCAAACCATTACGCTAGAGCAGTTGGAAACCGAGATTGCAGAGCGTGACCGCTTGGACGAGCAACGAGAGATTTCACCCTTAGTATGCGCATCTGATGCTGTTGTACTCGACAGCACCTCCATGACGATCGATGAGGTCATTCACGCCATTGTGAAATTAAGCCGAACCAAAATGGCGGAGGCGAAGTAAACTATGTTATATTACTTTTTTAGGTTTCTCCTGCGTGTCTTGTACACACTGTTATTTCGATTGGAAGCAAGAGGCAAGGAAAATGTTCCTGCCGAAGGCCCTGTCGTACTCGCCTCAAATCATCTCAGCAACTTTGACCCGCCAACGGTAGGAGTCAAGATCAAGCGGAAGGTGCATTTCATGGCGAAGGAGGAATTGTTTAAAATTCCGGTGTTTGGTCCAGGGATCCGCGCAGTCGGCGCATTTCCGGTGAAACGGGGGGGCGTTAGCAAGGATGCCATCAAGTCTTCTATCGCAATGGTGAAGGAAGGCAACGTACTGGGCATTTTTCCTGAAGGTTCGCGTCATAATCAATCAGGCGCGGCCAAGAAAGGCGCAGCGATGATTGCTGTTCGAAGCGGAGCTGTCGTTGTTCCGGTTGCAATTATCGGCAAGTACAGACCATTCAGCAAAATCGTTGTTTGTTATGGCAAGCCTATCGATCTTACTGCAATTATTGAGGAATCATCACCGGATATGCTTGAGCAAGTGACAGACACGATTATGGCCCGCATTCGCGAGCTTGCTGCAAACAATCGTTAATTTATGTTTTAAATGCTGCTTTCGCTCTAGGCGGTAGCGGATTTAAATAAAGTTGGGGTATGAACTGAGGAGGTTATTTCAAATGTCAGAAGAAACTAATGTGCAAGAATCCGTGGCGGAAGAAGTAAGCCAAGACGCTTTGGATAATTTTGTGTCTTTGAAAAAAGGCGATTCCGTCAAAGGTACGATCGTCAAAATCGAAGATAACCAAGCTTATGTAAGCCTTGGATATAAATATGACGGTGTTATTCCGATTCGTGAGCTTTCTGCTGTGCAGATCGAAAACGCGGGTGAGGCTGTTCAAATCGGTCAAGAGGTTGAGCTTAAAGTCGTAAGCATCGACGATGAGAAAGAAAAGCTTGTTCTTTCGAAACGTCAAGTGGATGGCGAGAAAGCTTGGGATCTTCTTCAAGAACGCTTTGACAACGGCGAAGTATTTGAAGTTGCTGTTGCTGATGTTGTTAAAGGCGGACTGGTTGCTGACGTAGGCGTGCGCGGATTCATCCCTGCATCTATGGTTGAGCGTCACTTTGTTGAAGATTTCAGTGATTACAAAGGCCGTACGCTTCGCGTAAAGGTTAAAGAAATCGACCGTGAAAACAACAAAGTCATCTTGTCCCAAAAAGAAGTGCTTGACGCTGAGTTTGAGCAAAGCAAACAACAAGTGATTGCTGCGCTTGAAGTAGGTCAAGAGCTTGATGGAACCGTACAACGCCTTACACCATTTGGCGCTTTCGTTGATATCGGCGGAATCGATGGCCTAGTACACGTATCCGAGCTTTCTTGGCAGCATGTTGCACATCCGAAGGATGTTGTAGCTGAAGGTCAAGCCGTTCGCGTTAAGGTACTTAAAGTTGATCCGGCTGCAGGCAAGATCAGCCTTAGCTTGAAAGCTGCTCAACCAGGTCCTTGGGATTCTGCTGGCAGTCAATTTGCAATTGGCGATATCGTAACAGGTACTGTTCGCCGCCTTGTTCCATTTGGCGCTTTCGTTGAAATCGCTCCTGGCGTAGAAGGACTTGTGCACATTTCCCAAATCGCGCACCGCCATATTGCTACTCCTAACGAAGTTCTTCAAGAAGGTCAAGAAGTTCAAGCGAAAGTGCTTGATTTCAACCCTGCTGAGAAACGCGTTAGCCTAAGCATCAAAGAAACAGAAGAAGCACCAGAGCAAGCTGCTCCTAGCGCTCGCCCTGACCGTGCGCCACGTTCTCCAAAAATCGAGAAAATCGACAATCCGAACGTTAGCCTAAGCAACGAGAGCATGAGCTACTCGCTTGCAGAGCGTTTCGGCGACAAGCTTAAAAATCTTAAATAAATCACTTTTATACAAAAGGAGCTATTTCTGCGGATGACCGCAGGAATAGCTCCTTTTTTTTGGTGCATAATAGGGGTTACGAGAGGTGAAAGCATGTGAATCCGGGATATTTATCGATATGGATTATGACTATTTTGTTTATATTGATCGCAACGGGCTGGAAATCTCAGATTGCCCCTGATCTTGGTCCGCGTATGCTGAAGGTATGGATGGGCGTTTGTTTGTTAGCCATGACCAATGTACCGCTGTGGTGGACACCTGCTCCGGAATATTTGCATGCTGCTCTTCATGTCAGCGTATGGCTGCTGCTATTGACAAGCATCGCAACATATAAAGGCTCTGAGGAATGGAGCTATGTCGGCTATTTGATATTATGCGCCTTAATGATCGCCATAATATGGGGCTTTATCCGAAAAATATATAGTTATGATCCGGTTTTTTATTGGATTGATCCAAGCTGGGATGCTCCATTGCTCGCTGGCATTTTTTGCGGAGCGTTTACATCCCAGTTTAAACATCAATGCGGCATGCTCATTTGGGGAGCTGTGCTTGGTGAGACCTTTAATGCAGTCCTTCAAACCGGAGCATATACAGCACAAATTGGCTCGCTATCCTGGTGGGACAGCTTCTGGATCGCGCTGGCCGCAGCACGTTTGTTCAGTTTATTAGTCAAAGGGATTAAACTAGCGATCTCTAAGCTAAATGGCATGTTTTTGCAAAGCAAAGGAGGACGATCTTCATAATGCAGCATTTTCTTGTCCAAAATAAATTTTTGGTAGGCGTGCTACTAGGTATCGCATTCGGCATTATTTCGCGTCTCCTTATGCTGAGAACGGACTACAGGCAGTATCCAACGTATCCGCATGGAAGGATCATCCACATTTCACTAGGGGTCATTGCAGCAGCGCTTGGTGCGGTCGCCGTTCCTGCCTTGTTTAATAAAGACTATACCGCCATCACGTTCTTAACTCTGGCCGCCCAGCAGTTCAGGGACGTACGCAAGATGGAGCGGGATACGTTGACCAAAATTGACAGCATGGAACTGGTTGGCAGAGGCTCCACCTATATCGAAGGAATTGCGATGGTATTTGAAGGAAGGAACTATCTCGTTATCATGACCGCCTTGCTGACCAGTTTATTTGGGATTATGATCAATATCTGGATTGGAATAGTGGCTGGTGCCATATCGCTAATCATTGTCGAGAAGCTTAAGTCAGGTAAAGCCATCGCTCATATTGCCGCGGTGGAGACGGCAACGGTTCGGGTGGATGGTCCAGATTTGTACGTCGATAATGTTTACATTATGAATGTCGGCTTAAAGTCTAACCAGGAGATTATTGCTGAGCGGGGGATGGGATTTATTTTAAAACCCTATAATTCGAACGGAAAGGTTACGTTAAGTAATTTGGGGCAGCGGCAGGCCATTCTATACGATGTGGCAACCATTCTAGGGGTATACCGCGACGATGGGGAGCCGGCGCTTATTCCGATGGCGAAGCTGGACATGAAGGACGGCCGTCTTGCCGTTTTTATTTTACCGCAGGAGTTCGATTCGGACAAAGGAAAGCAAGTTATTTTGAAGGTACCGATATTGGAATCGGCGGTTCGCATGCCGACTGAAGCTTCGGTCAACAAGAAAGGAGCCAGCTAGCATGGCTGAGATTGTTGCCGTCGTATCTACGAAACCTCACTCGGTTGGGGGAGGGGCCCCCATTTTTATTGCAGAAAATTTAGAGAAGCTACAGGAAACTTCGTTTCTTTTGGAGAAGATATTAGATGCAAGTGCACATGATTTAAAGAACGGGACCATCATACTGGTCAACCACCGATAATATGAAAAGTTAGCCAAGAACGCACTTTTTTGCTATGATGGTTAACGTGAGTATTTTTGAAGGAGTGGAAAACAAACTATGGCAAGACCCGTTATCGCTATCGTCGGCCGTCCGAATGTGGGTAAATCCACGATTTTCAATCGGGTCATCGGCGACCGTTTAGCAATTGTTGAGGATAAACCGGGTGTCACTCGTGACCGATTGTATGGCACCGGAGAGTGGAATGGAAAACCGTTCAGCATTATCGATACTGGCGGTATTGAAATCGATGGCGAAGATGAAATTATGAAATCTGTACGTATGCAGGCTGAACTTGCAATCGAAGAAGCAGATGTGATTATCTTTATGGCCGATGCGAAGTCCGGCTTAACGCATGCGGATGATGAAGTTGCTCAAATGCTGTTCCGTTCTGGCAAGCCCGTTGTACTGGCAGTAAATAAAGTAGACAATCAAGGCCGGATGGATGAAGTTTATGAGTTTTATGGTCTTGGCTTTGGTGAACCAATTGCCATTTCTGGCTCGCATGGGCTTGGCATTGGCGATTTGCTTGATGCAGCGGTTTCTTTGTTGCCGGAGCAAACAGATGATGGCTACGACGAGGATGTTATACGAGTTGCACTAATCGGCCGTCCTAACGTTGGGAAATCATCGCTAGTTAATGCACTGCTTGGTGAAGATCGCGTAATCGTCAGCAACGTAGCGGGTACAACGCGCGATGCGATCGATACTCCGTTCGAGCGTGATGGACAGCGTTATGTTCTCATTGATACTGCCGGTATGCGTAAGCGAGGTAAGGTTTATGAGTCTACAGAGAAGTACAGCGTTATGCGTGCGATGAAGGCCATTGAGCGCGCCGATGTGGTATGTGTATTGATTAATGGAGAAGAAGGCATTATTGAGCAGGACAAGCATATTGCCGGTTATGCTCATGAAGCGGGCAAAGCATCGATTTTTGTAGTCAATAAATGGGATGTTGTTGACAAAGATGAGAAAACGATGCAAAACTTCTCGCAAAATATTCGGGACCATTTCTTGTTTATGTCCTATGCTCCAATCGTTTATCTGTCTGCCCTGACGAAACAGCGCTTACAAAAGCTGCTGCCTGTCGTTAATCATGTATCGGAACAACATTCGATGCGCATTCAAACACATCTGCTTAACGATGTCATTTCTGATGCAGTTGCGATTAATCCGCCGCCATCCGACAAAGGCAAGCGTCTGCGCATTAACTACGTTACGCAGGTGGCAATCAAACCTCCGACGATCGTTGTGTTTGTTAATGATCCGGAAATCATGCATTTCTCGTACGAGCGTTATCTCGAAAATAAAATTCGTGCTGCATTTAATTTTGAAGGGACGCCAATACGAATATTCTCACGTCGTAAGTCCGAAGAAGATTAGGGGAGAAGTAGCTTGTTATATGGAGTAATCGCGATTGCTTTAAGCTATTTGTTAGGTTCGGTTTCATTCAGTATCGTTATTGCAAAATGGGTCAAAGGCATCGATATCCGTCAGCATGGAAGTGGCAACGCAGGCGCTACGAATACACTGAGGGTGCTCGGCAAAGGGCCGGGCATACTGGTGTTTCTGCTGGATATTGCCAAAGGCGTTGCGGCTGTATGGATCGGCCATGTTCTTGGAGAAAATGATTGGATACCGGTTCTTTGCGGACTTGCAGCCATTATAGGCCATAACTGGCCGATTTGGTTCCGCTTCAAAGGCGGCAAAGGCATTGCAACGACCGTAGGCGTCATCTTGACGCTTGCCTTTATTCCTGCGCTCTGCGCAGGCGTAATTGCGATTGCTGCGATTGCATTAACCCGCTATGTCTCGCTTGGCTCATTGCTGTTCGCTGCTTTAACGCCATTATTCATTTGTATCTTTTATTTTTCCGTTCCTTTACTTTGTGCAAGTCTTCTGATCTGTATATTTGCTTTCGTACGCCATCGGACGAATATCGTAAAGCTGCTTCAAGGCACGGAAAACAAGCTGGGTGCAAAGAAAGGATAGTGAACGTAAGCATGACAGAAGTTGTTCCATCAACAATGAAAAAAGCGGCAGTATTGGTTGCAGGGAGCTGGGGCACTGCCCTCGCTTCTGTTCTTGCGAGTAATGGCTATCAAGTGATGTTATGGACACGCAAAGAAGAGCAGGCACTGGATATTAACGACAATCATGAAAACAGCAAGTTCTTGCCTGGCGTGAAGCTCCCGGAGCTCATTTATGCTACGACGGATTTAAAGCTTGCTCTGGAAAATACCGAGCTAGCCTTGTTTGTCGCTCCTTCTGGTGCGATGCGTGAGGTTGCAAGACAAGCTGCGGCATTTCTGTCTCCTGATACGCTGGTGGTTCATGCCACCAAAGGCTTTGAAGGGGATACGCTTAAGAGGATGACGACGGTTCTCTCCGAGGAGCTCGGAAGAGCCGTAGAAGATTTGGTCGTCCTGTCAGGACCTAGCCACGCGGAAGAGGTTGTGCGCGAGCAGCCGACCACGGTCGTTGTCGCGTCAGCTAATCTGCAGGCAGCGGAGAAGGCGCAGGATGCGCTCATGAATACTCATTTCCGAGTCTACACGAATCCGGATGTTGTAGGGGTTGAAGTAGCTGGCGCGATTAAAAACATTATTGCGCTTGGCGCTGGCCTCACGGACGGCTTGCATTTTGGCGATAATGCCAAGGCGGCGCTGCTAACCCGGGGTCTTGCGGAGATTGGCAGGCTAGGAACCGCAATGGGAGCCAATCCGCTAACGTTTGCCGGACTTGCTGGCGTTGGAGACTTGGTCGTGACTTGCACAAGCAAGCACAGCCGTAACTGGCGTGCAGGCTATATGCTGGCTGACGGAACGCCGTTAGATGAGGTACTCAGTCGAATGGGGATGGTCGTTGAGGGTGTTCGCACGACTCGCGCCGCTTATCAACTGGCGAAACAATATGACGTCGAAATGCCGATTACCTTCCAGCTCTATGAGGTTTTATTCTCGAATAAAGCCCCTCGAACTGCGGTCGAGCATCTTATGGGCAGGTTGCGTACACATGAAATCGAGGAAATAGGCTAAGGACCAGCGCCTACACCAATCCAATTGCCTCCTCATATGATGCATGGAGCAAGACACATGCGCATCCTGGAGGTGTAGGATATGGCGAAGGATTTTTCCAAAGATATTCTTAGTTCGATTAATAAAAAAGCAGGTAAGAACATCACCGAAAGCTCAGTCAAAAAGCTGGCCAGCGGCGTTACCGCAGAAACGATGACGGACGAAACCGAGCTGCGCAAGCTGATCAAGCAAGTGTCGGAGATGGCTAAAGTAAAAGTGGCGGAATCGACAGTCAATGATATCGTCAAAGCGGTCAAGGCAAGCGGCATGAGCGCGAGCAATATGGAAACTCTGATGAAAATGATGATGAAAAAATAAAGCTTTGCGGCAAAAGCGCAGGGTGCTTCCGAATAATGATATTCGGCGCCGCACCCTGTCAGCTTTTGTCCTTTTTTTTGAAATATAAGAATTTATAAGTTTGTTAACTTATAAAGGGCTTATATTTCACCGTCAAAGCTACTTCAGCGTCTAAAGGACGCCGAAGGCGTTTTTGCTTGAAATATAGGAAAGTATGCCATTTCGCCAAGCGATCTCTATATTTCTCGGAATGAAATGCGCCGCGCCGCCAAAGGACGGCGATAGCCGTTTCACCTTGTCCGATGTTATAATGGTTTTGAATTCATTATGCTATAGATTAGGAGAATGGAATTACTATGGATGCAATGACAAAGATGTGGGTTTCGCTATTCGGCATTGGGATGATGGCGATCGCGGCCCTTTTAATTACGTTTGCCCGTTTGAAAACGAAGGGTGTCTTGAAATTCGTGCTTTCCTTGATTGCCTTTATCGTACTGATTATCGGCTTTATATGCGGACTTATTTCCATTATTTAGGTCAACTTACATAAGCAATAGCTACTATAATCCGAAAGGGAGATTCTGACATACAATGATTGAATTAAAGGGTAGAACGAAAACAGCCATTGTCCAAGCGGAAGCCGGCCTCTCGCTGCTGGATCTTGCTATGAAACATAACGTGGATTGGAGCTTCTCTTGCGCAAGGGGAACGTGTGCGCGCTGCCGCTGCCTGGTTACGGAAGGGGCTGACCAGTTAGAGGGCATAACTGATGAAGAGTGGGACCGCCTTGAGCCGGAGGAATTTGACGAAGGCTACCGCCTGGGCTGTCAAGCGATCATAAAGAATGCGGATGCGAATATCGTTGCCGCTAACAAGACTTATTTTTGAGGTTGAAGTCAGCAGGAGGCTTTATCATTGATTATAAAGGAAGTGCCGGCAATGACCGAACAGCAACGCATTCATAAAGCGCTGGCTGCTATTATTCAAGCTACGGAACAAAGCTCCTCGCCATGGATCATTGGCGGAAGCACTGGCTTAATGCTAAGAGGTATTCCACTGACTGCTGATCCGCGTGATTTGGATCTCTATTGCGATGACGAGGATATAGATGATCTTTATAAGACTTTAAGCTCATTCGCTATCGATGAGCCAGTTATAAGCGTTACGGATATGTATCGATCCAGGCTGTGCCACTTTATCATTCATGAAGTCCAGGTTGAATTGGTAGGCGGGTTTCGGGTTCAGGCTGGTGGAAGCGCATATGAAACGATGGTGCGGAAGCTCCTCTTGCCGTTCTCGGACCAAGCATATATGGATAGCTCAGGTTTATCGGCATCGGTCGTACCGCTTGCTCATGAGCTGTGGTTTAATTATTTGCGCGGACGTGCGGATAGGGTGGAAATTATCGTTCGAGCCTTTGCCGGATCGCCTTCCAAGCATGAAGGAGCTCTTGCTGCCATTGAACGAAGCAATGTGTTCACGATTGAAGCGCAACGAAGTCTTCATCATTTAATCTCAGCTGGAGAGGTTGGTGGCCTGTAATGGACGGAGAGGTTACCTTTTGGCCATCTGGCAAAAAAGTAAAGGTGAGGCACGGCACGACGCTGCTAGACGCCGCCAGACGCGCTAATTTACCCATGGTTACACGCTGCGGGGGTAAGGCGGCCTGCTTTATGTGCAAGGTCAACGTGAGGCCTGAGAGCGAGCTGCTGCCCATTGGGGATAATGAAAGGCGGAAGCTGTCCGGGCTCGAGGGTGATCATATTCGGCTAGGTTGCCAAGCAAAGGTTGCGGGCAGAGTGATTGTTGATATTCCGCTCGATCCGCTTCGCGCGGCAGTGGCGAGACAGCTTGCCCGCCAAGCGGAAGAAAACGACGATTTATGGTAGCGGATTGCTTACGAAGTAGGTTTTCTACGAAAACCTAAGTTAATGCTTACGAAGTAGGTTTTCTACGAAAACCTTGGCTTATGCTTACGAAGTAGGTTTCCATCGGAAACCTTGGAGGAGTGAAAAAAATGATACGAATGTTTAACGGGAGACCGCGTTATAATTTACGCCCAGCGGCGTCTGTTGTTGCTTTATTTGTAATCATGTTCGCGCTGTCGGGCTGTATGTATCCGAAGGATCAACTGAAGCAGAATCAGGTTGCTCCGAAGGAGGCCATACGGAATGTACAAGCGGCCATCGACCAATACCAGCAAGAAACAGGCATGCTTCCAATTAAGAACAGCACTGCTGAAACGCCTAAGTATGAGAAGTTTTATGTTGATTTTGCCAAGCTGGGCCGGACAGGCTATATGACAGATATCCCTTCCTCTGCATTTGAAAACGGGGGGAATTACAGCTTTCTCGTCATTGATGAGGAGACGAAGCCAAGGATCAAACTGCTTGATATCGTTGCTTTCCAGAAGATTAATGACATCCAGAGCTGGGTGACGTCTTATATCCAAACGAGCAGCAAGCTGCCAAAGGGGGAAGAGATGTACCCTGGTTTTTATCAGATTGATTATAAGGGCATGAACAAAACGGCGCCGACGATTCGAAGTGTATTTTCCGGACAAACCATTCAAGCTCTTGTAGATGACAACGGGGTTGTGTACTCCGATTACGGCATCGATATTATGCAATTTGTGCAAAAAAATGAAAACACGGTTATTGATGCAGATATGGATTTGAGAGCATTGCTAGTGGATGGCTCTGATTTTGTTCCGGTCAAAGCGCCGGTATACCATTTGGTCAATAATGAGCCGCAAGCTGTAAAACCTTGATACTTGCTGCACACTATGGTGCCGCCCGCAGAAAACCTTTCCAAGACGAATGTCTCGGTGAGGTTTTTTTGTATTCTACGGTCATAGATATGAACCTAATCTCATATATTTCAATCTTGGAAGGGAAGCTCGCAGACGAGAAAAAAAAGATTTCGTAGAAAGAATCGTCATAATCGGAAAGCTTGAACATAAGATGATACTAGTCCAAAAGCATGTACGAGTTGCGTCGCTGGCCTGCCCTATTGACCGGTGGATGGCGGCGAACCGGAAAAATCAATTGGGAGGGGATATTCAGTGGAGAAAGTGGACATTTTCAAGGACATAGCCGAAAGAACCGGCGGGGATATTTACCTCGGGGTTGTAGGGGCGGTCCGGACGGGCAAATCAACGTTTATTAAACGGTTTATGGAGACGGTTGTACTTCCGAACATTGCGAATGAATCAGACCGTGTAAGAGCCGTGGACGAACTTCCTCAAAGCGCCGCAGGCAAAACGATTATGACAACAGAGCCAAAATTCGTACCCAATCAAGCGGTACAGCTCAGGGTTACCGATGGACTTGAGGTAAACGTGAGACTGGTCGATTGCGTTGGTTATGCGGTGGAAGGCGCGAAGGGCTATGAGGATGAGAATGGTCCACGCATGATTACGACTCCATGGTTTGACGAGCCGATTCCATTCCAAGAGGCTGCTGAGATTGGGACGCGTAAAGTGATTCAAGAGCATTCCACACTCGGTGTAGTCGTCACGACAGACGGTTCAATCGCGGAAATTCCGCGGAGCTCCTATGTTGTTGCAGAAGAGCGTGTTATCAATGAACTGAAGGAAGTCGGCAAGCCTTTCGTGCTGGTCATTAACTCCACTCGTCCAAAGAGTGATGAAGCGCTGCAACTGCGAAGCGAGCTTCAAGCCAAATATGATATCCCGGTGATGACGCTGAGCGTGGCGACAATGGGAGAAGAAGAAGTCATTTCGGTTCTGCGCGAGGTCCTCTACGAGTTCCCTGTTCATGAAGTGAATGTTAACCTCCCTAGCTGGGTCATGGTCCTAAATGACCGGCACTGGCTGCGGAGCAACTATGAAAGCTCGGTCAGGGATACGGTAAAGGATATTCGCCGCCTGCGGGATGTGGACCGCGTTGTGTCGCAGTTCATGGAATATGATTTCATTGCCCGTGCAGGCCTAAGCGGCATGAATATGGGGCAGGGAGTCGCCGAGATCGACCTGTACGCGCCGGATGAGCTTTATGACCGCATTCTGATGGAGGTTGTCGGCGTCGAGATTCGGGGCAAGGACCATTTGCTGCAGCTGATGCAGGAGTTTTCTCATGCCAAACGAGAGTATGATCGCTTCGCTGAGGCGCTTGAAATGGTCAAAACGACCGGATACGGCATTGCGGCACCTACGCTTGCGGAAATGGCGCTCGATGAGCCAGAGCTCATCAGGCAGGGCTCACGCTTTGGCGTCAGATTGAAAGCGACGGCACCGTCAATCCATATGATCCGCGTTGATGTGGAATCGGAGTTCGCTCCAATTATCGGCACGGAGAAACAAAGCGAAGAGCTGGTCAGATACTTAATGCAAGACTTCGAGAATGATCCGATTAAAATTTGGGAGTCTGATATATTCGGCCGCTCCCTGCACTCCATCGTGAGGGAAGGCATACAAGGCAAAATTGCCATGATGCCGGATAACGCACGCTACAAGCTGCAGGAGACGCTGGGACGCATTATTAACGAGGGCTCAGGCGGTCTGATTGCGATCATCCTGTAGCTAATGGAATCTAGCATACGAATAAGCCGCTGCCAAATAGGGAGCGGTTTTATTTGTTATGCTCGAAATGAAGGATACCACTTGAAATTGGCAAACGGCTGTATTACTATAGGTTTGTTCGGTCAAAAGGTATATTTTTGAAGTTTTCCGTTAATAAGAGGGATAAGATGAGAGTTTATATGCCCACGTTGATATCGCAGCAATATCGCCCACTTTGGAGGAGGTGAAACAATGAACAAAACAGATTTGATTACAAAGGTAGCTGAATTGACGGATCTTTCGAAGAAAGATGCAACGAAAGCAGTTGATGCTGTTTTTGACGCAATTTCCGATGCTCTTCAAAGCGGAGATAAAGTACAGCTGGTTGGATTTGGAAATTTCGAAGTTCGCGAGCGTCAAGCCCGTAAAGGCCGTAACCCGCAAACAGGAGATCCAATCGAAATCGCTGCAAGCAAAACGCCTGCTTTTAAACCGGGTAAATCGCTTAAGGACCTTGTATCCAATTAAGGCTAAGCCCATGAATCCACGTATGCTGCCAGCTTAGCGGCTAATGCTTTATTCGCATTGAAGAGTAGGCATATGGCCAGCAGCTATTCCGGTTCATGCGTAACTTAGACAAGAAGACGTCCAGACGGGGTGCCGTTCGGGCGTCTTTTGCTTATTTGCTAACGGGAATAGTTTGCACAAATGACTTACATCCACTATAATTCACATGGATAGATTGGAATTTCGGATGCGGAGGGATAACGATGGAGCCTACACATGGCGAGTATATTGTCGTAAAAGCAAAGGATCAGGGCGTTCAAGTCATCGGTTTAACACGCGGGCTGGACACAAAATTTCATCATACGGAAAAACTGGACAAAAACGAAATTTTAATTTGCCAATTTACCGATCATACCTCTGCGATAAAAATTCGGGGAAAAGCGGTCGTAATGACGAAATACGGAACAATGGAAACCGATCAATAGCAAGCATGAGCAGGGCTGGCCAAGCCTGCTTTTTTTTTGCCTGTTATTCTTCCGAATAATCAACCTGCAACGCTCGTACAATGAGGTATGAGTTCTTTTTTTGGAGGTGCAGAGTGAAAATCGGAAAACCGCTTTTAACTTCTTGTATGTTTGCGCTTGTGGTTACTTTGATGATGATTTGGCTACCGCACGCAGCTTGGCAGCGCATAGGAAAGCACGACGACGTTGCCGTCTTTCGCGCAGTCCCGGCTGTACGGCTTACGAATAGCAATATGGTTGATGTCCTTATTTCAATCCAGTTAATCGAACGTCTGAAAAAAATTGAATGGCATAACGGGATCTTGTCCGTAGACATCAAGGTCAGCACGAACAGTGGAAGGCCAATCATTTGGTTCGGGGACGTCGCAAAGCTTGTCCGTGTGTCGTTTCTGCAGCTGGAAAACGTGGGGCGAGTGCTAGTCCGCTTCGTAGAAGAACGACCGGATGGCGAGGTTTTACTTGCGGCCGTTGATGTGAGAAAAACGGATGAATGGCTCATTTCGGACATGAATCAACTCTCGCAGGCAGACCCTGTGCATGATGAGCTTTGGCGAAATAGGCTACGAGTGAGCTTTACCACAGCTTGGGAAGAGCGTTTTGGCAAGGCTGAGGGATTTTCTGTAAAGCCATCTTCTAATTTGCAGCGCTAAAAGATTGGATGTTGCAAATTGTTGAACAAGCAAGCCCAATCATATGTTCTTTAGAAAAAGTTGTGCTATAATAGTTTAGATTATTGAGCGGCGATTTGCGCTTCTCTGTTCGGAGGCTTCCCCAATGAAAACATACCGAATACCTGAAATAGCCCAAAAATATACGGGCTATGACATGATTCAAGCACACACAATGCTTCCTGACTTATCACATGCAAGGCTCCGCATGCTTGTTGCTTTCCTTGACCAGCAGCCCGCTTTGAAGGGTCATAGTGAACTCTACACGGTTGCTGTAGCTTTGGTGCAGCTAGGAATGGATACGCATGATTTAATTGATACGGACCCTGATCAACGAAATGAGCCGGAGATGCGGTCTAGGCAGCTTAAGGTACTCGCTGGCGATTACTTTAGTGCTACTTTTTATCAGTTGCTCTCGCAAGCTGGTCAGATTGAGATGATTTCCAAAATCAGCGGCGCGGTCTGCGAAGTGAACCGGTTGAAGGTTACGCTATATGTACGGATGCGACAGCAGAAATTGACTGCTGAGGAATATCTTTTGATTATGGTGCAGTTGAGAAGTACAATGTTCCTGTTTTTTTCAGATGTTCTGGAGGGCACGCTGTCACGCGCTTGGGCAGAGATGCTAGGCGGCATAAGCCGCTGTGAGGTTTTGCGGGATGAACTGTTCCGCATTGAAAGCCCTGAGCGTTTCGAAAGAAGCTGGGCTTATTGGCATGTTATGCAGGAAGGTACAGAAGAGGAGCGCCAGCAGCTTCTTCAGCACCGCTGCGATTCCGCCTTTATTTCATCATTGGCCATAAAATATAATTTGCGTGAACAGCTTTCTGAGAAGCTGAAACATTCGGCGAGCAGCGTTTTAGCTTTAGCTGGCAAGCTGGAATCGGATGTATTGCTCGGTGAATTGACCTCGATCGTCAATGCTCTGATAGATAAAAATACCGGTTGCACGCCTGCACTCAACGAGACGAGGTGACATGAGAAATGGATACGAACTCAAAAAGCCATGTGCATGGCGTATTTGAACGAATTGCTCCAAAATATGACTTAATGAATGATCTCATCAGCTTTCGCCGTCATAAGGCATGGCGCAAGTTTACGATGAAAAAAATGAATGTAAGCCAAGGGCAAACGGCGCTCGATTTATGCTGCGGAACTTGTGATTGGACCATTGCGCTCGCTGACGCAAGCGGCAAAGGACAGATCGTTGGACTGGATTTCAGTCAAAACATGCTGGACTTTGGTGCAATTAAGATAGACAAGCTGGGCTTGAACAAGCAAATCAAATTGGTGCAAGGCAACGCAATGAGTCTTCCCTTCGAGGATAATTCGTTTGATTACGTTACAATCGGCTTTGGCCTGCGAAATGTGCCTGATTACCTGCAGGTGCTCAAGGAAATGAGGCGCGTCGTAAAGCCTGGCGGACAGGTGGTATGCTTAGAGGTTTCCAAGCCGACTTGGCAGCCGTTCAAAGCGATGTACAATTTATATTTTGAGCGCATCCTGCCTTTGATGGGCAAACTAATCGCAAAAAGTTTTCAAGAATACAAATGGCTCCCAGAATCGCTTAAACTATTCCCCGGTCGACAGCAGCTAGCTGAGCTGTTCGAAGAAGCGGGTCTGGTGCAGGTGAAGGCATATCCTCTGACCGGCGGAGTCGCTGCGCTGCATATGGGGACAAAGGAGAAATAATAGCAATGATTCGCAAATTACGCATTATTTTAGAAATGATTAAGTTCGAGCATACCGTATTTGCACTGCCGTTCGCTTTTATGGGCGCGATTCTAGGTGCGGTGGTTATGGAGAAGAGACTCCCGACTTGGGGAGAAATCGGTTGGATTACGCTCGCCATGTTTGGCGCTCGCAGCGCTGCGATGAGCTTGAATCGTCTGATTGACAAGGCAATCGATCTCGGCAACCCGAGGACAGAAAAGAGAGCACTTCCAGCTGGGCTGCTTAAGTCAGCAGAGGTGATGCTGTTTATTATCGTATCCTTTGCGCTACTGTTTATCGCAACAGCTAATTTAGCTCCCATTGCGATGAAGCTTATGCCGATTGCCGTCGTTATGCTGGTGCTTTATTCTTATACAAAACGATTCACTTGGCTTTGCCATGTTTTCCTTGGTTTTACCATAGCGCTATCTCCGCTTGGTGGCTGGGTTGCCATTACAGGCGGCTTTGACCTGTCTGCTTGGCTGCTTTATATTACGGTTGCTTTGTGGATTGCCGGCTTCGATATCATTTATGCTACGCAGGATTTCGAGTATGACCGCAATGCTGGCCTGCATTCCATTCCCGCACGCTTTGGCATTGCTGGAGCGCTGTGGATTGCCCGTTCCCTACACATCGTAACGGCTATTGGATTCATTACTTTGTTCTGGATGACGGATTTAAGCTGGATGTATTTGCTAGGAACTGTATTATCGATTACTTTATTGTTTTATCAACACTGGCTTGTCCGTCCGAACGACTTGTCACGCGTCCAAACGGCTTTCTTCGGGATGAACGGAACGCTCAGCGTTGTATTATTTCTCTTCACAATCGTTGACTTATTGGTACTTCACCAATGGTAACGCAAGGCCTTGATCAGGCTTCGTCCAGTTGGAAGAAAAGGTGGGTTGTCGGCATTACCGGAGCCAGTGGGTCCGTGTACGGCATCCGTCTTATCGAAACACTGCTTCAAATGGATTACTTGGTTCATCTGGTCATCACGGAAGCAGGCTGGAGGGTGCTTAAAGAGGAGCTGGGATGGGAAACTAGCCGCCGTTCTGCCGCCATTGAGCAACGCTTTGGCGAGGCGATGGCTGCAAACAAGCTCGTTTTTCACCCGAATGCGGATATCGGTGCCAGCATCGCCAGCGGCTCATACCGAGTTCAAGGAATGGTTATTGTGCCGTGCTCGATGGGGACGCTTGCGTCAATCTCGCACGGTATTTCCGATGATTTGATGACTAGAGCCGCCGATGTCATGATAAAGGAAAACCGTAAGCTGCTTATCGTGCCACGGGAAACGCCGCTTCATGCGATACATCTTGAAAACATGCTAACCCTTGCGCGGCTTGGCGTAAGAATGATTCCGGCGATGCCTGCGTTTTATTACAAACCGCAATCGATGGATGAAATGATTGATTTTCTAGTAGGCAAAATACTTGACAATATGGAAATTGAACATGATTTGTACAGAAGATGGGGAGATGAACAGAATGGGCATAAAGAGTCGCCCGATCACCATCGGAAGAATTGACTATGCGAATGCATGGCCGCTGTTTCACCAGTTCGAGGAGAGAACCGAATGGAATGGCTTCGAGGTCATCAAGCGCGTACCTTCTGAGTTAAACCGGATGCTTCAAGCCGGTGAGTTAGACGTATCCGCCATATCGTCCTTCTCCTATGGACAAAACGCGAACGACTATGTCCTTTTGCCCGAGCTGTCCGTAGGTTCTGTCGGAAATGTCAATTCGATTCTTCTTTTCCTAAAGGAACCGATCGAGAGGAAGCGTCCGGAGCGCATTGCGGTTACGACTACTTCGGCAACCTCCGTTAATTTATTGAAAATAATGATGACATTGCATTTCGAATGCAATCCTGAGTATATACCGGCTGCGCCTGATCTCGATAGCATGCTGAAAGCTTCAGACGCAGCCCTTATTATTGGCGATACTGCCATACAGGCTTCATGGCTTGAGCACGGGCTGCATGTGATCGATTTAGGGCAATTGTGGAATCAGTGGACAGGCCTTGGCATGACCTATGCGGTCGTTGCTGCACGCAGGGAAGCTGCCCAATCAGCTCCTGAAGCTATACAGGCCGTATATAAGGCGTTGAAAGCGAGCAAACAGTATAATAAGACGCATCTTGGCCCGCTAATTGATCAAGCATGCACGCAGCTTGGCGGGGTAGCGTCATACTGGGAGATGTATTTTCATTCGCTTCAATATGATTTTGGGAGCAAACTGCAAGAAGGACTTAAGTTGTACTTTGATTATTCGAAGCAGCTTGGATTGCTGACGAATGACGTGAAGCTTACTTTTTTTGAAGACCAATCTGCCCAATAGGTGAAAGAATGAAACTACTAGACTTGTATGCAAAGATGAAAGGCGATCTGAACCAGATCGAGCAGGAGCTTGAGCGAAGCGTATCGGATGAGCATGTGCTGCTCGGCGAGGCCTCTTTGCATTTGCTCAAGGCAGGCGGAAAGCGGATCAGGCCCATATTTGTTCTGCTGGCCGGAAAGTTCGGCGATTACCGGCTTGATGTCATGAAGCGGGTAGCGGTGCCGCTAGAACTTATCCATATGGCCTCACTTGTGCATGATGACGTGATTGACGATGCGGATACCCGCCGCGGGCAGCTTACCGTCAAATCCAAGTGGGACAATCGCATCGCGATGTACACGGGCGATTTCATTCACGGCAAAGCCTTATCGATTGCCGCTCAGCTTCCGAATCCGCAAATTCATCAAATATTGTCTAACGCTCTCGTGCAAATGTGCGTCGGCGAGATGGAGCAAATCCGTGATTTTTTCAATACGGAGCAAACGGTTCGAAATTATTTGCTGAGGATCAGACGCAAGACGGCCTTGCTGATTGCCATCAGCTGCCAGCTTGGGGCGGTGGCCTCGAATACAGACCGGGTAACCGCAAACCGGCTATACCGCTTCGGTTATAACGTGGGTATGGCTTTTCAAATTCGCGATGATCTGCTGGATCTCTATGGTACGGAAAAACAAATCGGCAAGCCTCCAGGCTCTGATATGAGACAAGGCAATATTACGCTGCCTGTGCTGCTGGCTCTTCAAGATCCCAACATTCGGGGGCCGCTCCTTAACGAAATCTCATTGATTCGTGAACATGACGGAAAAAAAGATGCCAGCAGGGCCATTGATATGATCCGAAAAAGCAGCGGAGGCGATTTGGCCGACCAGCTCGCGAACCGATATATAAAAAAAGCACTCCTGGCATTAGAGGGATTACCCAATGTGACAGCGAAAAAGAACTTGTCCGACATTGCACATTTTATCGGTAAACGTAGTTATTAATCAAACGAAGCAGAAAGGAATGGTTGTAGATGGAAAGAACTTTCTTAATGATTAAACCGGATGGCGTTCAGCGTGGATTGATAGGCGAAATCGTTTCGAGGTTTGAAAGAAAGGGACTACAGCTGTCAGCAGCCAAATTTATGGCAATCACCCCGGAGCTCGCAGAGAAGCATTACGAGGAGCATAAGGGTAAGGTGTTTTACGAGCCGCTGCTCGATTTCATCACTTCTGGCCCGGTATTCGCCATGGTATGGCAGGGAGACAACGTCATTGCGCTAACGCGTGCATTGATCGGAAAAACCGATGCCCTCGACGCATCTCCGGGCACCATTCGTTCGGATTTTGCGGTACATACAAATTTCAATCTCATCCATGGCTCTGATTCGGTTGCCAATGCCGAAAAAGAAATCGCCATTTATTTTACCGAGTCCGAGTTAGTCAACTATGAGCATACAATTCAACGGTGGATCTAGTTTGACCGCCTAATAGCGATGGAGGAACCTATGCTTGAGGATCGTGATTTTGCACAGTTTATCGTTCGAATAAAGCAAAAGACCGACATCGATTTGTCGCAATACAAGGAAGCCCAAATGAAACGACGGTTGACGACGCTTCGAATGAAGCACGGTTTTCCGACTTTCGAGGAATATTGGAAGGCTATCGAACAAAATCGCAGCATGCTGAATGAATTTTTGGATCGTATGACTATCAATGTATCTGAATTTTGGAGAAATCCTTCTCGCTGGGACATTTTGCAGAAGCGTTTCTTTCCGGAAATGCTTGCTGCGACGAATCGACTGAAGGTATGGAGCGCAGCATGCTCGACAGGCGAGGAGCCTTATACGCTGGCCATGATTTTGTCTGAGCTAGGGGCGCTTGACCGCGCTACTTTGCTTGCTACGGATTTAGATTCCAATGTGCTGCAGCGGGCGATGGAAGGCAGCTACCTGGAACGGTCGCTGAGAGACGTGCCGCCGACCTGCCGACAGAAATATTTTAAGCAAGCGGATGGCGCCTATCTTATTTCGGATACATTGAAAAAATTCATCCAGTTTAAGCAGCAAAATTTGTTGCATGACGCCTTTGACAGCTCGTTTGACCTCATTGTTTGCCGAAATGTCATGATTTATTTTACCGAGGAAGCAAAGCACTTATTGTATCATAAATTTTCCAAAGCGCTTAAGCCTGGCGGATTGTTATTTGTTGGCAGCACCGAGCAGATTTTCTCGCCAGCACAGTACGGCTTCGAGACCGCGGATACCTTCTTTTACCGGAAGTCCTAGGGCGGCATGTATACCGATTTCCATCTTCTCCTATACTAGTGGTAAGGTACACAACTTGGAGGATGAAGCAGCTCATGGATAAGCGTAAGGTAATAGCCGCCTATAGACGTGGTTTTATTTCGATTCAGGAATGTGCCCAAATTATCGGCGTAGACAGCGGGCAAATGACAAGGCTTATGAATGATCCTCTGCTCATGAGAGACGGAATGGTCATTTTAGAGAAAAAATCAGTAAACAGTTAACAGTGGCAAGCTTCCCAGGCTGATGGAAATGTCTTTCTTGAAGACACTGCCATCAGCCTGTTTTTATGGGGGGAAATCGGTTTCCAAGATGCTCGAATTCTTGTCAAACCGGAGGCGCTGTACTATAATGAGCAAAGATGTTTAGTGCATTAAAGCACAGCAGGCGAGCATGGGCTTGCCTTGGAGGAGGAGCTTGGATTGAGTTTAAGGTATTTAACGGCAGGGGAGACGCATGGTCCCCAATTAACAGCGATTATCGAAGGATTGCCAAGCAATTTGACGATTGATTTTGAGGAATTGAACTTTCAGCTGCATAGACGCCAGAAGGGCCACGGCCGCGGTCGCCGGATGCAAATTGAGAAAGATACAGCTAACGTTGTCGGAGGCGTACGCCATGGCAGAACGACAGGTGCCCCAGTAGCGCTTATTGTTGCCAACAATGATTGGAAACACTGGACTTCGGTTATGAACATTGAGCCGATCGAAGGCAGCGACGAAGAGAAGCGCCGCGTTCACCGTCCGCGCCCAGGCCATGCTGATTTGAATGGCGGCTTGAAATATGATCTTAAAGATTTGCGCAACGTGCTGGAGCGCTCCAGTGCCCGTGAAACGGCAGCTAGGGTAGCCGTAGGCGCGGTAGCCCGCCAATTGTTAGCAGAGTTCGGAATCAAAGTAGCAGGCCAAGTCATTCGCATCGGCGAAATCGAAGCGCCTGCCAACCAGCTTCCGGTGGACGAGCTGATCCGTTTGACTGAGGAGTCCTCCGTTCGTGTCGTAGACAAGGAAACCGAGCAGAAGATGACGGATTATATTGACCAGATTAAAGCGGAAGGCGATTCCATCGGAGGAATCGTAGAATGCATTATCGAAGGCGTTCCAATCGGACTGGGCAGCCATGTGCAGTGGGACCGCAAGCTTGATGCCCGCATTGCAGGTGCAGTTGTATCAATTAACGCGTTTAAAGGCTGCGAAATCGGCATTGGCTTTGAGGCAGCGAAGCTTCGGGGCTCACAAGTACACGACGAGATCATGTACGATGCAGAACGCGGCTATCACCGTGCGTCCAACCGACTGGGCGGTTTTGAGGGTGGAATGACAAACGGTGAGCAAATCGTCGTACGCGGCGTAATGAAGCCGATCCCAACACTGTACAAACCGCTTCGCAGCGTCGATATCGATACGAAAGAGCCGTTTACCGCTCAGGTTGAGCGTTCCGACAGCTGTGCGGTACCTGCTGCAAGCGTTGTGATGGAGCATGTTGTTGCGTGGGAAGTGGCGAAAGCGTTTCTCGAAAAGTTCGGTGGCGACTCCATAGAAGAAATTCGCGCCAATCTGAACAATTATCTTGAACAGCTGGGACGGTACTAGAGATGCGTGAGTTAACTGTTGAACTTGGCGCCCGTTCTTATCCTATCTATATTGGCGAGGGACTCCTGCAGGAGGCTTCTTCGTATTTCATCAAGCATGGCATCAGTAAAAAATCTCCGTTGCTGATCATTACCGACAGTTCAGTGGCCAATTTCCATTTGGAAGGGTTTGAAGCTGGACTCAAGGATGCCGGTTTTGATACAGCAAGTGTTGTTGTACCATCTGGAGAAAGCTCCAAATCGCTATCGATGCTGGAGTCGCTGGTCGCGAAGGCGCTAGAGGCGGGACTGGATCGCAAATCGGCAATCGTTGCCCTTGGTGGCGGGGTCGTTGGCGACCTTGCAGGCTTTGTCGCTGCTTCGTACATGCGTGGAATTAAATTTGTACAGGTGCCTACGACAATATTGGCTCATGACAGCAGTGTAGGCGGGAAAGTGGCTGTCAACCATCCGCTTGCCAAAAATATCATCGGCGCGTTTCATCAGCCGGAGCTGGTTTTATATGATCTAAAGACACTGCAAACCCTTCCTCCGCGCGAGGTAAGCGCTGGATTGTCCGAAGTGGTCAAGCATGGGCTCATTTGGGATGAGGCCTTCGTTGACTGGTGCGAGGAAAATGCGGAGAAGCTGCTTGCGCTGGATGCCGATGCGCTTGGCTATGCTTTGTACAAAGGTTGCAGCGTCAAGGCTGCCGTTGTCTCAAAGGATGAGCGCGAAAATGATCTAAGAGCGATTCTGAATTTGGGACATACGATTGGACACGCGCTTGAAGCGGTTGCCGGCTATGGTGAGCTTTTACATGGGGAAGCGATCTCGATCGGCATGATCGGCTCTGCGAAGCTGGGACTCCGATATGGCGCGCCAGAAGAGGTTTATACCGTAACGAAGCGTGTCCTTGCCAAATGCGGGCTGCCCGTTCGGCTGCCTGCGCATCTAGATATCGACAAGATCATGGATGCGATGATGCATGACAAGAAATTTGCAGAGGGTACGATGGTATTCGTCGTTCCGACGGCGATTGGTCAAGTTGAAATTAAATCCGACGTTTCCGTACAATGGGTACGGGAAATTGTAGAGGAATTGAAACGGGAGGTTGAATAGCGATGAGTGTTAGAGGCATCCGCGGCGCTATTACGGTTGAAGCGAATGAAGAGCAGCCGATCTTGGCTGCAACGATTGAAATGCTGAATGCGATTGTTGCTGACAACGCAATCGTGCCAGACGATATTTGCAGCGTATTTGTAACGGTAACGAATGATTTGGACGAGACGTTTCCCGCCCGTGCCATTCGTCAAATGAAGGGCTGGGAGCTCGTGCCATTAATGTGCGCGCTTGAAGTACCGGTGAAAGGCAGTCTGGAGCGCTGTATCCGGCTGATGGTTCTAATTAATACAGATAAGACGCAAGCGGAAATTCGCCATGTTTATTTAAGCGGTGCGAAGGCGCTGCGTCCGGATTTGTCTAAGGCCTAATTCATAACTTCGCTCATCATAGAAACAAACCCTTTGTTGACGCACGGCCGTTCGTTGTTGTATATTTAATAACGTAAGTGAGAGTAGCAGAGCAGAGTTATGAACTGAGTTGAGATGAGTCGAGACTAGTTGAGAGAAGCAGAGCAGAGCAATTTTTAGGATGGACCTTATGAAAGAGCTGAACAATCTTGTGCGCAGACGCGCGAGGATTGTAAAAGTGCTATTTCTTCCTACCTATCATTGTGTCTTTCCGCTTACACACTTCCGTCATCATCTAAACCAACGCTCCTGCTCAGGCAGGAGCTTTTTTTTGTTGCTGTATAGAAGCATAATACAAACACAGGGAGGTTGTTCGGAATGTCAAATGAGCTGCAGCATGTTACCCGTCTTGCCGGTCAATACAACTTAATTCCGATTGTTCGCTATATGATGGCGGACACTGAAACGCCAATTCGGTTGTTTCAACATTTTGCGAAGGAAGATCATGCCTTTCTGCTTGAAAGCGTAGAAGGCGGGGCGAAATGGGCGAGATATTCGTTTATCGGCACAGATCCTTTTATGAAATTGTACGGTAAAAACGGCGAAATCGTGTTGGAGCACAGAGGAGAGAAGCATGTGCTGAATGATAAGCCGATCGAGCTGTTAAAGGCTCACTTGCGTTCGTTCCGTACACCGTCGCTTCCAGAGCTTCCTCCCTTTACCGGCGGGGCAATCGGATTTTTCGGCTATGACTTGCTGCAGTATTACGAGAAGCTGCCCGCCCACCGGATTGACGATTTGAACATGAATGACATTCAGTTTATGTTCTGCGATCAAGTGATTGTATTCGACCATTTCAAGCAGCAGCTTCAAATCGTCGGCAACGTACATATCGCCGAAGGAGCAACGGATGCTGAGATTGCAGTAAGTTATGCGGCTGCGGTAGCGAAAGTGGAAGCAGCGATCGAGCGGCTGCAACAGCCGGTCACGATTCCGGTGACGACCGGCGGTTCCATTGAAGTCGATTATGACCTTGGCGATATTCAATCCAATGTAACCAAGGAGCAGTTCATTTCCAATATTGAGCAAGCCAAACAATATATTCGCGCAGGCGATATCTTTCAAGTGGTATTGTCCCAACGCTTCAACATTGACACGGATATCGATCCGCTGCATGTGTACCGCGTGCTTCGTACCATGAATCCTTCCCCTTACATGTATTATTTGAAGATGGGTGAAGAGGTTATCGTAGGGACCTCGCCAGAGGCACTTGTCAAGGTAAACGGTGACCGCGTCGAAACAAGGCCGATTGCGGGTACAAGGCCACGCGGCAAAACACCTGAAGAGGACAAAGCACTTGAGCTTGAACTGCTTGCCGACGAGAAGGAGCGGGCGGAGCATCTGATGCTGGTAGACCTGGGTCGCAATGACATTGGGCGCGTGTCCGAATTCGGTTCTGTGAAATGCGACTCTTTTATGGATATTGAGCGCTACTCGCATGTCATGCATATCGTCTCCAACGTTTCAGGCAAGCTTCATAAGGATAAGGATTTCTTTGATGCCTTCATCTCCTGCCTGCCGGCAGGCACGGTTTCAGGCGCACCCAAGCTAAGGGCGATGGAAATCATCGCTGAGCTGGAGAACGAAGCCCGCGGCGCTTACGCAGGCGCAATTGGTTACTTGGGCTTTGGCGGTTCGATGGATACCTGCATTACGATTCGGACGATTATTTTCAAGCATGGAAAGGCTTATGTCCAAGCTGGAGCTGGCATTGTCTGGGATTCGGTACCGGAGAGCGAATACCAAGAAACGGTAAATAAAGCTAAGGGGATGCTCAAGGCAATCCGCACCGCAGAAGCGATATTTGCGAAGCCAAAGAGCGAAAGTGAAAGCTTCAATTCCATTAATATGGATTATTACGTCAAGGCCGGAGAGGGGCTTGGTCAGTAATGCAGGCAACTGAAGCGATTACGATGCAGAAAGCGTTAAACCAGCTAATTGGAGGCTCCGATCTGACGAGGGAGCAAGCGAATGCGGTTATGAGCATTATTATGAGCGGTGAAGCAACAGCTGCGCAAATCGCTGGCGTCGTTACGGCGCTTCGGATGAAAGGCGAGACTAAGGATGAGATTACCGGTTTCGCTGAAGCTATGCGTGCCCATTCCAGCCATCTTCATACGGAGCAGGAAGGACTCCTTGATACTTGCGGAACCGGTGGCTCCGGCATTCATAAATTCAATATTTCGACAGCCTCTTCGATTATAGCTGCAGCGGCAGGCATTCGGGTGGCGAAGCACGGAAACCGCGCGATGTCCGGTAAAACTGGCAGCGCAGATGTGCTTGAAGCTTTAGGCGTTCAAATCACTATATCACCCGAACAAGCAGCATTATGTTTACGGGAAATCGGCATTTGCTTCATGTTCGCGCAGCTTTATCATCCATCGCTTCGACATGCGGCTGTTCCACGCCGAGAGCTTGGCATACGAACGATTTTCAACATGCTGGGACCGCTTACGAATCCGGCGGGCGCTGACCGCCAGCTGCTTGGGTTGTATGACCGAGCGCGGACGGCGACGGTTGCAGAGGTGCTAGGCGACCTGGGCTTGAAGAGGGCGATGGTTGTGAGCAGCCATGATGGGCTTGATGAAATCAGTATCTCGGCTCCGACGCAAATCTCCGAGCTCTTGAATGGTCAAGTGCGAACCTATGATATTACGCCTGAGGAGCTGGGATTGTCGCGCTGGTCGATCTCGGAGGTCATGGGCGGCGAGCCTGAGGTAAATGCGGCGCTTATCCGAGCGATCTTCTCAGGAGAGCAGCAAGGCGCTTACCGTGATATCGTGCTTGCGAATGCGGGCGCATGTATTTATGTCGGCGGATTGGCAAGCTCGCTTCGCGAGGGAGCGGCGATCGCGGCCAAGGTGATTGATTCAGGAGAGGCGCAGCAAAAGCTCGCAAGCCTTATTCATATGACAGGAGAGTTGGCACATGTTTCTGGATAAAATTGTTGCTACAAAACGAGTAGAGGTGGAAGAGCTCGCTGGACGCTTTGATCTTGCCCAGGTCGAGAAACAAATTGCAGCACTTCCGGATTGCAAAGGCTTTGAGCATGCCTTGACGGCTGCCGGACGCAATCGGAGCATGGGGCTTATCGCCGAGGTGAAGAAAGCTTCGCCATCCAAAGGGCTTATTCGGAGCGATTTTGAGCCAACCTCGCTAGCTGCAGCTTATGCAGCTGCCGGTGCCGATTGCATTTCGGTCCTAACAGATAAGGATTATTTTCAAGGGTCTAATGAATTTCTAAGCGCAGTAAGAAAAACGGTTAACGTGCCACTGCTGCGCAAAGATTTTACGATCGACCCTCGTCAGATTTACGAAGCGAGGTTAATCGGGGCAGATGCGATTCTGCTGATTGCGGCCATTCTAACTCCTGCGCAGCTCGGGGAATACCATGACCTTGCGAAATCGATTGGCATGGATGTGTTGGTGGAAGTCCATAACCAAGAGGAACTTGAAGGCGTGCTTGAACTTGGGAAGGCTACGTTAATCGGTGTTAACAACCGTGATTTGAAATCCTTTGTCACCGATTTGAAAACGACGGAGGCTTTAATCGGCATGATGCCAAAAGGCGTAACTGTTATAAGCGAGAGCGGAATTGCCGGGAAGACAGACATGGAATATTTGCAATCCATTGGCGCACATGGCGTTCTGATCGGTGAGTATTTTATGCGGCATGAAAACGTGGGCGAATCGGTTAACGATCTGATGAGTGCGGTAGCTGTACGATGAGCCAGCAGCCGCACATCAAAATATGCGGATTAAGAGATGTCGCTACAATTCAGGCAATGGACGGCTTGCCCATTCACGAAATTGGCTTCATATTCGCGCCGAGCAAGCGGCAGGTGGATAAGGTAACTGCTGCGCAGCTCATTGACGCAGTAGGCGCTTTGCGAGCGGCAAGCGGTGCTCGGCCAAGGACAGTAGGCGTGTTCGTCAATGAGACGCTGGAAGGTTTGAAAGCGATTTTGGATGTGGCCCCATTGGATGTGGTTCAGCTTCATGGCGATGAAACGGCGGCATTTTGCCAAGAGGTGCGCGAGAAGCTGGATGTTCAGGTATGGAAGGTTTTCTCGATGAAGCAGGATGCGGAAGGAAATAAGCCGCTGAATGCAATGGAGAGGCTAACGCCGTACAAGGCAGCCGTGGACGCGATCCTCATCGACGCACCGGGCGGCGGTACGGGAAAGACCTTCGACTGGGATATGATTGAGGAATACAACAAGGCGGCCGATGAGCTCGGCTTAACGTTATATGTAGCAGGCGGGCTACATGAAGGAAACGTGCAGGAGCTGCTTAGAACCTACGCTCCAAATGGGATCGACGTATCCAGTGGCGTAGAGACGGATGGACAAAAGGATATCGACAAAATCAGATTATTTGTTAGAAGGGTGATGGAAGCATGACACAGGTACCGGATGTAAATGGACGTTTCGGGGCATTTGGCGGGCGCTACGTGCCAGAAACGCTTATGACTGCGTTATTAGAGCTAGAAGAGGCTTACGCGCATTATTCGAAGGATCAGGCGTTTCAGGATGAGGTTCGCTACTTATTGCATAAGTATTCGGGCCGTCCGACTTCACTTTATTATGCTGAGCGTCTCACCAACCATCTTGGCGGCGCCAAAATTTACTTGAAGCGTGAAGACCTTAATCATACAGGTGCTCACAAAATCAACAATACCATCGGCCAAGGCGTGCTTGCCAAACGTATGGGAAAAACAAAGATCATTGCCGAGACTGGCGCTGGGCAGCATGGGGTTGCCTCAGCTACGATTGCTGCATTGCTTGGTTTAGAATGCAAAGTATTTATGGGCGAAGAAGACATGAAGCGTCAACAGCTCAATGTTTTCCGCATGCAGCTGCTGGGTTCCGAGGTCGTGCCTGTATTGTCCGGAACAAGAACGCTTAAGGATGCCTGCAATGAAACGCTTCGCTACTGGGTTAGCCATGTCGAGGATACGTATTATATTTTGGGTTCGGTTACGGGCCCGCATCCTTATCCGATGATGGTCCGTGATTTTCAGCGAATTATTGGGGATGAGTCGCGTCAGCAAATCTTGGCGGAGGAAGGCAGACTGCCGGATTACATTGTTGCCGCCGTAGGCGGAGGAAGCAACGCGATGGGTATTTTCTATCCATTCGTGAACGATGAAAATGTGAAGTTGCTAGGCGTAGAAGCCGCAGGACGTGGCGTGGATACGATCGAGCACGCAGCAACGATGACGAAAGGACGCCATGGTATTTTCCAAGGCTCCATGAGCTATGTGCTTCAGGATGAGCACGGACAAGTGCAACCGGCGCACTCCATCTCGGCTGGTCTCGATTACCCAGGCATCGGGCCGGAGCATGCTTATTTGAAGGATTCGGGCCGCGCTGAATATGTGCCTGTTACCGATGCTGAAGCGCTTGAAGCATTGCAGCTGCTCTCCCGCACGGAAGGCATCATTCCGGCTTTGGAATCCGCACATGCGATCGCTCAGACGCTGAAGCTCGCGCCAACACTGGATAAAGATAAAGTCATCGTAGTTAACTTGTCTGGACGCGGAGACAAGGATGTAGAAGCCATTATGGGTTACTTGGGGGTAGACAAGCATGAATCTCATTGATACGGCGTTTGCGCGCCTTAAATCGGAAGGCAAGACGGCACTCATTCCTTTCTTAACCATGGGTGATCCTGATTTGCAGACATCCGTTGACATTATTCAAGCACTGGAGAAAGCTGGCGCGGATATGATTGAGCTGGGCGTACCTTACTCGGACCCGCTTGCAGACGGACCTGTCATTCAACGGGCCTCCGAACGGGCGCTGCTTCATAACAGCATCACGCTTGTCGACTGTATTAACGTGGCGGAACAGGCGCGTGAAGCGGGAGTGAAAATTCCGTTTATCTTGTTTACGTATTATAATCCAGTCTTCCAATATGGTTTGAATGCTTTCTTCGAGCTAGTGCAAAGCAAAGGAATCAGCGGCCTTATAATTCCGGATCTGCCAATGGAAGAGGATAAAGAGGTTAGGCAGCTTGCAGAAGCGGCTAACGTCCATCTCATTCCGCTCGTAGCGCCAACCTCGAAGGAGCGTGTGACGCGTATCTCGCGTAAAGCAAGAGGTTTTGTTTACTGCGTATCTTCGCTAGGGGTAACAGGTGTTAGAGCTGATTTTCATACGGGCATTGATGAATTTCTGGCTACGGTTCGAGAAGCAACGGACTTGCCGATTGCCGTCGGCTTTGGCATTTCAAGCCGCGAGCAGGTAGCCCGTTTCGAGAAGCAATGTGACGGAGTTATTGTAGGCAGCGCAATCGTAAGGAAGATAGAAGAAGCGATACCATTATTGCAGGATGCCGAGCAGCGCGAGGTTGGCCTCAAGCAGATCAGTGATTTTGTCGCGCAGCTTAAAGGATAGTCAAAGTTGTATACTTAATAAGAGCCTCTTGCCAAGTGCAAGGGGCTTTTCTTGAAAAATAAGGCATTATAGGTTTCACGCGATAAAGTATTCTACTATTTCTTCGAGAAACGGATACCCTCATTTTGCATTGGACAGCGATGTTGGTTCTACTTGACGTATAGGAAAGTATAGGAATTTGCTCATATTTTCTCTATACGTTTCGTAGAAACCATGGCGTCTACAGAAAGGACTCCATTACATTTCTTCTTATTATCTAAGGAAGAATAAGCATTCTACTTAATAGAAATCATGTTTTTTGACGAGAAATGAGGTTTACAGACAAGAGGCGGTGAAATACGTATGGGCTGAAATGAAAAAAACTTTAAAACCATACACAGATATGAGACAATGGAGGACGAGTGTTTAGATTAGTCTATTATAAAAGAGGTGAACGGCTCATGCAGCCAAAAAGCAATATCGTCCACCTTCCCGTCTATCAGCCAGGCAAGCCGGTTGAAGATGTCAAGAGGGAGCTAGGATTACAAGAAGTGATCAAGCTAGCATCTAATGAGAACCCGTTCGGTTGCTCTGAGCAGGTGAAAGCGGCAGTTATTGAAGAACTAAGCAATTTAAATATTTATCCCGATGGCGCGAGCGTGGAACTAACAGCAGCGTTAGCCCAAGAGCTGGGTGTAGAATCGAATCAAATTATATTTGGAACAGGTTCCAGCGAAATCATTCTTATGATTAATAGAGCTTTCATCGTTCCTGGCGACGAAACGATTATGGCAGATGAAACCTTCCCGCAATATAAACACAATGCCGAAATCGAGAATGCAACGATCGTGGAAGTGCCTCTCAAAGAGGGTAAGCATGATTTGCCTGCCATGCTCGCTAAGGTGAACGACCGTACTAAAATTATCTGGATTTGCAATCCAAACAATCCGACAGGCACGATTGTCACCCTGCCGGAGCTGTCTGCTTTTCTAAAAGAAGTGCCTTCCCACGTTCTCGTTGTTCTTGACGAGGCATATGGCGAATATATTGATGATCCGGCCTTTCCGGATGGCATAAAATTGCTTAGTGAATATCGAAATTTGATCGTGCTCCGTACATTCTCAAAAATTTATGGGCTAGCTGCACTTCGCATTGGCTATGGCGTTGGCCATCCCGACGTAATTCGTTTTACGAATCAAGTGCGCGAGCCATTCAATACATCACGTGCAGCACAAGCTGCGGCTAAGGCTGCGCTTGCCGATAAAGCGTTTATTTCCTATTGCCGTGATCAGAATCAACAGGGAATTCAATATTTATCTGAGCAATTTGACCGACTGGGCTTGTCCTACTTTCCTGCATATGGAAACTTCGTGATGGTTGACGTTAAACGATCCTCACCTGAGGTATTTGATGGCTTGCTGCGCAGAGGCATTATCTCACGTCCGCGCTGGACCTATTACCCGAACCACATTCGGATAACGGTGGGCACGCGCGAGCAAAACGAAAAGTTTATTGCAGCATTGGAACACGTGTTACAGGAATCGGCGGTGCAGGGATAACGTTATGACAACTGTAGCGATTTTTGGAGTAGGGCTGATTGGCGGCTCACTTGCCCTGTGCTTTAAGGGGAAACCCGGCATTACCGTAATTGGACATTCGAATCGACCTGCTCAAGTTGAGAAATATGTGCAGCGAGGCGTCGTGGATTACGCAACGACCTCCATGCAAGAGGCGGCAGAGCAGGCTGATTTTATTTTTGTATGCGTACCGGTAGGCAATCTTGAAGAGTATTTGGAGATGCTTAGTGCATTTAAGCTGAAACCAGGTTGCGTGGTAACCGATGCGGGAAGCACGAAGGCTTCGGTCGCGGCTCGGGCAAAGTCGCTGGATTTCGGCCAAGCTATCTTTATTGGCGGTCATCCCATGGCTGGTTCTGAACGTACTGGCGTTGAAGCAGCATCTTCGCACTTATACGAGAATGCGTATTATGTGTTAACGCCCGATGAAAGTACACCTGAGGATGCGATGGAGCGTTTAGTCGAGCTTCTCAGCCATACGAAAGCGAACATCGTCAGAGTGGAGCCTAATGCGCATGATGAGATCGCAGGCGCAATCAGCCATCTCCCGCATATGATTGCCGTTTCTCTTGTCAATCAGGTTCGAGGCTATAACGAAAAAAATGGGCTTTATGAATCGCTTGCAGCCGGAGGCTTTCGTGATATTACTCGGATTGCATCAGGTGACCCAATTATATGGCGTGATATATTAATCAATAACCGAACGGTTCTGCTGAAGCTTCTTCGGGATTGGGGCAAGGAAACGGATAAATTCGTAACGATGCTGGAGAACTCGGACGGGGAAGGCATCGCGCAGGCTTTCGAAACGGCGGGCCAGTTCCGCAGTCAGATGCCAGAGCGCCGCAAGGGCATGATCCACTCCGCGTTCGATTGTTATGTCGATATTCCCGATCATCCCGGCATTATCGGCAAAATTACGAGTGAACTTGGCAACAGCCTCATCAACTTGAGCAACATCCATATCATTGAGAGCAGGGAGGACGTACCGGGCATTCTCCGGCTATCGTTCCGAAGCCAGGAGTATTTGGACCAGGCAGTCGTCCTGCTCACGGAAAAAGGCTATGACGTACACCTATAACAGGTGTACGTCTTTTTCAATTAAAAAGCGCTTACAAAATAATTCAAACAAAAATGAAAGCGCTTATTGACAAACTGGAAGCGTATACATATAATAAAAGTACAGTATGGTTTCTCTCCACTCCTATCCAAATCCTATAGTGCTCATCATGAGTACGGGCCACCCTTTTGGGTGGTTTTTTTTTGTTTATTAATTGCTTATCCCTAAATGGATAAGGTATAAGGATCTATAATACGAACGGCAGAATAGTTTCAATAGGTGTTGAAATTAAATAACCAAAAAGGCTAGCTAAGTATCTGAAGGTGACTCGTTTGGTATCAGGTAAGATATGAAGATACACCATTCAAAACTACAGATTCAGGACAGGACTCTCCACTCCTATCTATATTTTTGCACTCTTATTGAGTGTAAGCCACCCGTCGTAGTGGCTTTTTCGTAATATCAGGTTAGCTAGAAAAATCTGGTTGGCCTTTTTTTAGGTTCGGTATAAGATAGCGGTAGCCGGGAGAACGAGCGGCTTTTAGGGGGAAAACCCCGGACAAAAAACTGTTCTCCACTGCCACCCAATAACCATGTTTGAGCTGGTAGGGACCTAGATCCCGTATCACAAGCGAAGCTATGGCGTTGGAGCTATCGTGGGAATACCGGTGAAAATTTGTAAAGGAATGGTGAAATGGAAGCAGTAGTAGGATTGGATGTGTCAAAGGGAACGATCATAGCACAAGCATTTACCGCACGAAATGAAGCGTTTGGGAAGTCGAAATGTATCGTCCATACAGAGGATGGGTTTGAGGAGTTTGGAAAATGGCTTAGGGATCTTTGTCAGCAAACATGAAAAGAACCCGTGGTTGTACTAGAAGCAACAGGACATTACCATCGAGGACTTGTTGCCTATATGGAGCGAAGTGGGTTCCGGCACATGGTAATTAATCCACTGCAATCCAAGCGAGCAAAAGGGACGCAACTACGAAAAAGTTAAAAACAGATGCTGTGGATGCATGGCACTTAGCTGAGATGAATTATCGTGGTGATGTTAAGCCTCATCGTAAAGGGGACGAGCAGCTTTTAGAACTCCAGCACCTCACAAGACAACATGAGTTCGTGACAGCCATGTATGTGCAAGCCAAGCTAAATATGAGGACGTTGCTTGACCAAGTGTTTCCTGCGTACGAATGTTTGTTTACTGATCTGTATTCCAGACAGCAATGCGCGTTTTACAGCAATATTTGAGCTGCATAGTGATCACGGAGGAAACCTTTCTGGAGACCGTACAAACATCACATGGGAAAACCTGGATCCGAGAAAAGCGGGCACACCATCAGACTATTGCTCCAAGCCAAGAACGGAGCCCAGCACAAACAGTAGCTTTGCAAAGTATGATTGGCTTGCTGCTTGCCTTCCAAGAACAACTGGGGCATTTGGAGCAGCAGATCGAGGAAACAGTCGCTGTCATCCCCCGAAGTGGCGCTTTTTAAAACATTCCCTGGTGTTGGAGATAAATTGGCTGCAGCACTAGTAACCGAGATCGGAGATGCTACTCAGTTTGGACATGCCAAACAGCTCGTCGCTTACGCAGGACTTGACCCAAGTGTTTTCAGTTCAGGAAAGTTTACAGCTTCAAACAGTAGGATCATCAAACGAGGTTCAAAACGTTTAAGGCGGGCGTTATATCTAGCGGTGTGTGGTTTACGAAAGGGTAAGAATGAAAGGATCAAGGCTTACTATCACAAGAAAAAAAAGGGCAAGCCCTACAAGGTGGCCGTGATTGCTTGCGCCAACAAGATTCTCCATCACGTCTATGCCATCCTCACCCGAGACGAGCCCTATCATATATAAAATTCGGAATGCATCAGTAAATACAAGTTGTGGGATACAATCCTACAACTTGTATTTTGCAAAAGAAAGAGCATTTGTTCTAATTCGTGGTGTGTAATTTAAATATATGAGACACATACACCAGGAGGAATAGGATGTTATATAACGAAAACTGTATTGAAGGTTCAATGAAACGTTTAGAAGATAACTCAGTTGATTTATTAATAGCTGATCTACCCTATATCTTAAGATTTAATGGGAAAACACAAACGTAAACGATAAAGCCAGATTTGATATCATAGAGAACGATATGCTTTCAGCAGCGGAATAAAAGCCTTTTTGTATGCAGACATGATGATCTGGTTGCGTAATGCAGGATTTAAAATCACTCCTATTATTTTCAGTTAAAAAATAAATTAATCAAATTTGAAACGTTTCCAAAATTATTATTGAAACGTTTCCACTTTGGTGTTATTATAGATTTGCTAGAGAGTTTGGGGGTATAAAATGACAAGTATTAAAGATGTAGCTAACTTAGCCGGCGTTGCTGTAGGAACGGTATCCAGAGTCATTAACAGCTCTGGCGCTGTAAAACCCAAGACACGCAAAAAAGTAGAGGAAGCCATTCAAGAACTGAATTATTTCCCAAATGAAGTAGCTCGGAATTTCAAGATGCAGAAATCTAAGATGGTAGCTCTGCTACTTCCAAGCATTTGGAATCCATTCTTTTCTGAATTGGCGTATTACATTGAGGATGAATTGGATCGAGAAGGATTCAAACTTATGTTATGCAATAGCGGCGGAAAGCCTGAGAAGGAGCTGTATTATCTGGAAATGCTTCGGCAGAACAAAGTGGCTGGTATTGTTGGCATAACTTACAATGATATTGAGAATAATGTGAGCAACGACATTCCGATTGTAAGCATCGACAGACACTTTAACAAGAGTATTACCTGTGTGACTTCAGATAATTATGAGGGAGGACGTCTTGCTTTAAGGGAGCTTGTGAAAGCGGGAGCAAGGAAGACGGCTTTTATGGGAAGCGTCACTTCTGTTTTTAGCGAAACCATGAACCGTAGACAAGGATTCATTCACGAAGCGGAAGCTTTGGGGATTGATTATATCATCTACGAGAAGCCAGATCCCATAGTGGATGAGAATGTCTTTATTAACGAGTTCCTTAACGTGCATGGCGATGTAGATGGTATTTTTGCGATTACTGATATGCTGGCTGCCAACTATATAGATAAAGCACGAAGGAAGGGGATTCGCATTCCAGAAGATGTAAAAGTCATAGGTTATGATGGAATTCAGGATAATCCTTATTTTCATCCTATCTTATCAACGATCAGGCAGCCGGTGGAAGAGATGGCACGCATGACAATCAGACTGCTCTATAACAAAATCGAAGGTATACCTTTAGATAAGCAAGTGTATCATATCCCCGTTATTTTCAAGCAAGGTGAAACTACATGATTCCATTTGGATCGGAAAACTTCAGCGATGTTGTGTAATTAAATTTCTACTGAAGTTTTTCCTGCTAAATTGGAAACGTTTCAAAAACACTTATATTGCCAGAAACTTATAAAGATTGAAAAAAATCAGCTTAATCAGTTGATTCTTGATATAGATCTACCAACCCAGGTTTCTCTAAATCTAAGTTGGAAACGTTTCAAAAATGATTACTTATACTTGAAAGGGAGAATAATCGTGAATTCAACAACCAGTAGGGGGGATCATCCTATGATCAAACCAAAACATAACATGTGGAGCAGGTTCAAACGTGACTATGAGCTTTACCTGTTTTTATTGCCGATCATTATTCTTTACCTCGTGTTTAAGTATTATCCAATGTATGGGGTGCAGATTGCTTTTAAAGATTTCTCACCAAGTCAGGGGGTCTGGGGAAGTGAGTGGGTTGGATTCCAGCACTTTATAGATTTTTTCAATTCTTATAACTTCTGGACCATTATCACGAATACGCTCTCACTCAGTTTCCTTTCGTTGTTGTTTGGTTTCCCAGCTCCAATCATAATCGCGATCATGCTGAATCAGATGCTGGGTAAGATGTACAAGAAATTTGTACAGACAGTGATTTATGCTCCGCACTTTATATCTACCGTTGTGCTAATCGGCATGCTTAAAGTTTTTTTGTCTCCAAATAGCGGAATTGTGAATCACGTCATCACCTTGTTCGGAGGAGATCCAATTCTGTTTATGGCCGATGCAGGCTGGTTTCGTCCTCTGTATATACTATCAGGTATCTGGCAGGAAACAGGATTTGCCACCATTATCTACCTTGCTGCTCTTGCCGGTGTCAATCCAGAACTACATGAAGCGGCGATTATGGATGGAGCGAGTAAATGGAAGCGTGTATGGTATGTGGATATTCCAAGCATTCTGCCCACGATCGTTATTCTGCTGATTCTCGCACTTGGCAACATTATGAGTATCGGCTTTGAGAAAGCGTTTCTTATGCAGAGCGATTTGAATTATGCTACCTCCAATATTATCCCAACCTACGTATATGAAATGGGGATTCAGAAGGCTCAATACAGCTTTTCTACGGCAGTTGGCCTATTCAACTCTTTAATTAATATTATTCTGATTTTCACCGTAAACCGGATTTCCAAAAAAATGACAGAAACCAGTCTCTGGTAAGGAGGAATACTTTTGAATTCACTATTGAAGCGAAAGAGCAGAGGAGACGCGTGGTTTGACATCATCAATTACTTTCTGTTGACCATCATTATGCTGCTAGTATTATATCCGTTGTACTTTGTGCTGGTTGCCTCACTTAGTGATCCCAATTATATCTACTCAGGTGAGGTTTGGCTGTTTCCGAAAGGCTTCACGTTAGACGGTTATGAGCGGATCTTCAGTGATTCCTCCATATGGATCGGATATGCCAATTCGATTTTATATGCAACGTTAGGAACATTAATTGGAGTAACCGTGACTGTGTTTGCGGCCTACCCGTTAGCCCGTAGAAATCTGGCGGGAAAATCAGCGATTATGTGGTTCTTGCTGGTAACAATGTTCTTTAGCGGCGGGTTAATTCCAACATATTTGCTGATTAAGGATCTGCATTTGCTGAATACGATGTGGGCACTTGTCATACCCGGAGCAGGCGGTGTATTCAATATCATCATTGTAAGAACTTTTTTTCAGTCGTCTATCCCGGATGAGATGTGGGAAGCAGCCTCTATTGACGGATGTTCCAATACTAGATTCTTTTGGAGCATCGTCTTACCCTTGTCCAAGTCCATCCTAGCGGTAATGGTGTTGTATCATGTTGTTGGCTTCTGGAATGGGTTCTTCGATGCTTTAATTTACCTGAACGATGAGAGCAAGTATCCGCTACAACTGGTGCTTCGAAACATCCTTGTCCAGAATCAGGTCAACTCCGGCATGATGATCGATGTGGAATCCTATGCAGCCAAGATGCGCGTTACTGAACTGATCAAATACGGTGTCATTATGGTATCCAGTTTGCCGCTGCTCATATTGTATCCTTTCCTGCAGAAGTATTTTGTTAAAGGTGTAATGATCGGCTCGATCAAAGGTTGATACTTGCAGGATCTTGAAAGGGGGGATGCACAAGAGCAGAAGAATACTGAGGAAAAGCAATATAAGATTTACGCTCGCGGAACGAAATAAGGGGAGGTAATGTACAAATGAAATCTTTATTCAAAGGTGCTGGAATTGTAATGCTAGCTGGAGCTTTTGCGGTAAGCGGATGCTCAGGAAATGGTAACGGGGCAAATAATCAGGCTGGAAGTCAGAAACAGGAAACGAATTTTAATCAAACCGGTCTTCCGATTGTTAACGAAGTAGTGTCATTAAAAATGGTATCCCCGAAAGCAGCATTGGCACCAGAGTTCAAGGAAATGGAAATTTTCAATCGTCTGGAAAAGGATACCAATGTGAAAGTTAATTGGGAGAACATTCCTGACACCGATTATACAGAAAAGAAAAATCTGCTGCTCGCAAGTGGTGATTTGCCGGATGCCTTTTATGCAGCAGGATTCACTGATTACGAGTTAATCAATTACGGTAAAGATGGGACCATCATTCCGCTGGAGGATTTAATTGATCAGTACGCTCCTAATTTGAAAGCGCTTCTCGATCGCCGGCCTGATATCAAATCATCGATCACGGCACCGGATGGGCACATTTACGGGTTGCCTTCATGGGAAGAGAATAACCTTGGAACAAATCCCTTTTTTCACGTTATAAATAAAGCCTGGTTAGATAAGCTCGGCTTGAAGGTACCACAAACGCTGGAGGAATACACGGAAGCTCTGCTGGCTTTTAAAACGCTGGATCCGAACGGTAATGGGAAGCAGGATGAAATTCCGTTAAGTTTCATGCATATGCAGTGGTGTATGGATATTGCCGGACTATTCGGAGCATTTGGACTTCCGGATAATCTGGAACACAGGGTCGTCCGCGATGGGAAGGTTATTTTCACCGCGACACAGCCTGAATATAAGGAAGCTCTGAATTATTTCCACGAAAAATGGTATAAGCAGGGTTTGATTGATCCAGAATCCTTCACTCAGGACGCAGCTCAATATCTGGCCAAAGGTAAAACAACCGATGAAACGCTCGGATCCTATGTCTGGTGGGAAGTCGAAGAGGTTGTCGGAACCGAACGCGCCAAGGATTATGTTCTGTTGTCTCCGCTGAAAGGACCGGATGGGGATCAAACAATTGGACGCGCCAATGGCGGTGGCCCCGGTCGCGGATCTTTTGTAATTACCAAAGGGAACAGCAATCCGGAAATCACGATGCGCTGGATCGACCAGCAGTTTGAACCCTACATGGCTGCTCAAATCCACTGGGGTCCGCTGGATATCGTGTACAAGAAGGACCAAAATGGGAAATTAGTCAATCTGCCGCTTCCTGAGAGAACATCTGCAGGTGAATTCCGTCAAAAGGTTGCTCCGGGATCGGGCGCACCTGGTGTCATTGCTTTTGAAGACTTCGGAAAAGTTGTAGATATGGAACCTCGTGCCCAGCAGCGAGCTGAAGATCTGGAGCAATACTACAATCCATATATGGAAAAGGAAAATTATCCTGGTATCTTCTTCGAGCCGGAGGAACTGGATAAAATCAATAAAATTGAGCCTGAACTTATTAAGTACGTAAATACTCAAAGAGGAAGATTCATTGTGGATGGTGGCACAGATAAGGAATGGGACAACTATCTGAAGACACTGGACAAGATGGGCCTAGAAGAATTAATGGAAATCTATCAAACAGCTCTGGATCGTTATAATGCAAATCTGAAAAAATAAATAAATAGATGATAGGTGGGGAGAAACTGTGCTTGATGTTATCGCCATAGGAGAAGTATTGATAGACTTTACTCCGGCAGGTCGTTCAGCTGGAGGGAACGAGCAGTTTGAATGCAATCCGGGAGGGGCTCCGGCTAATGTGGTTGCTGCACTATCCCGATTAGGTTCCAGAACAGCATTAATCAGCAAGGTCGGGGAGGATCAATTCGGGTCCTTGCTGCATCGAACACTGCAAAGCAGCGGCGTCGATGTATCTGAAGTATCCTTCACAAATGAAGTGAGCACAACGCTGGCCTTTGTCCATCTGGATGACAAAGGAGACAGATCGTTCAGCTTCTTCCGTAAGCCGGGAGCAGATACATTCTTGGACCCTACGGATGTCCCGCTGGACCGGATTGAAAGCTGCAAAGCTTTACATTATGGCTCATTATCCATGACACATGAACCGGCACGTAGCGCAACCAGAACGGCAGTTCTCAAAGCCAAGGAATCAGGAGTGTTGCTCTCTTTCGATCCGAATATCCGGTTTTCGTTATGGGAGAGCACGGAGGAAGCTAGACAAAATATTTATTGGGGCATGAATTATGCCGATATTTTGAAAATATCGGAAGAAGAGCTTTCTTTTATCACAGGTACTAACGATGTTGAAAAAGGTTCAATGGAATTGGCGCAACAATTTGATATTAAACTTGTTGTCGTCACACTAGCGGAAAAAGGCTGCTATTACCGTATGGGTGGCCTGGATGGATATGTACAGGGTTTTGAGGTCAATGTTATCGACACGACAGGAGCAGGCGATGCTTTTCTTGGCTGCTTGTTATATAAAATCCTGGAAAACGAAAGTTCTTTGCATGATCTAACCGACCAGCAAATGATTAGCATGCTGACCTTTGCCAATGCTGGAGGAGCGTTAGTTACAACACGAAAAGGGGCTCTTGAATCTATGCCGACGACAGATGAGATTAACCAGAAGATAGAGTCCGATCAACAGAATAATGCCGAGCGTTTCAGACCAGGGTTTCATTTCTCGCCTCCCTCCAACTGGGCGAATGATCCGAATGGATTAGTTTATTATGAGGGAAGCTATCATCTCTTTTACCAAAATCATCCTTACAGCAATAAATGGGGGCCGATGCACTGGGGTCATGCTGTAAGTAAGGATCTGGTTCATTGGGAGCACGCACCTATTGCTTTATTTCCGGATGAGCATGGGGCTATTTTTTCCGGATGCTGTGTTGTGGACTGGAAGAATAGCAGCGGATTATTCGAAGATTCCCATGGACTTGTTGCGATCTTTACCCATGCGGATATCAATCCGGTGACAAGTCAGCCTCGCCAGCGGCAAAGCTTGGCTTACAGTCGTGATAACGGGCAAACCTGGCACAAGTACGAAGGGAATCCAGTCCTAGCAGAGGATGATCTGATAGATTTCCGGGATCCGAAGGTATTCTGGCATCCGCAAAGTGAGCGGTGGGTTATGGTTATTGTAGCAGGAGACCATGCCAGGTTCTACGGATCTACAAATTTGCTTGAATGGTCGCTGACCGGCGAATTCGGTAGTAGTGACGGCTCGCATGACGGCGTTTGGGAATGCCCTGATCTGTTTTCATTGCCAGTTGATGAGACGGGACTATCTAAATGGGTGCTAATCATAAGTATCGGGGATCATCCTGATTGTCCGGAAGGATCGCGTACACAATATTTTATTGGAGAATTCGATGGAAATACGTTTGTAAATGACAATCCGGCTGAGAATATCTTATGGCTGGATCATGGCAGAGACAATTATGCGGGAGTTACTTGGTCGGATATTCCTAAGCAAGATGGACGGCGCGTAATGATTGGGTGGATGAGTAATTGGAAGTATGCCAACGAGACGCCTACCGGTTCCTGGAGAGGTGCAATGACCCTGCCCCGCACCTTGTCGCTAACCAGCATGGATGAGGGGGTAGTTCTAACCCAAATGCCTGTCCGGGAAGTAGCGCAGCTGCGCAAGGATTCCATGAGTTGGCAGGCAGTCACAGTTGCGCGGGATGTTCCGTTTTTGCAGCAGACAAATATGGATTTGCTAGAGATTGAGGCTGAGATCGATGTCCGGTCGGGGAGCGAGGTACAAGTTCATCTGAAATCTTCTACTCAGAGCGAAATCATCATCGGATACGACCCAGCTGAGCAGTGGCTGTTCATCGACCGTTCAAAATCAGGCGTAACTGATTTCCACTCTCAATTTGGATGTAAGCACGGTGCCGGTATTGCTGCTGCGAATGGAAGACTCAAGCTTCATATCTGGCTGGACCGCAATTCGGTGGAAGTGTACGCGGATCAAGGGCTGGTTGTGCTGACAGATCAGATATTTCCTGACGCTCCAATTGAGAAGGTTGAGATCAGTACGAATTCAGGTCAGATTATACTAAATTCACTTCAGATCCATACTCTTGGCTCCATTCATAATTCGGGAGACACAATAGCACAGACTGTAGGGAGGAATGAGGCATGAATCGTAAAGCGGACGACATGGGGTTGATGGTGCATTGGGCTTTTGACGAAGGAAACGGAGCAAGTGCTCTAGAGAGCGTATCCCAAGTCCGAAATGAAATTCAATATGTTTTTAATCAAGCCAAATTTACCGAACCGCGCAATCCGCAGTGGACACAGGGAGTGATGGGAAGCAGTCTCCTCTTCGATGGTTACTCAACATACATTGCTCATCCCATGCAGAGAGAGGTGAAAAATCCAGTACCGGTATCGCTTCCGGCACTAAGTATCGGAGTATGGGTGGCGCCACGCTTCTATGATTGGGGTCATGAAGGCAAACTGACTGCCATTGTGAACCGCCATGATATGGAGCGCAAACAGGGATATCTTCTGGGTATGTTCCGGCATGGCGCCTGGTCCTTTCAGGTTGGGCTGGAAGGAGGGGAATGGAAGGAAATTTGGTCGCCGGACGGCTATGAACTGCCCAAGAATCAATGGTCTTATGTGAACGCTGTGTTTGATGGTAACGGGGGTGAACTCAAGCTGTATTTGAACGGTAATGAAATCGCTTCGACGGGCTTACCCTGCGGTTCACGGTTGGCAGAGGCGGTCGGGTCGGAACTGCTCATCGGCAAGAATAATCATAGCAGCATGCTGGCAGGCGTGTTCAGCCTTCAGATGTTCAGCGGAATTATGGATGAGCTCAAGATGTATAACACAGTCCTTAGCAAGGAAGAAGTGGCGGCTTCATATCAGCTTGTGCTGGACACCGCACACGGGGGCGTCATGCCGCATGTGGATTATGACACGATCAAGCTGGACCGGTCACCTCTATTGGTGGATCGGCACAGACCGCAATATCATGTCAGTCCACCTGCTCATTGGATGAACGAACCTCATGCGCCGATCTTTTTTGACGGGCAATATCATTTGTTCTATCAGCATAATCCATTGGGGCCGTTCTTTTATCATATCCATTGGGGACATTGGGTAAGTGAGGATTTGGTGCATTGGCGTGATCTTCCCGTGGCCTTGGCCCCTGAAAAAGATCACTTAGCACCCGACGGAATTTGGTCGGGAAGCGCGACTTATGATGCAGACGGCTTGCCTGTCTTGTTCTTTACAGCGGGCAATGACAGTGCTTCACCGAATCAGAGTGTGGCGCTTGCCCGGAGCACTTACCTGCAGGATGGGGACTCAAATTTGGTTAATTGGATCAAGCATCCAGAGCCGCTCATCGTACAGAAGAAAGGGATTGGAGCCTTTGGGGATTTTCGCGACCCGTTCGTGTGGAAGGAAGCCGATGGCTGGTATGCCTTAGTCGGTTCGGGGATTGAAGGAGAAGGCGGAGCAGCACTGGCATTTGCCTCGCAGGATATGCTGAATTGGACTTACAAAGGGCCATTCTTTCAAGCGGATATTCAGAAGTTCCCCTATCTTGGGCCTATCTGGGAGCTGCCCGTACTTCTTCCATTGGGCATCGGCATGCATGGGGATAACAAGTATCTTCTGCTTGTAAGCCCTGTGGGAAAAGGTGCCGATGTCGAGGTATTCTATTGGCTCGGTGAGCTAGACAAGGACAATCTATCATTTATACCGGATCAAGAAGAGCCTCAATTGATAGATGTCGGTGATTTCCATTTTACCGGCCCGAGCGGTATGGTTGATCCGAAGACGGGCCGAAATATCGTCTTCACGATCGCGCAGGGTGACCGTACGTCCGAACTGGAGTACCAATCGGGTTGGGCCCATAACGGCGGCTTGCCGCTAAGCGTGTATTTGCGGGATGACGGTCAGTTGGGAATTGAGCCGATTCAGGAACTACAGTCTCTGCGTGGTACTAAACTGTTATCAATTCGTGACAAATCTTTGGCTGAGGCAAATCTATCGCTAAGGAATGTTCGAGGTGACATGCTTGAGATTCAAGTGGAACTGGAACCTTGCAATTCTACACAACTTGGAATCAAAGTTCGGTGTACGTCGGATGGAGAAGAAGAAACGCTGCTGTATTATGATTTTAATGAAGCTAAGCTCTTGGTAGACCGAACAAAAACGACATTGGATCCACGTGAAACGTGTAGAGGGGTTCAAGGTGGCAAGCTGGAACTTCAAGGGGAGAATCTGAAGCTACACATCTATTTGGATCGTTCCATGGTCGAAGCCTATGCGAACGGTTTGAAAAGCCTGACGACCCGGGTATATCCGAGCCGTATGGATGCCTTAGGTTTAGAGATATGGGGAGATGGCCATCCATTGATTAAATCCGTTGAAATATGGAATATGCAGTCCATTTGGTAACAGAAGCGCTTTGCGCTTCTTACCGCTTTGTTCAGACATAAAGATTTGTATCCTACTAATTGGAAGCGCTTTAATTAGTTACTCTCCTTTCATGATTCTTTACAATTCATCCTTTGTACAAGGAGAGCATCTCGAAATGAGTTGTCGAAGTTGCACGAATGAAAAATTATGTAGGAGGCTCTTGAATGCGAAAAATGAAGAGTAAAAAACCTTGGATATCCAGAGTAGTGATTTTGGTTATGTTTCTCCAGCTTGTTGCTCCCGTAATTTCGGCAGTCGCTGATCCAGTGACTAACGCAGGAAATGCCCCTATTCACAAGGAAACAAAGGGATTGTCAGTTACGGAAGCTGTCTATCAAGTTGTGAATCCTGGTTTTGAAACAGGGGACATGACGGGCTGGACCGTTATCAGAGGGAATGCATTTGGTACAAATAGCATATCAGGGGAATCCACCTGGTGGGCGGAACAAATCCCGTATAACCAGGAAGGCACTTATCATTTAAACGGCTGGAAGTATGATGAGGCTGCTACTGGAGTACTCCGCTCCAGCACCTTTGAGCTAAAGGGCAGCGGTTGGATCAGCTTTAAGCTTGGTGGTGCAAAGAATTCTGGTAAGGTATATGTAAATATCGTGGAAGCGAATTCGGGTCAAGTGATTGCCAGGTACGGCAATAGCGCATTTGCAGACGTTAACTTCCCAAATCCTTCTCAGGGCATGCGCCTTGCTAATATGGAGCAATATAAGGCGAACCTCTCCGAATATCTGGGCAAGAATCTGTATGTGGAAATCGTGGATAATGCATCCACGGACTGGGGAGTGGTATTTGCTGACGCGTTTTTCATGTACCATGAATCCGAGCCATCGGAAGGCATTGCTGCCACGGATATCAAGCCGGATTACGAACGCTATCAAATCCAGAATCCAAGCTTTGAAACCGGGGATATGACAGGCTGGACGGTTGTTGAAGGCGAAGCTTTTGGTCCGAATAGCGTGTCGGACGAAACAACCTATTGGGTTGAACAAATCCCGTACAACCAGGAAGGAAATTATCATTTAAACGGATTGAAGTATAACGAGACAGCGACAGGTAAGCTTCACTCCAGCACCTTCGAGCTGGGAGGAACAGGCTGGATTACTTTCAGGCTGGGCGGTGGCAAGCATACAGATCAAGTGTATTTAAGTGTTATTGATGCGGATACGGGAGACTTGATTGCGAGGTACGGCAACACTGAATTTAACGAGTCTGGGTTTCCTGATCCAGCACAGGGCTTGAGACTCGCGAATATGGAGCAATATAAAGCCGATCTTTCCAAGTATATCGGCAAGAATATGTATCTGGAGATCGTTGATAATGGATTCTCGGATTGGGGAGTGATATTTGCGGACTCCTTTAACACCTTCAATGAACTTGTCCCGGAAGATGGGGCCATGGCGGATAACATTATGCCAACTGAAATCCAGAATCGCAGTTTTGAAACCGGAGATTTTGAAGGCTGGACCGTTGAGGGTGATGCTTTTCAGGTGACTGATGAAGCTATGGTCGGTAAAGAAGGAAGCTTCTATGCCAAGTCCTCTGAAGGAGGACAGGGCTCCTTGACTTCGGGTACCTTCACGCTTCAGGGAACCGGTACGATTAACTTCACCGTTTTAGGTATTAACAATCCGGATAATGCCTACGTCGCACTATACGATGCAAGCACTGACACGTTGCTTGAGAAAACTGGGGATGTCAGTGCGAATGAGAAAATTTCATGGAAAATGCAAGAGCACTACAATAAGAGGCTATATATCAAGGTTATCGATCAATCCAATCAAGCCAGTATTGCAGTTGACGCTTTTCAAGCTCAGGGTACGGGCACCATTTTCTACATGAGTCTTGATGAAGGTGCCGGAAAAAAGGCGCTTGAGGGATTAAGCAATCTTGAACACGATGTGAACTATGTATTTAATAACGCTAGATACATGGCCTCGAAGGATCCGAGATGGACTTCGCGCGGAGTAAAAGGCGGTGCCTTGCTGTTCGATGGATACTCAAATGAAATCGAGGTCAATGCAAAGAATTCTGTTCCCGTCAGTGACGCGTTAACGCTTGAAGCTTGGGTCGCACCGCGTAGCTATGAATGGGGGGATGGAAACAAGCTTTCTGGAATCGTAAGCCAGTCCGATCAGGATAAGGCAGAAGGGTTCGCACTTGGCATGTACAGGCATGGCAAATGGTCGATGCAGGTCGGGATTGGCGGTCAGTGGATTCAGGTATGGGTCAATGATCATCCACTCGAGAAATACAAATGGAATTATGTGGCTGCAACGTTCGATAAAAAGGATGGAATGATTAAGTTATACCTAAACGGCCAGGAAGTAGCTTCCCAGTCAACACCTGTCAATATTCCCATTACACCATCTACCGAAAACTTGATTATCGGAAAAAATAATAAACCGGTAGAGTTGGCAGGCTTGTTCTCTTTCAATATGTTCTCAGGACTCATCGATGAAGTGAAGCTGCAAAATAAAGCTCTGACTGGCCAGGAAATTCTTGCTGAATATGAGAATGTAAAGGCTCTTCATAGCGGTGTGATTCCAGAAATTCTAAATGAAGATATTGATGAGGACCCTGCTGTGTTCGATGGTGATCAGCACCGTCCGCAGTACCATGCGATGCCTCCTCAAAACTGGATGAATGAAGCGCATGCCCCGATTTATTTTAACGGCAAATACCATTTGTTTTACCAGCATAACCCTCAAGGACCTTACTGGCATCAAATCCACTGGGGGCATTGGGTAAGCGACGATATGGTGCATTGGGAAAATGTAAGACCTGCACTTGCGCCTGAATCAGGTACCCTTGATCCAGATGGTGCATGGTCAGGCAGCGCAGCGTATGACCGCGACGGCAATCCTGTTTTGTTCTACACTGCTGGAAATGACTCTATGTCGCCGAACCAAAGAACAGGGCTTGCGACTCCAGCCGATTTGTCGGACCCTAATTTAGAGGAATGGACTAAATATCCTGAACCGGTTACCGAGCAAAATGGAAACGGTATTCATAACGAGTTCAGGGACCCGTTTGTATGGTATGACAATGAAACAGACAAGTGGTATCAACTAGTAACATCTGGTCTTCAAGACTTCAGTAGCGGTACCGCATTGGTATACGTTTCCGACGATATGTACAACTGGGAGTATAAGGGACCATTATACGTCAGTGACAGAAGCCTTTACCCGGAGCTTGGTACGGTATGGGAACTGCCCGTATTGCTACCGATAGGTGAAGATAGCATGGGCAATCAAAAGTATATCTTCATGATCAATCCACATGAAAAGCCGGAGCAAGTTCCACCGGCGAGCGATGTGCAAAGAGATGTTGAGGTTTTTTACTGGATTGGAACCTGGGACCGGGACAATTTTAAATTTATACCTGATCAGGAGGAACCATCTAAATTAGATGTAGGTGATGGTTATTTAACCGCAGAGAGTGGTATGGTCACCCCTGACGGAAGAACGGTCATATATTCCATGGTGCAGAATGTAAGAACGCCTCAAGCTGAATATCAGGCCGGATGGGCTCACAATCTAGCACTTCCGGTTTCATTAAGCCTGGATGAGCATGATGAATTGCGCATTGAACCAATTCAAGAATTGCAGAGTCTGCGAGGAGAAAAATTGGTAAATTTTTCAGAAAAAAATTTACAGACTGCCAATCAATTGATCCACAATGTCAAAGGCGACATGCTGGAGATTATGATGGAAATTGACCCGGGCGAAGCCGAGAAATTCGGTCTTAAAGTGCGTCGCTCTGATAATGGGCAGGAAGAAACACTGATTTATTATGACAAGACGGATAGTACCTTCAATGTGGACCGGACTAAGAGCAGTATTGATCCGGATGTTCGTGTGGATGGCATTCAAGGCGGATATGTGGATCTGGACGGAGAGAACCTGAAACTGCATATTTATCTCGACCGATCGGTTGTCGAAGCATTTGCCAATAACAAGAAAAAACTGACAACCCGCGTTTACGTAGGCAGATACGACTCATTGGGCTTGCAGGTCTGGGGAGACAACGATATTACGGTCAAGTCGATGGAAGTATGGGAGATGAATGCATTGACAGGTGAACCGGCTGCTCCGGTCTATGTACCTGATAACTGGGACAACTCCGTGTTCACCGATATTACGAATTTGTCTAACCATGACTTTGCTACAGGTGATTTAACAGGCTGGATTACAGAAGGAGACGCTTTCCAGGATGCTCATGTGACTGATACCCAGTTTTTCTGGGAGACGATTTACTTCAATCCGTCACATAAAATTCCTGGCGGCTATCATTTGTGGGGCTTTAACGAGGGGGCGGGCGGTGACAGTTTGACGGGAACGTTGAAATCACAAAATTTCGTCCTCGGCGGTAACGGCAAGATTAACTTCCTGATTAGCGGTGGGCGTGATATCGACAAGCTATATGTGGCGCTGGTGCGGGCATCGGACGGCAAAGAGCTGTTTAAAGAGACTGCCACGAATTATGAGGAGTATCAGCGTAAGATTTGGGATGCGTCGCCATATATCGGCGAGGAGCTTTACCTGAAGGTGGTTGATCAATCAACCAGCGGCTTTGGGCACATTAATGTTGATGACTTCAATGTACCGGTTAAGGTGATCGATCCAATCAACGAAGCCGGTCCTACCAGCCCGCCAAATAACTCTGTGATGCCTGCAAGAAAACCTATTAATCAGAGCAGTTTGTCATTTGAAATGGCTAAAGGAGAACGGCAGGTGCTGTTCCCGGTTAAAGCAACGGGAAACGACGGCAAGAACGCTCTGAAGATTAAAAATAGTGGGACCGAGATTGAAGTTCCCGCAGAGGTATTAAAAGATTTGCAGGAGCTGGTTACAAAAGACGAACTTGAACATGCGCAAATCTCATATGAAATGGATTCATTATCTGCTGATCAGCTCAAAGAACTTCTTGATCGTACCAAAAACCAGAATAAAGCAAAAATATCTGCTTTAGGAGATGTCTATAATTTCAAATTATCTATTATAAAAGCCGATGGAACAGTTCTGCAGCTTAAAAAATTTTCTAAGACGGTCACAATTAGGCTGAGTGTAAATGAGACTTCTCATCAGACACAGAGAGGCATTTATTTTATCGCTGAAGACGGTAGCATGGAATATGTCGGCGGTGCGAGTGTAAACGGTAAGCTGATTGCGGAAGTAAGCCATTTCAGTATGTATGGCGTCTTCAACTATGACAAATCGTTTGATGATATTCAGGCGTCGTATTGGGCCTATGATGTAATAAAAAAGATGGCCGCTAAACAAATTGTTTTTGGTGTAAGTGAAACGTCATTTGCACCGAAACAATTCGTGACCAGAGCTGAATTCGCTTCGTTAATCGGCCGGGCTCTCCGGTTGGAATCCTCGAAGCTAATCTCGTTCAAGGATGTTGTTCCAACTAAGTGGTACGCTTCGTCGATTGCTGCAGTATTAGAAGCCGGAATAGTATCCGGAAGAAGCGTGGATACATTTGCGCCGGAGGATACCTTAAGCCGTGAGGAGATGGCGGTTATGATTCTCAAAGCTTATGAATTCCATACAGGATGGAACGCTACCACAAATGGAATGAACAGTTTCAAAGATGCCAGCCAAGTTAGCAGCTGGGCAAAGGATGCGGTCTCAGCTTTGAAGGAGCTTGGACTAATCGGCGGCCGCGGTAACGAATTATTTATGCCACACGATAAAGTGAACCGCGCAGAAAGTGCGCAAATCCTTTCGCGATTAATTGATAGTATCGAAAATAACTGAAAGGAGAAACAGCATGAGAGAATTTTTCTATCGGCCGAATAATGCGTGGGTAGGGGATGTTATTCCTTATTACGAAGATGGAGAGTTTAAGCTATTCTATCTGCATGGTTGGAGAGATAATCACCACGAGGGACTTGACCACGGCTGGCATTTACTTAGAACAAAGGATTTCGTGAATTACAGGGAAGACGGGGCTTGCAAGATCGAAGGCGGGACCGGACATATTCTGAAAGTAGACGATGTCTATCATATGTTTTATTGCATCTTTCCCGAAGGAAAACAGTTCACCTGCCATGCCATCAGCAAAGATATGAAAACATGGGAGCCGGTCCCCGAAGATACTTTTGGTCCAGATGGGGAAATCTATGAACTAGCTGACTGGCGTGATCCCTTTGTGTTCTGGAATGAGGAAGAAGGGCAATACTGGATGCTGATTGCAGCCCTGAAGAAGGGGGCAACGAACCGCAAAGGCTGTACCGGTCTGCTGTCGTCCAAGGATCTAAAGCAATGGGAATATCGGGAACCGCTGTATGCACCGAACCTGCATGTAGGAGCGCACGAGTGCCCGGACTTGTTCCGGATGGGAGACTGGTGGTATTTGATCTATTCGTCATATACGGGGCGTTTCGGCACCTTTTACCGGATGAGTCGATCTTTGAACGGGCCGTGGATTACTCCGCAAGAAGAAGCTTTTGACGGACGTGCCTATTATGCTGCCAAGTCGGTATCCGATGGACAAAAACGTTATTTGTTCGGCTGGAATCCGACAAAAAATGACGATTTATTCGGCTGGAACCCTCAGAAAGCTTCAGGCAAAGATTACGACACTTGGGATTGGGGAGGTAATCTGGTTGTACATGAAATTAGTCAACGTCCGGATGGAACGCTCGGTGTGAAAGTTCCCGAAACGGTTGACTCTACTTTTGGTGAACAGGTACCTACAAGTTTTGGGGGAATCGTTGGAGACTGGTCGATTTCGGACAATCTTCTCCTCTGTGAATCTCCTTATGCATTTGCCGGCTGTATCTCACAGGAGGAGTTGCCTGAACTATGCAAGGTTTCTGCAACCGTTCAATTCTCTGGGGCAACCCAAGGGCTTGGTTTTATGCTGCGGGCAGAGGGGAATCTGGATTTTGCCTACTACATCACGCTGGAACCCCAGCGTAACCGGATCACTTTCCGTGGGCCGATTATGCAATCAGAAGAAGGGGGGAAAACTTTTCCTTATGAGGTTGAGCTGGAACGTCCAATTAAGCTGCTGCCGGAACAGGAATATGAGCTTAAGGTGTTTATCGACGGTACGATTTGCGAAATTTACGTCGGTGGGGAAGTGGCGCTGAGTGCCAGAATGTATGATATTCAGCATGGAAAGCTTGCCTTGTTCGTCAGTCAGGGAACAGTGAAGTTTGGCCGGTTCAAGATCGAAACTTTATAAGAGAGCTGTCCCATTTGCAGGGAAACTTGCTTATGGGACGATCTTTTCTTGTTCTAACCTTCATCGGATTCGGTTTTTTTACCGTATTCTTTACCGAAGTCCTCCATCTTCTCAAGAATCGGCAGTAATTTGATACCTTTGTCCGTTAACGAATACTCTACCCGCGGAGGAACTTCCGGATAGACTTCACGTTTAATAACCCCATCGTTCTCCAACTCTTTAAGCTGATTTGTTAGCGAGCCTTGTGATAAACCTCCAAGAAATTTTTTTATATCTGTATAACGTCGTGTTTCTCCTTTTAGAAACCATAATATGAAATATTTCCAACGTCCTGAAAGAACATTTTGGGTAAAGGCAATCGCGTACATATCCTTCATATCATCGATAAATTCTTTATCAAATCCTTCATTACAAACCCTCATTGATATCACTCCTATTCTTAAGGTACAAAAAGTTGTACTATGTTCATCTATATTGCCCTCTTTGCAAATGAACATAATGACTTTATGATTATGTCATCGAACAAAAGCAAACAGTTAGCAAGCTAAATAAATATAACACAGAAAGGGGTTACTGATAAGTGAATAAAGTAAATAGACTTCAACTTTCAGTGGCTGCAGCATGGTATGACCTATACGAGCGCAAAACACAGGCAGAAGCGACTTTTCCTAAGAGTATCAAGCAATTGATGAATTAATAAATGGATTTGGACGAAAAACATATCAAGAATTTTTTATAAGTGGTTGATCCGTTGAAGATCAGGACCGGCTGAGATAATACATTTAAAATAAGGGAGATGTTTTACATTGAGTAATAAAATTCGTACAGGAATTATAGGTGCTTCAATTAATAATGGTTGGGCGAGTGGTACACATATTCCAGCCATTGAGCATTTGGATGAGTTTGAGCTTACAGCTGTGGGGACAAGCAATATGACGAGTGCGAAGAAGAGCGCAGAAGCTTTCCATGCAGATCACGGCTTTGATAACATGGCGGAGCTGGCTCAACATCCTGATGTGGACATGGTCGTCGTCAGTATTAACGTCAAGGAACATTATCATGCCGTTAAGACCATTACGCCTGCTGGAAAACCGATCTATTGCGAATGGCCACTGGGATCAAATACAGGTGAAGCACTTGAAATGCAGGAATGGGTAGCGTCCGCACAATTGCCAAATGCGATTGGATTGCAGGCCAGACAAGCCCCGGCCGTTCAGTATGTAAAAGATTTATTGGCAGATGGTTATGTTGGAAAAGTGTTGTCTGCTAATTTAAAGATCTCTATTGATGGCATGGGGGGTGTGAGCGACAAGTCCAATGCATACTTGTTTGATCGAAAGATTGGAGGGAACTTGCTGACCATTGTAGGTGGACATAATTTGGATGCATTTACCCACATGCTTGGGGACTTTACCGAACTCTCTGCCCTTACAGCACAGCAGTTTCCTGAAGTTGAATTAGTGGATATTAAGAAGGTTATCAAGAAGACGACAGATGATCAAATAATGATTACTGGAAAATTAACGAGTGGTGCCGCAGCCATTGTTCATATTCAAGGTGGAGTCAAACATCAAAAAGGACTAACAATTGAAATTTTTGGAGATAAGGGCACAATCGTGCTGAGTGCGCCTGCATCTATTCAATTCGGATCACATCAATTACGCGGTGCAGGACCTACTGACAACGAGCTTCGTGAACTAACCATTCCCGATGCCTATTACTGGGCTCCACTATCTCTAAAAAATGACTCAGGCTTTGTTCTGAATATGGCTCAGGCTTATCGTAAATTCGCCCAAGATATTCAAGAAGGTACATCCTTAGCACCTAATTTCGAAGATGCGGTGAAACTTCATCAGTTACTTGATGCCGTCGAAAAATCAGCACAGACCGGTGAACGTCAATACTTTTAATGCTAAAAAACTCGAATTCGCAGCGATCAAGCACATTGCAGCTTCGGATTCTTGATCTTTTGCAATCACTCCTAATTTAAAAATAAAACAGTGGTACTATGTTCATTCTTATTGCCCTCTTTGCAGATGGCTAATTATTATAGCGCTAAAATAGGGTAATTCCACTCTTGGCCCATTCGTAATGAAGGAGAAGAACGATATGAAAAAGAGAAGTGAAATGCAACTGGCTCTGCAGATGGTTTCCGGGTATGGAGCTGAATTCAGTGCATGGAGGATGCCTGGCACAAACCCTGCAGCTTACACCAATATGGATAGTTATGTTGAGCGGGCTAAATTAGCTGAACAAGGAAAATTTCAAATGATCTTCATTGCCGATACTCCAGTATTATCCAACAACTTAGGTCCTCAGACACCTATGTTCCCTATGGACCCTATGTTGGCACTAATGGCTGTAGCAAGAGAGACAAAACACATTGGGCTTGTTGCTACACTCTCTACGACATTTAATTACCCATACAATATCGCACGTCAGTTCAAAGCACTGGATGTAATCAGTCATGGTCGTGTGGGATGGAATGCGGTTACCACATCCGACCCCTTAGCGGCAGCCAATTTCGGTGCCCGGGTTATCGAACGCAAAGAACGATATGACAAGGCTAATGAGAGCATACAAATTGTTCAGGCTTTGTGGGGAAGTTGGGGATCAGACGCATGGACGTTAGATGTAGAAGGAGGGGAGTTTGCCGATATGGACAAAATCCAGCCTATAAACCTTCAGGGTCAATATTATGCATCTCGTGGTCCTCTACCCATTCCCCCTTCCGAGCAAGGACAGCCTGTTATTTTCCAGGCAGGAGGAGGAAGAGAGGGGCTAGAATTGGCGGGGAAATATGCTTCGGGTGTTTACGCCAATCCTTATGATATAGCGTCTGCTCGTGAACACAGACAGGCAATCCGACAAAGTGCTGTCCGTTTCGGTCGAAACCCGAATGATATCAAGATGTTTGCAGGTTTTATGTTTTCTCTGGCTTCAACGGAAGAAGAAGCTCTGGATCGTCGGAAACAGCTTATGAACTTCAATCCCCAGGAAATCACCAACAGGGTAAGTTATCTCGGTTCCATGATTGGTATACCCTTATCGGTAAACTTGGTTGATATTGATAAACCATTACCGGCTGACTTGTTGAAAAATGCATATGCCAACCCAAGGGACCCACGTTCTCCAATAGCTTTGAAGTTGTTATTGCAAGGGCTATCCGTTCGAGATGTTCTCGCTCACGGAGTGATCAACTATCATCCCGTCGTTGCAGGAACACCTACACAGGTTGCTGACTTTTTAGAAGAATGGTTTTTGGCTGAAGCATGTGACGGCTTCTCAGTTGTACCTGATGTATCTTTTGATGGTGTTGCGGATTTTGTAAATCAGGTTGTACCTATCTTGCAAGAGCGTGGTTTGTTCCATAAGGAATATGAAGGAAAAACACTACGCAAGAATATGGGCATTCCTTACGAATATGGAATGCGGGACCTTGTCCATTATTCGAATTACCGATCCGATTCTTCGCAAAAAAGTTAGACACCTTTCTGTCAATCGAAATTAGCTGTCTATGATCAAACCATGATGATGTATTATGAAAATCGACCGAAGAGACCCTTTCACCGTAAAAAAAGTAAAAGGATGGAGTGACCACATCCAGGATCATCTCCAAGCTCTAAGGTGAATTGACACCTGTAGTTTACAGTGATACATTTAGTCTGCTAAATTTCATTCGAATACAGGGAGGTTAATACATGACAGATGCAGTAGATTGTGATATTCGACAGTCGTTAGATCGGATTTCCTCCCAAATGCGTCGAAACTATAGTGAATCTCTTAGGGAGCTTAATCTATATGTAGGGCAAGATAACTTGTTGTATCGTCTGTGGTTGGGTGATGGGGTAACACAAATGCAACTATGTGAACACTTGAAGTGCGAACCACCAACGGTAACAAACATGGTTAAATCACTGGAGCAGAACGGATTTATATATCGTAAACGTGATGTAGATGACGGACGGATCATGCGCATCTTTCTAACGGACAAAGGAAAAGAATTAGAAAAACCGGTTGAGACTAAATGGAGGGAGCAGCAGGAGAAATTGCTTAAATCTATTTCTATGGAAGATCGGTTGATAGTAAGAAAACTAATGCAACAAATGGAGAGGAATATAGTCTGACTCTTTAATTCAACGACTTATATTTTTCTTGCTGAATATAAGTGATCAAGTTTGGTTCAAAAATTACGAGTTCTCATTAAAAGTCGCTATTTTAGCGATTTTTTTATTTTATCGGTATACGTTGTTGTTGTTGTTGTGATTGAAAAAAGGGACAACAACATGAATACGGTCTGATTACCGATCAGATCACTATTTAAGCTACTTTTTACTTGCTCTACTTCAAATAAGTTTGGTCAAGACCATAATACTTCGGATATCATAGGGATAGAGAGCTTCAACTTTCAGTTGAGAGAATAAGCTTTCCATGGAGCATTGTTATAACTCGGCGAGACATGCTGATTCGGGCGCTAATCTTTGGCAGCATGTCGTGGTAAGCATGAGACGTGTACTGGCATTATAAATCGACTTGATTCCAAGCTCTTGTATGAGGCGCAGAACCTTCTTATGATTGAGGATAAGGTTATATTGACGATATAACTCATCTTGAATACGGCGGAATCCTTGAATCTTATTGCGCTGCTCCTAGATTGTTAATATTTTGAGCTTTAGTTTTCCGTCTGGCTCTGTTGTACTACGCTTTACATAGGCGTAATAACCACTTTTTTAGTACATCTACCTTTAACTGCAACTGTCGACTCAGGCGCTCCTGCTCTGTTTCTGTTCGAAACGGCCCTCCACGCTTGTACTTGAAACTTTCTTCACCGTATTCGCGGTACTTTCTCATCTACTTCTTGACCCGTCCCTTGTCATGTATTTCCAATTACTCTATGATCTCTCTGTAGCTCCATCCCTCCACCTCATGTAATCGGATAGCCTCAGTCTTAATGGAATTAATCGCCATAAATAATGTCCTCCTATAGTTCATCGGTTTACCCAGGGTGTTTTTCCAATGTCTATTATAAGGGGTGCACTTTTATGTCAGCAAAATAGGACATAAGTTTAAACATGATCCAAAGTCACTCAAAGAGGAAGCCATGCGCCTGCATAGCGTAGAAGATTGGAGCTATCGAAAACCATAAAACATTTAAGCGTGCAAATAAGGCTCGAATTAAGGTTTGGATGAGGAAATATAGTGAAGTCGGCATTGGTCGGAATAATGATAACGAAGTCGGGATTTTAACATTGTTTTCATAGCTCGGAGTAAGCTATAATCAAAAATTAAAATAAGCGCAAGGGGGCTCGTTATGAGACCATCGCATCGACAATGGCAATTTTCCATTTTTAAGCGCTTAATCATTGCCTTTATCATTGCAACGATTCCGATTTATATTTTGGCAGGCATCTTGTACAGCTGGGCAACTGGCATGCTTAGACAGGATATCGTAAATTCGGTAGAAACGCAGTCGGAGAATTACATTAGGGAATTGAACAGTACTTTCAAGCGTTTTAATTCCCTTCAATACGACATGATGAACGACACGTATTTGGTTCAACTCGTTAATGCTTATGATATTTTGGAATCGTATCGAAAAATTGAATTGATTAATTTTCTCCGCGCTAAGCTTGTCTCGATTCGAAATAGTAGCGACTTGATCTTTGATGTCCGGCTGTATTTGACACCAATCCATGTGGAAATATCGGCGGTTGACGGGTATGGCGAACTCAAAGAAAACGCCGTTCCGGCAGAGAAGCTGGAAAACCCGTATAATGTGATCTCTTACAAAAACAAGCTGCTTATGGTTGCCTTTCCGCTTGATAGCTCACTCAGCGGGACACCGGAACTGGTTGTAGAAATCGAATTGCGAGCTACCGAGCTGAAGCGAAGCCTTAAGGCTGTAGCAGAACGTGAGTTTACGGGTGCAATGGTGCTGGGTCTAAGCAGCAGCTCAGACAAGATCATAGCTGTCAAAAACACGGAGCTGTCTCCATTAATGGAACAAAGCTACACATCGAACAAAGCTACGGAGCAGTTAACGGAGGGTTCTTTCGCTAAGAAGGCTGTAGATTATATTTATATGCGCTCAGTTGAACCTGAAAGCGGTATTTATCTGGATCATTTTCTGTACAAGCCCACCATGTTTCGATCTGTCATTCCGTATATTCAATGGTTTTGGCTGTTCTTTGCTGCCACGATTATTATGGTAGGTTTATATCTATTGTATATTAACCGTGCAATAAACAAGCCTTTGGTTAAAATTGTGCGCGCATTCAAACGGGTAGAGGAAGGGAATCTGGATCTGAATATTAGACATCACAAGGATGATGAGTTTGGTTTTTTATATGAACGTTTTAATGAGATGCTTGTTAATCTCCAAATTTCGATTGATG
>NZ_SKCD01000022.1 GCF_006542765.1 Paenibacillus luteus
CAATGATTTTAGTTTAGGTAAGTCTAGCAAACTACGAATCTCGATGTTGGATTGAACATTCAACGTGATGTACATACTCATCTCTCCCTTGAGACCAGTATGTTTCATCTCGTCAAAGTTGTACATTATTATTCAAGCACTTCTGTACATGTTTAGATTAGCATTTACACAGAGCACATATTTTGGGCCAATTTCGAATCCGCCGCTAATGCCACTTGGCAGCTCTGCCCCCAGGCCCAAAGCTTGCCGCTACCGTCCAAGGCAATACTTCCTGCGCTACTGCTAGCTATCTTGCGAATGCCCGACAAACCCTGAACCTGTGAAGAGACAGAGGAACCCTCTTTCCAGTTCCAAACCGTTCCATCTTTTTTGAGCAGCAACTTGGAAGTCACTTTGACGGCACCTGGAACGCTTGGTCCGCGCTTTGCGAGTTCGTTGTCATGCCAATACCAAACCGTTCCATTTCCGTCTAGAGCAATCCCAGTTCCATTTGCCTGAACCGTAAAATCAATATCCACAATTCCACTAAGGGATCGTCTTTCGTTCGCAGCGGAACTAGAGGCGTATGCAGCATTAGTAAGTGAAGCTAATAACATAAAGCTTATCGCAAAAATAAACCATTTCTTCAAACCACAAACCTCCCATTTTTTTCTTATAATAACAGACGATCTAATCCTTTACTTTGTTTCAATTTTTAAACAAAAGAGAAACACCTGATTGATTCCGCCTCGTTCTGGTGATAGTTAAGAAGCATTCTTTCTTTAGCAACATTTTCTGAGGCTTTACGTTTACAATGAGATAAAGTAGATATATTGGTAATTTTTTTCTCATCCATCAGAATAGATTATCTACATAAAGAAGATGGATTCCTCATCATATAGACGCCCGGCAAACTAATAGGGGTGAAATTACCTTCTTCTTTAAAATAATTTAACAATCAATTTATTCATAAACCATAACCCAATATTTCTCTTTTGAACTACCTTCTTCAACAACTTTCTTCCAACCATTATGCTCATAAAATTTCATCGCTTTTTGATTTTCAGATATACATTTCAATCTGACTGGTTTATTCATTTTTACTAAGGAGGCGTTAACCAATTGACCACCAACCCCCTTACCTGAGAAGTCTGGATGAACAAATAAATGATGTATAAAATCATCTGGGAGGTATAAAGAGGCAAATCCAAGGATTTGAGTATCTTCCTCTGCTAAAATGATATATTCTTCTTTCGTATGCTTATCAAAATCTTCTAAAGTCATTTCTTCTGCAACTGCCCAATGAAAACTTTTACGACGAGATTCAAGATATATACTTCTTAAATCAGCGTAGTCTGATTCCCTTGCTACTCTAATATTCACATTTTCACTCTCTCTTTTATAGTTTGCGTTGTAATAATCGGAATAAAAAAAAGCACAGGGCTATGGTATCTGCTCCTTTTAATTGATTTGCAATTCATGAATCTGAATGCGGAAACTGAATCTTTTCAAAGGAGTTCAATAACAATTGGTGATTTCAATACTCTCTTTTATTTCCCTTCTTTACGAAATCCCACTCGACCTCAATATTTTTTCTCACTCTTTGCAAAAGCTGAAACAATTTTTCTGAATCTTTTTCAGAAAATCCTGCTAAAGCAACAGAGTCTGTATAATCTCCTTCTCTCTTCAGAAAAGAGTACGCTTGTTTACCATTTTCAGTTGTAAAGAGCCTTTTAATTTTTTTGTTCGTTTCATCGTCTTTCTTTTCAATAAAACCTTGGATTTCAAGCTTTTGAATCGCACGTGATGCGGTTGTTCGGTCGACCTTTATCATTTCAGCAACTTTTTCTTGAATAATTCCAGGATTCTCGTATATACGAACAAGATATAAATATTGTCCTTTTGTAAGATCTATTTCCTTAAACTCTATATTACTAATGGAATCCAATGCCCTAGCAATCATTCCAACTTCACGAAGTATCTCCTTCATTCAATCACCAACCAATCCACTTTTTATTGCATTTACAACAATAATGTTTTTGTGTATGCTTATAATTATTGTTGAATTCATTATGACGATTTTCGCAAAAAAAATAAACCATTATCATATCATTGGAGTGAATCGAATGGAGTTTAAAATCGATGATTTAACAGGATCCGAAATAATCGCATTAATCAGTGAACATTTACAGAGCATGTTTAAACATTCCCCGCCGGAGAGTGTACATGCGTTAAATTTGGATGGATTAAAAGCGCCGGAAATCACCTTCTGGAGTGCCTGGGAACAAAACGAACTTTTAGGTTGTTGTGCTCTTAAAGAACTGGAGTGCTATCATGCTGAAATCAAGTCAATGCGTACTTCTACCAAGCACCTTAGGAAGGGCATCGCATCAAAAATGCTTGCCCATATCATTGAGGAAGCTAAGAAACGAGGTTATCAACGGCTGAGCTTGGAAACCGGATCCATGGAAGCTTTCGAACCGGCTAGAAAGTTATACGAACAATTTGGATTTGAATACTGCGGTCCGTTTGTGGATTACACGGAAGACCCCAACAGTGTTTTTATGACGAAAGAATTATAAATACAACAACATATGAAGAGAACTCTAACATTGCATACAAAAGAGGGTTACCAATTAGAGATTCGACGTTTATATCATCTGGAACTACAGGAAATACAAGCACTTATGTTTGATGTTATTTCGCGACTGCCTTTCCAAGATCTTTTTGCAATGGATGATGAAAATGGCTTCCTCGATCTTTTTAATGGACAGGGTGAGATATATGGTGCTTTTAATAATGGGACATTAGTTGCTTATTCAGTTTTGGCATTTCCCGGTGTAAGCGAGAGTAACTTAGGATCTGAATTTGGAGTACTAGAAGTAGAATTGCCCTTGTTCACGCGACCGATGTACGGTGGAAAGAATAGACATTGTTATTCAAAACGACTTATTGGGCTAAAGAATGAAGGGCTCTGATCCGTAGGCATAGACCGAAATATAGCCTGGGATAAAGTGACCGCACTGCGGTCACTTTCCAGTTATTTCATAAGAGATTTCAGTAGACCGGCAACCTTTAGTATGGTGCTATCATTTATCGTTAGCTTAACCAAATTCTTCTGAAATCTCTTTAAAATAAATCTCTCTCTCTTATATCGTTCACTATTATTAATGCTTCGCGTAAATTCTCCAAATTCCCCTCTTCATTAAATTTCTCCACTAATTCTGCTGCATACATAATATCATTTGCTGCCCCGTAATCATTTACCGTGTGTGCTAGCGCTTCATATACAACAGGTTCAAGGGCATGGCTATCGAAGCGGCTTATATTCGTTCCATTCCTTGAAATAATACTCTCTAAGCGCTTGCTAGCATCTTCAAAAGATAAAGTCAAAGCGGGCTTGCTTTTGAATGCGTCGGGCAAATAGGTTTTAAAGGCGATTCCGCCAATAATCAACATGGCTAGTATAATAGCGATGATGTCGCGTTTTAAATCCGTAGTCATGCAAATCTTCCTCCCAAAAGTCTGGTACGTTTTCACCCTTACTTCCATACGTCGCAGGAATTTTTTTATTCGTGACACGATAAGCAATTTTGCATCTTAAAATTTGAAAACTCTGTACTATAGATTTCATCAATCGTTTTCATAGAAAGAAGAATATTGATCTATAATTTATAATCTCATATAATGAGGCATCCGAGAGAAGGCAGTTGCCACAAAAATATAAAACGATTGCACTCTACATTCGATAATAGAAAGTAGTGACTATTCATGCAAACCATGTCTGCCTTACAAAAACAAAAAAGCATTGGTTCTATTCAATTCTTACCCGTTAATCTCTTTGCCTCGGTTATGGGTATTTCAGGTCTGTCATTGGCTTGGATACAAGCAAGCAAGCTATTCGGCACTTCCCGCGTCATCGCTGATATGATTGGAATCGTTGCAATTCTGGCATTTGTTGCATTAAGCATAGGCTATATTTCAAAATGGGTTCTATATCCACAAAATGTAAAAGCAGAATTTACGCATCCCGTGATAGGTAATTTTTTTGGAACGATCACGATTTCCATTTTACTACTTTCCTCCGTGATAGGTACCTATAGTCAAATATTGGGGCAAATGATGTGGGTCATTGGAACTGTGCTCACTTTAGCCCTTTGTTTTGTCATCGTTACACGCTTGCTGAACGGGGGTCTTGATCCAAGTAACGTAGTTCCTGCTTTACTAATTCCTGTGGTTGGTACCCTTAATATTGCTGTTACCAGTGGAACAATGACGTTCCCTTGGGCTCATGAAATGAATCTGTTATCCCTCGCGATAGGAGGAATTATTGCTTTAATTTTCCTTTCTTTGATCTTATCCAGATTAATTCATCAAGCTCCACTGCCTACAGGATTAATGCCATCCATGATGATCATGATTGCACCGTTTGAAGTCGGTTTTCTCGGCTATACAAACTTCGAGCAGCGAATTGATCCATTCGCCTCCATCTTGTTTTACTTTGGTCTGTTCTTGTTCATCATTTTGTTCTTCAAAATATTCAAAAAATCCATTCCGTTTAGCGCCTCTTGGTGGGCTGTAGGCTTTCCAATGGCCGCTCTCAGCAATGCCGCTTTAAAATACGCGATGTTTGTGCATTCTTGGCTGTTAATCACCATTTCGGTGATCATTTTAGCTTTTGTAAGCATCGTTTTAATCGTTCTCTTTATTCGAACAATTGACATGTTATTTAAAGGGAGTTTGCTTAGAGCATAAGGTTAATAAATGGAGGATTTGTTATTAAAACGATTCAAAGTTTAATTCTCCATTTTGTGAATATGGCGTGTTTTGCGAACAGTCGATACTGCTCTTGCAGATCTTTTTCCTTATCAATAGTGATTGTTTAATTTATAATTACCCATGAGCTTATTAACTTAATCCATGGTCTTCATCTATCATCCATGAGAACTCTTTAGAAATGGAAATTGCAACACCAGTTATAGCGATTTCTAAAATGTCACTAATATATCTTGGCAAATCGATTTCAATTAGGTTTACTTCTTCAACACCTTCGAGTGTATCAAACGCGTAGCTACCATCTAATTCTGCAGGAATTTAAGGTTATCATTATAACTATCATTATTTAAAAAGATATTTATAATAAGCTGGGAATTCTCGTATAATGGAGTAAATATCTCTATACTCAAAGATTTTGGCATGAGCTGAATACACTGCTTTCATATCCATTTTTCTAAATGCTAATTTTGTCCTAGATACATGAAAATATTGAGTAATAACCATTACCGAGTCTAAATCTAATTCATCCATAATCTTGCTGGTATTTTGGGCGGTTATATAAGAGTTGTACCCATTATTATCCTCTATAATTTTATCTTCCGTTATCCCTTTATCTATTAAGTAAGATTTCATAACCTTTGCCTCATCGAAACCTTCCTTACCAATACCACCACTAACAATGATAAAAGTAAAATAGCCTCCATCATAAAGTTCTACGGACCTATCTAATCTTGCTTTTAACCGGTCAGAAGGCTGTCCATTAACTTCTACTTTATTTCCTAATACTACAGCTGCGTCAACAGGTTTCAATTCATCATTCAACCCATCTATGATTACGAAAGTAGTGTGAATGATAAACCAAATGAGAAAAATTGCTACTACTATTAAAAATCTTCTAATGAAAACAAAGTTCAATCTCTCACCTGCATTCTCTCATTTTTTATCCATAATCCTTACTAAGATATTATCATTCTCAGGAGCAAGAAACCTTCCACGCAGATGCCCCATTACTCTCCTTTAATTTGTTCTAGATTATTCATGATACTAAACGCTGCTTCATAAAAGAGATGAACCCATTTTTTCATTTGTTCCACAAAATCTTCACTATCGGGAGCACCTATATTCACTGCTGTTTTTTGACCATTATATACTTCATTGAATAATGAGATTTCACGATTGTACTTCTCTTTAATATAATCTCTATGAAGTTCACTCATTGCAATAATTATATCGTACTCTTTAAAGTGATTTTCATCAAAAAGCGTTCTTTTGAAGTCGGTGGTGTCTATATTCATATTAATATTATTTTTCAAGCAATTTTGCTCTGCTATGCTAGCAAGAGAAAAGCCAAGAAATATACCGGTTAGTAACCCGGTAATTTCTTGGCTTTTGTTCATGTATGAATGGTCGAGCTTTTATTTATTCAGTTACACCAAGATGGTGCTATTGCTTGAATAACAGCTCTTTACCATCCGGAAGGTACGTGTAATAGTGATCCTGCGATGCTTCTTCAATATGCTCATATGCCCAGTGAGCAGAAGTCGCATCCGGCCATGTTGGTTTTGTCACACCTGTAAGCGGCCCTCTTCCAAGCAAACGGTTCATAATAGTAACAGCTTGGGCACGTGTTACATATTCCCTCAGACCGAACGAGCCGTCCTCAAAACCAATCATAACCCCCGCTTTGTTAACAGCGGCAATAGCGGCTGCAGCCCAATGCTGATCGGATACATCCTCAAAAGTGTTCGTGAATGGTGCGTCAAGATCGGCGTTTAACCATTTGGCCGCAATCATTGCCATTTCGGCTCTCGTTATGCGGTCACTTGGTCGGAAGTTGCCCTGCTTATCACCGATCATTAATCCAATATCTTGTAGCTGCTCGATGTTAGCTGCTGCCCAGAACCCTTTTGCAACATCTGGGTACAACTTCTGGTATTCATAAACATTAGATAAATTTTTGTTACGTGCTAGTAAAGCCGACATTTCCGCTCTCGTAATCGTATTATTCGGGCGGAATGTGCCATCAGGGAAGCCTTTAATATAAGCAATATGATGGGCAGGGTTTGCAATGTTCAGGTCGGTGAATGACTTCAGAGTGCCTGTGAAGCCGCTGCCTGGCGTATAAGATACGGTTGCTTCATAACCAGCTGGGATAGGATTCTTCAGCTGAATAACAACTTGACTGCCGTTCACTTTAACTTCTTGTATTTCTACTGCCTTACCGCTAACTTTCACGATAAATCCTGATGTATCCACCTTGCCGCTGCCGTCAACTAGATCAAGGACAATAGTTCCCGCTTTGGGATCGAAGGTAGTCTTCTTCACCTGCTCCGTCACTGGCTGAACGGGTAGGACAGTACTTCCACCTGTCGATCGTTCTGTTAACTGAATCACTGAGAAAATGCTAAACTTATCAATTTTAATCTCTAGCCCAATTGGAGTGATACCGTTATATACAACGGTAGGGTTCATTACAACCTTTTCTCCATCGCTATGCTCTACAAACACCCGAAGTGAATTCAGGAAGGAATCAAAGTTGCTTGCAGGCACTATGATTCCGTTCTTTGCGAACGGTAAGAACAGTGTTGTTGTGTAGTCACGATAGTTTGTTTCAATTTCCAGCGAGGAGCCGATTACTTCAACATTTCTGCCTCCAGCTGCTGTTCTTACAACCGTGTCATTCACAATGCTGGCATTTAATTCAGTTTGATGACCAGCATCTTTTACAGGAATTAAGCGGAAAAACAAGTCAAGATAACGGTCTGCCATTTGGGTAAGCGTATCTGCTGGAATAGATAAGGTCGCATATTCCGTGCGTATATCCAGCGTATTTTGGTTGTTGTTTAACAGTCTTACAGATTGTCCAGGAATTTCGACAGCAATTTCACCTGGTTCATCTCCCGGAACTTCATTAATATATACGGTTGAAACCCCGTTTTTTGTTCTAAGATCATTAACAAACCTTGTTGCTGTTGCGGAATCGAAAATAGCTTTGTCAATCTTAACTCCGTTTGATAACATAACACGATTAATACCAACCTGCTCATTCACCTCATCATCTGAACCGCCAACAACCCGAACTTGTCGATAATTCTCGATTGTTGTCTTTGTTAAGTTCTCAGCTTTGACAATTAACAGGAATGTGCGGGTTTTTGTTACACCGTTTTTAGAAACAGAAGCGGTGAGTATAACACTTTCATCCTTTGCATGACGATGAACAAGTGTCTTAACCGTTCCATTTTCGGGCAATGAAATTTCAATCGCATTCGGCTTGTTGGAGGCCCACTCGACGGTCGTTTCATTGGCTCCTGTTGTTACAATGAGTACAGGAAGTGTAACGCTCTCCCATGTATCGTTTGCTTGGTAACCGATTTGCAAAGCCCGAAGCGCATCATTAATGGCTTCGTCTGTCGTGAATTCGACAGTTATAAGCAAAGGTTTACTTTCATATCTGCCTTCTTCGGTTATTGTCACTTGAATTTTAGTTCCCGGCTCAAGGTCAAGTCCTTCGATGACAACTGCGCCTGTCTCTGCTCCGGTATTTACTGCTCTTTTGAGCTCTGTACCATTCTCGTCGTATACGATAATGGTGGCGCCTGCAGGCACCTCTACTACCTTAACGCTGCCTGTTGTTACACTAGGTTTAACAGTTGAATTCTCGAGTGAATTGCTTTCCGATTTTGCTTGGCTTGAAATCGACGGGCTTTCCAGTTTTCCAGTTTCCGTCACTCCAACCTTAATCAAGTCTCCCTCATTAAGTACATGAGGAGCTTCAATGTTAACTACAACGGTTGTAATGGAAGGACCTGTGTTTGTGACTTTACCAATAACATCGCCGTTCTTGTCATATACGTTGATGGTCGCACCTGGTGGTACGTCTTTAACGGTTACTGTGTTTTTCGTTGCGTTTGTTTCTACATTGTCGGTATCAAGCAGCGAGCTTTCCGTTTTCGCTTCGCTCACTACCGGTTCACTTTCCAGATGACCGTTTTCTGTGACCGTAACTTTTACAATATCGCCTTCAGTAAGTTCGGGTATAGATTCAATCGTAACTACAACGGCTGTTTTCGTTGAGCCTGTATTAGTAGCCGTACCAATAACATCGCCGTTCTTGTCATATACGTTGATGGTTGCACCCGGCGGTACATCTTTGACGGTTACGGTATTGTTTGTTGCGTTCGTCTTAACGTTATTCGTGTCAAGTACGCTGTCTAGCTTCGCTTCGCTAGACAATGGGTTACTTTCCAGCTTGCCTGTCTCTGTAACTGTAACTTTAATGATGTCGCCTGCCTCAAGCGTATGCGGTGAATTAATCTCGACTACGATATCCCCTATCGAGCCGGGGTTAGTAGCTGTACCAATAACATCGCCGTTCTTGTCATATACGTTGATGGTCGCACCTGGTGGTACGTCTTTAACGGTTACTGTATTTTTCGTTGCGTTTGTTATAATACTTTCCTCAACTAGCGTGTCGCTCTCCAACTTTGCTTTGCTCGTTACTCGTTCGCTTTCTGTCTTGCCGTCTTCTTCAGTAATTGTAACCTCAATAAGGTCACCTTCTTGGAGCTTGGTTGGCAATTCAATAGTGACTACAACGTCTGCTTCTTCATCGCCGTTGTTAGTTGCCGTACCGATGAGCTCGTCATCGTCGCCATACACTTTAACAGTTGAGCCCGGTGGGACGTCTTTAACGGTTACTGTGTTTTTGGGTACATTCGTGACAATATTCACTTCTTCAGGTGCACTACTCCGTACAATTGGAGTTACTGCTGTTAAGTTGCTGGCTGCTTCACCATTCTTAGCATATGAAATATCAATTTGGCTGGCGTTAGCTAGGATATCCTTGCTGGCGTCTGTCAAATTGAAGCGAACCTTTCCGTTGGTTGCCACTGGCGAAGTTGCAATGACTTCATGATTGTCGTCGTAAAGGGTTACGGCAACTCCATTCGGAACGCCATCAATCGTCACAATGCCTTTAGTTGTGTAGGCTAATACGATATTATTCGCCACAGGCGCTGCCGTCTTAACCACCGTAGTCTGTGCGGAAGTACCTCCGTTGCGGGTAACGACGGTAATGATGTTGTTGCCGACCTGTAAATTACTTGAATCGTTGAAGGTATAAACAAGTACGCCTTCACTATTTGTGCTATACTCTCCAGTAATTAATTGGTTATTAACGTAAATATCAACTTTTTCATTAGGCAGATTATCACTGCTGCTAATTCCATTGACCTTGATATCAATACCCGTCTGCGCTCCAACATCAGTAGAGACTATCTTTTTGATTGTAACTGCACTTGGTCCTTGTTTATAATTTCCGTCGGGTTTTAGTCCGCCCACAACGTAGGAGTTTTTGAAATACCATGCCAGAATATCATGATGGGAGTTAGCTCCACCTGTACTCGCTCCAAAGCCTACGTATACCTCTTTGTTCATAAGGGACATGCCGACATTACGGGATATCGATCTGTTATTTGCATTGGCTCTATTATCACTTAGTCCATAGGTTGTGGTAAGTAAGCCATTTTGGTCATAATCAACCCAAACATGAACGTAATCATTGCGTGACCCGTAATCGTATAAACGGAAGTTAGCGCCTTGCAAATTATCAATAACGTCACCACTGCCCTGTGGGTGATTGTTGTTGCCATTCATGACAATAGCGACATGATCGGCAGTAGGGCCGTTTGGATTAGTTACCGGATGATATCGATTTGAGAGACTATAAGGCAGATTAGGGTCATTGTATTGAATCCCTAGATGAGGTCCGAGGTTTTTCCACGTATCGAACTCTACACCTACAGAATTTGGAATACCAGCATAGCCCACTCCTTCTCCAACCCCGCCTAAAACAGGAGTAGGGTTATCCTGAATAATAAAAGTTAGTCCATCAGCGGGTCCAGGGAAGCCAGTATTATTCAAAGAGGTGCTTCCATTCAAATGCATGACAAAATAAGTACTAAATCCGCCCTCAAGCTTAATCTTATTTGTTCGAACGACGATACCGCTCGATCCGTTCGTTACCGGCACAACTCTCAATCGCCCGCCCGCTGTTGTGGCGTTGTTATTTCTGCCCGGAATAATTGGGAAGTTCAGCACTCTGGTCGCATCATTTGATACATTGGCAGTAGAGCCGGTGTGTGCGAATTGTTGCCAGCCCACATAGATTGGCAGCGAATCCGGCTCAGAATCCGCCAATACAGGCGTAATCGGTGCCGCGGTGAATACTAAAATAATTGAAATAATAACCAATAAAACCTTTTTGAAAAAAGAATCTTTGTGAAAATGTTCAACGTGCATGATTTTTCCTCCTGGTTGTTGTCAACAATTTGTAAAAATATATGCTAATTGGCACATTTCCAATTATAACATGTCATTCTGTACAAACTCTTAACAAGAAATGATCACCTCAATTATCAGTTATATATAGAATAAATAGGAATTTCTGCCAGTTAACTTAAAGAAGAAAGGAGCAGCTGCCGCAGCAAACTGCTCCTTTCTTCTTTAAACTATCTTACTAAGTTAGTTTAATAATTTTCTGCATCAATTACTGGCAACTGCTCCATGGTTCGCTTAGCTAACATTTTCTGTTAGCCTTAACGCTTACTTTTTTTACTTCAATAGTAAAGTATTGGTATATATTGACTGAGTGCCTCTAATGCTTTTTCCACTATAAACTATACTCTTAACGTATTAAGGCTGCCGCCGATTTGAACGTTTACAGAATAGGTATCAACCTTTCGTATGATGCGGAAAATAGCTGGCTAATACACTCAAACTCTCATCCCGTAATATACCCCCAATGAAATCTGGTTTATGATGGGAATGTTCAAATACAATTTCACAACAGGAACTTCCCTCTTCACCCAGTAGATTGCACAAATCCCGATTGCTAGCACCGAAAACCAAGCGCCCCAGGTTTGTCCATACCATCGCACCACTGCACATAAAGCAAGGTTCACAGCTCGAATATAAGGTGTATTCATGCAAATCTGTGATATGCGTTTCTTCGCAAAATCTTCGAAGTAACCCAGCTTCTGCATGAAACGTTGGATCTGTTGCTGAATAGATTTGGTTTTCGTTAGAATACACAATCATTCCATCTTTAACTAGAACAGCTCCGAAAGGTTCGTTACCATGATCAACGGCAAGTTTTGCTAGCTTGATGGCTTCTTTCATAAAAAGCTCGTCTTGGTTCATTCTTTTCATCTCCTTAGCATTAATAACTAAATATTGTTAATGCAGTCCAGGTAAAGCAATTCATTCAACGGTCTGATGTCTTTAACTAGATTGGATAAAACATAAATGTGAAATAATTTTTGAAATCGACTAAGAATCGATAAATCTTCTATCTGATTTTCAGTTAAATAGATACGATCCAACATAGGTAGATTCAATTCATTAATAATAAAGGTCCGGTTTGCGACTTATTTCCTAAAATGAGTCATTCCAGTCCGTTCGCCTCTCTTCTTACTGGGCAGTTAAAATCAGCGGTCCGTCCGATGTGACTGCGATCGTATGCTCATATTGCGCCGACAACTTGCCGTCAGCCGTTCTCGCCGTCCACTGATCGTCGTCAATCGTGATACGGAACGTCCCTTCGTTGATCATCGGTTCAATCGTAAATACCATGCCTTCCTTTAACCGAATGCCTTTGCCGGCTATGCCGATATGCTCGTAGCTCGGCTCTTCGTGCAGGCTCCGCCCGATCCCGTGCGCCAGCAAATCGCGGACAACCGAAAACCCGTTCGCTTCCGCATGCTGTTGAATCGCCGACGTTATGTCGCCGAGCCGGCCCCCGGGAAGCGCCCGGGAAATCCCCAGATCCAAGCATTCCTTTGCCACCTTCATTATTTTTTGCGCTTCCGGCCGGATATTGCCCACCGCATAGCACCAGCACGAATCGCCAAACCATCCGCCGTATTCCGCGACGATGTCGAGCTTCAACAAGTCGCCGTCCCTAAGCGCCAGGTTCGAAGGAATGCCATGGGCCACCACATCGTTGACCGAGATGCAGGTTTCGGCGGGGAAACCATTGTACCCTTTCGTAAACTGCTTGCCGCCCAGCTTGGTGATGTGTCTGGCAACAAAATCATTGATTTCCCAGGTAGTGATTCCAGGCTCGATTAATCTGGCCACCTCGCGGTAGCAGTCCGCAACGATTTGGCTCGCAGTTTTCATCTCTTCGATTTCCCTAGGTGATTTTAAAATGATCATTTTTTAATGATTCGCTCCTTATCAATTCTAAAATTTAAAAATCCGGACAATATCCCTGGCCTCCTCGTGCAGCTTTCCGCGGCGAAGCGAAATCGATGCGCAGCCTACCAGGGCGGCTAGCAGCATTTCCGCGTGCTGTAGTCGATTCGGCTTCTCCGCCGCATTTCCGCCGGAAGCAGCAGCCCCATCCGCCACACGCTCGGTTTCCAGCAGCGCGGCAAGCGGCGCGAGCACCTCCCGGCGATAGGCTGCCAAGATCGGGGTCGACCGCGCCTCAGGTAGAGAGGCAAACCCCTCACCGGCCAGCTTATACAGCAGGTACAGAGCCTGGTCCTCCGCCCAGAGCTGCATCAGCCGTACGCCGGCAGCGGCAACGGGGCCAAGCTCTGCGGCAGCGGCCGTTTCGCGGCTTCCGTTTCGTGTATCCGCAGCAGCCTCAATGTTCCCAGTGTCCGGCGCAGCCGCCAAGCCGAAATGCCTGCCATTCGGCGCTTCCCCCGAAGTCGAAGCGCGTGGGGCCTCCAGCCATCCCTCGGCCCGCACCAATGCATCCCAAAGCAAATCGTGGAGCAAATCGCCCTTATTGCTGTAATAATGGTATACCGTGCCATAACCGAGGCCCGCCTGCACGGCCACATCGCGGATTTCCAGTAAAGGCCCTTTATTCAAAAACACATCGGCAGCGGCTTTACGGATTTGCGCCAAACGCCGCAGTCGGATCTCTTCGTTTTGTTCCTTCGTGCGTGGAGTCATCTCGACTGATCACCTCTTTTTTTGACCTACTATTATGTCAATATAAAACATCGGCATGCAAATAACAAGAGAATAGCTGGAAAATTTACAGGTTGGGGCTACCGCATGTTATTTCAGGATCTTTCTACTGGAACCACCTTTATATAGTGCTTATGCTGTTTTTATTACATTAATCTTCCAGTTCAGCTTAATAACATGAATAAGCCAATATTAGAAAAACCTCCCCGCAGCACCCTGCAGAGAGGTTATCTCTAATAAAAAATCTTCTCATCCCGCTTTTCTTTGAGGATCTCCACCGCTTCCCTGAAACGCAGCGAATTTACAATCTTCCGCTCCCACAAGAACTTCAAGCTGTCCTTTAAATCCACGTCGTCCATCAGATCAATCAGCCATCGATAAGTAGCACGCGCTTGCTCCTCCGCTGCGATATCCTCACACAAAGCTGCAATCAGATCGCCTTTTGCCTGAATATAGATAGCCGTCCACGGAACCCCGCCTGCGTTCTCATAGAACAAAGCGCTGTCATGGGCGACGTAATGAGCATCAAAACCCTCTTTCTTCAATTGCTCCAGTATCGCGTCCTTTGTCAACTCAAGAAAAACAAAATCAACTCATTGAAAACATTACCGTTCATCATCTAGTCGTTGTTTTACCTACTCTTATAAGTCTTCTTCTCTCACATTTGCATTAGGGTGAAATCCTGCGAATGCATGAGTCTGAGTGAGTAAACCGAATCATTTAGAAGGATTTCAATGTGTATCAAAAAGGAGCAGGCCTCTCGGCAGTTCCCCACGTTACCGTATCTCTTATGATTTCTTAAAATCTAGTCTAATGAATTTTTTACCATTAGGAAGAATATATTCTTTGGTTTTTAGACATCTAAATTTTTCATTAGAAAACTGTTTAATTATTTTTTTTGCATCTATATTGTGTGAAATTGTAAGTAATGGGTCAAAGGCTGATATATAATCTGATTGACTTACAAAGCCGTCAGCTTGATTATTCTGAATAGTGCACGAGACAACTCCCACATGATTTCTATTTTGATTTATAAAGGAAACAAATGATGCATCTCCAACATACTCAATAATTAAATTTGCAATTAGTAAATCTGTTTTTGGTAATGTAAAAGAATTATCACTAATATCACATTGCACTAGCTCAAGAGTACTACCCATATAAGAGTATCTAGTTTGACATACATCTAAGTAATCTTTGTTTATGTCAAAACCATATATTTTTTTTGTAGTATGTAAATCAATCCCCTCTAAACCATTTCCCCCAGCAACCCCTAGGATGCCAACAATCTCGTGCCCATAATTTTCACATTGTTCTTTAGTTATTTGATTTAAAGTTTGTAATTGAAATACAGCTTCAGATTTCATATGGTTTTCATATATATCCAATTTAATTTCTTGCCACGGATTGTACAAAATTCAGTCTCCTTATAATCCATATTATTGTTTCAACACATCCTCGTTAAAACCTACAAAGTCCTCCATAATGTACAAGGCAAGATTATGAAAAGCATGTGCAACTCGAAATACTCGATTAAAGTTATCTATATTGAACTCACCACTGTTCTTGATATCTAACAACGCTTGATAATTAAGGGCTAAATAGGCTTTTCTTCTGCTCTCTTCCAATAATACCCACTCATTTCAACGTAGTTTTTGAATATTCGTTATATTCGAGGTGGTGGTCTCAATACCTCTCTACACCGTACATGATTTAGAATGACTTTACTGATAATCTTGACAAGCTATTAGCTTGTATAGCTCAACGAGGCTACCGTTTCATTCCGGCAGCCTCGTCTTGGTCATAATTATGCTAAATTCCCTCGTTAGTTGAACCCGCTGAATATGTCCCTCATAATTATTTATTCCCAAATGCTCAGATGTTCCAAATACTCACTGATCATAGTTTCGCCAGGAGTAGACGTGGCGCTTGTAACTACAAACTTCCCTTTGCCATTCCCCTGAAACGACAAGGTTCCATTCTCTCCTTTATGATTCTTTTTAGAAATGCGAACACTGTATTTCAACTCCGTCAAGCCATTATCACCAACATAGGACTCGACAACCTTTCGCCCCTTTAAGATGTAGTCTAGCGCTTTACCCTCTTTTAAATTGCGAATAAAATATCTTTTGCTTATCGTGTAGAATTCATCATAGGTCATATCCTTATAAGGCGACTGATCATACCATTCTCTTAATTCAACCAGTTCCTGCTTAGCATCAATTAGCCATTGATTAAAATTTTCAGCGGGTATAGTTATTTCTCCATTTGTATATTCCTGTCTACCATCTTCATTAGTCATTAGCTGGTACTCTTCACGATTAATTGTGGAAGAATAAACATCATCTTTGTTCCGTTGTATGATTGCATAATAAGCAGATACATTAATATATTCAAATGCCTTATCATAATCTCCTTGCTCCAGAGCAGTAACAAACCTTCCAGAGCTATAATAGTCATACAAATTCGTAAATGAGACTCCCTCACCTCGATATTGATTAAAGCTGAGCCAGAGTGTGGGAAGGAGCAACACCATTACTAGAAAAGAAATGAGCCATCTTCGTCTAATCCTTTTTAACACTTTTACAGCTGAGCGATCTTTTAACTGATTGTTCGGAGCCTGAACTTGTCGCTCTTGGCCTACAGACTTTTCTACGATTAAATCTCCTGCCATTGCCTCATATTTTTTCTTGCATTGTGGGCACTCATCCAGATGCTCTAAAACAAGAACCTTACTCTCATCACTACATACCTCATCAACAAATAATGGAAGTAGATCATAAATAATGTTACAGCTTGTATTTAATCTCTGTCCCTTTGATTCTCCTCTATTCATTTCCTCGCCTCCATCTCACTGACAATCCGTTCCTTCGCCCGATAGTATGTAATCTTCGCCCACGACTCTGTCTTGCCGAATAACTCCGCAATTTCTCTAAACTTCAATTCCCCAAAGATTCGTAGTGTGAACACTTCTTTATATGGCTCTGGCAAGGTATGCAAAATCCGATGCAATAGTGTTGCTTGCTCCTTCTTCAATAAGCTAAGTATGAAATCCTCACTGATATGATTATCTTTTCTTACTCTATCCTCTATTGAAGGATCAACTTGTACTAGCCTTCTGTTCTTCTTATAGTCGTTGTACACAAGATTCTTTGCAATCTGACAAAGCCACGCATACAAGGAACTCTCACCCTTGAATTTGCCTATGTGTAGATAGGCCTTATAAAAAGTTTCCTGCGTTAACTCCTCCGCTAAAGTCTCATTACGCGTTATTGATAGAATAAAGCGAAAAACTTGATCGGCATATTCAGCGTATACATCTGCAAAATCCTTCAGCCCCATCCCCTCTTCCTAGTCTGTACATCGATCTTCTATAAGACAATCCACTTCCAAAAAAGACACAAAATTTTGAACACCCAAAAGTATTTTCAAACATCGATCCTATGAAATTATGGAGCTGCCTGTTAGCAGTAATGAAAAATAGAGCAGTTGCCGCACGGCTTCTGCTCCAGATATTAACCGATTCTATAGTAACACATATTGGAAGTATCCTGTCCGTTAGTTCAACGAAGCTGCCGTTTTATTCCGACAGCCTCGTTCTGATGATTGTTTAGCTATCTGATTCGTAACAGAATCTGTATTCTGTTACGAATTAATTGAGTTGAAACAAGAAAACCCACCTTTGTAAGGTAACCCATTGTTTGCACCGACACCAGAATGCATTTAATTCACAGTATAATAAAACGCGACCAAACTGCTTAAATAACAGTTTTGTGTCGCGTTTTTTCATGGCAGTCTTATCTTGGGTTCTTGAGCTATAGTCTCCCGTTATTGAACCGCTGAGTGCCTAGGCTTTCGGTAAACGTAGTGGAATTAATATAGTATTTCTATTTAGTTCCTTTCAAGTGAGGGGATTTTATGGGGCCGCATACTAAGTACCGACCAGATCAGTAAAGACTTCATTAAAATCTCTATTCAGCATATCTTCCTTTGTAATATAAAAATAAAGTAATCCTGACAAATCCCATTGCATTCCTATTTCATCATTGGTATCTGCCTGAAATAGTAACTCAGTATCAGCATCTTGAGAGCCATACTGTAACCCATTTATATAACCAAAAAAACGGAACCCAATATCATGCTGACACATCTCATAATACGAAGAGCAGAATTTCTCGTATAGGACATACGCTTCCTCGTCGTTGTCAAAAAAACGTTTTTCAATAATAAATGAGTTAACCGGAATCGTGTTTTCAAATTTAAAATTCATTAAGCAACTCGAAAATGAATTAATATCCGGTCCTGCCTGAAATCGTTTCAGATCGGATAAATTAGATGTGTATAGCACCACGTTTTGATCTTTGGGAAAGGTGTCATATAAAAATTCATGAGAGAAGAGCACATCATCATCACAAGGATAAAAAAAATGAAGAATTCCAGTGGTAGGATAATTCTGATCTATTGAAGATATAGGAAATTCCTCTAAATTTATTTGTGCTATAAAACTCATTGGGTGGCCTTCCCAGTCCGGCCACGTAAATCCGGTTGGGGTATCAGGGCTACCCCCAATCTTACTTTTTCCGATAGAGAGTTGATCCTCTGGTGTTATAGTTGGGTCTATGAAGAAACCAGGCTTCACTAATTGTTTGTATTTCTCCCAGTATCTTTCCAAACCTACATTCAAGAATAATGGTTTGATTACCTCCAGTGACGGCTTCGGCTGCATCATTCGCATTTCCTCCATAAACTAGTATCACTTGTATTTCGACAGAAGATATTCATCTCCTTTAGCTAAACAAAAAAGGGGCTCCGTCTATTCAACTAACGTGTCCCTTCAGTTCAACGAATATCGGAAAACCTTGTTTATTACTAAAACTATGAATCGAGAATAACCTCTCTAATTATTCACTTTGGTCAAAACTCGTGTTGAAGCGAAAGACTAGCATTTCTCCAACTTCAGGATTAGGACCAAGCTCTTCGGAGTATTTCCCGTTGGTGCATGTGTTAAGCGTCCTACGCCAGAAACGTTTCGCACGTTCGTTTCGATCGGTGGGATTGGTTTGAACTTCCCATTGCCCTCGCATCTTTTCAATAATCTGCCGCACCGCTTCTTCTCCAACGCCCTTTCCTCGATAATTGCGTAATAGGAAGAATTCATTCATGTAATAATCGATATAGTGTGGACATGGTGTGAAAGGTGCAGTCGCCACAAAAGCAAGACCTGCAGGTATATCATCCACTGTGATAAGGTAAGGGAATAGAACGTTCGGATGTTCCCACCAAATATCGAACACACGATTCTGATCAACCAAAGTTCGGGTATCATCATTCTCAAACACCCCGTAACGATTGATCTTGTGTTCCCACACTTCGGACAAATCATGAAGATACAGTGGATAAATATTGTTGATAATAAACTTCTCTTCCAAACCACATAGTCGTACGGTAACATTTAACTTATTTACTTCATGATTAACATGATTCATTTTGCAACCCCTCCGGTTTCGTTAATTTCAATCATCGATATCACTGATACCATCATTCTTTCCTAGCATCAGTATAAAGTGAATATGGCATCCTTTATAGGCAGAGTATTCTTCTATTCATTTCTTACATAACAAAAGGCTCGCGTTGGTTTTATCCAATGCGAGCCTTTTATTATGCCTTCGCTTTATAAACAATCTTCTTAATGCTGTCATGGGATAGACAGTAGGAACTCGCGAGTTGTTCCACATTCATCCCCTGCCGGAAAAGCTTCAGGATCTCTGAGTTTCGGTTCAAAAGATATTCACGTTGCCCTGATTCATGTCCCCACTTTTTTCTGCATCCTTTGGGTGCGGGGATATATAAAGTCTTGCCATGTATATAATTTTGTATTTCACGAAGTAACTTTTCTGGTAAAATATCGCTTGCTGAAACATATTTCATTGGCTTCGCCCCTTCATCTAATAGCGATGGAAAGTTGCAAAGCCTAAATGACAACCGGTTTCTTGCCGTAAATTCCTTGTTATAAGGTTAGAAAACTAGGCTCCATGCAAATAACCGCGTTAATGTCATATAGACTTTGCATGGAGCGAATCTCCAAACTCTGCATCAGTAAAATTTCACGAAACATTGTTTTACTAACACATTTCATAACGACACCCCTTTCTTATGATGATATATACTTTGCTACAATTATTTCTTCATAACGATGATGAATTCCTTCTGAAGATAGGATTAAATCATTAAACTCATCTGCCCGTCAGCTTAATAAAAAAAGCAAGTCCCGCGCATATTTGACAAGCCATACACCTATCCCCTGTTAACCCTATTATTGATATGGACTCATGATTTCAAAGTGGTTCATGCGAAGCGACGGCTTCTTCATCGTATCCCAATCTGGCTGAAAGGCAAAGAATTTCTTCAATCGAACAAAGATTTGTTCTCGCTCCGCAAACGTGATAGTCCGTTCGTCAATTTCGAAACAAAGGATGAGCACAATATCAAATGTTCTCTGCGCCTCTTGGTAGGTATATTCGCTCACGATCGTATTCTCGTCGAGCCCCCTCATATCGTCCGTATCCTCATCATCTTCATCTGCCACTTTCACATTTATTTCATTGCAGTGATTCACATGTTGTTCGATGAGCCTCTTTGCCTCACACATATGAGCCTCGAATCGAGATGGATCAAATAACAAGGAGAAGTAGCCCATTAACTCATCAAACATACCTAATTCCGTGTCGCCAATCAGAATATTGTCAAAGCCATGCGTCAAGCCTATCTTCAACTCCTCCATGTAGGAGTAGTTAAATTTCGCCAAGTTCGCTGCATAAGCAGCTCTGCCAGTTCTATAGTGATAGAATGTGCTGCACAATAGCCAGACAAGAGGAGGGTAAACAAACCAAAATCGATTCGAATGGTCCCGCATTAAGCTGCGATTGGCCGTTCCAAATAACTCGAAATAATCTGCAAGCTTGCTGACGTCGCCTTTCTCGTATAAAAGTTCTATTAATCCACGAAATTCATATAGACCGAAAGTGAAATTATTTTCGATCGTAAATCCCTCTTGCAGGTAGACGCGATGACTTTCCTCCGTAAGTTCAACCTTCTCCTTTAATCCTTCATAGAACAAAATCCGATCTTTCATCGTTTGTGTCGATACCTACTTCCTTAATATGAATTTTCAGACGAGATGGGCGGCGCTGACTCATATCGCCAGGCTCGGGTATAAATCCCTTGTTTTTAAGCCAGAATTCGAAATACTCCTTACTAATTGCTTTCAGATCTATATTCTGAAATAAAGTTGTAGCTCCTTGTCATTTAATATGCAATATCTTTACAAACACATCCACAACCTTTAATAGTTATTATGCAACTGATTAACAAATAATTGTAGCAATCATTTCTAAGTGAGCAAATTCGTTGATACATGGTAATTAACAGTGATTAAACTATTATTATTTCTAGCTACAGTTGTAGTGTATCATTTCAAATCTGTCTGAGTTAGTATTTTATTCTCGTTATTGCGAAGATTGCTCTCCGCCCAAAATATCAAAAGCAGCCATCACAGTGAAAACGCTGCGACAACTGCTTTCTCAATTTTGTGACTGTTTCTTCAGGAAACCGTCCGGTGCAATTATTAAATTCAAGCCCCCAGCTCAAGTACCGGGGGCCTGGCTTTAAAGAGCGAATGAAGATTTAATTGCTGGCAAGCTCAAGCGCTCTAAGAAGAATGACTGCTGCCTGCGCCCTCGTTGCCGTTTGGTTCGGAGCAAATTTGTTGTCACCGATGCCTTGAACGATGCCTTTCTCGACCGTTGCCGATACTGCCGCTTCCGCCCACGCCGGGATGTCGGCATGATCCGCAAACGCAGTTGCCGCATTGGCTTTTGCAGTCAGACCCTGCGCATTCGCGATCATCGTTACCATCTCGGCGCGGCTGATCTTCGCGTTCGGCCTGAAGCTGCCATCGCTGTATCCGTTCACGATGCCCGCTTTAACGGCCTGTGCAATGCCTTTCTTCGCCCAGTCGCCGATGCTTTCCTTATCGGTAAACGCCAATGTTGCTTCGTTGCCTTCCAGCTTCAGAGCACGGGCCAGCATCACCGCGAATTGGGCGCGGGTTATCTCGCCGTTCGGCTTGAATATGCCGTCAGCATAACCGTCGACAATGCCCTTCGCAGCCGCCTTCTTGATGCTTTCTTCCGCCCAGTGGCCTGTTATGTCGCTGAACGTCGCTCCTTCACCTACGTTTTCTTCGGGCTCTATCTTCGCTACGGCGAATACAGCGAACTTCGTGAAGTGATCAACTTCCGCCGTAATCCGATTGCCGCTCACCGTCCCTCCGATTTCCACCCAAACCTTCTTCAGCTCATCGTAATAGAAGAGAGAAGCGACTTGATTCGCTCCCACTGTTGCCGAATCGAACGTTAACGTGATCGTGATCGGTTTCGAGAAGTTTTCTGTAAAGTTTTTCAGAATTTCATAGACCGGGCTAAGTAGAATGTCCTTGTTCGTTACGAGCTGCGAGGTTTCGATCACCTTCTCCACCGTAATCGTCAATTGCTTCTCCGATGCTCCGGCAGGAACCACCATGGTGACGGCATTTTTATCGAACTGGGCCGTCCCCCCTATGCCCGCAGGCAGCGTTTGTTTGCTGTCAGTTGCAGGTGCGGTCGTTCCTCCTCCGCCTGTCGAGGCGGCGGCGCGATGTACGATAATCGTGTATACTTTCTTCGTCGCTCCGTCTTCCGCTGTTACGGTTACCGTTAAGGCGTTGTCACCGACAATCAGGCTGTTGCCGCCTGCGACAGCGACAGTTGCCTTCGAGTCGGACCCAGTTGCCGCTACCATCACGGAAGTTTGACCGTTCGGCACATTCAACGTGTAGTTCAACGTATTGGCGTTAAATCCGTTTATTGTCGTGCCGTCCACTTTCAAATCGCTCAGTTCGGCATTGGAAGACAGCCCCACTGTCCCGCGCTTTACGATTATCGTATAGACCTTCGTTGTTTCTCCGTCTTCAGCCGTAACAGTAACCGTTATCGTGTTGTCTCCAACAACCAGGTTACTGTCGCCTGCGACAGCGACAGTTGCCTTCGAGTCGGACCCGGTTGCCGCTACCATCACGGAAGTTTGACCGTTCGGCACATTCAACGTGTAGTTCAACGTATTGGCGTTAAATCCGTTTATTGTCGTGCCGTCCACTTTCAAATCGCTCAGTTCGGCATTGGAAGACAGCCCCACTGTCCCGCGCTTTACGATTATCGTATAGACCTTCGTTGTTTCTCCGTCTTCAGCCGTAACAGTAACCGTTATCGTGTTGTCTCCAACAACCAGGTTACTGCCGCCTGCGACAGCGACAGTTGCCTTCGTGTCAAATGCATAAACCGCTACCGTCACGGAAGTTTTTACGTTCGGCACGTTTACCGTGTAGTTCAACGTATTGGAGTCAAATCCGTTTATTGTCGTGCCGTCTACCCTAAGATCACTCAAATCCGCGTTCGTCATCGGTACATTTTCGAATTCAGCCGTCAATGAAACCGGGTTTGCCGGCATTGTAAATGTCAGTGGATTTGTTGTATTGCTTCCATATGCAAGCCCTGTCGCATTCCATTTTACAAAGCGTTGTCCGTTTGGAACAGCCGCAAGTACTTTAACCGTCGAGCCTTCCTCAACCTGTGCAGAACTTCCTGCGGCAGCTCCGTCTACTTCAACCGTACCACCGGCAACAGTTAGAGCAGAGATTGTTCCTTCTTCTTCTTCTTCACCAAGATCTAGCACTCGAGGCACAGGAATGTTGTTCGTTGCATCCCAAACCCATACGTTCGTGAAGTCCCAACCCAAGTCTTCAAAGGTTGCTTGCTGCGCAAAATCAGTAGCCGACTTTGAAGCAAATGCTGGGATAATCACTGAAGGCAATCCACTAGTGCTTAAACGCGCGCCGTCATAGTAATTGACTTTATTGGAGTCGACGATTGGCCTGCTGCCGGACCAATACCCTGCGATTGGACCAGGAGCAGGTCCATTAATTGCATTGGCTACCACATTGCCATTCAAGGTTTGGAGCAGATTTCCAGCAGAACCGCCCATATCCCCAACCATTGCACCGGAATATGTGCCCAGCTTATTAAACGTTCCACCCACATAGTTATTCAGAATTACGGTAGGTACAGTCTCATATCGAACAGGAATTGGCGAACCTGCGCTGTTCCAACCTGTACCGCCAATCAAGCCTCCAACTGTTGTTCCACTCACATCTGCAGATATGAAGGAATTTAGCAAAGTGGCTGCATGGAGCGTACCTACAATACCGCCTGTATTGCTTCCACCTGTGACTTTACCACTCACATAGCTGTTTTCAATTGTGCCCATGGAAGTTCCTGCAATGGCACCTGTGCTATTGCCGCCGGTAATATCGACATTCGACAATTTCAGATTTACGACTTTGCCTCCATTGCCGATGTAGGCAAAGAAACCTGTACTGCTGTTGGTCGTTGAAATTTTGAGATTACTTATCGTATATCTTTTTCCGTTGAACGTCCCTATAAATGGCTTTGACGTGTCTTTTCCGCCGATCGCGGCAAACTCCACATCCTTCATATCGATATTCGCCGACAACTCGTAATTCCCATCATACGGGTATTCAGGCGTACCGAAATTCTGCGACAATGAGACCAAATCGCTTGGAGTTTTGATTTTTATTTTATCTGAGCCCCCGCCAAGATCAAGAACGCGAGGCACGGGTACGTTATTCGTGGCATCCCATTTCCAAATGCCCGTAAAGTCCCATCCCAAGGCCACATAAGTTGCTTGCTGTGCAAAATCAGCTGCCGACTTCGCTACAAAAACAGGGACGGTTCCCGAAGGTATGCCACTTGTGTTTAACTTGGCACTGTCATAGTAATTCACTTGATTGGAGTCGACGATCGGCCTGCTGCCCGACCAATAGCCTGCAAGCAGCTTCATAGGATTTTCAATAATTTCAGATAAGAATGCATTACCATTAAAGGTCTGAAGCACGCTACCCGAACCGCCGCCCATATCACCGACGATACCACCGGTATATTGAGTTGCACCGATTCTTGTAACCGTACCTCTCACATCGTTATTCAAAATTACATTTCCAACTGTTTGTTGAATAAGCGACCAACCAGAACCGTTGTAATTGGTGCCTCCAACTAAGCCGCCTACTGTGGTCCCGCTAACATCTGCGTTCATGACCGTGTTTTGCAATGTACCCGCATAGAGCAGTCCTGCTATACCGCCTGTATAACCGGTGCCGGTTACTTTGCCGTCCACATAGCTGTTTTCAATCGTACCGCTGGATACCCCTGCAATGATTCCAGTTCTATTCATACCAGTTATGTCTACATTTGCCAAATTAAGATTTACTACTCTGCCACCAGATCCGATATAAGCGAAGAAGCCCGTGCTGGTATCAGTGGACGAAATTTTGAGATTGCGAATGATATATCCTTTTCCGTTAAATGTCCCAATAAATTGTTTTGGAACCGTGTCTCTGCCGATCGATGTAAACGCAGCATCTGTCATATCAATATCCGCTGACAGTTCGTAATTCCCGTCAAACGGATATTCAGGCGTGCCGAATTTCTGTGACAGTGCAACCAGATCGTTTGCTGTTTTGATTTTTATTTTTGCTGAGCCGCTGCCGGCAAGCGGAGTGACCTTGCCTGTGGCAGTGCTGGTTACGACTCCGTTATAAAAACCTGTTCCCGTTGCAACGGCTCTCAAATAGGAACCTACGTCCGCCGCTTTGATTACGTAATTAGCAGCTGTCGCTCCTGCAATAGCCGTCCACGACGCACCGTCCTTCGAGCTTTCCCATTTGAAGGATGCAGTAGCACTCGACGGCGTAATCGAGGCATTCAATGTTTGCCCTTCTTTGGCAAACCCGTTGACGGAAATATTCGTGATGGTAAATTCATTGACTTCCTGCGGAACCGCTGGATAATTCCAAGCATTCAAATCATACGTGCGCGGCTTATTGGTAACCAGCACGTCGACATCCCCGGTTTGCAGTACATCGTTTTTATCAAAACCTTTGCTTGTTACTCTAATTTGATCAGGCGAAATCGTAATATTGGCAAATCCCCGTCCGACTTCTCTTGTATCGATGTACGCAATGGCAGGGTTTCCAGGATCAACTTTGTATAACGGTCCACGATTGTCCTTATTTGCAGAGTAGTTCGACAGATAGGTTGTTCCGTCGCCGAAATCCGCAACGACTTTGCCGCTTGCGAAAAGCTTAGTGCGAGCATAAATATGGTCATGCCCCATCAGTACCACATCAATGCCTGCTTCATCAAAAGCGTTCGTCCATGAAGCTACAGGGCTGGCCATCCGATAGCCAAACAGCGATTTATGGAACATTCCTACACGCCATTTGGTCGGATTTTGCTTTACGACGGCCTTCATCCAGTCTTGCTGTGCTTTGATCTGTGCGGCGCTGCTCTGATCCTGATAATCCATCACCAAGAACAGCGTGTCGCCATATACGAAGTAGTAGTTGCTAGACTCTAGTTGTGATTTCGTCATACCGGAAACCATGCGCTCTGTGCCGTCGCCACCGCCGTAGAAGGAGGCGCCATTTTTAGGCGGATTATGGCGGCCCAGAAAGTTCTGCAGCGTAGGGTCCACAGGAGTCCAACTGTTATTAGCCCAGCTGTTGCCCGCTCCGTCGAACTCATGATTGCCTGTCGCCATATAGAGTGGCACTTTCGAGAACAAATCCTGGTTAGCCTCGAAGAATGCATCCCATTCCCATGTGTCAAAACCAAAATTGACCTGGTCGCCCGAGCTCACAACAAAAGCCGCATCTGGAAAATCTGTAAAGGCTTGTGTCAGCGCTTTATTGCTCATATTTTTATAACTATCGAGCGTTGCAGCATACCCTCTTGTATCGTTTGCTTGGGCATCGGAAATCCAGTTGAAGTTAAACGTATCGATATTGCTGGCAGGAGTCTTAAAGCTGACCGGTGCTGTAACGCTCGTCACATTTTTAGCGCCATCGCCTACGCTGTAAACATATTCGGTATCCGGTTCAAGGACTTCCGTTTCTGCCTTATGGCTTTGAATTGGGTCGACAGAGTATTGCGTCCCTGCGCCCGTATAATTCGCATTCGCAATATTGCTCCGCAGGTCTACCGTAAAATTGGTCCCCAACACAAAATTCGTAAACTTGCCGCCGTTGCTTTCAAAATCCGATTTTTTTGCATAAAAAAGCTGCGTCGTCTTCGTTGTTACTGGAGTTACCCAGTTAAAGCGAGCCATGTACTTGTCTTTATCCGGCTTGCGTGTTTCTTCATTATAATTGTCGAACATGAATGTTATTGAGGTAGGTTCTGTACCGCCACCTGTCGGTTGGGTAATCTGATCCTCGGATTTGGTAATAGTGAATTCATCGATGACACGGAATGGTTTGTCAGAGCCTGTCGCTTTGTAATACGTTTTATAAATAATTGCATTACTCGTAACCTCAGCCCTGCTGTATACGCCTGGGGAATAGATGGATCCTCCGCCAGTACCCGTCTTGTTGATGCGAAGGTCATAGAAATAGTCGTTCCAAGACGTGTCATTGCTGCCGTGCAGGCTGTACGCATAGTTGTATACCGATCCTCCAATGACATAAGTCGGCGCTTCGCCGAACTTCGCTTTTTGAATGCTTCCTGTGCCTGCCGCAGTTGAATTTGTCTTTAATGTTGTTCTGGCATAGGCATGCTCATGACCAGCAAGAACCAGATCGATGCCGGCATCGGTAAACTTTTTACCGATCACATTGTCGACTGCATAATGGCTTGAACCCGGGTCATAAGGCGAAGCATGAAGATTTACAACCTTCCACTTCTTAGTCGTTGCCGCCGTCTCATCAGCCAGGAATTTCCATTGTACGGCATCATCGCTGGAATTTAGACCAAAAGAATTAAGAGAGATAAACAAAGCGTCTCCATATTCAAAGGAATACACGGTTCCAACAGCAGCCTCAGACAGACCGCTTGGCCTATTTAAAGATGCATAATTAAATCTATTCGTATACTGAATAGAATTTTTATCATAGATTGAATTGTCATGATTACCAGGAGTAGCCATGATCGGCATCATACTAGAAAGGTTTTGAGCAGCATCAAAGAAATACTGCCAGTGGTCTGAAAAACTCGCATCCTCGACTACGTCGCCATTATGGACGAGAAATGCGGCATCTGGATGGTTCGCATTAATATAATCGTACAAGTCGGCGGTGTTTTGATACGTGCTTGGGGATGTTCCCTGCGTATCAGGAGTGATCAAAAAAGAAAACGGTTTCCTAGCTGCAGGATCTGCAGGCGCGGTAAAGCTGGAGACCGCGGAATAACCGTTCGTTGTGTTTCCTACTTTGTAATAGTATTTGGCTTCTGGTGTCAGATCCTGAACAACTACACGATATGTACGTACCTCTTTAACGTTAACCAGCTTGTTGTCCGGAACGCTGCCAGTCACAGTTGAAGCATTGACTGTGGCAACTGCGGCGCTTTTTGTTGTACCGCCGGTCAAGTCAGGAGAAGTACCGTAAACAATATCTGACGTGTTAACCGTCGCATCCGCAACCCAGTTGAAAGCCATAGCCGTTTTACCATCGGCTGCGCCTCCGCCTATAGCCAATGTGATTTGCGACGGAATAGCCGCGGGTGGAGCTGCTTGAGCCGGCATAGGTTTTACAATTCCGGTGGCAGCTACCAGCAAGACCAACATTGCCGTCATCCACCTTGACATTTTTTTTCGTACTCTACTCATTTAAAACAAATCCCCTTTCGACAAAGTATGTTTACTATAACTGAGATTTGTTATATCTAATCGCTTGCAGTTTTAAGCATTCGTAAAGTTAAAACATGACCTATGCAGTTCGAGTAATTAAACCTTCTTCACCTCATCGTAATCGAAGAGTGAAGCGATTTGATTCGCTCCAACTGCTGCCGAATCGAACGTTATCGTAATCGGTTTAGAGAAGATTGGAGCACCTTTCCACCATATTCGTCAATTGCTTCTCCGATGCTCTGGCAGACAGCGTTTGTTTGCTGTCAGTTGCAGGTGCGGTCGTTCCTCCTCCACCTGTTGAGGCCGCGACGCGTTGTACGGTAGTCGTGTATATCTTTTTCGCGAGATCGGTTTATTGAAGTTCTCCATTATCGTTTTCGTATGGCTGCCCGCTGCCAGTACGCCAGCGTTGAAGGTGATCTTCCCTTCGCTAACCGTGTATTCATCCGTTGACAGGTTCGTTGTTCCGTCATTTTCAAGCACACCGTAACCATTAACGGCATGAACTATATGAAAGACGCTTGCGAATTCAAACTTCGCTAAGCTGCTTTTTTTCTTCGTCAAATTTACCTTGATACAAATCATCCAGCAGATGTGTAAGCAACCAATCGCCATCAACCATAAAGCGAGCTTGGAACAGATTGAGCCGATCCACGATACCTATGACCACTAATTCTTCAAGCTCGTGATACATCTGTAGCTTTAATTTAAATAATATGTTCAGGTAGCATCATTCGAATGCTCTCATCTCATTACATGCGAACGTACATTCTTTTTTCGATGATTTAAAAATGAAATTATTTCTGATAGCCAATACACCATCTCCATGTTCCTTCACTTCATGTTCCATAAAATATGCTTTTTGAAATACCTTAAATGTAATCTTTTTTTCGTTTCAAAAAACCTGATTTTGTTTTTTGAAGCGCATCAATTTTCATAATACTTTTGGGTACGCAATACAGGAATTCACAGATAGTGTATCACTAAGATTGCTTGACTACTTACTATGAACCTAAAGAAGAGGCAATGTAGTGTTAGCTACATCGCCTCTATTCCTTAGCTCTACTATTTGAGGTAAGCGAGAACATTGAAAAGGTAAAAGTAAATCCGCCCATTCTTGCCATTGTCAAAATTCCGTCCCAATGTGACGGTAAAGCTCCTATGTTACTTCAAAAATAGTTTCATCAAGTTTACTACAATTGGATTTACATTGTACCCCTTCGGATTTACAGAATATCGTTTCCCCGTATCCAATTCCCCGATGCGATCCATTTCTTCATCGCTTAAATTGAAATCGAGTATGTCGATGTTTTCTTTTATCCTTTTTGGATTCGAGGATTTTGGGATAACGATAGTCTCTCTATTTAAATGCCAGCGCAAAATGACTTGTCCAACCGTTTTTTGATGACGAAGCGCAATAGATTTGAGTACCTCATTCTCAAACAAAGACTTGTTACCTTGGCCCAACGGCCCCCAAGCCTCATGTAAAATCTGGTGACGTAACATGTACTCTCGCAATCGATGTTGTTGAAACTCTGGATGGGTCTCAATTTGATTGACCATCGGAGCAATCTTAGCATGCTTCATAAGTTGTTCAAGGTGCTCGATCTCAAAGTTGGCTACTCCAATGACTCGTATTTTTCCCTCAGTATAAAGTTTCTCCATTGCCTTCCAAGCCTCTACGTAATGGGGACCAGCGAAATGAATGAGATACATGTCGAGGTAATTTGTATTCATTTTTTTACAACTTTTCTCAAAAGCCCGTTGCGTTTGTGAATAACCTAGATCGGTCGTCCATACTTTTGACGTAAGAAAAAAATCTTCTCGGGCAATGCCACTTTTTTGTATTTCTCGCCCCAAAGCTTCTTCATTACCGTATATTCGTGCTGTATCGAAATGTCGATAACCTGCTTTAATGGCTTCGCTAACGGTCTTTTCAAAAACTCCATCTTTACCTTGTTTGAGATTATAGACCCCAAATCCAAGCTGAGGAATTTTCACCCCATTTATCGCTTCAACTGATAAGTTCATCGATTCCCCCCCTTTTGGTATTGTTTATAATTGTTGTATCATGATTTATTCACATAGTTTTATTACATCATCAACTAGATCTCGTAAGGATTGCATTTTGTTTTTGGCGTCTATTCGATAAAAGTTTTTAGTTCCATCTTTATGAACACTTACAATTCCAGCGTCTTTTAGTATTTTTAAATGATGTGAAATTGCAGGTCTAGATAAATGTGTATTCGTACTAATTTCTCCTACACGCATTCCAGACCCCTGAGCCAAAGTAATTAGAATGGCTTGTCGAGTTTCATTCCCAATAGCAATTAATACGGATTGATTCTTTTTAAATTCATGCATTATTTGATTTTCAAAGTCCTGATCCATCGAGTCCCTCCTTGGTCAAAACACTTGAACCATTGAACTGAAATTATCTTATCATAATATTGCCGGAGACATACCATCGGTAAAGTAAATCGAGATCATTAGGTATCAAACAACCAATCGTTCAGCGACCACCTATAAACCGTTCGGACTTCATTAATGTTTTTGAAGTCAGTTGCCCGAACTTCCTCTCTGCAAATTTGCACAATAGAAATCAGCTAGACGCCTATTCTAAGGAAAGATACAGTTCAGAACTATGTATTGTTCGTATCTAGCCAGCTTTCCAAATTTTTCTTCTTAAAACAAAAAACCTCCCCGCAGTACCCTGCAGAGAGGTTCGCTCTAATAAAATATCTTCTCGTCCCGCTTTTCCTTAAGTATTTCCACTGCCACGATCTCGCGCTCCCGCAGAAACTTCAAGCTGTCCTGCAAATTCACGTCGTCCGTCAGGTCAATCAGCCACTGATAAGTAGCCCGTGCTTTCTCCTCCGCTGCGATATCCTCATATTTCAACGAGCGGGTATTAAACTTCATGTTGCACTTAGTGCTGCCACGGAACAACCCGTTCAAGTCATTAAAACGATCGGTAAAATCCACGATGGGCCCATCGGTGAAAAACTCGCAAATAAGAATTACATCCTTGTTCAAGATCGTGCTTATGGAAAAATCAAACGATTTGATCAATATGCTAGAGAACAACAGTATTTTGTTACTCGTATCAAAGAAAATGTCATGCTTGTACATCCTCATTCGTTAAAACGACAATCCGTTGAAGATTCGAATATAGCGAAAGATATCACTTGCTACCTTGGAACACCACAGTGTCAGTCAGAACTTCGTCACCGTGTGGTATTGTTTCAGAAATACCTCTCATTCGATTTAAATAACAAATCGAAGACGATCAGTTACAAATAGTATCATTGGTTTCCTACAGGTGTCACCAGAAAATAATTTATTAGAACCTAGAAATTGAAACAGCGACTCCCAAGGACGAAAAAACAAAGTACTAATCAGTCGCTGATTTATTGAACACGCGTTACCCCTTAGCACAATGTTTTTAGGTTGAGCAATCATGCTCTCTTATCATAATTGATTTTGTCAAGATATGATTCAACAAGTTGATTGCCACTTCTAGTGCTGTCGCTGATTGTTAAAATTACATAGTTTCTTGTTCTATGGATGTAATATCCTCGCAGGCGATCATATTCTTCTGCATTTTCCGATTGATATTTGTTCATAAGCTCATTGGAATAGGAGCTTATCGCACTTTGAATAATGTCGGCACTTTGTGGGCTATTCGCTTCGATAATTGCAAATTCTCTGGCGGTGCCATCTGTGCTAACGAGCACTTTCGCGCTGGAAACATCTGCGACGGTTACGCCGCTGTAATGTTCCTTGATATTGGAAATATCCATTTCTTTCATGTCTTTGTAATAAACCGATGACGTCAGCATAAACTCGGAAAACTTATTGATATCAATTTTTGTTTTGGGTTGCATCAGGACATAAATACTTGTTAGGACAATCACTGCAGCTACTATCGCAAAAACGAGTTTTTTCTTTGATATAGTTTTTATGAAGTTCTCCTCCTTGTTGAATTTAAGCTAATACATGACATATAAAAACAATATTTAGGTCTTGCTGCGATGATTGTACACCTATTGATGCTTACAATACTTCCAATTATATCCTCTCTTTCGTTTTACTACAACTAAAAGAGCTGCGCACGGACATAAAGTAACCCATAGTTATTATGGAGATCGATCCAGTAGCTGGCCAGCGTTATGGACCCATTAACATCACACCAAGGAGTCTTTTTATTTCTCAAACCTTGTATTTCTTCATACTAGGGATGCTGCCCGTCAGTTTAAAAACATCATGAAGTAAATATAAAAAAACCTCCCCGCAGCACCCTACAGAGAGGTTCCCTCTTAATAAAAGATCTTCTCATCCCGCTTTTCCTTAAGTATTTCCACCGCTTTCCGAGATTCAAAATGGCGAATGATATTTCATCAGGGGACAACTATTTGGTTGTAGTGTTCAACTAGTAAGCAATACCTCAAGTCTTCTCCAGGAAGGAAATGGCATTTTCCCTTCATATATACGCGTATACTATCCAAGACCATCTCAAATCCATTTTCTCTAAAGTCGTCTTGAACAGCAGACGAGAGTTGTTATGGGAATTGGTCGCCAAACTTAGCTGATTTGAATCTATCGAAATAGTGTGCGTCATAAGGCGCTATCACTTTGAAAGCTACCGCGATTCACGCCGCTGTTCATCTTCAAGCTGGTGCTGCAAATAAGTGGCAGCGCAATTGTGCCAGCCTCTCCTTATTCCACTTATTCGCCCTGCTCGATTGCACTCGGCTCCACAAACGCAAGCTACCTCAAATTAAAAAAATCTTCAACAATCAGCAGACGCTAGTAGGCACTTTCGAACAGATCAATGAGCTCCAGCGGTAGCTGGACCAAACCCATCGTGATGATGAAATTACGCTATTCCCTTCACTCGGCACAGACAAGACAAGGGCCCATATCCGCTAAATGAACATTCTGATCAAGTTGGAGAATACCGATTACAACTATCCTGTTATGAGCGATAAAACAAAGCAAACAAAAGCTGCTCCACTAAGGTCGTTATAACCTAATGAAGCAGCTTTTCCTATGCAAGTCTTAAGTTAAAGGGGTAGACCGTTCGCCTACAAGGCCGTACAGCTGGTTTCACGGAAAGTCGCCTCTCCTGTTCCGATAAAGCCCGGTACGCCTCCTAGCCCATCTATCGCGTCAGCAAACCATATATGCTCGTCTACGCGGATGGTGAGGCTGCTTCCCGCCACCGTGCAGGATAGCGTATGCCAGCCTGTCCAGTCAAAAGAATCGGCGGCTAGCGATGCAACCAAAATTACGTTCACTGCACCGTCCATGCGCTGCAAGGTCGTAATCGTTTCAGCAGCCCGGCTCAAGATGACCTCTACCCTGTTGCTTTCATCGGAGTACGATGCAAGCATGCCGAACGCAGCCCCGCGCTTGATCAGAATATCCGTTTCGAAGCGATAGGCATGGCCTGCCTCAGCAGCACCGAATGGCTGTATTTGCCACAAGGTGCGGCGATTATGATTGCTGCGGCAGTGCAGCTCTCCGCCGCTCACGCGGCAAACGCCTTCACCGTCCACACGCTGCAGGAGTTCTGCGAAAGAGCTTCCATTCTCAGAAGTCAAAGCGGCATGCCGCGTAACCTCAAAGCCAGCGAAAGCTGCTGACGTATAGCGCGTATGCATGCCTACGCTGCCGCTAACGATTGGGAAGCTTGCCTCGATGACCGAAACGCCATTAAGCTTAATGATGAAATGCCTTCCCGTTTTTTCTACGCGCAGCAAATGAAAGGCAGCAAAACGATAAGCCTTAGGCAGCGCATGCTCGATCGCTTCATGCTGAACGCCTTTGTAGACAGCCTGTGCCCGCAGTACCCTCCGGCCTACGTCAAACAATACCGAGACATAGCTGCTCTCGTCCAAATATGCAGCATAGATTCCATACAAGCCGCCTGTATGGTCGTTATGCCACTTCATGCTGGCCTCAAGAACATAGTTTGTATATTGTTCACGGGTTACAGCTCCGGCAACAACGGCTCGGTTCGCCTGAAGGGCCTCCCTGTTTGCTTGCGACCAATCGCCAGCCATCGTCAGCCAATGTCCGTCTAAACCTTCGCCGCTGCCATCGAACAAATCACGCAGGGCTGGCCGTGCAGGTGCCGGCTGCTCCGCGTACGAAGGACCAGCGATATATAGCTGGTCTCCTCTCCAAAGCAGCGGGTCGGCACGCATCGTGCGCTGCTCGCGGTTCATGTCGAGCACATCGGCCGCATTGCGCCCATGGTAGAACACCCATTGATCTACGTTGTTCGGTCCGCGGATGACAGAGTTATGCCCGACTCCCTCTACGCCCTCATTTTTGCGAAGGAGCGGCTTATATTGATCATCGGAAGGATATTTGAGCCAATCCAGCTCAAGAAGCGATTGCCCCTTGCCAGCATCCGCCATTGAATAGCCCAAGAAATAGTTCGGCCGAACATAGGCATTTCCGCTGTACATCATATAATGCTTCAAACCGCGCTTCAAGTAGAAAGCTCCCTCGATCGTATGCCAATCACGGCCGTCGCCGAAACGGTTTTCTTCATAAATTTCCTCGTCAATCGTAGGTACAACGACAATCTGCGGCTCTCCCGCCGGCGTCACCATATCGAGGAGCCGATCAACCAGAATGACCGTGCCTGCGCGGTCACGATCTACGCCAGAGTATTCATTATTAGAATAAAACATATAATAATCGCCATGCTCATCCTTTACGACATGCGCATCCAGCGAAAACGTATCATAAAATGTCCGTACATACTCAAACGGTCCTTCCGGTGTCTCGGATACGGCAACCATCAAGCGCTCCTCATGCACATCCTCTGAATGCTCGGGCATAGAGGAAACGTACAAATAGAAGTGGCCGTTTTCGTAAACGGCTGCAGGCGCCCAATAGTTTTTGCGTCCTGGTATTCGAAAGCCAATACCAAAATGCTCCCAGCTTAGCAGATCATCCGAGCGGAGTACGACTACTCCCGCTTCGCCAGTCGCATAGGTGTAATAGCATCCATTATGCTTCAGCACATACGGGTCTGGATGCACGAGCGTCAACGGCTCTGCCTGGCCAGCTCCAGCCTTAATCGGAAGCGGATTGTGATACGAATTGGCGCCATTCAGCGGCATTCCATCTGCTTGCGTTCTTTTGTCCATATGATTATCCTCCAATGTTCTAATTTAGCTTTTTACTGCCCCAGCAGTCAATCCGGATTTCATCGCATTCTGGCCGAACATGTAGACGATGACAGAAGGAATGGTCATAAGAATGAGCGCTGCATACAGCTGGGCGACCATTTCCGGCGTTTGATTCGTCGTTCCCGTGAAAAACTGCGTAGCCAGCGTTACCGTATACATCTTCTCGTCGCGAATGAGCAGCAGCGGAATAATATAATCGTTCCACGAGTAAATAAAGGTCAGCACTGCGATGTTGATAATGGCCGGTACGCCCAGCGGAATCATGATCGTTCTGTACATGCGGAACGACGAGGCGCCGTCAATCATGCCCGCCTCCAAGATCGCGTTCGGAATGGAATCGAAATAGTTTTTGAGAATAAGCAGCATGAATGGGGCATTGAAGGCTACCAGCGGCAAAATAACGCCTGCGTAGCTGTTCATAATGCCCAGTGTCTTGGCCGTGAAGAACAGCGGGGACATTACCGCAGTTGCCGGTATTGCCAAGCAGGCTACGAGCGAATAGAACAGCACATCTTTAAGCTTGAACTGCATTTTGGAGAACGCATAGGCAGCAAGCGTAGCGAGCAGCCCGACAACAGCCGTCGTACACACGGCGATGAAGAAGCTGTTGAATACGACTAGGAAATAGTTGACCTTCGGATGCTGGATGACCGCCAAATAATTGCCGAAGCCGTTGATTCCAAGCGATTTAATAACCGATTGCACGAGCGGGTACAGCCAAATGAGCGCGAATACGGCCAACACGGCCTGAATCGCCCACTTATCTATTTTTCGCAAATTAATAAACATAGGACTCACCTCTTCCTGTTATAGATCACGCTGCTGGCGGTTCGTATATTGGATTTGCAGCACCGCAAGCACAAGCGCGATAACCAGAATCGTAACGCCTGCTGCCGCGGACATGCCTCCGTTAAATTCCTCTATCGCTTTTTTATACACATAGGTGGTCAGAAACTCCGTCGAGCGTCCGGGACCGCCGCCAGTTAGCAGCGAGACGATATCGAACGTTTTGAGCGATCCGACGATGCCGAGAATAACGAGCGTAGAGGTCGTGCCCCCAACGAGCGGAACCGTAATCTTGAACAGCGTACGCCAGAAGCCGGAGCCGTCAATTTTGGCAGACTCATAGATTTCATCCGGAATAGCCAGCAGCGCCGAATAATAAAGGGTCATGCTGAAGCCCATCCATTCAAAAATATTTACGATAATAATGGACATCAGCGCGTATTTGGGATCTCCCAGCCAGGAAACGGCCAGAAAATCAAGCCCGATTGCGCGAAGACCTTCGTTCAAACTACCGAAATTCGTATCCATAATAATGCGGAAGATCGCCGCGATTATAATCGGCGCCATAATCGTCGGGATGAAATAAACCGAACGGAAAATCGCATGCCCCTTCAGCCTCGCGCGCAGCAGCACTGCCAGCATTAAGCCAAGCGCTGCTTGTACGCCGACCGTACATACGAAGAAGATTAAATTGTTGCGTAACGCGATATGGTAAGACTTATCGTCAAACAGCTTGATATAGTTATCGAAGCCGATATATTTCATGTCCGTGTCGATGCCGTTCCAGGAATGAAAGCTTGTGTATACGGTAAATCCAATGCAGTAATACAGAAACAATCCCGACAATACAAGTATCGGCAGTACATAAAGATACGCTCTCCAGCCGGAAAGCACTGAACGGTTGCCAGTCATGGTGCATCACTCCTCCATTTGCCAATTCTCTAGCTTGCTTCTCTCTCTACTAACAAGAAAAGAGCATGAATACCGACTCGCATATCCATGCTCTTTGTTTTCCTTACCGATTAATTGCGGTCAATGCCGTCCGAAATCTTTTGAATATCCTTGAGTGCCGTTTCTATGCTTTTGCCTGCCGCGACATCCTGCATCGCTACGCCGATTGCATTCGTAAGCTCCGGATAGTCGAGCAGACGTTTGCCGATCGCATTGGCAATAGCGTCATTTACAGTTTTGATGCCTTCGCGCTCAGCTTCGAACTTGAATTGATCGAGCGATTGAATTTGTACGCCAACCTTGGCAGGCGAGCCTTGAATGAAGTCCGCCATAATTTGCTGGCCTTCGCCTTGCGTCATGAACTCAAGCAGCTTCCATGCCGCTTCCTTGTGCTTCGAGCTTTTGTTGATTGACAGCGCCGTATCTACGCTCGCCACCGCTCTTGCTTCATTTGGTCCGATTTGCGGAAGCAGGAAAATGCCGATTTCGTCATTTTCGATTGCGGTACCGTCTTTCTCGCCGCCCGGCAGGCTGAAGCCTGCATGCCATGAGCCAGTTAGGAACATAGCTGCTTTGCCGGAGTAGAAGTATTGGTCACGCGCATCCGGATAAGTCGACAAGCCGAGTGCTCCGTCCTGCATCACTTTGTCGGTGAATAGCTTGCTCCAAGCCGTCATCGTGTCAACAAATACCTGGTCTGTCCATGCCAGCTTGCCTTGCTCGGCTTCATAAATTTTGCCAGACGCGAACTGGTTGCTAAGCGATACGAACATATCGACGTCGTGCCAGATATCCTTTGCTCCGAAAGCTACGGGAACGATGCCGTTGCCCTTTTCACGAATGGTGGCATTAACGGTAAGCCATTCCTCGTAGGTTGCAGGCACCTTCGTAATGCCAAGCTTATCGAAGATCGTTTTGTTATAAAGCACGAACTCTTGGCCCGTAAGATTAAGCGGCAAAGCTACCATCGTGCCATCCGTAGCTTTAACTTGGTCAATCGACGCTTTCACGAATTTGTCTTGCCAGCCTGCTCCCCAATTTTTGTCCGCAAGCGCCTCAATCGGCTCCAGTGTATTCGCGTATTGATTCAGCATCCCGCCTACTTGCATGCCTAGCAGATCCGGACCTTCATTGGCAGCCATGGCAACCTGCAGCTTCTTTTGGAAATCCGTTTGCTCGCCGCGCCAGTAATCAACCTTGATGTTCGGGTTAGCTGCCTCGAAAGTAGCAATGGCCTTCTCTGCTTGTACGTCAGTCGGTACCCATGACCAGAAGGTCACCGTTTCCTGCTCGCCGGAGGCAGCGCCTCCGTTATTTCCCGTGTTTGATTCTGCGTTCTTATTACCGCATGCCGCAGCTGTCAGCAGCAGGCAAACCGACAATGCCAGTACAAGTACAAATTTAAATGATCCTTTTTTCATATTCCCATCTCCCCTTAGATGTGTGCTTCTCTTCTTGCTCCTTAATCATAAAAAAGAAGAGCCCGTTCGCGGACTCCATTATTTTTACTTTTACTCTATCTTTTTTACTTTTTGTAGTCGAACTACCGCTTCTGCTGTTTTTCGTACTCAAGCGGTGTCGTTCCGGTTATTTTTTTGAATACAGTAAAAAAATAATTATAGTGGTTAAAACCAACCTGCTTCACCACACCCTTGAGGTCTGTGTCACCGGTCCTTATGAGCAGCTTAGCCTGCTCCACCCGCACATGGTTAACATAATCGGTAAACCCCTGTCCACACTCCTCCTTGAACATTCGGCTCAAATAGGAGGCATTGACCCCAATGACCTCCGCAGCCTCCTGCAAGGTTATCGGCTCTGCATAATGCCTGCGGATCCATTCCATCGTCCGCCTCGTGTTATCGGAGTACAGTGTATCATGCACGAACGGACGCAGCGCTTGTACAAGCTTACGGTAAATCTCCAAGATCCACTCCTTCAGCTCAGTCAGCGTATCGAACTTGCCTATAGCTTGGTAAGGATTATGGTCGTTTCCGAATAACTCCTGCTCAGCTATGCCCGCCTCCTTCGACTTGCGGTTAACGAGATGAATAAGCTCGACCGCGACCATCTGAGTCGTCTTATGCGGAGCTCGCGCCTTCCCCATCCGGGCAAACAGCTCGTCGATTCGAAGAATGAGCTCCTCCTCATTGAGCGTCGCAAGCAGCGACAGCAGCTGTCTTTCCAGCTTTACGTCTACGGAGAAACTGACGCTGGAGGCTTCCTTCCGCTGAAGTCCAGGCCAGATCACGACGTCTCCGCTTTCATAGAAGCGCTCCTGCAGCGCCTTGTCCGCGTCTTTGTAGTAACTCGGCAGCGTCTCCACCTTGTTGCATATTTCACTTACGCTGCAGCTTATGACTAAATTTAGCTGACGCTTCGCGCTCACTCTAATACGCGACAACGCCTCCGATATGATTGTGTGCCATATAAACTTGCTGTTCGTATCAAAAGAAAAAACGAAGGCGAATTTCCCGTTTTCAATGGGCGCCATATACGCATTTCCCGTATCAGCCAAAATGTTATCCGTAATATCCATAAAGGAGCCGTTCATGAATGCAAGCTCCTTCGCATCGAATCGGTCCTCTAGCTTCCTTCGGCTATCCCATTCCGCAACGACCACTGTCAGCATACGGAGGTTCAACGCGACATCAAGCTTATCCGCCTTCAGCAGGAGTTCCTCTTCGCTGCCATAGCTGTGCTGAACAAGATCTCTTACGAAGTCCCGAAGCATCGTCGTCTGGTTCTGCTGCATTTGCTTCTGCATATGTATCGTCTTCTCGTGCGCCTCCTGCTCTTTGGCGAGCAGCTCCTTCGCACCAGCCAGCGCTGCCTGCAAGATGCTCGCATCCAGTTCATGCTTCAGGATATAGTCCACCGCGCCACGGCGCATACTGTTCTTCACGTAATGCACATCGCTATAGCTGCTGATTGCAATTACCTGCGTATGGGGAAATCGCTCCGCGATGTAATTAATAAGTGCAAGCCCGTCCATGCCGGGCATGCTCATGTCCGTAATTACAATTTCGGGATTGCGTTCATCCAGGAGCTTAAGTGCCGCCTGCCCTCCGTTTGCTTCTCCGCATAAGAGGAAACCGTTGGCTTCCCAGTTCATCATGTTTTTCAGCTTGCTCAGCATAGGCAAGTCATCGTCCACCAATAGCACGTTAAGCATCCTCGTTCTCCCCTTCCGCTTCGATCGGAATCCTCATCGTCACCGTTGTAAACAAGCCTGACACGCTTTCAATCTGGAGCCCGTAGCCCGCTCCGTAATGGAGCCTGATCCGCTCCTGGACATTGCCGAGCCCGATTCCGCTGAACCGCGACTGATTTTTCTCTGCCACCTGATCGAATATAGCCGCTAGCCGCTCCGGCTCGATTCCAACGCCATTATCAGATACCTGCAGCATGATATGGCCTTCATCGCCGTACCCTTTCACCATAAGCTGGCCTCTTCCCTTTAATGGCTCCAGTCCATGGATCAGCGCGTTCTCCACGATCGGCTGCAGCAAGAACTTCAGCATACGTGCTTCTAAAATACTTTCTTCAATATCGAAGACCGCATCAAATTTATCATAATAGCGAAACTGTTGGATGTTCAAATAATGCTCTAAATATTGCTGCTCCTCCCGCACCGAAATAAATTCGCCGCCCTTGCCCATGCTGCTGTGCAGAAGCGTAACGAGCGATGTAACCAGCTGCTTGATATTGTCAGCCTTCTGAACATCGGCAAGCCATTTGATCTGGTTCAACGTATTAAACAAGAAATGCGGATTGATCTGGGCTTGCAGCGCCTTGAATTCGAGTAACCGCTTCTGCTCCTCCGTCTTCTTCACGTCATCGAGCAGTTCGCGCAAATTGATAACCATTGCATTAAAACCGCGGCTCAGCTCCTCGATCTCGTCGCCAGACGAAATCGCAATCGGATCGGACAGGTTTCCGGCGCTTACCCTTTTCATCGCATGACGCAAGCGTCCGATATTTTTCGTGATTTGGTTCGAAATAATCGTCGCGACGATCAAGGCTGCAATGAGCGTCAGCACGGGAATCAGCATGATGTTATTAGCTGCTTTCCTGCTCTCGGCGAGCAGCTCGCTTCGCGGAATCAGACCGACCGTCGTCCAGTTCGTATAATCCGATGTATGGTAGACAACGAGATGCTCCTCGCCGTTTATGCGCATGCTAAGTTTTCCTGAACTGTCCGTGAGCAAGGGAAGCACACTCGCGTAATCCGTTCCGGCAATTGGCTTATTAATATCCTCCGCGCGGGGAGAATACACAAAGCCCCCTTTATTGTCCAGCAGGAACAGCTGGCTCTTATTCGGCAGCGGCGTATTGAATATGCGCTCGACCACCTCGTAGTTAAAATCGACATTTACGTATCCGACTGCTTCGCTACCGTTCATGATTGCCCGCGAGATGGATACGACGTTTTGATTCAAATAGGCGGACACCTTGTTCAGCTTCGTATTGGCATGCGTCGTAATAAATACTTTATTACCCCGCTGCTTAAGAAGCTGCTCGTACCAAATCGAGCGCATGAATTCATCAGCAGGTACCGTAGACCCCTGCGTATAGCTGCGCCCACCGATGCTTGAGACGAGGATGCTCGAAATGTAATATTTGTAGCCGTATAGGCTCGAAATGAAATTGTCGAGCTTACGGTCCTTTTCGAGCCGTTCGATTAATGTTTCCGTCGCATCGGGCAGCAGCATGTCAATGACATTCGGTTTATTCAATGAAATAATCGTGCTTATGTAATCAATATCCTTCAATGTGAGCTCGAAGCTCTTGTTCGCGTCCAGTATCGTTCGTGACATAAAGCTCTCCGCAGATTCCCGCTGGCTGTCGTAATATTTGTTGTACCAGAGTACGCTTACGATAGACAGGGAAGCGATGATCACAACCGAGAAGCTTGCGAACAGTTTGGTGCGTATACCGGTTCTCATGCTGAATCTCCCATTCTTTTTCTGCTCTTTTTTGCCATCTATCATACTCCTGATGCGCGAGCAGGACAAGCATACCATGTAAAACACGAGAGGATGAAGTGCAGCAAGAGCCGCTCGCGTCATCGCGAACGGCTCTTTCCAACTCTTTATTCAAATAAATTAATCGCTTTGTCCTTGACTTCCTCCAGTATTCGCTTGCGAGCATCTTCATCGATTTGGAGGGCGCTTCCAAAAAAGATATATCCTTCTGGCTTATTGCCGCAAAACTCATAAATACTGGTATATGAAAACATTTTGAGGCCATCATACATGCCTGTTCTGCTGTAAATCTCAGACGGCGTGCCATGCGTATTGATAATAAGTCCCTTTTCGCCTGAAAGCAGCTAGTTTATGTCTATCAAATGCTTCATAAATAAGCGAAACCTCCGGAGATATGGGATCCAGTCTGCCTTAATGTTGCCTCTTTCCTCTGCATTATGTAAGCCCAACCTGCTTCTCGCTCCATGTCCAATGTCCAAAACCGAAGAACAAGCTCAGTATTTGTTGTTTTGCTTGAAGTGGCGACGTTCTTGTTGTCGATCAAATAGTGTCCGGTCAGACCAGCCGTTTCGTCGCTCGCAGCCAAATAAAAGACAGTTTCCGCTCCTTCAAACAGGGTTCGGAAAACCGGCTTGCCGAAGCCTGTATTTCTATATACGCCGATATTGATCGCCACGGCTCCGGGATGCACGCATTTAATGAGCGTATCTGCGAGGAGCCTCGCTTTTTATCTAAGGGATTATAATCATATTCCAACTTGGAGAAATAAAAAGCGCTTTGTTAACTTTAATCTTTCGATAAAATCGTTTTAATCATAACCTATCTTCTTCATAAGCTTGACTGCTAATAAAAACAATCCGCTTGAATCCAGCCTTGCAGACCCTTGGCCTAGCTAAGACGGCGAACGCCATTTTCCCTACCCACCACATCCTTCAGTATCTCATCATCGGTTGGCTCCTAGGCTGTGAGCGTCTTTTTCACTTTAAATTTCTACAAGGCGATGCTTTGGTCCGTCATGCGCTAGGCGGTCGTTTGCCCCTATCACTGTCTGCTGATCAAAGAGTTTCTTCGCTTCGGTGCTTCCCATGAGGAGCTCGCTCCTGCGCTCAGAAAGCTTAATGTGGAGATGGTGACTTCCTTGCTACCGGAGTCGCTCATTCTAGATTTGGATTCCACCGTCGATACAGTCTACGGCAACCAAAAGGGTGACGAGGTAGGCTACAACAGCCATAAGCAAGGACGCAAGAGCTATTATCCCTTGCTCGTGTATGAAGGAGAGTCCAGGATGCTGGTGAATGCCGCACTTCGCGGTCATTCGTAAGATTCAGCATTACGATCAGGATCAGAGTCACCTTGAATTAGATCTCCTCTGGCAATATGAAGCGGTGGTCACCACCGAGGTGTGGGAAGCCTTGGCTGTATGGCGTTTCTACAACCAGCGCAGCTGTATGGAAAACTACATCAAGGAGGGCAAGAATTATTTCTCCATTCATCGTATTCCGACCCCGTCCTTTGCTGCCAAAGAGATTGATCTGCTGCTCAAAATGTTTGATTACAATCGATTTGAGCGCTTAACGCTTTAATGTTGCGACCCAATTCAACGCTCTTTTACGATCCAGCGGTTTCGGCGAGAGTTTATTCACTGTACCGGTGTGCTGGTACGAAGTGGTCGCCAGGTCACCTTAAAACTATCAGAATTGTTTCAAAACCAATGGGCGTGGCTTCAAATGGAAGTGGTTACCTTGCTGATTTTTTCAAGTCCTTATTCTTATGGGCTTTCGTAATTTAGGTTACTTTGCTGTTGATTTCCATTTGTATGTTCTTCTTTAAAAGTATCACTGTTAATTATAATGCGCTAATTCGTTGGTACATTGTAATTGACAGTGATGTTTTTCTTTGGAAAAGTAAGGCATTTCGATTTTGAATAATTCGGTCTTAACTCCTTTTGAATATGAGTGGCAACTCAACAACCAAAATCTCGTCTCAAGCTTATGTTACAACTTATCGATTCAAAGTCTTTGATATCTCAACATAATACAAGATCGTTTAACTATCGTTTCCCGTCAGGATTCCTGTAGAGCGTTAATTTTGCGCTTTGCACAAAAACGAGCGCCTCCAGTAAGATGGGGTAGTCACGGGTCATAGCCCTTTAGCCATCTTAAGGAGGTCGCTCTATCTTGAAGTTTAAAGCTCAAACCAAACAAAATCAACTGCTCGAACGTATTTCAACTCAGCACCTTGTCGTCGGTATCGACATCGCCCAACAAACCCACGTAGCGCGGCCGTCAACTTCCGTGGCATTCTGCTAGGCACTCCGCTTCACTTCTCCAACGACGACACCGGCTTCGGCCTATTGTTACAGTGGATGAGAGGTTTGCAGGAAACGCACCAACTAAACGACACCATCATCGGCATGGAACCCACCGGCCACTACTGGCTCGGCCTTGCTGCTTGGCTCAAAGACCGCAAACTCGAGGTTGTCTTGGTGAATCCTCATCTCGTCAAAAAGAACAAGGAAAACCGCGACAATACTCCATCTAAAAGCGACATCAAAGATGCCTTTGTAATCGCCGATATGGTGAAAAACGGCTCCTACACCTTCATCAAAGAAACCAGTGAAGTGTTCATGGAACTGCGCGTTCTCATGGCGAACCGGGAGACCATTGTCCATCGTCTCGTCAGCGTCAAGAACCAGATCCACCGCTGGGTTGACATTGTGTTCCCTGAGCTGCGGCAGGTATACAAGCATCTCATTGGCTCCGGATCGCTTGCTACACTGCGTCTCTTTCCTACGCCCGCCGATCTTCAAAAACTCACCGTTTGCCAGGTAATCGACGGCTGGAAAACGGTCATGAAGCGCCACAGCGGTGAACGAAGAGCTGGCGAACTTCTGGCTCTAGCAGCACGCTCAGTCGGCGCCAAGCATGCCGAGAGAGCCTACAAACTTCATCTGCAACAGCTGCTCGCCGAATACGATCTAGCTAAGGAGCAACTGCAGGTCATCGAGGATGAAGTCGCGGCTGCACTGGTCCGGATTCCACAAGCCGAGCCGCTGCTAGCCATTAAGGGTATGAGTATCCTGTCAGTCGCCGGCATTCTCGGTGAAGCTGGGGATCTCAGTGGCTATGCACATGGTAACGCGTTGCTACGGCATGCCGGCCTTAACCTGGCTGAAGCGAGTTCAGGCAAATGGAAGGGCCAGATGTCCATCAGCAAACGTGGCCGACCAAGGCTTCGACACGCTCTTTTCATGGCAACCATGGCCCTCATCATGAACGATGTATCGTTTAAACGACAGCACGAATTGAATGTTAAGATGAAAAACATGAAGCCTATGCGTTCCGTGATGAAGCTTTGCGGCAAGTTGGCTCGCCTCCTAGTTGCTATGGCACATAGCGGCGAAGCTTATGAACCGGATCGAGCTCATTCTATGAAACAAACTGCTTAGCCGCTTCTCAGTTAGCACGAAAATTGGCTTATTCGCAGGATCTCAAGACTGCACGGAGTACCGGATTGCATTGAGCAAAAGGGCACAGACCCGTACCGTTAGGATAACCGGCCTCCGGAAGTACGTGGAGAAGCGTGCAACAGAACAGTAAAAAAGGAGCGAAAACTCGCCTCTTCTGTTCCCGCATGCGCTTCCATTGCCGAATTTGACGGTACACCCCTCTTCTATCCGAATAGCGATTTATCTATTGGAGAGATCCTGCGAATAAGCGAGCATTCGTGAGAAAACTACATTTTACCGAGGGAGCGTAACGAGGCAACCGATCAAGGTAAAGGGCAAAAGTTGAAGATTCGGCAACGAATTAAACAACTTTATTATCTATATACAAATACAGGAAATATCAGTTCATAGAATCTGCCGAAATCGTCTCACACCCGTTGAATAACGCAAACTTTTGGAAACAACTGTTCAAGGCTGTTCGCAATTGTGTTGTTTGCTTCACACCGTTCTCGTACCAGATGTTTTTAACAACGAGAGTTCCAGTTTTTCGCTCCGCAATGATCTCGGCTCGCCCAATGAAGCTCTCTCCATATAATAAAGGCAGTACATAATAGCCGAATTTTCGTTTGATTGCAGGAGTGTAAATCTCCCAGGTGTAATCGAAGTCAAACAATTCGTTGATAAGTTTTCTGTCCCATATGAAATTATCTAGCGGGGCAATAAGCTCGCAACGCAATTTCGGCTCCTGATTTTGCAGAACGGCTTCAATAAGCGGTAAATCCTCCGCGAGGCAGTACAGCATATCCTTCATTTGTTCCACGGCAACAGCAACAATGCAAGCTTCATGTAATAGCTGGCGGAAAACCTCGTTACGCTGTGCTGCTTTCAACCCCCATATATTCAGCCATGCATCTGACGCACGATTCCATAAGAGACCAACAGAGCTAATTCGACGAAGTACCCGCCACTTATGATGCTCAAGCTCATCCTCCAACGGCTCTGATGCATTCAGCAGATTTGGCTGTATGTACTTCTTGGAGATATCGTAATATTTACGCGTTCCTTTTTTATGATGGATAATCAACTCACCCGTCGAATACATCTGTTCCAGCACCGATCGAGATGAATTGTTTCCACCGCTCCAATGGATGACCGATTGCCAAGAGAAATCTCCATCCAATTTTAAATCATTCGAACTTAGCGCACCGTGATTTTGGATATGAGCCCGTACTTGCGCTGTCAACGCTTCCATTTCGGGATAGCGTTCGGCATGTTGCCTTGCGGCTTGCCTGTATCGCTCAAAATACGGCCAGTCCTCGACAGGGATAATGGCCAGGTTCTTGTCGGGATAATCGACAAGGCTTCTATCCTCATAAAGCAACTCGGCGAGCATTCCCTTAGTAAATCCCTTAATTCGCGACTGTAGCACCAATTCTGCGTTTTTTCCGCAAACATCGATGGGGTCGTATTGAATACAGTTGACCTGCCGAGCAAAATCCAATACGCCCTGCTTCCCACTAAATTTATATTTGCCCAAAAGCCCATGCTTCAACAACAGAAATTGCCGTGCCTGGCGGTTTGTTAATTGAATCATGTTTGTTCGCACCTACCTCTAGTTTAGTTTTTTATTATATTACAGTGGAGGCTGGAGGAAAAAAAAGAAGACGTGGAGGAAAATTCATTTCACGTACTCGCTGAGAATGTTTCTTGTACTTTTTATCGGCTGGCTTGAGTCCAATGTAATATCGAACTCAAACCAACCAATCAGCCGTATAATCCTCATCAGATAGCTTGGCTACCTCTACCTTGACTGCCTCTGCTGCTTTTTCGTAAGTTGCTACAATATCTTTTGCTGTCGCTGGAGCTGGTTCATCTTGACCAATCATAGGTACAGTTAAACCTGCTAAATGACTAAAATAACCTGTTGTTTCTACTAAATGCAGCCTAACCAACCTAGTGTACTATGATCTTCCAAAATACATTGTCCTAATTTGTCATCGGTTACGGCTTGTAATACTTGCAATGTCCCTTTCACAGCAACTGCCTATTCCTTTGAAAAATCATCCAGTTGTCGATACATCCAAACTACTCCTCTATCATTCACTACTCTTTTATCATACAAAATATTTGCTCAAAAGAAAAGGGAAACGAGAACATTTGTTCTTAATTAAATGAGCGTACAAAAAACTCTATATTCGCCAAACTTGAGAATACCGCCAAACAGGTTAGCGAGGTATACAGATGCACGATCTGAGTGTTCATCGGAAGTTGGAAATACTTTTCACTACTCTTCAATCAGAATAACGATTTATCTATTGGAGAAATCCTGCGAATAAACGAGCATTCGCGAGAAAAATGTATTGTACCGAGGGAGCTTAATAACATAAGTAGGCAAAAAAAACCTCCCCGCAGCACCCAACCCTGCAGAGAGATTCCCTCTAATAAAAGATCTTCTCATCCCGTTTTTCCTTAAGTATTTCCACCGCTTCCCGAAACCGCAGCGAATGCACGATCTCGCGCTCCCGCAGGAACTTCAAGCTGTCCTGCAAATCCACGTCATCTGTCAGGTCAATCAGCCACTGATAAGTAGCGCGAGCTTTCTCCTCCGCTGCAATATCCTCATACAGATCCGCAATGGGATCGCCTTTGGCCTGAATATAGGCAGCCGTCCACGGAACGCCGCCAGCGTTCTCATAGAACAAAGCACTGTCGTGGGCGACGTAATGTGCGCCAAGCCCGGCTTTTTTTAATTGCTCCAGCGTCGCATCCTTTGTCAGCTTGTAGATCATGGTGGCGATCATCTCTAGGTGAGCAAATTCGTTGGTACATTGTAATTGACAGTGATGATTTTCCTATATACATTATGGCTTTTCGATTCTCATTTTATTTATTTTAAATAATAATTTTAAAGAAACAGTGCGATACCACACACCAAGAATATCAAAACAGTTAGACTCGTTAAATTTATAAAAAGGATTTGTGTCTTTAACGAAAAAAAGTTGATCGAACAACGCTGATCAACTTTTTTCATTTAATACTTCTCAATTGAATCTAGAGTGTCAAACCACCGTCTGCTAATACAATAGAGCCAGTCATATAACTGGAAGCATCTGAAGCCAGAAACGCAACAATCTCTGCCAACTCTTCTGGCTCAGCAAAACGTCCAATTCTCATATTAGGAAACTCTTCAGGTTTGTATCCACTCTCTTCCAATTCTTGTGGTACAGCGGCTGTCATACTGGTCGCAACCCCACCAGGGCAGATTGCATTTACCCGAATCCCTTTTCTTACATATTCAATTGCAGCGGCTTTTGTCAAACCAGCTACCCCATGCTTACTGGCGGTATAAGACGCAAGACTATGCTCAGCCCGGATCGCTGTGGTAGATGCTGTATTGATAATATTTCCGTACCCTTGTCTATCCATCACTTGAAGAACATACTTCATGCCTAAGAATATTCCTTTGAGATTGACATCAATTACCCGACTGAATTCTTCCTCGGAGATGTCTTGAAAACGCTGAAATCTTTGCATGATTCCGGCATTATTGAATAGAACATCAATCTTCCCATAGGTGTCTACGGTCTTTTGCACATAATATTTCACATCCACACTTTTAGATACATCTGCCTGTACAAAAAATCCCTCTCCGCCGAAACTTTTGACGAGATCAAGCGTTTCTCGACCCGACTTTTCATTAAAATCAACAAGAACTACTTTCCCGCCTCGAGCTGCAAGCTTAATACTACTGGCTCTTCCGATTCCACTACCTGCTCCTGTAATGATGATCACTTTTCCTGCATGAGTAAGAGGTCTAGACTCAGAGTTTGAGACTTCATTTTTAGTTATAGCAGTATTAGTCTCGAAAGAAATCGTCGATAAATCGAGTTTTAGTGAGTCAAGTACGTTTGAAGAAATGTTCACCTGAGGTAAAGCTGATAATTGATTTAATGTAAAATTAGACGCCATTTTAAAAAGTGGTTCATTCACATACTCTGGCAAATACCTCGTCAGAATTTTATATGCTTCCTCATTTTCCAGCAACTGACCAATTTTAATGTTTTCGTTATAGACCAAAGTCAAGTCAACTCCTCGAAAAATTTTGTAGAACGTCTGGTGAGTCCTCTTTACTCAGTAACTCTATACCATGATTCTTTTTGAAGATAATATATTTATTACTTTGCTCTTTACAGGATAATAAACAAAAACACAAACAAATGGATTAATGACAAATTTAATGTGATAAGAATCGCTCATTCTCTATCTCACTTACAGGAGGAATTGAACGCTTTAGAAACATTACAGCTAAGAATAAGGCGATAATTACTAAAGCGAATGCAAGTAGGAATGCATGTTTCATGCCTTCAGTCATCGCGAATACTTCCAAATTCAATATCGTCATCGTTCCCGTGTTCTTAACCAAAAAATTATTGGAGCTTGTTGTCATGACTGTCACGAGCAACGCCATGCCTATAGCGCCTCCAACCTGCTGGAGTGTACCACTTATTGCTGTACCATGTGGATACAGCGATTTTGGCAATTCATTTAGCCCATTCGTCATTACTGGCATCATCAGCATGGAAATACCCAGCATGAACAAGGCATTTAAAGTAGTCACCATCGAATAGGCGGTCGACACCGTCATGAATGCAAACCCTAATAAGGTGGAGGCCATCAGAGTGAGTCCAATAAGCACAAGCCATTTAGCTCCGAATTTATCGAACAATCTACCTGTAACAGGTGACATGATTCCCATAATAATCCCACCTGGTAGCATAACTAAACCAGCCTTTAGTGAGGTGTATCCAAAGGCGTTCTGAAGGAAAATAGGGACCAGCATCATGCTTGCGAATAACGCCATATTTACAATCGCCGAGATAATGACCGATATCCTATATATTCGGTATTGAAATGCTCTTAAATCTAACATAGGTTCTTTCATAGTTAATTGCCGCCAACAAAATATTCCAAGAGCTATACAACCAGTTACAATTGAAAAGATAGTCATGGGCTCAGTCCAACCCCCATGTCCTTCCCCTGCGCTACTAAATCCGTAAACCACCCCTCCAAAACCCAGAGTTGAAAGCAGTATCGACAATAAATCGAACTTATGGTTACGTGATTCCGTTATATTTTTCAAACTGAAATAAGCAAATATGATTATGGCTATTGCAATTGGTAATATACTGTAGAACAGCACTCTCCAGTTGTAATGTGTGACAATAAAACCAGATAACGTAGGACCGATTGCGGGAGCGAAGGTAATAACAATACCGATCGTCCCCATGGCTGTTCCCCGTTTATGATGGGGGACAAGCGCTAGCACGACATTTGTCAATAATGGAAATAACAATCCTGTCCCCGCTGCTTGAATTAACCTACCGACAAATAGAACAACAAAACTCGGAGCAATCGCCGCCACGAGAGTACCTGTAGTAAACACCACCATCGCCGAAAGAAACAAGTCTCTTGTGGTAAACCTTTTTATTAAAAAGGCGGTAGCCGGAATAAGCACTCCTATTACCAGCAAATATCCTGTACTCAACCACTGTGCAGTATTGGCCGTAATACCCAGATCATTCATTATCGGTGTCAACGCTACATTCAACAGCGTTTCGTTCATAATGGCTACAAATACTCCGAGAATCATAACAATTACAATTAATCCATTTCTTTTGCCACCGAATATTCCCTCATGCTTCACTTGATGGTTCGTCTCAATCTCGGACTTGAGTTTTGCAACTTCCATTTACTCCAACTCCTAACTATCTCTAAAAAAATTTCTGAGTTTTTCTGATAATGAACAAAACCCCCTCAGAACGACTTATCTATTCTTTTATAGTTCCAATATCCTGCCGCCAGCAGTCCTATCACAATCTAACTAGAATTCAATGCTTGGAACTTCGTCTGTATCAGTTCCTGATAACTATTTTTGTACTAGCTTATCATTTCATAAGCAAAGCTATATTCCCCACTACCTACTTCTACTGTGACTCCCGCTTCACTTTCCGTAATCAAACGAATACCATCTTCTAACTCTATATCTCGTTTACGAACTCCTGTTAATACGAGCGTAGCTGTAGTATTGGCCGGAATCTCGATGTAAACCTCGACTTTTTGTGCGTTAATGCTCCATTCTGATACAATTGTTCCATATATCGAATCGTATGAGGCCTTAGCGTAAGTGAGGCTACACTTTAAGTCCGGATGAATGATAATGTGTTTGTAACCAGCTTGGGTTTTATCTATTCCAGCAATTCTTCGATACAACCAATCTCCTACACAACCAAATGCGTAATGATTGTATGATACATCAGTAATCTTCCCATCTGGACGAATAGCCTTCCAACTCTCCCAGATGGTCGTCGCTCCCTTCTCAACTTCGTACAGCCACGAAGGAGCTTCCGTTTGGTAAAGTAATTGATATGCAACATCTGATCGTCCGTTATTATAAAGAACATCTAATAAGAAGGGAGTAGAAACAAAGCCTGTATCTAACCGATTCCCATTATTCTCAATTAACTGTACCAATTGATCCAATACTTTGCTGTGCACCGAATCAGGAATCATGTTCATGTGCAGCGCAAGCACGCACATGCCTTGAAAATGTGTTTTCAGCGTACCATCTCCATTAAGATACTCCTCCGAAAATGCTTTTCTAATTTTAATATTTAAATTATTATAACGAAGTGCATCTGTTTCATGACCGATCACAGATGCGATATTAGACAATAATTTAGTAGAATGTGCAAAAAAGCTTGTAGCAACCCAGTCCTTCGTCATTTTCATGTTTTGCATGAGATCTGGTCCATCGCCTTGATCAAAGCTCGGAATGTTCCAGTCACCAAAATGTTGTCCCGTATTCCAAAGATATTTCTGACGTTCCCGTTCTTCATCAGTCAACTGTCGACCTGCAATTTCATTTGGAATCTGCTCTGCTGCTGTCTTCTCGATATAGGAGACCCACTTGACCATCGCCTCATAATTATCCTCAAGTATGCGGGTGTCTCCATAAACTTGATAAAGGACCCAAGGAACAATGACAATCGCGTCTCCCCAACCCGCACTGGATTCAAGTCCAGCCGCTGCGGTCTCCTTCAGATAGGCACTAGGAGCTGGAACAACATTAGGAACTTGACCATCAGGGAATTGCTCAATAACAACATTGCGCAACCACCTCGTTAAGAAGGCATTCATGTCCATATTAAAAGCAGCAGTAGGGGCGTAAACCTGAATATCCCCTGTCCATCCCGCCTTTTCTCGCTGCGGACAATCCGTCGGTATAGATAACATATTTGCTTTTTGACTCCATACAATATTTTGTTGAAGTCTATCCAATCGATGATCCGAGCATGTGAATTCTCCACTTGTTCTCAAGTCCGACGAGAGAATGATGCCAGTAAAGTTTTCTTTCCTCACAATACCGGGAAAACCACTTACTTTAATAAAACGAAAACCATGATACGTGAATTTAGGTTCGAAAGTTTCTAATGTTCCACCTCTAAGAATATAAATATCTTTTTGTTCTTTATTTCGTCCTAAAATATTATTAGTAAAGTTCCCGTCTTCATTAAGCACTTCACTATGCTCTAGGACGATTTCGGTTCCACTTTGTCCATTTACGTGCATACGTACTCTGCCAGCGATGACTTGCCCAAAATCGAGGACTACTTCGCCCTTAGGAGTCATTAAAATGCGATCAATTTGAATTTCATCGATCACTCTTACCGGTTCACCATAATGTGCTACGATGTTTTCAAATCCATAGTTAACTATCTCAACTTCATTCCAATGCGAGTCTTCAAAATCAACTTCGCTCCATCCTGCTTGTTCGAGACGAGCATCTACCATTTCCCCGATAAAAAGATCCGAGTATCTCACGGACCCATATGAAGACTTAAAGCGTCCATCAGATACCATTAATTGTTTACTTCCATCGACGTAATCTATTTCTAACTGAAGTAACAAGCCAAGTTTATTACCATATTGACAGCTTTCTCCGGAAAAACTGATTCTACCTGCGTACCAGCCATCCGAAAGTATAACTCCGATTGCATTGTTTCCTTCCTTAAGTAACGAGGTAACATCGTAAGTCTGATATTGTAAATAATCAGGATATGATGTGTATTCTGGCGCCAACTCAAAGTTTCCAATTTTCGAACCATTAAGTTCCAGATGATAAATTCCATGGGCGGTAACATAAACTCGTGCACGTTGGATCTGACCATTCGCATCAAACGATCTTCGTAGAATAGGACATGGATGAAGACGCTCCGTGATCGGCAATTCCACTTTATTCTCGTGCATATTCATGTAATCAAATGGCGCTTCTCCTGTGACCAGATTTTGCATCGGCTCAATCCATTGAGCCGACCAATCCGATGGGTGAAGCAGCCCCATCTCCCAAAACGCCATGGTGCTCCACTCGGATTCTGTACCTTGTTCATCCCATATTCTTACCTTCCACTCGTAACGAATGCGAGAAACAAGTTCGGGACCTATATAAGGGACATAAGCCGATTGATCTGTTGTAACTCTCCCACTGTCCCAATGCATAACACTATTGGAAAAAGAATCAAGAACTTTCACAACAATTTGATAAGCAGTTTGATATACGCCTTTACGTTTCGAACTTATTTTCCAACTAAATCGCGGTTTTTTCACATCGATTCCTAGAGGATTTTCCTGCGATTCGACCAACAATTGATAAATTACTGTTTTTTCTTTAGCTTTTAGCATAGTTACCGAGTCTCCTCTTTACATAATCAATCCATATATAGTAATTTAGTTGTTATTTTTTTCATTGAGCTGTAAAGTCTACTGAAACATATAGATGTTCGAGAACCTCATAGAGTTATATTATACGGCCGAACCATAAAGCAGTTTAACCTCAGCAATCAAGCCTAAACGAAGCAAGGCTAACACTGCCGTACCCCACATATTTAAAATACAACGCCTGCACGCCATCCGGAACAGATATAGGGGCTGAATACTCTGTCCATTCGTTCATCATTTTCACCGGAATACTGCCAAGCTCATGTCCGTTCCATGTAGTCATAACCTTAAAAGCTCCTCCCCAGCCTCCGCGAGCTTTTATTGTAATTTCCTTGACACCTCTACAATCAAAATACTTAAAGCCCGCTACTGCGCCTTCTCTCATGTTGGCTATATAGCCGATTTCTTCGTCTCCGTCCTTACCTTCCTGTGTAATCTTAGGGAAACGGCAGTCCATCCAATCACCCGGTCCTGGCATAGAGGGCTCAATATCAATACAAAATAGATTACAAGCAAGATAGGCCGGATATTCACCATTACCAATCAGAGGCCCACAATTCGGACCACATGATGTCATCTCCACTTGAGGTATCGTTCCATCTTCAAGAATCTCAATTGGTTCCATACATCCTTGCCTGCTAAAACACGTTCCGTTTGTATGCCTATGATAAAATACATACCATTTATCCTTAATATTAACGATGCTCCCATGGTTATTGCCTCCAAAATACATTGCGAGTTCAGAAGGTTTGTAGGTGTCGATATAGCTATCATTATTGCTGATTATGGTCCCCCTATATTTAAACCCATGAGTAGGCGATTTACTCGTTGCATAGCAGAGCTCGTGATAATTAATAGAGGAATAAATAAAGTAATAGGTGTCACCCCATTTTCTTATCGAAGACCCTTCAAAGAACTCATGCCCTTCGAATCCGGTACCTTTACCATAAGAATCACTAGGTGCAACCACTTTCGATGATTCTGTTATGGTAATCATATCTGATGCTAAGACAGTTACCTTCGCTCCCTTTCTAGATGCATCACCTGTCATGCAGGACCCAGTGTAGAGATACACAGTGTCTCCTTCAACTAATAAAGCAGGATCGAATTGAGGTTCATCTCCCGCCTGATTTCCTAGAAGCGTACCATCCTCGTAGTGTACATCACCGTAATATTCATACTTACCTGCCGGGGTCTCACATACTGCTACAGATACAATTTGTTGTTTGTCCAAAACGTAATACAAATAATATCTTCCGTCTGGACCTTTAGCCACATCCGGGGCATAAAGGCACATTTCACCATCTGAATTTCTTGGATCGTCTGTTTTTTTATAAATACACCCTTCATATCTCCAATCCGCCAGATCATTCACTGGCGCTGACCAGCATACATAATCGTTCAAGCAAAAAGCATATCCGTTAAATTTATCATGGGAACCATACAGATATACCCTATTGTCGAATACGTACGGTTCTCCATCAGGGATATATTCGAAAGATGGCAGATATGGATTAATTCCTTGTTGCATATTTATTCAACTCCTTTAATTGTCCTTCAAACAAGAAATAAACCAAAGGATCCCGACATGGGACCCTAAGCTTTATTAATATCTTTATTTATTACTTACTGCCCAAGCGTCAAGTTGTTTTTGTTTCTCTGCAATTATTTTATCCATACCTGCAGCTTTCAATTGCTTATTAAAATCCGGCACTTTAGTAGCGGGGTCAATCATACCTGTTTCCAATGCTACTTGATATTGATTCATAACATTGGTAACAGCTGCGATTTCCGTTCTGACAGGTTCAGAGTCAAAGTTAAATCCTAAAACTTTCGATTTCAAAGCGTTTTTAGTAGCCGCAGCTGCCTTTACGTGAACTTCAGGATCCTCACCCTTAAGATGATACGATAGTAAAGAGTTTCCAAACATCCATACTTGAGCAGGAAAGTAAGAAGAATTAGAAGCATTAACACCCTCTGGGAAGTCAATAATGTCGTCTGATACTTTTACATAATGTTTTCCTTCGATTCCGTAGTTCAATAAATTAACCACATCTTTATCCGTATACATGAGCTCAAGTAGCATCATTGCGCGTTCCTGATTCACCGTGTTTTTGGCCATACTCCACATAAATGAATTTATCGAACTTGTGGCAATAGGAGCAGACTTGAGATGTACAACTACGGTTTCTCTTCCGGTTGATGAATCCTCATTAAACCACGGGTCAATTAAGTTGGGATATGAAAAAGCTTTTCCTGCTTTCATAAGATGAAAACCAGTCTCCGTACTCGTAGCACTATCTTTGTCTATATAACCAGCTTGATACCATCTTCTAACGGTATTCAACAAATATGCATTTTCTTCAGTTTCAAACCAATTTACCACCTTTAATCCAGGATCTTTGTTTGAAAGTCCAGTTCCATCACCAAGCAATTCACCGTTAATACCATTAAGAACCGTAAGAATAGAGTTACTGGATTTTGCTATTGGTGTTATATTGGGTTCATTTTCTTTAATAATCTTGAAGATTGGATCCAAGTCATCTAAAGTTTTTATTTTCGAGGCATCAATCTTATATTTTTCTACCAGGTCCTTGCGCATCAAAATAGAAATATCTTGTGCCATGTTTCGAATAACCGGAATACCGTAAGTCTTACCCTTTATTTTCACAGCATTCAAAATATCGGAGCCAATCGTCGTTTCGAACGCGTCCTTGATTCCTTTCCCCTTCTTCTCCAAAAGATCATCTAACTCTACGTACAACCCTTTGGCAACATCCTGACTGTGGGTCCCGAGACCGCTAATCATCAAATCCACTTGTTCGTTTGAGGACAACATCAACGTTTTTTGTTGACTATACGCTCCAAATCCGATTGGTACCAGTTTTACGGTCGCATTGATCTTTTCTTTCGTAATTTTGCTAATCTCGTTCTGAACCAATTCCATATCCTTCTGGTCAGTAACCATTGGGAATGCCACTACTAAATTGACCGGTTTTAAATCACTACTTGTTTCTCCACTTTCGTTGGATGTTGTATCAGAATTCCCACTCTTACCATTGTTACATGCCGCCGTGATCACTAAAGTTAATGCCATAATTGCAAAAAGCACTGTTTTTAAAGCGTTTTTTCTCATTTTAATTGCCTCCCCTTTTCATTTGATGTAACGACTTGCACTATCATCCTAACAGAGAACATGTTTTGGAACTTTCTCATATCCGACATTTCAATTTCAATTATCAGTCATTAACTGCTTCATTGAGTCCTCTAGCCTTTTACTGAACCAATAGTTAGACCCTTAACGAAAAACCTTTGGAAAAATGGAAATGCAATCAACAAGGGAACAATACCTATACACGCAATTGCCATACGCATTGAACCAAGCGGTAGATTAGCCACTAACTCATCACCCTTGTTGCCCATTTGAGTTGATGACTGTAAAAATTGTATATCCTGCAATATCCTGTTCAGCAAGTTTTGTAGACTATAATAATGACTATCGGTGATATAAATCAAACCATTGTTCCAATCATTCCAGTAGAGCAGCGTATAAAATAGTCCTATTGTTCCAAATACAGGTGTCGAAAGCGGGATGATCATTGAATAGAAAATTTTCCATTCTTTTGCTCCATCGATCTGTGCCGATTCAATTAGTGGACGAGGTATAGACGTAGCGAAGAAAGTACGCATCAGAATAATGAAATAACCGTTCATCAGCAAACTGGGTACGATTAATGCCCACAAAGAATTTTTGATTTCGAAAATATTAGTGTAAATCAAGTAAGTTGGTACGAGTCCGCCATTAAACAGCATTGTAAAAAAAATAAAAAAGGCCAGTGTATTTTTAAATGGCATCTCGAATCGTGAAAGTGGGTATGCTAGCATCGCTGTTAAAGCCAAACCTGTAACTGTGCCAATAATAGTGACTAAAATCGTAATACCATAAGCATTCATAATTCCTAGAGAACCATCGAATAAATAGGAGTACGCAGAGATTGAAATATCCTTTGGAAGAAATGAATAACCATTACGGATAATTTCTGAATCATCCGTCAACGAAGCTGAAAATAACAACCAAATGGGTATTAAGCAGAATACGGATAACGAAATCATGAAAATATTAAGAATTATTTGATTTAGTTTATTTGATTTCACTGTAACTACCTCCTTTTAGTACAATGCATTGTCTTTATTTTTTCTGCTTACTATAGCATTAGAAACCACAACAAGAATAAAACCAACGAAGGATTGATACAGTCCGGCTGCAGAGGACATCCCAATGTCACCCATGGTCATCAACGCACGAAATACATAAGTATCGATTGTATTGGTAACCGAACTGAGTAACCCTGAGTTAAGAGGAACCTGATAAAACAAACCGAAATCCGAATAGAAGATCCGACCAATCGCAAGCAATGTCATAATGGAGACGTAAGGCATAATAGAAGGTATTGTGATGTTCCAAATCTGCCGCCACCTGTTGGCTCCATCAATCCTTGCGGCTTCATAATATTCGTTGTCAATGCCAATTATAGCGGCAAAGTAAATAATGCAAGAGTTACCGATTCCTTTCCATAAGCTAACAAGTGTAAGAATCCACGGCCAATATTTTGTCTCGGAATACCAAGAAATTGGGTCTATGCCTAACATTGGCAAGAGGGTGTTATTTAAAAAGCCCTTCTCAACGTCGAGGAACGCAAGCACCAGATAGGCAACAATAACCATCGAGATCAAATGCGGTAAAAGTATGAATGTTTGATACATCTTCGTCAAAAACCGCTTTCTAATCTCATTAAGAATGATTGCTGTCCCAATTCCGGCCGAAGTAGTCAGCGCTATAAAAAGAAAATTGTAAAGTATTGTATTCCTTGTAATAATGTAAGCATCCTTTGTTGCAAAGAGATACTTGAAATTCTCAAATCCAATCCATTCACTGCCTAGTATCCCCTTAGTAAAGTTGTAGTTCTTAAAAGCGACAACTACTCCGAACATTGGCAAATAGTTGTTAATAAGCAGATAAAGTAAGCCTGGGAGGGCCATAAATACAAGCGCCCTGTACCTTTTTGCCTTTCTAAGCTCCAGAGCCAATTTTGCTGTCCATTTCATTTTAGAGTGGTCCGCCTGGGACTTGTACGCGACTTCATTTTTCAAAGCCTTTGCCACCTTTCGTATCATTTTGATTAATTTCATTCTAAAGCATTACGAAAACAGCAACATTTAAATATCAGGCATTCCTCTTTTAAAATTCCGTCATTATTGATTATTAATTTAAAAATACAACCAACCAATTAAAAATGCCGAAGTTGGCGAGTTCCTCAGCCATCTTCGACATTTATATTAACCATATTATTCCTTATGATGATTCTTTCTATACTCCTGAGGGGTCATCAATACTTGTTTCTTAAATATCGTCGAAAAGTAAGGGAAATTGGTGGAAAAACCGACAGCCATTGCAATGTTGGTAATCGTTATGTCTGTGTTCTTCAGCAGTTCCTTCGCCAGATTAATCCGCTCTTGCAGAATGTAATCAGTAATCGACTTGCCTGTTTCCTTTTTGAATACCTTTACAATATAATCAGGACTAAGCCCGATATAATCGGAAATACACTGTCTGGACAAATCCTCATCGATATGAAGGGATATATATTTTTTTATTTTTTCAACGACCTTTTCATTCGCCCCCCCTTCCTTTGTATGCACAAACGCATTCTCTAGAACATCAAGCATCCATTCCTGTAAATCCTTTACGGAACGTGTTGCGACTTGTATTCGTCCTGGAGACAAATGAACGGACAGAATATCCTCGGCTCGGAAGCCCTGTTGCTGTAGGGTAGCCATAATCATCTGCAGAAAGCTCTGATAAAAGTGGGTGATCCATTTCACATCAAGACCTTCAATTCGCTTCCAAGACTCCAAAAATAACCAAGATTCTTCAATAAGCTTAGTTTTGTCATCTCGCTTATACATCTCTGACCATATATGGAAGGGAGGCATGGAGAGCTGAAATTCCTTTCTTTTTCCGTCTTCCAGTAATATTACACGGTCAGTAAAATTGACATAACTCTTCTGGAAATTAATCAAGCTTTCAACCATATCTCGAATTTCATGTACTAATGCGGTGGTCCCGATATAACAGGAAAGATGACAATAGAAATATTTATTACAAGCTTCGACAAAAGACTCGCAACGCGTTCTTATTCTTCTTCTTAATCGGGGAAGTTCCTCCTTCTCCCCATTCACATTCGGCATAATCACCAATATGCTTTCTTCATCGATCCACAAAAACTCTGACGAAGCATTATCTTGAATGAATGACTCCTCTAATGCATTTCTCAACGCATACTTCATAATTTGAGTATCGCGAGAGCTAAAGGACTTATCCCAATGTTGAACCCAAATGAGGACAGGCAAAAACGACATTGATTTTGAGTAAGGGATATTTAGTTTTCGAATGACTTCCTCCATGCGACTTGGAACGGAAGGAATAGCTTGACTCAAGACATCCCTCCAGAAAGTTTCGGTCTTAATCGTTGCCGATTCCTTTTCTTTTCTGATCTTCTCGATAGCCCTGATAACGGCATCCTCCAATTCATTTTTAGGAATGGGCTTCAATAAGTACTCAAAGCTATTCAGTTGTATGGCTCTTTTGGCGTAATTAAAATTCGGGTGTGCCGTGAGAAAAATACACTCCGTTTGCGAATATGACTCCCTCACCCACTCAACAAGCTCTAACCCATTTCCTTCTGGCATCTCGATATCACATATCAACAAATCAATCGGATGATTATCAAACACTTCTTTAGCCTGTCGTAGGTTATAGGCAACGAATACGCCCACAAAACCCAAGCGCTCCCAATTCACACTTGATTTAATTCCTTCTGCAATGAACATTTCATCGTCCACAATCAATAGTCTATACATTTCACATCTCCTCTTCTTTATACGGCAAAATGATGTCGATGACAGCTCCACTATCATTCGAGAAATCAATCTTAGTTTGTTCCTGAAACAGTAAGAGCAACCTGCGCCTTACATTCCAAATACCAATATGTTCTCCATCTTCGTTAGCTAGATTTATTTGTTGCTTTAACTGGTGCAGTACATCTTCAGAAAATCCTTTGCCAGTATCCCGGATATGAATTTTGATGAATCTTTCTTCAGAACATCTACCATTTGCGTTTATTATGATTTCGATATGAGTGGACTTATCTGTATTAATCGCATGCTTAATCGTATTTTCAGCAAAAGTTTGGATCATTAAAGGTGGAACTAAGCAATTATCCATACCTTCTTGAACGGAAATAGTGTAAGTCAAGCTTCCAGGAAAACGAAACCCCTGAATTTTTAAATAATTTTCGGTATGGTCCAATTCATCCCGCAGTCGAACGAAGTTCGTATTACTCCGAAACATAAATCGAAAATAACGAACCAAGGAAATAGATAATTCCTGTATTAAACTATATTTTTTTTCCTGTGCGAGATAGTAAACAACGTTTAAGCTATTCAGAAAAAAATGAGGATTTATCTGAAGCTGCAGATGTTTCAGCTCAGCTTTTTGGCTAATTAATTGCTCTGCGTATACATTAATTTTTAATTGTTGGATTTCGGAAACCATGCTGTTAAACGTCTCGTTCATCAGCTCGAATTCGTTGGAAGAAGGCAGTAGGTCAATTCTTTCTTCCAAGAACCCTTTTTTTATTTTTCGCATAGCGAATACAAGCCGATTAATCGGCACCAAAATGACCTTTCTAATAAAAAATAAAGTCGCCACTAATAGAAATGCAGATCCGACTATAATAAATAAAATAATTCGTTGAAGATACGGAAGTTTCTCCAGAATAGCCTCATCGGGAATAACGGCAACCAGTCTGAAATTCCCCCTCACCGAATGTTTATCGGTCACTAAATATTTTTCTTTTTGGCCCGTTATATAGTACGAATCTGATTTATTAATTAAGCTGATATGATTTTCAATAAAGAATGTCTCATCTTGAAGAGGTTCATCGTTATCGTCAACAATCACTGCTTTTCCATTGGTTCCTAAATTCAACAAATCAAGAGGTCCCATAATATCGTTCGCGTTAACGCCAGCCCCGATGTATACGTTTCCAGATTTAATGATATGAATAAGATAGAAACTCTCTTCCATTTTAACTGCTGTCCATTTGTCATTTGTATAGCCTTGATTCATGTCTTCATTCTTTAATAGGTTAACAATCACATGCTGAATTGAATCGTTCCCCGTGTATGCATGCCCAGTCGGTTTCGGAGCAAAAACCAAATCGTCATTTACTGTAGAATAAGCAAAGAAATAATCTAGACCTTTGTAATAGACACTATTATCGATTAGTTGCCGAAATAACAAATACTTTCCCATATTATAGAGATCAAGATTAGTCTCTTCTGAACGAGATAGAATGGAGAGCCCACTATCTTCTGATACGATCTTGTATAAATATCGATCAATATCATCTAAAGTGGCGTCGCTTAAATTCATGTAAAGGTTGACTAAATTGCTGTTGGATTGTGCCACCTGATTCCTTACAACCTCGATCGAGTACATGTTGTTGTAACTCAAAAATATTATTATAGGCATGATAATGATAACAAGGCCCGCGGTTAGTTTAAAGCGAATTGAATTAAATATTGTACGGTTTACTGACCTATATTTGATCATACACACCTTACCTTTATAAGAGATATACTTATTAAATAAGCAACTAACACATTAGTTTACCCGAAAATAATTTTATTAAATCGACCGTTGAAGGCCTGTATTGGTATTTCTCCACAATTCAGAAATCCTATTCATTATACAAGACAAACTGAACATTCAACCTTTGTTTTAATTATCTCCTGAATTAACATGAGTAATTCGAGAAATCTCCTTTTAACTACACAAATGAAGAAAAAGAACATCGTCCTGGATGTGGACGATGTTCTACTATCCGTAGAAAAACTTAATCAAAATCGATTCCTGAAACCATGTGAAGATAGAATGTTTAGCTCCGTTCACCATTCTCCAAAGGAGATTTTTCAAAATCTATAGAGTTACTTATCATTAAACTCTGTTTTTTAAAGTGCATTGATATGCACGGACTTTGGAGTACAGCCATCAGCCGTGACCGTCACTTTAATCACTCCGGCGCTGGTTGGACGAACAACTGCAAGGGCTCTCCCGTCGAAAGTCGAATGAAAGGTATCGAAAAAGTTTTCTTCCGACTTCGGATTGGCACTTCCGAATCCCTGCAGCATACCCGCACCTTCTACCGTGACGGATACCTTCCTATCTGCTGTGTTATACAGATTTCCTTTCACGTCTACCAAGCTAATCATAATAAACGACAGATCGTTGTCCGATGCGAAAATCTCTGTTCGATCCGCCTCCACCTTCAACATGATTTCACCTGTAGCCGAACAAAGCTTCATCCGACCCGTTTCTTGTCCATCGGTATAGGCTACCGCTACAATTTCCCCTGCATGATACTCCGTTTCGAACTCAACTATAAAGCGGTTCGGTTCACCTGCAACCGCCCTACCGGCCGATAAGCCATTCACCATAAATTCTATTTCTTCCGCATCGCTATACACTTCCACTTTGATCGGTTTACCTTCATACCCATTCCAGGACCAGCTTGATACGGAATCGCTCCAACTCCACATCATCGGAATCACTTCTTTTCCATAATGTAACGGCCTTTGAACTGCGATGTACGGTTGCTTGCGCAAACCAAATACAATTTCGCGATAGTATGATACAGGGCGTCGATTCCCTATGATGTCAATATCTCCGCACCAAGCCGTAAACCACGGATAGCTGCCTACAATGCCCGATGCTAATTCAGCTGGATTATAAACAACTCTGCCGATTCCAGACTCGCCTATATAATCCCAGCCAGTCCAGGTAAAATCGCCAATGATACGACTATTTTCTTTTACCATCTTCCAATTTTTATCTATATCACTAGGTTTCGTTTCACTACCAACAATCACGCGGTTCGGAAATTGTTCCATATCCATCAAGTAGCGCGCTTCCCCGTAGTTATATCCGGCAATGTCTGTATAAGCGAAGGATTCGGACGTATTTTCTTTAGCAAGATCGCTAGCCACGATTGCAGCCATATGTTCCCCCAAGTTATTCATCATCGTATTGATACCTTCACTTCCGCCTTCGCCGCTATTTGGTTGGTTTGCTTTCATCATTTTAACGATACCGTCCAATGAGGATACCATGAAGTTGATGGAATTCGTAATATATCGGGTGTCGTCAAGTGATCGGATTTTTTCGGCCATTTTGCGACCCCAAACTGAGTCAATCGGTCTTCCGGTTTCCGGAATTTCATTGCCGATCGTGTACATAATGACGCTCGGGTGATTGTAGTCTTTATCAACCATCGCTTGAATATCTTTCTCCCACCATGTTGGGAAATTAAGCGCATAGTCATGATCGCCTTTCGTCGAGGTCCACATGTCAAAACTTTCGTCCAGCACCAACATGCCTAGACGGTCGCAAGCATGAAGAAGCGCCTTGCTCATCGGATGATGCGCGCTACGCAGTGCATTGAAGCCTGCTCCCTTCAGGATTTCAATCCTGCGCTCCTCTGCCCGGTCTATGGTAGCGGCGCCGATTACGCCATTGTCATGGTGAATGCAAGCGCCCCGCAACTTAACGACCTCCCCATTAACACACAGTCCTTTATCTGGATCCACCGTTAACGAGCGAATTCCGAAAGTGTTCGCTTCCTCGTCCAGCAATTCCCCATCCGCCGATAAAATGCGGGTTTGGCATTGATATAAATTCGGTTTATCGACGCACCAAAGTTTTGGCTCTCTGACATAGATACGTTGCCTTAGCGTCGCGCTTTCTCCTGCGAAAGTCGTAATCGGCGAAATCTCTCGTTCTACAACATTGCCGTCTGAATCAACGATTTCCGTCTGTACGGTAACGGTTCGAGTGTGAAGGCCTTCGTTCTCGATCACAGTTGCCACGGTAACTACAGCACGTTCCTTATTAATATCGGGCGTCGATATTTTCACGCCATCCAGAGCGACATGTACCAAATTCCCCACAATTAGCCTGGTATTCCGATAGATCCCTGCACCGGAATACCAACGAGCGTCTTTAAGATTCATAGCGACGACTTTAATTTCATTCTCTTCACCATACTTTAGGAATCGATCCGCTTTAATATAAAAATTCGAGTACCCATATGGATGCTGACCGGCAAAATCACTGTTAATGTACACCATTGCATTCATGTAAACGCCCTCGAACTCAATGGTTACCCTCTTATCTTTGTACTCCAACGGTACGAAGAACTTCTTTTTATAGTCATAGCTCCCTTCCGGGAAGGAACCGATGCCGACGTTCCCGCCTTCCTCAGGTTTAAGTTTCTTGTTCCAGATCATGGCGTCATGCGGAAGTGTAATTTTCTTAGAAACTACCGGCGAAGCTGCAATTTCCGAGAAAAACCCTGCTTTCGGTCCTACTGTCCAATCATCGTTAAAGGAATTTCTAATCATAGTTTATCTCGCCTTTCATCTTGCATTAGTTAGTTTTAGTTCCCAATATATGACGTGATTACTTGAAAACTAGAAAACAACAAGCGCCGCAATCGCCTTGAGCCCTGTCAATGGTACCATTGATAGGAGAATACATAGATTCTACAAATAATTTTGAATGACTTCTTTTACAACCATATAACCTTCCGCATTCAAATGAAGACCATCATAAGTATATGTTGCATTTAATTCACCATTTGCATCAAGCAGTAATGGGTATACATCAATAAAAGTTATCTTAAGGTTTGCTGTCATATCTCTTATTCCTGCATTGATAGTTTGAATGATTTCGTTAGTCCGGGCCCCCATTACCTGCAAAGTGGTTTTGTTCACTTCTTCATTCGGATTTATCGGATACACGGATAGTACATAAAGTTTTACTTCGGACAGCGAGCTCAAAATTGATTTGCAAATTTCTTCTATTCGACGTACTATTTCATTTGGAGTGTCTGTGTCCATGGGATCATTCGTCCCGATCAGCAAAAAGACTTTTTCCGGTTTTAAGTCCAGAACTACATTCTGGAGCTTTTCCTGCAGGTCCCGCGTTTGATCACCTGCAATTCCTCTGTTGTACATTGGCTTATCGCTCTTCAGTAACTCGTGAATTGGGAAGCCTTCTGTAATAGAATCACCAATAAATACGACTCCGCTTTCTTTTGCATATTTGTTCAAGCCGACAAAGGCGTTGAGCTTCTGCGTATTAAGCATGTTAACTGCATTATTGATGACTTCCATCATAGTAGGGTCTACGTTTGAAAATAAATGATTCTGTTTGTTATCACTCATCAGAAAACCATCCTTTTTAGATTTTTTTTATAGCAAGAGGTATCGCTTTAAGATCGCATTCTAATTTTCTGACTGCCTCTTCAGAGAGCGAGATATAATCCCCACCCATCTCTAATATCACACGTATAGAACCCATCATGGTAAGCTCCGAAGGGTTATCTTTGAGTTCAGGGAGATCGATAATAATTCGTTCTTTACAAACCGGGTTATCCCATAACAATCCTATTTGAACATCCAGGTTGTATTCAATGATATCCTCAATTTTAGTGTGTATCAGCATTTCTCGGTTTGTATCAAACTCACCAAAAACATTCTTAATCCAAGCCACGCAGAGATCAAACCATTTTGACACGTCGTTATTTACCATCGTCCGCATACCAGATGATGAAAGAGGCTTAGCGAGCGACAATCCGTGATTTCCATTTTTAAATATATGAAGTTCAAAAGGGATTTTTTCTCTATCCATAGCAGTTGCAAAGGCTAGTGAATTATAAACTGGTACTACAGCATCCTCGAAGGTGTGGAAAATGAAGGCAGGGGGAGTCGCGGGATTTACAGCTTCATTCACAGCTGGAACTGGAAAGGCTAGAATATTACTCATGGATTCTAGAATACAAGGGTAACCTAAAATCAAGGCATTGGGCCTGATTTCCCCCATGGTACCCAGTGCAGCAGCCAAGTGCCCTCCTGCGGAGAACCCACATACGGCGATTTTATTTGGATCGATGCCCCATTCACTACTTTTATTTCTTATTAATTCCAAAGCTTCTTCCGCATCGTTTAGAGCCTTAGGAAACGATGCAGTTTCCTTTATCGAGTATCGCAAGATAAACGCATGATAGCCTTCAGCTAAGAAAGCCATTGCAACAGGTTCGGCCTCATGGTCCGCAAGCATTTGATAACCACCACCAGGTAATATGAGGATGGAAGGACGATTACGAGTATTAGAAAAAGGATCTAGCAAATACGTAGTTAACGTTACATTCTTATTGGTAAGATTTATGGTCGTTGTTTTCATAGTAGCTCTCCCATCTTTTACAGGTTATATGGTTTCTTCTTGTTCCTGATTCCACTGTGGTATCTGTTGTCGTTATCCCCTATATTTCTATTGCTACTATGCGCTGTAGTGATTACGCCTTAATACTGAAATCAAAAACACTGAGGCATAGAAGACTATTCCTCATTTAAAAACGTTTAAATCTTTTTAATCCTACTTCATTGTACTTGTATGTTTTACACTCAGCTTCTATATTTCCGTTATTTTTCTTTTAAATTTCAGTTATCTGGCTAAGGTGAGATTTATATAAGTGAGGATTCTTTTGGCAGAGCCTGTCGCAAATTTCGAGAAAGTAGTTAAACGAACCACGAATAACCGGATTTATTAACTTGGCTAATTCCTCGATGGAAACAGATTTATTGCACATAAGCTAGACCTTATCCCAGCGACCGCTCAAAATCTCTGGTTTCGACCGTACATTATCTTAACGACGTTTCATCAGTTCTTCACATTCGTTCATCTTCATGACACTTACCGCCCAATTCACTTGGCCTTTTCCAATTGCGCTCAGCACCACAACTTTTGATTGCAGCACCCAACGGCCGTTTAAAATCTACAGCTGAATGTCGATTCTAAGGGGCCTAACCTCATCTCATGCAAAGCTCGAAAAGCTGCTTTTATCACTCCATTCATTGCTGCTTTTCTTCAGGACACACTAAGCGTCAAACAGCCCCCACCTTGTCATCAAGTTGAGGGCTGTTTGACGCTTACCAAAAAACCTCCCCACAGCCAAAATCGCTGTAGAGAGGTTCCCTCTAATAAAAAATCTTCTCATCCCGTTTTTCCTTAAGGATTTCCACCGCTTCCCGAAACCGCAGCGAATGCACGATCTCGCGCTCCCGCAGGAACTTCAAGCTGTCCTGCAAATCCACGTCATCTGTCAGGTCAATCAGCCACTGATAAGTAGCGCGCGCTTTCTCCTCCGCTGCAATATCCTCATACAGATCCGCGATCGGATCGCCTTTGGCCTGGATATAGGCTGCCGTCCACGGAACGCCGCCTGCGTTCTCATAGAACAAAGCACTGTCGTGGGCAACGTAATGTGCGCCAAGCCCCGCTTTTTTCAATTGCTCAGGCGTCGCATCTTTTGTTAATTTATAAATCATCGTAGCAATCATTTCCAAGTGAGCAAATTCCTCCGTTCCAATATCCGTAAGCAAACCAATGACTTTGTCCGGAATCGTATAGCGCTGGTTTAAATAGCGAAGCGCCGCAGCAAGCTCGCCGTCGGCGCCGCCGTACTGCTCCATGAGGAATTTCGCCATTAAAGGATCACATTTGCTGACGCGTACGGGATATTGCAACTTTTTCTCATACACCCACATGCACGACACCTCCTCTACCGTATTCAGCAGCCAGAGACAGCTCCATCATCATACCTGCCAAGGCCAAGGCGCCTCATTCCAGGACCAAGGCACACCCGACAAGCTTTGGCCAAAATGCTTCAAAGGACCATATTTTGTCTCATATTGGTAAGCAATCTGGTGCCTGATCTCCGCGCAATGATTATATTGCTGTATAGCATTGCTGTCATTCGGGTGGGTATCCAAATATAAATTCAATTCAACCAGAACAAAATCGATCGCCTGCAGCTCGTGCAGCAGCTTGTAATAGTCCTCGTTCAAAACAGCGGACATCGTTAATCACCCGCTTCCAGTTTCGTATTTTTGGAATCATAAGGACTAAATAACGCGGGCCAGAGCGTTCCATATTTGAGCGCTTCATAGGGTGAGAACTGCGGCAAATTCGGAGGCTGAAAGGGGATAAATAATTGCGGCGGCGTGCTGAAGCTCTTCAGGCGGATAGGCGGACAGGGATCAAATGGACCAACAAAAGGCTTATAATAGCGAATCTGATTATTTTCCATGCGGTCTCCCCTCACAACGTTCTTCAAGGAATTATATGCCTCTAGACTTGGCTACCATGCATTAAAATGAGGTAAACCATTTCTGTATCGGTACAGATGACCCTTTTGTTCATTGTGGCCCGCGCTCATCTCCTTTACGATGATAACAAGCAAACGATCATGCAAATCTAATTCATTTTGACAAGCAAAAACGCCTTCGGCGTCCTTCCGACGCTAAAGTAGCTTTGACGGTGAAATATAAACCCTATATAACCTAACAAACTTATACATTCTTATCTTTATAAAAAGAGGTGCTCGCTATGTACACCATGTCCAAGGATGAAATTAAAGCTTATTTATATAGAATCGGTATCGTCGATGTCGAGGCTCCATCGAAGGCCTATTTATTCGAGCTTCATAAGGCTCATATCAAAGCACTCCCTTGGCAAACGATTGACATCTTTGCCCGCAAACCGGCTTCCATTGACTACAAGCAATCCATTGCGCTTGTTCTGGGCGGCCGAAGCGGTTACTGTTTCCATCTTAACGGAGCATTTAGCGTACTTCTCCGATCGCTTGGATATAGAGTTTCGATGCACCGCGCCGGTGTCCAGCCATTAGGAGCTGAGCCTCGTATCAACTCGTTCCATCTCGGACTTACCGTTAGCCTGCTTAATGAACAGCTGGAGGAAGAAACCTGGATTATCGACGCCGGGCTCGGAGATATGCCGTTTGAGCCGCTGCCGCTTAAATATGGTGAGTACAAACAAGCCCCGTTTGTTTATAAAGTGACGGCTTCTGGCATTGCCAAAGAGGGTTGGCGCCTGGAGCATGATCCGCAGGCTTCCATCACTGGGGTCGATTTTGATCCCATGGCGGTAGAGGATTTGGAGGAATTCAAGCCGAAACACGACTTTTATAGCCGCGCACCCGAGTCCCCTTGGTTTGATCTGTTCCTTATTCGGAATAGAAGCGCCGCAGAAGGCGCTGAGATCCGTGGCTGTGTCTTGAAGAAGCATGATCAGTATGGTGTTCACAAGACAGAGCTGCATACCAAATCCATGTGGCTCGAAGCGCTGGCTGATCATTTCGGAGAGAAATTGCTGAACTACAGCAGCGCGGAGAAAGATGAGCTTTGGTCGCGTGTACAGGCTGCACATGAAGATTGGAAGAGATCTACGGCCGGCACCCACAGTAACGGCTAAACTCATCCTTTGCGCAAATCGGCCATGCTCACTAGCTAATGGGAAGCTTGGCATATTCCCTAGGGCTCATGCCCATCTGCTGGCGGAATAACACGGCAAAATGGTTATAGTTGTGAAACCCGACGTCATAGGCGGATTCGGAGGCTGTCCGGCCAAAGTTCCGGATGTGCAAGGCAGCCTGCCGGATTCGCATCGCGTTGACCGTCTCCACAATCGTCGAGCCCGTTTCTTCCTTGAATAAATGCGACAATCTGGAACTCGATAACCCGACGGATTCGGCAATGTCCTCAATTCGAATGGTTTCTCTCATATGCTTGGACAAATAATGCAAGGTTTCCTCTACTCGTGGATCGCCTTTGCGCCTGCCCCGCTCTGCCATTAGCAATAAGATGCCGCGAATTTCATTCTCGCATATCGGCAGCCAGAAGGACCGCTGTTCCCGCGAATCTTGGATAATATTTTTTAGCGCCTGATAAACCCGCTTCTGCATTTGGGCTTTACCGACACTCTGAATAATAAGCTCTTGTTCAGGCAAATAATTGGTTTCAATCATGCCCGGAAAATGTGCCCAGATGAAATTCCAGTGGCTGCCTGCTACTGTCCCGTATTGGTGAGGCACGCCGCTGCGCAGCAGCACAAGATCACCTGCGGAGCAGCTCTCTTCTCCCGCCGGGGTTCGAAAGTAACCGTTGCCCTCTAGCGTATAGGCAAGGAGCCAATCCGTCATTCCCGCAGGACGAGTGGTCATATATCGGTCCGATTCATTAAAATGTCCGGCAAAGATCGTCCCGTATGTCGGCGAAGTATAATTTTGAAAGCTATCGTAATCAGTCATAGATGCGGCTCCTTTGCCTTTTACACCAGCATACTGCGCAGCTCCTGCGGTGGCAATGGCTTTATGTTGCGATTTTGTGCCTATCATTGATATAATGCGGCTAGTTCCTTATTATGCTTCCTTGAGGTGAATACGATGTCCAGCCTACCGCTCAACCTCTCTATTCAGGACATTGGCCATGCAACCGCCGGCTCAATCGTGTATCCGCCAGGAGGCCGGCTCGGCCCTCGCATTCAGCAGGATGTTCAGCTAGTCATGCTCTACACCGGAGAGATGAACGTTGAAATTAACGGAAGAATGGTCAGAATCGGCCCAGGCCATGTTGTGCTGCTGAAGCCCGGCTGCGAAGAAAACTTTACCTTCTCCAGAACCGAGGAGACTTGGCATCGCTGGATTGCTGTACATATTAACAAGCTGCCCGAAGAGACAAGGCAGCTCCTTGACCAACTGCCGGAATATCTGCCGCTCACGGAAGAAATGAACCGGCTGCTTGATTTAATGCTGAACATGCAGCGTTACGCCTCAGCAGAGGATCCGGCCATGATTAGCCTTGGATTAGCTGCATTATATCTCTATCCGACTGAATCTAGAAGAGCGCTGCTTGAGAAAGAGAAGCATCCGGCCATTTATCAGGTATTATCCCAAATCTATGAGCATTACATGGACGAATTGACGCTAGCCGAGCTAGCGGACCGCGTTGGATTGTCTCCCGAGCACCTGGTCAGGCTGTTTAAGCAGTATGAGCATACGACGCCAATTGCTTATTTATGGAGCTACCGCATTGATCGGGCAGTCGAGCTGTTAACCAGCACAGGTCTAAACGTGACTGAGATCGCCCACCGCTGTGGATTCAAGACCTCGCATCATTTTGCTAGAATGATCAAGCAAATAACCGGAAGAACCGCATCGGAAATTAGGCGATTATCTTGGAGCGGCATGCGAAAATCTTAAAGCAATCAAACAGCAGCCAGCCGGAATAAAACATTCCTGGGCTGCTGTTTTTACATGCTGGCCATGCTCTTCTTTGACTCACCCTAGGGTCATCCCAGCCCTTTGCATGCAAATACTTCGTCATCTACCAACAGCACTTTATGCATAAGGCAATCTCGCTTCTCCTTTATGGCTCTTCTACTCGGCAAGCACCAGATCATTCACCAGACACAAGCCACCAATAGACACATTTAGATGATTTTACCCCCCGCTCCGACCCATCCTTTTCTTACTGATCTTTCATAGTTATTTCTCCTTCAATTATCGAAGTCGTGAGAAAATCGACAAAGTGAACCGCTTAACTTTCCCCAATATACAGGAGAGCCTGCTTTCCTACAATTTATTTCACCCTAAAAATCCCTATATTCTATATTTCTTTATAATATCAATTACAGATAAAAAAACATCAATTGCACGCATTGTTTAGCGCTTCCGGATTGTGTACGATCCATATAAACATCTAATGAAGGAGGAAGAGCTCTTGCCGACCACAACAAGACATAAACGGGACTACAGCTTGACCGGACCCGAGAGCGATTTGGCGCAGCAAAAGGGGCTGGTCGCAGCAGAATGGTATTTCACCCCCATCCCCCGCTCCAAGCTGAAGGAGCTTATGAAACGAAAGGACGGCCCGGCCATCCGGGATACACTCATCTGGTTTGGCGCACTTGCCGCTGCCGGCTTTCTGGCTTACTTCTCTTGGGGAACCTGGTGGGCCCTCCCGGCATTTGCTCTTTATGGGGTGCTTTACGCTTCACCCGCCGATTCGCGCTGGCATGAATGTGGACATGGTACCGCATTCAAAACATCCTGGATGAATGAAGTCATCTACCAAATCGCTTCATTTATGATTTTAAGACCGGCGACGCCTTGGAGATGGAGCCATTCCAGGCATCATACCGACACGATTATTGTAGGCAGGGATCCGGAAATCGTAGCCCCGCGCCCGCCAGTCTGGTATGTGATCGTGATGGAATTTTTCAAGCTGTATGGCGGGCCGAAGGACTTAAAGCGAATGCTCCTGCATTGCTTTGGGAAGCTCGACGCAGAGGAGAAGGAATATATTCCCGCCTCGGAAATACGCAAAACTTGTACGGAATCCCGGGTATACATGCTGATTTTTCTCGTTGTCATTGCAGCGTGCATCTATAAAGGCAGCATTCTTCCGGCGATGTTTGTTGTTCTGCCTTCCTTCTTCGGAAGCTTCCTTGTGCTCATGACCGGCCTGTCCCAGCATCTCGGGCTCTATGAGGATGTGCTTGACCATCGCCTCAATACTCGTACCACCTATATGAATCCGGTTCTTCGTTTCTTGTACTGGAACATGAATTACCATATCGAACACCATATGTTCCCAATGGTGCCCTATCATGCCCTGCCTAAGCTGCATGAGGAAATGAAGCATGACTGTCCCGCACCATCGCCAAGCCTTGGAGCGGCGCTTAAAGAGGTGTTCTCGGCCCTCATTCGCCAGCGTAAAGACCCTTCATATACCGTTTTGAGAACGCTTCCAGCAACGGCCCGTCCTTACGCTTATGGCCCAAGCACGGAAGGTAGCAGCGATGTCGAATACAAACCATCATAAGAAAAGAGGTGCCCCTATGGCATACGAAGGCTGGATTGCCGCCTGTGAAGAAGAAGATATTGAGGAAGAGGATGTCATCCGATTCGACTATGAGGAACGGACCTTTGCGATTTACCGTTCCGCAAAAAACAAATATTTTGCCACGGATGGCTTCTGCACGCATGAGAAATTTCATTTAGCAGACGGACTGGTTATGGGCAATCATATTGAATGCCCGAAGCATAACGGACGGTTCGATTACACGACTGGAGAAGCCAAGCGGGCCCCCGTCTGCCAAGCGCTCAAAACCTACCCGCTCAAACAGGAATCCGGGCATATCTGGATCCGAATCAATTAAGGAGGCGTCAATTTGTCAGACCATGGCATGATTATCATTGGAGCCGGCGAAACCGGCGCACGCGCAGCCGCTGAGCTCCGCAGCTTGGGCTGGACAGGCAGGATTACGCTTATCGGCGAAGAGGCGCATGCTCCCTACGAGCGCCCGCCCTTATCCAAGCAAATGCTGCAAGAGGAAGATCAGCCTTCCCCTGCAGCTATCCTCCGTGCAGAGCAGGCGACGGAGCAGCGCATCGAGCTGCGGAAAGCATGCAAAGCCGTTGCCATTGATACAAGGAACCATAGGATTACTTTAAACGATGGCAGCAGCCTTACTTATGAGCGCCTTCTGCTCGCAACCGGCGCACAGCCCAGAAAACTTGCTAGCCCCCTGCCCGGCTCCGACACCCCGCTGGCATGGCCTAGCATCCATTATCTTCGTTCCTATGGCGATGCCGTCTCGCTTCGAGAACAGCTGCAGCCTGGAAAACGAATTGTCGTCATTGGCGGTGGTTTTATCGGCCTCGAAGTTGCGGCAAGCGCAAGAGCACGCGGATGTGAAGTTACCGTTATCGAAGCAGGTCCGCGTATTCTTATGAGAGGCGTTCCCGAAGCGATTGCTAGCCTTGTCGATGCTCGCCATCAATCGGCTGGCGTACAGTTCAAGCTTGGCAGCGCGATTTCCGGAATGTCGAGCAGCGGGAAAGAGTACCTCATCCGCTTCAGTAACGGTGAAGCATTAGCCTGCGATACAATCGTTGCAGGGATAGGAGCCATTCCCGAAACAGCACTTGCTTCTGAGAGCGGACTAGCCGTCGAAAATGGCATTCGTGTTGATGAGAGGTTGGCAACGAGCGATCCGGATATTTTTGCAGCCGGCGATTGCTGCTCCTTCCCTCATCCGCTTTATGGTGGCAGGCGAATTCGCCTTGAGGCTTGGCGCAACGCCCAGGACCAAGGCACGCATGCCGCCGGAAGCATGCTTGGTGCTGCAGCTGCCTATGCAGCAGTCCCTTGGTTCTGGTCGGACCAATACGACCTGACTCTGCAAGTCGCGGGCTTGCCCGATGCCGGCACAACGACCGTTCATCGCAGCCTCGGCGCCAAAGGCGACTTGTTCTTCCATTTAACGGCTGAGAATAGACTCGTGGCGGCAAGCGGCATCGGCGGTCCCGGCATAGCCAAGGATATACGGCTTGCTGAAATGATTATTGGCTCTCAGGCGGTACTCGATTCTAAAGCTCTTGCACAACCGGACCTTAAATTAAAAGCACTGCTTCCGTCCTAAATTGAGCTGGCTCACCGTTTACCGTCTCTTCTGAGATAGATGCACCTATGCAAAAAGGCTGAACAGAAAAACATTTTCTGTTCAGTCTTTCGTTTGTAAGGTTACCTTCGTTCTGTTACCTTTGTTCTGTTACCTTCGATTTACTCCAACTCGCTATGCGCCTGCTGCCACTGCACCTCAGCCAATCTCTTCAACAATAACCCCTGCTGCCAGCGATCGGAAATTTCAATCTCGTTGCCCGCAGCTGTCCTTTGCGTGACCGCATAATAGCCTGGAGGGCCTAGCTCCGTTACAAAGGGCAATACGTCACCAGGCTGTGCTTGCCGAAGCCAGCTTCTCATTCCTGTGCGCCACCAGCGTTCAAAATGAGGCAGCATCGGATGATCACCTTCGGGCCCTACATCAATTTGGACTTGCTCGCCGTTCGATACGCGGGCATGAATGCCCGAGGTGCGCTCCAGCAGCACAGCAAAATGTTCCTCCGCGCGCGCAAGCGAGCCGTTCAACTCACCAGCTACGACGTAATGGGACAAATCGATCATCAAGCGAAGCTCCGGGAGCTCGCGGACATAGGATACCGTTCGGATAAGGTCCTGCGTGAGAGTCCCTCGGTGCGTCTCGATAAAGGTTGGCATGCCAGTCTCCTTTGCTCTCGACAGCAAGCCAGACAGCAGCTCGATCGCCTGCTGATCAATGACGAATCCATCCATGACCTGCAAATTCATATATTGCACAGACCCAAATTGGCTCGCTTCCTCCATGCTCTGTAAGATATCTTCCACCCTCGAAGGAAAAGCGATGGCGTTAAAGCCAAGCTTATAACGATCCAGCAGGCGGTGCCACTCCTGCCTTTCTTCCGGCGGCGGCACGGCGGCGCTAATCGCCGAATAGCCCGCCTCTGCGATTTTTTCGAATTTCTGCTCCATCGTCCATTCCTTGCCATGCTCTCCGAGCTGCCCCATAGCCCACCAGGATTGCTGCAGCTCCAGCCTTGGCGCGTTATGAGTACCATCATTAACCGCGTTTCTTATATTCATGTTTTTCCCTCTTTTCTTATCCTTACATAAAACAAGAAGAAACGGCTTCGGCTTTCTTTATAAGAAAAGCGAATTCGTTTCTCGTAGAAATACAAGGCTGTTTTATAAGATAAAACATATAAAACCTTTTATTTAGTTAAAAGAGCCGGCCCAAACAACAACCGGCCCCCCTTACAAAAACGCAGGACCAACGGTCCCGTTCCTTCCTGCTTCGACAAACTGCTTATAGTAACGACCAGCTTGGGTGCTTAAGGAGGCGCTTCTCAATCTTGCTGAGCACCTGAATGTTCTTCTCTAAATGATGGAAGGGATCCCCGCCCATTCCGTAACCTTGGAAGCCAATGCTTCCGATATAACCATGCTTCTTCAGCGCAGCAATAAAGCTGAACACATCAAGCTCGCCTTGGTCAATGCTTTCAATAGAGGCCGGCAAGCCGCCGGGAGGCAGCTTTCGGCTTCCGCAGACATTGACCGCATGCAGATAAGGCACACAAGCGGACAGCGCTTCATTCAGCCTCGTGCCATCGATCCCATACCAATGGAAGGAGCTAAAGGTTATGCCCAGCAAAGGATGGCGCAGCTGGTTGATCAGCCGATGCGCGTCCTCCCAGCGCTCCAACCAGAAGAAGACATGATGGTAGAGCGAAATTTTAATGTTTCTTTGCTCGGCAATAGGAAGCAAATACGACAGCCATTCCAGTGCCAAAGCGTCCCCTGCCGGGTCCGACGGCGCGTATAGATTGTCACCCATCGTTAACGCAAGCTCCACCCGGCTGCAGCCCTCCAATTGCTCCAGCATGGCAACGATTCTAACTGCGTCCGGATGTTCCTTCGGCAAGGTAACGTCAAGAACGGCATATACGGCCGCAACCTCTAGCCCGTAGGTGTCCTTCACGCCCGGAATCAACGCCAGATCCTTCCATGCCTGCTCATCCCAAAGGGTCAAATAGGCTGCATCATAACCGAGCTCCGAGAGCATTTCGCAGCGCACTGCAAACGGATAATTGCCTAAGCTGTTATAGAAAAAAGTATCCATGGCATAGACGTTTTTCATTAGGCCCTCTCCTTCGTTACGACTAGCTTCTCCCCGCTTTGAATGCTCTCATAGATCGCGGCTAGAATGCTGAAATTGAATACAGCCTGCTCGTTCACGATCGCGTGCGATGCCTGTCCGGATACCGCTTGCAAGAAATAAACGATGGGCTTATCCATCATCCCAAGCGGGGCATTCGCTACGCTGCTGCGGTCTTCTGCAGGTTCGCCAGCCTCATCATAATACCGAGCCAGCTCGCCGCTCCCATCCAAACAGAGCCATTCCCATTGCAAGGCTCCCACCGTCCCCTCGATTTCGGTTAGGCTCCGTTCTTCGCCGTGGCAGCATGCCGCCCGCTCATAATGAACCGGCACTACGCTGCCATCCGCCAATTGGAAATTCAACAGTGCGCCGACATGCTGCTCTACGTCGCTCGTGATTTCAGCCTCAAGAGGATGTCCCGTCACCGGATTCGACATCCAGGCATGAAGCACCTCCACCTTCACGGGCTGGAGAACTTCCGTCATGCCCGCCATGTCATACGGCCCCCAGTCCATCAAGGTCCCCCCGCCGCTTACCGAACGTTTCAGGAACCACCGGCTTGTCGGCTGGTACTCGATTCCCGTACGCGATCTTTTCCGCCTCTGTATCCACTGTGCCTGATATAGCTCGCCAAGCTCACCCTGGCCAAGCTTAGCCTTGACTTCATCAGTTATTTGCAGGCCTGCGAACCTCGAGCTGCAGCATCCCAGCATTTTTCCCGTCTCCTTGGCTGTTCGGAGCATAAGTTCCGCCTCTTCCCTGTTCATGGCCAGCGGCTTCTCGCATAAGACATGCCGTCCGGATCGCAGGGCGTGGCAGGTGATGTCAGCATGCGTAAGGGGTGGCGTCGCAACGATCACAATATCATTTTCCCCTGCGGGCTCTTCCAGCATCGAAGTCAGCTGCTCGGCAGGGATCACCCAAGAATACCTCTCCACAAACGCTGCTAACGCGCTCGGATTGACGTCGGTGACAAATACGGTAGGCCGCTCGAGCTCAGATTCAGTTAGTCTGGCAATGGCCTCCACGTGGTAGCCGGCAATGGCTCCTGCGCCAACGAGATAAATACGCTGTTTCATGATCCGCACTCCTTTAATTGTTCGATTGAAAAAACGTTCGTTTGCAATGCAATTGCGCTGCGAAACGGCTATTTCCCTAACGGTTCGAGCACCTCGCGAATATATATCCCGTTTTGCAAGGTAACCCCATCCGGATCCGCTTCGGCGCCCTTTGATTCCTCCTCCACCATCACCCAACCGTCATAACCGGTTTCGCTCAGATACCGCATGATGCCTACATGGTCAATGGAGCCTTGGCCAAGTGCCGTCCACGAGCTGTCATACACACTCATATCCTTAAAATGAACATGCTTAATCATCGTCCGGTACGTCCGGAAGATCGCCTCGACGTCCATGCCGCCTTTGGCAATATGCCCGGTATCCGGCGCATAGCCGCAATACCGCGTATCCAAGCCATTCAGCAGCACCTTATAATCTTCCTCCACGCGAAAGAGCGAGCCGCTCGGCGAATTGGGGTGATAAGCGCAAGCAATTCCTTGTTCTGAAGCGCGGCGCGCAACCGCATTAATGTTAGCCAGCGCATTCGCCTGCCGGCGCGCGAGATCGCTGCGATCCTTGCCCGGAAGCTGTACCAAGGTCAGTACCGTATTCGGAAAATGCTTCAAATATGCGATCACGCGATCCGCTTCCGCCCGCTCCTCTGCTGTCTCTTCTTGATGCTGCCACGCCAAAGCAAGGCAAAGCGCGCCAAGGCGAAGTCCTTGGCCATCCAGCGCTTCCCGCAAGGCGACCGGGGCATCCGTATAACACCCCAGCATGCACACCTCCGGTTCGATTCCGGTACCGCCCGCTTCCTTTACCGCCGCGAGAATATGATCCAATTGGTCGCAATATTTCTCATAAGACATTTGCCACGTATAGGTTTGGAAACCAATGGAGATTGCCATGCCTTATTCCGCCTCCTTCATGGCCTTGCGTATAAATGGAACCGCCTGGCGGCCCCACTCTTCCACCTCTGCGTTGAAGCAGAAATCGACGCACCACCATTCCATGCCTGACACCACCGGCTTTAGCTCCTTCAGTAGAGCTTGGAAGTCAATTTCTCCCGCTCCAAAAGCAGCATGCGTGCTGGTTTCTTCATCATGCAGCGTCCCATCCGAATCAATCAGATGGAAATGTCCGATATGGCCTTCCAACAGCCTCGCATATTCCACTATCCCGCCGGATAACAGCTCCTTCTCGCCCGTTTGGCGTGCGCCAACAACCCCGCTCATATAGGCGTGGCTCGTATCGAACAGCACTAGAAAGGCAGGATGGTTGACCGCTTCCACGAGCCGCTTCACTTCAGAAGGCTTATTCAGCCAGAAGCCCGGTTCAAACTCCCAAACGATGCGCATGTTCTTGGTCGCAGCCATTTCCGCGGAAGCTCGCCACGTCAAAGCCAGCGTTTTAAAACGGTCCTCGTACGCATCCTCTGGCAATTGTTCTGGATGGCTGACCGTATCCACTCGAATCGTATCGATGCCGAGGTCAGTACAGAAATCGATATAGCCTTCCATCAGTTTCAAATAAACCGCTGGTTCGCTTCGGTCCGGCGGCGCTGAAGTAAAGTCCGGCGCATAACCGGAAATGCCAAGCCCGTAAGACCGGATTTCCTCCAGCAGTGCTTGACGGCTTGCAGCTGTTGGATAAAGATCCGGTGTCGGATGGGGAGCAAAGCCGTTCATTTCTACCCCGTCATAACCGGCCTGCTCGGCATACTGCAAAATTCGTGTAAAAGACCATGGGTCTTCTGCAAAAGGACCGAATGCAAACGCCCATGATCCGATTGAAATTTTAGGCTTCATCTTCATCTCTCCTCGCTTGGATGGCTTCCCTGTGGCGCAGCATAAAGTCCAGCGTAACTCGGTTGAACTCCTCAAGCCGGTCCCAGTGATGCGTATGGCCGCTGCCTACAAAGACGTGCTTCTCGGCGTGCGTAATTTCCTCCGCGATAGCTAGCGACAAAGGCAGCGGCGTGAAGATATCCTGATCTCCCACCGTAATGAGCGTCGGCGCTGTAATCGCTCCGAGCCTTCCCGCCGTATGATGGGAAATGCACGCCTCGCACTGTGACAGGAACGCATGAATCGTCATCGGCGAGGGATGGGCGAGCGCTGCCTGCTGCGCGGTTTCCAGCACCGACAAATGCTGCTCATGGTAGCTTGGCGTATAAATGATAAGCTGCAGCAGTTTCTGGAAATCATCCGCCTCCATAAGCGAATAGGCATTGCCGAGCGTTTCGAAAACGCGCTTCGTATATGCATCGCACATCGACCAGGAGCAATTCAGCGTTAGGCTGATCACTCGGTCAGGAGCCGATAATGCCGCTTCCTGGGCAATCGCGCTTCCCATCGAGATGCCGGAGAAATGGGCACGCTCGATTCCGAGCGCATCAAGCAGGCCGAGCGTATCGGCTGCCATTATTTTTGTCGTATAGGGCCCAATGGGCTGGGAGGAGCCGCCCGCGCCGCGGTTATCGACTAGAATGCAGCGGAAATGCTGTTCATATGCGCGCACATGTTCCTCCCATAGGCTGCCGTCGGCCCCTAGCCCCATTAGCAGCACAAGCGGTTCTCCTTCTCCCCGCTCCGCATAAAACAGCTCAATTCCATTGGTCTGAATCAAAGGCATGGGTGAATTTCTCCTCTCGTTAAGCCAAATGGCTTCTAATATATTGAACGCCTAGCCGTGCCGCATCGTCGGGATGCTCAGCGTAATCGCGCCACAGATGCAGCCGTGAGATAAGGCCTGGAACCTGTTGGCCGAAAGCTTCAATCGTTAGCCAGCCGTCATAGCCAATGTCATGCAGCACGTCGAATATTTCCTTAGGCACCGCATGGCCGCTGCCCGGAACCCCGCGGTTATTCTCCGAGATGTGAACATGAACAATATGCTTCGCCGCTCTCCGCCACGCCTCGGGAACATTCAGCTCTTCGATATTGCCATGATGAGTATCGGCGAGCAGTCCTACGTTCGATAGTCCAACCGCTTCCACGAACCGGGCGCCATCCTCCAGCGTATTGGCAAGGTACATTTCGAATCGGTTGATGGGCTCAAGCGCAAGCTTGATGCCAAGCTCCGCGGCATACTCGCCCGCGGCGCGCAGCGTCTCCACCGCATAGCCCCATTCCTCGGGCTGCGGGCCTTGCCCGCTGAAGCGCCCAAGTCCTTGAAACAAGGGGCCGCACAACACCTCAGCGCCAATCATTTGTGTATTCTTTATCGCATGCTTCAGAATCTCAAGCGCATGTCCTCTTAACGCCTCGTCGCTGCTTGCGGGATCTGCCACAGCTGCGTCAAGTGCTGCAATGCCCGTGATTCCAAGCCCCAGCTCCTTCAAAATCAGGCCAAATGCCTTCGCATCCGCAGCGTCCATGTTATCGACGGCCAGCTCAACGCCGTCAAAGCCCCATTTCTTAATGTCCTGCAGCAAATGCAGATGCTTGGAGGGATCTGGCTTATCCGTCCACAACAACAGATTCATGCCAACCTTCATGACCGGATCACTCCCATGGTTTCAATATGATTTTGCCGCTTTGTTGTGAAGCGGACACTTCGAACGCTTCCTGGATTCGGCTCATCGGAAAGGTATGTGTAATGAGCAGCTCGGCAAGCGGAGATTGCTCAATCACCTTCATCAAATGCGGAAATTCATTTAAGTTGTAGTGCCAAGAGCCGATCAGGTGAATGCCTTTGCGCAGCAGATCGTCGCTCACCTTGATTGGTGTCTCGGAGAAGCATTCCCCAACGAAAGCGATCTTGCCTTTGCGCTTGACCGCGTCAATCTGAAGGCGGTGCGCAGCTAACACACCTGAGCAATCAAGCCCGAAATCCGGCCCTCTTCCTCCGGTCAACGCTTTAATCCGGCTAACGGCCTCCGGGTCCCGCGGATCGATGATATGCTGAACGCCCATCCGCTCAGCCAGCTCCACGCGGTAAGGGTTCATTTCTACCGCTATGACGGTTGCGCCGCGAAACCTCGCATTGACGATCGCGCCAAGACCAACTGGCCCAAGTCCTGTAATCAATACCGTTGAGAAAGCATTAACTCCCATCGTAGAGAAGGCCCCGTGCGACGGCCCAAGGCCGCAGCAGGCTAACGAAGCTTTCTCATAGGAGACGCCATCCGGTATTGGAGCAAGCAGCCAGGAAGGCTTCGACAAATATTGCGTCATCGTAGGCTCGTAATGATTCTGGTTGTGCTCGCAATAGATGAAGTCGCCTGCGATACACAGATCGCACTCTCCGCATGGATACTGGGGCATGACCACTACCCGGTCGCCAACCTTTACCTTGCTGCCAGGCGCTGCCTCAACAACTTCGCCAGCCGCCTCATGGCCCAAGCATTCCGAATGGTCGCCATGGACGAAGCTTTTATACTCCGCGCACATCGGCGCAGCATGGACCTTAACGAGCGCCCAGCCCTCCTGCAATGCAGGCCGATCCCGCTCGATCAGCTCTGCTTTCTTCTCGCCTGTAATCGCTGCTAGTTTCATCATTTCGATCCTCCTTCTATTAAATGCTCTGCTCCGACTGCCCAATGCATGCCGTTAAGCAGCAATCGCCTGAACGCTTCCAGCTCAAAATCCTCGGGATGTCCCATCGTCGTCGTGAACACCCGTCCGCCGCCCCCGTGTGTCCGGGTCCAAGCTACCGGATGCACGCGAGGGGTGTCGCTCGTATAGGACCATCCATTATCCTCGGGATTAATCGTCGCCCCGTTCAGCAGCGGAATCGTTCCTTCTGGCGGATACGGAAGCACCTGATAGAGCCAGGATCGGCATTCGAAATGCGTAGGAACGCCTCTCAGAATTGGATGCTCTACCGCAGCCCAAGCCACGGAAACGCTAGTCGTTGAGGAATGGCCGAAATGGCGAATCCACGGGGCGCCCAGCACATCTATGCCAAAGCCGTCATTCCATTCTTGTAACGGATGTCCTTCCGGATACAGAAAGGCATGCGTACTTGTTCGCAAGCCAATCACCGGCTTGCCTGCATCCAGATACTCCCGAATATAGCGGAACTGCTCCTCCGGCAGCTGGCGGAAGCGAATGTAAAACACAGCCAAATCCGCCGTTTCGAGCGCTTCAAGCCCTGCAATGTTTGTCGGATTCGCAGGATCTGGGCCAGCAGTCAGCACCGTAACTTTGGCGCCATGCTTCCTCGCTGCCTCCCCTGCTAGAATCGGCATCGTATTCTCCGATTCATATTCATCCTCGCCGCAGACAAATACGAGATGCTTTCCTATTAATGAATCATTGGATAATGCCATTCTCCCTCACTCCTTCTCTTCATAGCGGAAATAATCAAAATCTGCAGCCCTGCGCCCGCCCGATAAATCATGCGCGCATAACCCGATAAAGGCACCCGTAAAGCCCCAATCCGTAAAATAGCCATCTACCAGATGAGTCGCATACTCATCCGATATTTTGCTAGCATCAAGCTCGGGTCCTATCGCGAACCATTCGCTGCCGTTCAAGGAATAATAGAATTGCAGCCAACGATCCTGAATGACAAGCCGCAAATAAACGCGTGCGCCCGAAGGAACCGGGACTGGCTCCGCAGTATGCTCGTGATAAACGCCATGATCGTTGGCAAGAATCGCAAGGTTCGTGTCCGCCTTCTCGTCATAACCCAATCGAAGGTAATAATAGTTTTGAGAGTTATAATAATAGGTTAAGCCTGCCATCTGCTGATAGGTGCCGGGCTCGAATTCGAGAGCAGTCTCCGCCTCGCAGCGGAAAGCTTGCTGGCGTCGGCCGATCAGGCTGTGCCTGAAGCGCGAATTGGGAGACTCCATGCCTCTCAAGCGCAAATATCCCGGCCGCTCCGTCAACGTCAGCCACTGCTCCGTCATCGGCTGGCGCAGCGACTGCCACTGAATATCGAGCGTTCCCTCTTCGAAATGATCCGTAGGAGATGGTGCAGGGAAGGGATGCCAAGGAAGCGCAGGCGCCTGGATCTCATTAAACGGAGTATTACCGCCTCCCGTTAGCCTGAGCCATCCATCCTCCGACCATTCGCAGCGCTGAATGGCCGTTTCCCGGCCCAGATTGCAGCGCCTGCCTTCTGTCGTCAGCGGACGTCCGCAAAGATGAACGATATACCACTCGTCGCTCTGCGTGTGCACCAAGCTGGCATGCCCGGCCTTCTGCAGCATGGCTTCCGGATTATGGCGTGCGGAGAGCATCGCTCCCGAAGGATCCGTTTCATAGGGTCCGGTAAGCGCCTTGGACCGAGCTAACGTTACCGCATGCTCGTAGCTGGTGCCGCCCTCGGCAACCATCAGATAGTAATAGCCATCCTTCTTATATAAATGAGGACCTTCCGTCAGCCCCAGCTCGGACCCTTGATAAATCAAATAGGATGGCCCGACCAGCCGCTGCTCCTCCTCGGAATATTCCTGCAAATAGATGCCATTAAACGGGTCACGGTCTTTCCGGTAATCCCATTGCATGTTCACGAGCCATTTCTTTCCGTCTTCGTTATGAAATAGCGACGGATCAAATCCGTTGCTGTTCAAATAAACCGGATCCGACCATGGACCCTTAATGTCGGGAGCGGTAACGACATAGTTGTGTGTATCCTTGTAAGCACCCGCATGGCTTTTTACATCAGTGTAGACCAGATAAAACAAATGATTGTCGTAAGTCAGGCAAGGCGCCCATACGCCCCCGGAATCCGGGTTGCCCAGCATATTGAGCTGGCTTAATCGATCCAGCGGACGCGTGAGCAGCTGCCAATGAATCAAGTCGCGGGAATGATGAATTTGCACGCCAGGAAACCATTGAAAGGTAGAAGTCGCCACGTAGAAGTCGTCGCCAACCCTTACGATCGACGGATCCGGGTTAAAGCCGCGCAAAATAGGATTTTGAATGTACGGGAGCTGCTGCTTCATCGTCTCACTTCCTTCGTTCTAAAATGAGCAGCCTGCAGCGCTTGCGCCGCAGGCTGCCGTTTACGCCATCAATAGGACCTTATTTCATTTTGTTCAGGTTCGCATCGTATGCGCTTTGCAAAATTTTCAAGTAATCGCTCAGCTTCAAGCCGCCGAAGCCTTGCACATAGCTGTCCCAATCCTTCTGGATATCTTTATGCCCCGTAATGAATTGCAGCATGTTCGAACGAACGTAATCCTCCACTGTCGCTTTGTATTGGGCGGCTTTCTCCCCATCCTCCGCGCTGATGAAAATATCCGTCGGGAACATTTCATCCTCTTTCGGCTCGAACCCTTCATACTTATTCGTCTCCGTGACCAAGCGCAGCTCGTAGCCTTCCGGCGACAGCATATCTTGGGATACGGCTTCCGATTCGAAGCGGTCCCGCGGACGGAAGTCCGGACCCGCTTGGTCCCAGCCATCCGTATGGATGGTTTCGCTGCGGTAGGACGGGTCCACTTGGTAGCTGGCTGGCTTGCCGTTCACGTTAAGCTGATCGGCGCTTGCCTTGCTCCAGGAATGCCCTTCCACCGAGAATACCTGTCCTCTTGTTCCTTCTTCTGTCCACAGATAGTCCAACATCTTAATCGCTGCGATTTGCTGTTCTTCACTAGCTTTATCTGTGATGACAAAACGGCCTTGGTTGCCGACCGATTTGTAATAGCCGGATAATTGAACGCCATTCGGGCCTTTAAGCGGCGGAACGGCTACATAATACTGATTGCGCTCATCGGTTGCGGCTACTGCCATCTGTACGTGGCCAATCGCAAAGGAGCCGAGTATCGTTTCGCCTACATTGTTGCCAAGCTGCTGCAAGCCCTCTTGATTTTGCGTAAATGCCTGCGGGTCGATCAAGCCCTCTTTGTAAAGCGAAGCCAGATAGGCTAGTCCATCCTTCCATTCCGGCTGATTAGCCGAAAGCTGCACTTGACCGTCCTTCACTCGGATATAGGAGAAGGATTGACCATCCCCGTTGTTGTAAATGAACGGATTCATCAGGAATCCTGTAATGTCACCGTGCCAAGTGTACAATGCGCCGCTTAGCGGCACTTCATCCGCAATGCCATTGCCGTTCGGATCCTTCGTTTTGAATGCGCGCAGCACTTCGGCATATTCCTCCGTCGTTGTCGGCATATCCAAGCCTAGCTTGTCGAGCCACTTTTGGTTGATCCACAGCTTCTGCGCATACCAGCAGTGATAGCACTCATTCACCTGAGGCATGCCGTAAATATTGCCGTCAGAGGAAGTAATCGCGGTTTTCAAATCCGGACGCTCTTCGAAGATTTTTTTAATATTCGGCGCGTATTGCTCAATAAGATCGTTGAGCGGCAGGAATACGCCCTGCTTGCCGAACTTCATTTGTTCCGCTGGCGTAAAGTTGCCGCTTAGAAAAATTTCTGGGTAATCGCCGCTTGCCATAAGCACGTTGCGCTTGTCGTTATTATCGTTCGGAGGGCCGACCGTGAACGACAATTTGACGTTCGTTTTCTCTTCAACCAGCTTCGTGAACGGATTGTCTAGGCTAGCAAGGTTAGGCGATTGATTAATGAATGCAGACAGTTTGACCGGCGTTTGCGATTCGCCGCCGTTAACGGCCCCGTTCGTACTTGAACCTGCAGAATTATTGTTATTCGAGCAAGCGCTCACAAGCAGCGTTGCGGCAAGCACGATTCCAGCTACCATTTTCCAAGATTTTTTCATGTCAGACACCCCTTCAGATTCGTTATGGATAATTCCCTATTGCTACTCTCCACCAATGATCTGTTTAGATTAACCTTTCAGAGAACCGATCATGACCCCCTTTACAAAATGCTTCTGAACAAATGGATATATGATGAGGACAGGCAAACTCGAAACGACGATGAGCGAAAACTTCAGCAAATCCTTCATTCCTTGTCTGGCTTCCATTGTTCGTACGTCTACCATCATCGAATTGTCGACGGAATTCTGAATCAAAATCTCTCGCAAAATGAGTTGAAGCGGATAGAGATTGACGTTTTTCAGAAAAATTAGCGCATCGAAGTACGCATTCCATGCGGTAACCGCATACATAAGCGCCAATACGGCTACGACCGGTTTGGAAAGCGGCAGAACTATCGACCAAAGGAACCGAAGATCGCTGCAGCCGTCCATTTCAGCCGCTTCGTTCAATTCATCCGGGATCGACTCTTGAAAGAAGGTTTTGGCAATGAAGACCTGCCAGACCGCTATGGCCTGAGGCAGCAGCAGCGCCCAGCGCGTATCGATCATCCCAAGGCTTTTTACCGTCAAATAATAAGGAATCAGGCCGCCGCTAAAAATCATGGTTACGATAATCAGATACATAATCGTCGATCGCCCATAGAAGGTTTTCTTCGATAGCGGATAAGCTAACGCAAAAGTAAGGAAGACACTTATCAACGTGCCAACACACATATAGAAGATGGAGTTGGAATAGCCTGACCAAATCCGCGGATTGCTAAGAACGGCCGTATAGCCTTTCAGCGAGAGCTCGACCGGGAACAGCCACACTCGTCCGGATACAACCGCCTGCGGCGAGCTCAAGGAAGAGCTCACGATGTAGATTAGCGGATAAAGCACCGCCGCCAATATGATTATCAGCACGATGTAAATGAAGGTGAGCAATACCTTGTCCGACAACGGCTCCTTAATCGCATTCGATTTTGCCATGTTAGAACAACCCCGATCCTGTAGCGCGTCTTGCCCCGAAGTTGGCAAGCAGTATTAATAGCAAGTTAATCAACGAATTAAACAAACCGACGGCGGCGGAGAAGCTGTAATTCGCTTGCACCAGACCAACCTTATAGACATAGGTAGAAATGATTTCCGAGGCGCTGGTGTTCAGCGGATTTTGCAGCAGATACACCTTCTCGAAGCCGATATTGAGCAGCTGCCCCATATTCAGCACCAGCAGCAGCACCATAATTGGCATAATGCTTGGCAGGTCGATATGGATGATTTTCTGCAGCCGGCTCGCGCCGTCAAGCTTGGATGCCTCATACAGCTGCGGATTGACGCCAGCCAGGGCGGCGATATAAATGATGGCGCTGTACCCCATGTATTGCCATACATCCGATAACACGAAGATCGTTTTGAACATGGAGGGCTCCCCGATAAAATTAACGGAATCAAACCCAAGCGCAGTCCGAATATGATCGATCACGCCGATTCGCGGTGCCAGAAACAGCAGGATCATCGAAACCATGACGACGGTAGAAATAAAGTATGGCGCATAGGTCACCATTTGAACGGTTCTTTTGAACATGCCGTTCCTTAGCTCATTAATCATGAGTGCGAGTATAATTGGAGCGGGAAACCCGACTGCAAGCGTATACAAGCTTAGAAACAATGTGTTCTTAATGAGGAGCCAAAAATTAGGGTGGTTGAAAAAAGCTTCAAAATGCTTAAACCCCACCCAAGGGCTGCCCCAAATGCCTGCCTTCGCGCTCAAATCCTTAAATGCGATCTGCACGCCTAGAATCGGAACGTATTTAAATAAAATAAAATAGAGCAGCGGCAGCAGAATTAGCAGATACAACTGCCAATGACGGCGCATCTTTCTGGCTACCTCGCTTCGAGCTGTGCGCCGAAGCGGCTCCGCCGGCATGCCGGCTGCGGCAGATATAGGGGTCATATTGGACACCTTGCAACGCCTCCTTGTGACTATGGATTGTTTTGTTGGGGCAACTATACCCCACAACCGAATCACCCGGCAATTGACAAGAATCCGGCGGTATACAAAAATCGGACCGCGCCATTACGGCGCGATCCGACTGCTGGATTAACCATTTTCCTTGATTAACCGAGCTTTTCCTTGCGGTAATCGCCGGGAGGCATGCCAACGACGCGCTTAAAGACGCGGTTGAAGGATACCGGATTCAAATACCCGACCGCTCGCCCAATTTCCTGTACGCTCAAATCCTTCTCCTGCAGCAGCTGCTTCGCGAGCTCTACTCTTCGGTGAATCAGAAAATCGATAAATTTGATATCGAATTGTTCTTTAAATAACGAGCTTACATTTTTCGAAGGAATATCGAATTGCTGGCTGAGATGGATAAGCGATAAATCCGGATTGGAAACATTCTCGTCGATATACTGCTTCATCTTAACGGCAATTTCGGCGCCGCCGCCTTTGCCCGTTTTTTGCTCAAGGGCATATTCCAGCTTCTCCATCACGCCCAGAATTTCTTCCTGCACATCCTCCAGCGTCTCGAATTGATCGATAACGTCCTTCATGATCGCTTTGTTCGTCTCGATCATCTCATCGTTAAGAATGGTGCCCTGCACATGCTCAAATAAATAAAAAACAAAATAATTGAGCAAATTAACCATATCCTCGCGCTTGAGCTTATTTTGCCTGAACTGCTCGAACAACGAACCGTACTTGAGGCGCCACTCCGGCTCCATTAACCGGAATGCGTAAATCAGGCTGCGAATCTGCTCCAGCTGGTTGTATAGCTCGAAGGTGGCTCCCGTTTCGGTATCCCAGTAGCCAATCGTCCGATTGTTGCCGAATACCAGCCTGAAGTTGACAGCCTCCATCGCTTTTTTGTAAGAGGTCTTGAGCTGCGCCACGGAATCCGTCATTTGCCCGATACCTATCGTGACCGTAAAAGGCAGATTGGACCTGATCCATTGATGCGCGCTCTCGGACAGCTTAAGGAGATTGTCCATTAACAGCTCCGCATGCTCCTCCTGCACATAGACGAAGCCGCACATTTCCTTATCGTTCATCCATTCGCTCCAGCTCGACAAGCTATATTTCTGAATCAGCTCCATGTACATATTTTGGATGATGAACCGAAACAAAATCATATCCTGCTCCCTGTAGCGTGATAAAACATCGGAATATTTATCGATAGAAATGACGATAACGACTGCCTTACTGAAGCTGCCTGCAAAGCCGTGCCGCTCCATCTCCGTATCCCATTCCGCAGCGGCAAGCGATCTTGAGCCGCTCATCACCTCAAGGAAAATTGATTTTTTGCGGTAGCCGCTATTCAAGTCGGATTGGGATTTGAACAAATTAAAGCGCTGGACAAGCGAGTCTACCGTCGATTCGATATAATGAAACTCATTTCGTTCTGCCTCGCTTTGCTCACCCGATGCTTGCGAGATTTTATCCAGCTTGGAAATCAGCGCGCGCAGCGGCCGATAATTTCTATGCGTCATATAAACAATCGAGAGCAGCCCCAATATCGCAACGATTACGGCCAGCATGATCCATACATTCGAGAAGGTTTGCAGGATCGTAAAGCCGCTGCCTTTCTCCAGTCCGCTCTCGTAAGTCCAGCCCGTATAATCGGACACGACGGTAGAAATCGCCCTTCGGCTCGCTGCCTCCACTTTTTCCGTAGCGAAGATCGGCTCATGATCCTTGCCGGTTATCGTAACGTAGCTGGTCGTTTGATCCATTTTTTGCGAGACCAGCCCTTCAAGCGAGCTTGTCCTGACATTGATGATCATCAAGCCGCTCTCGCCGCGGCTTGTCAAATATTTGCGTGCAAGCGATACGACCGGCTCCTCTCGCGAGGCTTGAAACTCCTTAAACCTTCGTTCATTCGTCCAGTGGTACGAGTAGTTATCCCGCTGCAGTTCTTCGATGAACGCCCGATCTGAGAACTGCTCCATTGGCGAAACCGTGTTTGAGCTCAGTACATAGCCGTCCCGCTCCCGAACTAAATAAATCGAATGAATGCTTTGGTAAAGCTGTCTCATATTATTGAATTCCTTGGTCATCTGAAACGTAAAAAAAACGGACGGCGGCCCCTCCTGGTCAAAATAATCGAGCATATTGAATTCGGAGGAATTGCTGCTCCGCGTCTGAATGGTTACCATCATATGGTCAATCGACTGCAGCGGCTGTTCTACACTCTGGACGATTTGATTGTTCACGCTGGCGTAAATATGGGCGGTATCCTGCTGGGCGCGCTCCGTCAGCATTTGAAAAAAGATAAAAAATAAAAAGGAAATCATTAAGAAAAATACGGGCATATAAGAGAAGAGCAGGCGGTAGTACCACGTTTTGCTCATTATTTTCATCCCCATTTCACAAGATGCTGCTCCATATATCTGTAAGCGCTTACGAAAATCGACGAGTTTCGTGTTCCTATTCTAACAATTTAGAGCGGTGGATGACAATGGAAATTGCGACCTCGCTTGGGCCATCTTGCAATAGCCTGAAGCTTGCCGCTTTTTCCTGCGTTCTAAACTGAGCTAACCGGGGCCTTGCGCTGTTTAAACCAACGAATATTTCTCGCGCAAATCTTCACGAAGCGTAACGGCCGAATCCTCACGGATATAATGGCATACGTAAGAGCGGCGCCAGCGATCTGTGCTTCGGTTGCGGTTGGAGGAATGAATCAGCAGCTCATGGAAAAACAAAATATCGCCTTTCTCCATAATAACCGGAATTTGCTGCGTCAAATCCACGCCCTCGGTCTCATCCGTCCACTCTTCATGCTCCTCGAGATTTTTAACCTTGCCATGCGGTAGCAGCCCAAGCTTATGCGTGCCCGGAATGACCCATAAACAGCCATTTTGCTCATCCACCTTGTCTTCCGTTGCAATCCATGCAGCCACCATCGTCATCGGATCATTTTTAATATAATAATAATCCTGATGCGCAGCCTGGCCATGCGAGCCGGGTTCCTTATAGAAAAACATGCTTTGCACGCATACCGCTTCCCGCTCCATCAGCTGGGCCAATGTGCCTCGTACGATTGGAAGCTTCATCATTTGCCTCGAAAAGCTGTCATGCTGGTGCGGATTGAACAATCTTGTCGAGAAACGCGCCTTCTCCGAGGTGCGTGCCCATTCGGGCATCTCGCTTAGCGGTGCTGAGCGAATCTCAAAGATGTGTCTGTTAAAAGCATCAATTAAATCGGAGCTGCACCCTTGTTTGATAATAATAAATCCATCCCGCTTATACTGCTCAAGCTGAGCGTCCGTAAGCGGCTTTAATCGTTTGGATTCCTTTTCTAGCATCGTACAGATCCCCTCTCCATGATCAGTGATTGTTATCGCTGGCCCCCGTTCAGCTATACCTGTATCTTACTATCGCGGGTGACGCGCGGCAATGGACCTGATTAACGAAAATGTATCTGTAATTGATACTGGGCATGATACCAGATATCCTCTTTATAAGCTATCAAACTTGTAAAGAGCTTATATTTCAATGAAAGGCGGGAGCGTTTGCCCGCTCTCCGCCTTCCTGTAGTTAACGCTATGACTGCATGATGGTGCTTTATGGCCGATTGCCTATCGACAACCAAAGCTGCTCGGGCATTAGGCCCGGTCGCTCGGCTTCGTCATAATCCATGCATGAACCTCGTCATTCACGAATTTCCAAGCCCGCGTCGGGCCTGCCATGACGTTTAAGTAATAAACCTCGTAGCCCGGAGGCGCTGCTACCGGATGGTAGCCTTCCGGCACAAGCACCGTTTCACCATTCTTGATGATCAGCGTCTCATCGAGAGAACGGCTGTCCGTATAGACCCGCTGAACAGCGAAGCCTTGCTCCGGCTGGATTTTGTAATAATACGTTTCTTCTAGCAGCGACTCCTGAGGCATATTGTCCTGATCATGCTTATGCGGCGGATAGCTGGACCAGTGGCCCTCCGGCGTAATCACCTCAACGACAAGCAGGCTGTCCGCCGGCTCGCTCTCGGGCAGAATATTGTAAATTTGACGCTCCAGATTGCCATATCCACGCAGCTCTGAAGCAGCTGCCGAAGGCGCGATAAGCCGGGCTTTGAAATTCCCTTTGCCTGGTGCGCTGCAAATAGCAAGCTCTAAAGCCGTTGTCGCCGTAACCTCGAAGTGATCAGCATTCGGAACGTAGATAGCGTAAGGCGGCTTCTTCTCGAACACGCTCATCCGCTCGCCCACACTTGTCCAGCTCTCCTCCTGTGTCGACACATCAGCAAGGCCGGACAGCAGAACGAGACAATATTCAAGGCCATCGGTACTGCGCTTCAACGTTTGTCCAGCTTCCAGCTTCGCTACCTCGAACCCGACATATTCCCAGCCGGCTGATTCGGGCGATACCGCTAGCACAATGCCTTCTTCGTTCGGGGTTGTTGGCTTGACGATTAGCTTAGACATGGCTACCCGCCCCTTCTGCTTCTTGCTTCAACTGAACCGCTTCACTAATTTGAACGGGGCGCCCGAGCTGATAGGAAAGCTTGGCGGCCAACGCGATCGTTTCTGCCTTCACGCCATCCTCGCCAGTGACCGGTAGCGGCTGTCCGTTGCTGAGACAATCTACGAATTGTCTAGTTTCATCGATATAAGCCTCGTTGTAGCGCTCCAAGAAGAAATGCAGCGGTTTGTCACGCGTCACGCCTTCAGCCGAGCTTACCTCTGCCGTGTTCGGGTGATCATTGCTGACTGCAACGCTGCCTTTGGAGCCAAAAACTTCAACGCGCTGGTCGTAACCGTAAGCCGCCTGGCGGCTGTTGTCAATGACGCCAAGCGCGCCGTTGGCAAAACGAAGGGTGACGATGGCTGTATCCACGTCGCCATATTTACCGAAGACCGGATCGATCAGAACGCCGCCCTGCGCGTAAACCTCTGTCACTTCGCTGCCAGTCAGGAAACGTGCCATGTCGAAATCATGGATCATCATATCCATAAAGATGCCGCCGGAAACTTTAATGTACTCTTCATGCGGAGGATTCGGATCGCGTGAAGTAATTTTCACGATATGCGGCGTGCCTACTGAACCGATCAGCACATGCTCGCGTACACGCTTGAAGTTATGGTCAAAACGGCGGTTAAAGCCGATTTGCAGCTTGATGCCGGCTGCTTCCGCAGCCGCTACGGCTTCCTCGGTCCGTTTAATGTCCATGCTAAGCGGCTTCTCGCAGAATACATGCTTGCCCGCCTGCGCTGCCTGCTTGATCAACGGAACATGCGTATCGGTCGATGAGCAGATGAAGATCGCGTCAATGGCTGGATCATTTATAATTTCAGAGCTGTCCTTCGTCACCCTCGAAATGCCGCGTTCAGCGGCCCATGCGCTAAGCTCCGGACCTGCAAACAGATCGCTCACCGCTGTAATTTGTACTTGAGGCAGACGAAGCAGATTGTCGGCGTGAATTTTGCCAATGCGCCCCGCTCCGATAATGCCAATCGTAATTTTCTTTGTCATATCCTTATACCTCCCGCTTCGCTTTGCCTGAACTGCCGAACAACCGAATTTTCGCTTTCACGGATTCCTGAATCGCCTTCCGCGCCGGAATTAAATAGTTGCGCGGATCGTAAGCGTCCGGATGCTCCGCAAGGAAGCCACGGATCGCCTGCGTGAAAGCGGCTTGATTATCCGTATTTACATTTATTTTTGCAGTGCCAAGCTTGATCGCCTGCCGAATCTCATCATCCGGCAATCCGCTCCCGCCATGCAGAACAAGCGGAAGTCCGGTCAGTTGCCGAATCTCGCCCATTCTTGCATAACCAAGCTTCGGCTGGCCGCGATAAGGCCCGTGAACCGAGCCAAGCGCAGGAGCCAGACAGTCGATGCCCGTCTCGCGGACAAGGCGGAGGCATTCCTCCGGAACGGCATACATGCCCTCCGCGTCGTCAACGACAAGGTCATCCTCACGGCCTACAATTCGGCCAAGCTCTGCTTCCACGCTTGCGTCAAGCACATGCGCAGCGTCCGTGACTCTGCCCGTTATATCGATGTTCTCCTCCAGCGAGTGGTGGGAGGCATCGATCATGACGGAGGTAAAGCCGGCACGCAGCGCGCGGATGCACACGTCATACGTGGAGCCGTGATCCAGATGGAGCGCGACCGGTACGGTAATGCCGTAATGCTGAACCAGCGATTTCACCATGCCCGTAATAAATTCAAGCCCGCCCATATACGGGATGTAGGCTTCGCTGACGCCGAGAATAACCGGCGCCTGCTCCTCCTCTGCCGCTTGCAAGATCGCCTGCGTAAACTCCAGGTTGTTCAGGTTGAACTGGCCGACGGCATAACCTTCTTCGGCTCCCCGCAGCAGCATCTCCTTCATCGATACAAGGGTTACCACCGAGCCGTCACCATTTTCTTGCGAGTATAAAACTCTACGCCATCGGTTCCGTTGGCATGAAGATCGCCGTAGAACGATTTTTTCCACCCCGAGAACGGGAAGAATGCCATTGGCGCCGGTACGCCTAGGTTAATGCCAAGCATGCCTGCGTCGATCGTCTCGCGGAATTGGCGAACGCTGCTGCCGTTCGACGTGAATAGGCAAGCACCGTTAGCGAAGTCGGATTTGTTCGCAAGTGCAATCGCATCCTCCAGCGTTGCAACGCGTACAATCGCAAGTACTGGTGCAAAAATCTCATCCTGCCATATTTTCATGCCGCTTTCTACGTTATCGAAAATCGTTGGTCCAACAAAGTAACCTTCTCCGTCAGTTGCTGCGTCCTTGCGTCCGTCGCGAACAAGTAAGGCGCCTTCGTTCTCGCCTGTTTCGATATAATGGAGCGTTCTTTCTTTAGCCCCGCCGCGAATGACCGGTCCAAGGAATACATTCTCCTCCATGCCGTTGCCGATGGTGATTTTGTTAGCAGCGTCCGTTAGCTTGTTGACGAGCGTATCGCCAACTTCGCCAACCGCTACCACAACCGCGCAAGCCATGCAGCGCTCGCCGGCCGAGCCGAAAGCAGCATTAACGATTTCTTTCACGGTAAGGTCTAGATCCGCATCCGGAAGCACGATAGAGTGATTTTTTGCGCCAGCCAGCGCTTGCACGCGCTTGCCGTTTGCCGTACCTGTTTTGTATACATACTCGGCAACCGGCTGCGAGCCGACGAAGGATACCCCTGCGATATCTTTATGCTCCAAAATTCCGTTTACAACATCGCGTGCTCCGTGTACGACGTTAAGCACGCCGGCAGGCAAACCAGCTTCGGCGAACAGCTCAGCCAAGCGCTGAGCGAGCAGCGGAGTACGCTCCGATGGTTTCAATACGAAGGTATTGCCGCATGCGATAGCCAGCGGGAACATCCAGCAAGGCACCATCATCGGGAAGTTGAATGGCGTAATGCCGCCGATGACACCAATCGGATAGCGGTACATGCCTGATTCGATGTTGGAAGCGATGTCCGGCAATTGCTTGCCCATCATCAGGTTCGGCGCTCCTGCCGCAAACTCTACGCACTCGATGCCGCGAAGCACCTCGCCGTAAGCTTCGCTGTAGCTTTTGCCGTTCTCTTTCGTAATTAGCTGTGCAAGCTCTTCCCAGTGGTCAACAAGCAGCTGCTGGTATTTGAACAATACGCGCGCGCGTTTCGGTACCGGTGTTTTGCTCCAGCTTTGGAAGGCTTGTTTGGCTGCAAGGACCGCTTTGTCGACATCCTCTTTCGTTGATAAAGGTACGTTCGCGAGCGTCTCTTCTGTCGCCGGATTGACGACTGCCTCTACCTCTGTCGTCGAAGCCGCCACCCATTCTCCGCCGATATAATTTTTTAATGTGTTTACCATTTTGTCGCTCTCCTCTCGGCTTATGAAGCTGTAATTTCACCGCGCTCGCAGCGCTTTATATAATCGTTTACTTGTTCCGTAGTTGGCATAGCGTCCGAGCAGCTGTGGCTTGAGATGACGATACATGCCGCCGCGCTACCGTATTCCATACTTTTCTCCAGCGTCCAGCCCTGCATGACGCCGTACAGAAAACCAGCCGCATAGGAATCCCCTGCACCGAAGGTTTTGATGACCTTGGCAGGGTAGCTCTTGGCACGATGCTCCGAGCCATCCTTCGTATAAGCAATCGAGCCTTCTTTGCCGTGCTTGATGATCGCAATCTTAGCCGAATAGCTGAACCATTTAGTCGCAGTCACGCGGTCATCGTGTGTAGGATTGTTCTCGAACATTTCCATTTGGTCGAATTCTTCACGCGTTCCGATCAGAATATCGCATTTCTCGGCAGCCAAGTTATAATACACGGCCGTTTCCTCAGCCGATTTCCACGTATATGGCCGGTAATCAAGATCAAATGCAATCACTGCGCCATGCTTCTTCGCATATTCAAGCGCTTGGAAAACAGCCTCTCTCGAAGGGCTTTGCGCCAAAGCCGTACCGGAGATGAGCAGCATTTTCGCTTGTGCGATTATTTCCTCGCTTACCTCTTCGGGCTTCAGCAGCAAATCAGCCACGTTGTCGCGGTACATGAGAATGCTGCATTCGGACGGGCTCTTAATTTCGGTAAAAGCAAGGCCGGTTACGGCTCCAGTGTCGTCCACGGATACGCTCGACGTATCGATGCCTTCTCTCTGCAAATAAGTAGAGATAAAACGGCCCATCTGGTCATTCGCGATTTTGCCGATAAAAGCCGTTTTCTGCCCGAGTCGCGACATGCCAATCGCGATGTTCGCCGGCGAGCCTCCGACGTACTTCGTAAACGTCATCGTTTCTTCCATTGGACGGTTAATCTCGTTTGCATTCAGATCGATGCATAGACGCCCGATAGCTACAAAATCAAGCGGTTTGCCGCTTGGAAAAGTCACTTGCTGCATGCTGCATCCTCCTTTACGTTGTCTTCAGGGAATTCAAATAAAGCAATGATTGCTTCGCGTATTCGTAAGCGGGATGCGCGGCAGGGTCTTGTTCGCCTTCAAGCATCGCCCAGCCATCGTAGCCTCGGGTAACTAATTCCTTGATTATCGGTTCAAAATCGATACAGCCGTCACCCGGAACTGTAAATACTCCATTGCGAATACAAGTGACAAAGTCAGCTTGCTCTGCGCGTGAGCGATCCAGCACCTCCCGCCGAATGTCCTTCAAATGGACATAGGCAATTCGGTCGTAATGCTTGCGGAGTACCTCGAGTGGATCAGCGCCGCCATAATAGGCATGGCCGGTATCAAACAGCAGATAGACTAGCTTTGGATCTGTCAGCTCCATAAGCCGATCGATTTCCTCCGGGCTTTCGATGACGGTACCGCCATGATGGTGATACGTCAGCTTAAGGCCGTATTCCTGGGCGATGGCGCCAGCCGCATTTAATCCGTCGGCGAGGCTTCTCCAGCCAGCTTCGTCCAGTCGCAGCACTTCCGTCTCATTCGGCGTGCGCCGCGCATCGAAATGCAGCGAGCCCCCTCCTTCACAGGTGCTGATGACCTTGCTTCCCATGCCTTGCAAGAACTTGGCATGCTTGCGATAATCGGCAAGCTCGGATTCCTTGTAAGCCGGGTCCGAGAACAAGACGGTTTTCCACTGGGAAGAGAGGCTAATGCCGCGTTTTGCGAGCTCTTCTTTCAGAACTGACGGATCTGCTGGGTATTTCCTTCCCATTTCCGTTCCTGTCAAGCCAAGCGCTTGAATATCATCTACAATTTGCTCGAAGGTTGTGTCGTCTCCGTGCTCCTTCACATCTTCGCCGACCCAATTAATCGGGTGTATGCCGAGCTTGAAAGGGAATTGGCTCATTGATAATTTCTCCTCTACTCGATTAGATAAGTTTGACTGCATCGATATTTTGTTTCATTTCCTTATGTGCTTCGACAACCTTGTCGCTAACGGAAACTTCGGGAACACCCACGTTCCACCAGGATTCATAGCCAGAGGTATTTGTGCCTGGAACGACTGGAATCTCGATGAGAGTCGTGCCCTTCTCGTCCTTGGCAAGCAGCAATGCCTCTCTTAGCTCTTCCGCTGTTGTCGCTTTATAGGTCGCGGCGCCCATGCTGCGTGCATGCGCCGAGAAATCAATCGGCATATACTGGCCTTTCAATCCGCCAGCTTTCTCCGTACGGAAACGGAATTCATTGCCGAAGCCGTCGCTGCCATGGCCCCTTTGCAAATTGTGAATGCACTGATAACCGTGATTATCAAGCAGAAGCACCGTGAATTTGCGGCCTTCTTGAATGCTCGTCACAAGCTCCGAGTGCAGCATCAGGTAACTGCCATCGCCGAGAATCGCATATACATTCTTTTCGGGCTCAGCAAGCGCAGCGCCAAACGCACCGCTAACCTCGTAACCCATACAAGAGAAGCCGTATTCCATATGGTACGTTTTCGGCTCAACCGAGCGCCATACCCGGTGCAAATCGCCTGGCAGGCTGCCTGCGGCACAGACAATAATATCCGAATCGCCGAGGGTTTCGTTGATGACGCCAAGCGCTCTTGTCTGCGCCAGCCCATCCTCATGCTCTGCGGCGTAAAGCCGGTCAACCTCTGCATCCCATTGCTGCTTAAGCTCCGCGACTTCATTGTCGCCATAACCGGAGTGATAGCTCAATCCAGCAAGCGCGTAACGCAGTCCTTGCAAGCCGGCTTGGGCATCGCAAGTAACGGCAACGCCATCGAGCTTGAATGAATCGAAGCTGCTTACGTTCAGGTTCACGAATTGCACGTCTTCGCTGCGGAATGCAGATTTAGACGAGGTAGTAAAATCAGAATAACGCGTGCCTATTCCAATAATGAGATCGGCCTCGGCAGCCAACCGATTCGCGGCAAGCGTTCCTGTCACGCCAACCGCGCCGACATTAAGCGGATGATTCCAAGGCAGCGAGCTTTTTCCTGCCTGCGTCTCCGCTACCGGAATTCCGAATGCTTCTGCGAACTCTGCCAGCTCCTTCGATGCACTGGAGTAAAGCACGCCTCCGCCTGCAATAATAAGCGGTTTGCGCTTCTTCGCGATCAAATCCACTGCACGCTGCAGTGATTCCGGCGTAGGCAAACGGCGATCGATGAAATGTACTTTTTTCTCAAAAAATGCCACTGGGTAATCGTAAGCTTCTGCCTGTACATCCTGTGGCAAAGCCAGCGTAACTGCTCCTGTTTCTGCTGGATCCGTCAGCACGCGCATCGCTTGCGAAGCAGCTTGCATGAGCTGCTCCGGACGTACGATACGATCCCAGAACTTGCTCACGGGCTTAAAAGCATCAACGGCAGAAACCGTATAATCAGATACAACCTCAAGCTGTTGAAGAACAGGGTCAGGCTGCCTTGATGCAAAATTATCGCCAGGCAGCAGCAGGACCGGAATTCGGTTGACTGTAGCCGTTGCTGCAGCCGTTACCATATTTAAAGCGCCAGGCCCAATGGAGGATGTGCAAGCATAAATTTGAAGACGGTTCCTCTGCTTGGCGTAAGCGGTTGCAGCATGGACCATCCCCTGCTCGTTCTTGCCTTGAATAAAGGTCAGCTCTCCTGGGCTTCTCTCAATCGCTTCACCCAGCCCCGTAACGTTGCCATGCCCGAAAATGCCCATGATGCCCTGCACGAATTTAGTTTCCTTGCCATCAACCGATACATATTGATTATCAAGAAAACGCAGCAATGCCTGTGCCATCGTTAACCGTATCTTGTTCATATGATGCTCCCTCCACAAATCGGTATAGCGCTTAACTTAACAAAGTAAAGCGCTTAATTGACCTTAATATACACCAAAAGTTCAGCTCCGGCAATCTTTTTATTTTTTTAAACGCTGCAAACATGATCCACAGCACGTCCTGCCTTAAAAACGCTGCTATCCATTCCCCAGCCAATTGAAATATCATAATATAACGATTATTTGAAGAACCATTATCAAACAATCATTCTAAGCACTGTATAGGCATATGTATATGTCCAAATCGTTTATTTCAGAAACAGTTTGTTATTATCATAGGAAGTGAAGGAGTCATAGAGGAGTATTGGAGGAGTATTGGAGGAGTATTGGAGGAGTATTGGAGGAGTATTTGAGGAACATAGATGAAATTTTGACTAATAAAACAAGAAAAGAGCCATGCTAATGATGACTCCCCTCCATTTGATTTACAAGGATTTTCTCCCACTAAATCAAGGTTATTTTGTTTTTTGAAGCGTTTAGACGAATTTTCTCCATCTAATTTCGGCCAAATCAGCCGAAATTGTAGGGAAATATTGAAATTAATAGGACGAAATCCAGCTATTTTCAATTCCTATCGAATAAATCCTGTTTAACGGGATAAATTCCATCTATATAAGTTTAACTAAAGTTTTTCATGTTGGTCGCTGCGCGAGTAGATCATTCTTTAGGGTCGCGGTTGTAACGAGATTCTTTGATTGGCTAATACATTTTAAGGTAAGAATCCGGCTACAATGGCGAACACTTCGTTTCTCCAGAACGATCTTCTCGCTTCGAATATACTTTATTTTTCTCGTTCAACTTATCTATATCTCCAAAACCCAGCTATAAGCTGCCCATTTGAAGTCACTGAGGTAGATTTGTTTGGAGATGGGAGTATAATCCACGATTATTTATGGAGGAAATCCCCAATTATAAATGGACTATCATTGACCGACTGTTCGTCCTTATGGAATCCTGCTTTCAGAAACTCATTGAGTCTAAAATCATTAGTTTAACTTATATATATATGTCGTTTAACAATTTACGTTATAGTCATTACGCGAGATGATCATTCTCTAGAGGCGCGGATGCGGCCAACTTCTTTAATTTGCTCAGAAACTTAAAGGTGAAATACGGGCTACGAAAACCGTCGCTTCGTTTCTCAAGAACGATCTCCAGAATGATCTATGATACGAAGGAATTTCCTTTTGTTCATTCAATTCTACTTAATGCTCCTTTTGCTTCTTCGCATCAATCAATTCTACCTAATGCTCCTACTGCTTCTTCGCATCAATCAGTTCTACCTAATGCTCCTACTGCTTCTTCGCAGTCGATTGCCTTACGACAAGCTCTGGCTGAAGCACAATGCGCTTGTCATCCTTATCGCCGTCCTCGAGCATCGCAACCAAGGAATCGACAGCCAGCTGCCCCATCTCTTTCGTTGGTTGAGCCACGGTCGTTAGCGGCGGGTCCGTCACCTCTGCCAAGATCGTATTATCAAAGCCGATAAGGGATACCTGTTCCGGCACGCGGAGGCCAAGCTCCTTCGCCGCCTGCAATGCTCCAATCGCAAGCAAATCATTGCAGCAAAATAATGCTGTCGGCGGATTAGGCGATCGGAGCAGCTCACTGGCTTGCGCCTTGCCGTCACGGACCAACTCATCGCCGCAGGCGCGGATGAAACCATCTTCTACCTTCAGGCCCGCCTGCTCCCATACCGAAAGGAAACCTCTAATCCTCTCTCGGCTGCTGCTGACCTCTTCGTTTTCGGCGAGCAATCCGACGCGCGAGTGATTCTGCTCAAGCAAATGGCTTGCCGCCAAGCCTCCTCCGCAAAAATCGTCAATAATGACCGTTTTAGCTGCCAGCTTTGCTTCCCTTGCGATCACCACAACAGGCATTTGGCTCTTCACAAGGCTTGCTAGCGTGCTCTTGTTCGCTATTCCCGTTCCGATAATCATACCATCCACACGCTTCTGCTGCATCAGCGACAAGTATCGCTCCGCACGCTCCTTCTTATTATCAGTACTGCATATAAAAAGGCTGTAGCCCAGATGATGGCTTTGATCCTCGACCGCTCGCGCAATTTCCGCGAAAAACGGATTGGATATGTCTGGCACAAGCAGTCCAATCGTAAACGTTTTCTTACCTGTTAACGCAGACGCGATGACGCTTGGCTGATAGTTCAAGCGTTCCATTACTTGGAAAATCTCATGTCTGCGCTGCTCGCTGATTTTCCCTTTTCCGTTAATGACCTGGGAGACTGCCGCAATGGAAACGCCAGCTTCACGAGCTACATCGTATATTGTAATTTTCATTAAAATTCCTCATTTAGCCGTCGTATAGGGTTTCCCTCATTATGAAGATCGAATATGATTTTGGCAAGCTTCTGCCAGATATGCTGGGTTGCCTATTAAACTTGACCAATCGGCTTTTCGTATCTGATGCATATCCACTTTAACCTCAGCAAATCATTTGTAATCGCATACACAAAACTATTTGGCTAACTCGCAATCCTTACGGTTGACTATGCGACCCGAGTACGAACCGCTCCGTTTCTTCCCAGCTCCTTGGCATCATACAGCGCCCGGTCACAAAGCTTATAAAGAGATTCTAGATTCGTCTGCCGATTAGGAACAATCGTTACGACGCCAAGACTAATCGAGATCGGGTGCGGGATGTCAGGCATGCTGCTTTGCAAAATCACATTTCGGAATCGTTCCACAAGTCGGTCTGACTCCTCTTCGTCGGTTCGGGGCAGCAAAATGGCAAATTCATCGCCGCCATAACGCCCGAAAGAGTCCTCTCCACGCAATTGAAGACGAATATGCTTCGTAAGCTCCTGAAGCGCGCAGTCCCCAATGTGATGACCGTACGAATCGTTTATCTTCTTGAAATGGTCGATATCAAATAATACCAACGTTAGATGCTCTTGGGATTTGGCATGCTGCTCAATTGAGAGATTTGCTTCCAGGACGAAGGTTCTACGGTTTAAAATGCCCGTCAGGTCATCATGATTGGCTAAACGAAGCAATTCTTGGTCGACCTTCTCCTTCAGCAGCAGTATGAACCCTGTATTGCCAATAAACATAATTAAAAACAAAGCTAAAAAGGCGAAATTCTGGAAGTGTCCGGGTGTGAAAAAACCCAGCTTCTCATGAAAGTTAATTGCAATGCCCGCCCGACCGACCAGACATAGAATAGCAATGGCATACAACATGCCTATGATCTTCATAATTAGTGAAGTTTGCTTGATTCGAAGCATGTGATAAGCGGGCAGCACCAACAAACTCGCCGTTCCGAGCGAGGCAACGGCGATTCTAATATTTTCCGTATTATGAAACAAAACAACCACATGAAAACTGAGAGCCGTGGCAGCGGTAAGCGTGATGTACATGATTTTGGTCGATCTCTGAAACACCAGCAAAAGCTTCAGCATCGCAACGGCCTCCAGAGAAAACCCAGCAAACAGCAACGAGTTGGCTACAGTGACAGTAATCAAGTCAGGGACGCCGCCGCGAACGACAACAAACAGCCAAGCCATCCCCTGTAGACATTTGGCCAGCAAAAAAATATTTAGCGTGCGATCCTTCTTGTGCGTGCGCCAATATGCCGTGATAAGAACGATTGAAAACAGATGTCCCAGCACAATTAAAATGAAAACGGTTTTCATATCCAAAGACATAATCATGCTAAGCACCAACTTACATAAGAAATGACTAATGATATTAATTATACTAGAAACGGTATCATTTTTCATTTTCTTTTTGTTGACAATTACTGTTAAAAGTGATTACCTGGTCCTATATTTTTTCTAATCTAGCTCTGCTCTAGAAAATAGATCGCCAATTAAAGCGTCATTTTCACAGGCTTCCTTAAAAGCGGCAGCAAAGCTTACCATTGCCTCCTGATTGCTCGTATAAGCTGCAAACATGCCCGCTTCTGGGTCGAAATTAATGATGCTTACAAGCTCCGGCATCTTCTCGTCCAAAAATACGGCAGCCAAGGATGCCCAGTCATATCCGTTGCCTTCAAAACCTTCGTCTGCCCTTGCTTCAAAAATATGACTCTTGTAGCTACCGACCGACAAAATCAGCGAGAGGCTGCCATTATCATGTGAAACCAGCTTAAAAGGCGCCAGCTCCTCATCGTTCACTTCCCTCTTTTCGCCCCGTATCTGATCGGCAGAATCAGAACCTAAGGCTTCCTTGTTGACGGCATTCCGGCTCCAGTTCAGTAGCATTTGGCTGTCTTGATCATCCGGCTCAAGCTCCAAGGCATGCTCAAACGCTGCGACGGCGGCTTCATATTTCCCGCTGTAATAATAAGCATAGCCTAGCCGATAATGCCAGAGCGGATCAGCAGCACCCTCGTCTTGCACGGATAGAAAGTAAGCAATCGCCTCATTGTAGCGATCTTCATTATTTAATGCTCTTCCAAGATGGCAAACGAGCTCATAGTCTCGTCCTTCCTCAGGAAGCTCCAGTATCGTTGAGATAATTTCCTTATATTTATTTCGATTGTGCCAGAGATTAAGCTGCTTCAACAACGTTGGATGCATGTTCATTCCCTCTTTCTGATTAGAATGTGAACTTACCTGGTTCATTAGTAGTATCGCTTTTAAATATAAACGTAATCTTAACCGTTTTAAACGGTCTTTTGTACCATATGATGACATTTCTCGACTCACAGGATTGGACAATATGGATAAGCTTGCCGTGCAAACCTAGTTGATATATGATGGCGATAATCGGATTGCCCGGAACGAAACATAGCTTCACTAGAAAACGACTTGGGGGTGAGCGTGATGAGAGAAGCATTTATCACACCAAAACGAATGAATCAAGCCATTCATGAGCAAATTCGCTACACACTTTTAAAATATGGAGATGCAACAAAAGCAGAGATCAGCCTTAAAACCGATATCAGCTTCCCTACCGTCAGCAAAGCTATAGAGCAAATGGAGCTGAGCGGCGAGGTCTTATTGACGGGCATCGATGATTCCAGCGGAGGCAGACGGCCCGCGAGATATGCATTGAATGCTGGACATCAGCTTGGACTGGCGGTGTATCTGGAGAGAGACGAAACGGTCTATTCCATAATCAACTACGTAGGCGAAGCGATCGAACGTTTCAAAAAGCCCACTGTTTTGAAGGAAGGGCCTGAAGCTTTAACCTCGCAGTTGCAAACGGTCATTGACCGCAATCCGAGCATCCGCTCAATCGCCATCGGCGTACCTGGCTCGGTCAGGGACGGAAAAATATTTTTCATTCCCCTTTATGATAAATTTGCGCAGTTGGATTTAAAATCCTTTTATGAGGAGCGCTTCTCCATCCCAGTGCAATTGGAAAATGATATGAATGCTGCCGTACTCGGCTATCATGGCCGAAGCGGAAGAGCCGATCATGAAACCCTTGCTTATGTTTATTTAGGGAAAAACGGACCCGGTGCCGGCATTTTCTTGAACGGTGATATTATAAGGGGCAGCACATTCTTCTCCGGTGAAGTTAGCTTTATTCCGCAGTATGACCGCTATAATTTTTTTGAAGCGGTCAGCCACAGCGCTGTTGAGAAGACGGACAAAGCCGTGGAGCATGGGCCTGACATGATTGATGCCATGAGCCGAATGGTGGCCACCTTCGTAGCGATTATTAATCCGCATGCCATCATCTTTTGCAGCGGGGATATACAGAGCTCCGATGCTCAGCAAATTAAGGCAAACAGCGCCAATTATGTGCCAGAGGTCCATATTCCTGAGCTGATCATCAGTGATTGGGAGCAAGATTATGTCTATGGGCTGCAGCGGCTCGCGCTCAACCGGATGATGGCCAGTTCTTGACTTATCTTGCTTTAAACAAGAAGAGCCCATCCTTTCCCAAGGATGGGCTCTTCTTGTACCCCTGACGTTCTCACTTTTATATTAGCTCTTTGCGCGCCTTCAAGTATCTGTACAAGATACAGCCCGATATGGCGCATATGAAAGCGCACAGCCCAATAAAGCCATAACCCGCCTGCAATCCGCGCAGCAATCCCAGCTCCGTATCCGCTCCGTAGCTATTACGGACCACTTTCATAATTGCCCCGATCAAATAATTGCCAATGACGCTGCCAATCCCCATCAGCGTAACGGTAAACGTAATCGCCGTGTCGCTTCCTCGCGGGTATCTCTTCGCGATGAACGCCATAACCGTCGGATAAATGGGCGCAATCCCGATACCTGCCGCTGCAAATAAGAAAGCTGCCGATTCTCCGCCAAGTATAGCAATGAAGGTACAGACAGCGGACACCGCCGCAAAAATAATAAGCGAGAGGTTAAAGCCGATTTTATCCGTTACAGGTCCGAGCAGCAGCCTCGCTGCCGAGAAGCACAGAAAGAAAATGGACAGCATGCCAGATGCAGAAACACTATCCCATTTATACGCTTTCTCCAAAAAATTGACCAGCCATCCGCCAACAGCCAGCTCGGAAACAACCCCGAATGAAAGAATCAGAACCAGCAGCCACAGAGCGGGATCGCGCACCAAACTTTTGAGCGGAATTCGGTCCTCCATAGCCAGATCATCGCCCGGAAACCGGCTCAAAAAAGCTGGAATCATTGGCAGGACAGACAATGAAAGCATCACGAGATACATCCCACGCCAATCCAGCATATGGCCAAACAAGCTTACGCTCATCAAGCCCGATGCGATCATCGGCGCGACCGTAGAGCTTAATCCGTAGAAAAAATGGGATAAGTTCATCATCGTACCGGTATTTTTTACGAAAATTCGTGCTCCGAGAATGGCCAAGCCAATCTCCAGCATCCCGTTGCCAATATACATCAAGAAATAGGAAGAGGAAAACACGGGATAGCTGTGCGAAAAAAATATCAGGACGCCTGAGATCAGCATCAAGCCAAACGCCATCAGACTAACCGCTTTAATGCCAAGCTTGTGCGTAAGCACAGCTGTAAAGGAGCAGGCGATTAAATAACCAAGCGCATTGAGCGACAACAGCGTGCCAAGCTGCATCTCATCCAAATGAAAATCAAATTGAATTCGCGGAATCGCCGGGCCTTTAATATTTTCCGAAATGCCGAAAATGATAAACCCAAGGAAGATAGTCGCCAGCTGCATAGCATAGGTCTTGCTAATTTTTGGCTTCGCCTTTAATTCATTGTTCATGGTGAGAAATCCCTTCAGTCATCACTCATTATGAAATAATGGGATGGCACTTATTAAAGATGTTAAATTTCTTTCCGACTTTACCATAGGCCCAAGCGAAATACAACGGATTTTTTTTATCTAACCGCTCCGTGCATGAATCACAACAAAAAAGGCTTATAAGACCAATGTCTTATAAGCCTCCTGCTCCGCTCTCCCTTATTTTTTCAAGATCCCATCAACCCTTTACAGAGCCGATCAAAACCCCTTTTTCAAAATATTTTTGCAGGAACGGATAAATGACCAGAATAGGCAGCGTAGAAACGATAATGACACCGTATTTGATCTGATCCGCATATTTCTGCGCATAACCTCCGGCTGCACCGCCCGTGCCTGCCCCATTTTGAAAGACCTGGTTCGATAATAAAATATCCCTGAGGACGATTTGCAGCGGCTGCAGCTTATTGTCGCGAATATAGATCAGCCCCGTGAAAAAATCATTCCAATGGCCCACTAAATAATATAATCCGATCACAGAAATCAAAGCTTTGGATAACGGCAGCGCGATGCGGACAAAAAATCCGAAATGCGAGCAGCCGTCAATCGCCGCCGCTTCGTAAAGCTCCGAGGGCAGGGACGATTCAAAAAAGGTTCGGGCAATAATGAGATAAAACACATTTACGCAAAACGGTAAAATAAACATCCACATCGTATTGGTCAAATGAAGGTCTTTCATTAGCAAATAAGTCGGAATCAAGCCGCCGTTAAAGAACATTGTAATGACAAATACGACCATGATCAGCCGTCTGGCACGGAATTCGCGCCTGGACAGCACATAAGCAGCAGGCAGTGTAATCAAAAGATTCACAAAAGTTCCCGCGAGCGTATAAAAGACGGTATTGCGATAGCCATTCCAAATGCGGTCATCCTGAAAAATTTGATTATAGCCAAAAAAACTAATATTTTTGGGCATAAACAGCACTTTTCCCGTTGATACAAGGGTGGAATCGCTTATGGAAGCAATCACGATAAAATACAGCGGATAGATAATGGACAAAAAAATGATAGCGCACAGGACAGACAAAACAACCCGAAACAAAATTTCGCTACCATTTAAACGTTCGCGAATCACAAGCACTCCTCCTTAGGCAGCCCGTTAGAATAAACTCGTGTTGGAAGCTTTTTTGGAAATGGCATTCATGGCAAATAAGAAAATAAAATTAATAAGCGTGTTGAACAGGCCGATGGCCGAAGCATAGCTGAATTGGTTGGATACGATGCCGATCTTGTACACATAGGTAGCGATTACCTCGGATACAGGCAGGTTCAATGAATTTTGCATCAGAAAAATTTTCTCGAAGCCCGTGCTGAGAATGTTGCCCATGCTTAAAATAAACAAAATAACGATCGTCGGAATGAGTGCCGGAAAATCAATATAACGGATCGTCTGCCATCTGCTTGCTCCATCCATTTTGGCCGAATCATACAACTGCGGGTCGACGGTCGACAGTGCCGCCAGGTAAATAATGCTGTTCCAGCCGCAATGCTGCCAAATCTCCGAAATAATATTGACCGGAATAAAGGTTGAGGTTGACGCCAGTAAATTGATATTTCCAAAACCGACGGACTTCATGAAATATCCGACAATGCCGGTTTCCGGCGACAGCAGGACATTCATCATACCCACCAGTACGATAATCGAAATAAAGTGAGGCAAATAAACCGTCGTCTGCATCAGCTGCTTCATTTTTTTTCTGCGAATCTGATTAAGCACCAGCGCCAATAGAATCGGTGCAGGAAAACCGATGATAATCGAGGTGAAGCTGATCATAAACGTATTCCTCATCAAATCGGTAAACAGGAAGCTCTCCCAAAACTGCTTGAAATAAAAGAGGCCTCGCCATTCGCCGCCGGTAAGCCCTTTGCTGAAATCAAAATCCCTGAATGCCAGTTGAATGCCGTACATCGGAATATAATTAAAAATAAGAATGACGGCAATCGCCGGAAAGACCATGACCCATAGCTGATAATCCCGTTTGAAGGTGCTGAAGATAGAACGAGAGCCCATAAGCTGTTTCCCCCTTCGTTTCTTTGAACAAAAGAAGCTACGCCCTGCATCAGAGCGGCATAGCTTCTTGCCTTGCTGTTTGTTATTTTTTGCTCACATACTCATCGTAATACTTTTGCATGATTTCGATATTTTGATCCAGCCCGGCTTTTTTGCTTTGCTTCACATATTCATCCCACTGGGCCTCTACTGCACCTTTGGTTACCCATTTGGCAAAATTCGTGTTAGCGAGATTCATCACATTCGTATTGTTAAGACTCATCGTGTTGTTGTCGGCTGTTGTGTACTTAATGAACATGGCTGGGAAAACATCCGATGCTGTATCGACCGCTAATGCGTCGCTAAGCGGCTCTGACTGCACAAGCACCTCCTGCATATCCTTGCCCAGCGCCAAATCAAGTGAGTCTGGCAGGTACATCGGCCCGTTGTCTGCCCAAGTGGATGTCCACTTCCAAGTGCCGGGGTCCATTTTCTCATCCGCAGGCGGCAGAACGGCATAGCTGCCATCTCCATTATCCTTGATGTTTGTCCCCAGAGATCCGAAGAGCACCTGCATGCTTACTTCCTGCTTATAAAGTTCATTGATGAAACGCATAGCCGCTTCCTTGTTTTTCGTTTTGGCTGACATGACAATCTGGTTAACTCCATAATTCAGTGTAGCAAAGTCATAGCTCCAGGAGACTTTGCCGGAATAGCCCGCTGACTCTTTGAGAGGGGACATGGACGTATATTGCGGCGCCAGCTGCTCGCCGAAACGGTCCGAGGCTACCCAGCCCCAAGTAAAGCCGACCTTCGCTAGGTCTCCCTCACCGCGAGCAACCGATTGGAACTTCGTATAATCATGGGTGAACACTTCCGGGTTAATCAGTCCGGCTTTGTAAAGCTTGTTAAGGAAAACGACCATTTTCTTATAGCGGTCATCGGTCAGGAAGTTTTTCACTTTGCCTTCTTCCACGAAGTAGCCTTGTCCGCTGCCGTCCGTTAATGTGATGCCAAGGCCGCCGAGCAGGACTGCGGGGTTGAAGAAGCCGCCGATTCCGCCTGGCCAGTCCATCGGAATTTCATCATTCGGATCGCCGTTGCCATTCGCATCCTTTTCTTTGAAAGCAACCAAAACATCGTATAGCTCATCCCAGTTGGTTGGCATGCTCAGGCCAAGCTGATCAAGCCAAGTTTGGTTAATATATTGTCTTGAAGCGGACGCTGGCCAAAAGCGCTGATATTTGGGCAACCCGTATATTTTGCCGTCAGGCTGCGTCGCAATGATTTTCGTTTCCGGTTTTTCATCGAACATCTTCTGCACATTTGGCGCTTCCGGCAGCAGCTCGGTCAGATCCTGGAACAGGCCTTGAAACTGGGCAAAATCGGCATCCGTAATGACGTTCGGTCCTACGAACAAATCTGCCGTATCGCCGCTCGCCAGCATGGTCCCTTTCTTCTGCTCCCAATCCGCCGTAATCTCTTGCCATTCAATGTCCACGCCAGCAGCTTCCTCTGCCTTTTGCAGCCATTCCATCTCCGCTAGCGGCTTTGTTAACGGATGCTTCGTTATAATCGCGGTTAGCTTTACCTTCGCGCCGCTCGCATTTCCTTTATCTTCTCCTGTCTTCTGCGGCTCCTGATTACCGCCGTTATTGCTGCAGGCTGCAAGCAATAGAGTTAATAAACATGCTGTCAGAACAAGGCTCAACGTTTTCTTCATGTTAAAGCGCCTCCCTTTTCTATTCTGATATCGCTTACAAATAAGTCTGATCTCTTTCGATTGCTGTTCCCTTCAATTGCTCAGGCTCGCTTGTCTTTCGCTGCAGCTCTTGACAGCCTCTAGCTTAGCAAGCGTTTACATGGCGGACAATACGTAAAATCATTGGATTTAGGTGATAACCATTAGGTACCCGGATAGGAGCATGCCGTGCTGGGTGCGCCTAACTAAACAATAAAAAAAAGCCTCGGCTATGCCGTAGGCCCACTGCTTTGATTATTGCGGATACGTTCCTTGAAATGCGGCATCGATCTTATCCGAGACGCTTTCAAAGGCTTCCTTGACACTGGTCTTGCCCAGCCAAACTTGATCAAGCACCGGATGCAAAATCGCCGAAATGTTTTCATTGTTTTTGAGATAATAATCGTATGAATTGACGCCATTCTCAATCGTCTGCCTCATCACCGCATCGCTGTAGCCATCAGGATGGCCAGGCTTTACCTCTGCCCACTGCGCGATTAGGCCCGGTTTCGTGTAATAATCCTTCAAGATCGGCATCCACAACCCGCTGGCATGTAAATCGAGAGAATTCTGAGCATCCAGCTGCCACTTATAAAATAGCCACGCTTCATTTGGATGTTTCGTTGTCGATGACATAACCAAAGGTTCGCCAAACTGAATGGTCTTACTCGTCTTCAGCTTAGGCAAAACGCCAACGCCATAGTTAACGCCCGCTGCGCCAAGATCAAGCTGAACCCATTGCCCATCGAGGTTCATAGCAACCTTTCTGCTTTGCATAGCTAAGGCAGGTTGAGGAAGATTTTTCTCCTGCACTGGCGATGGTGCGACATGATGGACGTAAATCAAGTCAGCCAGCCTTTGAACCGCATCAATAACAGCCGGATCGTCCAAATTCATCCTGCTTCCGTCCGGCGAGATAACGCTCGTATTATTGGAAGGCACCATTAAATGCCACATCCACGTATTGAAGCGTACGCCAAACTGCGTAATATGATTGGCATCGAACTCCGGATGAAGCGCGTTATGGCCATTGCGGTCGATGGTCAGCTTTTTTGCCGTCATCATAAATTGCTCCCAAGTCCATGCGTCTTCCGCTTTGGACGGAGGAAGCTCTACGCCTGCTTCCCGGAACAAATCAGCATTATAATAAAGCGCAAACGATTCCTCGGCAACCTTGATTCCCGCTACTTTATTCTGGTCCCAGTACATGATAGAGTTCGAAATAAGGGAGCTTTCATTAATTTCCGCATCAGAGGCCAGAAAGCTTTGCAAATTATAAAGCTTGCCTTGCTCCGCCCATTGCAGCGCAGTATGCTTGTAGAGAATGAACACATCTGGCGCTTTGTTGCTTGCATACATGGTCGTAAGCTTTGTCGTATAATCGCCTGGCTCATACATATATCGTATCGTAATCCATGGGTATTTCTCCATAAAAGCTTTAATCATGCGTTCCTTGGCCTGCCTCTCATTGGGTGAACCCCAGAATGCGTAGGTCAAGATCACTTTTTCCTTACCGTGAGCAGCTGGTTCCTGATTCACTGCATTGTTAGGCAATGCGACGTCAGGCTCGCGGCAGCCCGCAAGCAGCAGCAAGCCTAACCATAGCATGACCATCATTGCGCCCCCATATTTCTTCACTCGTCGCTCTCTCCTTTCCTCGATCATTGAACCTCCGTTTTGTCCTGCTTGCCGGGGAACGTTCCCATTCGAATAACAATGGTCGTCCCGCTGCCTTTATTTGAATGGACCTCCAGCCCATATTGGCTGCCATACAGCAGCTTTATCCGCTTCTCTACATTCAGCATGCCAGTCGAGCCGATCTTGCCCGACCTTAGTTGATCGATTTGTTCCTTCTCGATCCCTCTGCCGTTATCCGCAACGGTGAAAAAGACCATTTCGCCGTCAGACCAACCTTTAATCTCGATCACCCCGCCCTGCTCCTTCTCGGCAAACCCATGAATAATCGCATTTTCAACAAACGGCTGCAAGAACAGCTTAGGCACTTCCCTATCCATAAGCCCCTCCTCTACATCCATTTGCACGCGGAACAGCTCCTCGAACCGGCTGGACATAATATAAATGTACTTATTTAACCAGTCCAAATCCGTTCGCAGCGGCCATGTCTCCTTCTTGTTCCTCGTCGATGTCTGCAGCATATCCGCTAAATGGTGAATAATCAGGCTCATCTCCTTCTGATTATTCTCTATCGCAATCCAATAAAGCGTCGTAAGCGTATTGTAGAGAAAATGAGGGTTAAGCTGGAGATTAAGCGCCATCAGCTCCGCGTCTTTTTCCCTTAAGCGCGAAGCATAGTTTTCTTCAATGAGCGTCTGAATGCGGTCGTTCATATGGTTGAACGTCCGGATCAAGTGGCCGAATTCATCCCGCCCCTGCTCGGAGATATGGATATGAAAATTGCCGCGCTCCATTAGCTTCATCGCTTTCTTCATCCGGCTAATCGGCTTTGTGATAAATACCGACATCCCATAGGCGAGAAGAATAGAGACAACCAGCATAAGGATCAAGAAAAAGGTAGAATATCTGCGCAGAGCATTTAAGTCCTGCAGCGCATCTTTCACAGGAATTTCAATATAGGAAATCCATCCGGTGCTTTCCATTCGACTAAAGCTAATCACCATTTTTTTCTCGTCAATGATTTTCTGGATGCTGCCGTATTTCATCGCCTTTGCTTCCCCCATCCAGGATGGCGGCCCCTCGCTTGCTCCCCGGCCTGGATCGGAGTCAATGATGACCGCCCCTCCATCATCCAGAATGCCGTACGATAAATGACGAAATTCGCTTTGCCGCGCATAGTCCGCAAATAATCTTCCCACGTAATCAGGCGTCAAATTAATCATGAGCACAGGCTTTTGCATCGTTTGGGGCAGTGCATGAAATATGCCCTTATCATCGATAAAGGTAAGATTGAGCTGTTTGACTGCCGATACCAACTTGCTGAACTCAAAGTCCAGCCCTGACATCTCTTTCTCACCCAGTGTTTCAGCAAAGCGATAGGTCGGAACCCATACCAAATCCCCCTTGCCTGCAACAGCCTTCCTGTATAAAGAGGATGCGTAAAAAGCCTCGGGCATCACGAACATTCTCGCTGTATTGCCGAAATTATAGGGAGGCGTCAGGATGAATGAAGCATAAATATCCGTGTCTCCGCCAAAATATTTGAACAAGATTTGCGTAATGCGCCGGTCAGCCTTCAGCAAGGATTCATTATCAGCCACATCCGTTTCGGTAATGACCTGATACAATTCATTGTCAATCGGAAGCATTTCGCTTTTGTCGCGGATGTACTGCAGCTTCTCGTCGAGCAGTTGGTTGTTATTGATGACAACGTTGCCTAAGCTTTCCTTCACATTAGCCAGCATATTACGGGCACTGATCTGGTAATAAGCAAAACCAAGTGCCAAAATAATAAAGCTGACCAGCAAAAAATAGGAAACTAACAGCTTGATACGAAATTTTGCGTTGGCAGCCATGTCCGCCATTTTTCTCAGGATGCGCATCGCTTTAGCCTCGTTTAATCAGGATGAGAACATTCTTCGGAATTCTTCGGGCGAGTACAAAAACATTTTTTTGAAAACCTTGTTAAAATATTTGATGTCTTTGTAACCGACCAGCCTTGCGATATCAACGACCTTTTGCTCCGATTGCAGCAATAGGCTGCGAGCCTTCTGCATTCGTGTTTTCACGAGAAAATCGGTAAAGGAAAGCCCAAAGTTGTTTTTAAACAAAATGCTGAAATAAGAAGGGTTATAGAAAAAACGCTGCGCCACCATTTCCAGTCCCAGATCCTCATGCAGATGGTTTTCAACGAACTCCCTGCACTTATGCATAATCATTTCGCTCCGAGAGGACTTGTCATTTTTCATCTGCTTGATCATATCGGCAAGCAGCAAAGCTGCGGTATCCAGCGTTTTCTGGAAAGAACATGTGGCATACAGCTCCTGATCGATTCGGCTGCCGAGCTGCCGGTAGCCTTCTTCATCCATCACCAGCTCGATCCGTTTCATGCAAGTTAAAAGCAGCTGCGTCACATTGCACTTCAACCTAAAGGGAGTCGGATAGGCGGCTGCCATCTTATGCAATAGAGAGGTAAGCGTAGAAATCGCAAGCTCCAGCTGATTCTCTGATACAGCTTTCTCCAGGGTATCGGCATCTTTCGTCGCAAGCAGCAGGCTTGTCTCATTTTTTAACAAGCTTTGCAGTTCATTCGTATTTAGCCATGTCCCTTCCGGAAAATAGTAAAGGTATTGCAGCGCTGTTTTAGCGCTTTCGCAGCTTAGCCTTATATCGGTTTCAATAGAAAGCGACTCTTTGCCTACACCTACGCTAATGGAGCGGCTATAAACATTTCCTAGCTGGGTCAGCGACTTGCGCAGCAGATCCAGACATTCAGTGCCAGAGCGGTTAGGACTCCAAAATGCAATGACGTAGAGAAGCTCTTTCTCATGCTCCGGAGCAACGACAATAAGCTCCGCGCACGTCGTATTCGTCTGCATAATCGCCCGCTTCAGCATGCTCTTCCATTCCAGTTCTTCTTCCGTCTGACCGCTGGAATTCGATTGAATAATGAGTACGGTTCCATGACCATTCAAGGGGAAATGACGTCTTACGTCACTCCACTCCGAGGGCTGAAGGTCCTGCGTCATCCATTTGTACAGCAGAAGGTCCATATATACCGGTTTGGTGTGGGCGAGCTGCTCGTCCAAGTTTTTTTTCTCCGATTGAAGGCTGCTCTCGCGTTTGAACTGTTTCTCCAAATCAGATAGAATCGGTTCCAGATTTTCTGAAATCACAGGCTTGACTAGGTAATCCCTTGCACCCAAACGAAGCGCCTGCTGCGCATATTCGAACTCATGGAATACGCTTACAAAAACAACTTTCGGTATTGGCGTTCCCTTATCGTTTAAGGCCCTCAAAAATTCTATTCCATTGACCAGCGGCATCTGAATATCCGTAAACACGATATCCAGCCTACGGTTCTGGGCAAGCTCAAGCGCTTCCTTCCCATTTTTCGCTTCATGCACTTTATAATCCGGGCGCAGCGAGCGAACCATCGCTGCCAAGCCGCGCCGCTGCTTGGGTTCATCGTCAACGACCAAAATTTCCATTTTCAAGGCAAGCATACGATCATCCCCCTTAGCTGTAGTACGATACAACCATCTATTTTATTGTAGCGTTTGACTATGAGATTTGGAATGAAGCTGCGGGAGAAAATAGTTGGATAAGGAGAATCTTTTTGGATGATTAACTATACCGATAGATACGGCTCTGAATATCTTATAGAGATACAGCGCCGCAAACGTTCATAGAGAATACTTCCAGTATTTATCATAGCCTATAGGAGGTGATTCGGAGTGAAAAAAAGGAGAAAGGCCCGCACCGATGCCATTCTTCCAGCTGAAAGCGAGATGGCTGTAGAAGAAGTCAGTACGGAAGAGACCATGGTCGAACCCGCTTCGAACAGACAAGAATCGATGGTTACGCGACTTGGCGGATTCGACGGCATCATGTCCATGATGGGTAAAGTACAAAAAGTTTTTGGATTTTTCCAGCAAATGCGGCCGGCTTTCAGTATGGTCAGTTCCTTCCTTGGTCCCAAAGCGTTTCTAAGTAGCGTGCCTGTCAAAAAAAACAAATCTAGAAACAAAAAAATACGGAAAACGGCACGCACAGCGGCATCCGCTGCAAAGCGCAGCACAACAAAGCGTAAACCGTCCTCACATCGGTAACTTTTAGCCTGCTAGAAACAGTAGAAGCTTCTTATGAGTTCATAGAACTTGTAAGAAGCTTCTGTTTCAATATAAGAGTATTCGTGCGGCTTTCCTAAAATAGGTCGCAAGCAGCGCGATTGCACAGTTAATAGCCTCTACTGTGATTTACCGTCCCTTTCAAAGCAGCGCCTTCGGCATATAATGCAAGATTTTCTACAAAATACCGTCCAACATCCGCAAACCTGCTTTGGCCCGACACATGCGGTGTGATGATGACATTGGGAAGTGTCCAGAGCGGACTGTCTTCAGCAAGAGGCTCCTTTTCAAATACATCTAGAACGGCCGTGAAGCTTGGTCTTAGCTGAAGCGTCTCAATAAGCTCCTCTTCAACAATCAGACCTCCCCGGCCGACGTTAATAAGACAAGCCTCCGGCTTCATCGCCATCAGCAGCTCGTGGTCAATGGTATGACGAGTGTCAGCGGTTAACGGCAGTGTAAGCACCAGATAATCCAACTCCTTCACAAATGCCTTCCATTCCCCAGCCAGAAAATGAACATCAACCCGATCGGCTTTATCAGTTCCCCGGCTGAGTCCGTGCACCACCATGTTGAACGCTCGAGCTCGATTCGCAATTTCCGAACCAATCGAACCAAGACCGGCTATGCCGAGTACCTTTCCTTCCAATGTATCGGCACGGAATGGTTCCCATTTGCGATTATGCTGAGACGTAAGCAGCCGTGCCATCCCTTTATTATGAAACAACATATAGCCCAAACTATATTCAGCCATCATGGCGCCGAATTGATCAACAATTCGGGTAACCATGATGTGCTCCGGAATTTTCGTTACCAAATGATCAACGCCCGCACCGATGGATTGAATCCATTTTACCGAAGACGCCTCCGGCATGGACAATAAAATTTCAGGAAAGTTCCAGCATAAAATAACTTCGACTCCCGCTAGCTGCACCGCCGCTTCCTCTGGTGTCCGAGCCACTCTTACCGATAAATAACCATGCTCCCTCAGCAGCTCGGCATATTTCTCCGGCTCATTGTAATAGACCAATATCGTTGGCTGTTCCTTTGGCATAACAATCCCTCCTTTTGCATCTTCAATACTAAAATAGTAACTCTACTATACCTATGTTTAAACTGATTTTACATCAAAATTTTCGAATGACATATGAAGAAACGGCTACGCCGTCCTCAGCAAGAGGAGCGTAACCGTTTCGTGTAGCAATATAAAGCAACGATAGCGTGTAAAATAAATGGCTACGTTACCTGCTTAAACTTCGCTAATCCGCAGCGATTTAAGCGGTACCATCGTATCCTCTGGAACATAATACTTAAAATGGTTATCGCTGATTTGCCCTAGCAATTGACGACGGATCGGGTCAGCATCCCTCAGGAGACTCTCCGATGCCGTATGGTAATCGATTGGGCGCATCCAAATCGGGCTGTAGCCCAGAAACAGCTGCCGTCTCGTAAATTCGGACCGATTCGGAGAGCCGGCATGCCATAGATTTTGGGCAAATAGGAATACGTCTCCCGGTTTCCCGCATACTTGCACTTCGCCGTTCACCTGCTGCCGTACATCCTTATGGTTAGGATTGTAAGGCCTCGTGTGGCTGCCCGGTATTACTTTCGTATTGCCTCGATCCGGCTCCGACATGTCGCTTAGAATATAGCAGGTTTTAATGTAATAGGTTGCCGTCAAGCCCGCAATGACGGGAAACTGCGGATGCGGTCCATCTTGATGCCAATCAATAAAGCTGTGCGAAGCCGTCTGCGCCTCGCTAGGATTCGGCTTTCTAATCGTCAAGTGCGAGATATGCAGTTGGATGTTATGGCCCAGCAAATTAACGATAAGCGGCAAAATATCTGGCTGATCGATGAGTGAAGCGATTTCAGGATGACGCTCAACGCTGTTATAGATATTATGGGCAAGCGTTTCAGGCTCGCTCGCAATGACTTCATCGATGGCGGCATTCAGCCGGTCCACCTTTTCTTGCGATAATACGCCTGGTAACAGCAAATACCCCGCCTCATTAAATTGCTTCATCAATTCCGCAATATTTAGGTCGGCTGTCTTCATGTTCCATACCTCCTTCTTGTATTTAATTCAATTATATCTAACGATTAAATATGTTATAATGTATGAAAATCTTAAATTACTTGTATATAATTTCATCAATGGAGCTGACTTTTTATGGAGCTGACCCGATTCCGTGAGCCCGATCTGCATTACCATGTTTATGTGAAGGATGCTTTCCATTTTCAGAAGACACATGACACTTATGACCACTGGGCTTTGTTTATTGTAGAAGAAGGTAGCTTTGACTACAGGATGGGCGGCCAGAGCGGACGGGCGGTTAAAGACGATATGGTGGTGTGTCCGCCTGATCTGACCTTTTACCGCAAGACAAGCGGTTTATCCTTTCATCTACTGGGATTCCAATGGGTATCCGAACCTGATGCAAGCTTTACTTCATCGCACGCAACCGATTTCCCACCGACCGGTAAGCTTCGATTGATCAACAACAGGAGGTTTCATTCCATCCTCTCCCAATTGCGCGAAGCCCGTTACTTGAATCCGACCCTTGGTCGCGAGTACAAAAAACATCTCCTAAAAGATTTGCTTTACCTCCTGCAGATTGAATTATCGGGCCAACAGACAACTCCACTGTTCAGCGAGGACCCTCTTCTTCAGCAAGCTGTACATAGACTTCAGCAGCAGGCTGAATTCGGGTTATCCCTAAAAACAATCGCAGCAGAGTTAGGATTAAGCCAAGTTCAACTCACTAGGCTTTTCAAGCAAGAGTTCCGCATTGCGCCAAGCACCTACGCCGCTACCCTCCGAATGGACAAAGTTAAGCAGCTGCTGGTACATTCATCGCTCACGCTTAGCCAAATCGCCGAGCACTGCGGCTTTACAGATGAGCATCATTTGAGCAAAAGCTTCAAAAAAATGTTCGGCATCAACCCATCGGCCTATAGAAAAACGTATCGCGTGTAATGCTTTGATACCCTAAAATCAAACAAGCCGACCATCAAATCAGCGGTCGGCTTGCACGTTATCCTTATTTTATTAAACTGAAATTATTTTCCATAGCCAAGTGCCTTAAGCTGCTCTAACGCACTGTCCATAAACGTCTTATAGTTCATAGATGTCTCCAGCGTCTTAATAAAGTCGTCATATTGGCTTAACGGGCGTTTATTATAAATAAATTTCGCAAGCTCTTCCTCTATATAACGGTCCGCATCAGCTGGATTAAAGCCCTGAGGATTATCAATGAATCCGTTCAGTATCTCGATACGCGGCTGTTCGCTCGCAAAAGCAATCGCTTCTGACTGAGCGGAGAATTTGGCTTGCAAATACTCCATTTCAGGTCTGCCGGTGAATTGGTACAGCCAGGAATAACCGACATCGCCTGCTTTGTCTGTCATCTTCGGTTTGCCGTTATCAAGCGTGAAGTGCGTATCCTGGATTCCGAATTGAACCAACAGCGAGCCTCCGTCCGGATTGGAAATGTAATTCAGCAAATCAAATACTCGCTGCAGCTTTTCCGGATCTTTCTCCAGTGCCTTCGGAATGGCGAATCGGCCTGGCGCCGCGCCAATATCCCATGATCCGTCGTACTGCCCCCCTTTGCCTGTCGGCGCAGTCATCTGCAGCCATTCCGCATTGGGATTAACCGTTTTAATTTGCTCCACGAACTGTTCTTTGGTCATATTGGGCCAATCAAGATAAACGATGCCTGCCTGCCCTTTGATCGCCTTTTCTTGATGCTGAAGTCCGCTATTGGCCAGCAGCTCGGGATCAACAGATCCTGAAGCGATCATATTTTTAATAAATTCCAGTGCCTCCTTCATCGCCGGGTCATACAGACCGTTGACGACTGCCCCATCCTTCTCATAAAAGTTTCCGGGCATGCCGGCGCCGAATGCGCCGAATACAGGCGAGAATGCTCCAATCTTGCCACCTGTCAAACCGATGGTATCCGGCTTGCCGTTCCCATCCGGATCGTTCTTCGTAAAGGCTTCTGCCACCGTTGATAATTCTTCCACGGTCTTAGGTACTTGAAGCTGCAATTTCTCCAGCCAGTCCTTGCGAATCCAATAGGTGTTGTAAGGGATTTGCGGAGATTTGGAAATCGCGTATACCTTTCCGTCAACCATGCCCTTCTTGACGCTGTCTTCGCCAATGAAAGCTACCGTTTGCTCCAGCTTATCCATGTATGACGTTAAATCAAGGAGCAACCCCTGTTTGGAAAACTCTATCAATTGCTGGCGGTCGACCATGAACAGATCCGGAAAATTTCCCGAGGCCATTCGGACACTCAATTGGTTGCTGTAATCGTCACCCGACGGATACACCGTTAGGTTAAGGTCAATGTTCAGCGCTTTGTCGAGCTCCTGCTTAATGACATCCTTATCCGGGGAAGGCAGGTTGTTTCCCGTTTCAATAATTTCGATCTTCACCGGTTTGCTGCTCGGCTGCGCCGTTTCTGCGTTTGGCTTGGCCGTATTGCTTGGGTCACCGCCCACAATCTTATTGCCATCTCCTCCCGAACAAGCGGTAAGCATAGCTCCAAGCATAGAAGCGGTTAACAATATAGATAATATTTTTCTCATCTTCTTATCCCCTTTCATCACTCTTGCTATGGTACAAGTCCGCATAGCTGGCCAGTAATCTATGCGGCCTTGGTCAACCTTTAATGGATCCAAGCAGCATGCCTTTCGTAAAATGCTTTTGGAGGAACGGATAGATGACGATGACCGGCAGACTGGCAATCATGACAGATGCCATCTGCATGGTCTGGGTGGGCATCATGTTCTCCGCATTTTCAAGCGGCTGCTGGCTTTGCATCAGGATTTCCCTGACGACAACCTGAAGCGGATACAGCGTGCGGTCGGTCACATAAAAAATCGCCTGAAAAAATTCGTTCCAGTGGCCGACCAAATAAAACAAACCAACCGTTAGCAAAACAGGAACCGAGAGCGGCGTTACGATTTGAAGCAATATTCGAAATTCCTTCGCGCCATCTATCCTGGCGGATTCGAACAGCTCCTCCGGCAGCCCTTCAAAGAAGCTCTTCATAATGAGCACATTAAAGCTCCAAACCGCGTTAGGCAAAATCATAGCCCAGATCGAGTCGAGCAGCCCCAAGGATTTGACAACCAGATAGGTTGGAATGATTCCTCCGCTGAATAACAGGGTGAACACAATCATCATGAGAAAAAAGTTTCTTGCGGGCAAGTTTTTACGGCTAAGCGGGTAAGCCATCAGGCCTGTCAATATGAGATTCACGGCCGTGCCGATCACCGTGATGAGAACCGTAATTTGGAACGCTTTCGGAATATTCGACTCCGTCAGCAGCGTTCGGTAGGCTGTGAAGGTTATTTCTCTTGGGAACAATATAAATCCTCCATTGCGCAGCACTTCACCGAAAGGGGTAATCGAAACGGCTACCACATACAGGATGGGCAATATGGCAGCCAGGCCGCATAACCCCAGAATAACATACACGATGGAGTTGAAAATTTTATCATCGAGACTTTTTACCATATCCCTTCACCCCACTTCTTCGCCATTCGATTAGCACCTAATACAAGGATTAGCCCTATGACGGACTTGAACAATCCGACGGCAGACGCCAAACTGAAATTCAACTGCTGCAACCCTGTGCGATACACCCAAGTGTCAAGAATATCGGCGACCGGATAAACCTGTATGTTGTACAAAATGTAAATTTGATCAAAGCCGGCATCCAGCAAATGGCCGAGCTTGAGAATGAACAGCAGAATAATAATGCTTCGGATCCCCGGCAGTGTAATATGCCAAATCATGCGCACCCGACTTGCGCCGTCCACTTTCGCTGCTTCATAAAGAGTAGGATCGATGCCTGCCATTGCGGCCAAGTAGATGATGGCTCCCCAGCCGAGATTTTGCCAAACCTCTGAGCCGACTAGGATACTGCGGAAATAATCGGTCGAAGTGAGAAAGGGTACGGAGGTGCCCCCTGCTTCTACAATCCAGCGATTAATCAATCCTCCGTTTTGAGAGAATAACGTCAAGAGAATACCAAATATAATGACCCAGGATAAAAAATGCGGCATATACGTGAGCGTCTGAACGATTGACTTCAACCACCGAACACGGCATTCATTCAGCAGCAGCGCCAGTAGAATCGGAGGCAGCGTACCCCAGACCAGCTTATATACGCTGATTAATAACGTATTCGACAGCAATTGGCCGAAATAGGGAGATTGATAGAAATCCTGAAAATGCTTATACCATGGATTAACCCATGAGCTTCCTGTAATGCCCTCTAGAATTGCAAAGTTTTTAAACGCAATGATGACCCCATACATCGGAAAATACCGAAAGATGATGAAGTAGATTACACCAGGCAACAGCATGATGTAAAAGGCCCGGAAGCTCCAGATCGTTCTAAGAATCGACTGCAGTTTCGTCTTCGGAGTAGGTCCTATCCGAGGGGTGGGCGTAAGGCTGTGATCGGCTTCCATCGTATCCCTCCTTATTTGAATGCGCTTCCAATAAGATAAGTATAATCACTGGAATAAAGTGCCGATATACACAAAAACGTAAATAATGTACAGATATTGAAGGAACTTAATCAGGCATTCCCCACATTCATGCGCTTCCATACGCATACGCGAAGAGGCTGTCCCGCAGGACAGCCTCTCCATGTTCACTATAAGCTTAGCTCCAAATGCCCAAACGTTCATCGCTTTCAGCAAGTAAAGGCATATCCACTCGAATAACGGTTCCTCTGCCCATCGAGCTTCCGATTCGCAAGCCGTAAGGCTCACCATGATGGATTCGTATCCGTTCATGTACATTGCGCAGGCCAATACCTGTGAAACGGTAGGCCGAGCGATCCTGCCCGGGGTGATCCTGCAGCAGCTTGCCTCTTTGTTCCATTGGGATTCCAATTCCGTCATCGCGGACATAAAGCCGCAGCTTGCTCTTCTCCATATCGGCTTTGATCGTGATAAGGCCGCCGTGATTAGGCGTTATGCCATGAAACAAAGCATTTTCCACGAGCGGCTGGAGGGTAAGCTTAAGAATCCGGTAATGCATCAGCGATGGATCGATCTCCAGCTTATAGCGGTACTGCTCGCCATAACGCACCTGTTGAATGTGCATATACATGCGCAGCCCTTCTAGTTCTTCTTCTAATGAGACGTACTCCGACTGTTTGTCAAAGCTGAAGCTGAGCAGCTTCACTAGAGAGCGAATGGTATCGCGCACCTCGTCAATCCGCTGCTGCTTCGCCAGACTGCTGATGCAGGCAAGCGTGTTATATAGAAAATGCGGAGCGATTTGGCTTCGCAGCATCTTCAGCTCGTATTCCTTTTTCTGCTCCTCTGCCGATTTTGTCTTTTGCAGCAGGCTTTGAATCCGCTCTAGCATCGCGTTGTAGCTTTGCGTCAGCCGCCCGATCTCGTCCCGCCGCGTGACCGGCAGCTTTGCCACAACCTGGAGATCGTTAAGTCGATCCATCTTTTCAACAAACCTGCGAATCGGATGCGTGAAGGAGCGGCTGAGCAGGTACGCGCTGAGCAGCAGTACGAGAATCCATACAATGCTCGCCGTCCTGTAGTTATTATTCAGCTTCTGCAAATCCTGATAGAAATAATCTTCTTCGATAAAGGCTGCGAGAGACCAGCCCAAGCGGTTTTTCGCCGATTTTACCGCCACCAGCGGGTTCAGAGAATGGCCTTTTATACCATTCACACCGATTTTCAGCGTGACGAGCTGCTTTCGGAAGCCGTCCTGAAGCAGCGGGGGAAAGGAAGCCTGCTCGAAGGGAAGCAGCTTATCGCGAGAATCCAGACGATTAATGACGTTTCCGTCCTTCGTAAACAGAACATAGGATTGATAGATCATCGGAGCGATTCGCTCCGTGAGCAAATCCAGATTCAACTCGACGACCATAACGCCAAGCACCTGTTTGTTTGCTCCCGTAATCGGCAAGACATAGGCAAGCGTATGCCCCGACATTGGCGAATAATATGGCTCGCTGACGTTAATGGACCCATAATTTTGCAGTGCAAGCGCATAGAGCTCCTGCAGGCGGGGATTTCCGATGATTTCAAAATAGACCTGGGAGCTTGAATAAACGCTGCCGTCGGCGCGAATCATGTACAGGGTCTTTGCGATCGAATTGTTATAATCGGCAAATTTGCGCAGCGTATCAATCGCTTCTTCCTCGTTTCCCTCCTCCAGCAAATCCGCGCGGGTCGAGAGCAGCAGCAGCATATTTTCCACATTATCCAGGCTGGCATCAATATATTGATTCGTCCGGCTTACAAGCAGCTCCGCATCGCGGGTCAACTGATTCTGCAGCAAGCTCTCCGCCTCATGAAGATTGCGCCAAGCGAGCCCAAGAAACAGCAGCAGCGTTACGATAAATAAATAGATGAACTGCTTGGTGGCAAGACCAAGGCTGGCATACCAATGAAACAGCTTCGTCATAGTTCCCATTCCCCCGCGCCCGGTCTCTTGCCTTAACTATGCCTTTTATAATCCGTCGGCGATACCCCGGTCCAATTCCGAAACGTAACGGTAAAATAGCGGTAGCTCGGGATGCCGACCTCTTCCGCAATCTCATACACTTTCTTGTTCGTATGCTTCAGCAGCTCCACCGCTTTCTCCATTCGTAGCCGCAAAATATATTGATTGACCGTACTCCCCGTTTCTTCCCTGAACAATTTGCTGACATAATGAGGGCTAAGGCCGACCTGATCGGCAATATGGGGCAGCGAAATCTGCTCTTGCATATGGTCCTTGATCCATTGCACAGCAGAGCGGATCTCTACGCGCGAGCGCGTTCGTCCCTGCTCGACAGCGTTGATCGCACGGATGACGCAGGCGACCAACTGAGACAGCGTTTGCGCCTCCATTAATTGCGCGATGCCGGAGCCGTCAAGCTCTTCGCCTTCCTGTACTTTCAGCCAGTCCACCTGCCAATTCAGCATCCGCTCTTTAAGCTGTTCAGGCTTGATACGGTGTTTCGAGCTCCAATGGATAAACTCGCCGTGCAAACAGTCTCTTAACGCCGATGTGGACCAGCTCGCTTTTCTAAGCAGCTCGTTCATTTCCTTGGCCTTCTTATCAGTCATGTCCGTTAAGAGCATCGGATGATTGGTGAACACTTGGCTTTCCATGGCATAATCATAAAATAGAGCGTCTTTCCATTCCGTCGAATGCGCAAGCGAACTCGCAAGATCCTCCTTGGTCTTAAAAGGATGGCTCACTATGGCATGAACGGCAGAGTGCTGATTCATCAGCGGGCAATCCCGGAAAATCAAATCATTCATCGCTTGCACGGCTATCCCAAGCGTTTGCATGACAAACTCGGACGGCTGCCCCGCGTCGATTAGAATAAAATACTCTTTTTCCCGCAATGTCAGCCAAGTCAGCCAACTAGGGTCGTTTCTTTCCATTTCGGCAAGCAGCTGCTGGATAGGCTGCTTGACGGAGAGATAGGCGGAATGGGAAACGTTTATCATCAAACGAACCAATAGAGCCGATTTTTCCCCGTCCATCCCCATCGGATGCCAATCGGAGCTCTCTACCGATTGCCCATGAAGCAATTTGCTGAATAGAGCCGCTTGCAGCATGCGTTGCTCCCTTTTTTCACTTTCCTGGGCAATCCGATCCTTCATCATCGCAGCTCTTACTTTATCAAGCGCTTGCTTTAGCTCATCCTCTTCCATCGATACCTTCAAAATGTATTCAAGCGCTCCAAGGCGAAGAGCTTCTTGCACATAATGAAAATCGCTGTGACAGGTGAGCAATATCATCTGAACCTTAGGGTATTGTTTCCTTAATTCCCGAATGAGCGTAATCCCGTCCATAACCGGCATGGTTATATCCGTGATAACAACATCGGGCGCACAAGCTTCGCATAGCTGCAAAGCTTCCGCTCCATTGCTGGCTTCGCCAGCTAATACAGCATCGCAATCCTCCCATGGGAATATCCGCAGTTCCTGTCTTAGAGGGATCTCATCATCAACGATCAATACGCGAAGCGGCTTCATAGTCATGAGCTTCTCTCCTTTCAAATCCCTGATTCCTGCTGCAAATCGGAATAATTTGAAAGCGTTATCATTATGTTTAGCTAATTATAGTGCATAAACTCGGATTTCGGCAACCTCCGCTCGTAAGCAGCCGTTCGTGCCTTCGATCCAGACTCTAATTTGCTTGGACAGCATCTCTTCCTTAAGCTTATGAACCCTTTTGCGTTTGTGGTTATCGCTCTGCTCCGCTACAACGATCCACTCATCCCCGATGAGCGCCTCTATGCGGTAGGTGTGCACCAGCTCTGGAATCGTTTCGAAAACTGTACGATGATGATGCAGGTTGATCAAATCCTCGTTGACATCGTCGTTAAAGGTGAGATGGATTTCTGCTATTTTTTGCTCTTCCTTCCATGTTAGCTGGATCCATTCCGGATTGCCCTTGCTCATTTCTTCGGACACCCAAAGATGCGGCCCCGCATAGGGACGGACATAACCATCGATCACTTGTTTGGGCGAGTATGCCTCTGTGGCTGGCGTAATTTGCAAGCATGTCAGTTGACGGTTCCAACCGTACATGCTCCATTGTACGACCGGCTGATCGGGCTGTTGATCTTCCAACAGTGAGGATACGACCGGCTTTGGTCCCTTCTCAAAGCACAATACGCCTGTCAGCGGCTTATCTGTAGTGTAGAGCCTTATCGCTTCATTCGCCTTTATAATGACAAAAGCGTTGCAAGCTTCATCCGGCTGCCAGGGCAGTCCAAGCTTCACCCACTGCCGGCTGCCTTTGGCTACCGTCGCAGAAGCAACAGCTACCTGCTGCTTAGGCACATAATTTTCTCCTTTACCCGTATGCCATAGCTCCACCTCAAGCAGCGTGTCCTGTTCAGCATCCAGCAGCAGGTCTACCGTTTCCAGAGAGGGAGAAACGGGAAACAAAACGCCTACATCCTTATGGAGTGGACGGGTATCGGACGGGATTGTAACGGCAATCGCATTCAGCGTACTGGATGCCGTGATTTCGGCTGTTTTTGCGAGGTCCCGCGGGTCATCGCCTGCGATTCCGATAATCGATGCATCTTGGCGCAGCATAAGCTGCTGCAAATCCTTCATGTAATCCCGGTGCAGCAACCGCGGCGAGACTCCTTTCTGCAGCGCCAAAGCGGCGCCGCTGCCGGCTGCCTCTCCCATAACGGCACAAGTTGCCATTACCCTTGTTGTGCCAAAAGCAACGTGGGTTGCGCTAATGTCCCGGCCCGCGAACATCAAATTGCTTACATTGCTCGAATAAAGGCTGCGGAAAGGGATATGGTAGATGCCGTCCGGATATAAATGCTTCGATCCGCTCTCGGTCGAATACATGCCTTGCGGCGGATGAAGATCGATGGACCAGCCTCCGAAGGCAATCCGGTCGCCAAAAGGCTCCTGTGCGATAATATCGTTTTGATTTAGCATGTAATCCCCCTGAAAACGGCGGTATTCCCGCTTGCCTGGAAGCGAGCCTACCCATTCCAGCGTCATGTTGTCTGCCTCAAAGTTACCCGAATTTTTGATATAATCCCATATGCCATAAATGACCGACCAGAGCTCATCGCGTATGGATTCATTGTTATGAACCGTATCGGTTTCGCCGCCCCATTCAATCCACCAATAATGGCAGCCCGAATCGCCGCTGCGGATGACCCGTTTCATTGGAATCGTCGTTTTCGTTATGTCCTTTGCAAAGCTTGGCGGAATATATTTCACAGGTCGGTCGGATTCCTTTGTATAGAATAGAAGCGTGCTTCCAAGCGTAATGTCATCCGCAATCTCCGGCGCCCATTCCTCGTTGTACTCATCCCTTGCTTCACGGCCAATCCGGTATTTTGCGCCGGCAAGAAAACCTACGAGTCCATCCCCGGTACAATCGATAAACATATCGCTTTCAAAACGGATCTTTCGCTCCGAGCCCATCATCCATCCCGTCACCGAATGAATCGCCCGCTCATTTTCGTGTCCGCTTGCTTCCACCTCATGCACATCTGTGTTGAGAAACAATTGGATATTTTTCTCCGCGCGAACGGTTTCGAGAACGACAAGATCCCATAAATACGGGTTTCCCTCCGGATTTCGGTACTGGTTCTCGACGAACATTTCACCCATAATGCCGGTTTCCCGTGCATACCGCTGCGTGCCGTGCGCCGTCGCGCCGCAAACCCATACTCGAACCTCACTGCTGGAGTTTCCCCCAAGAACGCCTCTATTGTTGATGAGTGATACGGTCTGTCCTAGACGCGCAGCAGAAACAGCCGCACATACGCCGGCCAAGCCCCCGCCAATGACGGTAATATCGGATTTTACGAGTTCAAGCTTCATAACGATCGCCTCCAAGCATGATTTTACCTTCATCTTATACGAAGGGGTCGTTATTTAACATGCACTGCGCTATCATAAGAGCATATACTTTATTTCACTCAGGAGGCTGAGGCAGATGAACCTTTCAAGCTCCGGTATAATCCCCCAACTATTGCACCATAACTTTTGGGATCACAAAACAAAGTTTCAATTCAACGTAGATATTTATGAGTATTGGGTGCTCTTTGCTGTGGAGGGCGGCAGCTTCTCCTACCGGATTGGGGAAGCGGAAGGAATAGCGAAGATGGGCGACGTTATTGTTTGTCCGCCGGAGCTCAGCTTCCACCGCAGCGTCATACACACGCTTTCGTTTCATTTCATTGGATTTTCTTTCCAATCTGTCTCGGATGATCATGGAAAACAAAAGGAGGAGGAGGAATCGGTTCGGCTTCGCCTAGCTGCATCCTCCTATAAGCTAACTATTAACCAAAGGGAGCGGCTTGCCGATAATCTAAGGTTCTTAAAGGAGCATCCTGAAAGAGAAACTAGTCCGAAGCGCCACTGGCAAAATCATGCCTTAAGCGATATTTGGCGCTACTGCCAGTCGACTGAACCTCCCACCTCCGACAAAGCGGTCCCGCCCAAAGACCCGCTAATTGAACAAGCCAAGCTGTTCATTGAGCAAAACGGGTTTGGAGAACTGAGCATGCTGGAACTTGCCGCCGAGCTTGGAATCAGTCCCGTGCAGCTCAGCCGTAGATTCAGCAAGAGCGAAGGCATGAATCCTTCACACTACTTAGCCCTGCTTCGCCTTGAGAAAGTCAAAGAGCTGCTGATGGATACTGATCTGCCCCTTGAGAAAATCGCAGTTGCCTGTGGCTACAGCAACGGGTTTTATTTAAGCCGGGTATTCACCAAAGCATTAAAAACCAGTCCATCCGCCTATCGGAAAATGAACCGCGTGTAACGAATCAAATAAGACACATTCCATTTCACAAAAAATAACGTTTTTCTTATCCACTTGAAAATTAAAAAAAGAAGTGTTATATTGTTTGAGGCATCAATCATTGAGGCGTCAACAGTATGCGAAAGGAGGAACTGATCATCACACGTTTTAAATCGAAGGAAGAGCGGATTCTATATTTGCTCCAAGGGCTTAACAATAAAGTCAGTCCTAAATTTGAACGTTGTACAGGTATTAGTTCATCACGTTTTGAGCTTCTGTGTGAGCTCTATGAGGCGGATGAAGTCAACCAATCCACCTTGCAAAAGCTCATCAATATTGACAGCGCCGCTATCACGCGCCACCTTAAACAGCTCGAAGCGGACGGAATGGTATCCAGGCGCAAAAACCCAGATGACAACCGAATCACCTTCGTTCGCCTTACCCCAGAGGGTCGGGAACGAATTATCGGGTATAAAGTGGAGAAAGCTACTTTCGTCAACAAAATGATGAAGGATTTCACTGAAGAAGAACTTCAAATGCTTGATGAACTGCTTAGCCGCATGCAAAATAATATCTAATCCTGCTAAAATCAGCTGTCCTTTAGCATAATAGAAAAAAGGAGTATTTCTACATCATGAGTAAATATCAGAAAACAAACGATTTTAATGAGATTGTATTTGGGCGTCGTTCCGTTAAATATTATGATTCCAGCGTCAAAATCAGCCGCGAGGAATTAACTGAAATTTTGGCAGAGGCCACCGCTGCCCCTTCTTCCGTTAACATGCAGCCTTGGCGCTTCGTTGTGATTGAAAGTGAGGAAGGCAAAGCTGCACTTGCCCCGCTTGCCAGGTTCAATCAGAATCAAGTAAGCACTTCAGCAGCTGTAATTGCCGTGTTTGGCGATATGGATAACTTTCAATACGCGGAAGAGATTTTCGGCAAATCGGTAGAGCTCGGCTATATGCCTCAAGAAGTAAAGGATATGCAATTCAAGGCTTTCACCCCTTACTATCAAAATATTTCGAAAGCGGATTTGCGCGATGTCATCCTCATCGATGCAGGGCTTGTCTCCATGCAGCTGATGCTTGTCGCTCGTGCCCATGGCTACGATACGAACCCAATCGGAGGCTTTGAGAAAGATCAAATCGCCGAAGCTTTTGGCTTGGACAAAGAGCGTTACGTGCCCGTCATGCTGATCTCCATTGGCAAGCAAGTGAATGAAGGGCATCCCTCCTACCGCTTGCCTGTCGAGACCGTTACCACTTGGAAATAATTAATCTAATAAGGAAGGTGAATAACCATGATTATTATTCATGCAGGACTCGCAGTAAAACCTGAGCAAGAGCAAGCTTTTCTGGAGGCTGTTAATCTGCTCATTCCGGCTTCGCGTGCCGAAGAAGGAAATATCAGCTATGCTCTCCTGAAAGATACGGAGAAGGACCATCGCTATACGATGGTCGAATTGTGGAAAGACGTGGAGGCAACCACCGCACATAATACCAGCGCGCACTTCACTGCCTTTGTCCAGAAAGCGCAAGCTTACCTAGCTGCGCCAATGGATCTCCAAGTGTTCAATGGGGAACAGATCAATCGTTAACATGCAAGTACTGGATATGAGAGGGGCACGTTAGCCCCTAACCTCTTCCACCAACCTAGGCACCGGTCTATATATGGCGAGCTTCATTAGCTCTGCGTTCTTTCACGATATTCCGAGGGAGAGACTCCCGCATACCGTTTAAAAAAGGTCGAAAAATAATTCGCATCCGTAAAACCAAGTCGAACTGCCACCTCGTATAGTTTAACCTCTCGATCCAAAAGCAGCTGCTTCGCTTTCTCCACTCTTGTTTGAGTAATGAATTCTTTAATCGTCTCGCCACGCTGCTTCTTGAAATAGGAGCATAAATAGGTTTCACTGAGATTAACATGATCTGCAATTTGTTGAATGTTAAAACCATTCTCATGAAAATGGGAATGAATATAACGAATAATTTCCCTCATTTTGCTCAAGCCTTGCTCCGTATGGCCGGATTTCATCTCATAGAAGAGCTGCAAAAACGATAGCAGATATCTTCTCAGATTTTCTAAATTCGAGATTCTGTCGATCTCTTTCCAAATATATCGCCTTTCCGTATCGTGTGTCAGCTCTTTCAAACCTTGTTGTACAGCAACTTCCAAAATAGCAAGTAGAAACTGGAAGTACGTATCCTTGACACGTACGATATCAATGTCCACATGCTCCCTCGCGCGTTCCGTTAATTTATCAATGGATTGTTTGACCGCATCCAAATTGCCTTTTCGAAGCTCATCTCTCGTTATGCGTACATCTTCCCAATTGGTTTCAAGCGGGGTATGAACCGCGTTCACATCATTGGAAAATATAGGTTTTAAACCCTCGACGTAAAATTGCATAAAGCCGGCTTTGCGAGCGGATTGATAAGAAATCGGAATATCATCCAGCTCATGCACAACCTCTCCAATGCCGAGCCTTACTTCGATGTTGTGCCCAGCAATCGCTTTCAACTCTGCATAAAGTGAATCAATAATCTCTCGATTGTCACGAAACGAACTCCGGTACGCCCCTGACATTATGATTATTAAAAAATGATTGGAATCAAAGCCGAACAACGCGCGGTATCCACGTAATTGCGGCTCCGTATTCAACGTAAATAACAACTGTTCCTGCACCAGAGCTGGATCTTCAGGAAGATAGGCGGGACTCCAATACAATAAGGCGGAAAGCACGGTATACGGGCCTTGCGAAGGCAATAAGAACGTTTCTGTACTTTGCAAAGCAGGTCGAACATGTACAGATGTTGGGACAGCAATAAGCTTGCGTACCATCTCTTGCCTTAAGAAAGGCAAGCCATGATCAAATCCTGCCTTCAATTGCTCGTCCTCGGATTTTTTCTTGCGTTCTTCGCATTTTAATTGAATAGCCGTTAAAATCACAGATTTAACTTCATCCAAATTGACCGGTTTCTCAATATAATTCAAGGCTTTCAAATGGATCGCCGCTTTCAAGTATTCCTTATCCGAAAATCCACTTAAAAATATGAAAATCGAAGTCGGATCAATGGCTTGATATTGCTGGGCGAACTCAATGCCGTTCATCTTGGGCATCCGAACATCACAAAGCACAATATCCGGCCGCACTTCTCTTGCCGTGTCCAAAGCCATTAAGCCATTACGGGCAGTGAACACCTGATGGATGCCTAACTCTTCCCAAGGAATATATTTTTTCAACATCTCTCTCGTTCTTTCCTCGTCATCCACGATCATTAACTTCATTTGCTGCGACCCCCTTGCTGTAAGACTTCAAACCGTCTAGCATTTTCTTTCATTATTACCGATGAAATGCGCATCTGTCGAGGTATCTTCTCCGCATACAACTCTGACCTCATCCATTTAAATGCCTAGACTGCATTTAGATAAAAAGCCGCGCCCTTGAGAAGGGAACGGCTGTTATCTACTATACTAACCTTTGTTAGCCAAAAATGCTGCTGCTTGTGTTTCTACTTCCTTTTTCACCTTATCGATACCAGCTGCATTCATTTTGGATACCAGCGTATCAAATGACTGGTTAACATCCTTAACCGCTCCGATTGCTATCGGAAGGAAATACTGGGAGGATACGTTTTTCAAATTTGCGATTTCGGATTTAACGCTTTCCGAGTTGAACGTAAAGCCGAGATAGGTGGCGGGAAGAAGATAATCTTTGATTTGATTATTCAGCTCCACATAGGCGTCCGTCCAATCGGCATTCGGTTTGAACAAGTCTTTATCTACGAACCAGAAACCAGCAGCATCTGCTGGGTAACTATTATTCTCCGACGTAACGCCTTCTGGGAGCGTCAATTTATCGTCAGCCGTAATCGCATAGTTTTTCCCTTCAATCCCGTAGTACATCAAGTAAACATAAGATTCATCCTGCATAATAAGGTCAAGCGCTTGCAATGCACGATCCGGGTTTTTCGAATTAGCGGCAATGGCTACTCCGTTGTTCAACCAGCTGTTTGAAGGTGCATGGCCTGATGGTGAAAGTACTGGCATAATGTATGTCTCGATTCCTTTGTCTTGGCAGCTTGCAAGCATCGATTGGACATCAATGGAGTTGGCGAAAGCTACGCCTGACTTTCCTTCACAGAAATTGTCTTTGGAACGGATTTTGTTGGAATATGGGTTCTTGTTCACATAACCTGCGTCATACCATTTTTTCATCGTTTCAGCTGCATATTTGAATGAGCCTTGGATCGGTTCATCCGTAATACTGAGGATTTTGCCGCTTGCATCTTCCTGATCCGTATAGACACCTACGCCTGATGGATCTCCAGAATCATGCGGTGCACCTGGATATGCAAATTTCTCTTGAACCAATGCGCCAAATGGTGCAGGTAGATCATATTGTGAATCCAAGTTAAGCGGTGTCATATCTGGGTAGTCTTTTTTGATGGCTGCAAAATAGGGCTCTAATTCTGACATTTTGGTAGGATTCGTTAATCCAACTTGATCTAGAATATCTTGGCGAAGGACGACCACACCTACTTTGCGGTCAGGAGTTGTTGTCGGAATCATGTATTGCTTTCCGTTGACTTCAGCAGCTTTATAGGCAGCCGGATCTTGCTTAGCGTAATATTTAGGCATAAATGACTTCAGCATATTCTCTTCCAGAGGCAGGAATGAGCCTTTGTTAGCCTCCGATACGTAAAAATTCCAGTCTGCCGCGAATACGAAGTCAACGTCTTGTCCGGAAGCAAGCACAAGCGGATATTTGGAGCCTACGTCTCCCCAGCCGATGTAATTCAGCTCAACCGTAGCATTGATATCTTTTTTAAGCTTTTCATTCAAAGCGGCTAACACATCCGGCATGCCTTTCGGAGCTTCACCGAGCACATAACCAACGATCTTCACTTCTTTGGAGTTATCCGGTTTGCCTTCATCGGTTGATGCGGGCTCCGTCGATCCATTAGTGCTGGCTGGCGTATTACTTGAGGCGTCTTTGTCATTATTCCCGCTGCAGGCAGCAAGTACAAATACGAACATCACCACAAGAACTAAAACAGAAAGACTGCTTTTTCTGAATGCTTTCATCTAAAAACCTCCCCTTATTTTGTTCAAGCTTTATTTATATACATTCCGTTTGACTCGGAACCTATATCAACCTTTGACTGCACCAATCGTGATGCCGCTAACGAAATACCGCTGTACGAAAGGGAAAACCATTACGATCGGCCCCGTAGCAATGACGGTCATTGCCAGCTTAAATGTCTCTTTCGGAGTACTGACACTGGACACATGTTCAGACATCGCAGCAGATAAATTAATGGCTGAGAGCATCTTATAGAGAAGATACTGCAGCGGAATCAGTTGGTCCTTGCTTGTGAACATCATCGCTGTCCACCAGTCATTCCAATAAGCCAGAGCTGTGAAAACACCAATGGAAGCGAGTGCTGGCTTAGACAAAGGGATAACAAGCTGAAGGAATATGCGCAAATCTCCGGCTCCATCTATTTTCCCGGATTCAATCAACGGCTCTGGGACAGAACCCTTGATGAAACTGCGTAAAATCAAGATGTACATGACATTGAACATCGGTCCTAGAATAAGCACATAATACGTGTTCGATAAATGTAAATACCGGCTTAGCCAGATGTAGTAAGGGGCTAAGCCTCCGCTAAACAACGTTGTGAAGAACAGAAAAAATGACAGTGCATTCCGATATCTGAGCTCCTTCCTGCAGAGCACGTAGGCAGCCATCGTCGAGATAAACAGAGATACGACCGTTCCAATTATCGTGATGAGAATGGATACTTTATAAGCGGACAGGACATCCTCAGGGAAACGAAAGATGAATTGGAACGCTTCAAGCGAAAACTCCCTCGGCCAAAACCAATAACCATCCTTTAAAACCGAGCTTTCTGACGAAAAGGCACCGGCAAGCAATACGATAAAGGGAAGTACACATACGAGTGCAATAATCGTAACCACGGCATACGAAATAGTTGTGTACACCGGAGAAGAATCTTTTTTACTTTTGACACTAAGACTGCTCATAACCATCACCTTCTTGTCATTAGAATTGAACGTTTAAAACAATGCCTGATCTCTGTCATATTTGCGGACAAGCCAATTCGCTGTCAAAATAATAATTAACGTAAGTACCGATTGGTATAAGCCTACAGAAGAAGCCATCCCAAAGTCTGCCGTCCCCATCAACGATCGGAAAGCGAGTGTATCAATGATATCCGTAGCATCCATAAGAAGACCGTTGTTGCCGATCAATTGATAGAACATATCAAATTCTCCTCGCATAATCCGTCCCAAGCCAAGCAGAAGCAAAATGACCATAGTAGGCTTGAGCAGCGGAAGCGTGATTCGGGTAATCTTCTGGAATCGGGTAGCGCCGTCGATGGTAGCAGCCTCATAGATTTCCTGATCGATGCCTACGATTGCCGCCAAGTAGAGTACGCTGCCGTAGCCTACCCACTTCCATACGTACATGAACGGAAGTATCACATACCAATAGCCTGAGTTCGAATAGATATCTAGCGCTTCCATGTGGAAATGCTCTAAAATTTTATTTACAATGCCATATTCATAATTCAAGAAATTGTATACAAATGCCGATACGGTTACCCATGAAATAAAATAAGGCAAAAACATTAAGGTCTGAGATAATTTTTTGTACCACTTCTTCTGAATCTCAGATATAAACACCGCCGCTGCAATCGAGAAAAGCGTGTAGCAGCCAAGAAAAATGATGTTATAAACGATCGTATTTCGTGTAACGATCCAAGCCTTGCCTGAGTTAAAGAAATATTGGAAGTTATCGAGCCCTACCCAAGGACTTGAGAATAGTCCACCTTTGACGGTATAAGATTGAAATGCCATGACGATCCCCGTCATCGGGATATAGGAAAAAATAATAAAATAGATCGCTATTGGCGCAAACATGAGATACAGCACCCTGTTGGAGCTCAAATCTTTGATAAGGCCCCACGTTTTTTTCTTTTGAAGAGGCTTCGTCAAATCTCCCTTTTGGACGTTCGTGTTCAACTTCATCACCTTCCGTTTCGTTTCATTCTGCTGTTGTCTACCTCTCTATCCTAATAAATTCAAGAATCTCTCGATACGATCAAAAGTTATGATAATCTTTGAAAACTTTAGAAACGTTTATTACATGATCCCCCTTATGAATCATAACTTTTGAAAGAAAATGTTAAGATTATAGCCTTATCACCTTGTATGTAAGCGCTCTATAATAATTCTGCACCATCTCTTTAAGCAGCTATATTACTCAGGAATGGAGGAAATGTATTACCATAACGGTCAATAGCGTGTCCGCGATTCCAATTTGAGAGGATGTTGTAAATGAAAACCGGTTACCGGATCTTCATGCTGATGAATGGCTTTTTTCTTCTTTTTACTGCTGTTTTTTTCTTGGGTGCAAAGACAACAAGCGCGGCAAGTCAAACCATCACAAACGATGTGTTCTGGAAGGATACCTCGAATAATCCGATCTATTCCCAAGGCGGAGGAATTTTAAAGGTAGGAAATACGTATTACTGGTATGGGGTTAAATATAACGGAGCTGTAACCTACTATAATAATCCAACCTCCAAAAACAGCGATACAAGCTTTAATTCGGTTACCTGCTATTCCTCAACAGACTTGGTTAATTGGACCTTCGAGGGAAATGTAATAAATGGGGCTACCAATGGATCAACGTGGGATGCCGATTGGCTCGGCAGGCTCGGTGTCGCTTACAATAGCAACACGAATCAATATGTATTAATCACTCAGTATGTGGGTCCTGAAGGAAGTGGAATAGCATTCGCAACCAGCAGTACACCTACCGGACCATTTTCCTTTCATCATGTACAAACCGCCATTACGAACGTTGTGAATAATATGTCTGGAGATCAGACTGTTTTTATTGATGACGACGGCAAAGCTTACTTAGTATTCAGCAATACCAGCGGACGCAATAATTTGTACGTTGCACCGCTTCGCTCTTCGGACTATTTGAATGTCGAGCCGGCAACGAGGATATATAGAAGCACCATAGGCGGGCGCGAAGGCAACGTTATGTTCAAATACAATGGCGTTTATTATTTTTGTTCCTCTGATCTGCATGGCTGGAATGCCTCCCATTCCTACTACATGACCTCTACGAGCTTATTCGGCCCTTATTCAGCAGAACAGGTCATGCCTGGCACAGACAACGATTTCTCTCATGTTACGCAAACAGGGATGATGATACCGGTTCAAGGCTCTAGTGGAACGACGATCTTGTTTGCTGGGGATCGATGGAGTAATTTCGCTGGCAATGGGATCGGATACAATCAGTGGATGCCTCTATCCTTTAACGGAACAACACCGACGCTTCAATCCTTAAGTCAATTTAATTTGGATGCGGCAGCGGGAACATGGAGCATAGGAAGCGCCAATAACTTTGCGTTAAATCCAAGTTATGAAGCGGACCGCGTCTCTCAGATTGCATTGGCTGGCTGGTCCACTTGGAAGAATACAACCGAAGATCCAAATAGCAATGTAACTGGAGGGCATACGGGCAGATGGGCGGGTCAGCAATACGCTGCTTCAGCCTACAGCGCCAGCCGCTACCAAACTGTAAACAATCTTCCGAACGGCACTTATACATTAAAGGTTTGGGTACAAAGCAGCGGCGGACAAACCATCGCACAGATTTTTGTAAAAAACTACGGAGGCACAGAGAAAAATTATGCCATCAACAGCTCGATCGGCAGTTGGACGCAGATAACTATCTCCAATATTTTGGTAACGAACGGTTCGGCCCAAATAGGGGTTTACTCGGTTGCAAATGCGAATAATTGGGTGAAAGTGGATGATTGGTCGCTAATTAAAAATTAGTCATAACCAAGGTGAAACGACTGTCTCCGTAGATTAGCGGCGCAGCGCGTTACATTCCGAGAAATGTAGAGAAGGGATAGCGAAGTGGTATGCTTTCCTATATTTTTAAAAAAGAAGCCTGTTCTGACGAAATACGCCAGGCAGGCTTCAATGGATTAGAATAAATATGCTTATTGGCTCGCCAGAAATTCCGCCGCCTGCTTCTCAACCTCCCGCTTCACTTTATCAATACCCGCAGCTTTCAACTTGCCCTTTAACAATTCAAATGAGGCGTCGATATCATCCACTGCACCGATATAGATAGGCTGTGCATAAAGAGTCGAAGCCGCCTTTATGGCAGCAACTTCTGCTTTCACCTCCCTCGGATTAAACGAAAAGCCTAAATAGGTGGTTGGCTCCAAATAATCATTTATTTGATCTTGAAGCTTGATGTAGGAATCCGTCCACGTCGACATCAGCTTTAAACGATCTTTATTTACGAACCAAAAGCCGGAAGCATCCACAGGGTAGCTGTTTTCACCAGACAGGGATGATTCAAGACGCGCAATTGCCCCTTCAGCTGTCAATTTATAGTGCATTCCTTCCATGCCATAATAAGCCAGATTCACATAATCGGGATCTTCCATTATTAAATCAAGTGCTTCCATTGTACGCTCCGGATTTTTAGAATTAGCAGCAATGGCAACACCGTTGTTCAGCCAGCTTGTCTGTGTAACCTTACCGGATGGAAACAATAAAGGAAATGGATAGACATCGATTCCCTTCCGCTCACAAGCATCAAACACTGAAACCATATCATTGGAATTACCAAATGCAACACCTGACAGCCCCTCACAGAAAATATCTTTGGAGCGCACTTTGTTCGAGAATGGATTGCGATTAACATAACCTTTATCGTACCAGTCTTTCATTATGCTGGCCGCAAACTTCTGAATGCTGAGAACAGGCTCATCTATCATGCTGATTATTTTACCAGCGGGGTCCTCGTTGTCTGCTGTTATTCCTTGTGCCATTGGATCTCCAGAGTCAATAGGGGCTCCTCTCATGGCTAGCTTCTCAGACATTAAATACAAATACGGAAAAGGCAGTTCGAATTGCGAATCCAGATGAAGTGGGATCATGTCCGGACTCATCTTTTTTGCCGCTGCCAAATAAGGCTCGATTTCAGAAAACTTCGTAATCTCGGTCATACCCGCCTGCTCCATCACGTCTTTACGGAAAAGGGCCATACTGACTTTCCTGTCAGGCGTGGAAGTTGGAATCATATAGGGTATTCCATTCACGTAAGATGCTTGTAAAGCTTCTTGCGGCATATTCTCCATATGCAAAGGCATATGCTTTCTAAGCAAATCCGGATCTAGCGGCAGGAAAGCTCCTTTTGCTGCTTCCGAAATATAATAGGCCCAATCCGCCGCGAAGATAAAATCGATCTCTTTTCCAGAGGATAGCACAAAAGGATATTTCGTCGCGAGGTCTCCCCATCCGATGTAATTCAACTCGAGAGTCGCATTGATGTCCTGTTTCAGCTTTTGATTAAGCTCTCGCAGCACACTGGGCATACCTTTCGGAACTTCACCAATTAAATATCCAGTAATTTTTACTTCTGTGGCATATTTCCGGGTCCCAGCTTTGAACTCCGACTGAGGATTATGATTGGAACATGCTGTCAAGATGAGCGCAAGCATGCTCAAAAAAAACATGCTTCTTTTTACGAAAGCCAACGCAATTCCTCCTTATTCCATCTGCCTTTGTTCACTTTAACCTCATCCGAATAGCTCTATATTTTCCTGATTGGGACTCGCAGGAGCACCTTTGTGCCATGGCCGAGTGTGCTTTCATATTTCAAACCATACAAAGGTCCATATGACAGCTGCAAACGTTCATTGATATTTCGCACTCCATAGCCCCCGCCTTTACTGCTTACGTTTTGTCCTGTTAATATTGCACTCTGTTTTTCTTCATCCATACCGACGCCATCATCAAACACTTCAATGATAACATCGCCTTTCTCCGTCCATGCGGATACCCGGATCGTACCTTCTTCGTTTTCCTTCTCCAAAATACCGTGCAAAATCGCATTTTCCACGAGAGGCTGCAAAAGGATTTTGGGCAGCTCACACAAGAAAAGCTCCCGCGAAACTTCGAGCTCCAATTGAATGGGATTTCCGAATCGCATATTCTGTATCCGAACATAAGCTTCGATATGCTGCAGCTCGCTCTCAAGCGTCACAAATTCTTTGCCGTTAGACAAACTCAGCTTATAAAATATGGCCAATTCATCAACCACCTGCTTTATATCTTTGGAGCCTGATTCAATTGCCATGACATTGATAAGTTCAAGCGTATTATACAAGAAGTGAGGGTTGATTTGGGCCTGCAGCGCCAATAGCTCCTTATTTTTCACTTCTCGGCCTAACGTGTACGTTTCATCCATTAAGCCCGAAATATTTTGCACCATCACATTGAAGTTATGCGTTAACTCGCCTATCTCATCTTCACTCGCGGGAAGAAGTGCAATCTGGAATTGACCATGCTTCACTTTACGGACATGAACAATCAAGCGCCGAATTCGCTTCGTTGCCGTTGCCGCTACAAAAAATGACAATGGAAGCATAAAGGGCACAACTAACAGAAAAATTGTGACAATCCGATTGCGAGCTTTCGTGCTGGAAAGTGATATATCCGAGTAAGGAACAATTAGCGCTAGTTTCATATCGGTATTGGGAATGGCCATTATGCCCAATAGATATCGTTTCCCCTCCATCCGATAGTTGTCTTCGAAATAGTTGTCTCCATTATCCGTTTGAAAAAACAAATCACGCAGATCTTTCACCAAATCTGTCTCATAGGGGAACTGCTCGGATTGGCTTAGAACATCCCCTCGATCATTGAACAAGAGTGAAGCTGCATGGGGAAACAAAATGGCATGATCCAACACGGATTGCATGGCACTCGGTTTCACGCGTGCCCGCACGATGCCGTCAAACTGTTGAATGTTGTGAGCATTCGGCACTTTGCGCAGAACCGTCAGCTCTCTTGGGTCCGCTTCCTCTTCTAATAACGTCGAAGGAAGCCATGCAAAAACCGATTTCGAAGCGGAGAAATCCTGAAACCATGTCATGAACTCCACCTTGCTAATATCCAAAAACTCGGTACTCTCGGTCGCTCCCGCAAGGCCCTGCCTCATGTATATTTGAATGGTATCGATATCATCGTTATAACGGAATTGGTTAATTAATCGCGACAATTGGAGCGCATCTTGATGCCAGAGGTTAACATCCTCGTATTGCAAAGAATCGGCTGTAACTCCCACCTGTACCAGTGAATTGAATCCAATAAAATTAAGCACTTCCGTTATCGCCTGTGCCTTATACTCCAAATAGGATTTGGATTCGTCAAGCATCTTATGTGACGCATATACCGCGGTTTCCTTATTCTCGTGCTGGGTTAAGTTAATATGGATAATGAGAAGAAGCATAAATGGAATCATGATGACAAGCACATACGAGGCAAACAGCTTATAGCGGATACTTAAATTTGCAAACCAGTTTTTATTTCGCCTCATGCTTCTATCCCCCAAATGCCGCTATTTTCATTTGCTCCATGGGAGCGCCTTCTTTTATAAAGCCCTATAATTCTACTTTTCGCAATCCGGTTTTCAATAGGAAGTATATCACTAAAAAATGATCACTGGTATCATCAATCTAGCTGCTAAATCCAAACCCACTGAAACCTGTGTCCTCCCCATTCAAAAAAGCTGATCCCGGATTTTACTCCGTAGATCAGCTTTTTTTCTGAATATAAACGTTCGTCTAATATTAGCAATGCTACGTCCGGCGCATATAAGCGCGTACCGTGATGGGTGCAAAGATCGCCACTATGACCGCCGCGCCGATTAGCGAGATGCCAAGATCCCACCCTACCGTACCTGCGTTAGCAAGATCGCGAACCGCCGATACGAGATGCGAGACTGGGTTAATGTCAACAAACCATTGCAGCCATTTAGGCATCGTATCAACTGGCACGAAAGCATTGGAGAGAAACGTTAGCGGAAAAAGCACGAGCATCGATATGCCCTGAACACTTGAAGCCGTGCGTGCAATAACACCAAAGAACGCAAAGATCCAGCTGATCGCCCAAGCGCATACAATGACCAGGACGCCTGCAAGAGCAACATGCTCCAGGCCGCCTTCCGGCCGGTAACCCATGATATAGCCCATCGTAAATGTAAGGGCCGTCGCTATCGTATACCGAACGGTGTCGGCAAGCAAAGCTCCCGCAAGCGGAGCAATACGCGCAATAGGCAGTGACTTGAATCGGTCAAATACACCTTTATCCATATCTTCACGCAACTGGACTCCAGTAACAATTGAAGTGGTAATGACCGTCTGCACGAGAATACCCGGAATAATAACGGGCAAATAACTTGCCACATCACCGGAGATCGCTCCGCCAAAGATATAGGTAAACATCAATGTGAAAATAATCGGCTGAAGCGTTACGTCAAATAGCTGCTCTGGCGTGCGCCGTATTTTCAACAGACCTCGATAGGCCATTGTTAGCGAATTTCGTATCGTCTGACCCAAGCTGGTATGGTTTTTCAGCTCGCGAGCGGCGCCTGGTTTCATTGAAGTTGTGCTCATACTCTTGCCACCTCTGCTTTCTTCGTTTCAGTGGAAGCCCTTGACGCTTCTTCCGTAACGCCGTGACCTGTAATGGTAAGAAACACCTCATCAAGGGTCGGCTTCTGCACACTCATCTCGGCTAAATGGACCCCCGCTTGGCGAAGTGCGTTAAGAACATCCGTCACCAGGTCGACATTGACGAGTGGTGCAGTAATCTTCCCTGCATCATGCGACACCATTAACTGAATGCCAAGCACCTGCTCAACCGTCCTACGGGCGATAGTGAAATCCTCTTCGTGTTGAACTTTTAATTGCAACGAAGAAGTGCCTACTGAAGCTTTCAGCTCATCCAGTGTGCCTTCAGCCACAACTCGGCCATGATCGATGACTGCGATCCGGTCTGCCAATTGATCTGCTTCTTCGAGATACTGCGTGGTTAGCAGCACAGTCGATCCCGTCTTTACAAGCCGGCGAATCGTATCCCACATTTGTGCACGCGTCCGTGGGTCCAGCCCCGTTGTCGGTTCATCCAGGAAAAGCAGCGGTGGCTGCGCAATCAGGCTCGCTGCCAGATCAAGCCTACGGCGCATGCCGCCGGAGAAGTTTTTGAGCGGCCGCTTCGCCGCCTCCGTCAAACCAAATTCCTCAAGCAGCTCACCAGCCTTTCGCCGAGCTTCTGCGCGTCCCAGTCCCAGCAGTCTTGAGAAAATAATCAGATTTTCAGTTGCGCTAAGCGACTCGTCTACCGATGCATACTGACCAGTCACTCCAATTAATTGACGTACAATTTGCGACTCCTTCACCACATCATGCCCAAAAATCCGTGCCGAACCTGAATCCGCTCGCAGCAAGGTCGCCAGCATTCTAATCGTTGTAGTCTTGCCCGCTCCATTTGGACCCAGCACCCCGTAAATCGTACCGGCTCGCACGTTCAGATCCACACCGTCTACCGCTTTAAAATGACCGAACGTTTTAACGAGCCCACTCGCTTCTACCGCCAAATCGCCATTGTTCGGCTCTTTGCTCTTCTTATAAACACGATCCATTCCAATTCCTCCATTATTAGATGATGTAATCATCCTAACTCGCGTTTTTAAACGGAATATAAACGAAGGCAGCGTTGGCGTACAAAAAAAATCCTTTACAATGAAAGGATAGGTTATTTACCTGTCCATCTTTCATTGAAAGGATTAGGGAATCGCGTCATGAAGATAAGCGATGGCTTCAGTTCTGCTAGAAACGTTCAGTTTTTTGTAAATTGTGCTTAAATAATTTTTTACAGTACCGGTCGTTAAGAATAATTCTGAGGCGATCGCTTGATTAGACTTTCCTTGTTTCAGTTTGCTTACAATGTTTCGTTCCTGTATGGACAAGCCATCCAGTTTGTCATCCGTCTGTTGCTCCGAGCCTTGTTCGAATGTATCTTTGGATGATCGTTGTTCGTACTGCTCTGATGAATGAAGAGCTTGAACGAGACGGTTCTGAATGCGATTGGGATAATTAATTCTTCCCTCTAAACAGTCCTGAACCGTGGAGAAAAGTTTCTTCGTCTCAACCCCTTTGACCAAAAAACCGCTAGCTCCGTGACGTATCGCTTCCCATATGTACTCTTCATCCTCGAAAGTTGTCAAAATCAGCACTTTGATATCAGGAAATTCCGTTTTGATAAGTTTGGTTGCTTCCAAGCCATCAAGCTTTGGCATGTGGATGTCCATCAAGATAAGCTCTGGACGGTGCAATCGAACTTGCGCTAACGTTGCCAAACCGTCCCCCGCTGTAGCCACTACCGTGTATTCTTCCTCCATACTTAGAATGGCAGCCAAACCGTCTCGAATTAAGGGCTGATCGTCGGCAATTAAAATAGTTCTTTTAGACAATTTGCTCACTCCGTTCTGTCTTTTTCGTCTGAAAAGGTATTCTAATGTCCAAAGTTACTCCTTCAGAAGAACCTTTGTTCAAAATCATTAATTCTCCGCCAACTTCCTTTACTCGCTCATTCATCGCTTTCAAACCAAAACCCAAAACAAATTGAGCGGGAGGTTTGCCATTATCGGATAAAATAAATCTGATGCACTCATCTCGATAAGTCAACGAGAAGTGAAAATAGGTGCTAGAACCGTGCCGAATGCCATTAGTCAGCCCCTCTTGCAATGCCCGATAAATCGTCAACTCAATCATGGGCAGCAGATCAGGCATAATGGGGTCTATTTCGTACGCAATTTCCACTCGTGTCTGCTTCTTCGTATCGTCGATCAACTTGATAAGTTCGGGTATGAACGGTTCATCTAAAATATTTTCATGCAACAAATGTACGGAGCTTCGAACATCATCCAAGCCACTGAGAATATAGTCTTTCGTTCGATCAATCATCTCTTTCGCAATGGAATAATGATTTTTCTCGATGGCATGTGCTGCTGTTTGCAAGCCGGTTAATGCTGAGGTAAGCGTATGTCCTACCGAATCGTGAATTTCACGTGAAATTCTGGTGCGTTCTTGTAATTGTGTTTTCTTTTCTAAAGCAATGGATGCGATTCGCAGTTGTTCATTGTCTATAGCTAACTGATTTTTTTGCTGAAAAGCAATTTTCGCGAGTTGGCTTACCCCAAAAATGGCAAAGTATTCAATGATTCGAGGCAAAATATAAACGATTTCATTAAAGGGTGGGAACTGACGATAAATATAAAGGCCCAGTACACAACTAATATAGCTCATCATCGTAAAGATAATCGAATGGTTTCTGCTGTGATGAAAACTAAATTCTCCAACGAGCACCAAAATGTAGATTTGGGCAAAAAAGCTTTCTGATCCGATCGATAGGGCAGTCGCCAATGCTAGTTGAAATGATAAAAATAGGAGCCCCGCCATTCCCTGCAAATTGACCTTCAAGATGTAATCTCGAATGAAGACAACTGACACATATCCGAATAATAGCAGGATTAGCCACGCAGAAAGCTTAGCTGTATGGAACAATAGACAGACCGTCGCTCCGATGACAATGACGAACAAGAGATGCTTCATTTTATTATTTAATTGTGCATCCATAATTATGCCCTCGCATGGAATGATAGATTTACCCCGTATTTTACCATAAACATGACTTAAGTCATACAAACAAGGGTAAAAAGTCGAAAAATGACGAAATAACCAACTTTCAAGTGAGTTTCTTCATCTAGAATAAGTTTTTATCATTATTTATAATGAAGGATATCGGATAATATAAGCATTTCGAACCATTTCAATCAAAACTTCCCTTGTGTCTTAAGTGTCAAAAGGATTACTTTCTGCAGATGAGAATAAAACTTCAAGGGAGACTTGTAGAAATGTTATTGATATTATGGAACGTATTAGGCGGTTTCCTCTTAATCTCAAGTATATTTTTCTCCATTCGATTACTCCTTGATAGTAAGCATGAGTAGGTGAAACTCTCATATGAAAACAAGAAAGCATCCCATATTGAGCAATTCATGAATCATTATGGCATAGACAATGTAGCATTGCATGATTTCCTAATTCGAAGATTGGATCCTGCCATGCAAGATTTTTCAACCCTTTATCGCCTTACGCAGCGCGAGACTGAAATTCTCATCCTATCCGTTGTACAAGGTTTGTCTAATCGAGAAATTTCTGAGAAATGTGTAATCAGTGAAAAAACGGTCAAAAATCATCTGGCAAATATCATGAACAAAATTGGCATCCGTTCGATGCGAAAATTGTTTTCCATGCTGCTTTATCATGTACTTTCCTCAAACGAAAAATCATCCCGTTAACTTCCCAGTTCGATTGTCCACCCTTAGCCTAAATCATCACCCAAAGGAACGTATAGTGACTTGATGAAAGGGCGTTTGCGGCTTCTATATTCACTACTGTTAGTATGGCGTTCCAAGGTATCCTCCCAATTCTTCACGTAGTATAATAAGGACAGAGTTACCTAATGGTTTCTTTGCGTCTCCTCTGAACCTTCATCCTACTTCAAAAATAAAGGAGGATATCCATGCTAAAATCACTCTCTGTCGATCGCAGAGTCCATAAATCGAGAACAGCTCTAAAGCAGGCTTTGCTCGAGTGGATGCCACGCAAACCATTCTCTGATATTTCAATTACGGATATCGTGAAATCAGCTGATTTGAATCGTGGTACCTTTTATAAACACTATACTTTCAAGGAAGAACTGCTTGAGGATATATTAGCTGACGTATTGACGGATCTAATTCAGGCCTACCGGTATCCTTATCTGCAGCATCAGGATTTTGATATCCAGAGCCTGAGCGCGTCTGCCATCAAAATTTTTGACCATGTACATGCTTACGCGACCGTCTATATTTTATTGGTAAGCACGAGTATACTACAGGACTTTCGAAATACGGTATATCAAACACTGAAAAGCCTGTATTTGGACGATGTAACGAACACCTCTCCCAATCCCATGATCGACAAGGAACTGCTTGCCTGCTACCAGGCTAATGCGGTTCTCGGTCTGATTACGGAATGGGTGCAGGGCAAATTTAAATATAGCTCTACTTATATGGCGGAGCAATTGCTCGAACTAACGCGCATGAACCGCTCCAACGAAATGTATCATTCGAATCTAAACTCAGGATAACCCCCAAACTTCATCTTAAATCAGACTTCTTCTGCAAGCATACAAGAAGAAAGAGCCTGGCATGCGCCAGACCCTTTCTTATGGGATTAGAATATTTAGTTGCTGATCCAGCCGCCGTCAACAGGCAGCTCGATGCCTGTGATAAACTTGGATTCATCCGAAGCTAGGAACAAATATGCATACGCAATATCCATCGATTCGCCAGCGTGAGGAGGAAGGGGAGCCAAATTCTTGTAATGCTCGCCCATTTCAACCTGGGATTTGATTCCCGCTTTCTCGACCATTCCCGTGAACACCGCACCCGGATGAACCGAGTTGACGCGAATGTTGTCTTTGGCGAACCACTGCGCCGTATGTTTAGTCAGTGAACGGACAGACCCTTTGGATGCGCTGTAAGCTGCGCCCTGAGCATCTGCGATACCGCCGATGATTGCTGCTATAGATGAAGTATTCACAATCGAGCCCTGACCATTTTGCTGCATATAGGGGATAACGGACTTCATGCCCAGCCATACGCCCGTGCTGTTAATCGACATGACCTTTTCCCAATCCGCTAGCTCGGCTTCCAGCACGCCTTTGGCAATGTGAATCCCTGCATTATTGATGAGAATATCGATTTTCCCATATTTCGCAATCGTTGCTTCTATCACCGCTGTCCACGACTCGGGACTGGATACATCGAGCTTCAAAGCTATCGCGTCTCCTCCATCAGCCACAATGGCATTCACCCGCTCTTGCAGCGCTTCTTCCACAACATCCGTTGCAACGACCTTTGCACCTTCTTTGGCAAATAACTGCGCTCCAGCAAGTCCCATGCCGCTAGCTGCCCCAGTAATAATAGCCACTTTACCTGACAATCTACCCATTTCATTCATCCTCTCTGATTGACGATATCTGTTTATGCGCTCATTCTTTCATATAGATAAGCCGTAATCGGTTATCGGTTCGTCTATAATCCACCACCTGTGACAAGCCGGTCCGTTTATGCTTCTATAGTATAAAGCAACACCAAAAACATTCTCAATCAGCAAATGAAAGCGCTTTTGTATGTTAAGCAACACGAAGCTTGTCCTTCGTATGTTAACCGATTTCCAAAGCGTAATAATGAACAGATCATGGTGCAGTTGTTGATTTTGGCACAGTTAAACAAATTACCTCTCTATATAACAAGCTTAAGATGATAGCAAACCTGATTGCTTTCATCCATTTTTCTGGATGGTAATTATGAATGGATATGAATTATATATGTGGAACTAAAGCCTCTCCAGAACGATCTTCTCGCTTCGCTTACTCTTCAAAGTGAGGTCATTACCAAGTTACTATTTATTCTCGTTCAATTTATATAGCGGATAATCAAAGATAAGCCTGCACAGACTCTACTGCTTCATTGCTCACTGTGTCTATTACCGCTTGGAAAAGATTTGGAGGGTACTCGGCAATGCGATGACACAAATATAAATACCATTCATGTCCATAAGTTAAATAAATCCGTACCGGATTCCCCGCCGCTTTCAGCCTGCTGCTTAGGTCCGGGCGTATGCCATACAGCATTTCGAACTCTACACCCGCGTTTAACAACCAGTCCTGTTCAAGGAGCTCTTCAATCATATGCTCATCATGAGTGGCAATTGATATGCGATGCCCATGACGAAGGGAGCTTTCAACAAGTTCAACATATCGTTTATTAAGTTCAGAAGAACGAGGAATCATACAGTCATCCGGTTCCTGATAGGCTCCTTTTACCAAACGGATTCGACTCGGCGTGCCTTGTAGTGCAGCCAAATCCTCCGGTGTTCTTTTTAGCTGTGCTTGTAGCGTGATGCCAATATTTGGATAGATGTAAACCGCTCGTTTATAGGTAGAGAGTATGCGCTCCGTCTTGGAGGATTCTTCCATACTAATGAAAAGCTCAACATCAACCTTCTGTGCTTGCTCAGCAAGTTTCATTAGATATGAATAAGCAAGCTCGGTATCCAGCAGAAGCCCGATATGCGACAGATCGAAGGATACTCGCCCTGAGGCCCCGTTCTGGCCAACTTCATGAATTAAAGCGAGCAGCTCCGCAACTGCTGCCTCACATTCAGATACATCGGTTGTATTTTCCCCAATATATTCAAGAGATGTCGCGTAACCTTTAGCATCAAGCTTCTGTGCTGCTTCAAGTCCATCTTGACGCATTTCACCTGCCACATATCGCGCAGCCGCTAGCTGGAGCATCCCCTTTAGCTGCGGTGTATTCTCCACATAGGACTTCAGATCACTACGACGAGCGATTGATTTAAGTGCAGCAGTAAATTGTGTTTCCAAATCAGATTTCAGATGCATAGCTCTATCTCTCCTTCTTTCAAGTAAACCTAGTTTACAAGCAGGAGAGGAATCGGTATTGTAAAATATTGCTCAATTTCAAATCATTAACGCATATTTTTGCGGGGTTGTCCCCACTATTTTAAAGAAAGCTTTCGCAAAGTGGCTTTGGTCATAAAATCCTACCTCTGCCGCAATATCGGCAATGGGTCTTTGCTTAGCCAGTTCTGTCTTTGCATGATTGATTCTTAGCAGGATTTGATAAGCATGAGGAGGAAGATGATTCCATTTCTTAAATAGCCTTACGAGATGAAACCTGCTGATATCTGTTTCGTTCTCCAGAGTCTCTAATGTAACTTGCTCGGCAAAATGCTCATGCAGATATTCTCTGATGCCTTTGACATATTTCTGATCCTGTTTGCATGAAGCTTCATGCTCAAGATCGGAGCTATGCTGACTAACAAGCGCTTGTACGAGATCAATTAATGCTGTTTCAATCTCGAGCGGAGTACCTTTTCTAGCAATTGCCTCCATTGTTCGGTTTAAATGCAAACGACATGCTTTATTTTTACCCTCTTCTAATAAGTATGGGATATAAAGCTGATCCATCTCTCGCTGCTCAAGGTCTTGAAACCATTCAGGCTTGATATACAGCATCTTGTATTCCCAAGCCGTATCGTCTTGAGGCTGACAAGCATGCAGCATGGAGGGTGGAAAACTGATCAATCTGCCCTCTTCAACCTGAAGCAGCTTTCCATCGCACCAAGCATTCGTTGCTCCTTTATCAATCAAGCCAATCGAATATTCCGCATGAAAATGCTTATGATAAGCAAGATCACTTCTTTTGCATTGCTTTGCTTCCAAGAAAGGCAACATAGGTTCGCGGTGAAAGGCCACTGACGGCATGCTAAAGCCCTCCTACTTATTAAGATTTATGGTTTTCGCTGACGTTGACCGGAGCAATACAAATTGTTTGGCAAGATATAGCGGCGTATAGGGCATATCATTGCGAAGCCACGCGATGATCGTGCCGATCAAAGCCGAAGATCCATACCAAATGGCAATGTCCTTCTGAATGTTTAAAGTTGAACGGTGTAATTCGATATCTCTTCTTTCTATTCGTTCGGTAACAAGTCCCGTAAGCAGCTTTAACAGCCGGTCAGAAAAGATCGTCGTTCGATGCGTCGCGAGGATGACTTTGTAAAATTTCGCATGCTTGGAAAGATGCTCAAGCAAATTCACGAGCATCGGCCAAGATTCTTCTTCTTTCGAATCCGGATTCAGATGAAGCGGAGTATTGTCCAAAACCTGCTGAATGTCCTCAATCATATCATCTGCCATCTTCTCCAGCATATCCGGAATATCCCGATAATGCAGATAAAAAGTAACACGGTTGATGGTAGCTCGCTCTGCGAGGCGATTTACCGAAATTTTCTCGATATCTATTTCCTGCAGCAGTTCAATAAAAGCGTCTCTAAGCAATTGTCGCGTACGCACGATCCGAGGATCTGTTCGCGGCGTTCCATTCTCCATATCCTTCTCCTTTCAAACTCCAGACTACACTTTTTACAATATCGTAGAACATCTTCAAGTTAAACAACAATAATACTTTAGTTGTAAAGTACTTTACACTATTCGCAAATACTGTCGCTTGTAAACCGATCAATTCTGCCTATAATCTAATTTATACATTGTTCATTATATAACACAGTGTAAATTAAGTACACACACAGAGAAGAATTGAAAGGATGGAGTAGGTTGAATAAAAGTTTAGCAGAAAACAGCAGTTCGTTAAAAAAAGGACCGATCTTGTTCATTATGATTTTAGGTGCCTTTCTTGCGACGCTGAATCAAACCGTCATGAGCGTTGCTACCCCCGAATTAATGGTTGATTTTAACATTTCGGCTGCAACGGCTCAGTGGTTGACTACAGGTTATATGTTGGTAAATGGAGTCTTGATTCCAATCACAGCCTATTTAATGCAGCGATTTACTACGCGTGAGCTTTTTCAAACGTCAATGTTTATCTTTCTGGCAGGTACGATCGTGTCAGCGCTCGCATCAAGCTTTCCTGTCTTGTTGACTGGTCGTTTGATTCAGGCAGCCGGCGCAGGCATCATTATGCCACTGCTTATGACCGTTATATTAACGCTCTTTCCTCCCAATAAACGGGGAGCCGCGATGGGCATGGTTGGGTTCGCTATTATTTTCGCCCCAGCCATCGGGCCAACGCTTGCCGGTTATATATTGGAAAATTACAAATGGGAAACGATGTTTTACGGCATGATTCCGTTAGTCGTTATTGTAATCATTTGTGGCTTTATTTATCTAAGAAATGTGTCAGAGAGGATTCATGCAAAAATTGACGTCCTAAGTGTCATCCTCTCCACTGTTGGATTCGGAGCTGTGATGTACGGCTTCAGCCGAGCCGGCAGCTTAGGCTGGTCAAGCGCTGAGGTTATCACGTTTATTACGGTGGGAATCCTTTCGCTTGTCCTATTTACTTGGAGGCAGCTGAAATTGGATACTCCGCTTCTGGATCTCCGTGCCTTCAAATACAGCATGTTTTCCCTAACCACCGTCATTAATATCGCCGTGACCATGGTGATGTACGCGGATATGATGCTGCTTCCGCTATATTTGCAAAATGCCCGTGGCTTTACAGCGCTGGAATCCGGATTATTGATGTTCCCAGGTTCATTGCTTATGGGAATTATGATGCCGATCACAGGAAAGCTGTTCGATAAGTTCGGAGCCAAATGGCTGTCCATCATTGGGATGGCGATTACGATCATCACTACCTTAGGCTTCATTAACTTAACGGACACAACCAGCTATTCCTATCTGGTTCTCATGTCTACAGGCCGTCGTTTCGGTATGGCCATGCTTCTTATGCCAATCACAACAGCTGGTTTGAATCAGCTGCCTGCTAGACTTAATGCACATGGTACGGCCATCTCCAATACTATTAAACAAGTAGCAGGGGCTGTAGGCACCTCATTGCTCGTAACCATTATGACAAGCCGTACGACAACTCATATGAAAGAGCTAATGGCATCAGGTGGAACCGAGGGAGCAACACAAGCACAAATGGTTACTGCAGCTTCCATCTCCGGTATTAACGACGCCTATCTCGTTATCGTAGGAATTGGTGTCGTCGGGATGCTGCTTTCCTTCTTCATCAAACGTGCGGATCAGCCATCTGTAGAAGACAGCAAGGCAGCAGTGAAGTTGAAAGTCGTTAAAGAAGTATAATAAGTAATTCGTGACTATATTCAATCTTGCTAAACCTTACCCGAACTAGACTACCCCCTTGATCTAAAAGGGGAGTAGTCTTTTTTTTGTAAACTTTCGCTCTGTTAAGAGAATTCCCATCTCCATGCAAATCTCGGTTTGGTAGATGTCCAAAGGTTCACCACCGCGAAATCCGCCAGTTCCTGCAATATAAACGCGTCCGTCATCTCATGATCTGAAAAAAATGCACAAAAGCCGACCATGGGGTCGACTTTTAATGGTTTATTTTTTTGAATGCTATCCTTTCCCTTCACTAGCCTTGTTTCACTAGGTTTTCTGCTGTACGGAAAGCTAAGGCAAGAATCGTTAACACCGGGTTAACCCCCCCATTCGTCACATGCACAGAGCCGTCGCTCACCCAAAGATTATCGTATCCATGCACGCGGCCTGATGGATCAGTAACAGATGTTGCCGGATCATTACCCATCCGTAGTGTGCCTGCCTGGTGCTGTCCGCCACTAAGCCCTGCACCTGGTTGGGTTCGCCACACCTCACGGGCTCCTGCGGCCCAAAGCCACTTCTCCGCTTGCTCTCCCAGTACGGAAGCAGCGCGAAGCGACTCGGGATGCACGCTTCCGGACAACTGAGCTACTGGCATACCGAAACGATCTTTGACCGTCCTAGACAACCGAACTCTTGACTCTGGACTCGGTATTTCTTGAATCGGCCCTTGAATTTGGCTGGTACGCAAGTAACTCTCGCGCATCGTTGCCTTGCCATCGCTGCCCCAACGCGGGGCACCTGGTGCAAGCGCTCGATACCAATGCAAGAGCGGCAGCCGAGTGAACTCGTTGGCCAGCAAACCTCCCCCGATAATACCGCCTTCATTACTATGGTCGAAGCGGAAGGTCGCAATACTAACGCCCGGACCGAGGCCATCTTGAATCGGATCATCAAAGAGGCCGTAAGCACCCGAATAGACATGGCCTTGAAGGCTTCTGCCTACTTGTCCATTCTGATTGCCTAACCCATTCGGATCCGAATCCGTTGCGGAGTTGAGTAGGAGACGTGCGCTTTCGATAGCTCCCGCTGCAACCACAACATGACCTGCCCGCACTTGATGTCGCTGGATGGAGCCACCCAATTGCTGTACAAGACGAACGCCAGTGGCATGCCTTCCTCTCTCGGTATCGATGCGCTCCACCGTTGTATCGCAGATCAGATCACAGTTACCTGTAGCGATAGCCCTTACCATCATCGTATTGTGTCCGCCATTCTTGCTATTGGTTGGGCAGGCAAATCCGACACACTGGCCGCACCGTCCACAGGCTGGTCGGCCATCCCGTTCAATGGAGTTGATGAGTAGAGGCACTGAACCGACCTCCCATCCAAGCTTCTCTGCTCCCCTTGCGAGGCGTTCTGCTTCAAGCGTACGCGACAACGCTGGCATCGGGTAGGAGCGTTTCCGCTTTCCACGCCCAGAATGGGCTTTCCCATCACCGGAGACACCAACTTCCCACTCAGCCCGTGCATAATAAGGCTCGAGCTCGTCATAACCAAATGGCCAATCACTCAGCGAGCTCCCCTCCGGTATCCCATAACGAGTAGCCATTCGGAAATCATCCGGATGAAACCGCCATGCCTGCGCTCCATAAATCCGAGTTCCTCCGCCCAACGTCATAGCATTATTATGATAATCGCCTTCCATCGGCGCGGTAATCCGCTCATCTCCACCTGCCAATACAATCGTACGCGGGTTTCCTGTCAGCTCTGGGCCCGTGTTATGTCCATACTTGCTAAAACGATGATTGCGCAAATGATCATTGCCTATCTGGCTGTATGGGAGCCAGCTTCCACGCTCAACAACAAGAACGTGAAGTCCTGCTTCAGCTAATACCGCTGCAGCTACAGAGCCGCCTGCCCCAGCTCCTATGATAATGACATCATACTGGTCTCGAAGCTGATCGAAGGTCTTCTGCGGCAAATCGATTTCAGGAGCCGACTCGCTGCTCTCAGGAACAGGGCCTGGACGAAATCCGATCATTTCCCATGACTTTCCCCCACGATTCCCACCTGCTTCAGGACTTCCATAATAACCTTCAATGACCAAGCTTAGCAGCGTGTCAAAAAATTGTTTCGGCGAGATCGGCCAGTCTTTAACGGAATCCTTCTCGACCTCGTGGAGCAAGCTATCTTTCTCATGAGTCGATAATGTCAAGAATGGTTGCCCAAAGAAAGTGATTGCTGCTGCATCCAATGCGCGAAGTCCAGGTTCTATGACATTCGTCCATGTAGCTGCATCCTCGGCGAAACGTCGTTCCAAGTAAGTCAGCACTCCTCCAGCCGTCCCTGATGGCCATTCATCATCAGGAATCATCCGGTCAGTAACCGCTTCCAAAATAAGCCGATATTCACTCACAAAAATAGTCTGTTCGCTGCGCCTCATTTTGCTTCCACCTCACCATGACCTCTATTAACATCATAGGGATTCATCCTCATGGCCGACTCTCCTTTACCTGTATGTTCTTCACGCTTAGCTTCGCTTACTTTAAATAGGATGTCATAAAAAGTTTGTTTTTCACAAGTCGAATAATTAAATCGTTGTCATATGCATTATCTCTATCTTATACTTTTCAGCCCGTTGTTCAAGTACTTTCGATTTCTTATTCAACGAAAATAGAAACAAACTTATTCTCTCCATCCTCATAGCGAGTATTGCAATAGGGAAGATATCAGCAGCTAACCAATTACTCAAAATAGCGCCGCAGCTGTAAGAGCCTGTGACGCTATTTTCGTATTGTCGGTTGTAAACTGTAAAGCTGTTATCCTCATCTTCCTAATAATTTCTGACCTCGTCAAGCTGGGCCGCCTAGCACCATCAACATCACTAACATGATGGTGATTCCTTTATTATTCCACTATTGTAAGGGCAGCGAAGCGATCCAGAAATAAAGTCGAATTGATGACCAGATTGCCATCAGGGGAAGTGCGTCCTATTATCCGCCACCCCTGCTTATTCAACTGCGATTCATCAATCGCTTCATACATGATTTGCCTCATCCCCTCAGCTGTGCGAACAGCCACCAGAGGATCTGAGGAAGTACGACTAATTTGCTCGAGCACTGCCCGTTTATTTCTGACGAGACTCGCTACAAATATTTGGTTATACAAGCTATAATCGAAAGCTGCTCCATTCTCTAGAATGACATTTACCTTCGTCCTTAAACCCACTTTTTCGAGGAAGGAGCAGGACGCCTCATAAGCATCTGGGTCAATCTCAAGGCAGACAACCTCCACCTCACCGAATAGGTGAAGAATAATCGGACTTAGCGGCATCGGCCCGCTTCCAATAAATACAATTGGCGATTTCTCTATCTGACCATCTTGCCGAATCAACTGACGCAGCGTGGAAAACTCCTCGCTAACCAAGGCCATATATATATGCCAGTAAGGCAACCGTGCAACGATATCCAGAACGGAATCCCCAGCCCCGCAAACCGGTTGAGAATCGGCCAGCTCTACTTGAAATTCGGCTATTGACAGATTATCCTGCAGCCTTCGCTGGTTCATGACCATATAATCATGGCTTAGAACAGCCTTGACCTCCTCGGGCGAGTAGTCGGCGCGCAGTTGCTGCGAAAGGCGTGCAATCATGTTCGTCACCTGCTGATTAGCAGGAGAAAGATCTTCTTCTTTTTGAAGAAGTTCATTTACTTCACGGATAAAACCGATAAAGTCATCCACCCTTTGCCTGCTTGGCGTGCTTCCAATATGTATATTTGCAGTGGTAGAAAATCTCTCCATTTGCTCCATTCCTCCTTCAATCTACATCCAGCCCTTACTCTTCAAATATATTCGTATGGTCAAAAATGTAGACGAGTGCTTGGACGGGTTATCTAGTGATTGATTAGATCCTATTGCACAAAGCTAACTTTTATTGTAACTTTTTCATTTCATTTCACTGATTAGTATTAGTATTTGTTCTTGGTTACCGTTATCGCATTACTCATCTCCGTTAAAATTAAAGTAAAAAAAGACCGTTAATGTAGGTCTTGCCCACAATTAACGGTGTATGATTTCAATTTAACTCGTTTGCTTCACAACGCACTGCACTTAGCATAGATTTGGCAACTGTGTATACTCTTCACTGCTGCTGTTCCTGCTGGAAGCTGCTCGCAATACGACAACCGATCGATCTTTAAGTCTCATCTGGCTTTTGTTTAATATCATCGATTACCGAAGCCAAGAAAGCAAGTCCAAGCCCCTGCCCCCAGCCCTGCGCCCATTTCCGGTCGATGCCGAGGTAGCCAGCGATGTCATTCATAACGGCGGTACCTCCCGATACGTTCTTGACGCGGCCGTTGTCTGCGATGTTTGCTAATACGCCATCAAGAGCTTTCTGCACGTGCTTCCCATGCAGCGGGTTACCATGCGTGACCATTGCCGCCGCGATGCCCGCCGTAGCTGATACTTCGCCATAGGCTTCTGGATAATCAAGCACGGTGCCCCAGAGACCTTCTTCCTTCTGCAGCTTTTTGATCGCACCTAGCTGATCGCGCAATGAACTCCAAATATGCATCATTGGAGGATATAGATAGGCTTCCGGCAATATTTTGGCTGCTCTGGACATCGTATAGGCAGCCCAAGCGTTGGCCCGCGCCCAATACATGCCGGACATGTGGTCCTTCTTGATATGATTGTAGCCGTGGTACCACAGCCCGTCGTTCTCGTCCTGCAAGTAGTTGATATGCCAATAAAATTGATGCAAAGCGTCTTCAACGAGATGTTTTTTGTCAAACATGATGCCCGCGCGCAGCATGAAATACGCCGCCATGAACAACGTATCCGCCCAGCACTGCTCAGGGAAATCGTTTTTGGAAGACACCGTATGCTGAAGCACCCGATCGCCAAAACGCAGTGCTTTGTTCTCCAAGTAATCGATCTTGCTAAAAATAAGCTCCGCATACCGCTCGTCCTTCGTCTGCTCGTACAAGGTGAGCAGCATATGCCCCATCGCGCATGTATTGACCGTCCAAACAGGCAGTCCCGCTTCGATGTATTCGTCCACCCAAGCGATCATCCGATCCAGATAGGCTTGCTCCCCTGTCACTTCATACGCCCGGCTAACGCCGTAGTAGGCAACTCCGCCCGGCCAATCCCAAGTAAGGTCCATACCGAACGTGTACTCCGCCACACGCCCGACGACTTGTTTCAAATCGCTTTCTTTTGTGCTGATTTTCATCTTGATCATCCTTTCTTAATTAGGTGCGTGTACTTAAAACGGTATAGCCCTTTATCTTTATACTCATGTTAATTCTCTTGTCACTCCACGATTTGTATGATAAAACAGCAGTATACTTCTTCATTGTAATACTTAATATTATAAGGTCCCATATAAAAATACAGAAAAGACATATAAGAATACGGAGGTTTACTATGAAAAAACGTATCGTTCCGCCTACTCCTGCGGAATTGCTGCCTCTGCAGCTCGAATCGATTGGAGTCAGTCCCAAGCAAGAGATGATGGAACGACCAAATGGCTACCCCTATTTCCACTGGCTTCAAACGCTGGCTGGCGAGGGAGAGCTTTCGACTAACGGACAAGTCTGGAAAATGACGGAATGCTCGGGAGTACTGCTAACTACAGGAACTCCTCATCGGTACGAAGCAAAAAACGGTTTTTGGCATACGGGATTTATTACGTTTCACGGGAGCATGGCAGCGAGCTTCGTCCAATCATTCGGATGGAACATAGCGGAGCGCTTCCAATGGGAATCTGGCAATGACCAAATAACAAAGTTACTAGCAGACATGCTAGCGACCGCCGAGTCTGGAGGCGACCCGTCGGGATGGCAATTTTCATCGGATTTGTATAGATTCCTCACGCTGCTGCGAACCGATGCCAGAACGGACAACCGGCCATCCATGACAAAACGGCTGGAGCGCGTTCAACGGCTGTTGGACTGGCTCGAAGTAGAGTTCGCGGATCCCGGCATCGGACTTATAGAGATGGCCTCCTTGCTTAACATCGGCGAGAGGCAGTTGAACGAGAAGTTTCGGGAGCTGTTTGGCCAGACGGCCTATGCTTACTTGATTCAGCTAAGGATTCGAAAAGCCAAGGAATGGCTTCCTTCTCGGCCTGACTGGACGGTACGCCGCATTGGCGAAGCGGTCGGCTTCCGCGATGCGAGCCATTTCGTAGCCACATTTCGTCGGAAGGAAGGCATGACGCCAGAAACGTACCGAAAGCTGTACGGCGCGGGGACGATTTCATGACACTAATCGAACCCATCATTCGAGATGGTGATCTTTATGCCATTACAGCAAGATACCATACCCGCTTCCGAGTCGATGACCCGCTACCAGATAAGCTTTAGCGCTGCGCTGCAAGCTTGTTTGCTCATCATATTCGGATGGATTGGCATTTACCTTATTGAATATTCTTTGCTCGGCTTCCCTTGATTCAACGTCTATTTCATAAATGTGGAAGTATTTTTGAAATTGCAAAATATTCGAACCAGCGCTCAAAACCTCACCCAGCTTCGGGTAAAGCAGCCATGAATGACAAACATACACCGGTGATATCCCTCTAAAAAAAGCTCTAGCAAGTTCAAATGACCTCTCCACGCCTTGAGTCGTTAGCGGCTCTCCAGATGGGATATGTATATTAAACACGATTTGGTTTTTAGCTATTTTCCGGTCATTTACTGCTAAGTCACGGTCAAAGGCAATTGGCTGGAATTGCAGCCTTCCGAGTCTGAACAAGCGAAGCTGAACATGCTCCTGAAGCCAGTTATATTCTTCGATTCCATATTCACCATAATTACTCATACAGACCGTACACCAAATGTGAATGTCAGAGAAGGTATCAAAGTAGATTTCATCGCTAATCCCTCGTATTCGGTATTCCTCATAGGCATCTACCCCAAACCTGACAAATAAATAGAGTAACAATTGTCGATAGCTCGTCGTTTGCTTTACACTTTCAAAGAAGGATCCGTAGTCCGCATAGAAGTGGTGTTTATGTGCTTCATATGTCACTTCCTCCATACGGTACGCATACAATTGCTGCGCAGCAGCAGGTTCAAGCATAATACCTTCGCAAAACAATTTAATATTCAATAGAAACACGCTCCATTCACTATACTTATCTCATTTCCAGTACGTATACGTAAGCTTAAAAGCTACAAAGCTCTGTATTATCTTCTAAATAGTCGTATTCATCCAACATTAAAATTAGAAATTTGGCGACATTGGTAGGATACAATAACCAGCACAATTTCTGCAAGTTTTTTAAGCTTTTAACAGCTCTAACCCTGCCGAGATAAAAAGCTCTTGTTCAATCAATCGATGATGTTATCGGGATTTTAGCTTATACTTTTCACACTTAAAAAGGCCAGATACACGCAACGTGTAACTGACCTTTTTCATACTGCTTGCTGCTTTATTGCACTTCATAAACAGCGTCTGCCTACTACTTATTTTACAATTGAAACGCTCTCCTCAACAATAACGAATCCCCAGCTATCCAGCTCGATTTGCTCGCCTGAAATGACGTTCCTCTCAGACAAAAGCTCAATCCCATTGCCATGGGGGTAAGAGAATGTCGTTGGACTATTGGAATAGTTAAAGTAATAACGAATAGTCTTTCCTGCCTCATTTACTCCGTTCTTAACGATCAATGGAAAGCAAAGCCCCTGGTCCGGACCATATAGGCCTGCTGCCTTGCAGGCTCTCTCTAATACTTTCCCTGCAACCTCCGGACTTGGCATGTAACCAATATAGGTGGCCGTACCACGACCGTATTGGTTTTCTGTAATGGCTGCATAATTCCCCCAGTGAGGATGGTCATACCAGGCAAGTACCTCAGCTGTTGTTGGTGTAAGAAGCTCCATCCAGACATCAACGCGGTTAGACTCCTCTGTAACGCCAAAAGGATTTCCCTTGAGCGAAACCTTATTCGGTTGTACAAATTGATTATACTGGACGCCACATGCCTTATCTATTATGGCTGGTTGTATACCCGTACGGACCTTAGAGTGTTCATTAGCGAACCCGCTCTTGAACGTATACACAACATGGCCGCCATTTTCCACGTATTGATTTAGCTTCTCAAGAAGCTCGTCCGAAGCCGCATAAAGGGCCGGTACAACAATCAAGTCATAGTTCCCAAACCGTTCAGTAGAGCTTGGATTTAGCAAATCACAACCAATATTCATCTCATAAAGCCGGTCATAGAGTACACGAACAATATCATTATAACGGACTTCGCCTCCAGGCAGCTTGAACCACTCGATTGCGGTTAACGCCTCATTGCTGACAAGCAAGGCTGCTCGGTTTTCCTTTTTTAAGTTGATGAGATTAGCGGATAGCCGCTTAAAATCTCGGCCAATCGTTATAGCTTCTTCATAAGTTGGATTCGTACCCATATCATGGCTAAGCAAACCCTTCCAATACGTTTCAATGGAATTATGGATCGAATGCCAGTGCCAGTATTCGACCATATTGGCTCCCGAAGCCAGATGGCTAAAGGCTTGAAGCCGAAGCTGGCCAGGATAAGGCGTCCAATTTGGAAAAGCCTGCGCTTGCGTCTCAAGCACGAAGTAGTTTTTCCCCTTTAAAGAACGTGTGGAGTCACCTCCAAACGAAATTTCCTTGCCTGTCAGCTCATCTTGCGAAGGGTGATAAATATCGACTCCCGCAATATCGAGCGCCTTTGCCGCTTCGAAGTGATCCACATCCTTCTGAACACCAAACGAATGGCCCCGCCAATCAAAATCAAAGTTATGTGTCACAAACTGATTAGGGCGTTTATACTCATTAACAATGGCAACTTGCCAGGCTAGAAATTCGGTAACTAACTGTCGCTGGAATCGAGAAAATTCTGCACCGAGACTGCCATTAATTGTACCAACCACGGAAGGAAAATCCTCCCAACTATTAATTCGATTACTCCAATAGTCGAGGCCAAATTCCTGATTCAGCTGCTCTAATGTACCGAATTTTTCTTTCATATATTTAATGAACCGAAGCTGCACATTAGGGCCGCTCGTCTCATAATGCTTGGTTTCGTTATCCACTTGATAACCAATAACAGCAGGATGGCTGCATACTCGGCTAATCAACTTCCGAATGATCCTCTCTGCATAAAAAAGATAAGACGGATTAATGATATCCATAATCTGTCTTGCTCCATATCGGCCTTGCCCGTTCGGTGTCTCAGCAAGCACCTCTGGATGCTCTTTAACCATCCATGTTGGCACGGCGTAGGTCGGCGTTCCGACGATAACATGAATATCCGCTTTATGCATGGCATCAAGCACACGGTCAACACTGGTAAAGTCGAAGACACCATTTTGCGGTTCATGGGTACTCCATGTTGATTCCGCAATGCGGACGAGATTAATGCCAGCAGCCTTCATCATTCGAATGTCTTCCTCGAGTCGTTCATAGGGCATATATTCGTCGTAGTAAGCCACACCATAGTATAATTGTTGCAAGATCCATCTCTCCTTAGGGCCTATTGTTTTTTATTGATTGTTCTTCATTACAATAATTGAAGGAACGTGTAACCTTTATTTTATAGGACGAGCCTACACATATAAATGACAAAAACATGCGACATGTATTAAAATATTGTCATTCAGATATTTTGGATCAACTAAATAATAGTGTTAACAAATTAAACGTTTAATATATTGCGATTTAAGGAGTCAGCTATGAATGAACATCTCTTTCTGCCAACGCCATTATTCACAAGACATGTGTGCTTTCCGGATTACATCGGCGGTATTAGCGGTTATCCCGATCATATTGTTAATCGTGAATTCCAAACCAAAGAATTTAATCTGCATCGCAATTATAATTTGCATATTGTGCTTGAGGGTAAAGGATACCTTGTCACTGAAGGTAAACGGTATGATGTATTGAAAGGTCAGGGATTTCTATATGGACCTGGCATGAGACAACGCTATTACTCCGATGCAAATGAACCTTGGAGCATCCGGTGGGTTCATTTTTACGGGGAGCGGCTGGAGGAGCTTTTAGATGGCAGAGGTCTTGACGAGCCTTGGCTGTTTGCCTTATCTAACCTGTCTCCAATCGAACGCTTAGTCCAAAAATTGCTCTCTCTAGGCAGAGCCTATCAGATCGATGATGAATATACCGTAGCTTCTACGTTGTATGAACTTTTAACACGGCTGCAGACAACCTCAGATCGGCTAAATGTTCCCATTAACCATGCTTCCGATAAAATCAGAGCGGTCGCCAATTACGTACGAACCCATAGTCAAGAGTCTTTCTCTATTGAAAAAGCTGCAGCTCTCGCTGGTTATAGTACCCATTATTTCAGTCGTAAATTCGGCCAGACAGTCGGAAAATCTTTTTCGGATTTTTTACTGGAATCTCGCCTTATCCAAGCCAAACGCCTGCTTGCCTCAACGGGACTATCCATAAAGCAAATCGCACTGGAAACAGGCTTCTCGCAAGCCAGCTACTTCAGTTCATGCTTCCGTCAGCTTGAGGGAATGACTCCCTTACAATTCCGAAGCATTCATAGGATTGGTGAGGAATCATAAGAAGCGAAAAAAGAAGCGGATGCCTAAGGCAACCGCTTCTTCAATGAGGAAATTATAAGGAACCGTAAGTGAATGACCATTTTTCGTAATCATAACTTCTACTTATAACGTTTATGCAATTTCTCTTGATGAGATTTAAAAACATCCTCAAGGCTAATGTCATACTTGTTGGCAATTACTATTACATTCCCTAGTACATCTCCAAGCTCTTCTATTAACTCCTGCTTATTTTCAGCATATGTGCCGACGGTTTCATCTGGACGATCTCGACCAATTTCTAACGCTCTAATCGCACGTGCTACTTCTCCCGTCTCCTCCGCTAAAAAACCTATACGAATGAAAATATCAAGTTCTGACCAACCTCGTTCTGCATAATAACCCTTCACCCATTTTTGAAACGCATTTACGTCCAATTTATATCCCCCCTATTTATTAAACAAAATTTAACTATAATGATTAGTATATTATAATCTTCGAAATGGGGTTAATTTTATGAATAAAATAGCTATTTTCTGTGGATCTAGTAATGGTTCCTCTGCAGCATACAGAGAAGGAGCAATAAAATTAGGTAAAGAATTAGTAAGACGTGGCATTACTTTGGTGTACGGCGGCGCCAGTGTTGGCATCATGGGAACGGTAGCTGATACGGTGTTGCAGGCGGGCGGTCAAGTCATTGGCGTAATTCCAAAGCTGCTTGAAGAACGAGAAATTTCACACAAAAACTTAACGGAATTGATTACTGTTGAGTCTATGCACGAGCGAAAAAGCAAGATGATGGAGTTAGCAGATGGCTTTATTGCGCTTCCAGGCGGTCCCGGTACATTAGAGGAGTTTTTCGAAGTATTTACTTGGGGGCAGATCGGTTTACATCAAAAACCATGTGGTATATTAAATGTTAACCATTATTACGATCTGCTGATTTCATTTTTTGACCATATGAAAGAACAACAGTTTTTACAAGACCAGTACCGCCAAATGGTTTTAGTAGACGAGGAGCCAGCAGGATTGTTAGAAAAGTTTGCAACTTATGTCCCGCCTAGAGTAAAAACATATGCTAAGTAATCTATAAATTTCATTTTATCTCACAGCCGCTAATCTAATTTCCATTCATTAATTAAAATATTTGTTCATGTGCTTTCCATCGCAAATAACCAAACCATGATCTGGGATCAGGGTTTGGTTGTTCTCTGTGCGCAGTTTATGACCGCCATGTTCTTTAGTTCTATTCATAAACAGAATCTGGCGTGAGCGAAATGAAGCTCCTGGAAGATTTAATCTGTCCCGCAGCCTCCAAATAGTCAGCGACGATTGCACTAGCGTATTCCACTTGGAAGGAATTTCAAGTATTCACTGTCGAATAAGTAGATGACAAGCTTCATTGATCGAAACAGCTTCAAACCATCCGGAAGGAGTGATCCTACTTGCGGTTTCTGAGAACGGATATTCGCCAGCCGTTAGAGTTTATTTCAGCAGGACATTTGCATTCGCTTCGCTCTTGGACGCATTCCCGCCGCGTGATTGACAGCTTCGAAATCATTGTCGGTGTCAAGGGAACGCAATATATTCAACAGCAGAACGAGCGTTTCGATGTTGGACCGGGAAACGTACTGCTTCTGCTGCCTGGCGAAACACATTTCGGCTACCAGCCGAGCGAAGGAGAGCTTACGTTTTACTGGGTGCATTTCCAATGTCCCGAGAACGCGAGAATTTGCGGAGAGGACGAGTGGCAGGAGGATAGAAGCCAGCGGGAAGCCGAAGAACAGCTGGCGGCCAAAAGCGAATACGCCTATTTGCCTCTATTTTTCCGCTGCGGCCATTCCGACAAAATCGATATCCTGTTCCACCAGCTCCAGCATCTAGCCAATTCCAAACTCATCCACTACTCCGCTCTGCACTACCGGATGACTTCGTTGTTTTTGGAGCTAGCCGAGCAAGCGGATTCGGGCCATGCGACTGGCTCCCCCATACCGCCTGATCCGCTGGTGGCGGAAATCGTAGAATGGATTCGCATCCATACGGCGGAGCCGCTTACAGCTTCCATTATCGCCGATAAATATGGATACAACCGGGATTATCTATCTAGACTGTTCAAGCGCTTTTTGGGCAGAAACCTGCACGAATATATTTTGGCGCAAAAAATGTACAAGGCGAAGTCGCTATTGACCGGAACCAAGCGAACAGTCAAGCAAATCGCGCACGACGTAGGCATTCCAGACGAAAAATATTTCATTCGACTCTTTCGCAAGCATGAGCATCTTACGCCGACAGGCTATCGCAACGCCTACTACCTGAAGCATATGAACGTCGAATGAACAGTCATCTCAATAGAAACCCTTCGCCAATCGCATCCTGCGGATCAAGAACGAATTCGCAAGACGCGACCAGTCTAGCGCAGGCGGTCAAAGCCCAAACTATTTCTTCATTCCCTTCCACAAAATCGTCCGCGGATAAGACCATGCCTTCCACTAACCCGCCGGCAAGTCCGATGAAGCGATGGGGAACATGGAGATTTCCCTCCTCCCCAAGCAGATTAGCGAGCAGCACCCCTACCGCAACCGTGTGCGGAGCACGCAGCAAACAACCATCGCGGCCGATAGCCGCGACCACGCATTCGTTGCCGTTCCGCTCCTCTGCCAGCACCAATGATCTGCCTTCTGCTCCGCAGCTTCCTATATATTCTTCAATCACATGCGCATTGTGCGGTTGAAGCGACAAACCGGCATCAGATGCACGAACAACCGTGTACAAAGCGAGCTCGGACAACGCCAGCCGGCAAACCGCAGACCGCCTTTTTTCCTCATCCGCTAAGCCGACTACAATCGATCCGCTCTCCGTCTCAAATACGATTTCGTCGGCATTTGCCAGCAACCCGGTTTCCGTCAAAGCCGATGCAGCACCCAGCGCATCCATTCCATCCGCCGGGCAAGGACCTGCCGAGTCGAATATCATCAAGCCGTAATCACCTTTTCGCGATGACGTCACCACACCGATTCGCATCGCAGCATGCCCTCTCGGCTCATGCTGCAGCCAGCGCAGCGGCGAATGGTCCCCATGCCATAAACGCAAAGCTTTTTCCGACAGCGTCTCTTCCTCGCAGTGCTCTAGGGCTTCGAACAGAACACGAAGCGGCCAGCCAGCGACATGAACATCCAGCGATTTGGCCATTCTACGGAATTTCATAAGTGCGATTTCTCCTTTCAATGATCGTTTGGAGGTACGAACAAAAAACCTTCGTTCAACGGATCTTCCGGATTAGAATAAAACGTATGCATGCCCATCATCCGCGCAGTTCCGGCAATCTCCGTAACCACAGCCGGCTGCATGCCGATCATTGTCTGCTCCACCACCCTGCCTCTGAACAGCGAGCCGACGATGCTTTCGTAAACGAACGTTTCACCAATACCAATCTTGCCCTGTGCGAACAGCGCTGCCAGCTTAGCCGATGTGCCCGTACCGCAAGGCGAGCGATCGATGCCTCCCGGGGGCACGACGACCGCATTGCGTAAATCCGCCTCTGGATCGCGGGCATCGCTGTAGAACTCGACATGCGTCACCCCTCGTATAAACGGGGATTCCGGATGCTCGACGACCAAGCCCTTATTGATCGCTTGTCGAATCTGAACCGCTTGCTTAACGATAGCCGCCGCATTCGAGGGCTCAAGCTGCAGACCGCATGTGCGGGCGTCTATCATTGCGAAGAAATTACCGCCATAAGCAATCTCGCAGGCTACGTCTCCGAGCCCTGGAACATTAACGCGGCTCACGCTATGCAGGAATGCCGGAATATTCCGGAATGCTACCTGAAGAGCGGTTCCATCCTTAACCGTCACCTCCACACGAACAAGTCCAGCTGGCGTATCCAACTTAATCACCGTTTTAGGCTCCTCTACCGGTACAAGTCCGCATTCGACCAATGCGGTACAAAAACCGATCGTATCGTGCCCGCACATCGGCAAGTAGCCGCCCGTTTCAATGTATATGACGCCCACGTCCGCTTCCGCATGGCAGGGCGGCACCAGGCATGCGCCCGACATCACCTCATGCCCGCGGGGCTCGTTCATCAGCAGCCGCCGAATGCTGTCATGATTTCGTTTCATATCGAGCATCTTTTCCGCCATCGTCGTCCCTTCAAGCTTTGGCATACCGCTAATAATTGTTCGGGTCGGATTGCCTCCCGTATGGGTGTCAATGGTGCGATACACGCGCGTCGCGTTCATGGCCGCCATCACCTTCTCTCTTATTGAATCGACCGAAGCTCAAAGGTTCTGCCGGGATGCATGTCGTCTTGGCATCCGTAAGCAATTCCCCCATCAGCTTGCCGGTTACGGCAGCCAGGCTAATGCCGTCTCCTTCATGTCCAGCCGCAATATAGAAGCCAGGCATATCCTCGACCTCGGATACGATCGGCAAATGATCGGGCGTCCAAGGACGCAAACCGGTATACGTGCGTATGATTTGAAAATCGGACAACGCGGGATAAAAACGGAGCAGCCGTCTGGCCATGCAGGCGATGACGTCTGGCCGTACATCCATATCGAAACGGGCGAACTCGCGGCTGGAGCCGATTAGAAAATTCTGGCTTTCGGTCGGCTCGAAGACGAGCGCCACACCGTATTGATCAGTCAAGCGATCGACTTGGCGAGAGCCTCCGAATTTGGACATCAAGTAGCCGAACTCCATCACCTTTCGTCTGCCGACCGGCTGCTGCCTTGATGCAACAATGAGATGGCCCTTGCGCGGAATAATCGGAACGTCTAGGCCGATCATCCCTCCGATCATCGGCGCCCAGCAGCCCGCAGCGTTGACAACCTTTCCCGCGACCCATGTGCCTTGATCCGTTTCGACGACATAACCGTTCCCGCTCAGTTTAGCTACGTTTTGCACCGTCGTGCCCAAACCTATTTCCGTCCCGAGCCGCCTCGCACCGTCGGCAAGCGCATAGGTCAGCAAATAAGGATTCACTGTCGAGTCAGAGCCGCATTCAAGGCCGCCGGGCAGATCGTCCGCGAAATAACGAGACTCCTGGCGTATCTCGTACCGGTCAAGCATCCGAAACGGCAGCCCCAGCTCTGCTTGCCGAGCTACCCATCTTCGCGCCGCTTCCATTTCCGCTTCCGTCTCACATACGAACACGCTTCCGGGAGCCCGGTATTCGAACGGCTGCTCCAGCTCCCGGGTCAAATCCGCGACGATGCGCTGGCTTTCGATCGACATTAGGCTATCGAATCCAGGCTCTTTGTCAATAACGAGAATATTCCCGTCGCACCGCGACGACGTACCTTGCGCAATTTCTCCGCGTTCAAGCAAGGCGACGGACAATCCTGCCTTAGCCGCAAAATAAGACACGGACGCGCCAATAATACCGCCTCCTATGACAATCACGTCTGCATGCCGCTTAATGGTCATGAGCTTCACCTACCGTTACATATATTTACACTTTCAATTGACAGTGTAATAATTAAGATACACTTTTTAAGGGAGGGACCCCTCGTTGCAACCAACAGCTTCCGCGTATCATCCGTCCGATCCATTCCATGATCTGATTGGAGAAAGCCCAGCATTGCTCTCCGTTGTCGCTTTGGCCCGCAGGCTCGCGCATACTACCGCCACCGTAACGCTAACAGGAGAAAGCGGGGTCGGCAAAGAATTGTTCGCAAGAGGAATCCATGCGCTTCGCGAAACGGCTGGTTCTCCGTTCATTGCCGTCAATTGCGGTGCCCTGATGGCCAGCCTTGCCGAAAGCGAGCTTTTCGGCTACGAGAAAGGCGCGTTCTCCGGAGCAGATCCGCGGGGCAAATCCGGCAAAATCGAGCTCGCCCGGAGTGGCACGCTGTTTCTGGACGAAATCGGAGAGCTGCCACTTGATCTGCAAACGAAGCTGCTGCGCATTCTCGAGGACCGCGAATATTATCCGGTCGGAGGTACGCGTACTCTCCACTCGGACTGCCGCTTCATCGCTGCAACGAATCGCAATTTGGCTCTGCTTGTGGAACAAGGGAGGTTTAGGGAAGATCTATATTACCGGTTAAACGTTCTTGAGCTGGACATTCCGCCCCTGCGGCACCGTTCCGAGGATATTCCGCTCCTCGCCGAGACGTTCGCGAGACGGTTCGGCTGCGCAAAACCGCTAGGCAGCGGACTGCAATCTCTGCTTGCTCAGCATCCATGGCCAGGCAATGTCCGCGAGCTCCGCAATGCGATCGAGCGCCTATGCGTGTTGTCAGCAGGCGAATCGCTGATGGCCGAGCATCTGCCTCCCGCGGTGCTTCGCAGCGCCGCACATGGGTCGGCTCCCTCTACGCAGCATGCTGATCAAAGTCCTTCCTTGCCGAGGCAAGGCGCATTATCCGATTGGCTGGCGAATTATGAACGGCGTTTTATCGAGTCCGCGCTCCAGGAAACGAGCGGCAACAAGCAAGCGGCCGCCCAGCTTCTCGGCATTTCGCGAATGACGCTCTATAAACGCATCGGCACACTGTTCGGCAACGATTCTCCAAACTAAATACGCCTCAATGGCTTCGAAAAACCGGTTAACTGCTCTACCAATCCATCCTCATTCACATATAGATCATCTTCGATTCGAACTCCACCGAAGCCGGGAATGTAAATGCCCGGCTCAATCGTCAGCAGCATTCCCGTGACGACAAGTTGTTCGTTCCAGCCGTGTACGGAAGGTGGCTCATGAATTTCCGTGCCCAGGCCGTGGCCGACGCGGTGAGGAAACCATTCTCCGTAGCCACAGCTTCGAATCCATGACCTTGCCGCTTCATCGACCGATGCTAGCGTTACTCCCGTCTGAAGTGCGTCAATCGCCCGCCGATTGGCCTCCAAGACCGTTTCGTACATCCGCTCTTGCTCAGCTGTCCCTTGACCGACAAGGAAGGTCCGGGTCATGTCCGATAAGTAACCTTCATGAACCACCCCCATATCGATGAGCAAAATATCCCCCTCGACAATCCCGTAATCTCCGGTATCCCCATGGGGCAGCGCAGACCGTTCGCCGCCAAGCACAGTCGTCTTGAATGCGGGGCCAGCCCCTCCTGCCAGCACAATCTGCCTATCGATTTCCTCCGCTAGCTCCCTTTCCTTCATGCCTCTGCGAAAGAAACCTAATGCCGCTTCGAGGGCAGCGTCCGCGTAGCCTGCCGCCGCTTTGACAAGATTCGCCTCAGCCCGCGTCTTGCGGCCACGCATCTGCCCAATGTCCGCGCCTATATCGACGAACTCCGTATCTGGCCATAGCTCAGCCAACTGCTCAGCCATTTTTAACGTTAGCGTTTCTTTTTCGATTCCGCATCGCTCCGGCTCCCCGCCGCAAGTTTCCCTTAACGCTTCAGTCGCCGGCTTGCCATCCGGAATGAGCACCAGCCTGTCAATCCCCTGCACCATGCTTGCCTTCGTCTCATCCAATTCGGGGATGTACAATATCATCGTACCGTCCGCCTTTATCCATAACGCCATAAATCGTTCCATTGGATCCGAACGGAATCCAATCAAATACGCAATCGATGCCGGTGAAATCACAAGCGTCGCCCTGACAGCCCTCTTCTCCAGCTTTTCCTGCAGTATGCTCCTTCTGTTCCTGTACAGTATCTTCAAACGGAATCCCTCCTTATTAAACGGATTGGGACGGCAACTTCCCTTCTCATTACTAGCTGCTGCAAAATCGATGCCACGCCATCTAAATTCACCACATTTTTCTTAGATCAACATCGGCTGGCATGAAATTTGCAGCTTCGTAAAGTATCCATTCCGAACAATAAGGAGGCCGTTTACATGAAAGAAACGTCGATTATCGTTTGCAGATGCGAGGAGGTCACGTTGGAGCAAATTCGGGAGGCCATACGCCAGCATGGCTGCTCAGCACGCGAGACCAAGCTGCGAACACGTGCAGGCATGGGAATATGCGGCGGCCGTACATGCCGACCGTTGCTGGAACGCTTGATGGTCCCGCTGGAAGGTGACCATGCCTCCGAGCTCCCGCTAAAAATCCAGCCGCCGGTTCGTCCGGTGTCTTTCGCCCAATGGGGGCGATCGTTATGAGCTACGGCAGAATCGAACACCATCCTGTTCTTGGCCCTCTCCCTCCCGCAGCTACCCTTTCATTTTCCTTTGACGGGAATAATTATAAAGCACGTGAGGGCGAAAGCGTCGCCGCTGCGCTGCTTGCTAACGGCGTTCGGACGCTGAGGCTCCACGAGGAGCATGGGTCGCCCAGAGGCATTTACTGCAACATCGGGCATTGCATGGAATGCCGGGTAACGATTAGCGGCATCACTGGCGTACGCTCCTGCTTGACCCAAGTAAAGAACGGCATGGACGTTCGTTCTGGTACCGTCCTTCCTTCGCCGTTCCGGCAGACAACAGAAGCAGAGAGGAGTCCTTCCCTATGAACGCCATCTACGATCTTATCGTCGTCGGCGCGGGACCAGCTGGCCTCGCGGCAGCTGGTTCTGCCGCACAAGCCGGCTTAAAGGTGCTGCTGCTGGACGAATTCATGAAGCTTGGCGGACGTCTACTCGGCCAGCTGCATCAGGAGCCGGGAGGTGCTTGGTGGAACGGCATTCGTGAGGCCGAACTGCTCGTGCTAGGTGCCCAGGAAGCAGGCGCTGATATTGCAACCGGAGTGTCAGTGACCGGCTTAGAGAGGACCGACAATAACGGTTGGACGTTATGGACGACCCAAGGCTGTTATCGCACTCCCTTCGTCCTGCTCGCTACCGGCGCTGCTGAATCGGCAAACCCGCTGCCAGGATGGACGCTGCCCGGTGTCATGTCGATAGGAGCCGCGCAGGTGATGACGAATGTGCAGCGCGTGCGTGTTGGCAATCGGGGCGTCGTCATCGGCATGAGCGTGCTCGCCATGGCCATCATGTCCGAGCTGCGCCTCGCCGGCATCGAATTGGCCGCAATTGTACTGCCGCCGGGCAATGCGCTCAGCGGCAAGGATTCAAATCCTGAAGCCGTGCTTGACTCACTGCTGCGCTTCGCGAATTTAGCACCCAACGCGATGCTCAAATACGGCGCAAAGTTTCTGCAAAACAGTATGCTGCGCAATCTCGCGTTGAACCTATATCCGAAGCAAGGGATACGAATGCTGGACGTGCCGCTTCAGCTACGCCGCTGCGCGATCGAAATTGTCGGACGAGATGCCGTAGAGGGCGTACTCGTCGCCGACATTACACCGCGTGGAGAACCTATTGCTGGCAGCGAGCGCGTCGTGGAAGCCGACTTCGTCTGCATCGCTGGCGGGTTATACCCGCTTGTGGAGCTGGCCGCCGTCGCCGGTTGCCCTTTCCGCTACGTGCCGGAGCTTGGCGGGCATGTTCCGGTGCATGGCGAGAATATGCAAACGCTGCTTCCCGGCCTCTACGTCGCTGGCAACATTACCGGCGTAGAGAGCGCCAAAGTCGCGATCGCGCAAGGAAGGGTAGCCGGCTTATCAATCGCGTTCAGCGCCGCAGCCGAGAAAGCTCCCGGCGAAGCCGAAATCAAGGATGCCATGGAGCAAGTCAAACTGACGAGACACGAGGCACTTATTCAATTTCATCCCGACATCGCTCGCAGCCGAGCGAAATTGTATCAAATTGAAATCGTATAACAACCATGCAAATAAGCCGCCTCTAGGTTTTACAACCCGGAAGGCGGCTTTTCTCATCACAATGGTCAGCTATTGAAGAGTGCTGTAATTTCCGATCCGCTCAGAGAACGATTGTAGATGCGGAAATCGTCTATTCCGCCATTCAGGTAAGCGTCACCGGCATATTGCGAGCGCCCTAGATAGTTTAGCGTCGTATTGCCGAGACTCGAAGGCTTGAGCGTCATATTCGTATTCGTCGCAACGGACACACCGTCCACGTACATCGTTCCCGTCGTCCCGTTCAATGTAACCGCAACATGCTTCCAAACGCCGGTCGGAAACGCTGTAGTCGTCGATAATCTTTGCTCCCCGCCGCTGCCGCTCGTCGTTATCGCGAACCGGAGCCCTGCCCCGCCAGGTCTCGGCGTCAAGAACATATACGATGTCGTCCCAGTACCAAAGTCGAATATTCGAGTCCAGTTCGATGTATTGTCCACTTTGACCCACGTGGCTACCGTGAAATCGTTCAGTCCACTGACGATCCCACTAGGCAAGCTGCCGTATCCAGTCGTTCCATTAAAGAGAGCAGCATTGGCCGCATGACCAGCGGCCCATGTTACGCCGCCACTTAGTGTCGCGTTCAAGCCGTTGCCGGAAGCGTCGGCCGCTGTTGTGCCGCTCGTCTCATTGAATAGGTAGTGCGCAACAAGGTCAGTCGGCGGCTGGGTACCGTTCAAGCTGATTGTAAACGTCTTTATGACCGGCGTGCTAAGCTCATCGTAATCCCGTAATTGCACGGTGAACGTATAGCTATTCTGTGGTGCGCTACTCGAGATCGTACCGCTGACCGTTCCCTTGAAGCGATCCAGCGTCAATCCCGGCGGAAGCGATCCGCTTGTTACATTCCAATCATAGAACGGCACGCCGCCTTTCGCCGCGAGCTTCTGCGAATAAGCCGCGCCCTTCGTGCCCCCTGGCAGCGATGTCGTAACGATGGACGGCGCAAGGAAGGGAGTCAGGCTTTTCTTCAGCTTCCAACCCGCGTTTTCCGCGATCAGCAAGGACAGCTTCGTCATCATCCATCTCTTCGGATGGAACATGTGGCTGCGCCCGCCGCTTTGCCCGCTCAGCCGATCCCAATTCTGAGAATTGGCTTCCGGAATGTGGTAGCTGGTATCGAGCGGCACCGCGTTGCCTTGATAAGCGATAACTTCGGAATCGTTGGTTCCGCCGCTTGCGACATACGCTGCCATACCAGGCCAGTCGCTGTGGAAAGCGACTGCATGCCCAAATTCATGAGCGATCAAGCCGAGCAAATCGGTCTGGCAGTTGGAAGTGCAAGAAGCTCCAGGCATCTGCGTCAAGTAATATTCTTCATCGTTCAGCGAAGTAAACGGCGTAAATCCAGTATAGAAATCCAATATCGTTGCGAGTGAACGCGGAATGGGTCCCGGTACTTGAACGCCTGCTCGTTTGTGGTAATTGCCATTAATAGCGGGGAAACCGGTCGAGTACGGATCGTTGATTCCGCGCAGGAAAATCCACATCCCGTTATACGCGGCATTGTTCGTTACTGAAATGGAGTTTTGCCAATTGTCTCCAGGAAGCCACATCTGCTCAGCGCCGGAAGCTACTGTATCATAAGGCGCTTCGTCGAAGAAATAGAACCAGTCCTTGATTGCCTGCTCCGTAGCTGCTTTCACGCCGGCATCGCCGAATATGTTCGTGATTGTATCAAAGCGGTAATCGAATTTAAGCGGCATCGTCGGTTCGGCATTATCATCCTGATCGAGTACCCGAATAGCAATAGATTGAGTGCTGGTCGCATTATTTCCTTGAACCACCTGCAAAGTCAGCGTATGATTCTCGATCTCTCCGTTTCCGCCGACACGGTCAGGGTGGATAGCCAAGTTAAATTCCTGAGTTGCTGCGGCATTAGCGAACGTCAACGTTTTGGCTGCACCTGTCGCTGACATTGTACTCGGCCTGTTCATCATCAGGCGCGAGGTGCCTTGGGTCGTCAAATTAATCGTAACAGGGAATACTGCGCTTGTCGGCGGCTTGACTGTCAGCTTGATGTACGGGTTGGCCAGGTAGCCCTGCCAATCTACAAGCTCAATGCCGTTATCATTCACCGTCCGGCCGAAAATATCGACAACCTCGGCGTAGTTCGCTGCGGCATGAACGGGTCTCGGCGGACCCGTGAAGAGCATCATAACTAGAAGCGCGCCAACCAATATGGCAGACACGCCTGCGGTGAACGTAACGCTCCGGTCGCCTTGTTTTGCACGTTGTTCCATTCCTTGAGCCTCCTCTTCCGTTTTGAAATTCGAAGCACACATCCCTTCGCCTTCCCGCAATTACATGGGCATCTCCCCCTTCATAAGTCGGGTCTGCTCACATCGTCATGGCTCGGAAAGTCGACGGCAAAATACGTTCCTCTTCCCGATATTTGGCTACGGTGCGTCTGGAGATAGTCAATCCTTCCTCGTGAAGCAAGGCAGCAAGACGAGCATCCGTGAACGGTCGCTGCTTGTTCTCGCCTGCGACTAGCCCTCGGATGCGAATCTTCACTGCACGCGAGGATACGTCTTCTCCGTTGTCACTTCCGAGACCAGTGGAGAAAAATACATTCATCGGCAGCACACCGAAAGGTGTGTCTACGTATTTTCCTCTCACGGCCCTACTGACGGTCGAGACATGGAAGCCCGTCTCGGCGGCAATCTGCTCCAGCTTAAGAGGTCGTATCCCTCCCTCCCCTTCATCCAGAAAACGCTGCTGCTGCCCGGCAATAGCGGCGGCCACTACGGTTAATGCGCTCTTCCGGAAGCCCAGCATCCCATCCAGTCTGGCTGCTTCTTTTTGCTTAGCCGCGACCCAATCACACCACTTGCCAGTGCCCGCTCCCGCATCAAGTGCGGACGCATGAACGCTTACATGAAATGGAGCCGCTTCGCGTACCGTGAACCCTGTACCGCCCTCGCTTCTTCGTAACTTTATCTCCGCTATCGCGTACAAAACGTCCGAGTTTCCGAATTGAAGTCCCGGACGGGGATTTAGACCTCGCAAATACCGAACGCCGTGTTCGATTTCATGCTCACAGATGCCGAGCGACTTGCCAATGACCTTCCAACGCCCTTTAGCAACATCGCCAAGATGTTGCTTAATCAGCTCCTTGACAAACCTTGGCGCGCAGTTGTCGCGGGACGCCTGCAGCAGCAAACATTCCTTCAGCGATGTGGCGGCGATCCCTGCTGGCTCCAGCGTATGAAGCAGCCTAAGTCCGGCTTCGACTACACCTATTTCATGCCCTGTGCATGCCGCCGCCTCCTCGAGCCCAATGTCCAAATATCCGGATTCGTCCAAATTCCCAGCCAAAAAGGCGGCAACCCGCTTCTCCGCTCTCGATACATCAGTTAGTCTAATCTGAGCGAGTAAAGCTTGCTCCAGCGTCTCCCTATCCGCGCGTAATGTCGTCAGATCTACACCATCAGTCCAATAGCGGACACCCTGCCGGTGCATGCCTCCATAGGAGAGCGATTCCGCCACCTCCAGCTGAATCAACGGATTATCCTGCTCGACCTCCCGCAAATATGAAAATAAATCGGCTGTCGTCATCTGCAGCAGCATGAGCGATTGCTGCAGCTCTGGCGCAAGCTTGCAGCGCATTTGCGGTAACAAAATCATATTCATAGTTGAGCTCGCCATCGTTTTTGCTCACGCTCCTTTCCCCGTAATCGTTATCCATGGCGTTCCTCCATTCATCCCGTATTAACGGTATTGAATCGCGCATGTTTTCAGATGGGTATAGAAGTCGAGAGCGGATTGGCCTTGCTCTCTGCTATGGGAACTTGAATCTTTCATCCCGCCGAAAGGTGCCTGATATTCAACGCCTCCCGTCTCCTGATTGACGCGCACCATGCCCGCTTCCGCTTCGTCTAGAAACCGGAACGCGTTGTTCAGGTCTCTTGTAAATACGGAGGCGCTAAGACCGAAGACGGTCCGATTGACAAGCCCGATCGCTTCGTCAATGTTAGCTGCAGGGAGCATCACGGCCAAGGGGCCGAACACTTCCTCTTGAACGAGTCGATGATCAGCCCCTACTCCCTCCACAAGCAGCGGGGAGATATAATACCCTTCACCCTCTCCATCGGCACTAGAGCCGACAGCGACGGTCCGAGCCTCCGCAAGCGCGGTCACCACGTACTCGTTCACCGTCTTGAATTGCTCCAACGAGGCGACTGGACCGAGATACGCCCCTTCGTGTTTCGCATTCGCCATACGCAGCTTGGCTATCGCTTCGGTAGTTTTGGACGCAAACTCATCGTAAACGGCCCCTTCGACGATAACCCGGCTCGTCGCCGTACATTTTTGACCCGCCGAACGAAAAGCTCCGCTTACGACAGCCGCAACAGCGGCATCAAGATCTGCATCGCGTAGAACGACAGCAGCATTCTTGCCGCCCATTTCCGTCTGATACTTCAAATTACGTGCAGCGCTGGCCGCGGCAACCCGCAAGCCCGTTGCGGAGGAGCCGGTAAAGCTAATCGCGTCAATCTTCGCTTCCTCCAGCAGCGCCTCCCCAACGACACTTCCTTTGCCAATAATCAAGTTAAGGGTACCCGCAGGCAAGCTAGCTTCAGCGAATATTTCCGCTAGTTTAACCGCGGTTAGACAGCCATTCTCTGCGGGCTTCCACACGACCGTATTGCCGCATATTAATGCGGGAGCGATCTTCCAAATCGGAATGGCTACCGGGAAGTTCCAAGGCGTTATGACTGCAGCCACTCCGAGCGGGACGCGGACCGAATATTGCTTCACGTTCACGAACGCAGAAGGGATCATCTGGCCGTTCGCGCGGACACCTTCCGCTGCGTAATAGCGAAGCAATTGGACGCCACGCGCCACTTCCCCGCGCATCTCGGCAATCGGCTTGCCCATTTCACTGCTGGCCAGATTCGCAAGCTCCGCTCCATGAGCCTCAAGCAAGCCGGCCATACGATAGAGGCATTCCCCTCTTGCTGCTCCCGTCATGGCCGCCCACTTCGGCTGCGCGCTCCGCGCCGCATCGACCGCCTCCAACAATTCCCCCTTGCCCGATAAGTGAACGTACCCCACCGTTTCTGCTAAATCAGAAGGATTGCGGATTTCGAGCGTGCCCGCTTTCGGCTTGTTCCACTCTCCGCCGATCCAGTTCCTTGATTCCATGCCGCTTCCTCCCTTCTGAATTTCACTTATTCGCTCGTCGCGTACGCATATGCCTCCCGGATGTCGTTCTGCTCCGCCTCCGTTAGCGGCAGCCGCGGCGGACGAGTCAAGCCCATCGGCCGACCTGCCAATTCCATGCTGTATTTGATTGCCTGCACGAGCCGCGGGTTCGCATCCCAATGGAATAACGGAAGCAACTTGCGGTAGATCGCAATCGCCTCATCTAACCGGCCCTGCTGAGCAAGCTTAAACATGCGGACGCTCTCTGATGGCATTACATTCGTAAGTCCGGCGATCCAACCTGTTGCACCTAAGAGTCCACCCTCCATAGCCAAATCATCCACGCCGATCATGATCTTCAGATCGGTCAGCCTTTGAATATCATGTACTCTTCGGATATCACCTGAAAACTCCTTGACAGCAACGACGTTCTCGATCGCGGACAGCTTCTGCAGAAAAGCGGGTTTCATGTCTGTCGGATAATCATGCGGATTGTTGTAGACGACGATAGGCAGCCCCACCGCGGATAGCGATTCGTAATGATGGATCACTTCGGCTTCAGATGGCCGATAGCTGATCGGCGGCAGCGCCATAATACCCGCTGCACCCGCTTGCTTGGCATGTTCCGCCCATTGAACGGCCATTCCCGTAGCAGCAGCGGCCGTTCCAACGATGACTGGCACCCGCCCTGCCGCCGCGGCAATTGCAGTCTCGACTACCGTCCTTCGCTCTTCCGCCGACAAAGTGGCATACTCCCCGACCGAGCCGGTCGGAACAATGCCGTCTACGCCTTCACGGATCAACCAATCGACATGCTCTCCAAGATGTGAAACGTCCACATTCAGCTTGTCATCAAAAGGGGTAACGATTGCAACATAAACGCCAGAAAATAAACTCATATTTGCTTCCTCCTCGATTTGACGGCGCGAGCCATCCAATTTAGAGCGCAATCAGCGCTTTGGGGCTTGTTGTTAGCACTTCCACACCATGCGGGGTTACGAGCACGTCATCCTCGATGCGAACGCCCTGCACATTCGGAATGTATATGCCCGGCTCAACGGTCAGCACGTTGCCCGGTTCTAGAATGGAATCGCTTTGCCGCGATAGGCGAAGCTGCTCGTGAATTTCCAAGCCGATGCCATGCCCGAGACCATGTCCGAAATATTCGCCGTAGCCCCGCGCGGCAATGACATCACGGCCGAGCGCGTCTCCCTGTTTGCCGTCCATGCCGGGGCGTAAGCCGCGAATCGCCATTTCGTTGGCGGCAAGCACCGCTTCATATATTTCGCGTTGCCCCTCATCCGGCTTGCCCACGAATACCGTTCTCGTCACATCCGACATGTAGCCGTTCACGATTGCTCCGAAATCGAGCGTCACGAATTCGTTGTTACCGATTTCCTTAGCGCTCGCTACGCCGTGCGGCAACGCCGATCGGTACCCCGAGGCGACGATGAATCCTGGCCACCCGCATTCCGCGCCGAGCAGTCGAATACGGTATTCAAGCTCCGCTGCAATTCTTCTCTCGGTTATGCCCGGACGGATGAGCGGCAATAGTTGAAAAAAAGCCTCATCCGCAATGCGGGCTGCTTCCCTTAGCGACGCGATTTCGATTTCGTCCTTAACGTTGCGAAGCTTTTCCACGATCCCTTCGGTCGGCACGCACACCATGCCGGTTAAGTTCTCTTGCAGCAGCCCGGCTTGTGCAATGCTCAACCGATTTTCCTCAACGGCCAGCTCTCGAACGCCAAGCTTGCGGACATGCTCCGCGATTGACGCAAAAGGCTGATCCCCATGCCGTTCCACTTTGAAGGATACCGACTGTTCCCCGGCTTGCGAAAGGTAGCGGAAATCAGTTAGCAAAAGAGCGTGCTCGCCAGTTACGACCGCATATCCGGACGTGCCGGTAAAGCCAGAAATGTATTGACGATTAGGTCCATGCGAAATAAGGATCGCTTCCAGACTTCTCTCTTTCAGCACCGATCGCAGCCGTGACAGCCTTGCATTTATCATCCGAAGTCCTCCCTTAGCCTTTAATGCCCGTAAGCGTAATGCCTTCGATAAAATAGCGCTGCGCAAGGAAGAAGAGCAGAATGATAGGTGCAACCATCGTAGCTGACGCGGCCATCAGATAACCCCACTGCGCATTGTAAAGCCCTTTGAAGGATGCCAGACCAAGCGCCATCGTAAAGTTAGACTCCGAGCTGAGATACAAGGTAGGCTCCAAAAACTGATTCCAAACGTCATTGAACGAAAAGACAGTTATAACGAGCAATGCAGGCTTTGAGAGCGGAATGATGACCCGCCATAGCACAGTCAACGGACCTGCTCCGTCTATATAGGCCGCCTCGTCGAGCTCGCGTGGAATGGACATGTAAAATTGACGCATCAGAAATATCGCGAATACGCCTTGACCCGTATAGACACCTGCACCGAACCAGGAGGGAAGCGCAAGTGGAACGAACGAATCCAGTGCTCCCACTTCCCGCCATAGGACGAACATCGGGATCAGCGTTGCTGCTCCGGGCAGCATGCCGGTTGCCATCAGCACGCCGAACACAATATTTCGGCCCGGCCATCTCAGCCTTGCGAACGTGTAGGCAGAGATGATCGTCGTCACAAGCACGCCGCTGACCGTAATGAATTCAAGCGTCATCGTGTTTAGGAAAAAACGACTGAACGGTACAGCTGTAAGCGCCTCCGGATAATTGCTCCAACGAAACGGACTCGGAACCCACTCCGGCGGGAAAATAAAAATTTGCGCATTATCCATCAAAGAGCTTCTGACCAGCCATATAAGTGGCAAAATCATCAGCAGACTAAGAAAAATGAGTGTAATATAAGTGAAAATACGGGGATTCGTTCTACTCACTACTTTCCTCCCCCTTCGTAATACACCCATTTGCGCGAGGTTCTGAACGTGATGAGCGTCAGGACGACGATAATGATGAACAAAATCCAAGACAACGCTGATGCATAGCCGATTTTCGTTTCCGTGAAAGCAACACGGTACAGATAAACAACATAGAGCAAGGTGGCATTATTTGGTCCGCCCTGCGTCATGACGTACACACTGTCAAAGCTTTGGAAAGCTCCAATCTGCATCATAACCATATTGAAGAAAATCGTCGGTGTCATCGAGGGCAATGTGACATGGTAAAATTTACGCCAAGCGCCTCCCCCGTCCACTTCGACCGCCTCGTACAGATGCGAGGGAACTGATTGCAGTCCAGCCAAAAAAATAATCATATAATTGCCGACTCCCCACACGCTCATAAGCGCTATTGATGGAATCGCTGTTTCCTCTGCATAAATCCACTGGCTGCCGGGCAAGCCCACAAATTCAAGCATCGAGTTGAGCATGCCGAAATCGGGGTTAAACAACCACAGCCACAGCATCGTGCTGGCAATTCGGGGGACGATGGACGGCAAGAAAAAGATTGTGCGAAAAATAGATAAGCCTTTTACCTTGCGGTTAAGGAGCATCGCCAGCCCGAATGCCGCGATAATGGCCACCGGAACCGTGGCGAGCACATAATAAATCGTCACGAACAGCGACTTCGTAAATACCGGATCCTTCGTTAATATCGTTTCGTAGTTGTTCAAGCCAACAAATGAAGATTGACCGCCGATTTGCCAATCGGTCAAGCTGAAGGCAAAGGACGCAATGATCGGTCCGATGGCGAAGAGTATCAATCCGAGCGTGACCGGAAGCGCGAGCAGCATGCCCCAGCGGCGTTCCATCTTAAGCAGTCCAGATTTGTTACGACTCATAGTGGATCCCTCCTTCCCGAATAAGTGAACGGTATGGTAATTAGGGGTCGGAAGGCGGTGGCAGCCACCACTTTCCGACCTGTACACTAATCGCTTGCCGTTTATTCGTTCGGATATTCTCCTTGAATGAGGGGCTCAATCTGCGGCTTCAGCTCGTCAAGCGCTTCTTGAGCGGTCTTCTTGTTCGTCCAGATGAGATCAAGTCCCGGCGTAAGCTTACTGTTAATTTCCGGCCAATTTTTAATCGCCGTTGAAGGAGATTTGACTGCATAGCCCTTCGTGTATTCAATACCTGCCTGCTGAAAATCCGGTGGATGAGCCGGATTGTCAGTCCACTGCTTGATGGCCGCTTCCTCCGTATAATATTTCTCCTCCGTCGGCATCCATAGGCCCGTTCTATACAGATCGACCTGATTCGGGTCGTTATGGTACAAATAAAACTCCAGCGCTTCGGCAGGATGCTTCGTTGAATTGAATACGACCGTCGTGCCTGCCAGAATGACCGTCTTAGGCTCCTTTAGCTTCGGCAAGACGCCTATGCCATAGTTCAGCTTCTTGTTATTCGTCAAGTCGAGCAGCGCCCACGTTCCGTCGAGCACCATCGCAACTTTACGCGTTTGAAGACGAACATGGTTATCCGGCATGTTCTGCTGCTGAATTAAGTTCGGAGAAACGTGATGGATGTAGATCAAATCCTGCAGCTTCTGGAACACTTCGACCGATTCCGGCTCGTTAAGCGCATAGCTTTTGCCCGATTCGTCCAGAATGCCCCCGCCGTTGCTCTCAAGCAGAGGTCCGTATGTGCCGCGGTCAGTACCGAACGAGAAGCCGTAGGTATCGATGTTCTTCGCGTCGAAGTTTGGATCTTCTGCATTCCGTCCTTTATTGTCCTTCGTCAATTTCTTCGCCACAGAGACGAACTCATCCCACGTCCAAGCCTGCGTTGGATCAGAAGGCGGGAGGGAAACGCCTGCTTCCGCAAAAATGTCTTTGTTGTAGTACAGAACCATAATTTCGAGTGCAGTAAAGTTGGCAACCGCTTTGCCTGGCTCCGTGAACAAATAGGAAGCTTTCAGCTTATTCTGCAGCTCAGGATATTTGTCATAGTATTGGCTGAAATCAAGCAGCTTGCCTTCGCTTCCCCATTTGTTCGTCAAGCCGTCACCCAAATAGGCAACGTCCGGCAGCTCGTTAGCCGCCATTAGCGTGTTCATCTTCGTGTTATAATCGCCCGGAACATGCTCGCCCGTCACTTGGATATGTGGATGGGATTCATTGAACGATTTGATCATCTGCTCCATTGCCTTCTTCTCATCTGTGCTGCCCCAGTACATAAACTTCAGCTTGACCGTTTCCTTAGGCGCCTCGCTCGTTTCCGCCGGTGTCTGCGAATCGCTTGGAGACGACGTAGCCTCGTTGTTGCTGCTGTTTGAGCTGCATGCACTAAGCACCGCAAACAGGACTGCCAACAATAGGAAAAACCACTTTCGTCTGCTTATCACCATCATGTAGGGATCCCCTCTCCATATGGAAATATATCTTACGCATTTATTATCTGGTTTTTCCGCAGCTGTCTATATAAGGGTGCTCCATGTCCTCTTTGTTTTGGTTTGATTGTTTCCACCCCTGACATACCAAATCGATATCTCTGTTGATTAGAGATACCGTTTGCGAAATTCCGAAGGCGTCAGGCCCATATTCTTCTTGAAAGCGATGCTGAAATAATTCGTATCCGTGTAGCCGACTGCCTCCGCAATCGCTGACACCTTCTGCATGGGATCGAGCAGCAGCTCTCGTGCCCTCTCGAAACGAACGCGGGCCAGAAAATCAGCGAAGCACTCGCCGGTTACCTGCTTGAAGCGTGAGCTGACGTACTTCGGGCTTAGATGCAAATAGTCGGCGAGACCAATCAGACTCACATCCTTGTGCAGATGCTCGCGGATCCAATGACGAGCATCCTCGAACATTTTGGGAACGGCAAACTCCCGTGATTCACGAATCCATAGCCCGACCTTCTCGAAGTAATCAGAGATAAAGGCCACGATCTCGCTCCCGCTCGTCATTCGCGACATTTCGAGAAGCGGATCACGGCAGAAGCGCCCGCCCCTATCCGGAAGCGGAAAGTCCTGAACGACGCGCATGACGTACAGCACGAGCTGTGTTGCCATCAGCTTCACTTGTCGCGAGGGCAGGCCGGCGAACTGCGCCGTCCATTCCTGTAGAATGGATGCAATTGCCCCATCGTTCCCCGCACGAATTTCGGTTAGCAGAATCAATTCCTTGTCGAGCAGGCTGCGGTTGTTCGTTGCTGCGATTTGCACGCTCTCATATGGAATGATCTGCCCCTCACCAATCCAACCCTTGTGCTCGGCAGCATGGACAGCTTCCCTGTAAGCCTCTGGCAGCAGCTTCAGCTCCGATACCAGCCGGCTCATACCAATCGTGATCGATATATCCATATACGATTGAACAGCGGCACGGACGCTCTTGGCTGCCTCGATTACCGTCTCTTTGCCAGTGGCAGACAGCACAATGAGCATCCGATCTGGAGAGGTAGCTGCTCCATATGCTGCAGCACAGTGCTGGGCCGCTTCCGTAGATAGCTTGGCGAATGCTACACCGTATAGCTGACGATCATCGATCGTCGACAGGCGAGGCGGAATAACATCCATCTCACAGCACAGCACCGCGAACGGCGGCTTCGCTTCCGCAAGCGGTGAATGGGCAGCGCGGAGCGCCTCGATGGCGTCCCCCCACGACCGCCGCTGCAGCAGCAAATCCAACATGGCATACTCCTGCATGCGATGACGCTCCCGGCTTCGCCTTGCATCGTTGCTCTCGTCGTAACGCCCACGCCTCGATAGCCGCTCTTCCGCACGAAGCAGGCCGGACGCCAGCTCTTCCTTCGTAATCGGCTTGAGCATATAATCGACGGTTTCGAGCATAATTGCCTCTCGAATGAACGCCATAGAATTATAGCCAGTTAGAAACAGCAGCTGCGTCTCATCGTCTATCGCCCGAATGCGACGCGCCACATCCAGACCGCTGAAATCTGGCAGGTTAATATCAAGCAGCACAATGTCCGGTTTCAGTTCCTCATAAAGACGGATCGCAGTTTCTCCGTCTTCGGCAGCTCCCGCCACCTGTATAGGAAGCTCGATCTGGGCAATCAGATGCTTCAAGCCTTCGCGAATATGGTATTCATCGTCAACAATCAGCAATCGACGCATCGTATCCCCTCCTAGAACTGCTCCTCATGAATTGGAACATACAGAGTTATCGTCGTATATTTTCCGAGCTCGCTTGCGATGTGAACGCCGTATTCGGAGCCATAATGCCTAAGCCGTTTATGTACGTTTCTTAGGCCGAATCCAATGGCATCGACATCCTCCTGCTGCCCGTCCAGTGTTCGCCTAATCACATCAAGCCTTTGCCCTGGTATGCCGTTCCCATCATCGCTGATCGAGAAGCGCAAACGCCCCTTTTCCCGAACGCCCGTCAGCATCAGATAAACGATGTCCTTCCTCCGCTTTGCGCCATGGTAGATGGCATTCTCCACAATAGGCTGGAAAATCAGCTTCGGCACGCGGCAGTGTAAAATATCCTCGTCGATCTCTGAAATCCATTCCAACCTGTCCTTGAAGCGGAATTGCTGTACGCGCACGTAAGCGCCGGCATGCTCCGCCTCATTGGCGACACGAATTTCCTCGCTGCCTTGACTTAGAGCTATCCTGAAAAACTTGCCTAGTGCTCCAATCACCTCAGACATCTCGTTCTGTCCGTTCGTTAGCGCCAGCCCGTTAAGCGATTCCAACGTATTATAGAGAAAATGGGGGTTGATCTGCGCCTGCAGGGCTCGAAACTCCGCTTCCTTTCGTGACAGCAGTGCCTCGTAAACCCTGTCGTGCAGCTCTTGGTTTTCCCGCATCATTCGCTCGAACCGGTCCCCGATTTGCCCCACTTCATCCAGGGGGTCGAAGGGAGGGAGTACTTGAGCCTTTCCAGTCGTCGTACCCATCAAGCTGCGCAAACGGCGAAGCGGACGTCTGATTGTATCGCTCACCCGATAAGTGACGATCCAGCCGATCACGAACACCACGAGAAAAATTTCCATCGTCCATCTGCCGATCTGATTGGCGTCCTTGAACAACGCATCCGCATCCGCCAAATGCAGCAGTGTCCATCGATTCGCCGCGAGCGGAGCGTATGAGACCATCGTCCGTTTGCCATTCCAGCTCGTCCAGCCTTTATCCTTAGTCGGGGAGGCTTTCGCCTCTATCGCGACTTTACGCAAGGCGCGATTATCCGCTTTCGCATCCTCCGGCATTTGATAAACCGGATTTCCTCCACTGTCTACGATCCAGAACTGTTCCTTCTCATTTGGGTTCAGCACCGATATGCCGCTAAAAAAATGCACCTTCTCGATTTCCAGCATAAGAAATCCAATGTCTTTGTAATTTCCTTCCGTCTGCCTTAGCAGCTTGCCGACGTACAGATGCTCATTATCATCAGATGGGTCTAGGGGGCCTTGAAAGGGAGAGCCGTTATGCCACATGATGCGATTGTCGCTTCGCAGCTGGTCATAATAAATGCGGGCTTCAAGCTCAGTAGGGAGACCCCCGAAGCGGATCGAATCGTTTCCTTGATAGAACGATTGATGTTCGCCGCCTCCGGGGGCATAGATGAGTGTGGATATAATGTAGGATTTCGTCTGCGTTTGCGCTCGAATTATTTTATTCACCCGATCCACGTTGCGAAGAAATTCGTAATCGTCCGACGGACGCAGTTGCAAAATCATTTGTACTTCGGGGTTCCCTAGAATAGCGTTAGTTAAATCATGTAAATCGGCAATGGTGCGGTTCAAGAAGCTCTCACTCATTTGCCTCGATTGCGTGGCACGCTCCTCCGCTTTGCCAACGAGGGAATGTACAGCTATTCGGTGGAAAGTAAAGGTAAGGACGAACATCGGCACGACCGTAAGCAGCAAGGTAAGCATCAGAAATTTACCGCGTATCGTACGGATTTTCCAAACGTTTCCTCGCCGTATTTTCATCCATTGTCCGCCTTCCATTCGTTCCATTCGGCCTGAAAGCCCTTTATTCGTCTCCGTGCTCTCGCTCTCGTATCCAAACCGTCATTTCTCCTTCGTCGCGATTGGCCCAAGCATAATAGGGCACGAACGTAGCCTTCGTTCGCTGCTTGGCATAACGTTTTGTTGTGTACAAATCGGAAGACACCTCGTCATAAGCTGTTCTCCAAACATCATTCGACTCGATGACATAAACGCCTTCCAGCAGGTCCGGAACGAACGCCCCTTCGAATGCCGCGCTGGAGGATAGCTGCACATCGCGAAGATTAGCGCCGTTGTCCACTTCCTCCAAACAATAGATCACAGGCCCTCGTTGAACGGCCGTTTTACCGCTGGCCTCCCTAAGCTCGGGATGCGGCCGTACCAAGGCGACACTCATGTCCAGCTCCAGCTCAACGATGTCACCTTCGTTCCATACCCGTTGGATTTTGACATATCCCTTCTCGGTAATTCCGGAAGATTCAATCTTGACACCGTTCAATCGTATGACCGTGCGTTTTGACCATGAGGGTAGCCGAAGCGCAAGCGAGAAGTCCGCCGAACCGCCGGATGTCTCAAGCACGACGTTCCCCGTCCAAGGATACTCCGTCTGTTGGCGAACGGTGATCTTGCTGCCTTTGAACGTCTGCTCTGTGTGACTGCCTATATACTGATGCACATACAGCTCATCCTCGTTCACAGAGTAAATATAACTGCTCAAGGAAGCAATAAATCTAGCGATATTCGGCGGACAGCACGCGCAGCCGAACCAAGGCTGCCTACGCGTTCTCGCGCTTGGAATATCGTCCCTTCGGCCGCTGACCACAGGCCAAACCTCTAGTGGATTAACATAAAAGTAGCTTCGTCCGTCCAGCGAAATGCCACTTAGCAGGCCATTATACAGCACGCGTTCGATTACGTCGGCATAACGTGAATCCGCCTCGATCTGAAGCAGGCGCTGTCCCCAATTCAAGAATCCAATCGCGGCGCAGGTTTCGGCATATGCGCGATCGTTCGGCAAATCATAATCGAACGAGAACGCTTCGTAATAATCAGAGGAGCCTATGCCTCCCGTCACGTACATTCTTCGCTGCACAACATTATCCCACAGCGACTTGACCGTGGTTAACAACGATGCATCGTCATATTCGTCAGCGATGTCGGTTGCGCCAGCGAACAAATACACAGCGCGCACAGCGTGTCCGTCCGCCGTCTCCTGTTCACGAATCGGCGCATGCGACTGAAAGTAGTCCATCGGCCTGCGGTCAACACGTTCCTTGCGCCCGGCGGCGAGCCGCTTCTCCAGCTCGACATCGAAATATTTGGGCTCCCGTCCCCGCTCCTCGACGAGAAATCGTGACGTTTCCAGATACGACTTATTGCCGGTCAGCTTATAAAGCTTGACGAGCGCAAGCTCGATTTCCGGATGACCACAGTAACCCGGGAGTTGCCCCTCGCGAGCCCCAAACGTCTCGACGATCTGATCCGCAAATTTACACATAATATCGAGTATTCTTTGATTGCCCGTCGCTTCGTAATAGGCGACCGCCGCTTCCAAGAAGTGTCCGGCATTGTACATTTCATGATCGTCCCTGACGTTCTCCCATTGCTCTCCAGGCTTCTGAAGCTGATAGTAAGTGCCAATGTAGCCATTATCCATCTGTGCGTTGCCAATCAGCTCGATTGCTGTATCCGCCAGCTTCTCCAGACCCTCATCACGCTTCTGCTGCAGCACGAAGCCGACCGTCTCCAGCCATTTCGCCAAATCGCTGTCTTGAAATACGAAGCCGTGATGCCCGCCAATTCTGCCTTCCGCAGCTGCACGAAAGTTAGCGATCGTACCGCTCTTCTCCGCACCTTCAATCAGGTCGTTAAGCGCTTCCCATTGATAAGGCACGACAATATCCCTCACAAGCTCCTGTCTAGGGCTCCAAAATCGATCTTCAATAGTCACTTTCGAAACCGCTACCGGATTCATCTTTCTCATCGGTTTATCCCCTCGCCGTTCATGGTATGCCTGGCTCTTTCAAATTAACATGCAGAGAAGACGATGTCAGTCCGTCAAAACAATACAATTGGTAGATAAAACCGACTTTTATATCTTTTAGGCTCGTTATGTCTCTTCTTCGCTTTCAAGCCAAGTGGCTATTCTATCCTTTTATTTGCTGCACTCATTTATGTAATTTCATTTATGAAGAGCTTCAATTCTGAATTTATGCTATTATTTTTTTCGTTTTCACCTAACCATTTCAAATTTGCGCAGGCAAAATCTAGTCTATCTATGCAAAGATACGCCCCGCAGCTCCAAAGAACTTTCAGAACTTCTCGATGTACATGGGCAACGTATTCAAAAGCATTTTGGCTGCGGACATAATATATCCCAGGCCCCATGCTGATGATGACCATAAATGCCATTACGGGACTAGATGTGGATTCCTTAACGGAGGAAGAAAAAAAATCGCGCCTAAAGCTATGGAGAGCGGATATCTTAAAAAAACGGGGACGAAGCTATTACCTCAAATATTGGTCGTTGATGCCGCAGATGAAACGGCCGGGCGTCTTTTATCCTCCACAGAATCCCGTCTCCGCCGAAGGGACCTGGATGATTGTAGAACAATAAGCTGAAACTCAAGCATCCTAGGTGATCGTCCTAACCATGCTGTTGCAGTCATACAATTAGAAACGATACCGTGGTTCCTCACCATTAAATTGGTCATGCGTGGTGAAGCACGAGGCGTTTCCTTAACTGAGCTCCAACTTGGCTAAGACAACACTATTACTCCGATGCAAATGAACCATGGAGCATCCGGTGGGCTCATTTTTACGGGGAGCGGCTGGAGGAGCTTTTAGATGGCAGAGATCTTGATGAGCCTTGGCTGTTTGCCTTAACTAACTTATCTCCCATCGAGAGCTTAATCCAAAAGCTGCTATCACTAGGCAGAGCCTATCAGATCGATGATGAATACACGGTAGCTTCTATCGAAAAAGCAGCAGCTCTCGCTGGTTATAGCACCCATTACTTCAGTCGCAAATTCGCTCAGACAGTCGGTAAATCTTTTCGGATTTCACACCGGAAACAGTCTTCTCCCAAGCCAGCTACTTCAGCTCATGCTTCCGTCAGCTTGAGGGAATGACCCCTTTGCAATTCCGAAGCATTCATAGGATTGGTAATGATTCGTAAGAAAATAAAAAAGACAAGCCTATGAAGACCTGTCAATCTTAACCATTAGCGATTAAGCAAGTATTTAGCTTGTATGGCATCGTACTCGGTTTTCGTTATCGGTATAACGGTGCCGTGGCGGGGACTGTCGGGCAGATCGTATTCGGGAGAAACCTTCCATACTCCAGAGTCTAGATCCGTCGTCTCCAAGGGAACATATCCTCTGCCGCCGAATTCGTCGACGAACAAATACCATTTCTCTTCCTTATTGGATTTGAATACGGTAGGCCCTTCGACACCATTAACGCTGCCGACACCTTCTTTGATCATGAGATAACCTGGATCGAATACAGAGCCCAATTCCTCCTGAAATACCATTTTGCCATAAGGGGATAGGGGCTGATTTTCTCTCTCATCCTTCGTAAACCTATAAATCTTCCCGTTATGCGAAATCATCGTCGTATCGATTATGGAATATCCAAAATCCATATATACCTGTGCTTCCGTAAAGATATGGAAATCCCGGGTTTTGCTGTACATGATTTTCTGATAAACATCTCCGGCATGGCTTTCACCCGCAAAGAGCTTGGAAGCCCAGAACACGATATATTCCCCCGTTGTCTCATCGTAAAAAGCTTCAGGCGCCCAGGTGTTTCCCGCTTCAGCAGGCGATATTTCGACCATTCTTGGATCGGACCATTTCAAAAGATCATCCGATTCCCATACCATGATCGAGCGACTACCCTGTCTTTGAGCTCGATCCCAGTTCCAGTCACCGTTTATTTTCAAATCGGTGGCAATCATGTAAAACTTGTCGCCTTCCGGGGAACGGATGATAAAAGGATCCCTCACTCCTTTTTCGCCCATCGTAGAGGTAAGTACCGGCTTTCCTCCATTCAGCTCCTTCCAATGCAGCGGGTCATTCCCCTCACTGAGCGCAAAATAGACTTGCTCTCCGTCCAGCGTCCCTTCGCCTGTAAAATAGGAGAAGAGGTAACCAGCGTAGTCTTCCTTGGCCGGAAGCTCGATTACTGTCGCCTTGAACTCTTTTTTTGTTATGGCGTCTTTCCTTACGATGGTCGCTGTTAGCGTCACGGATGCGTTTCCGCTGCCGTGCTTGGGACGTGTCACTGCTCCAGACGCCGCAATGACACCAGAGCTACCGGATTGCCAAGTAATCTTCGTTCCGTTATCCCCCTTCTCTGGCAAAGTCAAGTTGCCCCGCACATTGTCGATATTGGATACCGTTAACGCTTCTTTATCCCGTTGCACCACTTCATCATCGCTACCGCCGTTTCCATGTTCATTAGCCATTGCCTTCGTCACTCCACTTTCCTTGTGTTCGTTTGCTTCGACTGTACCCTCTGTCCCGCCTCCGGTCAAGGTGACAACGGACTTCGCAGGAATAACCGCTTCAAACGAATGATCGTCCTGTACCGGTATGTCCTCTCCTCTGGCAAGGTCCTTGCCGGCCGAGGTGACATACGATTGCATAAGCGAAATGGAATGCTTCTTGTCCACGCCTTCGAGGGAAACCCGAATCCGTTTATCTTCCTCGCTATCGTTGACGAATACAGCCGTAACCGTCTGCTCTCCGGCATGAACATAAGCTGATCCGAGCAACCCGCTCCGCGCTTTCTCGTTAAGGCCCGCAAGCGAGATGCGCTCCGCGCCGGGACGTATAAATTTGCTGTAATTGCCGAGAGACCACAAAATTTTAGAAGTTAAAATATTTTGCTCGTCTCCCGCTTCATTAAAGTCGGTATAAATCAGCCCGTCCTTATAATCGACCTTGGACACCGCCGTCCACCACTGCCATGCTGCTGCATTTGCCTCAGTCAAATCAAAATGAATGGTACGCGCCACATGCAGTGCAGCATCCATGCCGAGGTCACGGCCTGGACCGTAATCGCCAAGAATGCAATATTCCGTGACCCAATATTTAGCTTCGGCATCGTATTTCTTTATATTGGCTTCCAGTAATTCTCTAAGCTTGCCCAAACGGTCGTCGCCCGGCTTACTGTAATCGGACCAATAGGAATGCGATGCGATTTTATTGCCAACCGCTTCCTTGAGCTCGGGGTCGCCGAGTAAATCCTTAATATATTCGCGGTATTTCCCCGTTCCCAGGCTGTTAGCCCCGCCCATATATTGCCCGTCGCCTGCAAACATTTGATAAAATTCATCATCTAGCAGCGAAGTAATCTCCACACCGTCCGGAGCGCTGATTTGCGCATCGATACTGCTTTTCTTTAACTGCTCATGCAATTCGAGTATGACACGCTTTAGATCATCGTTGTTATAACGGTTCCCTTCCTGGTGCGCCTGGTTCCAATCCCAGGTCGGCTCATTAATGGGACTTATATATTGAAAGGCTATGCCTTCCTGTCTAAAGTGTTCCAAGACATCAATTAGGTATGTCGCAAATTTTTTCTCATAGCCCTCTTTCAAATTGGTAGAGCCAACAGCCGAATCCGGTTGGGCGTGTCCGTTCTTCGTCATCCAAACCGGTGGACTGTTCGCAAATGCAATCAAGGTATCCACACCGCGAGCCTTGGCCGCCTGCAGGAACCACTGCTGGCCCGCCTGCTTGCTCCAATCGTAATCGCCATCCTCCGTACTCTTGAACGCTTCCGCTCGCCGCCATGGATCGGGAATAATCATCTGGTCCGTTTCCGTTGAGCCAGCGCCAATATTGAAACGCCAAGCCGATAGCCCGATTCCTTTCTCTCTGGAAAAAAGAAGATCCGCTACACGATTTTTATTCTCTTCCGTCCAGTGTTTGCCAAGAGGCTCCATGGACCATGCGTCGGATGCGCCGAAATTATCAATCATTTGATAGCGTACCGATCCATCGAGTGTAACATTGGCGTCCGGAGGCGCTGGCTGCTGCATTGGCTCCTCCGTCTCTTTCATGTGATTAGAGTTGCTCGTGCTGTCGGAGCCTCCCGATGTGAGTCCGAAATATATTCCGAGCACTGATGTAAAGGCAACAAGTGTGATGACTATCAATTTTTTCTTCATCCGCCTCTCCTATCCGACTAATCCTGAACGTTCAACGCTCTCTACAAAATGTCTTTGCACGAACAAATATAAAATAATGAGCGGCAGTATAGCCATCAAGACGCTGGTGTTCATCATCATGGACATAAAGAACGGGTCCTGAACGTAGGATGCCGTTGCCGCCTGTTCCCCTCCGCTAAGGTAAGTAGCAATTGCATATCCAGATGAAGACATCATTGAGGACATGATCTTCGGTTCATTCAAGTACATATTTGTAAAAAAGGAATCATTCCACTGCCATACAAAAGAGAACAGCATGACCGTTACCATTGAAGGGATCGCATTGGGCAAAATAACTCTACTGAACGTTGTAAAGTATCCGGCTCCATCAACATAAGCGGCTTCTTCAATTTCTCGCGGAATTCCTTTGAAAAACTGGCGGAAGATATACACGTATAAACCCGTCTTCACGCCCATGCCGAGAACCGCAGAAATAATAAACGGCCAATAGGAGTTGATTAGATTGGCGGATTGGCCGCTAATCAGCTCGATTACTCCAAAAAAATCAAAATTTTTGAAATTCAAATAAAGCGGAATCATAATCGTATTGGGCGGCACTAAAATCGTAAACACAACTGCCCCAAATAAAAGGCTGCTTCCCCTGAACTTCACCCTCGCAAAACCGTATCCGGCAAGCACGCAGGTAATCGTTTGCAGCAGCATAACCGTGGAAGATAGAAATAGCGTATTGAGCAGAACACGCGGATAGTTCATCGCATTGAACACGAGCTTGAAGTTATCGAGCGTAAATGCCTTTGGCACCCAAATGACGGTGGAATCATATAAATCGTCCATACTTTTGAACGCGATCGATAACTTCAATAGAATTGGGTAAATGATAACAAACGCTATACCAAAAATGAGCACGAATCGGACGAGAACCCATATCCATTTTTTTACGAACTCAACCCAATAGGCAGTGGATGCTATGCGCTGCATTCGATCCGCTCTCGCCTGCCGCTGCTGCACTGTGTTTTCTGTCTTCATGTAAACACTCCTTAAATGTTTGCAGAGCAAACCTACTTCGTAAGCATACGCCTAAACCGCTAATCTTGGTAAAAGACCTTGCGCGACACGATTGATGTCGTGATCCATAGCACAAGCGCAATGACGGCAAAATACATCCATGCCATAGCGGCGCTGAGACCAAAATCAAAGCTTTTGAAAGCCGTATCCACCACTAGCCGGCTCGTATCATCGCTGATAAAGCTATCGATTATCGTATAAACCAGATTCGTCAAAATCAGCGGGCTGATCATAGGAAACGTAATTTTCCAAAAAGCCTCATAGCCGGTAGAGCCTTCGATCTTGGCAGCCTCGTACAAGGAGGGAGAAATCGACTGAAGACCCGCCAGGAAAATCAAAATTTGTACGCCGGATTGACTGACGATCTCATAGATTCGGCTGACAGCCCCGGTCAAATACTCCACAAAGGTAATATTGATGCCGGATTCGATGAGCATAACGGTCAGCTCTAAATTTTTCATAACGGACAAGCCGCCACCGGTCGAATCGCTCGCGCTTCGGACGACGGATTGCATTAAATCTCCGTTCTCGATGCTTGCGATAATTCCTGACGCCAGAATAACAGGTAGGAAGAAGATTGCCCGCGCGAGCACCCGTCCTCTAAACTTTTGATTGAGAAGAACCGCAAAAAATAAACTGAAAATAATTATAAGCGGTGTGTTGACCGCAATGTTAATCACAGATTCAGTCAATATCCTGACATACGATTCATGCGACAGCAAGGCTTCCCGGTAGTTGGACAAGCCGATAAACTTCAGGCTGAAGCCCTCATCCGTAATCTGCAAATTGCTTAAGCTGTAACGGAACGAGGACAACAGCGGAATCATGAACAGGAACAAGAATCCTATAAACCAGGGAAGTATGAAATAGAGTCCGTAGTATCTGTTTTTCTGCTCAAGCGAAAGCTTCTTGAACTTCATCGCTCCCTTTCACCTCCAACCCAATAATTCTTTGCCCCCACAATTATGCCGTTCACGTTCGATTCCTCATCGTTATAATTGACGATAATCGTTTTGCCTTTCTCGAATGTAGTCTGATACACCCCGCTCGTCAGCAACCGATGATCGATAATTGTTTGGGACTGTACATCATGCAGCACTGCGTTTAGCTCGCGATATCTTTGTGCCGCTTCATCGATCCATAGGCGGTAATCAGCAGAATACAAGTGATCGAACGGCGTCATCTTTATCGCCGACGAATCCGCATTAAACCATGTGTAACTAATGGCGGAGCCGGTTTCGAGCGCCTTCAAGAAGTTGTACGTAGAATCCTGATCATCCGCCATGTTCCAGGCCATACCCGCGTAATAAACATAACCGTGGAACACCAACTGAAAGAAGGGAACGGCTTCGTCAGTAATGATAAAGCTGCTGCTTGTCATCGGCGCATCTACAATATGCTTTGCATAGGAGGCTGCATAGGCATTGCCGCCTTCCACCAATAGTTCCTCTACAGCACCACTCATTTGCTGGAGCTGTTCAACGACAATCCCCTTCGAATCTTCGCGATTGATAACATTGTCACGATTGAAGTCGGAATTCAGCTTGCTGCCAAAGTCACTTAGCGACAATCCAGTGAGCTGAAGCTTCTCATAGTCCTTCATAAATCCACCCACCACTTCCGGCAGCGACTTCGGACTTAGTACATAACCCGGCTCTAGGTAGTCTTCTTCTTTGAAGTTGGCAAAGCTGTACGGATAAACTTTCGCCAGCTTGCCCGTAATAAATCGTGAAGCCTGCGATTTTTTGAAGCCATCCGATTGCGGTGCTGCTTCAAGGAAGGCTGCGTCAGGGAACAAGGAGATCCGGTTCGCATCCGCATAAGCTTTCAGCTTTTTCAAGCCTTTGCTTCCTCCAAGCTTCTTGTCGACGGAAATGGATTTGGCAAGGTCATTGTTGATGCCGCCGTTGAACCAACCTGTATAACGCAGCTTGATGTTGTCAATTCCCAGTTCCAACAATTCGCCCAATAGGAATTCCGCCTGCTCAAAGGTCGTAAGAGGCTCATAGGCGTTATAGGGAATGCCCAGGAAAAACTTCTTTTTCGGTATGCCGCCTATAAGCTCGGCATAGAATGGAACCCCCTCTTCGTTCTTAATCCTAGTTAGTCCCACTTGCTTGATCAAATAATTACGGTAATGCGCAGCCATCCCGGAGTAGCTTGCATCCTCGGCGCCGAGAAACCCGTAGCGAACGCTAATCTCGCCTTGGAAAGGCTCTGCTTGGAACTTCTTAACCGTACTGGAGCGCCACCCATTCGTGAGCGTAACCTCCTCAAGCTTAAGAAGCGTAAAGCTAGGAGACACCGTATTATAGACGTTCAGCCTGCCGCTTATATCAGCATCGATTGATGCGACAGCATCTCCCTCTTCAATGATGCCAACGAATGCCCGGTCCTTGTATTTCATCCCGAATATAGGCAATCGCGCAGCTTCATCATTCTGAATTCGAATCTGCTGGCTAATGGACGAATCTGTTCCGTATAAATCTTTATGGAACGGAGCTGCATATGTTTTTTCATTGTTGAACCGGATGAGTGAACCCGATCCGTCCGGAACGAGCGTATAGCCTTCATCCTCGCGTCCGCTGGCGCCAAAGAACGGCAACAGGGAAATCGATTGAATTTTCAGAGATTCTGGATATTCGATTCCGCCCGATTCAATCCCCACTTTCAGTTGCTCTCCATCAAGCCGATAATGGAGAGGGATCTTAACCAAGAGCTGGTCAGCAGCGGTTATGCCAAACGCGGCGTTATCAATCGCTTTCTGTTCTTCGTTGTAGCCGACCTTTTCGAAAGCATCCATGACCTTCTTTAATCCAACCCCCTTGAGGGAAGAGTCCCGTCTTTCGTAATGCTTCTCTTGCTCATTGTATTTAAAACGTTTTTCAACTTCTCTTTTTTCTCCCTTATCTTCGAGTTTGTTTAAAATGAGCGTTTGAAATCTTTCCTCACTAATATACTTCGGAATCGCATCGATATCGCTTTTGGCTTCCCCTAGCGTATAATCGATATTCAAGCCGTCATTTACCTTCTCTAAGGCAAATTGGCCGTTCTGAACACTGTGCGTATAATTGTCAAACTTCAATGAATTACCCGCACTGTCCAAATAAGATATTTCGACCTGCACATTCAGCTTCGCTTTGTTATAGCCTGTAGCGACCTTGTCATCTTCGCGATTTTGCGGATTGGAATACCAGATCGCTCCGCTGCGCTTGTCCTCAACAGCGATTTCTGTCGTTGACATATTGGCGTATAAAATCAAAAATTCATTCTCTGCCACATTTTCCATACCTTCAGCTACACTTTCCGTCTTACTGACACCGACGCTCGCAGCCTCAACCTCAACAGTCTGATCGTCGCCCGGCTCGGAAGCGGACGCCGCTTCTGCCTCTAAACCGGACACCGCCACCGAAGTAGGTTCTGCGAAATTGGTGCCTTGGGATATTAGCAAGCAGCAGGTAATGGCTGCTGTCATAATGATCGCAAGTCTTCGCTTCACCGCTTGGCCCCCTTTCTCATGCTCACAATGAAAGTTCCAGATAGATCGTGTATACAAACCCAATGATTTGTTGAATGAGGCTGAAGAACAACAGCCCCAAAAAAATGATGACACCCATGACCACGACAGTTAACAGCATCGTCATGATGGTCTTCATAACCGTATATTGATGAACCGTCATCGTTCCGATAAACAGCAGCCAAACAAACCATAGCGTAGCCGCTGATTCCAGCAAATAATAAAATGAAGCCTCACGCAGCGAAATGACATTGCTGAGCAACAAATTGGGCAAGTAGACCAAGATCAAAGGGAGCATGGCGTAACCTGTGGCGATGACAATTTCCTTAAATTTCCCTTCACCGTCCATCAGTGTGGTGAGCGACCAATTCGCGACGCACCAGAGTAAGAATGGGAGGACAATGTATTTCAACTCGTCAATGCTGTTTAAATCGAGCGGGTAATTAAAGTTGACTACATAACCGGAATACTGGCGTTTCAGTATCATCATTACTGTTACGCCGAACAAGATGGCTAGTGCGATTCTAAGTTTCCCTTTATTCTCGTATTTCAGATCCCAAAAACCGTCAAAGGGATGAAAAGCGACGTGCAGCGTGTACTTAGCGTCCTTGAGAAACTGCATTCTGTTTCATGTCCCCCTTTCTAAGCCTTAGGCTCCGGTGCACGACCATTATAGCCAATATGGAAGCGATCACAATCGTCATGTAGATTCCAAAATATTCGCGCATATATTCCCTGCGGTATTTCGTTAACGCTTTGGAATAATATTCTCTGTCGTTGCCCAGCTTCAAATATTTCATGGCCTGCTTGTATTCGCCTTGACGAAGCATTGATTTTCCGATTCCGACATATGCCATTTCGTAATTGGCGTCAAGCTTCAGCACCTGCTCCCAAAGCTTCGCCGCATCGTCATGCTTCCCTATGCTGTATAATCCGTTCGCTTCGTTAACTAAAGTTCCAAATTTTGTCGCGGTAAACTCGGTTATCATGCCCAAATCACGATCCAGCACGAAGATTCGATTGCCGAAGCTTTCAATTGCTATCGGAGTTTTGAACGTCCCGAGCTGACTGCCGAGTTGTCCGACCACATACAACAGATTGCCATCCTCGTTGTAAGTGAATACTCGCCCCCGAGTTGAATCAAGCGTCCGGTAAACTCCATTGCTGCTGACATCGATATCGATGAAAGCTGATCGGTCTCTAGTGAAATCGCCTATCGGCCCCCATGCCCCATTCACACGAAGCACATCGATGCCGGATGGGTTTAGCTTTTTGACAGGAATTGAAGTTTGCTTGTCAAGGGTAGTCGTAAAAATAAATCCATTAGAATCGACATCCGTATTATTAAATTCAATCGGAACAAACCGGATCATCTTCTCCCGCTGTTCCTTGGTTGCTACCGTCTTCCAGAACAAATCAACTGGATCAAATTGAACGGGGTTCGTACCAATAAAGCCGGTAAAATCGCCTTCGCTGTCGAATTCAATAATCCCGTCAAAGACGCCTCTCGCGACTACGTAGATGCGGCCGGCTTTATCGACGATTACCTTGCGCGGGATATATTCGAAATTGTCGCTAAGCACCTCCGACTTCGGAGCGCCAATTTCTCTAATGAATGCTCCGTCGCCATCAAGTACGATGACGCGCCTGTTTTCGGTATCTGCCACAAAAATATGGCCCCCATCGGTAACGAAGATGCCTTCGGGTTTGTTGAAGCTATCCTGCTTGCCGTTATGGTCAAAGCCTTGAATTTGGCGGATGGCCTTCCACTCGCTGTTAAGCACGACAATTCGCCCGTTGCCGGAATCCAGAATGTACAAATTGCCGTCCGACGCCATAAACATATCGCTCGGCGTCATCATGGGCCCAATACCTAATTCCTGTCCCGTTATCGCCCTGGAGGGAAGATAAGCAATTGGCGATTTAACGTCATCTCCCCAATACGAATACGTATATCCCTCATACGGCGCTGCTTGAGCTGGCTTCGGACTTAGGCCGCATATCATCATCGCTGCTGCCAGGATCAGAATCGATCGCTTAATTATCAAACCTATACGCCTCCATCGCTTTAGTCCTTCATGCCGGACGAAGCCATCGTTTGAATCACATTGCTTTGAGACAACACAAACGTTACGATCGGCACCGTCATGATAATAACCGCAACTGCGGCTCCCACCCCAGCGCGGGCGATACCGCCTTGAACGATTTGTCCCATGGCGTAGTGCATCGTCTTAAGCTGTTCACTATAGATAAAACTGCCTCCATCCGTTCCCCACAGCATTTGCATCATCAGGATGAGCAGCGTAAGCCAAGCTGGCTTGACGAGCGGCATGACGATCTGCCAGAAAATACGGTATTCGCTGGCGCCGTCGATCTTCGCCGCTTCCAGCAGCGCATCCGGTATTTGCTCCATAAATTGCTTCATTAAATACAAGCCGAGCGGATACGCGAACGCCGGTACGATAACAGCCTGATACGAATCAATCCATCCCAGGACAGACATGATCATATAGTTCGGAATAGCCGTTACATGCGGAGAGAACATCAGCGAAAGGACAATGATCGTAAACAATACTTTATGCCCACGGAATCTGATCTTGGCCAGCGGGTAAGCCGCAGCCGAAGCGAGCAGAATATGCCCTGCGGTGCCTGCTGCCGTTATAAAAAAGGTATTAAAAATATATCTGGAAAATGGAACCCATGAGCTCTTCATCACTTGAAACAAATCCATGAAGTTATCAAGTGTCGCATTCCTCACAAACAGCGTTGGCGGGAATACGAACAGCTCATCCAGTGGTTTGAACGCATTATTAATGACATAGATCAACGGCACTGCCATAAAGGCTCCGAACAGACCCAGCAACAGGAACAGCATGATGTCTACCTGCCAAGAGCGGTTTACCCTTTTTTTGAGACTTATAGCCAGCTTCATCGAGCCTATTCCCCCACCCTCTTCAGCAACTTTTGAACGGCCAGATTCGAGCCCAGCATTAGAATAAACAGCACGGTTGCAATGGCGGATGCATAACCCATTTCGAACCGAATCGTGCCGTAATCCACCAAGTGGGTAACGATCGTATGAGCTCCATACTGCACGCTCGGGAAGCCGGCAAGAGCCATCGCGACGTCCGCTACCGCAAGGGAAGACGTAATCTGAATGACAGCGCCGAACATCAACTGAGGCCGCATCGAAGGGAGCGTAATAAACCAAAGCTCCTGCCAGCGGTTTTTAACCCCGTCCACCGCCCCAGCCTCGTACAACGTACGGTCAACCGTCTGCAAGCCGGCAATGAACGCCAGAAAGCTGGTGCCCAGACTGAGCCACAATTGGACAAGCATAATGATACCAAGCATATATTTCGGATTCTGAAGCCATAGAATCGGCTCGTAGATGATCCCGATCTTCATTAGCAATCCGTTCATGATGCCGTATGAATCGCCGGAAAAAATAATTTGCCATATAAAGAACACATTGCCTGATATCGATGGCGCAAAAAACACGAGCGTCATAAACGCCCTGACCTTCGGTTTAAGCTCATTAATAAGCCACGCAAAGACAAAACAGGCAATATAGCTGACTGGTCCGGTAATAACGGCAAAAATCATCGTATTTTTAAGCCCGATCAGAAATACATCATCGTTCCACAACAGCTTGGAGTAGTTCTCCCAGCCGACCCAGCGTGGCGACTCCAGCATGTTAAAGCTCGTAAAGCTGAAGAAAATCGATATGACGACCGGGAGTACCGTAAACAACAGGAACAATAACACATATGGAGCCAGCAGAACATAAGCATGTCGATCCCGCTTTATGTCCTTGGCAAACAGCTCCCACTTCCCTTGCAACCGGGTGGAGCGGCCCTTCGGCTGCATCATCATCTCCGGCGCGATTTTCGTTTTTTGCAAAAGAGTCCCTCCCTAGTCCTTCCCGTCCAACTTGAACTCATTACGTTTTTCCTTGATCTCATAGTCTATTTCCTGAACATAGTCATACAAGGCGTCAGACGTGTTCGTACCGTTGTTGATCACTTCGCGAAGCGCGTTATCGAGATGCCTGCCCGTGAAATAACCGCCTGGCACCTCTGGGACACCTTGCACCCATTTCCACTGCTCTTCAAGATTGCGATAATCTTGAGCGGGCCAAGGCAGCTCCTTAAGCGCTTCGATGTTGGCCGTTGGGTAGCGCGCCGCGGCGCCCATCAGCCCTTCCATCTCTCTGCCGAAGCGTACCTGCGCATCCTTGCTTACCCACCATTTCATGAACTCCCAGGCCGCTTCTTTATTCTTCGCGCCCTTGAGCATAATGGTGGCTGTTCCGCTGCTGGCGACGTCACGGCGAATGGTACCGTCAGGCTGCTTCAAGCCTGGAACCGGAATGAACTCCCATAAGCCTTTGATTTCTGGCGCGGATACGGTCAAATAGTTATAAAAGGTGTAATCCTGAATACCAACTGGCATTTCACCCGTCCGGAACCGCATTGGAAAATCGAAAATCAACGGCAGCTTGTAGCTGGTATAGAAATCGGTCCATTTCTTGAATGCGCCAAGTCCAATCTCGGTATCCAGACCGCTCTTGGCACCGTTGTTCAAGTAGAACGATCCGTCCATCTGGTACAACAGCATCGCATAGGCACGGTTCGCCTCAAGCACGGGTACACCCGTCGTCTGGGCAACTGGAAGAGCAAAGTCCATATGGTTCTTCTGCAAAACAGGGATCATCGCATAAACATCCTCCCACGTTTGCGGTGGCTCCAAATTCAGCTCCTCCAAAATGTCTTTCCGGTAAAAGAGCATATTAAAGATTTGCTGCTCAGGCAGGCCAAATACTTGACCCTCAAACTGGTAAGGTACAGTTGCGCTGTCTCTGAACTGCTTCACAACCGTCTCGTAATCCGGGAATACCGTCAAATCCTCCGCTGCACTTCGCATGCCGTAATTGACTGGTACATCATTTCCTACCTGCATGCCCACATCAGGGCCTTCACCAGCGAGAGATGCGCGAAGGAGGACATCCTGATTGACCAGCTTAAGATTGACGCCAATTCCAGTTAGCGGTGTAAATGAATCATCAATCATCGCTTTTAACACTTGCGCTTGATCGCGCCCTGTTCCTATCCATACCGTTATGGACTCTTGGTCTTCAGCCGTGTTTCCGATCGTATCGTAATCTTCAAAAAAGGAATGAAAGAAGGACGATACCTCGTGAACAGCTTTTTTGCCAAATGAAGCCTTCGCTTTAGGCAGCTTTTTGTCAGAAGAAGCAAGCACTAAATAATCGATTTCAAGCGGCTGCTCCCTAACCTGAAGAAGCCATGCTCCAACACTGCCTACGTTGATTTTGAATTGTCCGAGCCGCTTCTGAACCGTATCCGGTTTTTTCGCCAAATCAGCCAGCTGATAAGCCGTTTTGTTCAATACGGCGGTTTTGTCGCTCTTCTCGCCCGTTAAGCGCACTAGCTCTTCCGACACAGCATACAAAATATCGCTTTGTTTCTTAAACACTTCAACCATGTCAGGAATTTGTTTATCTAATTGATAATCTCGGTACGGATCTGGCACATTACCAGTAATCATCAAGATTTTTCGATACATAGCATTAATTTCGAGCAAGCTTGCCTCTACTTGGCGAATCAGAGGTGCGACCGCACCTAGGCTTACCTCAAGCTTCAGCTCGTGCTTGCCTTTGGTCAAATAGAATAAATAAGGTTCTTCCTCATCGCTGCTAAGCACATTCATCTGCCAATCCGAGTCGTAATAAAACGGAATTTGCGTCATTTCCTTAAACGGGATTTCCCCGTCAATCCATAGCGAGCGTGTAGAGTAAATCCCCCGCAGCAATTCTTGCCTGCTCTTAAGGGCAATGCGGTATAATCCGTCCTCCGGCGCTTCGATCTCCCATGCGATCCATTGGCCTGGCACTCGCCAGTTATTGCCGCCGATCGTATTCATTCTGATCTTCGACACGTCATAAGGTTCGGTAGACGGACTCGAACGGTCGGAGATGGGATATAAAGTTGGAGATGACTTGTAAGAAGCGTCCTCGCCCTGAACTTTAATTAGTTGTCCGCTCGTCTCTTTATAGCCTTTAGAGCCATAGTCGGCTTTCACCTCTTCGTAAGCAGCAGGTGCATCATACCGATAAAATTTGATGTGGTCGATGGCCATCGGTTCTCTGGAAGACACTAGGGTCAACGTGTGCTTGCCAGCCGAGAAATAGAACATGTACGGATCTTCGTAATATCCCTCTGTATCTCTAAGCAGCGATTCCTGCCACATCGGCGATTCGATTTGGCGCGGCCGCAGCTCATTGCCCCTGTTATCTTGCGCGATTTGCTCGCTCTCGTTTTTCCATACGCGGTTAAAAGTCAGGTTCTTGGCACTTAAAAACGGAAGCTCCCCATCTATCAATAACTCCCTTTCAATTGCGGAGCTTTTGCCTTCTATCGGAAAATAGCGAATGGCGACATGATATAAGCCCGATTTCGGTACCTCGAGTTCCCATTCCATCGAACCGCTTTCCCCCGTCTTGACGAAGTTGCCCGATTGTCCGCCTAGCTCGCTTACAATTTCGGGATTCATTTCATTAGCTCTTATATAGTCCGCACCTTGAATCACGACCTCCTCACCCAGCCGTTCTTCATCTTTGTACAGCTGAAAATAATGGTCATAGCTTTTCTCCGATACTCCCGTCAAGGAGTTCTGATCAAGGATTGCATCGGCTTCTGTATTTGTTGCGGCCCCAGTAACTGCCGCGCTGGACTGTGGTATAGGGAAAACCAATATCGACATCAGCATAGTGATGACAATCAGCCAAGAGACGGTCATTCTGGAAAAGGCGATTTTCACCTAATTTCCCCCTTTTGCAAACTAGCGGAATCTTGTTTTTCCAGCAATCACCCGGTCGTCCGTAGTCGGAAAACCGGACAATCTGCCTTTTCACATCTATTATTCTGTGAACCTACTCTTTCTTCTCTTCAACCTCGCCTCTCAATACCTTATCAGCAGCCGCTTGTGCTGGTCCGATCACTTGAGCGATACCCGTCGACGGCGTAATTTCACCTTTAACGAACTTACCTGTCACGGCATCGAGCTGGTCTTTAACGCCCAAACCACCGAAGCGTCCGCCAAATACCCGCTGTACCTTGCCCGCTTCATTCATTGCATTTGCAATTGAGGCTTCATCCGGCAGCACATTTTCAAGCCACAGCTGGCGATTAGGTTGCCAGTTGTCAAAATCCTGAAGCTCTTCCCAAATTTTCACGATAGCTTCCGCATCCTTGACGCCTTTAGGAATGACATAAGCAGCTGTTTGTCCGAGCGGATCTGTAAAGGATAATGCATTAGGTGATTTAGGGAAGTAGACATAACCCCATTCATCCTTCATCTTATCTGTCAAACGTCCTTCAATCTCCCACAATCCGCCTGGGTACATCGCAATTTTGCCTTCTGCGAAATATTTTGCCGGATCTTCCCAGTCGTTTCCTTCGTTCGCTTTAATCACTTTGTGAGTGTTGTAAAGCTCATACTCGAAATTAAGCGCTTCCATTGCAGTTGGAGAATCAAACGCTACTTTCTTGGAGGCTTCATCGTAGATAAGGCCGCCGTTGCTTGCAATCAACTGCTCCGAGAAAGTATAATGCGCGCCCGCAAGACCGTATTGGTCAATTTTGCCGTCACCGTTATTATCTACAGTCAGTTTCTTCGCAGCATCAAGCATCGTCGTCCAATTCCAGTTCTCCTCGTCCATCAATTGCTGAGGATCTTTCAAGCCAGCTTCCTTAAAGATTCGTTTATTGTAGTACATGCCGGAGTCATTCGCGTTGAACCAGCCTTCTAGGCCAAATACATGCTCGCCGCCAAAACGCATGGAGTCGATTACGTCTTGGGCAATGCGGGTATTATTCAGGTAATCTTCCAATGGCGTTAGGAATCCACCGTTCATAAGTCCCCAGATAAATCCGTCTGGCAGCCGGACGATATCCGCGAAAGGATCGTTAGCCATAACAGAGGACGACAGCTTCTCGGAAGTCGACCAGTATTCTGTGTTTAGGTACTTGATTTTGACGTTATATTTCTCTTCCACTTTTTTGATTCTTTCACGCGCCAATTCATCAGCTTCAGAGTCGCCAACCGGTGTTGCGTCCCACCAGTGCGAAATGCGAATTTCTCTTCCCCCCAAATCAGGCGCAGGAAGATTAGGCTCATCGCTTGGAGCCACGGTTGCAGTCGGTGCTTCGCTTGCAGGCGCTTGAGTTACCGGCGCATTCCCTCCGTTGTTGCCACTGCATGCAGACATCATCGCCATAAAGACGGTTAATGCAACAATCAACATCGGTTTCATCTTTTTCAACTGATACATGGTTTAGCCACTCCCCTTGAATGAATGATTACATGCCTAATGAATAGAGTAAAAACAAGACGGTTCCGTTAAAAAATCTCCTCCATCCTCCCCCGAAGAAAAAATTCCGATCGGCAGCCAATTTATGAAATGGTTTTCATGAAACCCATTTCATTATAGCTCGATCCCAATTATTGGTCAATAATAAAGTTTATTTTTCCAGCGCTTCCTTATGGCAGTAGACAGCGATTCCGTCTTCTTCCGAACAAAAAGAGCAGTATCCCGTAAATAGGGATGCTGCTCTTTTAAGAATAATTTCGCTTTTATGAGTGCAATAAAAAATCTATCCCCTTCGGGGGCCCGAGCTTTGCCGAACAATAAGCTGAGGCGCCAGCGATGTCAGCTTTTTGACTTTTTCTTGATTCATCATCGCTTTAAGTACTGTTACTGCCGTCTTTCCAAGCTCGTGTGCCTGCTGGGAAACGGTAGTCAATTCGGGGATAAAATGATGCGCCAACGGAATATCGTCAAATCCGACGATAGACATATCATCCGGAATCGTTAGTCCAGACTCCACAGACGCCTTAATCGCTCCAATCGCGGTATAATCGTTGACGCAGAACACCGCAGTCGGCTTCTCCTTCATCGCCAGCAACTTCAGCATCTGATGCTTGCCAGAATCGATAGAGAAGCTGTTGGGCAGCAGCCAATCCTCCCGCACATCCAGCCCTTCCTCATTCATCGTTTTTCGGAATGCACGCAGCTTGTTCAATGTTGTTGTCATATGGCTTTCACCGCCTATAAAGCCGATCTCTGTATGCCCCAGCTCGATCAAATGCCGGACCGCGAGAGTGGTGCCTGCCGACTCGTCAGTGGCTACCCTAACCAAGTCGGTGCCCCGCAAGGCTCCATTAATTAATACTGTCGGAATGACGCTGGCAAACTGTACGAGCTCCTGCACCAGATGGTCATCGCATTGTTTTAAATTAATCCGTCCTCCCAGAAATATAAGGCCATCCACACGTTTCTCCCGTAAAATGCTGAGATATTGCGATTCCTTCGCATAATCGCCGATTGAATTGCTAAGCAGGAAGGTGTGTCCCGACTGCTGCGCCTTTTCCTCTGCTCCCGCAAATACTTCCGGAAAAAAGGGATTGGTCAGATCGGGGACGATTACGCCTATAATTCCGGTTTCATTTGTAAGAAGGCTTCGAGCCATTGCATTAGGCTGAAAGTTGTATTTTTGAATAAGCTCTTCAATCTTGGCGCGGGTAGATCCTTTTACCGGAGCGGTATCGTTTAATACCCGGGATACCGTCGAAACTGACACATTGGCTTCCTTTGCAATATCATATATGGTGACCTGTCTCAAGCCTAACGCTTCCTTCCTCGTTTCACGTCTCATTCCATTATAGCAAAAAAGTAGGACATGGTATGTAATGTATTGCAGCTGCCATAGGCAAAAGGGACAGGCTCGTCGCTGCAACGATCGTTCCTGCCCCATCTATAACTCCTATTAAGCTTTATTCAGCGTATGCCAGCTTCGATTCGATTGCTCGTCATAGAAGAGGCGTACCGAATCTGGCATCCTGCCCTCTTCGTCAAACAAGATCAGCTCATTGCCAGTCTTCTTCAGCCACGCCATCGGAATTTTATAATCTTCCTGAGGCCCGATTTGCCAGTAGCGTCCCAGATTGCGGCCATTCAAAAGCAAATAGCCCTTGCTCATTCCTGACATTCGGAGCTTCAGCTTAGGATTGCTATCCGATGGAATTTCAGGAAGATCGAAGGTGCTGCGGTTCCATGTAGGCCCGGTACCTATGATGGAGTCTGATGATTCATCAAACTCCACTGCGTCGTCCAGCACGTCTATCGACCAATTTTCCAGCTTCCCTGATCCGTTATACGTTAGCAGCTCCAACCGATTCAAGGGTGACTGGGCCACCGGCATTTCAATGATGTTGCTGCCTTTAACCAGATAGGCAGAAATGTCAACTGCGTGATACGCAAACCAATTCTGATAACCAGCGATAGAAACCTCCGTGCCGTTAATTCGAAGCCCATTGCATATTGCACCAACCAATAACGCATGGTCATTTTCCATCAACTCGAATGTTCGCGTTAGCGCAGAAGCAAAAGGAGCGGCATGTACCTCGTCTAGATGCACAACCTCTTCGCCGTAATACCAGCCTCTTCGCAAATCGACGGCTGAGCCGTCCTTATATACTGGTCCAAATATCCCCTTCTCTTCACCCAAATAAGGGGAAAAATTGAGACTGCCCATGTGCTGCACAAGCAGTTGCAGCTTGTTGTGCCCCTTCAACAGCCGCACGGCGGTAGACGCCGCCCCGACCTGGCGAATTATCGCTTGCTCCTGTCCGTTTACAAACAAGCGTGCAGGATCTTGAATTGCTGAGAAAACAAGGGTGCTGACGTGATCCTGATCGCATTCCACATCACTGCTGTAAAGGAGATAGCCGAATGCTAGGCCAAGCTCTGCAAATCCTTGCGGGCTTTCGGCGAGCTCGCCTGTGCCAAGTGCAAGAAGATTTACAGCTTTCTGTTTCCACTCTGAAATGCTTGGCAGTAGAAGCGATTTGGTCACATTGCCTGAGTTGCGTACCGTACTGCCCTGATGCTCCCAACCATTGCCGCTCTTACTTCCCCAGTTCCCTAAAAGGAGCGTTTCACAATTGGTGCCGCCGCTTACTCCGCTAACACAGCCATCCGCTCCTAAGTTCATATCCTCCCAGCCGATTGCCCAGCGGACGTCGTCCCCTTGGAGCTTCCATGCTCGATCCGACATATATCCGTTTAACGTTATGATTTCGACGCGTTGTCCGCCAACCTTCAGCAAAATGCGCTGCGGCGTCTGGAAATGGAATGCATCCATACGCAGAGTCCGAGCGTCGGAGCTGCTTTCAAGCAGGATAGTTCCTGCATTTTCATAATGAATCGCCTGATCCGCTTCAAATATGGCATGCGTACGCCCGCCGTCATCTCCCGCCAATATTAGGGTTTGGACGTCGCCAAGCCGGTCGTTTCCGATGAGGCAGCCGCCACTAGTGAGTCTTAGGCCTGGACATACTTCTATCCGATCAAGAATCGTAGCGATCTGTCCCGGCTTGATCGGCACCGATAGCGTTCGGCCGCTTCCGAGCGTAACCGGAAACACGCCTTTTTCCTGCTTATTGCTTTCGGCAAACCATAGCTTTTGCCCGTTCCACTCTCTGCCTTGCAGGTCGATACCTTCCACGCAGCGCGCCTCGCCCTTATCCATCGGCACGGATTCTAGCAAGAACTCGCCAAGCGCCTGAGTGAACAAGGATACCTTCTTGGCCGTTCTGTATTTGGCTGTAATTCTTCCGTATTCTGACAAGGGAGCGTCGTAATCATAGGAGGTCACCATAAAAATATCGCTGCTTCCGACCGTACGCCCGCCGTATCCTCCAAAGTTGGTGCCTCCGAAAAACATATAGTGGCTAATGCCATCAAAACCGGCCCGGATTACTTCCATCAGCCGTTTTTCATATAAATCGGGCGTTTTCTGTGTGGCGGCTGGCGCTCCCCAATGCTCGAACCACCCCGTCCAAAATTCGGTCACAAGCTTAGGAACGTCCGGCTGCTTGCGCATCAGCTTCTCATAATGCACGCTCGCGCCCGACCAAAAGTTTGCGCCTTCGATCGTCCCTTCCGCTCCCCCCTCGCAGGTAATCAACGGCACATCAATTCCTCGGCTTAGCAAAGCGTCGCGAAGGCCGTTCATATAAGACATGCCCGACGCATCGCCGGCCAAGTAGCCGTATTCGTTCTCAACCTGTACCAGAATAACAGTCCCGTTTTGTGTAATTTGACGAGAATGGATAATGGGAATAATCTGGTCAAAGTAACGATAAACATAACGAAGATATTCTTCATTGTCCGTTCGGAACTGAATCTTTTCTTTTGTTTTCAGCCAATATGGAAAACCGCCAAAATCCCATTCCGCACAGATGAACGGACCCGGGCGCGCGATTACCCAAAGTCCCAACTCGGAGCATAAATCGAGGAAAGCCCCGCAGTCGTTGTCACCGCTAAAGTCCCAGTTTCCTTCTTCTGATTCATGTACGTTCCATGCAAAATAAGTATCGACGCAATTCATCCCTGCAAGCTTCGCCTTGACCAGCACTTCCCGCCATTCTTGCCTAGGCATCCGAAAATAATGGATTGACGCGATGTTTAGAAATACTCTCTTCCCCCCGATTATAAAGCTCTTCGCGTCATAATGAAGCTGTGTATTTCCTGTTATTGTTTGTAATTCAGAGTTCCCTAACGTATAACTCATGAATCCCGTACCTCCCTCTCTGAAAGCATTGTCTTAGTCGAGTTGCTAATCAAATACATGAATATCTAACGCCTTGAAAGGCTCGATAAACGTATTTCATATGCTAGCCACACTTTATGAAACGGGTTTCATAAATAGCATTTAAATTATAGAACTACTTCGTAATTGTTGTCAACGTTTACCATATCTCGGGGTACCCTCCACCAGCAGGCTGCAGCTTTGCTACGCCTGCTATTTTTATTTTATAAACCATCGGGCTAAGGCTTAATTTTAAGAACACAATAATTAGTGTTAATAATCGTAAGAAGCGAAAAAAAAGAAGCGGTCGCCTGAGGCATCCGCTTCACTAAATACGTGCAACATTCCTTTTCTCAATCTTGTTCTGTGCTTGCTTATACACGTAATAAACCATCTCAGTCAAATTCACAATCCCCAAGCCTCTTTCTTCGATAATCTTATATGTATTCGAGCCCATGTCGCCATTCAGGCGAAATCCATCAAAATAAATCCGTTCAACAGGCGTATGACCATGAATAATCGGTTTGTTCTTCGTTAATAGGAGGAGATCTTTCTTCGGAATGCTATAGAAAGCTGACTCCAATAACCATAGAGGTACTTAAAAAAACTTGTCCAGATACTTTCCTTCTCAAATAACTTTAATCTCAAATGATTTACAATCAAACGCAAAAGTTTCTTCCTCTTCTTCTTTAACCCTATAGTTTATCGCTTCTAATTGGTAATTTGATATATCTGAGATTTCAATGTATAAACAAAATAGACTCCCAATATCCCCTATTTTCAAATCGCTTACGCTGAAAAAAGTTACCTCTAATTTGGGATCATCCTCGTAATAGGGATAATCACATAAAGTAATCTTGAAATTTTGCTCTATACCGCCGTCTTCCCTAAAGTTACGAACATAATGATAGGAATGTAAATATCGAAACTGATGATGTACCAGACTAAAAGCTGAAATTAATTCAACCGATTTCCCCATCGTTCATACGCTCCCGCCACATGTGCATTCCTGTCCATTTTACAGATAGAATCCTTTTGTTTGAATTGCGTCTTCCTTTATCATCAATGCTGAAAATCCCACTTCAGCCAATCAACCAAAGCGGGATATAATCCTAATCTATATTACAGGAGCCGGTGCTCCAAACTCCGCCCACTGCTCTTTCGTCGGGCCGTAGATATCTGGCACACGAAGGCCAGCCTGGCGCATCAGGACCGTCATTTGACCGCGATGATGAATTTCATGCTTGATGAGGGCATCCAGTGTCACGCCGTTCGGCCATTGATCACCATACATGTCACTCATGACAAGCAAACTCTCATCCTTCCAACTGGACTGTACCGCATCAAGAAGCGCTTGCGAGGTCAGCTTATACGCCTCGGTGATGTCCGCTGCCGAAGGTGGAACCAATGCATCTTCGCCCGGTCCTTCAAAAGACAAGCCCGTCCGCGATGGCATTTCGTGCAATGTCTGTACAAGGTGCCAAGCTAGACGTCCCAATGTTCGGTGATCGCTCGTTATCTGTTGTCTGAGGGACTCATCCGTAAGCGTCTCCAGCGTCCGCAGCGTTGCTGCCGTTTCATTCCGCCAAGCTGCTACAAAATCCTCGATTTGTCTAAACATATCTAACATCTCCCTTTTGTAATGGAATAGTTCCATCCATTATACAATGACTACCCTGACAGCTGTATATCAGGATTATATTTGTCAGCAGCTTCTTCACAGAAGTACTGACCCCCGTAATAAAAACAGCGGCTGCCAGGGAGGTAAAGATTAGTCCTAGACCGTCGCTATTTTTAAAATTGAAATTATTGATTTAATTATAAACCCAGAATTTCTTTTTCCATAATAAAATCATCCATAACGAATCCATTCCCGATATCCGCCATTTGTTCTTTTACGATCTGGAAACCTTTTTTCTCATACACCTTAATCGTGGATGTGTTATAACGATTGACCGTCAACCAAATATGACTTAAATTCCGGTCTTTGCACAACTGCTCAAGGAATGCCGATGCTTGGCTCGCATAGCCGCGTCCTCGGTGCCCCTTGCTTATATAAAACTTGCTCAGAAAAAGCTTATTCTCTTCTTGTCTTACCGACATATACCCAGCCACAGATTCATCATTATGGATGAAGTAATATTCGTAGCCTTGATGATAGATCTGATCCTCAATCGCTGAAATCGATTGGAATTTGCTAATCATGTATTCAATCTGTTCAATGGTAATAATCGATACATAGTATTCGCGCCATATTTCTGCCGCTATTTCAGCAACCTCAGCAATTTCTTCCGCTGTATTCACTTGTGGAAACCTAATTTTCATGACTTGTGCACACCTTTCTCTCTAACTCCAGCTTCTGATAGAATATCATAAATTTCAGCACAAGACTTAGTCCCCATTTACAAAATAAAAGGCAACGGATCAATCTGATCGGCTGCCTTTGCGTATTTATTTAGCTATCTTGATCCACATCAACTTCTGAATCCGACTCATAACTTTGTCATGAGTACTTTTCGAATAGATATACTTCAATCCATCACTCAATCCTTGCTCTCCATACTTGAATAAGTATATTTCAAATCATCACTAATAATTAAAGCATTTAACTGAAACCCAAATTTGATGCCGCCATCTATGCCAATCAATTGTTTACCGAACCATGGATGGAATTCTTTTGAATGATGCAGCTTAGCGGTTACTTCATGTCCAAATACAATCTTTTTAAAGATAGGCAATATCCCATCATGAGCATGAAATTCACCCCTAATCCAGCGAAAATCCTTGGTAGACGTTTGGCTCCAGTGGGATAATTTGGGATCTATTCCAGCATGCACATAGATATGATGATCATCCTCTATGAAATACTTTAAATTTCGAAGGAAATGAACTTCTTGCGCATACTTCTGCTTTATAAAAATTCGTGCCCTCTCATCATCGGACTCATCTTCATACCAAGGACAGAACGAACGAATTGTTTGCCTCCCTCCATTCCGTGCGGTTGAGTATGGAGAAAAGATATAATCCCGATCATCCAGCCAATTTAAAAACATATCGTCATGGTTGCCGCCAATTGCCTTTACCCCGCTTAGTTTAGCCAAAGCTCTTACATGCTGCACCACTTTTAGAGACGAAGGCCCGCCATCTACATAGTCGCCCAGCAAAACAAGCCGATCATGAATGGCGTTATACTGTACCAGATTGAGTAATGCCTTAAAAGTCTCATAATAGCCATGAATATCTGATATAACAACGGTTCTTCTCATCCTAATCCATTGACCTCCCGATCAGCTCAACCACTTCCCCCTCAATTGACGCTGAGATGTATGATACCATGCTAGTACCATCATACCTTGAAAGTCAATCCATTCGCTTAAGTTATCGCAATATCCGAAACGGAGCAGCCGGCAGACCCTCCACACCCACCAGGTTTGCGTTGGTGACATTTGCCCACCCATATCGTATGAACCGCGGTAGGCTAACTTGATCGCTTTTGACCTTTACTGTACTCCCATGAATTTTAGCCTCTGTTGGCAGGAACTTTCCTTCCTCAGCAGCTACCTCAAAACCAGCTAATCGATTCCCATCGCGAATCAACAGTCCTGTTTCTGCATAATCAAAATGCACCACAGCATGGCCATCCTCTATAGTAATCTCACGATAAACGGGTCCAGAGCTCTTAACCGCTCTGCCGTAAACGGAACATGATCGGCCGTTTGCTGCTGCGCCTCTCTGAGCAGCGGCCACTCTTTTCCTCAGTAAATTCCTTGGTATAGATAGAAAGCTCCTCATCTGTCTCCAATACTTCTTCCGACACCCAGCAAGAAGCGGAGGTTCCGCCCCAATTGCAGTCGATAATCCCGATTGGCACTTGCTCTGAATCGATCAGCCCTCTCGCATAATAATAGGCGACCGCAGAAATGTCCCCTGCCGTTTCAGGCGTGCATGTTTTCCACAAGCTTGGCAAATGAACGCCTTCTTGCTCATAAGCTAGCTTGGGCACCTCATAAAAACGCAATAAAGGTACATTCGCAGCAGCTATCGCCTGTTCAGCTTGATCGCTACTTTTCAAAGGCCACTCCATATTGGATTGTCCGCCTGCCAGCCAGACGTCTCCAAACACAACATCCACCAGCGTAATCGTGCTCTCTGCCGTTTCCACAACCAGCTCACAGGCTTCACCAATCCCCATAGCTGGAAAAGTTACGCTCCATTGACCCTCATGCACCTCAGCATATCCGCTTACACCGCGACAAGTCACAGTCACTCGATGCCCATCTGTCCCTGTCCCCCAGACTAAAAAACTTTTATCCCGTTGGATTACCATATGATCACTAAAAAGTGGATCCAGCATTAGCGGATTTGTCATTGCCTATCACTCTCCCATGTATTCCTCTAATCGACAGCGCTTTCATTTTAGCTTGACTTCATTCATTCTGTTTTTCGGACATCATGGATAGATTCCTCTACCTGTCGGGCCGCATACCCGCAAATACACTGCACACCGGAATTGCCTACGCTTCATAAAAGCAGCTGTTAGTGATGGTTTCTTAATACAATAATTGTAGACTAGAAAAATTGTAGACTAGAAAGGTTGTTTTTTCTATGGAATATCTACTTTCTATTGGCATCTTTTTAACCGCTAACAAAAAATCCCCTCTAAGCGCCACTCGAACCTCCATGAACGCATGAAGATTTTTGAGTACCAGCTTGAAGGGGATAATATCAACGTTGTGGCTTTGGATCGTTTTTGTCATTCGTCAAGTCACTGCCATTATAACAAAGGTGCACCTATGGAGTAAGCGACGATCATCAACAGCAGAACTGTAATATGGTTCAGTGAGAAGATGAACATCGAACGGGCCCACTTGTCTTCTTGTTTCCGACGATATCCGTTAATGCTCAAGATTAACCATCCCAAGCTCAATAGAGCATTCGCCACAGCGATGTAAGGATTAAATGACCAAAACAAGATACTGCACAAGAACAAGGCAACCAGGTACACGTTCATCTGCAGGTACGTTCTCCGAATTCCCTTGACGACCGGCAGCATCGGGATGTTAGCCGCCCGATATTCCTCCATGCGGCGAATTCCTATCGCGTAAAAATGTGGCATCTGCCAAATGACCATTAACAGGAACAATGCAATAGCACCTGGATGCAAAACGTCAGGTGAGATGGCAGCCCAACCGATCAGCGGGGGCATTGCACCTGATAAGCTTCCTACCTCTGTATTATATATAGTTCTACGTTTCGTCCACATGGTATAAGGCACAACATAAAGGAAAATTCCTAAAAATCCCAAGCAAGCAGAAAGCGGAGAAGCAATAAACAAAGCGATAAGTCCGCCGAACGCGATCCAGATCCCCATGAACAGGCCGCTCCTGACATCAACGATTCCGGAAACAGTCGGCCTATTTTTCGTCCGTTCCATAATACTGTCGATATCGCGATCGTATAAATTATTAAAGATGCCTGCTGCTCCGATCACCAAGGCAGATCCAATCAAAGTCAACAAAATGTTACCAATCTTATCAAAGAAAGATATGCCATGAACGAACATCGCCATGCTAAACCCTGCGATTATCGCGATGAGATTCGACTTAATAATACCAATCTTTATCGTTTCGAAGAGTACCTTCGTGACCGAGGTCGGCATTCGTTCGATACTAATCGTATTGCTATAATTTTGCATAACGGTGGCACTTCCTCTCCGTAATTTCACTTCTATAGGTTACCATATAGCAACATTTATATGCCCTTCCTCAGCAAACCCTCATCATTTTGTCAAAAACCTATGTCGCTTTCGTGAATAATCCAGTTGCGAGTCTTACCTTCCTGTCTCTGATAATCCTACCATCAATAGTTATTGCCACGCCTGGAGTTGTACGCCGACTTACTTGATCCGGAAGTATAACTTGTAGAAGATAAAAACATTTATCTGAGGTATGTCCCATGACGTACCCCTGAAACACCAAAAACCACGCCAATAGTTGGCGTGGTTTTTCATCTTTTCCTCTTAAGCATGTCCGAAATTAAAAATTGAAATCGTTTAGTGAATGTCCTTCTTCTTAAAGCTTCCTCCCTTTACTTCAGCAACCTCATACACCATAATGAAAGCATTCTCGTCAATTTCACGAATAATTTCTTTCATTTTCCGCTCTTCTAACCGGTTAATGACACATGTGATTTCTTTGAAATGCTCATTTGAATATCCTCCTTGCACCACACTATACGTAGCACCGCGACCCAAGCGATCACGAATCGTTTCAATCATCATTTCTGGATGTTTGGTAATGATTTTGAACGTTTTAGCACCGCTCAAGCCTTCCTCAACGATATGTATCACCTTGGAAGCTATAAAATAAGCAATACCCGATAATATAGCACCCTGCAAGCCAAATACGGTCGAGACGACAATAAACACGAATACGTTTAGGAATAAGATAAGATCGCTTGTGCCGAAAGGAAGCTTCCGGGAAAGCAATACCGCCAACATATCGATGCCATCCAGCGCGCCGCCGTTTCGAAGCGCAAGCCCCATTCCCAAACCGATAATGATGCCTCCGACAACGGTGACGAGGAGCGTATCTCCTTCTACGATCGGAGTAATATGGTGCATGACGACGGTACCCACGGCCAGTGAAGCAATACCGATCACGGAATAGATCGCGAAGCTTTTTCCAATCTGTTTATACCCTAAATAGACGAACGGTATATTCAGAACCCCAATGAGAAGTCCTAAAGGCAGCCCGAATACCTTCGACCCTACGATGCTAAGACCCGTCACGCCACCGTCAGATACATTGTTCGGAATTAATACAGCCTCAAGGCCGTAGGCCGTAATAAAAGCGCCGATGATAACAATGAGTCCTCGCAGCACCGCGCTCCATACTGCAGTCTGTTTATTCTCTTTCTTCATTTTAAACCTCATTTCCCAGTTTCGTTTCTTAACGTTCACTACATGTAAATATTTTTTACATTAAAATTTTAAATATCTATTCCCCTAAAGTCAATTAATATTTTCCAATAAAAAGAAGTACAGATGCGACCACGATCTAGAATTCGAACCTTTTCCCTATGCAAAAGCCTTTAATCACCGGTATTCCATGTATTTAAACCTTTATTAAGGTGACAGAATTAACAAACGGTACGGCCTATACCTTTACGGTGAAAGCCATCAATTTAGCAGGAATGGCCAGGACACGTTATCCGTCGATATTATTGAAATACGGACCAAGGACGCAACCCACCGCTTGCCTCTCCAGCAGCTCGACATTCAGTCGCTCATTGGATCATTTGGAGACTCGGCGACGCTACAAGAGCTTAAGGTTCAGCTAAAAATCGCCAAGCCGACAGCCGACACGGTGCTATTCGTCGAGAAGGCTGCGATCCAAGGCGGATTCGCTCTTGTTGCCCCCTCGCTAGACTTTACGGTGAGGGGAATTTACGGCAGCGCCGAGAAGGAAGCAACTAATTTCGGCACCTACGTAGAGAGAACGATCGTGCTTCCGGATGGCACGGATTCTAGCCAAGTTACGACTGCCGTCATCGTCGAGCCGGGTGGAACTGTCCGCCATGTGCCTACCCTGATCAAAACATCACCCGCGCGGAATTCGCGGCGATACTCGTTCGGAGCTTGGGACTGAAAGCGGACAACGGCGCGGCATCACCTTTCTCGAACGTGAAGTCGGAGGCATGGTACAGCGGAGCTGGTCAAACCCTCATAATTCTCAATTAATCAATGGCTTTGAGGACAGAACCTTCCGCCCTGCAGACAACATTACGCGGGAGCAGGCGATGGTGATCATCGCGAACGCGATGAAGCTAACCGGGCTAAATGACAAGTTTCCTTTATATCAAGAGGAGGATGAACTGCTCGAGTCTTTCGCGGATGAGGATAGCATCGGTGTCTGAGGCAAGAAGCGGAATCGCTGCTGGCATACAAGTCGGAATCGTCTCCGGCCGCGGTGACAAGGAGCTCGCTCCAAAAGCATTCATTACGAGAGCCGAAGCAACCGTGATCGTAAAGAAACTACTAAGAAATTCCGAGCTAATTGAATAAAAGCAGTTGGACTGAGGCTGCTTCGGAAAGGATTGCAAATCCTTCTGGAGCAGCCTCAAACTTTTGAGTTAAAGCTTTTTTGGGGATCAGTCCTCTATATACTGTTACCTAAATGATAGAATCAACTTAATTTCTTGATCAGTTTCTCCACTCGTTTTCGTTTGGTTTCTTTCTCAATATCGTCGAGCCGTGAGGATAGCGTATTTAGAAAGAATTCTTTGTTTGTATCGTTAATGACGGATATTGCATTCTCTGCATACATTGGAAGTTGATTTGTCGGACAGCTCTTAAGCTGTTCGATGAGTAATGTGAATGCATCATCAGCATATTCTTTGACAGAACAAAGTTTAATCAAGATATTTACTCCGTGATCTTTAGTGATGACTGATCCTTTGTTGCTAGCTTCAACAATTTTTTCAAGTGCTGAATAAATGACTTCCGGGTTCTCAAGAGTGATTGCATCAAGTGCTGTCATAGCCCCCCAAACAAGTCGATTGTTCCCATGATCAAGCAGCGTTACGAACTCTTTGCTGTATTCCACTACTAAAGATGGCTTAATGTCTCCAATTTCATACAAAACCTTAATGCAATCGCTTTGAATGTTCTTGTCCTTGTTACTCAAATGCTCTACAAGTTCATTCACGGCTCCTCTGTCATTTCGTTCGGCAATCAATTTCGCCAGATCCTGATTAGGGCCTTCGTCTTTGCGATTGAGCGAAGTTGCTAACTTATCAATGATAGTCATCCATTATTCTCCTTCATCATTTAGTGCAACAGCTTCTTATTTAATTTCTTCAATAAATACTCGCAAGTTTTCTGCGATTTCTTTTGCTTCGGTACGATACAAATAATGATTGGCTTCAAATATTATCATTTTACCATAAACAGAATCTTTTATTTGCTCTTCATGCTCTGGTATCCATCTGTCCGTTACGGGATGATTCGCTTGTATAAAGAAAACAACGGGAAGATTTTTGGGGAATGTTAATTTTTCAGCTGCTTTAAAGTTAGAATGCATCATTTCGATTTCATTTAGTTGGCTTGGGTTATACATGTTTTTGAGACCAAGCATTCTCATTTGTTCTTTTGTTTCATCACCATAGGGTAGTGCAGCATACGGATCATCACCTAGTTTCACATACAATCGGGCGAAGCCTAATTTTTTGAGTAGGCTTAAAGCTCCTAATGTTGATGATGCAACCTTCTGTTCGCTTAGCGTTGGAACACTGCTATCGAGGCCAACAAATGCAGTCACTTCGTTTTCATATTTGTTCACATAATCTAACCCGTAAATGCCTGAAATAGAGTGGCCCATTAGAATATAACGGTCAATCTGCAGGCTCTGCAGCGCTTGATGAATTTCATTTACGATAATTTCAGTAGTACGTTCCTTTTTGGTTTGATCGCTTAGTCCATAACCAAAAGGCTCAATCACGACTACTTTGTAGTACGGGGATAGTTCTTCCACTAATGGCTTAAAATCAAGTCCCGGTGCCGCCGTTCCGAAACCAGGCAAGAGCACGATTGTTTCTTCCCCTATTCCTTGAATCACAGCATTCATCCTTTTTCCGTCTACAAGCACAAACTGACCATAGGATTGTATTTTTGCCTGCTCCGATTTAGTGGCGACCTTATCAGCGATAAAAACAATAGCTAAAAATACGACTGCTAATATAGCTAATACTGCTAACGCTTTCAGTAAAATAATAACCATTTTTTTCATCATTGGAGTCGGTTTCCTATCTGCAGTCGAATCCTTCTTCCGTTTTATTGCCTCGCTTAGTTTCACTCATACCTACTCCTGACATCACTTATTTATTAGCTGCAAGCCTTTAAGAAAATCATAATCGACGAATATGTACTCTTTAAAACGTCAGCATGAACGGAATATGAACAGGCAAAAAAAATACTACAGCATCACCTGCAAGGAAGCTTGCAAATGAAACCGTAGTATGAAAAAAATCACTTAATCTGCAGCCATTGTAGTGGGCAAGGTAACAATGAAAGTCGTTCCCTGCCCCAGTTCACTTTCCACACGGATATCACCTTGATGAAGCGATACGATTTGTTTGACAATGGCAAGTCCCATGCCGCTGCCTTCATATTTACGACTGTGGGAACGATCAGCCTTAAAAAAACGCTCGAATATATGCTTCTGATCCTCTAGGGAAATGCCAATGCCAAAGTCGGATATTCGTACTGTTAAGTATTTGATATCTTGCTTCAAGCTGACATTAATCATGCCGCCATCCGCAGAAAACTTAATGCAATTGCCCAGTATGTTAGTCCAAACCTGATTAAGCTGGTCATGGTCAGCCGTTAGCATAGCTGCCTTTAAATTAAGATCAAAATAGATATTCCGAGCCGACCATTGCGGTTGAAAAGCGACGATGACTCGTCTTATCTGTTCATCAAGTCTGAAAGAGGTCAACTGCATCTGTTGCGATTGTGATTCCAGCAGACTTAGCTTTAGCAGACTATCGCTCATCTTAGACATCCGCGTAGCTTCGGAAATGATAATATCAAGATAACGGCTTCGCTCATTGTCCGAGATGTTTACTTGCTTGAGTGCCATAGCATACCCAGATATGGAGGTCAGTGGCGACTGAACCTCATGGGACACATTGGATACAAAATCTCTGCGCATCTGTTCAAGCTGCCGAAGATCGAACATCATCTGTTCAAAGCTTTGAGCCAGTGTACCCAGTTCGCCAGTTTGTTTAATATTCAGCTTGATGTTAAAATCCCCGCTAGCTATTCGTCTAGTCGCATCCGTCAGTTTTTTGATTGGCCTTACCAGAAATATGGAAGCAACCAAAATCAATAAACTCCCAATGGACAAGAAATACATCAAAAAGGTGGTTAACCATTTTATCGTAAAAGATGCTGAAGGGGATGCAATGGACTCAATAATCAATGCTTTCGTTCCCGACTCCGTTTTCATCGACAATCCTAGGAGACTTTGAGAAGTAATGCTTGGATTGACTTGAATAACTTCGCCAGCCAATATCTTCTTTACATCGGCCATTGACAGGATCGTAGGATTTTGCCCTTTAAGCGATCCGAAATATTGGGTCTGTCCCGTTTCATCATAGATTCGAATGTTGTAGGAATTGAGCAGCTTCATGCCGCTTACGATTAAGTCAGCTTCTCGTAACGATACAGTCTCGTAAATTCGAGCGATATCCTGCCCATAATTAGCCAAGGTTGTTTGCAAATTTTCGTTCATTTTTTCTTGATAAATCAAAAAAGTAATCGTAAAAGCAATGATTATACCCACAAGGACTGCGGTTAGAAAAGTAAATATGACACGTATATATAAGGATTTGATCATTCGTGGGCCTCAAGCCTATACCCAAGCCCCCGTACCGTCTCAATCCGAAAATCGGATGTATTCGCGAACCGTTCACGCAGGCGCTTAATATGTACGTCTATTGTACGGTCATCTCCGGCATAATCGATTCCCCAAATCTGATCGATCAGCTGATCACGGGTATAGACCTGTCCTGGTGTTCCGGCGAGCTTATACAATAATTCAAATTCCTTAAGCGGTAATGTGAGCGATTCTGTGCCGACCCTTACCTTATAGGTCTGCCGATCCAGTATGATGTTGCCGAACTGAATCGTCTGCGTTGTACCAATCCGATATCGTTTCAGTAACGCCCTGATACGGGCTGTCAGCTCCAATGGATCAAATGGTTTAGTCAAATAGTCGTCCGTTCCAAGCTCGAATCCCTTTACTTTCTCCCAAGTCTCGCCTCTAGCAGTCAGCATAAGCAGCGGAAGATCCGGATTGGCTCTTCTGAGCTCCTTGCACAACGTCCAGCCATCCATAATCGGCATCATAATATCCAGTACGACAAGATCAACAGGCTTTGCGGCATAGACAGCCAGCGCTTGCTTGCCATCCACCGCCTCAACGGTTTCAAATCCATCGTTTTTCAAAAACAAACAGACGAGTTCGCGAATGTTCTCATCGTCATCAGCAACCAATATCGTAGGCATTCATTCCCTCTTCTCTCTTCTGTGTCCCATAAATCCAGTTTACCCTTTAGTATAAGCAAGTTTACACGTGTCAGCAAGAAATGTAGCTCATTGAAAGAGATCCGTCTTCAAATGGAATGATCACTATATTGGAAAACGAACCTACCTAAACAGGAAAATAAATACGCTTTCAAAGGAAAAATATGCATTTATACTTAACTTGCTTCATAATCCAAACCATTGAAATGGAGATGAAAAGATGAAGATCGATTGGGTTCAACCAGCAATCCGCAGGTTTGTTTTCCCGCTCCGCAGTCTTGTATTAATCGCAGTTTTGTTATCCCTGGTAACATTTCATGTTAAGACTTTACCAGCCTACGCTCTCGCAGGAGAAACGAACATGCATGATCCCAGTGTCATTAAGGTGGGGAGCTGTTATTATGCGTTTTCTACCGGTCTTTATGTTGGAATAAAGGAAACAAAAACTTGCGATTCTATAGGTACAACCAGTTGGCAGAGTGTAGGAACGATATTTAGCACCATTCCTGCTTGGATCATTGCTAGACTTGGCTCCAACCCGGGAAATCTATGGGCTCCGGATATCAACTATTTCAATGGAAAGTACTATCTGTATTATGGAGCTTCTATATGGGGTACGAACACCGCTACGATGGGACTAGCGACAGCAACCAACATTGAAGGACCTTGGACGGATCAGGGAGAAGTAACCAACGTCAATTACCCCATTGATCCTAACGTAGTCTGGAGCACGGACAACATTCCTTACATTACATGGGGATCCTGGACAGGCAATGGCATCAATATGCATGTTCTTGATGGAACGACCGGCAAGCTGTCAACGGCGGACAACAACCTATGGAACATTGCCACAGGAATCGAGAATTCATCCATCCTATATAACAACGGATATTATTACATGTTCGGTTCCAAGGGCAGCTGTTGTTCTGGTGTTAACAGTACCTATTACACCGTTGTTGGCCGCTCTACAAGTATTACCGGACCATATCTGGATGAGAATGGTGTTAATATGGTCAACGGAGGCGGGACGAGAATCATGTCTGGTGCCGGTACGGAGGTTGCGGCTGGAGGTGCCGATCCATTCAATGATGGCGCGGTCACACGTCTTGCCTATCATTTCTATGACGCGAATCGTGCGGGCTTGGAATCGTTGAACATACGAACGATATACTTCGGAGACTCCCCGCGAACTGGGGCAGCGAATTGGCTCTATGTGAGTGCTCCCATTTATACGCCTATCACGGGTGCAACGGTGACGGCAAGCAGCAGCGCCGATGTAGGAGGCTGGCTCAAACCAAATGTTGTTGACGGGCAGGAGCAGTCGACAAGCAGTTCGATGGGTTGGAGCAGTAACAGCAGCCTGTCGGCTAATCATACAGAATGGGTACAACTCGATTTTGGCCAGAATAAGAAGATTAGCGAGGTTCAACTATTCCCTCGAACCGATGGCGTGAATGCCGGCTATGGATTCCCTATCGACTTCACTATTCAGTTGTCAACAGATGGAACCAATTGGTTCACCGTACTTACCAAGACGGCAACCCCTCTTCCTACCGGCATGCAAACCTACGATTTTAACGGAACAACTGCCCGTTATGTCAAAATAAACGGTACGAGCCTAAGGTCAAATCCGAATGATCTGAACAATTATCGCATGCAGTTTGCAGAAATCAAAACATTCGGCAGCAACATCGGCAATTTGGCCGAGCTTAAACCTGTCACAGCCAGCAGCTCCTATGAGGCAAGCGATTGGTTTACGCACCGGGTAAATGATGGACAGAAAGGTACGGTCGCTGGCTCCCGAGGATGGTCTAGTCAAAACCTATTAACTCAAAACCATACAGAATCTATTAAAGTAGATACCGGTGCAGTGCAATCCATCAGTACAGTGAACTTGTATCCCAGAAACGATGCCTCACAAGTCGGAAACGGATTTCCTATCGATTTTACGATTCAAATCTCGTCAGACAACGTGAGTTGGAGTACAGTTGTGACCCGAACGAATTATGCAAAGCCGGGAAATGCCGCACAGAGCTTCAGCTTCACCTCGCAATCCGCTAGATATGTGAAGGTTACAGGAACAAACCTAAGGCCGAACCCAACAGAATCTAATTATTACCGCATGCAGCTCGCTGAAATAGAAATTTATTAGTTAGCACTTGATGTGTAGCAAGGCTGGGTAGCAGCACTTTTGGCGTCCAGCCATGAACTTCCATATAAAAAATAAAACTCTCCCGGGCACATGGCCCCGGAGAGTTTCTTTGTCACTTCCCCTATTTCAATGATGCTTCTGGATCAGTTTAATGTAAACTTATAGCTTCCTGAACCAATATTTTGAATCCAAATAGATTTATCCTGCGGATGAATGTTAAGCTCGCCACTATCCGAAGTCAACTGCTTATCATCTATAACGGGCATACCAACGTCTGCGGTTGTTCCTACAGGGATTTGAACTTCGAGATGCAAACCTTCGCTATTGCGGTAATATTTCACACTTATAACCCCATAAGAGCTGGTTATCTTTCCTTCTGCTTTTTCTAATGTCTGCATGAAGGCAGGCGCGATTACTATTTTCTTATAACCCGGGACTGACATTCTGATCCCTAGGACATAACTCGTAAGCCATTCTTTCACATGTCCCATCATGGCGTGATTTCTCGAACGCACCATAGTGCCAAGCCATAGTTCTTCATAATTCCAATATTCTGGTAATGTAGTGAGATTTTTATCGACAAAATACTTATAACTTGGCTGTGTATCATTCATGACCATTTTATAGACAACATCACTCTTCCCGTATCGCCCTAATGATGCAAATACTTGTTTCAAACCCACTTCTCCTGACGACAGATGATAATCTCGTATTTCGACTGCTTCCTGAAGCTTTTCAATAGAACTTTCTCTATTCTCATCTAGAACAATTTCACTAAAAAGAACACATCCGTAGCTAGCTTGGCTTCCATTCCCATAATTCCTGCTCTCGAATTGGTAGCATTCCTTATGGCTATGAAATCGCTCCCGTACATCTGCCGCTTTAGACGAATAATGACTTACGTCTTCCTCATGTTCAGTTAGTTCTGCAATGCTAGCCATCGTCTTTAACAAATAATAATAGGCGCAATTCTCTACCAACACTTTTGGTGTTGCCTCATTCAATTGCCCCCAGTCTCCCATCTGGGCATAATCGCTTAGAAGTCCATTTACCGTCTGGGCGTCTAAGTAATTCATATATATTCTCATAGTGGCATATGCGCTTTTCAATACGGTAGGATCCCCATAAATCTGATAATATTCCCATGGGGTCAGAATACAGGCACCACTCCAGTTAGGGTCTCTATGCAAGCCGACGATCCGATGGTATTCAGGCGCAATGGCAGGAATATATCCGATTCCTTCGGGATCACCATTGTCGATATCGGTACTGTCCGTTTGTGAATCGATCATATCTTGAGCAATCTTGGGAATCCATGAACGGATATCATACCCGGCTGTAATGGAGCGAAACATTAAATGCGATGTTTCAAGCCAGCCCAACTTCTCAATTTGCGGGCAATCTGTGAAAGAAAAGAACATGTTGCTTTCAATAGAACGTTCCGTTATCTCATTAATCTGATTCAAAACTTCATTCGAAGTTTCGAATGCGCCGGTTTTCTCATTGGCGATACGCAGTACGCAGCAATTGAAATTTGCAACGGTTGCTTCTCCTATGAATCCAGAAACTTCAACATACTGGAATCCTTGATAACAAAACAGGGGATGCCAGCTTTCGCTTCCTGTTCCTTTTACCGTATAACTGTTCGTAATGCTGCAGTGAAATTTCTGCGACCAGCTCTGCGTACAGGAAGATTGATCAACGCCAGATTGATCATCGTATAGCACTTCAGCCGGCAGCATCTTAATAGTCGCTCCTCTCTCCTTGTCTGTCATTCCCTGCAATACCAGTTCTGGGAACCCGGATACATTTCTTCCCATGTCAACAAGGAGATTACCGTTTTCTAGTTTCGTTACAGAAGCAGCCGGGAATTTCTCCAACATCCTGACTGGATGGAATTCCATTCCCTTTAATCTACCTAGCGGCTTCTCCATTACTACAGCATTGTCCCAACTCTTGCGATCTGTTCCGGGCATATCCCAACCGGCTAATTCCGCTGTCGCATCATAATCCTCGCCTCCATACCAGTTATTGAATGTGATGGGACTGTCTGTTAGCTTCCAATTCTCATCCGTAGCTGCAATATATTTTACTTCTCCATCTGCATAAGTTACTTCTATCTGCGCAATCACTTTTTTATCACCGTACAGTCCTTTTCTCACATAGCCGCTGTCGTTTTTCTGATATCGATGCTCAGGAGCTTCGATTTGATCATCAAGCATCATCACAGGATTGACCATAAAATTCACGTACTGACCATTTCCAATCATGATTCCAATTGCATTGCAACCGTTGTGCAATCGATGGAGAATATCATAGGTCGAATAATAGACTGTCTTGGAATAATCGCTTTCGCCAGGATTGAAAAAAGCATCATCGAGCCGTTCACCATTAATGCTGGCATGGAATAATCCTAATCCGCTAATGTATGCTCTAGCCTTCACGATACTATTAACATTGTCTACATTGAAATCCATAGCCACCTGAGGAGCTGCTGACTTATTGCATTCAATATGATCGCCTTGCCCGATCCAGCGTGCTATCCATTGATCGTCTTCCAGAAGCCCCATTTCCCATGAATGGATTGGACTCCATCCTGATTCTATATCACTCCTATCCCACACCTTCACTTTCCAGAATACATCCTGTCTTGAAGTAAGAGGAGTCCCGTCATATTTAATGGCAAAATTCATATCATTGCTTACTTTTCCAGAATCCCAAACATCACCAATATTGTTCTGTAATAATACAACCGTTGATGACACTAAGACACGATACGCAGTTTGATACTGATTCTTCTCGTCTGATTCAAGTGAATAGCTTAGAATGGGGCGTGTGCTATTCATTCCTATCGGATTGTGCAAATACTGTGTTAAAAGATTGCTAATTTTCATTGTCATGGTATACCCTCTCTTTGTTTGCTATTCTCAACAGCAGCAGCCCCGACCGAATGTAAGCAGCCGAGGTGTCGCTAAAATAATCAACCTTTTACCGCTCCGCCTACAATCCCTTTAATAAATTGGTTCTGAAGCAGTAAAAAGGTAATAACTAGCGGAAGCGCACCGAGTACGATGGCCGAGAAAATCATAGCCCAGTTACTGTTATATTGTCCGGTAAAGCTGAATATGGCCATTGGAATCGTTCGGTTTTCCCTTGCTTGCAGATAGAGCAGTGGAATTAAGAAATCATTCCAAATCGTTAAGCTGTTCGTTATAATGACCGAAGCAGTAACCGGCTTCATCAACGGAAATATGATAGTGAGAAACGTACGCAAGGGGCCGCACCCATCAATCAGCGCCGATTCCTCTAATTCCTTCGGTACGCCCTTCAGAAATCCGGTGTATAGAAAGACCGAGAAGGGAATCGTTATCGCGATATAGATCAGAATAACGCCTTGATGCGTATTGATAAGATCGAGCATTTTCAACAGCTTATATAATGGAATCATGCTCAGTGGAAACGGAATCATAATCCCTGCAATAAAATAAAGGAAGAACGAACCTGTAAGCCTGGATTTCACTCTGGCGATCGGATAAGCTGCAAAAGCGCTTACGATAACAACACCAATGAGTGAAAATGCAGTTATGAGCAAACTGTTTCCAAAGGCAGTCAACATATGGGCGGTCTGCCACGCTTCCGTGAAATTGCTCCACATCCATTCCTTCGGAAATGCGAAGGTGCTATCCAGCATTTCTTTCGGTGATTTCACCGTTACGGAGATGAGAATGAGAAGCGGAACAATAACGATAAGCGCCCAGATCAGCAATAAGGCGGCGGCTACCAAGCTGCTTGTCAGTGTTTTTTTCATTATGCATCCAGCTCCCTGCTGCGAAGAATGCGAAGCTGGAAGATGGAGATGAACAGAATGATAAGGAACATGACGATGGCAATCGCCGTTCCGTAACCCATCTCATTGAAATTAAACGCCTTTTTATATAACAGAATGGCTAGCGACTCTGTAGCCGTTCCCGGCCCGCCCTTTGTCATGACATAAATAATGTCAAACACTTTAAAACTACCAATAATAGATATCAATATATTAACGGTAAATGCCGGTGCAATAAGAGGGAATGTTATTTTCACGAATCGCTCCCAATTACCCGCTCCGTCTATATCAGCCGCCTCATACAAATCGCCGGGAATCGCCTGCAGCCCAGCAAGATAAATAATCATCGATAGCCCCATCCATTGCCAGATATTCGTAAAAACAACGCTATACATAGACCACTTCGGATCTCCGAGCCAATCCTGTGCCCAATGTCCTAGGCCGATATTTTGGAGTGCCATATTAATAACCCCTAGAACGGGATTATATAAATAACTCCAAATATACCCGATAGCAAGAGCGCTGAGCAGTGCCGGAATTAAGTAAACAACGCGCAAAAACCGTTTTACCCAGCTTGATCCATCAACAAGTATAGCAAGCAGTAAGGAAAGAACATTCTGAATAAGGGTAACCAGCACAGCAAATACGATCGTATTTTTGAGCGCAATCCATACCTCCGCATCATGAATGAGAGATATGTAATTGTTAATGCCTACAAAATGATAACGGGCATTCAATCCATTCCAATCGGTAAAGCTGAAATAAAAACTGCCAAGCATAGGAACCATGACGAAAAGGCTGTAAACGATAAAAGCCGGCAGCATGAATAACAGTTGTAGTCTTCGTTTGTGCATTCTCTATCCCTCTAATCCTATAAGAATCAGGCGGGAGAATCCCCACCTGATTCCCTTTAATTTGTCTAAAGCATCGCCTAGTCTGCTTTTTTGGCAGTAAACACCTTGTCCATTTCCTTCAGCATATTGTCGATTGGGTAAGACTTGCCCCCATCCACCAACACCTGCTGAATGCCGGTAAACATCGTATCTTGAACCCCAGAAGGCCAATTCTGATCAAGGAAGTTATGTGTTCCCACATTCAAATATGGAATCAGCTCCTTAAGCGTCTCATCCAAATCTGGATTCACATCCGTAAATACCGGGAATGCTTTCGCCTGCTTGAGCAGCATTTCATTATTTTCCTTCTCTGCCCAAAAGTCGATATATTTCTTCACTTCTTCAGGATGCTCCGTATTTGCTGATGCTCCAATGCCGAGTGCGATAGCGGATGATACGAATACTTTCTCACCGGCTTTTACATAAGGAAGCGGGAACATACCGAGCTCCACATCAGGATTTACTGCTAAAATGGCTGGCAATGCCCAGTTCCCCATAACCATCATGCTAGTTTTGTCCGTTGCCATTAGCTGAACCATTTGATCGTAGTTTGTTCCCAAAATTCCTTTGTTGAAGTAGCCTTTTTCATCTAATGAAATATAATCCTCCATCATTTGATTCCATGCTGATCCAACGAAAGTGGCATTGCCTTCATACATTTGCTGATCGAAATCCGGATTGTCTCGGTAAATTGCAGAAGGTGCCATCGCGTAGGGAATAATTTGCGTCACCCATAAGTCTTTGTTGCCGATTGCTAGCGGCGTAATTCCAGCAGCTTTAATTTGTTCACAAAGTGCAAGGAATTCTTCCCAGTTCTTAGGAATGGAGAGCCCCATATCCGCAAATATCTTTTTATTATAGATCACACCAATAGCATTCTGATCCAGCGGGAGCGCATACACTTTTCCATCCATGCTCTCCATCTCTTTGGCGCCTTCTTGGAGGCGTGAAACCCATGGTCTATCAGACAAATCCATCAAGTAGCCCGCTTCAACGAATGGCACTTTCCAAGTGCCGGGAGCTACACCGACAATATCCGGTGCGTCTCCTGAGGCGAATCGCGTTTTGATCAGTGTCTGATATTGATCGACTGGTGCGTTCTCATACTCAATCGTAATATTTGGATATTTTTCATGGAACTTCTTATTGATTTCTTTCAATGTAGGACCCGCTTCTGCTTCCATAAAGTGAAGCATCTTGAGCGTAACCGGCTTGGCTTCGGAATCCGCAGTCGTTGTACTTGGACTTGCTTCCCCTCCGTTTGACGATTCTGCCGAATTATTGTTGCCACATGCTGTTAGTACGATGGATAAAAGCATAACAATGAAAATTGTACAGCCAATCATTCTCTTTCTTGCCAACATCTCATGACCCCCTAAATAATTATCGCTTACATGAATAGTGTAACTTGAATACATGGAGGGAAACACCGAGTCATTTTCCAAAAAAGGTAGGTTCATTTTCTAAACCAAGGTGAAATAGCTATTGTCGTCCTTTGGCGGCGCGGCGCGTTTCATTCCGAGAAATATGGAGAATGTATAGCCTAAGGATATTCATTCCTAAATATCAAAAAAAATGCCCTGCAGATTTCTCTACGGGACATCTTTCATGCTTGCTATATTTTGTTTATAAGCCAGGTCCAATTCGCTCAGCGCCTTATCTATGGTATAGCCTTCTCCGTCCACCATCAGTTTTTGGATGACATGGAATAACGTATCTTGTACAGCAGGTGGCCAGTTCTGGTCTAGAAAAGGATAGGTCCCCACCTGAAAAGCAGGTTCAAGTTCCTGCTGAGCTGGATCGATGGAAGGCCAGACATCTTTGAACACCGGATAAGACTTCGTTCTTTCCAGAAACAGGGCATTAATGTCCGGCCTGCTCCAAAAATCAATGTACTTCCTTACTTCATCAGGATAAACAGTTGAGCTGGATGCACCAAGCCCTATACTAACGCCGGATGATAGCCACACAACGTTATCCCCTTTGACATACGGGAGTGGGAACATTCCGATTTCCGCATCAGGGTTTGTTAAAGTAATGGGGCCAAGTGACCAGTTGCCCATAATCATCATAGCGGTTTGACCAGTTGCTAGCATCTGCACCATTTGATCGTAGGTTACGCCTAATATGTCTTCATTAAAATATCCTTTTACTCTCAAATCAATATAATCCTCTAACATCTCGCGCCATGAAGAATTCGAGAAAGTTGCCTTCCCTTCATACATATTACGATCAAAATCTGGATTATTCCGATAGATGGCCGAAGGTGCCATCGCATAGGGAATGACTTGTGTTACCCACTGGTCTTTCATTCCTAGAGACATCGGAATACGCCCATCTTGCTTAATTTGTTCGCATAGCGATAAGAAAGCATCCCAATGGCTTGGAGGTGTCAGACCCTTTTCTTTAAAATACTTCTTATCATACAATACACCGATTGCATTACGGTTAACGGGCATCGCATACAGCTTCCCGCCAGTGGACATCATCGCTTTTGCATGATCCTGGAGCCTACTCGCCCAACTGCCTCCACTAAGATCCATCAAATAACCCGCCTCGGCAAAAGGCTCTTGCCACGTACCCGGAAAAACGCCAAGAATATCTGGAGCTCCGCCCGCAACGAAACGGCTACGAATTATACTCTGATATTGGTCCACAGGCGCATATTCGACCTGAATCGTAATGTTCGGATATTCCTTATGAAATCGCTCATTGATTTCCGACACCACCGGGCCCGCTTCTGTGCCGATCCAATGTAACATATGAAGCGTAATCTGATGATCTGACACCAGAGTATTCGCTGCAATCTCATCGCCCTTTGTTTGGCAGCCGATGCCGAATACCGCTACGCTAACCATTATGATTATGGTCAAGCTGACTCTTATACTCGTTCGCATACGATCCCTCTTCTACTATTTACGCTTATATTCCTGAGGCGTGATGCCTGTCCATCGCTTGAACGTTTGACTAAAAAACTTAGGGTCATCATAGCCGACAAGCCTGCTGATCTCACTAATTTTTTTGTATCCGCCATCCAAAAGCTCCTTTGCTTTATTCATACGAATCCGAACGATATAATCCGAGAAGTTTAAGCCGGTTTCCGCTTTGAATAGCTTCGATAAGTACCCAATGCTCACATGATAACGCACGGCGAAATCCCCAAGATGAATCTTATCACTATAATGCTGCTGCACATAATCCATGAGAGCTGGGATAATTTGTTTAGGCTGGGGTATCGTTTGATTATTGGCGGTCATCATACTCATCAACCGATCAGAAATCCATTGCTGGAGCAAGGCTTCATCTCGACATGTTTTTAAATAGGTGTATACGGAATCTGTACTGATAACGCTTATTTCACTGCGTTTGCCAGTCAATGTATATTTCAGCGCATACAAGAAGTCGGAAAGCAGCTCGGACATTTGCTTCACCGTTATGCTATCACGCCGAAGCCCATCCAGCATACGGCGCAGCTCCAGCTGCAGCTTAGCATAATCCGACTCTCGGATATGCAGTTCAATTCGTCTTGCACTATCCCAGAACGATTCCATTTGATTGCTGACTGAAAGCGGCATAAACGTAGCTGCTCCTAGGCGAACCTGCTGCTCTAGCAGCTCTAGACAAACCTGGTAAGTGCCTTCCATAGATTCACCTGCTGTGGGCATCCGATAAGAGGTATGGATAATGATGCTGTCCCGCTCGCAACAGAAATCATGAATGCTCTTCACTTTTTGCCGGATATCGCTCTCTCGATCATTCACTTGCGCAGAGAGAAGAATAACTCGAATATGCCCATCCATGTCAAAACAATTGGCTAAGGAATCAACCTCTCGTCGCAGCCAGGCGGTTACAACTTCCGTAGAAGCTCCCATTTGCGGCCATGTATACGGACTGTTCCAATTTTCAAGAAGAATGGTTATCATCAGCCACTGTGACGAATCATGCGTGCTGTCAGCATGCTCCTTCCCCTTGATTCCCCTTATCATCCCTGCTAACGTTAAATCAAACACATTGCGGCTCTTCTCTTTCTCCTTATAGACAGCATCCATTAACCGTTCTACTGCAGCGTGCAGTTCATCAGCGGGCACAGGCTTTAATAAATACTCTTTAGCGCCTAGCTTTAGCGCGCTTCTCGCATATTCAAAGTCGTTATAGCCACTGAGCATGATAGCTTGCATATTTGGATATAGAGCAATCAATCGTTCAATAACTTCGAGTCCAGTAAAGCCCGGCATACGAATATCCGTAATAAGGATATCCGGTATATAATGACCTGTAAGGGCATGGGCAAGCGCATCCTCGCCGTTGTCAAAGCTGATTATGGAATGATCTTTTTCGTAAGGCTTCAGTAGATGCAGAAGTTCTTCCATCGCAAGCCATTCGTCTTCAATCAGCATGATGTTCATCGCTTTCTTCCTCCCCATACCAGATAAGGGGCAGCCTAAGGATCATAGCCGTTCCACCTGATTCAACATTTACACATGTAAGACCATATTCTGTACCATATAGCAGTTGCAATCGCTTTTGAATATTTACAAGCGCAATCCCCAAATGCTCCTCATCTGTATTCGGGCCATGCACATGGGCCTCCTCAAAGCGTTTTTTAAGCTTCTCTTGAACGGTTGCCCTCATGCCCGCCCCATTATCCGAGACGATAATCTCCAGTATTTCGCCGAGTTTCCTCACGCTTACTGTGATCAGACCGCCAGACCTCCGGTTCTCCAATCCGTGAACGACAGCATTCTCCACCAGCGGCTGAATCATAAGACGCAGCACCTGCACCTTATACAGCTCTTCAGGAATGTCTTTCTCGAACGCGAATCGATCACGAAATCGATACTTCTGAATCTTAATGTAACTCTCGACTAGATTCAGCTCCTCCGTAAGCTCGACGGTTCGATTCCAATCATATAAGCTGTAACGGAATAAATGGGCTAACGATTCGGTTACCTCAACAACGTCTTCCGATGCGCCTTTTCTTCCTAGTGACTTCAATATGGTTAACGTATTAAATAGAAAATGAGGGTTAATCTGTGCCTGCAAAGCAATGAGTCGTGCTTCCTTTTCCCGAATTTCTGCTACATACACTTTGGCAATCATATCTTGCAAGCTATCAAGCATTTGATTAAATACTTTACCGAGCAGGCCGATCTCGTTTCGAGTGCCCTGATTGTCCAATCGAACGGTAAAATCCCCGCGTTCTACATGACGCATCGTTATAATCATTTTTCTAAGCGGTTTGGTAATTCCCGTTGCAATTAACCACCCGACAACAACGACAAGAAAAAGCATGCCGATTTCAATCCAAACGACAGTATTGCGAATATGATTCAGCTGCTTCGTGATCGAGTCCATTGGCGTCAGAATCAAGGTTGTCCATTTCGTATAATTTGATCGGTCCAGCCCGTATAGAAATGGCTTCCCCTCCCAATTTATCGTTCCCATATCGCTATAACGCGGCAAATCAGACATTTGAATACCCGGTAAGGATTTGCCGGTAAGTGTATCTTGTATGTCATATACAACCTGGCCGTCATCGGTCACAACGAAAAGCATAGAATTTGAAACATTTTTATTTTCCTGAAACGAGACCAAATCTTTAAACACGTCCGCATGAATATCAATTTTCATGTATCCAATATGCTTGCCAGTCGAAATATGATTGATTGGACGAATGAGAGAGAAGACTTGCTCCCCCAGAAAATTGGTTATCGTATTCTCCCTCATGGTTGGCCACAGCAAAAAGGTAGAGCGCTTGCTCATCTCAAGCGGGTACCATGGCTCCTGCTCGATTGTATGCCCAATTGGCGGACTTCTTTTGGACCAAAAGTACGTTAATGCCAACTTCCGTTCGGTATAAAGATATATGCCTTGTACATCTGGCCATGAAATGGTCATATTCATGAGATGCGCTGTTACTTGCTGGGCAAGTTCCGCTTGATCAGCCGCACTCAACTCTTGATCCATTCCTACCATCTTTTGAACAATAGAATCATTGAAAACAGAAAGAGAAAGCTTCTCCAAATCTTCGGTGTAGAGCTCGAGTGAGCGAGTAATTTGTGTACTGTTAGTGCTCAACAGCTGCAGTGATTGCTTCTCCAACTCCTTCACACTGCTGTAATAATAGAATACCCCTGTCAAAATGAAAGAAAAGGCAAATAATACGGTAAAGCTAATGACAAGCTTCGTTTTTAAATTCCATGTTTGCCAATGCTTCATAGCTTCCTCAACTGCAGCAACATTTGTTAGCCCCCAATAGGAGATTAGCGACTCATCATTATAATTCATCCTTACGTTACTCTGTTCCATAAATTAGCGTCAAGCTAAATTTTCGTCTCAAATTTAATAATGAGCTTTGATAATATTCTGCTCAGCTTCTGTTGATACCTGTAGTTGTTTCAACTGAAAAAAAGCATTACCATAAGCATGTCCTTCATAGGAATGCCATCTGATAATGCCTCATCCGATTATTTCATAACATACTAAAATTAAAAAAACTATACTGAATTTCTTACTTTCCATATTTCATAATGCATTATAATACAATAAAGAAGACTAGTTAATCTTCCTTCAATTATGTTAAATGAATTAACCTTCTAACGTAAATTTCTCACCTTTATTCAGCTGAAGCATAGTCGTGCTGCTCTTGTAAATGATTGTATATTCATTTAATTGATCTGCCGTTGCAGTGAGTACGGCTCTCGTAAGCTTGCCCCCGCTGAAATAGATGTCTACAATAAGCCCCCCCTTGGCACGAAGGCCTCTCACATAGCCATCTTCGAATTCGTCTGGCAAAGCGGGCAATAGCCAAATTTTATGATTGCTGTTTTGTAGGAACATCTCCGCAATACCCGCACACGCACCAAAATTACCATCTATCTGGAATGGCGGATGAGCATCGAATAAGTTGGCATAAGTACCACCACCGTGGAGATAATCGGTTTCATTGGTTTGAACAAACTGAAGTTGGCGCTTTAAAAGCTTTAAGGCGCGATTCCCATCATGCAGTCTCGCCCATACGTTAATTTTCCAGCCGAGACTCCAGCCTGTACCATCATCCCCCCTTAAATGAAGTGATGTCCGGCACGCTTCTGCCAATTCAGGTGTATCCGTAACGGTTATATCATGCCCGGGATGCAAGGGGTACAAATGAGAAATATGTCTATGATCCGGCTCTGCTTCTTGAAATTCTTCATTCCATTCCAAAAGCTGGCCTTTGCTTCCGATCTGATAGGGATAAAGTCGATCAGCCTTTTCCTGCAAAAGGTTGGCAAAGGCAGCATCCATGTCCAGCAGCTTCGAACTTTGAATACAATTACGGAATATTTCTCTCACAATAGCCATTGTCATCGTAGCTGTCTTGGCTACATTGCTTTTTTGACCATCGTATATAAAAGCATTCTCTGGTGATGTCGAAGGTGACAGTATAAGATAACCATCCTCGTCCTCTACCAAGAGGTCGACATAAAATTGTGCAGCGCTTTTCATAATTGGATAAGCTGTTTCTTGCAAAAACCTGTAATCCAATGTGTATTCATAATGCTCGAATAGATGCTGACATAACCACCCCGACGACATCGGCCAGAACGCATAACCAGCTGTTCCACGGCTTTTATTGCCAACGGGACTTGAATGACCCCAAATATCAACATTATGATGAGAGGTAAAACCACCTGCATTGTAGTGAGTTTGAGCGGTTAGCGACCCTGTTACTTTCAACACTTTAATAAGGTCAAATAACGGTTGATGCAATTCAGATAGATTCGTTATCTCTGCTGGCCAGTAATTCATTTGGGTATTAATGTTTACGGTATAATTGGAGCTCCAAGGTGCCCGTAGCTCCTTATTCCAAATCCCTTGCAAATTAGCCGGCATCGTTCCTTCTCTCGAACTTGCTATCAACAAATATCTCCCATATTGGAAAATGAGCGAATATAACCCCTTATCATCCTGTGTCTCCCCAAATCGCTTCAATCTTTCATTCGTTGGAATATGGTAGTGAATATCTTCCCCAAGATGAATATCCACTCTGTCATACAACCTTTGATAATCCGCCACATGCTTCTGTTTCATTTCATCATAGTTATTGATCCGAACATGCTGCCTATCATTCTCACAGTTTGCTTTGTAATCTTTTCCATTGAGAAATGGATGCTTATCATAGCCATTAAAGCTTGTACGAATACAGACTTTAATAACTACACTATCCGCCATAGCAACCTCAATACCGTTTGTTGTTGTGGTTACAGCGCCTCCAAGCGGTTCAACTGCAGCTAGAGTACGGAATGCGATGCCTCGCTTCCGTTCATCCGTTTCATAGATAATAGGATTTGGTGAATCGACATAGTTGGGATCTACATGCGACGGGCAGAGTCCATCAAGTATAACTGTATGGTCCTTTACGCTTATTGAATGTTGTAATGGACTATTCATCGTCATATGGAAGCTAATCGATTGGGGTTGATCAGCGCTAAGCTTAATGACCATACACTGGTCTACCGCGGAAATAAATGCTTCACGATGATAGCGGGCGCCTAGATGCATAAAGGATGATTTTGATACTGCATGGTTCAGATTGAGCTCTCGATAGTAGTCCGATACTAAGTTTTCATTAATATTGCTAAAGCTCAGCTGTAGATCGCCTAATGGCATATAAGACTGAGTAAATGGCCCCAGCATATGGTCCTCAATCCATTCTTGCCCTTCTTTGTATTTCCCTTTGTTTATGAGATTCATGGCTTCATAATAATACTTGCTAGCCCCAGGTACATTAGTGTCCTGCGGATATCCGGACCACAGCGTATCTTCGTTCAACATAATCGTATCCCTATCCGGCTTCCAATAGAGCATAGCTCCGATTCTTCCGTTCCCTAGCGGTAATGCTTCTACCCATTCGCTTGCGGGCTCTTGATACCATAATTTTGTAGGTTTTTTTAGTTGTATGGACATTAGCAGCCTCCGTTTGTTACGTGTTTTCTCGTTATACCTTTTATTTTTTCATTTTCGCTGTTCGGATACTTACATCACTATCATTTCTTCAGCCCTTCATGTCCCATTTTATTCTTTAATTGTAGGTTTGACCTTCCGTTCCTGCTAGTGGGTTATGTTGATTTCGCGGTATCTTCTCTTTACTTTATATAGATATGCTTTCGGGATACTCGATTCAATGCGAATACAAAAACGAGAAATAAAACTCTTAGAGTTATATGCCTCAATTGTTGAAGATATTGACTTAGAACCATTTGACTGCCTAAGTGAGCCCCCGTTATTTAAAAATAGACCAATCTTCTGTTCTTCTAAGCACCTCCAGCCGGAATGCCGAGGGCCAGGCCACAAGCCACTCCGAAACATGAAATGTATTTTTCCAACGTGTATGGTAGAACCCTTCATCTTGGCTTCCAACAGGGCGCTCTTTCCCCATAATGATCAACTTTCCGTCCGAAATGCCTTGCGTCGCATTTGACCAGACAGCTAATGCACGCTCGCGCCATATTAATTTTCCAGTAATGTCCGATAAACGAATCCAATTCTCTACAAACGCTAATGCGTAAGGATCGAGATGATGATGCTGTGTCGATACGGCCGTTCCTCCAAACGTGTCATAGCCAATTCTTGCTAATTCGCTATTTTCCGGGTAATGCACCGTATGATGCCACTGCCAAGAAGCCAGATACCATGCGGCAAGTTCAGCCCACTCCAAATACTGGGAGTTCCCTGTCGTTTCGTATAGCAACAGACCCGCCTTAAGCAGAGGAATCGCAGATTCCTTATCAATACAGTAGGTATCCAGAGCGCCTCCCGTTGTGTAGCCTTTCTCTGCTAATTCTGAGACGTAATAGTGGTATCCCTTCTCCGCAGCTTCCAGATACTTGCGCTGCTTCGTTAATCGATATGCCATTACAAGCGGAGGGATCAAAAAACAACCAACGGTTCCGTTTGGATCAATCATTACGCCATCATTCGTCCATGACTTGCCGATTTGTCCATTTACCGCTTGCTTCCTTACGGCAAAATCACATATCCCTAATGCCGTTTCTAAATATTCGGGTCTATCTACCCCACATTTGCTTGCTAAGTTTTCCGCCTCCATAAAGTTCATAGCGGCAGTACCAAGGTTGCAAGCATCCTGTACTTCGTTTTCGCTTGATTTAAATAGGACATAATCGTAATGGCAGTGAATTAAACCGTTCTTCATTCTCGCATGCCCTGTCCAAGAATCCAGCACAGCAAGACCTTTACGGAGGGATTCTTCATCGCCTGATTTTAAATAATCAAATAAAAAAGAGTTGGCGTATGAAGCGTTCTGGCCGCACCAACCGATTTCATAATGCCGAATTTGCTCCCAGCCCACACCGTTATGCATAAGCCCGATGCAACAGCCTTCAAAGGATTCCTCGTAGGCCCATAATGACTGCTGAGCAAATGTCAGGCTCAGTTTCCAAATCCGTTCGGGGTCAAACTTAGGACGTGTGAGTTTACGGTTCAGCGTCCATGCTTCCTCAAGCATTTTATGCCAAGCTATCTTAGGTTGCTCTACAGGGGCTACGACCAAATACGCTGTCATTGTCCTCTGTTCCCCAGGCTTTAGAAACAGTTCCGTTAATAGCGCTTTGTCATAGGAATCCCTATCATGATAAACAAGAGGACCCTCCTCTTCAGGCCATATTAATCGATGAACAACTCGATCCTCCTCCCTCTCTAGCGAGCAGGAGAAACGCTGATGATGATCATCCGTGCTCCCGAATAACGCCACTGACCAACTATGGCCTTCTGTGTATGTCGCTCCTGCTATTGCCGTACGGTGCCACGCAAATGTCCATGGCTCTCCTTTCAAAGCTAAACCTCTTGGCTCATCCCCATTGCCCCAAGGATTCCCATTGTAGGAAACGGACGGAATCATAAAATATTGCATCTCATAGTGAGCCGCAAAGTCCATAGTCAGCCTATAGTTTGCACGATAATCTTTGGTAGCCGTAAATGTTCGCTTCCATAAGAATAATCCGTCTTTGATCGTTTCAACATGGTCTTCATAAATAACGTCATCCGATTGTGACGATAACATTTCACCAATAACTTGTTGTCCACACCATAATTGCGGCCTTTCCCTGTTGCACCATCTTAGCGTAGCAGTATGCAAGATAATCATAGACTCCTTTTCATAGAAAGGTTTTTACTTGCGTGCCTTTAAGCCAGACTATAGAGTAAAAATAAAAAGTACCCCGCTCATCTTTCACTTCTATTACCGTTTATTTCTACTATGCAAGCGCCCCCATCGCTTAGAGTCGCTTGCATAGTGAGAATTCTCTATATCTTATTCGAATTTATTTGGAAATCGCAGAAGAATCGTAAGCCTTTTGCATCGTTTCTAGGTAACCTGCTAGGTTTAGTGCGTCAAGACCTTTAACATAAGCATCCCAATCCTTATCAAGATTTTTTGCTCCAGTCACGAATTGAAGTGCATTTTGATCAATATAATCCTTGATATTGGTTTGCATCATGCTTACTTCATCTGCATGAGCGGGGTCCGTCCAAAGAGCCCAGTGCGGGAATATTTCCTTCGGCTGCTTGCCTTCAAATAGGTAAGTAGCTTCTTGAAGGCGGCGTTCGTATCCATTACTGGCATAAATATCTGTTCCTTGTACGGCAGCATCCCGAAATGCTTTGTGCTGGTTGTACTGTGCCATTGGCCCCCAGACGTTACGCGGTTCATCGCCTGTCTTAGCCGGGATTTCAGCATAAAGCGGTGTTACTTTTTCATTAAGGGCGATATCTCCTTCTTTCGGCTTGGTCCAACCCACATTTTCTTCACCGAAAATTCCCTGCATCGATCCTTCTTCCGTATAGATCCAGTCCAACATTTTAATAGCAGCAATTTGAACTTCCTTACTTGCTTTGTTCGTCAACACGAAGGACGCGCCCGGATCAACCGGGTAGTTAAACGTAGCATAATTAGCATAAGGGCCCTGCAGAGGGGCGATTGGATTGTAATCTTTGCCATACGGGCCCTCCTGTGCGGTGTTAACGAAAATAGCAGGATGCATGCCAGCCCCGGCTCCGAGCAGTTCTGCGTCAGCATTGTCGCCAATTTTTTTGTAGGCTTCGGCATTTTGTGTGAATGCCCCTGGATCGATCAGTTCTTCGTCATACAGCGACTTGACATAAGCTAGGCCTTCTTTCCATTCTGGCTTGTTAGCTGCCATATTCACTTTGCCGTCAACTATGTTTAAATAGGTTCTATCGTCGTCATAGATGAAGCCATTCATTAAGTACGGAATGATGTGTACGCCGAATGGTTCAGTGGAACCACTAAGTGGTACTTCATCCGCTTTGCCATTACCATTCGGGTCTTTCGTTTTGAACAATTTCAATACGTTCTTAAACTCTTCTGTCGTTTTTGGTTCTTCTAGGCCTAACTTCTCCAGCCATTTCGTGTTTATCCACATTTTGTTCGGATATGAACAGTGGAAGCACTCGTTTAAGCCTGTCAGACCATAAATATTTCCGTCCGGTGCCGTGTTCATCGCCTTATAATATTCATTATTATCCAGTGTCGCCTTGATGTTCGGCGCATACTGTTCAATTAAATCGTTCAGCGGTACGACGACTCCTTGCTGGCCGAACTTTAACAAATCGGTTTGCGAGAATCTGTCCACCCACGGAATAAGCATGTATAGGTCAGGATAATCTCCGCTTGCAAGGGATATCTGTCTTTTCTCAGCAGCACCATCGAAAGGTACGGTTGTCCATTTAAATTTAATCTTGAATTTTTCTTCAAGCAGTTTAGTGAATTTGCTGGTTGCCAGATTGGTGTCCGTGCCTTGCTGCGCAAAAACCGAAATGGTTACCGAGGGGTTGCTCTCACCGCTTGGATTTGTGGAGTCCATGCCTGAATTGTCCGGGTTTGCATTATTTCCGCCTTTTGAACATCCTGCTAAGATAAGACTGAGAATCAGAACACAAGCAGTTATGGTTGTCCATGTTCTTTTCAAAGTAACCTCTCCCTTTATTCAAATTTGTTTAACCCCCAAAAAATAAAGCCAAGTCTGCCAACAGCATTTGCCTACATAGGAATTCCCCCTTCCAGTACCCTCTCTCACCCTTTTACCGAGCCGATTAGCATCCCTTGGACGAAGAAACGCTGGACGAACGGGTAGATAATGAGCACCGGTAGACTTGCGACGACAATAAGCGAGTACTTCATTAGTTCAACCATTTGCTGTCTTTTTACCATTTCGCCGGCATCAACGGTAGCAGCCCCGTTATTGAGAACCAGAATACTTCGTAAAATCAGCTGTAGAGGATAAAGCGACTGCGTTTTCAAGTAGATCAACGCATCGAAGTAAGCATTCCACTGCCCGACTGCATACATGAGAGACAAAACCGCAATGATCGGCTTGGCAAGAGGGATAATAACACTAAAGATAAAACGCCAGTCGCTGCATCCATCGATTTCGGCTGCTTCTCCGAGCTCATCTGGAATAGACGATTGGAAAAATGTCCGCGCAATGATCACCTGCCAAACCCAAATCGCATTGGGGATCAGCAGCGCCCAACGGGTATCGATCATTCCAAGCGACTTTACAACCAAATAGGTTGGTATTAGGCCTCCCGAAAACAACATGGTAAACGTAATGAACATCATCATCGGACTGCGGCCGTAAAATGTCTTCTTCGACAGCGGGTAAGCAATCATAATCGTAAGGGTTACACTAATGAGCGTACCGATGACGGTGTAAAACAAGGAATTCGCATAACCGTGCAGAACCTGTTCGTTTTTAAACACAGTCTTATATCCATCCAGTGTGATGTCCATTGGCCATAGCCACACACGACCAGCAGATACCGCCTCAGGACTGCTTAAGGATGAACTCAGAATATAAACGAGCGGATAGAGAACCAACAGTAGGATAATAGTTAAAAATAGATAAATCATCCCCAGGAAAATTCGGTCTCCCAGTGATTCCCTAATTGTTTTTTTCTCGGCGATCATAAACTTCCCTTCCTCTCCATTAGCTTTACCACAGGCTGGTTCTGAAAACTCGTTTCGAGACTGTGTTGACTACCAACAGTAGAGTAAGGTTCACTACGGAGTTGAAAAGTCCAACTGCGGTTGCAAAGCTGTAGTTGGCGTTCAACAAGCCGATCTTATACACGTAAGTAGAAATAATCTCTGATGTTGACAAATTTAGTGGATTTTGCAGCAGATACATCTTTTCGAATCCAATCGCCATAATATTGCCTACGCTAAGAATTAGAATGATGACGGCAGCCGGCATCAGACCAGGAAGATCAACGTTTATGATTTTCTGAAAACGAGAAGCACCATCTACTTTCGCTGCTTCGTACAGGGATGGATCAACACCTGCGAGAGCCGCTAAATAGATAACTGCCGAATAGCCCGCCGTTTGCCATACATCAGAAAATACATAAATCGAACGAAACCAGCTCGAATCACCTAAAAAATTGATAGAATCGATTCCAACTGCATTCAAAATTGTATTTATTATGCCTAACCGAGGTGCGAGAAACAGCATGATAATTGAAACCATGACGACAGTGGATATAAAATAAGGTGCATAAGTTACCAACTGAACCGTCCGTTTGAAACGCGCACTTTTGATTTCATTAAGCCCTAATGCAAGCAAGATCGGTATCGGAAAACCAACCGCGAGCTGAAACAAAGAAATACTCAATGTGTTTTTAATTAGGGGAACGAATGACGGGTTATGGAAAAACATTTCAAAGTATTTAGTTCCAACCCATGGACTACCCCAAATCCCCTGGATAACGTTGTAATTCTTAAATGCGAGCACCGCATTAGCAAGTGGAACATATTTGAAAATAAGAAAATAAAGCACCACCGGAATCACCAATAGGTATAACTGCCAATGTCTCTTTAAACTTTTCTTCGCTGACTGCCAATGATACGATGCTTTTCCTTTGGTCTTCACAACTCGTTTCTTTATGACTGCAGTCTCCAGAAAAACCACCCCCCAAAATGATGTTCTTTGTGATTTGCCCATCCGTTAATGACAGCGCTTTCTTAAGCCATATCTTAGAATAATTGTTTTCTTTCCGTAAAGGTACAATGAGATTTCCACCGTACAATGAGCGTAAATCGCCCATAAACATGGATATAACAGCGTTTTCAAAGGCTGAGGAAATAGAAAGGACCTGTCCGAAGACAGGTCCTTCCTTTAGTTAGCTGAATTACGAAACGCGCTTGGCGAGACCCCTTTCACACGTTTAAATGCTCGCCGGAATGAGTGCGCACTATTGTATCCGACTAGGACCGTAATTTGATCAATCGTCAGCACGTTTTCAACTAGCAATGCAGAAGCATGATCGATCCGAATCCGTTCGAGATAATCAAACAGATTCTCTCCTGTATGTTCCTTGAATAGCTGAGATATATCCTTCTCTGGTCGGCCTATCTTATCCGCAATGTGGTAAAGAGTTAGGTTAGCATCTCCAAATTCTTTCGCAACAAATTGTATGACCTCACGGACGGTCTCATGATGAAGCTCGAACTTCTTCTTCATGATCATATCGCATATCTCTTTCATTATAGCTTCAAATTTCCCTCTAAGCAGAGTTGCTCCGTCGGTCGGCTGAACCTGTACAATTTGATCTTTGACTTTCTCGGCAAATGTTTCGTCATGGTATGCCTTTTGGTCAATCAATTTGAGCAGTGTCCCTTTTAATTCAATAATTAACCTCTCTTTCATTTCATACTGGAGCTCTCGCTCGACAAAGTTACGTGTAAATAACTGCATAAGAATCCGTTTTCCTTCCTCAATCTCACCGGCTTTTAATGTATTCAGCAGGCGCTGTTCTAAATCAATAGGATAATCATACATAGCCGTATCCCTGATTGTATCTTGATGCCAAATAATTCCAATATCTCCTCTATAAACAGCATACTCAATCGCCTGTTTCGCTTCATCGAATGACTGGCTGATATCACGAAGATGCTGAAAGGGTAAGCCTATTCCGATATTAATCGAAAGATGGAATTTAGCGTAGGCGTTATCAATAAATTGTTTCATTACGGAGTCAATCTCACTCCCCTGTCCGGTTTTCGGTTCGCTATCCTGGAAGTGAATGATCGCGATTTTGTCTGTGCCCCAATCCGTAATGAGAAACTCAGAGTCAAGTTCATGCAGTGCTTGTCTTATAATAATTCTCGCTACACTTAATTCTTGGATAATTTCCTCTCTGTTGCTATCACTGTATCCGTTAATTTTTATAATGCCCAAATAGCCGTACTCGCCTTTAACTTCAATGCCGGTTTGAGAAAACGCCGCGCCTATTTCTTGCTTAGAATGAATCTCGCCGACAAGCAGCCTTTTAATAAAAGCATCTCGCAGCAGCGGAAGTTGGTCATCTAATTCCGTTTTCAGAAGCTTGTTACTTACGATTAAATTAGAGATATTGCCTGTAATGAAATCGTATTCGTTTCTCCCCTTCCCTCTTTCTAGTCCGACCTGCTCACTAAACACAGTTAGCAAACGATTGATCGGAGCGCTATTGCGGTAAGCAAGAACCAGTCCAATTAATAGACCAAGCAGTAAAGCAGCTGCGGTAAAAACTCCCGTCAAATATTTAATCTTATCCGCTTTCTCCATTAAAGATTTCTGAGGAATCCCTGCTGTATACACCCATCCGCTCAGGTCGGATCGAATCGAAATTAGCAGCACCCCATCATGCATTCGTATCTTGTCCTCTGATTCTCCAGAAGGTATATTCGTTAGTTTTGTAATGTCCTGTTCTTTAATTCCATTAGACACAAGAGTGTTGCTCTTGTTGTCGGTAATAAAAGACCAACCACCATATTGTTTGAAGATATTGCCTAGCAGATTACCAATCTTCTCCTCATCAATGAGCACTACTACGTTAGCCATCGGTTTATTAAAGCTATTCAGTGGAAGGGACTGTGCAAACGTGATGACGGTCGATTCTTGCTTGTTTCGAATGAAAGGCCGCTGGGGAATAATTTCGTTTTGATGATTCTTGTTCAGTAGCGTCTCTTCCCACTGACTAAAAGTCATTCCTTTATAATGATTCAGCTCAAAAAAGTGTTCAGGACGATGATATATCGATTTTGGCGTAATGATCACATTGTAATTACTCATGTATATATAGAAGTTGGATAGATAATCATTCGTTTGGCTGTAGCTAGTGATGTCGCGAGCCGTTTTCCATAAGCCATAGACATTATAACGATTGTCTTTTTTGCGTTCACTTATCAACTGGCGCAAATCCTCGTTAATCGCCAACTGTTTCGTAAAACCTTCCACCTCCGCAAATCTTTGCTCCAATATTTCTTTGGTCTGATTAAGAGTCATTAAGCTATTCTCTATGAACATGGATTCCGCGAAATTAAGTGACGTTCTGTACGAAGCATAACCTGCAATGAGTGGGATTAGCAGCACGATAACATATGATATCAAAAAATTTCTAAATATCGGTGAGAAACTGTGCCATTTCATAGAAATCCTCCCGGCGAGAAAGCGTATACAAATATAAAAAACTGAATCTTGAATGTATGTAATTTATAAAGGTTGTTTATCATTCGGATTTAGCATGGCTATCAAATGCGAAGAAATTCGGACTGGGGGAATTGAATTTTATTGAATATCTCTATAAATGCCATTATAACGCATTCACGTCTTTTTTTAAGCTTATAAGCAGAAAAACTTAAACTAGGGCTACGATGGAGGTGTTATTCCAAATCGGAGAATGTAAGGAGTGTCTCAAAACTCAGATAACAAGCGGATACTTCACTATATAGTGAAGTATCCGCTTGTTTCATAAATATATAGTTGATTTTACCTAGATTGGAGAATGAAACGAATACGTACCCGAACCCACTCGTACGAATAAATGTCCGTTGTTTTCCCCAATAACCTCAATATCCGAAATGGATTTAATTAATCTATCGTTCTCTTTGATGTTACAAGCATCTATGGTAGAGACAGCAACAACAACGGATGCCGATACTGGAACCGTCAAATGTAAAGCCAACGTTCCATTTACTTCTTTTTTCCATAAAACATCCAGCTTTCCTTGCGGCAATACTTGCCAGGCTTTAACCCAGTCTACCCCTTCCGCCAAATAAGGTTTGATAAGGAGTGCATGCTCTTTAGTCCCATCATAATCAATTGAAATGCCCGCAAGAGAGGAATAAAACCATTCTTCAATATGTCCCATCATAAAATGATTCTGCGAATGACCATCTGTTGGTCCATCCCAATATTCCGTCAAGCTAGAAGCTCCGTGTGCCACTTGATAAGCGTAATAAGGCTTCTTCGTCTGTTCTAGCATTTTTTGAATGATGTCTGAACGATCCTTGCGTGTTAGAGCCAGTAGCGTAAACCTATGCCCAATCTCGCCACTCGTAATCGCATAATCGCCTTGCTTCAGATCCAAGGTAAGCGCTTCAAGTGCTGACGCCTCCGTCTCAGGCGTTGTAAGTCCAACTGCAAGAGGAACAGAGTTCGACGTCTGCGTGCCCGTAGCAAAAGACTTCTGCTCCACATTGTACCACTCTCGCTCGAATGCCCCTTTTATTTCATTGGCGAGATGCTCATAATGATGCGCATCCTGCTCTTTGCCGAGCAAATGAGCAATCTTGGACATTATGATGCAATCGTAATAAAAAATGGCCGTTGCCGTAATCCCGATAGGTGTGCGATCAGAAGCGCCGTCAAGATTTTGCCAAATATTCCCCCAATCCCCTAGCCCATGGCGCACGATATGATCGGATGATTTGGATTGCAAATATTCCACATAACGTTTCATCGAATCATAATGCTCTGACAAAACGCGAAGATCGCCCTTATACCATTTATAGTAGTACCAAGGAGCGATGATGTATGCGCTTCCCCATTCAGGAGAATCTCGAAAACCATCCTCAAAGACAACATACTCAGGCGCGATGTCTGGCACAAGACCATCTGTCGTCTGCGCTTCTCTCATATCCTTAAACATCTTTAAATATAAAGAGGAGAGATCATAATTGTACATAATAGATGGCCCCATTAGATGGGACTCCTCCAGCCAACCAAGCTTCTCACGGTGGGGGCAATCGGTTAGCACACTTTTAATATTACTTAGAACTGCTTGCATAATGAGCTTATGAATGCCGTTCCAATCGTCTCTTGAGCATTCGAAGCCGCCAGTCGAAATTAATTCCGGATAAATCATCTCGCCCAGCATCTCGAACACGACCGGCTTTGAGTTTTGGCTGGCATCTGGATTTGACGGTAAGCTCACTTCAACACCCTCAATTTGAACATATCTAAAGCCATCATAACTAAACCTCGGATACCAAATCTCTTCTCCCTCGCCCTTTAATGTGTAGGAAAAAGAACGTGGGGCTCCCGTATATTCCTGACTTACTTTGCCTTGCTCATCCAACAATTCTCCAGGTACCAAACTGATCTTCGTTCCGCGGTTGCCTTGTATCCGAAGATGGGGCCTACCAGAGAAATTCACACCAAAGTCATATACAAACACATCAGGTGATGGCTGTGTAATAAGTTTTACTTCATATGTCTTCATGACTTTGTTAGGCGGAAATGGGTAGGAGCGGAGTTTGCCTTTAGGCGGTGAAACTAATGCTGTTCTAGCCCACTTTCCTGCTGGTTTGAAATGCGGCATATCCCAGCCTTGCTCCTCCAGCCTTGCATCGTAATCTTCTCCTCCATACACGCAGGAGAAGTAAATGGGGCCAGGCGCCATCTCCCATTCGGGGCCACTAGAGATCTGTATAGTCTCTCCATTGTCCAGTTCAATCTCAAGCTGCATAATGGCTTTCGGCAGGCCATAGCTGCCTGTGAATTTCGTATAACGTGTACCTGTTATGTTATAGAATCCATTGCCAAGCATGATTCCAATTGCATTGCTGCCGCTGCGAATATGTTCCGTGACGTCGTATGTGCAGTAAAGACAGGTATGATCATAGTCGGTCCAGCCTGGCTCCAACACATTGTCCGTTACCGAATCGCCATTTATACGCAGCTCAAATTGGCCCAGACCGCATATATAAGCAGTGGCCCGAACGACAGTTTGGGCAATTTCGAATTCATGCCGAAGCAGCGGCATAGGCACGGTGTCGGAGGAACTGCCTTCTTCTGTCCAAGCTAGGGCGGTCGGCTCTGTAAGCCCAATCCACTCAGCCTTCCAATCACCAGGATGTATCAATCCCATACTCCATGAAGCTGCTTTGCTCCATTCGCTATCTCGCCCGCTTCCATCGCGAATCCGTACCTTCCAGTAGTAACGAGCTCCACTCTTAAGCTCGTGGCCGTTATAGGTAATGGATGTATGTTCACCTGAGATTATAAACCCGCTGTCCCACATATCTGCTTTCTCCGGTTCCAGATCGTCCGGCAGACTTGCGACTAAAATATGATATCCCGCCTGGAATAAACTACGTTCCGTCGAATCGTTGTTGAATTTCCAGCTCAATGCTGGATGGCTTGCTTCCAAACCAAGTGGATTGGATGCATGCTCCGTTTGTAAGGAAATAACTTCTATTGGACTTATAGGCATGATTATTCCTCCCAGTATCAATAAATATAGCCACTGGTATTGATACCAGTGGCATCCCATTATTAATTAAACAAGCCTACTTCTTTAACGCTTCATTGACTTCTTGCGTAATTTGATCGCCGCCAAGCTTCTTCCAATTTTCAACGAATTTATCAAACTCATCGATCGATACAGCGCCATAGATAATTTTCGTAAACGTTTCCAGCTCAAGCTTATCTAAGGTTGCTTTCTTGCTATCCATCGTCTTGGTATTCGCGAAAATATAGTCATTCGCGATCGTTAGATTATGATCCATGTAATCTTTCAGTACGCCTTGAGAGCTTTCCGGACCGAAGATCCGCTCGTTCCACCATTGTGTCATATCTCCAGCCCGATATTTAAGAATCCCATCATAATAGCCCTTCTCTTCCGTGTTCAGCTTAGATGGATCATTAGCTTTAAGCGCTTCCGACACATTTATTTGCGCTTTCACGTTTTTATTCGGAGGGAGCACGGAAACGACTGCTGCATGCCAGGCTTGATCACTTTCACCGGTGTACTTTTTACGCTCCGTTACAGAGCTCTCTCCGTACATTTTCTCCACCTGGAAATTTAGCAATTTAATTAATGCCTCTGGGTGCTCATAACCTTTACGAACGACGTAAGCATTCGAATTCGGTGCAGGCGTCTGCGCATAAGCCGTTTCAGCGTCGATTGAAACTACCGGATAGGCCTTCCAGTCAGCTTCCTTATTCGTCTTAATGACTTCGCCGATATTGAACGGCGCGTACATCGGTCCGAAAATCATGCCAGCTTTTCCCGAGTTCACAGTCTCAAGCGCTTTATCAATGTCTTTTGTACCAAATTCCGGATCAATGACACCCTCTTTGTAAAATTGCTGCAGTTGAGCCAATGCTTCTTTCACTTCAGGCTGAATGCTGCTGTACACATAGCTGCTGCCTGAAGTATCCTTCACCCAGCTTCCCAATTGAGCATGGTAACCGTTGAAGAAGGATGTCGGCTGAAGCATCCAATCTTGATGAAGACCTTTAGCTATGACAAATCCAAATGTATTGTTCTTTTTGTCGCCATCGGGATCATTATTCGTAAATGCTTTTGCAATAGCAATGACATCTTGCATCGTCTTCGGTGCTTCCAAATTCAGCTTCTTCAACCAGTCTTGGCGAATCCAGATCATTGGAGCAGAATCTAGCACACCGGTATAGTTAGCAATCGCATAAAGTTTATTATCAAATGTAACTGCTTTCATACCCAACTTGTCATCCGCTTCAACCATGCTCCTCAAGAGAGGGGACGCATAGGTCTCGTAAACGCTCGTCAGATCTTCCACTTTATCTGCTTCAATTAGCTGTTTTAATTGCGTGCCATTGACACTCATTAAATCCGGCAAATCTCCACCAGCCAGTGTGACATTCATTTTATCGCCGAAATTAGCGGTCGGCACAACCCAATCATAAGTCACTTTAATGCCCAGCTCATCTTCATACCCTTTTGTCCAAACATTATTTTCTACAGTCTCGCCTTCAGGCAGAAAACTCTTGGATGAATCGTCTTTGACGGCCGTAAGTGCAATCGGCGGATCATACTTTGACAGAGGACCAGTATCCGCAGGAGCATTCGCTGAAGGATTGTCTGGACTATTGCTTGGATTGACTTCCTTGTTCGAATTGTTGCTGCATGCCGCTACCAACACTAATGAAGCAACGACTAGCAGGGCAATCCATTTTACACGCTTATTTTTTTTTGTTTGCACGCTTTAAACCCTCCCAATGGTTGAATAACTTTCTTCTTTTATTGTAGGGTTTGACCAATCAATCCTGATAGTGGGCTGAGTTGACTTCAGGTATCTTCTGTTTACTTTTTCTCGGACATAAGGTCCCGGTATTCATTTGGCGTGCACTTCATCGCTTTCTTGAAAAATCTAAAAAAATAATGGGGGTCAGTAAAGCCCAGCTTCGAAGAAATATCATGAATTTTCAGCGTGCTGGAACTGAGTAATTCCTTCGCTTTCTCTATCTTCAAGCGGTTAATATAGTCGGATATCGATTCGCCGGTATGTTTCTTGTACCATCTGGATAAGTATGAGGGATTGAGTGCTACTTTCTCGGCAATTCGGGTCAATGACAGGTCATCTTCCAGATGGGTATGAATATAGTGATGGACAATGGCTAGCATCGGCAAATCGTCTTCGACGAGCTTGCCTTCCCAATAGCCTCGTTCAAGAATAAGATTGATCCATCTCTGAAATACATGTAATGCTCTCATCCACACAATCTGGGCATCAAATCGTAGAAATAAAAACCAATCCTCCCGATTCCTTGCATGTTCCTTAAGGTTTAAGGCATCAATGGCCATCAATAAATGATTGGAAACACCATGCAAAATTTGCATTTTGTCGAACGGGTCTTCTGGTCCTTCCTCTCTATAAATGCTACAAAAATCTTTAAAATGCCTTTCCACCTCCAAACGATCACCTTTCATTAACGCTTGAAATATCAATTGCATGCACTGTATAGCAGCTTTTTTGTGATCCCGTTCTTTATCTACATTATCCGTAGAGTCCTGGTTATTCAGAGGGACCAACATCCACTTCTCCATTCCCGCGCTTGGTCCTTGTAATAATGCCAATTGAAGTCTACTAACGGTTTTGGAAGCTTGTCCCCAATCTACAAAACGGTCGATCAGCGCAACCGATACCGATATATTCAAATATTGCCGGCACGCTTCCTGGAACGTTTCGAGTGTACCATGAATAAAACGAAGCAAGTGATATTCGTTCTCCTTCATGCTCAAGAACCAGTCTGCCGATTGCATGAAACATACCAAAGATGTTTGGTCAATATCTGTACATTTAATATTAGCCTTTTCCCCTAGCAGCTCTTCTGCAATGTTGCCAATTCCGTACATCATTAATCTACGGTCTTCATCTCCCTCGTATTTCCCCCAATCCTCGACCGTAATGGCTGCTAAAAGGATAGATTTCTCCATACGAAATGGCAGTTGCAGCGTATCAAAGGCAGCTTGCTCCAAACGGGCTGAACCATGAGCGGATTGAAGTATATCCTTCAGCAATTGATTTTGTAGGCCGGTTATCACTTTTGGCATCTTTTCCTTTAAGAGCACCCTCTGATGGCTAATCTCCAGTTCATCCTGTACAAGCTGGGTAGCACGCAAGACGGTCTCTTTAATTCGGTCCATCCCTTCTGTCTTCAGTAAATAATCTACGACGACAGGGCTTCTTATCGCTTGATGGGCATATTCAAATTCATTATGCCCGGTAAGTAAAACAACTTTGCAGCGTGACCATTTCGTCTCAATTTCTTTCACGAGCTCCAGCCCATTCATGAACGGCATACATACATCGCTCAGAACGACATCCACTTTCACCTCATCGAGCCAATCCATCGCTTCCGAAGTCGTATAGGCTTTCAGTACATCCAAATCATAACGACTTTCTTTTAAAAAATATTCGTAAAGACCATCCACGATATGCGCTTCATCGTCAACGATCAGAAGTCGGAACATCTGTCTCCACCTCTTCAATTGGAATTTTTATTTCTACCCTCATGCCTCCCCATTCGCTTCTGGATATCGAAATGCCATAGGGAGCACCATAACGAATAACAATTCTTTTATGCACGTTCAAAAGCCCAGTGATTTCCTTGTGGGTAGAAAATATCGAGGCATCGTTAAGCATACGCGTTAATTCAGCAAGCCTCGAATCCGTTAAGTTCTCTCCGTTGTCATCAACAATGATGCTTGCACTGTTCTCCTGTGAATGAAAGCTCAGCCTCAGTAGCCCTTTGCTCTTGTTTTCTTTCACCCCGTGCTCAAAAACGTTTTCTGCGATTGGCTGGAGGATTAACCTTGGAATACGAATTCGTTGGAGCGACTTCGGGATCTTTTCATAGATAATTGATATTCTTGGCGCAAACCGGATTTCTTGTAAAGACATATAGTTAATGACATGTACGACATCTTCCTCCAAATTAACGTCCTGCGCTGCGTTCCGGGTAATATATTGAAAGTATTGACCCAAATAACCGGAAAATTCTTTAATGCCATCCACATCTTCGAGCTCTGCCATTTGCTTGATCGTAAAAAGGCTGTTATATAAAAAATGAGGTGTAATTTGTGACTGAAGCTGCTTTAACTCCGCATCCTGCGAACGAATTCGCTGCAAATAATTGTCCTTAATCAGCATATGCAATCGTTCAAGCATGTCATTAAACCTTGTATATAAAAAACCGAATTCATCTTTGCGATTATGCTTAATTTTCCCATTTTGTCCAAACTCCACTACTTTGAATGCAGTAGTCAGCTTGCCTAGAGGCTGATAGATGAGTCTGATGATCCAATAAGAAAACAAGATGATGACGAAAAATGAAAAGAAAGTAATGATCCAAAGCCACCGGGTGTAAATTTCGATTGGCTGCTGCAGCGTAGACTTCGGAATAACTTCCGCAAGTTGAATACCAAATTCCTCATTATTAATCGTATAGACTCGGTTATTCTCCGTTTCCAATCGTCGAACATCATTAGGCAATTCCTTCGTCTCATTCCTGTCATCCGATAATAGAATACTAGTATCCGTTTCTGATAAGCCATCGGAATTCAAATTAAATATTCCTTCGCCAAATAGAAGGGAAGCCCCTCCTGAACCCGTTTCTGTAAACCCATTTAATGTCCTGATCATTTCGTTAGCGTTAATCTTAAATGCAAGCAAAAAGTTAGGCTCCATCGAGCTATCCATCATATACGGAATACTCATTGTAAAATAAAGGCTTCCTTCATATAGAGAGATCGAGCTCTGTAAATTCCCTCTGCTGTCCAACAAGCCTTTCAATTCTTCTCCCCCATAATTCGAAATATAGGAGAGGGCGCTAATTTTTTTCCCAATCACAGGCACATAATAAATGACGTCTTCAATATAAGGACTCGACTGCTGAACTTGACGCAATTTTCGATGAATTTCGTTCATTCGTACCGACACCTCATAGCCGTTCAATACTGGATATTCAGCAGGGAAGCCTACCATTTCGTAATCATTGGAATATTCCGTAATGAGACTGGACATTCTCGTCATCTCGAATTCAAGGTGATTATAATGAAATAACAGCTTGGAAATGTTTGACTTGTCAATTTCCTTCCGCATCTGTTCCGATCCGATGAAGGTTGACCATATCCCGAGTCCGTAAAGCGGAATAATAACGAGAAAAAAAGCGATAAATAATTTTGTAAAAATAGAGTTCCATTGTATTTTCACGAGCATCCCCACTTATCAGAATACGACAAAAGAGCCGTAATACGGCTCCTCGTTTTTTATGATTTTACCCTTTAACGCTTCCAACAACTAGTCCTTTAACGAAATAACGTTGGAAGAAAGGATAGATGAGCAAAATTGGCAATGCGGATACAAAGATTTGAGCGGCTCTTGCTGTTCGATTAGAAACGAATTGCATCATCTTTGCTTGTTCCAAGCTCATATTCGTTTGGTTCATACTATCGAATTGAAGCAGTGATTGCAAATAAGTAGATAGCGGATAATGCTCTGGGCGGTTCATATAAATCATACCATCGAACCAAGCATTCCAATGAGCTACAAGCGAGAATAGAGCTACCGTTGCCAAGCTTGGCAACGTCAGGGGCAAATAAACCGTCCATAACGTCCGGAAATGGCCTGCACCATCCATAAAGCTCGATTCTTCTAGTGCCTTTGGCAGCGTCCTCATATAATTCATGATAAGAAGCACATTAAAAACAGGTATGGCTCCCGGTAATACCAAGGCCCATATTGAATCCATGATTCCGGTTTCTTTGACAACCAGGAATCCCGGTATCAATCCAGCTCCGAACAACATTGTAAAAACGAAAAACCATGCATACCAAGTTCTGCTGCCAAAATCTTGAGCCTCCTTTGAAAGAGGATATGCCACCAGCACACTAAGCACCATATTGATTCCGACTCCAAGTATTACGCGTTTTATGCTGACAATGAAAGAAGTAAGGAAGCTTACGTTATTGAATACGTAATCATAGGATTTCAGCGTAAAGTCAACCGGCCATATGGAAACCTGACCCGCGCTTACCGCAGCTTTCGAGCTGAAGGATATCGCGAGTACATTTAGAATCGGGAATAAACAAGCCACCGTCAGTAACAACAACAGAAAGGCATTCACGATTAAAAAAAAGCGGTATTTTTTTGATAGCATCGTTACCCAGTCCTTTCTTTAAAAAATGCGGTATTTGGCAAACCGATAAGCTAGCCCATAACCCGCGCCAATCAGCACTAAAGAAACAACCGACTTCACTAATCCAACTGCTGTCGCGACTGAATAATTATTATCGACAAGACCGATTCGATACACAAGCGTATCCAGGATATCACCTGACTCGTATACGACCGGGCTGTACATATTGAATACTTGATCGAATCCCCCGTTCAACACATTACCAAGACTTAAGCAAGCAAGCAATATAATAGTAGGGCGAATGCCAGGCAGCGTAACGTGCCATGTTTGCTTCCAACGGCCTGCCCCGTCAATGACGGCTGCTTCATATTGTGTCGGATCGATGGATGTCAGCGCAGCCAAATAAATAATGGTACTGAAGCCGACTTCCTTCCACTCGTTGGTTATTACCATCACATAAGGAAACCATGTATTATCGGATAAAAATGAAATAGGCTGGAAGCCGACCGCTTTAATGATCTGATTGATTAGCCCTTCCGACGGGGACAGAATATCGACGACAATCCCCCCCAAAATGACCCAAGAGAAAAAGTGCGGCATATAAATGACCGTCTGAACGTATCGCTTTATAAAAGATTTTCTTACCTCGTTCAACATTAGAGCCACCGTAATTGGAGCAACCAGACCTGAAACAATTTTCATGATTGAAATAAACACCGTATTCCATACTACTTGATAAAATGATGGGAGCTCCATCATATATTGAAAATTGTCCAATCCTACCCACTCGGCTTTAGCGAAGCCCATCAGCGGCGTAAAATCTTGAAAAGCAATCACATTACCAATCATTGGAATGTAACAGTAAATCAGAACAATAATGATTCCCGGAATCATCATCACATGTAGCGGAATATTTCTTTTCATCCGCCTGAAGCGTCGTCGTGTTCCCATAATAATTCCTCCCTTGCTACTTAGTATAAATTCACATGCTGGTTTGGAGACAGTGTGACGTCTTTACAAAAGGTATCTTTTCATTACCTTCCTCCACGAATGTTGAGGAAAAAGAAAGGCAAACCAAGAGACTTTGCTCCTGATCTGCCTTTTCGTGCATGAATCCTATGATTTCCCGATAAGCTTCAATAAGTTATAAATCGCCTGAGCCGTTTCTGCCCGGACGGCTTCTGACCTTGGATTAAACAGCTGTTTCCCATCACCCTTCATCAATCCCACTGAAATGGCCTGGGTTACTTCCTGCTTCGCCCACAACGATACTTTTGCATTGTCTTTGAAGCCATCCAGCCCAAGGTTAGACTGAACGGTATTACCCGAACTGTAAGTATAAGCACGTACAAGCAATGCCGCCATCTGCTCCCTTGTGATGGTTGCATTCGGGTCGAATTTATTATCTGTTGTCCCTTGAATCAATCCAGCTTCATAGGCTGCGGCTACGTCCGACACATACCATGCATTTTCACTGACATCCGAGAATGGCATCGATTTCCCGGTAGCTCTTAAACCGAGCGCCCTTGTAAACAAGGCGATAAATTCTGCACGCGTTGTTTTATCATTTGGTTTAAACTCCCCGCTCGTCACGCCGGTAACGATATGTTTGGCAGCCAGTACCTTCACCGTTTGGAACGCCCAATGATTGCGAGGTAAATCTTTAAATGATTTGTTGTATTCTAACACTGCATATTTGCTGAAATGAGCTACGTCAGTTGAAACAGTCCTATTCGCTATATCAATCACACCGCCAACATATTCCCATAATGCAGTCAAATCATTGTAATAATAAATGCCAATTAACTGATCATCTACTTTGTTCTCCTCAAATGGAAGCACGATGCTTACAGCCTTAGCGAATTGGCTTAAACGGTACTCCTTTTGTTCTTTGGTACGAAGGAACAGATCTAGATCGTAAGCGTACCCTCCAGACTTTAATTGTGGATGGTTGCTGTCTACTGAAAGCTCATCTACTGGTTTTAATCGTACAATCAGTTCCAACCCTGACACGTTCATGCCACTCGCTAGATTCGTTAGATCCCTCAGCACTTCAGAAGGAATCACGATGGTTACGTCTCCTCTTTTTATAATCAATTTTATTTTCCCAAGAATGGCAGCCGTGCTGCCAGGTAATGAAATTTCTGTTTTTCCAGCTTTCACTTCAACCGTTACGCTTCCGTTCTTCACGTTGCGAAGATCTTGTTCGCTCACATCTGACGATCCCATTCCGTTATCAGCCTTAGGATCATTAGAATTTGGGGGCGTACCAGGTTCAACGACTTGACCACTTATGGTCACAACTGCACTGCCCGTTACACCCGAACCATCTCCTGATGCTGCAGTCACTTTTACTTTGCCGTCTTTCACTGCGGTTAATAATCCGTTCGCATTCATAACGGCCAAGTTTGTCTGAGTACCGTCCTCATTTGCCACCGTCCACGTCAAAGACGGGTCTGTTGCGTCGGACGGCTGCACTTCAGCATTCAACTGCAGTGAGCCCTTATCCTCCGTGATCGCAAGCAAGCCGTCCGACCCGCCAATGGTAATCGAGTTTACCCGCACCCATTCTTTTGTCGTTGCCTTTGCGATAGCTGAGAAAACCGATTCTACACCGTCTTTGATTGCAGTAATTCGATACTCATAGGCGGTACCTGGTTTCAAGGCTGTATCCGTAAAGGATCCTGAACCAACTGGAGCCGTATTGATTTTCTTGAAGCTGCCGTCCGTCGCCGCTTTTCGATATACATTGTAGCTTAGGGCATTTGGCAATTCGACCCAATCCAGCTTCACGGTCGATGCCGTCAAGGATACCGCACTTAGTCCTTCCGGTTTGCCGGTCATGTAACCGAAAACCTTCACTTCCGCCATCTGCGGCGTATACCAGTTGTTATTCGGATTATTATGAAGTACAGCATCCACTAGTACGATTTTCACATATCTTGCATTCACTGCTATCGTATCCGTAGTGAAACCATATTCCGTTATCCCGGTTCTATCCAGCGATACATCGTAATAGACATCATCGCTACTCGTTTCAATTCGATACTTATAGTAGCCTTCGGAGCCCTGTACCATCGGCCAAGAGATTTGGACATTCGTTAGGTCGTAGTTATCTCCAAGATCCACTTTCCACCATTTTGGCCATGAGTAATTGCTGAGAGCCGACCAAGTCGTCGAATAATCGCCGTCATTTGCAAGGCTAGCCGGATTCGTCAACGTCTCATTCTCGGCAGTCGCAGGCTTTCCTTGCGATAGGAGATCTCCATTCGATATTGGTACCACTACACCCGATTGGAAATCAACCGACAATTGTTCCGTATAGTCTACGTAAGCCGTTGTTCCCGAAAGGATAAGGGGCATCCACATCTGTTTTGCGTCGCCTAACCACCGATATACATTCCAAATGTAAGAGGTTGTCGTATCCCCTTTAATCGTAACGACTCCACCGCTCTGGGCACTGAATGATGATCCGTTGCCCAGCTTTTTCAGTTCCGACCATGGACCTTCCATTGAAGTTGCGGTAGAATACATCGCTTGATTCGGATACCAGCCCGATGCGCCGGAAGTAATTAGGAAGTAGATACCGTCCTTTTTTACGATAGTAGGCGCTTCCCTAAACTTCCCGGTATAAATCGTCAACATCTCTTTCTCAACCGAAAGATAATCTGAAGTCAGTTTGTAGAGCTTCAAATCCGCGTTAACGCTAGCCGAGGAAATTAAGTATGCCGCACCGTCGTCATCCACATAAACCGTCAAGTCTCTAGACTCATTACCGTTTGGCCTATAGCTTTTTGTGAACGTGTATTTTCCATCAGGTGTATCGCTGTAAGCAGCCGCGACTCTTGCCAGCCCGTAATCAACTCCGTTCTCATAATGCATCCACATGATGTACTTATTCGTACTCTTGTTATATACAATCTGTACGCCTTCTAGATTAGCTTCGGCCAATTCTGGATGATCCCTCGATTCGAGAACGGTCTGGCTGAAGGTCCAAGTCTTCAAATCAGCCGATTGATACATAACCAAATTTTTGAATTTCCCATTTTCCTTGGAGCCTATGAGGAAGTAATAGGAAGAACCCGCTTTGAAGAAGCCGCCTAATCCCAAACTATTTCCTTCCTCGTCATTCCACCAATTTTCGCCGTTCGTAAAGGTCATCGATGTTGCCGGAATGCTGAACGTCGTAGCGCTTGCCTCTTTAGACAGTTCCGATTCGCCTGCGTCATTCTGAGAGCGAATCTTGTAATAATAGGTTTTGCCTGACTGAAGTCCCGTATCGCTATACGCAACGGTGCTTCCGCTATAGATCTCCATATAGGGACCTGCTGCATCATCCGCTCGATAAAGCTTATAGAGTGATGCACCTGATACCGAATTCCATTTTACATTTACCTTCGATACGTCTGCGCCCTGTGTTTGTACGCCAATCGTTCCCAGCCCTATAGGTACCGCAGGCGCACGCAGCGTGCCAAATACTTTAACTTCGTACAATTGCGGCGTATACCAGTTGTTCGGATTGTTGTGCAGCACTGCATTAACCATGTTGACCCGCACATATCTTGCTTTGCCAGTCAGTTTATCAGACGTAAAGCCGTATGTCGTATTATTTGTACGATCCAGAGCGACCGTATAATGGACATCATCGTCACTAATTTCGATTTTATATGGATAGTAAGCTTCTGAACCCTTATACATAAACCACGAAATTTGGATATTACTAAGATCATATTCAGCCCCAAGGTCAACGCGCCACCAGTGTGGCCATGTGCCTGTGGAAGCTGTCCACGATGTGTCGTAACTGCCGTCGTTCGCCTTGCTTGGAGTAAAATCCTCTTCTGCTGTCAATGGCCTAGACGACTGCGCGGCCGCTGGTTTGCCTTGAGAGATAAGCGGATTTGTTGGCGGTATGGTAATACTCCCTTTCGCCGCATCCATATCGAATTGTTCGTAGAACTCCATAGAAGCATTGGTCTCATTAAGCGTTAACGGCAGCCAAATGTATTTAGAGTCGCCAAGCTTTGCAGGATTCCATCTATCTGCATGAAGGATATACGAAGTCTCTTCCGTTCCCTCAACGGTAAAAATATAAGCCGATTGGGTGTAGAAGGAAGAAGTATTTCCTATATTTTTGAGCGTTGTCCACGAAGAAACATCCGCAATCGTCTTGGTTGTCGAATACATGGCCTGATTCGGGTACCAGCCACTCGCTCCCGATGTTATCAAGTAATAAAGCTCACCCTTCTTCACGACGGCTGGAGCTTCACGGTATGGACCCGAATAGATTTTGCCAAGCTCCGCCGCCACGCCGGTATAATCGTCTGTTAGCTTATACAGAATCATATCCGCGTTAACACTCGAAGAGGAGAACAAGTAGGCCGATCCGTCGGTATCTTTGAATACCGTCATATCACGTGAATCTTTGCCCGCTTCCGGGTCACCTTCATGATTCGGATCGGCTGGATTTGGTCTAAAGCTATCAATGTAAGTATAATTTCCGTCGATGGTGTCGGAAGTAGCAACCGCTACCCGTGCCAAGCCATAGTGCTGACCGTTCTCGTAATGCATCCACAGTACATATTTCTTCGTTTTTTCGTTATATAACACCTTCGGCCTTTCAATGTTGCTATCTGCCAGATCCTGTGCCGGTTGACCGTCCAGTCCGCGGGATGTCTGTGTCAAGACATTATTCCTAAACGTCCAGCTCTTCAAATCTTTCGAAGCATACACTTTAATATTGTAGAAATGGGCCTGGTCCGTCGACTTATCTTCACCGAACCAATAAAAGGTATCACCGACTTTGATCATGCCTCCGCCGTGGGCTTGAATCTTGTCTCCATTGTCGGCATACCAAAACGCGCCATTCTCAATGAATGCAGCACCGGTTCTTGCCGTTACGCGATCAGATTTCGCCGATTCTCCACTAGAATTCACTCCAGATACCGCATAATAATAAGTGGTTCCCTCTCTTAATCCCTTATCCTCGAAGGTGGTGCCTGTAATAGCATCACTATTGATTCTCGTGTAGGTGCCAAAGAGTAAGTCAGAACGGTATATATTGTAGCTTTCCGCTCCCTCTGAGGCATTCCACTTTAAATTCATCGTGCTTGTGCCGTTCTCCGTTACCACAACGCCACCAGGACGTTTAATAGCGCCACCGCCAACCGTTACGGTAGCTCTCGCTTTAATCGCGCTGTTTGCTACGGCTCCGATTACGTCAAAGGTGCCAGGCGCCGCATAAGACTGAGGATCAACTGCATCCCATACCACATTTATGCGTCCGATTGAACCATCGCTGTACTGAGCATCCAACGACGGTGGAAGCTGAAGCGATTCCCCCGTATCGATGGCGAGTTCGATTGCAGCAATATTTACCATCGTCGCGTAACCCTTAAGCAAAGTCTCTATCTCTTCCTCAGAAATTTCCATGATACTGCCATGTCGGATATCCGTAGGAAGTTGATAATCGCCGGCACTTAGCTTCGTCCAAGCTCCGGAAGCGAGCTCCGTGGCGCTGTAACCCGCATATGTTCCTTTATTGTACTCATCGGCATATAGATACCAAATGTTCTCCGTAAACGATTTAATAACTGTCGGACCTTCCGCTTCAGGTAGAATTACCGCGTTCGGGTAACTAGCTGTATCGTAAGTTCCGATTAATCCGTTTCCTGATACCGCCATTTTGATTCCTTTACCCGTTGGTGCTCCGGTACTGTTATCTCTCTCATCTTTATAATAAGTATAGAATTTTCCAGCATCCTCGATAACAGTCGGATCGATGACGTTATGACCCGGATCGAGGAACAGCTTTGGCGCCGAGAAATTCACGAAGTCAGTTGTCGTTCGGTAGTAAGTCCGATGCTCGCCGGATACAGGAGTTCCCGGTACTTTAGAGGACCAAATGACGACATAATTATTTTTGGCGGAGTCATAATAAGCCTCCGGCGCCCATGCATCCGTGCTATTCCCAGGCGCGAATGATACAGACCGTCCATTAGTCCAATGCACAAGATCCTCTGAATCATAAATTAACAAGTTTTTGCTCGTCCACGAATCCGTGGAGAGAAGATGATACTTTCCGTCTTGCTTGCGAATAATGAACGGATCCCGAATTGACTTATTGCCTATCGTTGGTTTAAGAATGCGTTCGCCTTTATTCAATGTTGTCCAATGAAGACCATCCCTGCTGTACGCATGATAAAGAGATTCATCAGCGGTCTTGAAATAAGACAGCAGGTATCCCGCATACGCTTCTTTGGATTTCACAACGACTGTAAACGATTTCTGATCTTGAATAGTTCCTTTTCTAATGGTGGCCGTGAGCGTTACGGTTGCATCAGGTAACCCTTGAGCAGGCCGCGATATGGCACCAGTGTCTGCATGTAACACTTCTGGCTGACTCGATACCCAAACAATCTTCGATTGTTCCATTCCTTTGGCCGGCAATAGGAGATCATGACTAAGTGCATGAATATCGTTTCCAAGGTTGAGCGACGCTTTGTCCAGTGCTACCGACTGCTCGTCGCTTATTTGTTCAAGAACCGTTATTATAAATGTCTTCGTGTGCGACATTCCCGCTTTGCTCAGTGTAGCCGTTAATTTTAATGCTATATTGCCCGCGCCCGCTTCCGGACGGTTAACTTCCCCCGTCATTCCGCTAATGATCGAATCGTTCTCTGAAGCCCATGTTATGATTGTGCCATTGTCCCCGGCATTCGGCAGCACAAGCTTCGTTTTCACTGCGCTGACGTCTCCCAGCGTAAGTGCATCCGCATCTTCCAAAATATCCTGAAAGCTTATCTGATTCGCAAGCCCACGAACCTCCGTTGCGCTTAGCGCCCTGTCATACAGACGGAAATCCGACACTTTTCCGTTGAACCAACGGTCACCGGAGTAAGGCGGGCGGCCGATGTAATTAAATATCGTATTCTCTAAGTCCTTTGGCAATATCGTTATTCCCGTATTTCGGCCAACTTCAAAGCCATTTTCGTACAGAATGGCGGTGTATTTAGAATCCGTATCATTCTTCCCTATAGTAACCGTTAAGTTTTTCCACTCACCTGCCCCAAGCGGTATATTCGTCCTTGTCGCCGATTGCTCTAACGTCCATTTGTCCGTCGATATCGTGAAGCGGAAGTTGCCGTTGCTGCCTTGATTATCCGCAGCCAGAAGTCCCATATATTTTGAGCCATTCACACTCGCGTCCGTTACGCTGCCGAACCCGTATACCCATGACGGACGACTAACGGAATTGGCGAATACGTTCGTCGATACGGTTACATTGGTTACACCGTTTAAAATATGATCCGGCATTTTGATAGACCCATTGGAACCGTTAAGCGCTGCCGCTCCTGTCCCTCCCTTGCCTGTCGACCATGTAGCGCCAGTGCTAAGCGTTCCATCATTGCCATTGCCCGAGGAGTCCGCCGCAGTTGTGCCCGTCTTCTCATCCAGTTTGTACCACAGCTTAAGGTTAGGTTCCTTGACGACATTAACCTGTACGAAGTAGTCCTTACCTAGGTAATTCAGTGTTATTGTTGCACTGCCTTCCTTGAGCCCTTCGATTAATCCAGCTTTTGATACAGAAACGACCGCTGGATCGGAAGATGTTATTGTAGCTTGACTAGTCACATCCCCAGTTGTGCCATCCGCGTAGGTAGCCGTCAGCACGGTTGCATGCGTAGCATGAACAAAAGGAAGCGTATATGCGTCTGAGTCTAAAGTGATAACCGTTTTGGCCTGCAAAACCGTCACTTGAAAAGTCTTCGTTTCGGTAACGGCACCACGGCTAATCGTTGCGGTTAATTGAACTATAACCTCTCCTTCCGGGTTACGATGCACGGTACCATTATTCTCCATCACGGCTGTATTGCTTGATTCCCAAGAGACAGCCATGCCTCCTTCGTAAGAAACCGGCAGCGTCAAGTTACCAGCCACAGCAGACAAATCACCGAGGCTGAGCTTCTCTTTCAAGCGTTTGACTGCTTCGGTATCCGACAAATTTTCATAAACGATTGCATTTATTTCGGACTCGCTTAGCGCTCTGTCGTACATACGGAATTCCGAGATTTTTCCCTTGAAATACTTGTCCGCGTTATACGCCGGTCGGCCTAGATTATTCTCCGTCGTCACCCCGCCGCCCAAATCTTTCGGTAACGTGACCATATTCGAATTTGTACCAACCGCCACCCCGTCTTCATAAAACGTACCCGTGTACTTCGCATCGGTACTGTTCTTTTTTATCGTTATCGCAATATTTTTCCACTCACCTGTACTAATGGTTCCTGACTTTCTGACTGATTGCTCGTCCACCCATTTATCCTTGGATATGACGAATCGGGCGGCTTTTGGATTGCCTTCTGCCGATGTAGCCATCAGATAGTTCGCTCCCCAGCCCGTATTTTCGGTGCTTCTATTGCCAAAGCTGAAGAACCATGAAGGATCTTGTTTGTCTGGGCTCACATAAACGCTTGTTATAACGGTAATTTCAGTGATCCCTGCCAAAAGGTTATTGGGCATACGTACATTGCCGTTTACACCATCAAGAATAACCGCGCCTTCAGACCATACAGCGCCGCCAGACAATGTAGCGTCCTGTCCGTTGCCTGAGGAATCCTTGACAACCGTGCCAGAAGTTTCATCAAATTGATACCATAGTTTCAAATTTGGATCTGTTGCTGCAGATACCTTGATCATGGTTATGTTTGGCAGCATGCTGCTCAATAAAGCGATGACCAAAAACATAGAAAGCCATCTTTTGTACATGAATTCCCCTCTTTTCTCACCAAAATGGTAAGCGCTAAACGATTCTGGCTCTGTATACTCTTTGGTGGTAAGCGCTTTCTCACTGATTGTAAGGCTGGCTGCTCTACTGCTGCTAGTGGTTTGTATCGACTTGTAGTATCTTTCTTTTACATATTTCACAGATAGCTTTGATACTAGCCTTGATCATCAAACACTCTTAGCATCTTGCCATTGTTTGCGCATGCTTAGTATATTGCTCAGACGTGATAACAAAAAACTTTTTAAAATAACGGAAATGGTTTAAAAAATTCGGTTATGATGGAGAACAATTTATTGGCTTCTCAGCCTTCCAATCATTCATATTGCTTTGAACAAGCAAAAAGGACGAGAATCATACATTAGGCTTGAAATGCAATGGCCTAATCTACGTTTTAATTTCTCGTCCTAAAATGTTGTTATTTATGGTTTAACCGGTAATATAAATCATTCCAGCGTATTTCATTCTCAAGTGAAGCCATTGTGGTAGATGTATTAATGATAATGCATTCAACACCTGCCATTCGAGCCCAATCCTGCATTTGTTGGCTAATTACATGGAAGGAGAATCCGAAGTGATGGGCACCGCCGGCGAGGATCCATGCTTCAGCTGCGTCCGTGAGGGAAGGTTCGGGCTTCCACATGATACTTGCCACCGGCAAGTTCGGCATTACCTTTTCATTCTCAACTGCGGTCACTTCATTAACGATCAAGCGGAAGCGGTCTCCCAGATCGACGACTGTTGCATTAATTCCTATACCGCTAGCCCCGTTAAAAATGAGACGAGACGGATCCGCCTTACCGCCAACGAACAATGGATGGACTTCAATTTTCGGTTATTTGCTGCGAGTGTTGGACAAATCTCCAGCATATGGGCTCCGAGCACCATTTGATTGCCTGCTTGCATATGGTAGGTGTAATCCTCCATGAATGAAGTGCCTTTGTTCTCGGCCATAATCTTCATCATCCGGACTATGCCTTCTTGTAGAAAGGCTTTCAAACCAATCTCAATCCGGGCCTGCTCCCCAATGGCCTCCCGCTCCGAACCTTCGAGTCGCCCGCCTTCCGTAAAGTCATACAACTCCTGGTACTCCTCCATTAATTCCTTTACTTGAGCATTCGACACATCGTTCACACGTTCGGCCAAATTGCCAGCAGGATAACCGTTAACGGACCACCCGAACCGAACTTTACCCTTCGACCTTATCCCCCTCGGTTACAGCAACATAACGCATGTTATCTCCGAACCGTGCGATCTTCATTGTCTGGCTCTCCGTATACGCAGCTGATGTTCTCATCCAAGAGCTAATTCTTTCACGCACCTTCACCTCTTGCCAATGTCCTGCGATGATTTTGCGGGCAATGCCGAGCCGTGCACCTATAAATCCGAATTCGCGATCACCATGTGCGGCTTGATTAAGGTTCATGAAGTCCATATCGATGCTGTCCCAAGGAATATCGACATTAAATTGCGTATGAAAGTGAAGCAGCGGCTTGCGTAATTGCGTTAGCCCCGAGATCCACATCTTCGCTGGCAAGAACGTATGCATCCATGTCACGATTCCTACACAGCTCTCGTCTGAATTGGCCTCCACGCACACTCGGCGTATAGCTTCGGGGGTAGTGACAACCGTCTTGAATTGAATCGAATACGGGATAACAGGGTCTTTGTCTAGAGCATCGACCATTGCCTTTGAATTTTATTCTACTTTTAATAAAACGTCATCACCGTATAGTCCCTGACTTCCCGTTATGAGCCAGAATACGTAAGGCTTTGCCTGCAGCATGTAAATTCCTCCTATAAATGATTTATAAATTTTAAATCAAGCCGATATTGAATGAATTCTCTAGGCTGTAATATCCGAAGTGAGCCGCTTTCTTTTTCTGCGGACCTGCCTTTCGTCCAGCAATTGGAGGGCTCAAGCCCAAGTACATGCTCACCTGCACCCGGCATACGCCATTGCACCAGCTTTGGCAGCACCGCCGCGTCCCATTCCAATTCAACTATGAGTCCCATGGAAGAGGAACATTCATGGTTCACGGGGAAAGAAGGACTGTGAATACGCGCACTGATAAGCTCGCTCCCCTTCTTCGGCTCATGGTAATAGACTTGCTCCTTGTGCTGGGGGTCGGGTGCTTGCCACTCCCCCATTCTGCTCATATCCATGTCCGGATCCCGCGGAAAGCTATTTCCCTCAGGTAGGGTAACCGTCGTGTCTTCAGCCATAAGCGGAAATCCAAAGTTAAAATGATAGAGCATCATATGGGGCACCGGATGGAAGCCTGCATTCTCAACGGTATCCTGAATGGTAATCCGGTTGTCTCCCAAACGGCTCATAATCATTCTGGTCAGGCGTATACGCCCTCCGAAAATGGAGGTATCCTCCATAACACCGCGGAGCTTCATTACATACTCATCGCCCTCCCATTCCGCCCAGCTGGAGATCTGGCGGCCCAGCGTATGGTGAATGCGCCCATGCAGGCCGTATGCCCCTGCGCTATCTTTACCCGGCGCCCCTACCTGCGATAGTCCGCAGGTCATCAGCAAACCTCCGGATGCACTTCTTAGCCACTCGGCCTCGCGTTGATCGAAATAGGCTGGATGCGGCTCACCATTACCGGCTGACCAGCTGACCGGAACGCCATGCATCTCTGCAAGCGAGATATCCAGTCCCTTGTCTGGCGTCACATAGTAGGATAAGCCAGAACCGGTGCGGTTCATTCCATGCGTCGCCGGATTTAAAGAAAATGGAATCCCCTGCGCTGAAAGCCGAAATATTGATTTTATTAAGCGTTTTCCATGTGCGTTCAGCGCTTAAGCCATCGTTCGCATCATCGCCAGTGCTGGAACTAACATAATAAGCGGTGTGACTCTCCGAATGAATAGGCGCTACTATCTTTTGAACCTCAAATTGAATCCCCCTCGTAACATCATTATCCTATCATTCCGTCCAGCTCCATTAACATGTGCTTATCTTTGAAACTGCTATGTGTTTTGGTGGTATTTTGGCTAGATGCAAATAACATTAGCATTCAAACACAAAACAGACTGCTCTAAAAGAACAGTCTTGATCAAAACTAATCTTTCTCTTCGTCTTAAACTCATGATAAAGATTTATGAGGGCTATTTTTCTATCTGAGACACATAGCTCGGAAATCCCCAGTTCCTTCGCAATCTCCCTATCTTCGAGTATATCCAAATAACCATGCTTCGACGGGTTTGCTGCTCGGTCGGTTTGTACTAAGATAGACTAATTAAACCTAAGAAAGGGGAATTACTATGACAGACGGTCTATCCATAGACGATACAGAAGAGCTCGTTGATTTTAACTCGGAGGGTTATCACGAGATGATCGTCAAATCCCTGCTTAATAAGGGCAACAATAAGCGTTTGAAAGTCGCCATTGAAAAAGCCAAAAGAGGCGATAACATTACGCTTGCTTTCATTGGCGGCTCCATTACTCATGGAGCCGGAGCAGAGCCGCTCCATACTTCCAACTACGCTCACCTTACGTATACCGCTTTTAAAGATATGTTTGGTAAGGACGGCGGTAATCAGATTCACTTTATTAAAGCCGGCTTAGGCGGCACGCCTTCTGAACTGGGCATGATTCGCTATGAGCGGGATGTCCTGAGAAACGGAACGGTTCAACCTGACATCGTCGTCGTGGAGTTTGCCGTCAATGACGCCGACGACGAGACGAAAGGGATTTGCTATGAAAGTCTCGTACTACAAATCCTGAGCGCAGCCAATGAACCCGCTGTCATTCTGCTGTTCAGTGTGTTCGAAAACGATTGGAATCTGCAGGAACAACTTTCTCATGTCGGCTGGCATTATGAACTTCCCATGGTAAGCGTGAAGGATGCGGTAACGAAACAATTTTCAAAGTCAAAGGACGAAGGCCACGTCATTTCCAAGTTACAATTTTTTAGCGATATCTATCATCCGACCAATGCGGGACATCGCATCATGGCCGATTGCTTGCGTTGGCTATTCACCGAGACCGATCGTTGCGCACCTAATCAGAAGGATATCGTTATCAACAAACCTCCGGTGTTCGGCAATGATTTCGCTGACGTTCGTTTGCTAGATAGGGACAATTGCCCTAGTGGAACAAAGATTACGGAAGGTGGTTTCTACGCATCCGATTCCGAACTCCAGTTCGCGGAGATGGATGATCATCCATCCGGCACGGCCCAATTCCCCTACAACTGGATGCACACATCCGAATCAGGCAGCGACAGCTTCACGATGACGCTTCACTGCAAAAGCCTGCTTCTCATTTATAAGAATTCCGGAAGCGACGATTTCGGAAACGCCGATATTTGGGTTGATGGAAAGCTTGTAAAGGTGGCAGAGTCCCAAACGGTCAAGTGGACGCGTTGCCACGCCCTCATTTTGTATCGGGAGCCGCAATCGAGAGAGCATACAGTGGAAATCAGAATGGCGGCAGAACATGAGAGCAAGCGATTTACAATTTTGGGCTTCGGCTTTGTACAATAGTCAATTTTCACTAATTATACATTCAGAATTGCTTGTTACTGATATACTTCTGGAGTAAAAATGATTATACAACATGAAAGCCCTTCTGCCCGCTTTTACTAAGGGCTCGAAGGGCTTCTATATAAGTTGAAACGTATAGAATTAACACCTAAGCGATATTTATCTACCTACTGACCAGCTTGTAGTACGATCCTTTCGGGAGCTGTTCCTTGTCGAATAGCAACGGCCAATTTTTGCGCCCTCTGACCGGGAAGTTGTCCAACCACGTATAATCGTCCGCTGCCCCCCAGAACGTTACGCTCGTCAGCACATCTCTATATTCGCAGAACAGCTGGAATAACTGGGAATACCTTTCCTCCTGAAGACTCATCATCTCGGAAGTAGGGGAAATCAGATCAATTCGTTTATCTTCGAACTCGAACACCGACACGTCCATCTCCGTGATATGAAGCTTTAGCCCAAGCGAAGCGTAACGTTCTATAGCCGTTCGGATATCGTACAGTGACGGATGGGATAAATTCCAATGCGCTTGAAGTCCGATACCATGAATTGGCACGCCCTTCTCCTTTAGAGATTTTACCAGTCTATAAATTTTTTCCCTCTTCTCAGGTACGGACTCGTTATAATCGTTATAGAACAACAGCGCTTCGGGATCGGCTTCATGCGCATATTCGAACGCCTTGGAAATGAATTCCTCCCCGGCGATGTCGAGCCATTTGGACGAACGCAGTTGTTCTTCGCTGCTATCTGATACGGCTTCATTCACGACATCCCATGCATAAATTTGACCCTTATAACGCCCAACCACTGTATTAATGTGAGCTTTCATTCGCTCCAACAGCGTATCGCGATCAACTAGACCTCCAGTTTCATTCTCGAACACCCAAGCAGGCGTTTGATTATGCCAGACGAGCGTATGCCCTCTAACTTGCATTCCGTTTACTTTCGCAAATTTCATTAAGCGATCCGCGTTCTCAAATGTATACTGATGTTCCGAAGGATGCAAACGCTCAAACTTCATCTCATTTTCAGCCGTTAAACTATTGAAATGATAAGCCAACAACTCACGTTGTGTGACCAGCGTCTTCATATTTACAGCTGCACCAATTAAAAATTGCTGCTTGAATGATTGATGAAGTTTTAAAGTTCCTTCATATCGGGAATTGTCCATTTCTCCTATCGCCTCCTCTTCATGTATAGGTTGACTTTAGACTTAATACAAGACAACGAAACCCACCAGTTACTTTGATTCATAATCAAACCAGTCAAAATGGGCAAGCGACTTCGATTGGGCGCCATTGCCAGTCGCGTACAAAGCGAAGAGCACGCCAGTAAATCCGCCAGCCACTTCCGTTGCAAGAAGGGAGGTCTCTCCACGGCCGAACCAGAATGGTTCTCCATTGCCATTAGAGAATCCGAAAGCATACAGGTCGCGATTGGCGTTCACATGAAGCACGATAGTGTCGAACGCCCACGGCGCCTCGTTCTCGATCTTCCACAAGCTGCCAAGCTTTCTACGAAAGATTACTTTGCAAACGCCAGCGATACGAGTCACAGCCATCTCATAATGGAAGCGATCATTCATATAAACGGTAATGCCCGCTTCCTCTCCGTCACACTGAGGTGCAAATTCCATATGCGTAGACACGCTGCAATCGAAATGCTGTTGTCTTCTCGCTAAAAATGCAGGAGCTCCGATTTCATTCAACGTCGTCTCGTTGCCCCGTAGCGTTAGACAACTATCCTTCTCGTTAAGAGACCAGTTATCCGGGTTGGGTGAACGCATAAAATTCCAACAAGGCGCAAGCGCCGCCGCATCGAAGTTGTCCCGAACTGGCGCAGCGGCTGCAGGCTGCAGCGGAAGATTGCCTGCCGGCATCGTCTCGCTGACCGTTCCGTTATCGCCAATGCTCGGCCAGCCCTCTTCCGTCCATGTGACGGGAGAAAGAAACGTCTCTCTGCCGAGATGGTGTTTATTCGGATAGCCATGCGGCCTGATGCCAAGAAATACAGCCCACCAGTCACCATCCGGCGTTTGAACGAGGTCTGCGTGTCCTGTTGCATGAATAGTCTTCGACTGACTGCGATGGGTTAAGATTGGATTGTGCGGACAGCTTACGAAAGGCCCGCTCGGACGTTCGCTTCTAGCGATCGTTTCCATATGGCCGTACTCGGTGCCGCCTTCGGCAATCATCAAATAGTACCAACTGCCGAAACGATAAATATGCGGTGCTTCCGGGTACTGGCCTCCTGTTCCCGTCCAGAGGAAAGTAGGATCAGTCAGCCTTTTGCCGGTTTTCGGATCAATCTTGCTCTGATAGATACCAGGTCCCTGATCCCCGTGAGCAGAAGAAGTAAAATACAATGTTCCATCCTCATCGAAAAACAAGTCGGGATCGATACCGGGATGGTCGACGAATATCGGATTCGACCATTCCCCGCGCGGATCATTCGTATGTACAAAGAAGTTACCGCCGGCGGTAACGTTCGTCGTCACCATATAGAACGTTCCGTTATGCTCGCGGATGGTAGGCGCGAATATGCCGCCGGAGCTTGGAGCACGGCTTAGATCGAGCTGCTCGGGCCTTGTCAAAACGTGGCCGAGCTGCGTCCAATTCACAAGATCCTTGCTGTGGAACAGCGGAACACCCGGAAAATATTCGAAGGAACTCGTTACGAGATAATAATCATCGCCAAAACGGCAGACGCTTGGGTCCGGATGAAAACCGCTTATAACCGGATTGTTATAATTCATGCAAGCGCACTCTCCTTATCGTTGCGAAAATAGTTAATTAAGATTCACATAGCGAAAGTAATCAAAATCTACGAAACCGCCAGCTTGCTTCGTGGCGTAATTGTAAAGCCCGAATCGGTAGCCCATAAAGTGCTCGAGCCTGTATTGCATACGAAACGAATCGCCGATTACAAGCCAATTCACTTCGTCCGAGGAATAGCGGAAGCAGGCAATATCCTCGCAATCGCCATTATCGAACTGGCACTCTATTTGCAAATAGATTTGGTCGCCCTCATACTTTACGCGATCAACTGTGATTTCGCCTTGACCGCCATCCACTCTGCCATTGATGCACATTGCTACGTAACGATCGCCGTTATCGTCGACCTGAATACCGACCGAGCCGAAAGCATATTGCAGCGACACCAATCCTGCACGGTCGCCCGGTTTCATAGCCTTGATATCCATAACCGTTGTACCGACACATGCCGGACCTACAGTACGCTGTGTTAATGTATTGCGGGCAAATTCTACGCTATTCGTGGCATGTCCCGTCGTTAGGCGTAAGCACCCCGGTCGCTCCGTTACCGACCATTTACTATTGTCGGGATTATGATTCCATTGCCAATGAAGTGCTAGACGGTTCTCCCCGTAATCGAACTCATCACTGATGACAAGCGGCTTTGACTCCGAGTTAGGGAGCTTCACTTCGAACGTCTTCGGCGCTTTGCCCTGTTGCCCGAGAACTGGCCAGTCATTATCCCAAACGACCGGCAGAACACATGGAATACGGCCGACGGCGCCGTGATCCTGGAACAGTACCGCATACCAATCCCCATCTGGTGTACCAATAATGCCGCCTTGCGCGATGCCATTGTTGCGATGATCCATTGGATCATCGAGTACTAGCTTATGATCGTATGGGCCGAGCAGATCACGTGAACGATAGCATAGCTGTCTGCGGCGCTTGTTACCTGCATTCGGCCAATCGATAAAGAACAGATAATAATAACCATTAATTTTATAGGCATGGCAGCCCTCGGCACGAAGCATAATTCCGTCTCGTTCCGTCTCGAGCAGCAACTGATTGATACCGTCCGTCTTCAGAGCAGTTGCTTTCTCAGTCAGCTCTGTAATCCGAATATCGCCATTGCCGTGGAAGACGAACACACGCCCATCGTCGTCAAACAGCATGCTCGGATCATGGTGAATTCCTTGAATAACGTTACGTTTCCACTTCCCGTTCTCGATATCCTCGGTCGTATAAACGTAGAACTGATTCATATCCAAACTCGAGAAACACACATAAAAGATGCCGTTGCGATAGCGTAAGCTGGCAGCCCATGATCCCTTGCCGTAAATGCCTTTACCGTCAAGCAAATTGTGCGCGTCATTATCTTCGAACGTCTCGTATACGTAGTTAACAAGCTCCCAATCCTGAAGATTTTCAGACTTCATAATTGGGCAGCCTGGCATGGAATGCATGCTTGTGCTGACCATATAGAAGGTCGATCCTACACGGATCACGCTCGGATCCGGAACGTCCGCCCAGATGACCGGGTTCGTTATTGTCGTTTTATTCATCGCTAGCCCCCCTGTTTAGTTAGGTCTGGATTAGTCCATCATCCCATCAGTCTAGCCTGTATGCGCCTCGGCAACAACCCGTCTGTCTATAGTGTTTTTCATTCAAATTATAGGCGTTACTTTTCATACTTTTATGGTCGTACTTGCCCAGATGGATCGACGACGGCCCAGAATGCCGGCTTCGCGTGAAGCTGCTTGTCGAACAGGAATGGCGCATTGGTACGCGTCACCGGGAAGCTGTTCAACCACGTATGGTCGTCCGCGATGCCCCAGAATACGACGCCGCTAAGAATGTCCTTATTGTCTTTGAAAGCTTCAAACAGCTCGCGATACCTATCCGCCTGCTTCTGCAGCAGCTCAACCGGAATGTCGCTGCCCACATCGCTGCGATCGTTCCATGCGTAGAGACTCATATCCAGCTCGGTAACGAGATTATCAAGTCCTAGCTCAGCGAACTTCTGCATCGATTCGATAATAGAATTCACCGTAGGGCCGAATAGATCGATATGGGTCTGATGGCCGACACCATCGATCGGTACGCCTTTGTCCAGCATTTCCTTAACAAGCTCATACAATCGGTCTCGCTTCGCCGGATTGTCCGTACCGTAATCATTAATGTACAGCTTTGCCTCAGCTCCGCCCGCTTCGCGTGCCGCTCGGAACGCCGTCTCGATAAAGTCTGTACCCGTAATCTTGTACCATTCGCTAGCCCGCATGCCATCAGGGTCGGCTGGCTCTATGACTTCATTGACAACGTCCCATGATTGAATGTCGTCCTTGTATCGTTCGACAATTGTGCGGACATGCGTATTGACTCGCTGCAGCAGCAGCTTCTTGTTCGCTTCGCGCTTAGCCGCGTCTGTCTCCTCAACCATCGGCTTGCCCTCAGCATCCTTAAAGAACCAAGCGCCAACCTGACTATGCCAAAGCAAGGTATGGAAACGCACTTCCATGTTGTTTTCTTTCGCAAAAGCTACGATTCGATCCGTATTTCCCCAATTAAAATTACCTTCCGTAGGTTGAATCGCATCGGGCTTCATCACGTTCTCCGCAACTAGCCAATTCACGTGCTTCTTGAGCATCTCTGCCTTTAGACCCTCCATCTGGGCCGGCTCAATGGCAGCTCCGATCGGAAAGTAATCAGCGAATGTCTCCGCAAGCGAGGGAATATCCTGCTCGACCGATGGTTCTGACGTCGGAGTTGGTTTCAATGTTGGAGCCGGGGTCGGACTCGCTTCAATAGTGCTTGTAGGCTGGTCATCTTCAGTAATGACACTGCCAGCAGGTGCTTCCGTCTGAAGCGCAGCCGCTTCATTCCCGGTTTCCGCTTGATGCTTATTGAAGATAAGCACAGCAACAACCGCAATTAAGGTGGCAGCAGCTATTATGCTGTATAGTAGCTTGTTTCTTTTTTGAATCATTTCGTTTGCCCGCCCTTCATTCGTAATCTTTTTTTCCACACCAAACCTCTAAGCAGCAATAAGCGCCTCACGGGCAGCTGGCCGAAATGACTGGCCCCCGCAAGGCGCTATACATGCATCAGGACTTCCCTTAACCGACGATTCCGGTACGCTCGATACTCTCGACGAAGTACCTTTGAACGAACAAATAAAGAATAACGAGCGGCAGAATCGCAAGCAGGATGCCGGTATCCTGCACCATGCTCATGAAGAACGGGTCTTTGTTGGTCGTTGCGCCGCCTTCTAGCAATATTTGCAAGTTGTAAGGAAGGGATGACAACTGCGTGGACATCACTTTGCTCGACGTCAGATAGGTTGTCGTGAAGAAGCTATCATTCCACTGCCACACAAAAGAGAAGAGCAATACTGTAACAATGGACGGAATCGCATTCGGCAGCATGATGCGAAGGAACGTCGAGCCAATGCCTGCCCCGTCGATGTATGCTGCTTCCTCTACCTCCTTCGGAATACCTCGGAAAAACTGCCGGAAGATAAAGATGTACAGCCCCGCCTTCAACGAATTCGCTGTAAGCGACGTTAAAATGAAAGGCCAGTAAGAATTAAGCAGATTCAAGGACTTTCCGCCGGTTAACAGCGGGATCACACCTAGAAGCGTAAAGTCCTTCAAGTTCATATAGATCGGAATCAGGATGGTCGTAGGCGGAACCAAGATCGTTAGTATAACGCCACCGAACAGCAGATTGCTTCCTTTGAACTTTAATCTGGCGAACGCATAACCTGCGAACGCACAGGAAGCGGCGGTCATGATTGTCGTCATGCTAGATAGCACAAACGTATTTACTAGCGTTTCCCAATAATCCATAATGGAGATCGCTTGCTTGAAATTATCAAGCGTAAAGTGCTCTGGAATGAACACGACGATTGGCGAATACAGGTCCGCCTTGTCTTTAATCGCCGTCGAAATCTTTTGAATAATGGGATACAAGATAACGAACGACAAGCCGATGATCAGCACAAGCCGAATGATCGTCCACAGTCCTCGCTTCCAGCTATCCAATGATAACAATCGGGCCAATATCAACGTTCTCACTCTCCTTCTATTCCTGGTAGAAGACCCGTTTGGATATGAAGTACGTACTAACTAATAGAATGATCATGATGACTAAGAAGTAGATCCACGCCATCGCCGAGCTAAGCCCGAAATTAAAGGTGGTAAAGCCGGTTTCTTTGATTAGCGTCGTCATATTGTTCCTCGAGAAAGAGTCAATAATCGTATAAATGACGTTTACGAGTATGAGTGGACTTACCATCGGAAACGTGATTTTCCAGAATGCCTCATACCCTGTCGCTCCTTCGATTTTGGAGGCCTCATACAACTGCGGCGAGATGGTCTGAATGCCAGCTAGAAAAATAAGGATTTGCACGCCGGATTGACTGACAATCTGATAAATCCTTTCGACAGCATCCATCAAGTACAAGACAATATCTTGATTAACTCCGGATCTCACCATAATGTTTGCCAGCTCTACCGTCCCGCTCGAAAAAACGCCACCGTTCGCATTTTGTTCGTTGATGGCTTGCACTAAACTTGATGCCTCCAAAGTCGCAATGACGCCGGAAGCCAGTATAACTGGAAGGAAAAAGATCGATCTTGCTAGTGCTCTCCCCACGAACTTTTGATTCAGCAGCACAGCCAGAAACAAGCTGAAAATAACGATAAGAGGAACGTTTACGACCATGTTCATGACCGACTCCGTCAACGTTCGATTAAAGCTCGTATTGACGGTGAGTGCTTCAATATAGTTCGCGAATCCAATGTATTTCATTGTCATCCCGTTCGCATTAGCCTTAATTGAGCTGAAGCTGTATTGCAGTGAACTTAATAAAGGAATAAGAAAGAAAAATAGAAATCCAAGCAGCCAAGGCAGCACGTAAAGAAAGCCCCACAATGCCTTCTGCTCGTTGTACGTCCTTGATCGGAATACAAGCTTCGTTATCGTTCTCATGATTGCTCACCACCCGTCAGATAGCCCTCGGCCTCTATCGTCATCCCGTTTACTGTTGTATTCGTCGCATTGTAGTTAACGATGACGTACGTCCCGTTTTCATAGACGGTTTTGAACAGACCTTCGGCTAGCTTCTCGTGCGCAACAATACGTTCATTCTGAACTTTACTCAGTACGCCGTTCACTTCAGCATAAATATGTGCAGCCTGCTCCAGCCACTGCTCGTAATTGACTGCATATAGTTTGCTGAATTCCGTATCCTTAACCTTATAATTCGGCTCGTGGATCCATTCGAAATATACACCAGAGCCGTACTCGAGACATTTCAGAATGTATTGTCTTACATTCGTGTAGCTGGTCGAATTATATGGAGAACCCGTGTAATCGATATTCCCGCGAATCACCATTTGGAAAAATGGGATTTCTTGGTCCTCGAGCTTATAGCGACTATTCGTTAAAGGTGCGTCCGTAATATCTGATAAGTAAGGCAGTGCGTAGGCATTGCCGCCCTCAGCCAAAATAGTTAAATTAGCTTCACGAATGTTGTTCAACGCCTGAATAGAAATATCTTCCGACTCTGTACGGTCGATTAGTTTGTTTTTGCGGAAATCGCTATTCAACTTATCGGCCATATCACGAAGTGATATCCCGTCCGTTTTAAAGCCTTCCATACCCTTAAGAATAGTATCCACATAAGTACCTACACGTCTCGGCGATACGACATAGGACGGGGACTTCGAGCGGTCTCGTCGCCCTAGCGCAAGATCAAGAGGGTAGAATGACGAAGGCACGCCACGCAGAGAACGCGACGCATCCTCCTTCTCGTTGAATCCCTTCTCCGTATGCGCGCTTAGAATAGCGACGTCGGGATAGAGTTCTACGCCCTGCTCCTTTGCGAACAACGCCAAGCTGCGCAAGCCTTTGGCACCGCCAATCGAACTGTCTACCGATAGTTCCTCGGGTACTTTATGATCGAGTCCACCGTTAAACCAGCCGGCATATCGAAGCTTGATATTAGCGATGCCGAGCTTCTGCATTTCACTAATCATTTCCTCCGTCTGCTTGAACGTGGTAAGCGGCTCTAGCGTCTTGTATGGGATGCCGGCGAAATGCTTCTGTTTCGCAATGCTTCCCACAACCTGAACGTAGAACGGAAGCTCGCTATCCCCGCTTCCCTTCTTCGACACCGGCAAACCGCCCTGGCTCTCCAAATATTGACGATAATACTCGGCCATGCCTTGATACGTCGCGGACTTGCCCGTAAGGAAGGCATAACGCACTATAAAATCACTTTTCATCGGTTGCTCCTGAAACTTGGGCAGCGTTCGCTCCGATCCGTTCGCCTGGAGCGTAAGCTCCCCTTTGTTCGTAACGTTGAAGGTAGGATAAACATAGTTGTAGCTGTTCAATTTGCCGCTGATATCCGCATTGATCGTCGCAATAGGGGCTCCTTCCTCAATAATGCCAAGGAATGCGTTGCCTTCCCTGATCATGCCGAATACCGGCAGCCTGACGGTTTGTTCGTTAATAGCATTCTCGACCCTCTCCATTGCCTGGTCATTACCATATACCGCCTGCTGGTAAGCAGGATACTTCGTCTTGCCATTATTGAACGAGATGAGAGCGCCGGAACCGTCCGGAACGAAGATCGAGCCTTTCTCCTCACTCCCCGCTGCACCAAAGAAGCCCAGCATGGAGACGTTGCTGACCGGATACTCGCTAGGGGACTGAATTTCCTTGGACGGCACCTTAACAACAAGACTCTCCGCATCGAGCTTATACTCGATGCTAGCGAGGAAAATTCTCGGTGCAGGCGAATCCTGCGAAAAGTTCAGTTCAGCCATATCCTTCTCCAAATCCTCTTGTGTGTAGCCGGCATCCTCGAATGCTTTGAACGCGCGATCAAGCTGAAGACCGTTCAGCGCTTGATCATTCCGTGCATAGACCGCCTTATCATCATTTTTGGTATATCCAATACGTAAGGCTCGCTGACCTGCCTTATCGAGCTTGACCGTCAACTCCTCAAAACGAGCCTCGCTTAACATGAGCGGCAGATCCATGGCAGTTCTCTCCGCCTTACCAAATTTATAGGTTACTTTGACTCCGCTATCCATCGTTTCATATTTAACCTGCTTGTACGCAACACTGTCCAGGAACGTATTGATAGAATTGACCTGTCCAAAGCTGTTATAGTAATCTATTTTCATTTGCGAGGACAGCAACCCCTTGTTCACTCCGGTCGCGATAGGATCTGCCTCCGCTTCGAGGGGATTGCTATGCCATACTTCGCCGCCGCTTTTGTTAAGCACAGCAATGGCGCCCGTCTCCTCGTTGATGAACAGCCTGAGCCGCTCATTCTCGGCGATTCCCTTCATATCAACAAGACGCGCATCCGTAAACGAAGCGTTAATTGCCTTTCCTTGCACGAATGACGCCTCTAACTGCTGCATGTCTGCCGCTTGGTTTGCGTTACCCGAGCTGGAGCAGCCGGCGACCAGCAGTCCGGTTACGAGAAACGCGGACATGATGGCATTTCTGGCCATACGCATCTATCGTTCCTCCATTCCTAATTCCTCAAGGTGATTTCTTGATATAAGATCGTGATGAAAGTAATAATTTGTTGAATTAAACTAAAAAACAATAAGCAGAGAAACGCCATGAACCCGATAGCAATCAGCGAGAGCATCATCGTTACGATGGTCTTGCTTGGCGTGAATTGATGAACGGTCATATTTCCAACGAACATAAGATATAGCGACCATAGAGCCGCAAAGCTGTTGAAGAAATAATAAAACGTTGTCTCTTGCATGGAAATGACGTTGCTTAGCCAAATCCACGGGAAGTTGATAATAACCAAAGGCAGCAGTGCGAAACAGGTAGATATGAAGATGTCAACGAATTTCCCTTCACCATCCATTAGGGTCGTAAGCGACCAGTTCGCTGCACACCAGAATAAGACGGGCACAAGAACATAAGTGATCTCCATTAAGCTGTTCATGTATTTAGGATTGTAGATGTTAACTAGAAACCCGCTGTACTGACTGCTCAGTACGTTAGTCAAGATCAGCATCAGCAGAATCCCGAACGATAAAATCAAATTCAGCTTCTTATTCTGTTCGTATTTCAGCTCCCAATAACCGTTAAAGGGATGCATAATTACATATAACGGAAATTTAATGAACTCTTTATTCAAACGAAACGCCCCGCTTTCTAGCCTGCTTCTTCCGATAAGTCCTGATAATCAGAGTAACAGCGGCTATTCCGATGACAACCGTCATTATGGTGCTGAAGTTTGCTCTTAACACTTCTTTGCGGTAAAGGAGAAACGCCTTGGAATAATTGGGTTGATCTAGACTTTGCTTGAAGTACCGCATCGCATCCTTATAGTCACCCTGCCTTAGAATCGCCTTGCCGATGCCGGAATAAGCGAAATCCAGATTTGTGTTTCTATTAATCGTCTGCTTATAGAGCTGAAGCGCCTTGTCTTCCTCGCCTCGGTAATAGCTTCTGACGGCTTCATTCAACGTTCGGCCGTACTCCGTCGTCTGGAACAACGTCATTTCACCGAACGCTTTGTCCAGAACGAGGAAATCGTCCCCAACCCGTTCAATGGCAACCGGCGTGTTGAACTCGCCGATCCGATTGCCCATGCCACCGAACACATACATGAACTGCCCGTCTCCGTTATAAGTGAAAATCCGGCCTCTCTTCGAGTCAAGAACCGAATAAATTTCACTATCCGTAATATCGACGTCAATAAGTCTGGAAGGTCCAAGATCGCGCGTAAAGTTAATATCACCCTGCGGGTCGTATAAACCGGTTCTTCGCAAGATATCGTTTCCTTGCGCGTTCAGCTTGCGGATGGTGTCACCCGAATCTCCGCTGGTCGCGTAAATGAAACCTTCATCATTAATGTCCATATTGGTAAATTCCGTTGGCGTGAACATCACCATTTGGCTGCGCTGCGCCTTCGTCGACAGCCTCTTCCAGAACAGCTCCACTGGATCCACCCAGACACGGTTCGCACCGATGTAAGAAGTGAATGCGCCCTCCGCGCTAAATTCCATCAGCCCGTCGAACACACCTACCGCCATGACATAGATGCGCTGCGCTTTATCCATGACGACCCGCACCGGTTGAAAATCGAAGTTGCCCGGCAGCAGATCGGATTCAGGTTTCTCTACGATTTGCACCAGCTGGCCTTTTTCATCCAGATGAACGACCCGCTTGTTTCCCGTATCTGCAATCAGCACATGCTTCTGCTCGGTTATGAAGATCCCTTGAGGATTCAGAAACGTATCGGCTACACCGTCGTTATTGAAGCTGTTGATCATTGCCTTCTGACGATAATTGATGTCCAGAACAACAATCCGATTATTGCCGGAATCGAGAATATAAATTTCATTGTCCGCCGTCACGTGCAGATCGCTTGGATCTTTAAACGCGCCTATACCCAGCGAGGTGCCGGTCATTAGAGTCGTAGCCTCGTATGCGGAAGGAGATACGACCGTATCTCCCCAGACGGAATAGTTGTAAGAATCGCCATCCGCGGCATAAGCAAGCGATCCTCCCGCACTTATGCCGAATACGCAGCATATAGCCGCAAGGAGATAAGCTCTTAGTTTGGTTTTTCTCTTCAACATCGTGCAAATCTCCCTTCTACTCTTTCATCCCGGAAGTCGCCATCGTCTGGATGACACTGCTCTGCGAGATGACGAAGAGCGTAATTGGAACAACCATCAAGATGAGCGCGACGGCCGCTCCGACGCCAGCGCGCGCAATACCACCGAGCGTAATCTGACCCAGCGCGTAATGCAGCGTCTTCAGGTTTTCACTGTAGATGAAGCTGCCTCCGTCTGTTCCCCAAAGCATAGGAAACTGCAAAATCATAAGAGTGAGCCAAGCTGGCTTTACGTTCGGCATCACGATGCTCCAATAGATCCGGTACTCGCTCGCTCCATCAATCTTGGCGGCTTCCAGCAAAGCTGTCGGAAGCTGCTCCATGAATTGCTTCATTAGGAACAAGCCTAATGGAAATGCGAGCGAAGGAACGATAATAGACGCATGCGTATTGATCCAGCCGAGCCAAGACATCACCATATAGTTTGGAATCGCTGTAACATGACCAGAGAACATCAACGAAAGAACAACGATCGAGAACAGCGTCTTCGAGCCGAGGAACTGATATTTAGCTAACGGGTACGCCGCAGCGGAAGCCAGCAAAATATGTCCGACCGTTCCGACGAGCGTAATGAGCAATGTATTTGCAATGTAACGCGATAACGGCACCCATGAATTGCCCATCAAGGCGACCAGATCATAAAAGTTGTCCAATGTCGGATTATTCACGAAGAAGCGCGGTGGGAAAATAAACAATTCATCCAGCGGCTTGAAGGCGTTGTTCACTGCATACAGCAGAGGCAGCACCATAAACGCTCCGAACAGGGCGAGAAACGCGAACAAGATGAAGCTAACCGTAAACGAACGGTTCAGACGCTTCGTCGTCCGAAATACGGTCATCATTTTAACGACCAACGTTACTCACCTACCTTTCTGAGCAATTTTTGCGTCAATTTGTTAGTCCCGATCATAATAACGAACAGCACAGTCGCAATCGCCGAAGCGTAACCCATTTCGAAACGAATCGTCCCGTAGTCCATCAGATGGGTAACAACCGTATGTGCCGCATAGTTAACGCTCGGGAAACCTGCGAGTGCGATCGTAATATCAGCCACCGCAAGAGATCCCGTAATTTGCAAAACGGCGCCGAACAGCAACTGAGGCCTCATTGAAGGCAGTGTTATGAACCATAATTCCTGCCAGCGGTTTTTTATTCCGTCTACGACTCCCGCTTCTATCAGCGTCCGATCAATCGTTTGCAATCCTGCTATAAAGGCAAGGAAACTAGTGCCTAAGCTGAGCCACAACTGTACGATCATGACGATCATCAGAATGTATTTTTCATTCGTCAGCCATTGGATCGGTTCCAAAATAAATCCATATTTAATCAAGAATCCGTTCATATAGCCGTAGCGGTCGCCCGAGAATACAATTAGCCAAATAAAAAATACATTGCCGGAAATCGCCGGCGCATAGAAGATTAAAGTCATAACCGCCCTTATTTTTGGCGATAGCTCGTTAATAACCCATGCAAAGAAAAAGCAGGCGATATAGCTGACCGGACCGGTAATGATTGCGAAGATGAATGTGTTTTTTAATGCAATCATAAAGATATCGTCGTTCAGAAATAATCTGGAGTAGTTCTGCCATCCGACAAACCGCGGAAATTCGAGCATGTTGAAGTAAAAGAAGCTAAGTATGAGCGAGAATACGACGGGAATGACCGTAAAGGTAAAGAAAATAAGCATGTATGGGCTCATCAAAAGGTAATAATGCTTATTTTTCTTCAGTTCCGTCCATACATGGGACAACTTCGATTTTTTCTTCGGATGGATAAGATTAGGTACGGCTTGACTGGTTGTTTCGGCTTCCAATGAACTCCACCCCCAAACAATTACGGTAAATTAAATTCTTTCCGCTTGATCTCGATTTCATCGTTAATGTAGAGCACATAATCGTTAAGCGCTTCCCTAGAATTCTCGTTCGCGTTGACGACTCTGCGGAAGGCATTGTCCAGATGTCGGCCGGTGAAATAACCGCCCGGCACTTGAGGTATGCCTTCAACCCACTCCCACTGGCTGGACAGATTGTTGTAATCCTTAATTGGCCAAGGCAATTCTGCAAGTGCCTCTACGTTAGCCGTTGGATAACGTGCGGCTTCGCCCATTAACCCTTCCATTTCTCTACCGTAAGCAATTTGCGTATCCTTGCTGGTCCACCATTTCATAAATTCCCAGGACGCTTCCTTGTTATCGGCATTCTCCATCATCATAACGCCAGTCGTATGGCTGGCTACCGCATGATTAACGGTTCCGTTATCTTGCTCCGTACCAGGAACGAGTGTAAACTCCCACAACCCTTTAATCTCAGGCGCGAGCACCGTTAGCATGTTATACGTTGTATAATCCGCAATGCCGATTGGCATCTCGCCCGTACGAAATCGGTTCGGGAAGTCTGCCAGTACCGGAAATTTGTAGTTCGTATAAAATTGCGTCCACTTCTTAAACATTTCCATAGATATATCCATATCAAGCGCACTCTTCTTATCGTCATCACGATAGAATTCACCGCCATTCTGATAAAGCAGCATGGAGAAGGTCGCATTCGGTATGAGACTTGCGTTCGTAGCCTCAATCGGCAGCCAAAACTCCATATTGTGCTTCTGGAGGACAGAAATCATGTTGTAAATATCCTGCCATGTCTTCGGCGGCGCGAGTCCTAGCTCCTCAAGAATATCCTTTCGATAGAATAGCATCGGGAATGACTGCTGCTCAGGCAGTGCATAGACGCCTTGATCGTACTTGTAAGGCGTAAGTCCGCTGTCATGGAAACGCGAAGCGACTTCATCGAAATCAGCAAACTGAGTCAAGTCTGTCGCCGCATCCCGCATCGCGTAGTTCACGGGAACGTCCTCGCCAATTTGCATAGCAACATCAGGTCCCTCGTCGGCCAGTGTCGCCGGAAGCAAAATGTTCCCCGGTACGAGCCTTAAATCTATCGCGATATTCGACTCCGGCGTGAAGGAATCGTCGATTAAGCTCTTAAGCACCTGTGCTTGATCCCGGCCCGTTGTAATCCACACCGTAATTTTGCGGTCCTGCTCATTTTTCGTATTCCCGATGCTGTCATAGTCCTCGGTATAAGACGCAAAGTATGCGCCAAGCTCATGCTTGATCTCTTGGAAGATAGTCGCTCCGGCTCTCGGAAGCTTCTTGTTCGGCGAGGTCACAACGAGATAATCAAGCTTAATCGGTTGCTCCCGAACCGTAAGAATCCACGTGCCTAATCCCCCGACATTCGTTTTAAATGCGGTTAAGCGATTGCCAACCGTTTCTGGGTTTTTAATCATTTCCTTTAATTGGCCAACCATTGTATGAAGAACGGCTACTTTGTCGCTCCGCTCTCCTGTCGATTTTTCTAAATAATCGGCTACGTTCTGTATAATCACTGCTTGCTCTTCGAATGTCTTAACCATATCCGGTATCCGCTTCCCTAATTGGTAATCACGGAACGGATCGGGCGTATTTGATGTGATCATCAATATTTTGCGATACATCTCGTTAAGCTCCAGCACACTAGATTCAATCGTTCGAATGAGCGGGGCGATGTCGCCTAGTGAAACTTCCATTCGAATGCGATGTTTTCCCTTGGACAAGTGGAACAAATACGGCTCTACTTCATCCCCCAGCACGTTCATTTCCCAATCCATGTTAAAATTAAAGCGTAAACGCTTCATTTCCTGGAAAGGAGTCTCTCCGTCAATCGTCAAGCTTCGAGTGGCGTATATGCCGCGCAGCGTATCCTGCTTTTGCTTAAGCGCGATCTGATATAAGCCGTCCTCGACAGTCTCAAACTCCCACTCAATCCACTGTCCCGGAAGCTTCCAGTTCGTTCCGCCGATCGTATTGATTCGAAGCTTGGATACATTGTAAGGAATGACCGTCGGACTCGACCGGTCCGCCAGCGGATATAACGTAGGCGATGATTTGGCGACCGCGTCCTCCGCTTGTATTTCGATGTACTGATTCGATACCGGCTTGATTCCTTTTGCCTCATACTCTTTCTTCTTGTCCTCATACGGAAACAATACTGGTTCTTGATACAATTCAATATAATCAATCGCCATCGGTTCCCTTAAAGCCGTCAAGGAAAACGATTGCTGCCCGCTCTCAAAGTAAAAGGAGTAAGGCTCGTCATAATATCCATTTCGATCCGTGAAAACTCCGATTTGCCATGACTGTTTTTCTACCTGCCTTGGCCTGATTTCATTGCCGCGATCGTCACGCTCAATTTCGTCCTGTCGATTTCCCCAAACTCGATCGAATAATAAAATATCCGCCCCCTTGAAAGGGACTTTTCCGTTAATGGCAAACTGCCTTTCAATCGCAGAGCTTTTCCCCTCGATCGGCAAATAATGAATTCTGATGTTGTACAGACCCGCTTGTGTAACCATTACATCCCATGAAATGGAGCCGCTCTCCGGTGTTACAACCGCCTTACCGTTCAATCCTTCCAGATCGTTCGCAATGTCGAACCCTTCTCCAGTCGTTCCAGAGAAGCTCTCGCCCTCTATTCGAATGACCTCGTCTGGCCCCCCAGCCTTGATATGCGTAGTCAAATACGCATCATAGCTGTCTTCTCCTGCTGATGCCGTAACGGCATCGAAATCACCCATAGCCATGACGCGTCTGCTATCCTTCGAATCTGAAGGGTAGAAAGCCCATATAGAAGTTGCCAGAACGGTAAGAACGAGTATAATTGCGATGTAGTTCTTCTTTCTGAAGTTCAACTTTTCTCCCTCCTACAGTAAGAAGTTAAATTCAACAACAGTCCCCATTAGAAATATTTCTAAAATGGGGACTGCCTCTCACACGTTATTACACGTTAAGAACCATACACCGCATCAATCGCCGCTTGGAATACAGGTTTATACTTCTCTACGACCGTAGATACCGATACCCCGCTGTTGATCTCACCTACGAAGTCCCAGAACTTCAAGGCATCACCGTAAGTGCCGTGGTCGAATACGATCATGCCAGCTCCAACTTGCTTGGCATTGTTAATGTCATCCTCGTTTGAAAAACTGCTTTCAAGGGATGACTGACCAGGATAGTCGTATTCGGAATCGATATCGTTGATTTTTTCCCAAATGTAAAGCAGCTGCTCGGGATTCTCCACTGCCTTTGGAATCGTCAGTGCTTGGTAAGCACCTTCGCCGGAATGATATTCCGTTTCGCTTGGACCTTTCGGGAATGGTACAAAGCCAATATCCGCGTCCGGCATATCCGTCTTAAAGCCATTCAATTCATAAATAGCACCGGCATACATTAGCGTATTTCCTTGACGGAAAAATTGTCCAGGCTCCGTCCAATCTCCGCCCTCCGTCGGTCTGTAAACTTGCTCCGTTGCCAATTTCGACAAGAAGTTCAACGTTTCTTGCGTAGCGGGGTCATCGAGATTTTGTTTGTTGCCTTTTGTCAGATGAGCTCCGTTTGAATACATCGCATGCTCGATAACTTGAGAATTAGCAAGTCCCCATGTATCCAGCTTGCCGTCGTTGTTTGTATCTTTATTGGCTTCTTTCGCTACTTGAACGAAGGTATCCCAATTCCAGTTGTCCTCGTTCACATAATCTTGAAGCGCCTTTATGCCAAGCTGATTCAAGAGCGTCCGATTGTAGAAAATGCCTTGTACCAGGTTGTTATTGTCTTCTGTAAACGCATAGCCTTTACCCTCATAAGTAAAGAATTCGCTCGTAGCCTTCTGATTAAACACTTTCGTGTTTTTCGTATAATCATCGACAGGCCACAGCAAATCTTGCTTGACCAATGTCGGAATCGAATAGTTTCTTCCCAAGCGGACGATATCGCCAAGCGGTTCTCCCGCTAGTAGGGATGCTGTTACTTTTTGTTGATATTCGCCAAAGTCAACCGCTACATATTCCATTTTAAAGTTATGCTTCTTCATCAGCTCATCAAGATTTTTCTTTCGTTGGATGTTGTCCGGATTGTCTTCCTTAATCGCCATATCCCACCAAGAAACGACTTTAATCGTTCTGCCGCCCATGTCGAAATCTAACTCGGGCGAGCTGTTTAACTCTTCTTCTCCGTTGCCCTCAGGAACGGTTGTCTCAGTCCCCCCATTGCCCGACCCATTGTTCGAGCCGCCGTTTGTTCCGTTGTTCTTGCTGTTGCCCGAACCGCTGCTGCATGCAGAAAGAATGAGAACGAATGCGCATAACAAAACCATTAATTTACGAATCTTCATTGCGAATCCCCCTTAACATATTGAACTACACCGAAAGTGTAGCGCTTTCATAAGGCAAGCAACAACCTGTTGAATATCAGATCTATTACCCTTCACATTCTAGATTGGAAATCATTTACTTTCTTCGTTAGACCCTTTTTTTTCAAGAAGTAAAAAACTGCGCGCAATGCAAAGAAAAGCACATTGTATCCACTGCCCCCAATTTACATAATAAAAACGTAGACATTCTCCCGTTAGAGAAACCCTCAGGTACAACTATAAGAATGTAAATCATCTGTTGATTAACTTTGATTATATTTCACATCGAAAATTTAGCTTTTACAGCCAAGAACGGCGATAGCCGTTTACGCTCAAGCAAATGCAATTGGGAGGTAACCATCATGTATAAAGTGCTGCTTGTCGACTATGACTCCACATCTTCGATGGAGATGTTGCAACGTATGCCAGAGTGGCATGGGATTGGATTTGAATTGGACGCTTATGCGAACAGCTCTGCGGACGCTATTAAATTTCTAGATCAAAACTATTTTTCGCTCATCCTGGTCGGCATGAACGGCTCTCACCATGATGCCTTGTTTCTTTGTGATTACATTCGCCGGAAGAGCCGTGTACCACTTGTCCTTATAGGCGGAAGCAACGACTTCCAGCTTGCCCGAAAGGCGCTCTATTACCAAGTAAACGATTATTTGCCGGACCCTGTTACTTCTGTCGAACTGACTTCATGTCTTCTGACTGTCAAAGGCGAGCTTGATTGCATAATCGATAATAATAGAGCGCTCTCATGGACGCCTATGGAAAATGAGACTCCGCCTCAGCCGAATATCATTGAACGGGTCAAGGAATATGTCGATGAATCGCTGTATCAAAATATTACCTTGAAACAAATTTCCAACAGTCTGCATTTCAATTGCTCGTATTTAGGTCAAAAATTCAAGTATCAGGAAAATATGACCTTCAATGAATATTTGCTGCAGCAGCGTATGGAGAAAGCAAAGCTGCTGCTTGAGAATACGGACCTGAAAGTGTACGAAATCGCGAATGAGATCGGATATACGGAGATGGATTGGTTCTATAAAAAGTTCAAATCATATACCGGTGTAAGTGCTAACGAATATCGAAAAATGTTTTCCATTATCTCGTAACCGCTTACATTTTTGCATGGCAGATTCGTCTGACATTTGTAGCAAAAAAACCTCATCCTCGCCTAATAGCGGGAAATGAGGTTTTGCTTTTCGTATGGGAGGTTTCCCAATTACGTCATAATCTTTAAGATTGCTTCGTTAACTTTCCGTGCTTTCCTGACGCGGATAGAGGACAATGCGGCCATCTTCCATCTCCACCCGCACCTTGTTGATTTCTTTGAATCCTTCCGTGTCTAGGAAACCAGAAGGAATCTGTAATCGACCCGCTTTATCCAGCACCGCATATTCTGTGTGGCTCTCCGCCTCCAGCATGGCGCTTTCGGCATCCAGCATAGCCAGCTCATCCGTGTACGAGACTTTGCGGATCATCTCCGCTGACGTTTTACCATCCCTAATCTGGACGACCCGGTCCACCTTGCGTGCGAGTTCCGGATCATGCGTTACAATTACGATCGTAATTCCGATCGATCGATTAAGCGTTCGGAACAAATCAAGTACTTGATTTGATGTGCTTGTATCGAGTGATCCTGTCGGCTCGTCCGCGAGCAGCAGCTTTGGATCGTTGGCAAGCGCGATTGCAATCGCCACCCGCTGCTGCTCGCCGCCAGACAGCTCATTCAGCCTGTTCCGCATCCTGTGGCCAAGCCCTACCGCTTCCAGCAGCTCCATTGCCCGCTCCCGCCGGCGCTTGCCGCGGAGCAGCATAGGAAGCTCCACATTAGCCAGCGCCGTTAAATATGGTATGAGATTACGCGCATTGTTCTGCCATACAAAACCGACCGTATCGCGCTTATAGGCTACCAGTTCCTTTTCTCCGAACTTCAGCAGGTCTTTGCCGTCCACATAAAGCTTGCCGGCCGACGGCTTGTCAAGTCCCCCCAGCATGTTCAGGAGCGTCGACTTGCCGCTGCCTGAATTGCCGATAATCGCCATTAGCTCGCCGGCCTCGACCTGCAGATCCAGACCTTGCAGAGCGAACACCTCAAGATCCGCCATTTTGTAAATTTTGACGAGTCCTTCACTTTTAATCATCGTTTACTCCTCTCCAAGCTTGAGTGCTTGTGCAATCCGGATTCTCGACAAGCGGTAACCGAGAATAAGCAAACCCAAGGTCAGCGTAATGCCAACGATGCTGTACAGCTGCAAATAGTCGCTGAGCTGTTGCACCATTTCAAACGGCGGAACTTGATCCTTTGTTGAGAAAGACATCTCAAAGAGCGGAACGAATAGCTCGCTTATGGAATTTCCGATGAAAACGCCCAGAACAACCGCTGCTCCCGAAGTTAGCAATTGCTCGCTGACGAGCATGCCAATAATTTGCCCGAACCGAATCCCCATTGCTCCAAGCACGCCATATTGAAGCGTTCTGCCTGAGAGCGTGAGCACCCAGAACAGTAGGAAGCCGAAGAAGCTGATTAGCATGGAGATAACGAAGCCGAGCGTCATCACGCCATTGATTGCAAGTCTGAACGGATCGTTTTTTGATTCAATCAGCTCTTGCGTTGCGTCCTGAAGCTGGATGATTCGCAGCTTCTTCTCCGCCAGCTGGTCGTAGACAGATTGACTTGTAACGCCTTCTTTCAGTTTCAGCCATACTTCGTATGGCTCTACAGCAAGTCTCTTCTGTATCGTGCCGAGATGGCCAACGATCAAGTTGGGTTGAACCGCTTTTTCATTATCCTTGCTGCTCGTTGGAAGCGGATTCCAGCTTGGCCAGTAATCGATAATGCCATAGACAACGAATTGCGCCTGTTCCAGCCCGTCCCAGGACAAGCTAATGGTGTCGCCTGGCTTTGCTTTTGTCTTCTTCGCAATTGAACGAGAGATCAGAACCGCCTTCGTATTCGGAGCGAGGAGATTCAGGTAGCCGTTAATGGGATAGTCAAGCAGCCCCTCCTTCATCCATGTCGTCTGGCCAAAATTCAACGTGTCAATGCCAAAGAGCGTCGTTGCACCGCTTGCACCGCTGGCAGGTGTGACAAAGCGCGCATTCTCTTTCTTAAATACTTTAGCGCTCGCCTCAATGCCTTCCAGCTCTTCGAACGGCTGAAACGGCGGCTCGATGTAATTAACCCGGCTCGAGCTGGACGGGGTCGATTCGGTCAGCGTTTGAGAAGCTGACGACATATAGGTTGAGGGACGCGCATCACTTTCCCAGCGAGTCATAATGGACATATCGGCTCCAATGGCGTACTCAATCTTGCTCTCCATGTTGTCGTTTATGGTTCGTGCAGCATTCGCGCTAAAGAGTCCTGTCGCAACGGTCATGATCAGGAACAGCTTGATCGTCTGATATTGACCGGATGATCGGCTAATCTGAATTAGCGTGTTATACAGCGCTGGCGACCACCATCTGCGGCCAACCCAATAGATCAGACGTATGAACCACGGATAGACCCGCAGCAGCAGCAAGCCGCCCCCGAGCGCGAAAAGCGAAGGCATTAGAAACAGCATCGGATCGAGCTGGAAAGCATCCGAATCAAGCCCTAACCGCTGCAAATCCTCCTGCCGTTTGTTGAAATTATAGAGCAAATACATAGTAACGCCCACGAGGATAAAGTCTAGGCCGGTCTTATGCCAAAATGTCAGCTTGTTATGGCGAGCATTCTGTTGCTTATGACTGACGATACTTACTCTGGTCGCCATGAAAGCGGGTATGAGAGTCAAAACCAATGCTGCGGCTACCGCTGCCCCCGACATCAAGTAAGCGCTGCTGGTCAGACTGACCTCGAGCGCCGAACGATCGACAAACTCTAGGAAACCGTTCGAGGCGCCTAATACTTTAGTGAACAGAATGCCGAGTAAAGGACCAACCGCAAGTGCGCTTACGCCAAGAAATAGGCTCTCGAACGTATAGGCCATCATAATCTGCAGACGACTTGCCCCTCTGCTGCGCAGGACGGAAATCTCCGTCTTCTGCCGTTCAATAAGGAGATTGGCGGCCATAAAGAGATAGAAAGCGAGCATCAGCATGACTGGCGAATAAAGAGACAGCATCATGACGTCAAGCTTCTCTTGCTTGCCTTGATAGGCACCTACTGTCGAGATGGCTGGGATGTTGACCTCGTCAACCCCAATTCGGCCGCGGAAATATCGCCTGATATCCTTATCTGCCTTTACAAATGCATCAATCGAATCGATCGTTAACTGCTCGTAATTAAGCGCTATGCGCCAATCGAGGCTCGCGAGCTTCGTCTTGCCTCCAAGAATAAAATCACTCTCGAATTGATCAAAAGGAATAATAAAGCCATCGCTATCCTTTGAAGCTAGGTATGGCAAATATGGATCGGCAGTCGGATCCGTCTCCATGACCCCGACCGCGACAACGCGGAACTTCTTTTTGTCCGGCGCTTCCGCGATTAATTCATCCCCGAGATCACGCTTCGTAGCGATGAGGAACTTCTGCGTAACGAGAGCCTCGTAAATGCCATCCGTGCGTACGGTTGGCATCACACCGTCGATCAGTCGAACGCGCTTCTCAAGACCGGATAGCGATTTGATGCTGCCCGTCGCCTTTTGCGACTGCTTCTCTTGGTCCGTAGCATCAGCTCCGTACACTTTCATACGCTGCGTGAAACGTTGCTGATAAGCGGATATAGCCTCTAGTTCCGCCCTCCCCGGTATCGATTGTACGAATCTGTCAGCCCGCTTGATGGCCTCTACCGTCTTCTCGTCCACGGACGACGAGGATACTGTCGTACCAATGCGAATATATCCCGGATACACGCCTTCCAGAAGCTGCACCGATTGAAGCTCCTTCTGCAGCGTCCGCTGCAAGATGGCTTCGGAGTAAAGCGGCATGGAGCTGAACAAAGCCACGCACACGGTAAGGCCGATCCAAAGGTTCAACTGCAGCCACTTGTTGTTTGCCATCTTTCGGAGGATCATCGTCCATAAGGCCATTCGCACACCCCATCCTTGCGCCGGATATGTTGCAGTATCCGGTCTTCATTGTTAGTTAGTTGTTCAAGATGACCTTTTGGCCTTCCTCTAGTCCCTTAATGATTTCTGCTTCCGTCGGCGTTAACAGCCCTACCTCTATGTCGACCTCCTTACGTCGTTCGCCTTCCGCCACCTGCAAGTAATAGCGGCCCATGTAAGATCGGATGGCCGAGCGAGGCAGGGTGATGACATTCTCACGCTTCTGAAGCTCGATCGTCAACTCAGCGCTATCGCCAATTTGGATGCCTTCCGGGGCCTTGTCCATACTCATATAGATCGTTACGGCGTTGCGCTCTGCTTTGGATCCATCCGTTCCAATCGGCACAGTAGAAGGAGATTGCAGCACTTTGCCCATATACGCTTTTCCCTTGTACTTCAAATTAACTGGCATGCCTGTTTCGACCGGCTGTACTTCCTTCTTATCTGCAGCTACATAAGTAAGCTGAATCCGGGACGTATCTGCAATCGATACAATAGCCTGGTAGGCGTTCACAAAGTCCCCCGCATTCAAGGTTTCCACAAACGTCACCGTTCCCGAAAGGGTCGCATATAGACGTGATTTTGTAAGGCGCGTCTCCATTGACTGAAGGGACATTCTCTCGCGTTCGAGATCAATTTCGCGCAGCCGCAAGTCGGTGGACGACGCTTCGTCAAGGTACGCTTGCTTGAACAGTAGCTCCGCTCGTTCCAAGTTAAGCCGCTGAAGGCTTACCTGAAGCTCGAGATCGCCCGTTTCCTGCTCCACGAGCAGATCGCCAGCTTTAACTTCCTGGCCGACGCTCACCTTGATTGATTTGAGCCGGCCTCCCGATTCCTTGAACGACAAGTTCTCCGCACTTGAGGAAACGAAACGGGCCGTACCTTTAAGGTACGTCTGAATCGATCCACGGCTTGCCTCTACGATATCCAATTGCTCCTGCGCTGGCTGAACAAGCGGCGGCTGCAAAGCAGACTGCTCTGCGGGGAGAAGGCCGCATCCGGACAACGCGAGCATCGCTGTCAACGCCATTACCGATCGGCGCACGCCTGAAAGCAGCAGTCCGCATCCCTTATTCGATATTCGTTTGCGATACAATTCTTCCATCCTCCAATGAAATGACATGATCAACAAGCTCCATAATGCCCGGGTCATGCGTGGTCAGAACGACCGTCATACCGGAACGATTAACGAGTTCCCGGAATACCCGCATCACTTGAATGCCCATTCGGCTATCGAGCTCCGCCGTCGGCTCGTCCGCGATGAGCAGCACGGGCGCGTGAGCGATTGCCCTTGCAATCGCCACGCGCTGCTGCTCCCCTCCAGAGAGCTCGGCGGGCCGGTGCTGCATTCTTTCCTTCATCCCAACCTGCTCCAATGCCCGTTCCGCCGCCTCGCGATTTCCCTTAAAAGGAGTACCCGCAACTCGCAGGCCAAATTCCACATTCTCGTAAGCATTCATGAGCGGAATAAGCCCAAATGACTGAAAGACGAGACCGATTTCTTTGCGTCTCAGAGCACTTCTCTCCTTGCCGGGCATGCGCGTAATTTCTCTGTCTCGAAAAAACACTTGCCCTTCCGTCGGCTCGTCAAGCGCGCTAAGCATATTCAGCAAAGTCGTTTTGCCTGAGCCTGACCTGCCTTTAAGCGCAACCATTGATCCGGCTGGTATATCCAAATGGACGTCCGATAACGCGGTGACGGCGGCAGCGCCTCTACCGAATACACGCTTAAGGCCAACCGCCTTCAAAATCATCCCGCCAATTGCTTCTCCAGGCAATTCTACCTTCGCCAACATCGCTAACCTCCTCATATTTCCCGCTATTACTATTTATTTTAACGCTTTCATTTCTGTAGAAGTACCTGTCCATTTCTTGTTCGTTTACCCTATAAATGATAGCTGTTGGTTTCGATTAACCATGAGAGAACTATAAATTAAATCCTAAAGGGGAAGCTAAAGCCTCTTACCATTGATCCAGCAACTCCGATAGTATTAAATCTCTGCTTTACATCAATAAAAAAAGACTCGCAGCGATGAGGCTGCAAGTCTTTTCTGTTCAAGGAAGATGGATGGATTTCATTAGTGGTAATCTTTTCAATTAGTTGGCGAACTGCCATGCACGGAATGTGAACAAATCCGTATCAGCCTTGCCTTTGAACATAAAATACAGATCGTGAACGCCTTCGGCACCCTTGACCGCCGTTTTTGCTTCTATCCAGCCTGTCGATCCATCTCCCTGCGGAACAGAAAGCGAACCTAGCAAAGCGCCATCCGGACTGTCCAAACGAAGCTCTATGACGGCGGCTTCGCTTCCACCTGCTATGAACGCTGTGAACGTAGAGGCACCTGCGCCGAAGTCCACGCTGGACACGGCCGTCCAATCGCCGTTGTGAATAGCTCCGACTGCAACCTCTTCTACCGCCGTTCCGTTCTCGTCCATCTTATGCGGCAACACTTCGATGCCTGCGCTCCAAGCAAACGTCCCTGCTTCCACTCGCGAGAACGGGTTAAGCTTATCGAGCTGTGGTACGCCTTTCAAGTCAGCTTCGATTTCTTGAATCGAGCCGTCCGCGACGAAGCTCACTTTGTTCAAATGTGTGGATCGGTAGCCCTTCGGCACGCCCATCGCCTTGGACAATGTTTGTGCGTGATATGAAATGTACCATTCCTCCTGGAATTGGAACATCGCATGGTGATTATTGCCGCCCACGCCAAAGAAATGGCCGGGATTTTTCAGAATAGTCGTTTGGTATGTCCAAGGTCCCATCGGATGGTCGCTTGTCATGTAGGCGATTTCTCCTGCCTGCGGGCTTCCCTCTGGACGAGTGCCGTCGTAGAAATTGGAGCAATACGTAAAATAATAAGTGCCGTCTACTTTGTTGATTCCAGCATCCTCAAACATGAATGGTGCCGGAATGACAGCAGATTCGCCGACAACACTGATCATATCGTCTCCTAGCTGCATAACGCGAGCCGTATCCGGTCTCGCCTCCTGGCCCTCCGGGATCCCCCCGCCAAAGTAGATGTAGCCCTTGCCGTCGTCATCGACCAGCACAGCCGGATCGAACAACCATGTGACTCCTTCTGCGGCTGGCGCCGATCTTGCAATTAGCGGCTTGCCGATCGGATCGATCCACGGACCCGTTGGGCTGTCGCTCGTCAGTACGCCAATGCCGCTTGCGTTATTCGCGAAATAAAGGAAGAACTTATCCTTGCCGTCAATCACCTTATGCGCCGCTGCCGGTGCCCAGGATTGTGTCGCCCACTTTGCCGCTCCTTCGGGACCAGCAGCAACTACGAAACCATGATCCGTCCAGTTCATTAAATCCGAGGAAGAAACGATCGACAGCCGATTGATTGATCCGAAAGAGTTGTCCTTCACCTCGCCGGCGGTGTCATACTCAAGTACATCGTAAGTGCTGTAAATATAAACGCGGCCATTATGTACGAGAGCATAAGGATCTGCGCCAAATTTATGGGATAAGATCGGATTGCCGTTCTGAGGGAGCTTTCCAACTGCGCTGGCCGGCGGCTCATAGCTAAGCTCCGTGGCTGCCCCGTTCACATCATACGTCGTTTTATTCTGATTAGACTCCAAAATTTCCAGACTGTTTACCTTCAATTCTTCTTTCATTTTCACAATCAACTCCCGCTTTTGTTTTAATGTAATCGTAGCTAGCGTTTTGCTGCCGTCATGGTTCGCAAATGTAACTAGGGAGCCGTCGTCATTGCCGATCCAAAGCTCCAGCCCTTCCTCGGAAGGCTGAAAGGCAACAGCTGCCGCCGAAACATTATTGAGGTTCAGAACGATCGAATCAATTTCTAATGCAACCGGAATATGAAGCGTAGAACGAATTTGTACAACTTCTGCCCCGATCGGGAAATCGTCCATGAGTAAATCCACTTCATATGCGCTATCTCTCTTCTTGCTAAGCTCTATCGTCTCTTCCTTCAGGTAAGCCGATAACTTTACAGCAGGTCGTTGCTCCAATTCTTTCCGGTTAACCTCCTGCAACTGGCTGAGAAGGAATATCGCTGTGGCCATCACTGCAAGGACAGCAATGAGTCCGAAGCGCTTCTTGCTTGTCAACAAGCTTTCACCTCTTTCCTTATTACTGAACATAGTAAGGTTATCCACGGCAAGGAACAACCTGTCAAATTCTCATTCATTACCCGTCAAGTTCTAGTTGTCATGCAGATAGATTCGATCGCAAAGCAGAATAGCAATTCAAATAGCACCGCCAACCATCATCCCTTGGTCAAAAAACTATTGCAGATTCCATTGGTTTCGATATTCGGAAGGTGACATTCGCTCCAGCTTATCGAATTGGGTAACAAAATAATCGGAATTGTTGAATCCGACCCTCTCTGCCACTTCATATATGCGCAAATCCTTCATCCGCAGCAATTTTTTTGCTTCTGTGATTCTCAACTGCTGCAGATATTGATTAAAGTACATACCGTAATTTTTTTTGAAGAGCTGTCCTAAATAAGCCGGATTGAAATAGAATTGACCAGCAATTATCCTCAAACTAATATTTTTGCTATAATTTTGGTCAATGTACGTTTTGATTTTGTGAATTCTCCCCTTCCCGTAGGTTCTGTATAACCTGTTGATCAGATCACCCGCTTCGAAAAGGAACTCGTTAAACAGCCGTTTGATCTCGTCTAACGTTACATTGTGATGATACCAATTAATGAGTGATTCAAAGGATGTCAGCTCGGTTTCATCGCCTTCCATGCTTCTAATTGATTTACAAATCATTAGCACGCATTGTACGATGCCTGTTTGGATCTCCTCGGGCGAAAAACGTTTCTCGCTAAATTCAGAAAATATCCGATCAACGACCAGCCTGATGTGATATGCATCATTCTCCTCGACTGCCTCTACCAATTTACAGCTTAGGTCGTCGTCCAACGTCGATTCTCCTCGAAGGAATGTTTCGATTTGTTTCTGGCTCATCAGCATCCGTTTTCGCGCTTGAGGCTGTATTTTCTTCTCCAACTTGTCGTGCAGCTTCACAAGTGCATTTACAAGGTCAGCTTCGTCAATAGGCTTAAGCACGTAATCCAGTACGCCGAAACGAACGGCCTGCTGTGCATAGCGGAAATCGGTATGCCCGCTTATAATAACGAACTCCGTATCGAGCTTCTCCTCCTCCGCAGCTTGAATTAAGGCAAGACCGTCCAGTACCGGCATCTGGATATCGGTGATGACAAGATCAGGTTTTTTGTCTCTAATCATGACAAGCGCGTCTTCGCCATTAGCCGCTTCACCGATTACTTGATAACCGTTACCCTCCCAATCTATCATTCCTACTAAGCCTTTGCGGAAAAATAGTTCGTCGTCGACAATAATAACGCTATGCATGAGGTAACCCTCTCTTCTCTGAAAATGGATAGTGCTATAGTTTTTAAAGAAGACTCTTTAATTCCTTAAGTATCTACCATGTTATGATATGTACAAAAAATTGAATTATGGAGGTTGCGCTAGTGTCAGACTCAAACCAAGGTGCTTTCCATACAGGCAGCTACAAGAATCTATTCAAGGAACTGGGGTATTCCGATCAGGAAATCGAAAGCAAGCTGGAGCAGGCTTGGAACGAGCTGTTCTACGGCGACCCTGAGATGCGGATCTATTACCCACTAGGCGACGACAAAGGTTATCTCCTCGATACCGGCAATCTAGATGTACGCTCCGAAGGCATGTCTTACGGCATGATGATGGCGGTGCAAATGAACAAAAAGGATGAATTCGACAGACTATGGAACTACGCGAAGACGTTCATGCAGCATAAAGACAGCCGCTACAAGCATTACTTCGCGTGGCATTGCAAGCCGGATGGCACTCGCATCTCGCAGGGTCCCGCACCCGACGGGGAAGAGTTTTTCGCCATGGCCTTGATTTTCGCCTCGAACCGTTGGGGTGACGGGCCGGTGCCGTTCGATTATTCCGAGCAAGCCAAAACAATTCTGCGCGCATGCATCCATCAAGGAGAGAACGGCGAAGGCGACCCGATGTGGGATCCGGCAACCAAGCTAATTAAATTCATACCTGAATCTCCCTTTAGCGATCCCTCCTATCATCTCCCGCACTTCTATGAGTTGTTCGCTATTCATGCCGACGAACAGGACAGGCCATTCTGGAGAGAAGCCGCCGAAGCGAGCCGTGCTTACCTGCATGCCGCCTGCCATCCCGTAACGGGACTCTCGCCCGAATACGCGAACTATGACGGAACGCCTGCGGTACCGCAGCGGCACGGCGACTTTCGTCATTTCTTCAGTGACTCTTACCGCGTAGCGGCGAATATCGGACTTGACTATGAATGGTTCCGCAAGGACCCCTGGCAAATCGATCAGAGTATTCGCATCCAGGCATTCTTCCGCAACATCGATGTTTCCGATTATCGTCGCTATACAATCGAAGGCAAGCCATTCGAGGAACCTGCGCTGCATCCGATCGGCCTTCTCGCCACGAATGCAATGGCATCTCTCGCAGCGGACGGACCCGATGCCGCCCATTTTGTCCGCTTGTTCTGGGGCACGCCCTTGCGTACCGGCGTTCGGCGTTATTACGATAATTGCCTGTATTTCTTCAGTCTGCTGGCATTAAGCGGCAACTACCGTATTTATTAAACTAATGCACAATATTGAAGCGGCAATCGTCTCCCTTGCTAACACAAGGAAACGATCGCCGCTTTCTTCATCTTTACTCACGATTGCGATCCGCGGTATCGCTCGGCCTCTCGTTACTTCAATTTATCGCCTTCAAGACGCATCCACAACCTGACGAATCATGTGTTTTTACCCCTCAAATTGCAGCACTGCGACAACCGGCTACGCGCAGAAACAATAACAAGGCGAAAGGTTAAGAGAAATCTTATCCTTTCGCCTTGTTATTGGAATTCATCTATACGTTGAGGGAATCGCGATACTCTTGGGGCGTCATGCCCGTCACCTTCTTGAAGAAGCGCGTGAACGAATGAGCAGCTTCATACCCGACTGACACGGCAACCTCTTTTACCTTCAAATCGTTGACATGCAACAGTTCCTTTGCTTTTCTTGCTCTGCAGGTGTCGATGTATTCGGATAGGTTAATGCCCCTTTCCTGCTTGAAGAAACGCGACAGATAGGACGGATTGAAGTAGTGGATTTCCGCAAGCCTTACCAAAGAAAGGTCCTCCCTCAGATGGTCTTCGATGTACTGGCAGATTCGGTCAATAACTTGCGAGGTTCTGTCCCGCTCGTCGCTCTGCTTATGTTGGAAAATCGCTTCCGCGGTTTGCTTCAAATACCCGAACCCCTCCTTCATCGAGGCATGGCAGTCCAGTCGCATCAGCTTCCCGTGATCGTCGAGGCGGCTTTGAAGCCCAAGCTTGTTCAAGCACGAGTAGAGCATCAGAGCAACTGAATAATAAGCTTCGATGGAGCGCTGCGCTTGCTCGTTGTGAAGCAGCGCCACTCTCGACAATTGCTCCCAATCGGAATAAAACTCTTCCGCGCGGCCAGCCTCCAAATGCGCGGCCATAATCTCTACTTTACGGCTCGGCACGAATGTTTCTTTCCCCGAAATTCCGTCCATATTCTCGTGACGATCCCTTAGAATCATGCAAATGCCGGTTCCGATCCTGAGCTGCTGCAGTCGGCGCAGTCTTTCATATTGCTGGGTGACGGCCGTCCATTCACAGCTCGCTCCGCTTATTGTCAACGTGATTTCCAGCTTGAGCGAGGCGAGGCAGGCTTCTTGGATAAGCTCGAGCACCCCCTCGATATAACAGGCAAAGTCGACGGGTGGTTTCCCTCCGCTTTCACTTTCAGGCTGTATGAACCACATAAGGTCACCATGCCGATCGACAATGCCGATGCTCTTCACATGGTCCTTCAACAAGGTATCCCATATCGTCCTAGCCGAAGCAAGCAGCTTACTCCTCCCCGTATAAGTCATGCCGGATGGATAGGACAATCTAGCAAGCACGAGCATGACGGTTTTCGTTGGGTCCAATCCGATATTCAAATGGCCGAATTCCTCGATGACCTCCTTCTGCTCCGAACAGAGCGAATCGCTCTCTTGCAGCAGTTGCCTCATATAATCGCCTTGCGCCATGAACTCGTATGCATACTTCTGCTCACGCGATTGTTCCAGCAACATATTCTCGACCGTGCTTCGCTGAATATCGAGCAAGGCGCCCCGCACGGCTTCCGTCACTTTCGCATAGCCTTCTGTCTTCAGCAAATAACGGACATCCGGCATTTGAAATGCCCGGTAGGCAAAATCAAATTCGCTATGTCCCGTAAGAAAAATGACCTTGCATCTCGGCCAATACGTCAATATTTCTTCCGACAATTCCAGTCCGTTCTTGCCCGGCATGGCGATATCGGTCATTACAATATCAATGCGCGTTCGTGACATCCATTCCAGAGCTTCCTTAGCCGAATACGCCTTGCAAACGTCCAATTGATCCGGCATGAGCTTGCTCAACACCTCATAAAGGCCGTCGGTAATAATCTCCTCGTCATCGACGATAAGCAGACGGTGCATCCCCATCCTCCTCCTTTGAATTTATGCGTATTTCGACTCGCAAGCCACCTAGCTCGCTTCTGGAAAGATACAAGCCGCTGCCTTCTCCATAGGTCAGTATAATGCGACGGTGGATATTAATGATCCCTGTCATTTCATGCGCTTCCCCGTTATTTGCCATTTGTCCGTTCAAAGCGTCGATTACAGCATCGTCGATCCGGCTTCCGTTGTCTTCGACGACAATCATGGACTCCGCCTCATTCCGCGCAAAGAAGATGCGCAGAAAGCCCTCCTCCGACATTTTCTCAAGACTATGCTCATACGCGTTCTCGATAATCGGCTGAACGATAAGCCTTGGTACGCGTATGCGCTCCAACTCCTTCGGCAGTTCGTCGAACTGTACGCTTATGCGTCTGGAGAACCTAAGCATCTGGATCTCGGTGTACATCCTTGCATGCTTGATTTCCTCCGAAAGGTAAACGTTATCCTCCCCGTTGCGCGTAATGAATCTGAAATATTCCCCCAGCATATTGGTAAACAGCTCGATACGGTCCGTATCGCCCGTTTTGGCGAGCGAATTAAGAATAAAGAAGCTATTGTACAGGAAATGAGGGTTAATCTGGGATTGCAGCTGCTTCAGCTCCGCCTTCTGCATCATCAGCTTCTGCTTAAAATCCTGATCGATCAGCGCCTGCAATTTGTTCAGCATCTGATTAAAACGGTCATACAAATAACCGAATTCGTCCTTCTTCTCGTGATCGATCTGAATATCCAGCGTGCCGCCTTCCATTCTGCGGAAGCTCTGAACAAGCAGCAGCAATGGCCGATGAACGAGCCTGTATGTCGAGAGGGAATAAACGACAATCGCAAGAATCGACGTACCCGTGAACAGCCAAGCCCATAGATTAAACTTATTAAGCGGCCTCTTTACCGTCTCCTCCGGTAAATATGTGACGACCGAAAGCCCTAATTCCGGCGAATCGGCTTTGTCGACATGATACGTTTGTCCATTTACTTTCAACAGCAGAGAACGTTCTTCCGAAATACGCGGTGTTTGCAAATAGTTGTCCAATATATCGCTAGACTTGTCGTTTCCAAGCAGCGCAAAATCCGCCTTTTCGGCGATTAGGAAAGAACCACTCTCGGCATAAACGCTCAGTTGGTTCAACGATTCCTTCAACTTCGCCATATCGAGCTCGATCTGCACGATGTAAAGCGGTTCTTCCCCCTTCCTTCCCCCGAACTTGGAGGCGCTTAAGTGGAGCGAATCACCCTGCCTGATGAGACGCTTCGCCCCGTTTCGTTCCGACACAGCACGGATTTGGTCATACCTTTCTTGTTCGAGATCGTGAACGGCATTGCCGAATGAGAGCGTTTTTCCAATAGAGGGAATATGAACGTATATATCCTTCATGTAAGCACTGCTGTTCTTAATAGAGGTCAGCCTATGAACCAAGTAATCCATGCTTTCCTTCTTCTCTACGCTGTCCATCATATCCCACGTTACCGCGATCTTCGTAAGCTCTCCCTCCTGCAGCATATCGAATTGCTGAACCTCCAGCCATTCCACCTCGCGGTTCATGTCTTCAAGATACGATGACAGCTGCGCCAAGGTGTTTCTGGAAATGTCTTGGCTCGCGTTGGTGTAACTCCAGTTATATAAATAAACACCAAGTAAGATAATGGGCAATATAACGACGAGATACATGATGACAAGCCTTAAAAACAAAGCATGACGCATCGAATTGACGGGTATCTTGAGCAATCTTACACAACTCCTCGCAAGCAGCATTATCCATGGTGGGAACAAGGAGCCCAAAAGCAAAGGGATCGCCATGAACGAAACCAATTCTTATCTAGGATGAACCATCCTTCTTCGCATACCATTCGTTCACCTCAGCCGTCATCTGCGAACCGCCTAATCGATGCCATTCCTCAACGAAACGGTCAAATTCCTCGATAGGCCTTCCGAGAATAATGTTCATATATGTTTTGTTCTTCAAATCGTCCAATATGGATTGCTTCTCGATAATCGCTTGCGTCGGAACGCCGACGAACTTCTCGTAAAGCAGCTGATTATTTTTTTCATAATCCCTAAAGATAGAGAATGCCCCCTTGGAACCATAAGTACGCTCCCACCCCCATCCGGTTACGATGTTCTCAGTCAAATACGCATCGATGTTTTTTTTGATTGCTTTTGCCTCATCATGCAGCACCGCTTCGTCTCCCGTTGTCCGGAATTCATCCAACTGCAGAAAAGCCTCGTAATTTTTAAGCAATGGCGCGGGAGTAAAGGGCGAGAGCTGCCATGCCGGATACGGAGTGCTGTAGTAGGTTTCGTATTCGGCCGTAACGCCCCAATTTTTCTCCAGATGCAAATTGATCATTTTCACGATCGCTTCGGGGTGTTCGACCCCTTTCTTGACGGCTAGAAACTGCGTAGTCGCGAATCGAAGCGGTACTTTGGGCAACTGACCGCTATCCGACACAATAGGGTACGGCTGCCAGTCCGCATTGGCATCTTTCTCGTAGTTCGCTTGAACCACGAATGATCCCCATTGCTCACCGTACATGATGCCGATTTTCCCTTCCGTGATCATCGCCTTCTCTTTGCGGCCGTCCTTCAGCGCAAATTCCGGATCAATTTGTCCGTCGCGGTACATCTGCTGAAGAACGGCTAGCGCCTTTTTCGCTTCCGGCTGAACGGCTCCATTCATGAGCTTGCCCTTACCATCCTCCAACCAAATGTTTGGGTAAGCACCGTAACCGGCCATAAAGTCCAAAGCCCCCATAACGGGATCCCACAAATATTGCGTTAGCGCCAGCCCGTACGTGTCATTTTTGCCATTTCCGTCGGGATCGTTTTCTGTAAACGCTTTCGAAATTGCGAGTAACTCATTCATTGTCTCTGGCGGCTCTAAATTGAGCCTATTCAGCCAATCGGTCCGTATCCATAAATATTGGGCGCCTTCAATTGATGCCGACGTTTCCGGTATCGCCATCAGCTTCCCGTCAATCGTTGCCGCCTCAAACGGCCCCGTTCCTTCCTGGTTCAGCACATCCTTGGTGAACGGCGCTGCATACTGCTCATACACACTAGTTAAATCCTGCATGAGTTCTTCGTTTGCCAATTGCCGCAGCTGCTGCGCATTCACCCTAACGATATCAGGGATGTTGCCCGATGCTAACGCAGATCCTAGTTTTTGTTGATAAAGATCCCTTTTCGCAGTCCATTGGTACTTAACCCGAATGCCAAGCATATCCTCGTAGAGCTGCGTCCACCGATTGTTTTCAAGTGACTCCCCGGGAAAATTGGCAATCAAATCAGTAAAATCTTCGTCTATTTCACGTACGAGCGAAATTTCGATCGGAGGATTATATTTGGTTAAGCCTAAATCCGAATACATCGATTGTTCCACATCATCGGTATCCGGCTTCTCAGCCGCTTCCTTCTTATCGCACGCCGTAAGCGTCTGCATAAACATGAATACGGCGAGCATGAGCACAGCCTTATTCCATATTCGCTTCCGCAAGATGACAACCCCATTTCTCGTCAACGAATTAATCATGTATAATTATTATTTTCCATGATTAATCACCAAAAAATCAAGAGCCAATCTTTTATAATGTTACCCATTCTTTACTTAATGCAAAATATAAGGTTCAAATCGAAATTTGTTTGCCGACAGCATGCAAAAAACACGCCGGTGCTGGCGTGTTTATTATTTATACATCTGTAATAGTTCAACTAATGGGTTTAGACTCAATGAGATTCTGGAAGAAGGAATCCATACAGATGCATAGTCTATCTATAATAGTCCCAAACCCAGCAGCTCCAAATGAACTGGCTATGGCTGGGTTTTGGAGAAATAGATAAGTTGAACGGAAGAATTGAAGGATAAATTAATTATTTCTATTCTTTCAAATAACATCTTCCCATTTAAAATGAGATAAATATGTTGTTTTAGGCGAAGTCTTTGTCCTCCATGATGGTTCTTACATAGCTATTCCAGTCCTTATTATCTGTATTTATTTCTAAAGTTGGCACCCGCGATCGTTTAGCTTGATGTCTCAATTCATTCTGAACACTTAATAATTCATTCATTGACGACTGCACTTCTTCTTTGGTTTTATACATCCATTCCTCTGGTTGTCGGCTTTTAATTCTATCTTCAACTACTTCTGGTGAGATTGAAAGCAAGATGCACTTTGCAGACAACGATACAAGTTGTTCTTCAATTTCAATTATTTCTGAAGTATCCGAATCAGAAAAAGCTGCTCTGTGATTTAAGTGAAACCTTTCTAATACATAAAACAGACCTCTCGCCCTTCGGGATGCAGGACCTAAATAAACCGCCCATTCGTTAAGCTTTTTAAGCATTTCTACTCGTTCTCTAAGTATTTTTATATGCTCTTCTCGAGTCAGGCTCTCGTACTTCCCATGATTATGATTTAAAATCTGTGAGTAGTGTTCTCCTAAAATAACTACGCTTCGTTCTGCAGACTCATCTTGAGATTGATATTGCTTTATTGCTCTTAATAATGAAGTCTTTCCGGCATTAGAATAACCTTCAAGAATGATTCCTCTACTATGCATACTCGATTCTCCTTTCAATTACAATACTCGTCTATCGTCCGGAATTCTTATCGTCCCGATTCCTTGTAGCTTGATTATTTTCAAGCTCCAACGACCACACGGTAGCGCGAGGCCTGAAGGTTAAACATTTGAGCGTACTTCCCGTCCATTCTCATAAGCTCTTCGTGTGAACCTTGCTCAATAATTTGACCATTTTCCATCATGAGAATACGATCCGCCATTCTGGTCGTCGATAAGCGATGGGAAATGAAGATGATAGGTCGATCTTCTGCCTTCTCCAGCATGACTTGATTCAAATGGTATTCACTCATAGGATCCAATGCGCTGGAGGGCTCGTCTAATAGGATAAGAAGAGTCGGTTTGGCGAACACTCTTGCGATCGCTACCTTCTGAGCCTCTCCACCAGATAGCTCTATCCCGGCGTCGTCAAACTCCTTGGTGACGGAAGTATCGGTCCCCAATTGCAAGGATTGCAGCTTATGGCCAAAACCGCTTTTCTCCAGCGCTTCTCTTACCAGAAATGAATCGCCGGATGTAAACTGATTCATGACGACATTTTGGGAAAGCGTAGCAGCGAACAACTGGTGATCCTGAAAAACGGAGCTAATCTTCATACGGTAATCATCCAGCTTAAACTGATCAATTTGTATTCCGTTTAAGCGAATGTCTCCCGAGCTTGCATCATATAGACGCATGATCAGTTTCGTTAAGGTTGTTTTCCCCGCACCATTGTAACCTACGATTGCAATTTTCTCACCTGGCCTAATGCTGAAATTAACGTTATGAAGAATCCGCGGCCCGGATGGACCATATTGGAACGATAACTCATTTAGCTTTAATCCAGTAAACTGATCCGGCACAGGCAGTGGATCTTCTACTTCCTTCAGAGTGTTCTTCTGCTCCAGAAAGCTTCTTAACTTCTCGATATATAAGCTGTTCTCTTGCATCTCACTGATGAGCGTCGTCATATATTGCATGTTGCCTTTTAGACGCCATGATGAATTCAACAATGTAACTGCGCTTCCATAGCTTAGCGTTCCTTTCACTAACGACATAAAGACAACATAAGTCACGTACATGCCACTCAAAATCAACTCGTTGAAGAAATACTCTGAGGTGAAATTTAACCAGAACTGCTTTTTCGAACGCTTTTGAATAATTCCGTGCATTTCTTTATGCGTATCGCTGAAATCTCTAAAAAATTTCTCCTTGATGGAATAAAGCCTTAATTCCTTCGCATAATCAGCCAAATAAAACAACCGTTTCAAATAGATTCGTTTACGATCCTTTTCGTTTAGCTCCATTCTCATTTTGTACCTGATTTTATTGGTGATCATGCTGACAATTAGAGTTAGAATGAAAGACGCGAGCACAAATAGCAAACCAAGCTTGTCAACGAACAAGAAAAAGCTTATAGAGGTTATAATAACCGTGACGGATCGGCACAATTTTCTAATGTTGTTTATCGTAGCATCAATTCGATTATGGGCATCATTGGCGCTCCACACATAATCATTATAATAAACAGGATCATCATAGTTGGCCAAATCGGTGCTAATCGCTTTTTCGTAGAGATCCATCCTTATTTTTTGATAAAGCAATTCTTTTCCTTTCGGTTCAACGCTTTGAAAATAGATGCTGTCCAGCACAAAGCAAATTGCGATAAACAAAATCGTAAGGCCGATATAGAAGGCAACGGTAGAGAAGGAAGTGCCATATTGAACGCTGTCGAATACAAACTTAATCAAAATGACATGCTCAATAAAAATTTCGATTTCCTGCAAGCATGCATACAAGCATGTAAAGATAATATAGTTGCGGGAATAGCGCAGCCCGTATTTCATAATAAACCAATTATTTTTAAGGACCCGAGTAAAGCTATGCTTATTAGGCTTCATGCAGATTCACCACTCCTGCCAACTCTTCTTGATCAACATACTTTTCCGCTTGCTTTAAGAATAGCTCCGCATATTTCCCCTGTAGCTGCATCAATTCTATATGCGAACCAGACTCTCTGATTTCGCCATCCTCCATGAAATAAATGCGATCTGCCAGCATAGCTGATGACATGCGATGAGAAATAATAACAACGGCTTTATCCGTGCAGGCTTCCATCATACTTTCAAAAATTTCATATTCCGCAATCGGATCCAACGCGCTCGTAGGCTCATCAAGCACGAGAATTTCGGCCTGTTGCGCAAAAATGCGCGCTATCGCAATTTTTTGAAACTCGCCGCCCGATAAAACAACTCCTTGATCATCAAACTCTTTCGTAAGCATCGTATCTATTCCCTTTGGCAACGAGGCTACCTTATCGTATACTCTGCTTTTCTGGAGCGCACTTATAACGAGCTGACGGTCTGCTTCGGATACCAAGTCACGCATAAGCACATTCTCTGCAATCGTCATCGAAAAGATCTTGAAATCCTGAAATATGGTTCCAAACATTGAGCGATATGACAGGAGATCAAACTCTTTAATATTTTGGCCATTCCATAATATTTCGCCCTCAGTAGGATCGTACAATCGCATCATGAGCTTGATTAACGTTGATTTGCCGGCGCCATTATGCCCGACTAGAGCAATTTTCTCATTTTTATTAACTTCTATTGTAATATCGCGAATAGTGGCCTCTTCTGCGCCATCATAAGTAAAATAAATATGCCGAAATGATAATTGTTGAATTGGCGGCGCAATTAATTTGACTGAATCGGAATGCTCCTGGATTTCAGAAACGTAGCTTAAAAAAGTTTTTAAATTTTCGATGTAAATGCCGTTTTTATTGATTTCTACAAAACTATCAGACAATCGGATGAGCGACCACGCACCGCCGACCATTGCGCTTCCCAGAACGATAAAAGAACTGATAGAAATCGACTGCTTGACAATAGCCAAATAAGCTCCATACAACAGCACCCCTTGGAATATTAGCGTGAAGGTTGTAAATATCTTGAAAAAGGAAACAACTCCTGCTTTGACTCGATACTTATGAACGACCGAAATGGCACCGTCATAGCCTTCTATATAAGTGTTTCTCAGAACTGAAAATATGCGGGACAGTCGGATTTCCTTGGCAAAGTGGGATAAATAGATGACCCGGTTGACATAATCCATTTTTCGTTGGTAGGGTACCCGCTCATTATTTTGCTGGAACTGAATTCGGTTAAGCTTTTTTCCAAAATAAAAGTTCCCAACAATTGGAAATAAAGCAAACCATACCACCCACGGGTCAATGGCGTACATCACGGCAAATATGCTAATCGTTGCGAGCGAGACGAATATCACTCTGGAGAGATTTTCAAGAACAGCGCTGACTCTTTGATCGGCTTCTTGAATGGCTTTTGTATATTTATTATAAAATTCATGATCCTCAAAGCATTTCAATTCTACGGATGCAGCCTTCCGAAAAAGAATAAGATACAGCTTCTCATACAGCTTGAGATCACTTAAGGGTCTGAAGCGGTATTCATACCAATTGTCCAGTAAGATTAAAGCGAATATCAACACCAGCGTCATAATTATGAAATAGACAACTTGCTGAAACTCCCTTTCGATTGATATCGATTCAATGATGTATTTCATGAAATATACGGAAAAAAATACATTAGCAAGCTGTCTTCCGGCTTGAACTGCAAAATCCGCCAGCACTCTCTGTGGATGCATACTCCAAGCCAATCTGAACACAAATAAGTTATTGGCAATAATGACTTTAATATGTTGCATTGTCAGTTTAATCTTCTCCAAGGTCTTTTCTTCCTCCAATAATTAGTAACTCAAAATTTACTACATAGTGAAATTGGAAACAACCTGTTAATTAGCTGATCATTTACCCGTCAAATTATAGATTTTTTTACAATCTATTGTATTTACCCCCAAATTCCCTTAAGATGGTTAAATTGTAAATGATCGACGTAGCGATAAATTCTAAAGGCAGGTGACGATGTGAGTATAATAGCCGTTAACGGAATTACGAAGACGTATCGGCAATACCGACGATTTCCTGGACTGATCGGGTCCGTTAGAAGTCTATTTACAAGGCAATATACAGAAGAAGATGCTGTTAACAATATGTCATTTACGATCAACGAAGGAGAAGCCGTTGGTTATCTGGGGCCAAATGGTGCAGGTAAATCTACAATGATTAAAATGATGACAGGCATCCTGGTCCCAACGAATGGAGACATTAAAGTACTCGGCGTAGTACCGCATGAAGCAAGAAAAGCGAATGCACAGCAAATCGGGGTCGTTTTTGGACAACGAAGTCAATTATGGTGGGACCTTCCCGTCACAGATTCCTTTGATCTTCACAAATACATCTATAAAATACCGGATTCTGCATTTCGTAAAAATCTGGAGCTTTGCATGAGCCTGCTCTCCATCCATGAATTTGTGCAGAAGCCTGTAAGACAGCTTAGCTTGGGGCAACGTATGCGAGTTGAGATCGCCATGGCGCTACTTCATGAGCCCAAAATACTATTTCTCGATGAACCAACGATCGGTCTAGATGTCATGGCCAAGGATCAAATTCGGCGCTTTCTTCGCACTGTAAATCGTGAGCGTAAAGTTACGATTGTATTAACTACCCATGACATGAAAGATATTGAAGAAATTTGCCCACGTATGCTTGTCGTTAACAAAGGAAGCCTAGTCTACGATGGCTCTGTAGAAGATTTACGAGCTAAGCTGGGAAGTGAAAGGAAAGTTATCATCGATTTCCGAGTTGATCCCGGGCTGCTCGATATCCCTGGCATTACGCTGCTTCAGGACGAGGGAATACGCAAAACCTTTTTAGTACCGCGAGGTGAATCAACCGTATTTGAACACGTCAGCCGGATTGCCTCCCAATACCCTGTAGAAGACGCCTCTATTGAAAGTCTGGATATCGAATCCGTCATACGCAAGCTGTATCTTCAACTAGCTAGTGAGGAACAACCGATCAGCAAAATCGGATGAAAAGGAGCAGACAATGTCGACCTATTTCATGTTTACGTTAAAGGCCTTTGTTAACCAGTTAGCATTTCGTTCCGAAGTATGGCTTCGTCTGCTCGGAAACTATTTTGCAATACTCATCCAAGTCGAGATTTGGAGGGCCGTTATCGGTAACGGCGGTTCAGCCAGTACGACAGTCGAGCAAATGATTACATATAGTATACTAAACACCCTCCTTTTTGCTCTTTTGCTAAACCGGGTTAGCAGTAAGGTTGACGGCAGTCTTAAATCCGGCAGTATTGCATCAGAGCTAATCAAACCGCTCTCCTATCCTTTATATCTGCTTTTTGATGGGCTTGGACAATCGCTTTATCAGTTCATTTTCACAGTTATCCCCTCTCTGATTCTTGCATGGATTTTGTTCGGAATGCTTCCTCCAGCTTCCACGATACATTTCATTGCTTTTCTAGGGGCTCTGCTAATGGCTTTAATTCTTTCTTTTCTACTTGGTTATCTTGTTTCTCTTCTGGCCTTCTGGTTCTTAAGCCATTTTGCTCTCAGTTGGACGCTCGGCGGCTTAATTACCATTTTCAGCGGTTCGTTTCTGCCCTTGTGGTTCTATTCCCCTTCTTGGGCAGCGGTCGCCAAGTTGTTGCCATTCCAATATCTAGGCTACGTACCTGCGGCGATTTATCTCGGTAATCTGAACGAGGCAGAATTATGGAGAACCATCGCGTTAGGCTTGATATGGATCATCTTGTTGCTTGTTGTTGCCCATTGGCTGTGGGGCAAAGCCGTTCGGCGATTAATCGTTCAAGGAGGCTAATAAGAAAGGAGGCGTACTATGACTTTATTACTCTTCAGTAAGCTGGTTCGATTATTATTGAAAGAGAAAATGGAATACCGAGCTGATTTTGTACTTTCTGCCTTCGCTCAAATCATTTCCTATGCAGGCGACTATATTGTCATCTGGCTGTTCATGAAGCAATTCAACTCGATTGCTGGCTGGAACTGGCCTGAAATTGCTTTGCTTTATAGCATTGGATTATTTACATATGCGCTTGGCGCATCCTTTTCTTTCGTGCAGATGTCGGGTCTGGAAGGTCAAGTTCGGGAAGGCACCTTCGATACGCTGCTCATTAAACCTGTCAACCCCTACTTATACCTGATTAGTCGCGGTTTTAACCTGGCATACGTCGCCCATATCAGTATTTCCGGAACTGTATTAATTTGGGCTATCGCTCAATTAAATTTACAGTGGTCATGGACAGATTATGTCTATTTGCTGCTTGCTTTAATCAGCGGTGCAATGATTCATGCTGGATTGCTCACTGCTATTGGCGCGACCACCTTCGTATGGGTGAGGACAGGATACTTGTTTTCATTATTTTTCCAATTAAAGGAATTCATATCCTATCCTCTTCCCATATTCGGAACCGTGGTTCAGCTGCTCTTGACCGTTGGGGTTCCACTCGCTTTTGTCAATTTCTATCCTGCAGCCTTTCTTTTGTCGTACGAAACATCGCTAATTCCGCATTGGGCCAAGTGGCTGGTCCCGCTCGCGGGTCCGCTGATTTATGGACTAGGCTACCGCTTTTGGATGTATGGCGCAAACAAGTATCAGGGAGCGGGCGGATAACTATTTGCCGTTCGTAAGCGTACCTATCGTAGAGTAAAATGCTATGGCAGCCTTGGACTAGAAAATATAGTCTAAGACTGCCACAGCTTCATTGAACAAAAATTCCCCCTTAGTTTAAAACCTACCTCTTTTCTAAGTTTTAAGAGGCTCCACTTCGAAAAATCCATTTCCTCCATCGTTTGTATCCCTAGATCGAAATTCCAACTTGAAGTCTGACTCACCCGTTATTTCCTTAAGCGTCTTTAGTATGAGCGGGGAATATCGATGGTAAAGCCATTCTGAGGTGGAGCTGTTCGGGCTATAGATAAGGAACGTTTCCTCAACGTACTCTGCATTCGTATTTCTTAACCATGCATTGAAGCTGGGAGAAGAAATCTTTTTTCTAATTTCGTCTAAAACTTTTGCCCATACCCTTGATCGGTCTGAAGATTCATAAACATGTTCAACTTTCCCGCCAGGAAATACATGATCTGCCACCCTCTCACTCAGAAGAAGCTCTTCAACGGATTGATTAAAAATCTTTCCCAGCCTAAGTAACATTTCAATATCAGGCAAACAGCCCCCGTTTTCCCACTTTGAAACAGCTTGATGACTAACCCCCAATAATGTTGAAATTTCCACCTGCGTCAACTGCAAGCCACGCCGTAGTCTCGATATGTTCATTCCAATTTTATCATTTTCGAGCAATCAAGTTTCACCTCCAACAAAGAGTATTTAAATACACGTCAATGCTATCACATTAAAAATAAAACCTAAAGCAAGTGTAAAGAGAATGGACAATGCATCCTTTGCAACTCTAGGTTGCAATTATGCTTCGAATCACAAATCTTCGTATAGTGAAGAATAAGAATCACGCCTAGTTTCTCAGAAAATACAGCCATACTAGAGTCTTCCACCAAGTGATCAATTAATCTCGTTTTTTCCGTGCCCGATATTGCTGCGGCGTTACACTGACAACTCTTTTGAACAAGTTCGAAAAACTTCCTAAGCTGGTATAGCCTACATGCTCTGCAATGTCTGTAATCTTATATTCGGTTTCTTCCAGCAATCGTTTGGCCTCAAGGATCCGTTCCTGAATCATGGCATCCGACAAAGATAACCCCGTCTCCTTTTTGAAAAGTCTGGATAGATACGCCGGGTTCAAATAGACATGGGCAGCCAAATCCTCCCGGGTAATCTCCTGATCCAATCGTGAACGAATGTAATGTCTAATCTTGGTAACCACAGCAGAAGATACTTTGTTGCTTACCGTGAGAAGTCGTATGGTTGCCCTCAGGCAGCATCGCGTCCAATGTTGAAGGGCATCTGAGTGTTTCGGATAGCTTTCCTTATCTGTCAAGCTCTTTAATTCCGCCGACTTGTGGATCGATAAGCCCTTTTGGGCCAAAAGGGTGTGAATAATGAATAGAATACCATGGATAAATTGATGATGGGATTCCTTCGTCCATGTATTTCCTTCACTATTCCAAAACCATTGCTTAACACGGCGATCCAACTCCTCTAGCTCACCAAGTTCCATGATCGTCGACCACTCCGCAAACAAGCTTAGAGGAGCTGCTGCCTGCAATTGATCCATGGTTTTTTCAGAAGGAGTAGAGACAGGCATGAACACTTGCCGGGAGCGGGTTAAGTTGTGCTGCTCTCTCTCCGTCACATAAGTGTAGGCGCTAACGATCTCCGGTAATAATACTGTCGGGCTGATATAAATGGATAAGGAGCAATGAAGGAGCCGTTCGCACTCGTTCAGAAACTGACGGCAATTGTAATTAAGCACGTCGCTAATCGAAATCTCTTCATTCTTCGCATAGATGATCGCTAGATTGAGACCCGTATGATCCTGAAATACGACACCTTCCAGCTCTAGCAGAAGCAGTTCCCCGGCTAAATTGCGAAGCGCGTACTCCATAATGGCTTCATCCCGCGCGCTTAGATTATCTTTCCATTGCTCGAGTCCAAGGAGAACCAGAATATATCGATCACCAGGCTTGATAGACAAGCCACAAGTTTGTGCGGACCTTTGCAACGAATCTAGGAGCAGTGATGCCCGTTGACTAATCATGTCCTGCCAGAAGCGTTCAACCAATATAGGCAGCTGATGTTCCCATTTCCTTCGATAATCCTGCAACAGAGTTTCAAACTTTTTTTGTTCTTTTTGCTTGCCTGCCTCTGCAAGAGCATCACCCGCCACTTTCTTCAATTGCTCATAATCGACGGGCTTCAGCAAATAATGGAACGCCCCATGATGGATGGCGCGCTGCGCGTACTCAAAGTCTGCATGACAAGTAAGCATAATCGTGAAAGTGTCCGGCGAGTGCTGCTCCACCCAGGCCAACAAGTCCAAACCACTGCTGCCCGGCATTTCGATATCGCAAATTAGCAAATCGACAGTAGTGCTTCTCAGAACCTTCAACGCTTGTTCCACGTTCTCCGCCAAGCTAATGTGCGTAACGCCCAGCACGCTCCAATTCACACCTTGCTGCAAACCAAGCAAGGCAAAGTATTGGTCATCAACAATTAAGATTCTGTACATCCCCATGATCAAAGCCTCCTCTGCATAGGCAATTTGATATTCACCATTCCGCCGCCCCGAGGATCATTGCGGAAGGTTATTTTCGCGCGTTCATCATAGAACATAATTAAGCGTCTGCGCACATTCCATATCCCCAATTGACGGTCTGTCGGCTCTTTTTCATATAATCCGAGGTTAAGCATGACCAGCTGCTGCTCGGAGAATCCCGGTCCGGTATCGCAAATTTGAACAGCCATATATAAATGCCCATCGTCACTAGTTTCTTCACTTACCGTGATGCTGACTTCAAAATGCTTTGCATTATTAATAAATCCATGCTTAATGGCATTCTCCACGAATGGTTGTACAAGCAATGGCGGCACTAGGACGCTCTCAAGTTCCTTGGGCAGCCGTTCGTGAAAACTAAGTTTGCCCGGGTACATAACCATTTGGATTTCCATGTAGTTTCGGATATGATTAAATTCGCTGACAAGCGCAATCCACGCATCGTTGGTGCTCATGATGAACCTGAAATAGGAGACCAGGTGGCTGATCATCTTCTTAATAAGCGAATACTTCTGAAGCTCTACTAGATGGAAAACAATATTTAAGGAATTCATGAAAAAATGAGGATTAATCTGAGCCTGAAGATGCTTAAGCTCGGCTTGCTGCACTTTCATTTGCTCTTCATATACGTAGATCTTTAAATCCCCGATTTGTTCAGCCATTCGATTGAACTGTTGTGTAATCAGTTGAAACTCCTTGGATTTCTCTTCCTTTAAACGAAAATCCAATTGTCCCTTGCCCAGTATACGCATCCCGCTTGCCAACTGCTGAATGGGCTTAAATACTAGCCTGCTTAATAGAAAGAACAGAATAACTAGAATGACGACAACAGCTATCGGAATAACCTTAATTACTCGTTGAAACAGAGGCAGCTCGTCGAGCAGCAATTTTTCGTCCAATAAAATGAACACATTGAGATCTGAGAAAAGAGACGGTTTGCCTACGAACAAATAGCTGCTGCCGTCACTAAGTTGAATAGAAGCGCTCGTGTGATTCGATTGATCGTTCAAATGCCTGCGGATGCGGACAAGATCCTCATTGGAGAATTGCCCCCACAATAGATGACCCTCTTTGGAAATAATGCCAATCTTCTCGTCGCTCTCTACTGACTCCAAACGGATTAGAGGCTGGGCTAAGGAGTCAATGCTGACCAGCACGCCGACCAGCAGCCTTCCGCTTTTATCAGGTAATGCCTTAAATAGGACTGGCTGGCCGCCGACATTAATGATTTCCCACTTCAAGGATGTCGGAAGCTTGAATTTCTTCAGCCGGGAAGACAGTCCGTTGCGAATAGCCTCCTTCTCCTCGTAATACTCCTTCTGACTGCTTAGAAATAACTCGTCCCGGCTAAGATGATATACGAACACACTGCGAATAATTGAGTAGTAGCTAACGTCGCTATACCACTGATCCATTAATTTTCTGATCGATAAATAATAGTTAACACTTTCCGGGTCGCTTTCCGAATATAGCTCAAGCAGCATGCTTTCGTTTGCCGTTCGCAGCAAATAAGTACTGGTCTGCTCCAGTAGCTCATCAAGAGCGCCTAAGTGAAGGGTCAACGTATCCGACGCGGATTTTGCTACTTTCTCGCGAACGATATTTGTAGAGTAGATATTGGTGTAATAAAGGAAGAAAAAAAGTGGCGCTACTAATAACAGGACGAGAGCGCTTACTTTAAATTGCAACGAAAGTCTCACATTTCCTCTCCTTTGCCTAGTTTATTAGTACCCATGCGGCACGAAAGGGGAAAGACCGATTCGGTCCTTCCCCTGCCTGCTTATGGTTGATTTGCCTTCCACTCATCGTACTGTTTCTGAGCTTCGGTTCGGATCTTCTCAATACCGTTGGCCTTTAGCTTTTCATTGTATTCTGCCAGTACCTTGTCGGCATCCAAACTTCCCGTTTCAAGCAGCGGACGATACTCCTTAATAATATTGCTGACGACGGACACCTCTGTTTTGACAGCGTCCGTGTTGAAGCTGAAGCCAAACGATTTTACTTTATGAGCTTTTTCGTTATAGGCTTTGAACTTCTCCCATTTGTCAGGGCTTTCGCCTTCCCACAAATAAGTGAGCGTCTGATTCCCAAACATCCACTCAATACCCGGAGCCCACCCCGTATCCGCACGGGTAGAGACGCCATCTTGCAGCTTAATGAAATTATCCTTGCCCTCTACCTTGACATATTGCCGTCCTTCCACACCGAAATCGATCAGGTTGACCAGATTTTTGTCGGTATGAAGAAGGTTTAGAAGCATCATTGTGCGCTCCGGATCGACAGATGTGCGGCCGATTGCCATCATGGAGTTGCTGACGCTTGCTGTACTGATTTCAGGATCATTCCCCTTCAGCTTGACTAGTTCGATACCCGTCGCGCTGGAATCTTCCTTGTCAGAATCCGGTTTATCGGAACCGAATTTCATCCACGTTTTGCCGGCCTTAAATGCATCTTCGGCGCTCGTTTTGGTCGTCGCGGCATCCTGATTGATGAATCCCTTTTTGAACCATTCGCTGTAGAGCCTCAACCTATAAATAGTCGCATCGGATTCCAACGTGCTGATGATCATCTTATCTGTCTTAGTATCCAATACAATACCGGCAGGCGCTCCGGCCACCAGCTCGTAACGGAAGTTTTCTTCCATGCTCGGCTTTGTTTTGTCGAAGTAGCTCAGCGTATCAGAACCACTGCCTGAGAGCCAGATAGGTGCAAGGCCGGGTTCCTTATCCTTAATGGTTTGAAGCCACGGCTCTAGGTCTTCCAGTGTTTGGATAGAGTTGATATCAAATCCGTATTTATCAATAAGATCTTTCCGAAACATAATCGTGTGGCTCTCGCCGATTTCTTTGTTAGTTGGGATCGCGTAAATTTTCCCATTTACTCTGCCCCCATCGAGAAAACGAGGATCTAAAGTCTCCATTATTCCTTGCCCGTATTCGGTTAACAAATCATCTAGCGGGAGAAACGCCCCTTTGGTTACATTGTTGGAAAAATCTGCCCAGTTCGGAGCAAAAGTCAAGTCTACTTGCTCTCCGGACTGATAGGCCAGCGCCATCTTCTCAGACCAGGAGGACCAGGGCAGTCCTTGGAAGTCGATCTCCGCATTAATTTTCTCTTTCAAGTATTTATTGATTTCTGCAACAACTGCCTTGGAGTCGTTTTGTGGAAAATTGCCTACCGTATAGACTTTGAGCTTGCGGTAGGTCGATGTATCGGGATTGCTTGTGCTTGATCCGATTTCCTCGGATGGCTTGCTTGTTGACAGCGGTTCTGCATTAGGTGAACCGGATGATCCTGAATTTGTGCTGCAGCCTGACATGACAAGCATGGCCGCCGTTAGCCCAACAAGCGTTTTGCCCAAACCTTTCGTTACCTTCATTTCTTTAACCCCCTATAAATTTTCATATATTCTAACCGGCCGTTAAGCCAGAGCTAGACGAATTAACCTTTGATGGCTCCAATGGTAAGTCCCTTGGTAAAGTACTTCTGAAAGAAAGGATAGACAAACAGAATGGGACCAATGGAGACGACTACCATCGCCATCCGTAAGCTTTCTGTCGGTACTGATTGCTGCACTAGCAGAGCTACTCCGCTGCCCGCTAATTGATTTTTGAAAAACTCCGCTTGGCGAATCATTTGAATCATGACGTACTGCAACGAGAACTTTTCGCTGTCATTAATGAACAACAAGGAATTGAACCAATCGTTCCAATACATTAGCGTCGTAAACAATCCGATTGTTGCCAGTACCGGAAGCGAAATAGGAAGAACGAGCTGAAAAAAAATTCGCCACTCCGATGCTCCGTCGAGCTTACCCGATTCAATCATCTCTTCCGGTATGGTTTGCTGGAAGAATGTACGGGCAATGAAGATATAAAATGCGTTCGAAAGGCCTGGAAGGATAAGCGCGACATAAGTGTCCTTCAGATCCAAATAGTTGACGTACAACAGATAGAAAGGGACCAGCCCTCCAGAGAACAGCATCGTAATCAGAAGATAGATATTAAATATTTTCTTAAACGGAAAATCCTTGCGAAAGATCGGGTACGCATATAACGCAATTAACAATACCGCCAGCAAGGTCCCAATAAAGGTTACAGATAAGCTAACCCCATAGGCTTTCATAAGAGTCGACGAATTGGCAAATAGATGGTGGTATGCAGATCCATCGATTTCGTCAGGCCAGAACTTGTAGCCTTTTAGCGTTAGGAGCTTTTCATTTGAAAATGAGATGGCGACGATCAGCAAGATCGGCAAAATGCAGGCGAGACTGAAAGCGATAAAAATAGTATGAAGCAATAGTGCGGCCAGCTTAGATACCTTCTGATACGGTTTAACGCTCGTTGCTTTGTTCATATTGATTCTCCATTCTAGAAAAGTGCCGTGTCGCGATTAAGCTTGCGAGCCAGACTATTTGCTCCAATGACAAGGAAAAATCCAACTACCGATTGGTAGAAATTCGCTGCGGAGGCCATTCCCAAGTCATTGAGCTGAATCAGGCCTCTATAAACATACGTATCGATGACATCCGTCGTAGAGCGCAACGCGCCGGAATCGAGCGTAACATGATAAAATAACCCGAAGTCAGAGCGGAATAAGCCCCCCAAATTTAATATCGTCAGAATGACCATCACAGGAGTCAGGAGCGGAATCGTAATTCGGATGATCTGCTGCCATTTGCTGGCTCCGTCCATGACCGCTGCTTCGTACAGCTCTTCGCTGATTCCAGTTATTGCCGCCAAGTAAATGACGCTGCCAATGCCAACGGAGTGCCACATTTTCGTCAACCACAGAATATAAGGCCAAGCCTCCGAGTGCATATAAGCATTAACCGAAGAGTGTCCGAACAACGGCAACACGTATTTGACCAGAAAACCGTATTCAGGGTGTAAAAAGGCGTATACGATATAGCTGACGACAACCATGGACAAAAAATTCGGCATGATCATCACCGTCTGATAGAGTCGCGATGCCAGCTTGGCACGAACCTCATTTACGGCAATGGCAATCGCAACGGAGAGAAGAAGACCAGTCACAATAAAGACAACATTGTAGGCAACCGTATTAATTGTTACTCGCCACGCATCGGAAGTAGCGAAGAGAAAACGGAAATTGTCGAGCCCCGCCCACGGACTGCCCAAAATTCCGTCGACGTAGTTAATGTTCTTGAAAGCAATGAAAACGCCAAACATGGGGATATAACAATTAATGAAAAAAACGATGCTTGTTGGCAGCAGCATAAGCAGCAGCACGCGGTATTTCACAATGTTTCGCAGCAAACGGGCATAGCCCCTCTGTCGCTGTGAACGTGCTGGCTCAGTTGAATCATTTACTGATGTTGGAATGGACATAGCAGTTAACCTCACTCTATTGAAATAGGATAGATTTATTATAATGAAGTTAGAATTAGGAATTCTCTATCCCAGGTGATCTCATTTATTAGAAAGTTACCTCTTAGCCTGATGTCCAGATACTCTTCTACGCACAGATTTCGCCATACGCAGGTAACCTAGCTGCAAAGGTGGCTTGGCCCCTCCTTCGGATAAACGTTCACCAATTGAACGATGCGCGCATGGAGACGAGCGATACATGACATAACTCCCTTTGAGCTCGAACAAAAGGGGAATAAAACATCACAAAAGCATCACCTCGATAAGGTGATGCTCCGGTTGTTGAGAATTCAAATTGCCATGATACCATGGTTTTTATTTCACTCATTTACCTCTGAGGAATCAATCGCTAGACAGGTTATTTAAAAAGGAGTTGGGAAAAATGGTATAAATCATTTTTCCAAACCGGCCAATCGTGGCCGCCACTTTCCTCGTACCAAATATGGGGCACATGGTTCGTCTCCAAATAGGCATGCGTCCGGTCGCTAACATGCTTAAGATTGTCCAGAAGTCCGCATGACAACCAGAGCAAACTCAGCTTAGCCGACGCATCTTTCGGATTCGGGACAAGCAGCTCGGGCTCCTTCGTGTTTGGCGCAGAGGAAAAACCGCCAATCCATGCAAAATGATTAAGATTGCCTAATCCGATATTCAGCGATTGTCCTCCTCCCATCGATAAACCGGCTAGAGCACGGTTCTCTCTCCTTGCCAGAACCCTATAGTTGGATTCCACATAAGGGATGAGATCATAAAGCAAATCGGATTCGAAATCCTCAAACGCCTTTAATTTATCCGCATCGAATAAGTTGCCCTCCGCCCGGTCATTCTGCATGGCACGGCCGTTAGGCAGGACCACGATCATGCGCGCAAGCTTGTTGTCTGCATACAAATTATCAAGAATCACTTGCGGCCTCGCATGTTTGTACCATTCCTCCTCGTCCCCCCCGATACCGTGCAATAAATAAAGAACGTTATATTCCCCTTGACCATCCGGGTAACCTGGAGGGATGTAAATCATCGTTTTGCGCTTGCACCCTACTGTCTTAGAAATATATTCAACCGTCTCCATTTTACCGTGGGCAATATCTTCCCTATACTGGTCATACCCCTTCGGAACAGCGTGTCTTAAACAATCGTAGTTAATTGGATTCATCCTATTTCCTTCTCCTTTCTGTTTACAACAACTTAACTGCCACAGAGTATAAACTTTCCAACCTGAACAAACAACCTGTCAAACACTACTACTCGCCGGTACCGTAAAGTGAGAGTTAGGAGGGCTCCAGAACCATAATTAGACAGGTTGTCGTCGGTATCTCCCAAATAGTAAACTCAGTTTTGTAAGCGCATACAAATTATTTTGCATACAACAACCTCTTCCCGCTTCCCTTGTACTACCATGAATTCACATATATAGAACAAAAAAAGGAGATGAGTATTAATGATGAAAAAGAAAGTCAGTTTGGCAATGAAGCTTCTCCTGCTTATGGCGCTAGTGATTTCGCCATTGCTGCTAAGCGGCAAGAAAGCAGAAGCGTGGGTAGGCATGCCGATGTCCAAGCTCCATGTAAACGGCAAGCAATTGGTGAACAGCAGCGGCCAGCCCGTGTTGCTAAGCGGCTGGCACCAGCCATCTGGCGCTTACTGGACGTACCAGAACAGCAATTACTACCTGAATCAAAATGGCGGGAATCGACATGCGGCGATCTTGGCGTATTTGAAGGATATCACGGATACCTTTACGAGCACCTCGGCCAAATACGGTAATAGCCATGGGTGGTATATGAATCAGGTACGTCTATTCATTGATCGGGAGGACATGGGCGACGTTGCCGCAGGAACGTACAATTTTGCCGGCCTGCAGGCCGTTACTCAGAACGTCATCATTCCTTATATCAACTATGCCAAGACCAAGGGCCTGTATGTCACCCTCGGCCTAGATTTCACTTTAAGCGACAACAAGGCAACAACTCCTGCCAACCTCGCCAAGTTTAATCAGATTTGGGGTTACCTTGCTGATCAGCCAGACATCAAGAGTGCAGACAATGTCATGTTCGAGCTTATTAACGAGCCCGTACTATCTGATGTCAACGGGGTTTGGGGCGGCCACCCCTCCCAATCCAATTTCGTTGCATACTGGAACTCGCTCAAAAATTTCCAAAACTCCATGATCTCCACCATTCGCGGCAAAGGCGCGGATAACGTCATCTGGGCATCGGGTCTTGGTTGGGATCAATACTATCAGCTATGCGCAGCCTATCCGCTGACAGATCCACTGAACAATATAGGTTATTCCGTACACTGGTATCCGGGTTATGGCGCTTATGATGATTACAATCCTTTGCAGCAGCAATGGGACACCAATATTAAGCCTTGCGCCGATAGTTATCCAATTAATATTACGGAGACCACCTGGTTCAAGACCCAGCCGGGAGACTCTGCCTATTGGGATCTGTTTAATGGCTCGAACGCAGGCTTCGGCAAAAATACCAAGGCGATCTTCACGGCAGCAGGCAATGTGAGCATTGCCGTCCATATGAACGGATTCTTGTTGAATCCAGGCACGAGAAGTTCATTCGCAGATCCGACAGGCGGTTTGATGTACGATGGCAATACTGCCCGGGACGGCATGGCCCGATTTATATTTGAATGGTACTATGAACGTGCGCAGTTTAATCCTTGGAATGGGATATGGAATGGGGTCACGAATGGCGCAACTTATAAGCTCGTCAACCGTGCTTCGGGTAAAATACTCGAGGTTCCAGGCGGCCAAAATACTAACGCATTGCAGCTTCAACAGCGGGCAGACAATAATACGACAGCTCAGCGCTGGATCGTCACGGATCAAGGCACCTTTAACAACTATTACAAATTGCGAAGCGTAAGCTCATCCGATAACAAAGTCATGGATGTTCGTAACGGAACAAAAAACAACGGAGAAGCGATTCAGCTTATGCAGGATCTCTCAAATACCGCGCAGCAGTTCCGTTTGATCAAGCTCAGCAACGGTTATTGGAGCATCTTGAACGTAAATAGCAATAAAGCGGTAGAGGTGACCAGCTCCTCCTCGGCTGATGGCGCGAATATTCAGCAAAACGTTTACCGCGGCGATCTCAATCAACAATGGCAACTGGTACAGATTAACTAGCAGGAAATGTTTTAAAGAAGGTGCCCAAGAAGCCTATGGCTTTCAGGGCACCTTCTTTTAGTTTGGTTAGCACAACAGATTGAACAAACTGGTATGCGCCCCATGGAAGCCCTATTCCTTTACGGATCCTACCATAACGCCTTTAACAAAATACTTCTGAACAAATGGATAGATAATTAAGATTGGAATCGTGGTGATCACAATCAAAGAGTACTTTAGCAAGGTCTCCATATTTTGCATCAGCGTCAGTCTCTGGGTATCTAATGTCGACGACATGCTCGTATAATCGATTTTATTCTCTACCAGGATTTGGCGCAGCACGAGCTGCAACGGGTACAGAGACTGTGAATTCAAAAATATAAGGGCGTTAAAGTATGAGTTCCACAGTCCGACCGCGGACCAAAGAGTCAAAACGGCAATGATCGGTTTGGACAACGGCAAAGCAATGCGCGTTAAAAAACGGAAATCTCCGCAGCCGTCCAGTTGCGCAGCTTCGTAAAGTTCCTTGGGCAATGAAGTCTGGAAAAAGGTCTTGGCTATTATAATGGAAAAGATATTCAGCGCCGATGGCACGATGATCGCCCATGGCGTATTTAGCATGCCCAGTTGCTTGACCACGAGATAGAAAGGAATCAGGCCTCCGTTAAACAGCATGGCAAACAGAATAGCCCAAATCCATACGCTGCGTCCAACCATCTCTTTTCTTGACAACGGATATGCCATCATAATCGTGAGAGAGACACTCAGCAAGGTTCCGCCTACGGTATAAAGAAAAGAATTGGCAAATCCGGTCCACACCGCGCTGTACTTAAAGACACCGATATAACCGTCGAGCGTCGGATCGACCGGCCAAAGCCACACCTTGCCGCTCTGTACGGCCGCTCCCGAACTAAATGAAGAGCTGACAATAAAAAGCAGTGGATACAGGACAAAGAGGAGAACCACAGTCAATCCTGTATACACAAAAAACAAAAAAATGCGGTCCGCCCCGGACTCACGAATCGTGGTTGTGTGACGCATAGAATATATCCTCCTATCCTAAAACAAGCTGCTGTCCGAAACTTTTTTGGCGCAATAGTTGACTGCCGTAATCAGGATTAGGCCGATCACTGCGTTAAACAGACCTATTGCTGAGGCAAAGCTGAAATCGGCATTAACCAAACCGACCTTATATACATAAGTAGATATAATCTCCGAGGAGCTCAAGTTCAGATTGTTCTGAAGTAGATACACCTTCTCAAAACCGACACTTAGCAGCCCACCTACACTCAAGATCATCAGGATAATAATTGTCGAGCTAATGCCCGGCAGGTCGATATAGCGAATCTTCTGAACTCGGGAGGCGCCGTCGATCTTCGCTGCTTCATACAGTTCTGGGTTTACGCCAGCTAGAGCCGCAAGATAGATAATGGCACCGTATCCCGTCTCTTGCCAGATCCCCGACCAGACATAAACAGATGAGAAGCTATCCGCGCTAGCCAACACGTTCGGGGGATTATTTTCGCCGAACAGCTTGGAGAAGAGGGAAAGAGGACCGCTTGTAGGCGAAAGCATGATTTGAACCATGCCTACCAAAATAACCGTCGAGATAAAATAAGGTGCATACGTAAACATCTGTACAGCCTTTTTGAACCGACCGTTTCTGACTTCGTTCAAAGCGAGTGCCAGAATAATCGCGCAAGGAATGGATACCGCAAGATAATAAAGGCTTATGGTTAGCGTGTTCTTAAGCAACGGCCCGAAATACGGGGAGGATAGAAACAGCTCAAAATGCTGAAAGCCGACCCAAGGGCTATGCCAAATGCCCAGCACCGGGCTGAAATTGCGGAATGCAATCTGCACCCCCAGCATCGGCCAATAACTGAATAGCACTAGAAAAGCTGTCGGCAGTGCGATAATGGCGTACAACGGCCAGTGCCTCACGATCCTAAGTTTTATCCCATGACTTTGTCTCATATCTATCAATCCTCGCTTAAAGAAATTGCACCATCCTCTCCAAGAAGTCTGAAGAGGAGGATGCCGTTGCTGCTTTTATTTCAATGATTCCAAACTCTTAATGACGGCATCGTCACGCTTGAAGCTGCTCGTATCGAACGGGCCAACCATCGCGGATTGAGTAATGCTCAAATATTCATCCAGCCCTAGCTTCTGAACGCCGGAGACGTAAGTATCCCAGTCTTTGCTTAGCGATTTGTTGCCTACAATGAATTCAGCAGTCCACTGCTTGACGTAATTATTGATGTTTGTCTTTAACAGCGAAAACTTTTGGGACTGAGCTGGATCGATCCACATAGATGCAGGCACTACCTCTGCAGGCTGCTTCCCCTTATAGTCCTTCTCCGTGTAGTAGTGAAGCAGCGCTTCCGAGCCCGAACCGTCAGGCGTAAAGGGGGACTTGGCTACGATACTGTTGCGCCATTCTTCCGCTTGATAGATCGGTCCGAGTTGGTTCCAACCCCAGGTAAATGGAGTAGGCGGCTGAATATCAATCTCGAATTTTGCCGGCGTGCCCACGAGACCAGTATCGCCTTCCTTCGCTTTGAACCAATACTTGCCTTCCGGACCGTAATCGGCAATCGTCGTGCCTTCTGTCGTCCAGATGAAATCAAGCAATTTCATGATAGCGATTTTCTCTTCTTCCGAAGCCTTGTTCGTAATGGCAAATACCGCGCCGCTTACTCCATTGCCGCTGAACGCCGCATATTGCACGCCGTCCGGCCCTTTTAACGGAGGAATGGTTACCCAGTTGATAACGTCGTTCATGTTCTCCGAGCCGACGACGCAATTCATGCAGCCCCAAGGCACGACTCCCACCTCATGGTTAACAGCTTGCTTGCTCAACACATCATTGGTCTGCGTAAATGCCGAGCTGCTGATCAGCCCTTTGGTATACAGCCGATTCATGTATTCCAGACCTTTCTTCCAGCCGTCCTGAATCGCGGCCAACTCCACTTGACCGTTTTTGATCTGCAGATGATTACCGCCATCATTGTATGCAAAAGCATTCATAAGAAAAGTGGTCGGATCAGAGTTCCAGCCGTCTGTCGAGCCTGTTAACGGCAGGATGCCATTTTGCTTGAAGACCTCCAGCGTATGCTCGAATTCCTCGGTTGTGGTTGGAATGCTTAAGCCATGTTCCTCAAGAAGGGGCTTATAAACCCATAGTTTGCTAGAGTAATAACAGTGAAGGCAATAGTTGTAGAACGGCAGCCCGTAGATGTTGCCGTCCGGAGCAAACAACCCTTGCGCAAGTGTAGGCGTATCCTGAATGGCATTCCAGACATTAGGGGCATGCTCCTGAAGCAGATCGTTTAGCGGAACAAATACGCCTTGCTGTCCGTATTTCAACAGGTCTTCATTGTTGAAGTTCCCCGCCCAGAAGATGGACGGATAATCTCCGCTTGCAAGAAGCAGTGGCTGCTTGGTAGCTACGTCCGTGTTGGGCACGGTGGACCACTCGATTTCCATATTAAAGTTATCTTCTGCATATTCCGTAAACCAGTTCGTATCCAGATTGCCGTTAAAGCTGGAAGTGCCTGCGAACAAATTCACTTTTACGGGCTTGTTGCTGGAAGACGATTCGCCTGAGTTCGTACTGGAGCCAGTCGGCTTGATAGCGCTCTCATTTTTTCCGTTATTGCCCTGCGAGCATGCGGCCAGCAATCCGATTACCATCATAGCTGCCAACATCATCGCTAATTTACGTTTGACCTTCATTCTCGTAACACCCCTTGTGCCATTATAGGTTTGATTTTACAGTGTTATCCGGCTGTGCAAAGCTTTGCATGCACCGCATCACCCCCTTTTTTCTGAATATTCTGTATTTTACACGTATAAGAATATCCTACTTAACAAAATAAACGTTTCTATATACTTTTTTTTGAAGAAGGAACGAGCCGAAAAAATGTAAGCACTTTCAATAAAAATCAGTTTTCTAGAATTTAAGGGGAGAATCTATCCCAATTCAACTTCTTATAGACTTTCTTTATCCTGTTTTGGAACGACTTTTTCCTAACACAGCTTGATTATAATGGATATCCACACAAAGTAAAATCGGGTATAATTAAAGCGGTATATAAAAAAATGAAAGTAGTGATTTATTTTGAAACATTACATGAAGCAAATGATGGTTACCGCACTGGATCGAACTTTACCCATCTATATTGAGCTTATGGGCTGGAACGAATGGCAGGAGGAATTTGATCGGCCTGAAGGGTATCACTGCTACCACTGGCTGCATACCACCAGCGGTGAAGGGCAATTCGAATGTGCCGGGTCGACGGTGACATTAGCCCCAAATCAGGGCATACTGCTGCCGCCCCATGTGCCTCATCGATATGTCACGTTGTCGCATCCCTGGTCGACTTGGTATGTTACCTTCAATGGCAATCTCGCGCCAACGATCGTATCTTCGCTAGGTCTCGCCACTTCTACAGTCATTACATGGGAGCCCGAATCCAGAATGGCCAAGCTTCACAGGAGAAGCCACAAGCTGGCGCTAAGCCATCTAGATTTCAACGGAATGGAAGGCTCCTCCTTTCTCTATCGATTTCTGATGGATTTGAAGCGCTATGGGCAAGTGGACAAACAGCGCTCCCACTCCCAGCATTCGCTCCGACTGATGCCTTTGTTCCAATATATGGAAAAAAACTTTCATAACCCGTCTATCGGCCTTGGCGATCTCTCCAGTTACGCAGACCTTAGCTCACAGCGGCTCAACTACCTGTTCAAGATCACAACCGGAATGAGTCCCTATCAATATCTGATAAACCTGCGCATTCAGAAAGCCAAAGAGTATCTGATCAATGACAGAACATTAACCATTAAATCGATATCATCCTTGGTGGGTTTTCTGGATGACAGCCACTTTGTGTCCACCTTTCGAAATTTCGAGAATATGACTCCGCTGCGTTTCCGGGAGCTCAGCTAGGAGCCATCCCTGAATTCCTGGGGTGTTACCCCGAAGCGCTCTTTAAAAACCTTGATAAAATACGTCGGGTTTTTATAACCCAAATGCGAAGCAATTTCATAAATCTTGTATCTGCTGTCCTTTAATAAAACAACTGCATTATTCATCCTCAAGCGCAGCAAGTAATCAGAGATCGTCTCTCCTGTCTCCCGCTTGAACACTTTCGAAACATGAGTTGGATGCATATACACATAATCCGCAATAGCCTGCAGCGACACGTCTTCCGACAGGCGCTCCTGTAAAAACTGATGAATCTGCGCAACCAGCGTGTGGCGGTTAGCCGACATTTCCGAATTCAACTCATTCTGCAGCCGCTCCATAATATCAGCAGCCCAATAGGCCAACTCCTCGATGGTTTTCATTTCCGTTGTTCTATGCAAGCGATAATCGGCCAGAAGCTTGCCATTTTTATGCACAAAGTACGAGTAGGCGGACTTCAGCGAGTAATAAATCTCGGACAAATGTTCATTAGAGCCGTTATATTTGGATTTCCATTCCTCCACAATCTCTTCCAGCTTCTCCTTCGCTCCCGACCAGTTGCCCGCTTCCATCAAATGCTGAAATAAAGGGGGCGAGTAAAGGGAGCCTACCACATGGGATACCCATCTCCTGTGCTCGCCGCCAAGTCGTACGACCAAATCGTGTTCATGTCCAACTTGCAAACGCATGGTGGCGATGCAGCGCTGATAGAGCTCCTCCAATCCTCCCGCAAGCGTTTCGATCGGAGACAGCACTACCGTGATGGCAAGATGCAGCAGTTCACTGACTACCCGTCTCATCTCATCCACTAGCAGTTCGATGCCTTGATCGGTTATATCCCCGGTATCACGCCGAATTACAAACACCAGATTACCGTAGAGATCTTCACTGCTCCAAATATTTCCGGATTCAGACAGCAGCTCCTCCACAATATTCGCGACGGCAAAGCCCAGTATTGGCATATCTGACGGTTGATATCGTAAGTACACATCATGAATTCGGACCAATATGAGAGATACTTGATCATCGTAGAGAATCGGAATATTGTACAACCCCAATTGCTCAGCTAATTTGCCCTTCGGAATCGTTTGACCCCGGATAAGGTTATTAAGCAAATTCGCGCGCAGCGCAGGAAGATTGCGATGCACCAAGGCTTGCGAATGGACAAAAGCTCTTGCTTGCTCCTGCTCTTCTCTTCTAGCATTCGCCGTTTCATTAACGGCGGCCAGCAGCTCCGAGTCCTTTACCGGCTTGAGCAAATAATGAGACGCCTTATGCTTAAGCCCTTCCTGAGCGTATTCAAACTCTGCATGTCCGGTCAAAAGCATGCAGGATATATGAGGCCACTGGCTCTTGATGGCCTTGATCAAATCTATGCCCGTTATACCCGGCATGCGAACATCGGTAATGACAATGTCCACTGTCTCCGTCTGTATAATTTCCAATGCCTGTTTGCCGGAGTATGCCGCAAAACAAGCCGTGATTCCAGCCTCCTGCCATGGAATGCTCGCGATCATGCTGTCCACCAGGTGCTCCTCATCATCCACGATTAACAGCTTCATGTTCATTCGCCTCCTTCTCTCCAACGCAGTTCGGCTCGAAGTCCCCCGGCAGCGTTGCACGATAGCCTCACGCCGGAATCCGCCTCGTAACGCAGCCGCAGCCGTCGATGGACATTCCGTAAGCCGCAGCTCTCCGTGCGATCATCGGGACTGCCGTTCAACATCCGCTGAAGCGCCATTACCTTCTCCGTCGTCATCGCTCCGCCATTGTCCTCTACGATCAATACATTCATGCTCCCAGAGAGGTTGCCCGTTATGGTTATGACACCGTCGCCCTCCATACCTTCTATGCCGTGAATCAGTGCATTCTCAATGATCGGCTGCAGAATCAATCGAGGTACGGTCACTTCCAACAACTCAGGCATCACCTGGATCGAATATTTAATTCGTTTCATTCGCATCCGATGTATGCTCAAATAGTCGTCAGCGTTCTTTAACTCCTCGGAAAGCTTGACGAGTTGATTCTCGACACGTGTGGTGTAGCGATAATAATCGGAGAGATGGTAGGCCATGTTAATCACGGCATCTTTGTTGCCGAGCTTGGTCATGCTAACCACATAAGTCAGGCTGTTATAAAGAAAATGCGGATTGATCTGGGATTGCAATTGCTTAAGCTCGGCTTCGCGCGCATACAGCTTCTGCTCAAGCACATTCTCAATTAACTGTTGTACTTGCTCTGCCATTTCGTTGAATCTGGAAATGACCAGTCTGAATTCATTGTTAACCCGCAGCGGAATTCTTGATTTGTATTGGCCCATTTTGATCTGCTGCACCCCTTTTACAAGCGCCCCCAAAGGCACCTGCACATTACGGTACAGCAGCCAGGAGACGACGATGCCGACAATGAGAAGCAGCCCCAGGACTAGATAACTGAACTGATTGGTCACCCGCAGTGGTGTAAGGATCTCATCCAGCGGCACAATATGGACCACATAGCCGTCAAGAGCCTGAACATCGGAATAGGTCAACAGATATGAAGTGCCGTTGAGTTTCAGAGTTAAGTCTCCTTCGTTCGCAAGCGAAATGCTCTGCAACGCTGACAGACCTTGTTCAAGGAGAAGCGGAGGCATCGAGCTGGCAGTCAGATATGCTTCACGAGACCTATAGAACAAAACCTCTCCGTTGCCCTGCGCCTTGAATTCATCCAGCATACGAATTACGTTGCTCATATCGAAGCCAATCTCGATAATGGCGTTCGCGTTTGTAATGCCTCCTTCGAACTGCTCGAAGGTAAGATGAATGACCTTGCCAAGCTCACCGACACCACTACGGTTCCAAATAAAATTCCAATTCTCCTCGCTTAACTTCCGAAGCCGCTCCGGGTTGAACATCGTCCCATGCATGGTAGACAAGGATTGCTTCGACTGCGGCGAATACACGGTAATATCATTGATCCAGTTCGTAGAGGCCGCCTGAAGATTCAGCTTGTCCAAAATAATTTTCTTCTTTTTGATCTGCTCGTAATGGCTGGTGTTAAGCAGAGACAAATCTTGAAATTCAACTACATTCGGATCGCGAAGCAGCATATGTGAAAAAGTTTCCATCTGCATGATGATATGGTTCATCTGCGTGCCTAGTGTCGACAACCGGCTAATGTTAGACTGTTTCAGTTGGCCGGTGATGACGTCTTCATTTACCCTGTTGGAGTATACCGAAAGGATCAGAACCGGCAGCAGCAGCAAGACGAGCGAGCCGACCAGTTTAGAAAAGAGACTGCGTTCCTTTTTGCTCATCCGCCACGACTCCCGAGTTTTTGCCTATTTTATTCCTTGACCGCTCCCATCGTCAAGCCTTGCACGAAAAACCTCTGAAGGAAAGGATACACGATCAAAATAGGCAAAGCGCCAATCAGGATCTGTGCTGATCGAACCGTCCGCTCCGACAAAATCTGAAGCTGCCCCGGATCAATGTTGGTATTGCGCATGTCCCCGCTCTGAATGATGGTCTGAAGGAAGGTGGCCAGCGGGTACTTCCGATAATCTGTCATGTAGATCAAACCGTCAAACCATGAATTCCAGTGCCAAACCATAGCAAACAAAGACAGCGTAGCCAGGGAAGGAAGCGACAGTGGAAGATAGATGGAAACTAGTGACCGTATATACCCCGCTCCGTCTATATGTGCCGCCTCTTCGAGTTCTTTAGGAATAGCCCGAAAAAACTGCATCATCAGAATCGTATTAAACACATTGACTGCGGATGGCAGAATCAGCGCCCAAAGGGTATTGGTCAGTTCAAGCTGAGTAACGACAAGGTAGGTAGGAATCAATCCGCCGTTAAATAGCATGGTAAATACGAAGAACCATGCATAAAAAGATCTTCCGGCAAACGACCGCGACAGCGTATAGGCTGCCGTTACAGTCAAAAACATAGAGAATAATGTACCAACAACCGTCCTTTCCACCGAAAAGAGCAAAGAACGCAGAAAAGAAGGATTCGTCAACGTTCTCAAATAAGCCTCGGCCGTAAAATCGACAGGCCAGAAATAGACCCGGTTGGCAGTAGCGGCGGAGCTGGAGCTAAAGGATACGGCACCCACATGGATGAGCGGCAATATACATAGAATTGCTAATACTGCTAAAAAAATAGTGTTTCCTGTCGTAAACCAACGATATGCAATCGTCTTTTGATGCATGATTTATCACCTGCCTATGTCAAAAAATTCTATAATTGCCGAAGCGGTAGGCAAGTCGGTATGCTGCAACAATAAGTACGAAGCTAACAACCGATTTGAATAAACCGACAGCTGTTGCAAAGCTGAACGACCCGCTCATGAGGCCTACCCTGTACACAAAGGTATCAATAATATCGCCTGTCTTATAGACCAATGGATTGTACAAATTAAAAATTTGATCGAAGCCTGCATTGAGGATGTTGCCCAAAGACAGTGTACCCACTACCAATATAACAGGCACCATCGCTGGCAGCGTGACATGAAGCGTCTGCTTGAAACGGCCCGCGCCATCTATCTCCGCCGCTTCGTACAACGACATATTGATACCGCTCATCGCCGCGAGATAGATGATGGCGGAGAAGCCGAATTCCTTCCATACATCGCTTACGATAACCGTCACCCTGAACCATGTACCGTCTCCAAGAAAGAACACAGGCTCGGCGCCTAATAATAAAATCAACTGATTGATAATGCCTTTATTGCCCAGAATGTCCGTCAATATGCCGCCGAGAATCACCCAAGACAGAAAATGAGGCAGATAAACCAGCGTTTGAACAAAACGTTTGAATACGAGCTTGCGAACTTCATTAAGCAGCAGTGCAAAAACGATTGGCACCACGATATTCGCGACAATCTTAAAAGCAGCGATAATCAAGGTGTTATAGATCACCTGCAAGCTGTCAGGATACGTAAACATGTATTGAAAATGCTCAAAACCAACCCATGCTGACTTCAGCAGTCCCAAACGAGGCTTATAGTCTTGAAATGCCATGACTAATCCTGCCATTGGCGCATAATTAAATATCAGCAAGCAGATTACCGATGGCAAAATAATCAAATGAAGAGGGAGATGGCGAAACAACCCTCTCCTGATCTTCTTTCCCTCCGTCATTTAAAGCTCACTCCTTCGCATTCACAGCTTGATACCATTCATTAACTTCTTTCGTGATATCGTCGCCGCCAGAAGACTTCCATTTTTCCACAAACGCATCAAATGAATCCGGCGATTTTTGACCATAAATAATTTCCATGAACGCTTCGTTTTCCATTCTGCGCAACAGCTCGCCTTTTTGAACCATTGTTGCCGTAGGTGGGCCGGTATATCGGTCAAAAACAGCCGAATCGTCAAGATAGGTTTCCAGAACTGCGGCTGCCTCACCCCATTTTTTCGGCCTAGCCGAAAAGTATTTCTCATATGGCGTCTCTGGCGTCTCGCCCCGCCCCAGTTTAGCCATAACCTCAAGTTCCTTTTTCGGCGTTTGAATATCATTTCCATAAATCGAATATTTCTTGACGTCGATCCATCCCCCCGGAATTTTGTCTTGGTCGTACACCGGCTCACCGTCTACCATGACATAGTCGTAGCCTTCCGCCCAGCCATTAGCGAATTCGGAATCAGGATCATAGAATCCGGGACCCATGATGGCATCCAAATAATCGAAGAATGCATCCATATGCTTAAAATCCTTATTGAAATAAAATCGAACAGACGATTGCGGTTCACTGCCGAAGCCCACTTTTCCATCGACTCCAGCAGGGACCGGGATAGGCCGATAATCAAAGCCCATATCCTGATTGAACGGATACGTCGACATCCATGTCGGACCAAATACCATCCCCGATTTCCCCTGAACAAAGGATTCCGCAGCTTTAGCTTCATCCATAATGCCCGCGTCTTTATCGAGATAGCCCTTGCTCATCCATTCGCTCAGTTTGACCAGCCCTTCCTTTACAGTTGGCTGAATGGAGCCGTATTGCAGATTGCCATCGGCTGCTTCTGTCCAGTACGTAGGGATAGCCGCCTGACCGAAGAGAAAATCGCTCGATACCATATAGGTATCCTTCACGGCTGTAACTCCTTTTTTTAGAGAGAGTGACAAACCAATAGTATCCTTTTGTCCGTTGCCGTCAGGGTCCTTATTCACGAAAGCGTCCATCACCGTCTCCATCTCTTCCATCGTGGTAGGCGGCTTCAGCCCTAACTGATCAAGCCAATCCTGACGGATCCATAGCACACTAAATGAACTATTGGCGTTAAACGTTGGTAACCCATAATGCTGGCCATCATACGACACCGCGTTCCAAACTTCCGGATACTGCGAATAGAGCTCTTTGAGACGCGGTGAAGCGTACTTTTCAAAGGCTTCGCCAATATCCATGACTTTACCTGAATCGACCACTTGATTTTCGAGGGTTGGATTATTAAGTGTGAAAACATCTGGAAGCTTGTCATTCGAATTAAGCAGCAGACGGAGTCTCGTATCATAGGCCTCTCCGGTTCCTACACTCCAATCGACCTTGAAGTCGATGCCGAACTTTTCTTTCGCCCACCGGGTATGGACATTATCTTCAATACTCTCTCCGTTCTTGAATTTGTTGTCCGATCCTACTACGCGCCCCAGAGTAATGATGGCTTCGCGTGAGGCGCCTTCTTCCTTTACCGAATTCGGCTCCTGGCTGCACCCCATCGCCGACAGCAGCAATGAGCTTGTTACAATCGCCATTGCCGTTTGCTTCGCAATTCTTTTCTTCATTTCGTGGCCTCCTGTTTCTCTTTTCATACGCTCAGTATATCCTCGTGCAGATGGTTGCATAAATAACAATATTAAGAGATTTATATAACTATTTTGGTCGAAGCAGACTACTTTCATTTTCTTATATCATTACATTCTTTTTTTATATTTATTAATTTCATTTAAGCATTTATCATAATTCCTAGCTTTAATATTTTTATATGGCGGTGATTATTATGTTATTTGCAGGCGCAAATTACCATCCCCACGACTGGCCGCGTGAGCGATGGAGTCACGATATTGAGTTGATGCGGAAAGCTTCTTTCAATATTGTGCGATTAGGCCATCTGTGCTGGGACAGCTTCGAGCCTTCAGAAGGCAGCTATACCTTTGAATGGTTTGATGAAGTGATGGATTTGTTCGCTGAGGCCGGCATCAAAGTCGTTCTGGATATTGCGACTCGTCCCGCACCGACATGGCTTCACAAAAAATATCCCGAAATTTCACTTACGGCACCTAACGGTCTCCGAATGGAAGCGCAAACGCGTTATATGGAAGACATTGGCCACCCTGCCTTTCAAGAATACGCTTACTCATTTTCCAAAAAGCTGGTAGTTCGTTATCGGCATCATCCTGCGCTGTACGCCTTCGGGCTATGCAACGAGCTTGGCTCAGGTTCCCCTTCGTATTCCAGTGCAGCCAGGGATCGATTCGAAGCGTGGCTGCGAAACAAATACGATACGGTCGAGCGGCTCAATCATGCCTGGGCTTCGCAGCGTTGGTCTAGAAAGCTTAACAGCTTCAACGATGTTGTGCTACCGATCTCCGGACAAGTGAAAGGCGCTCCAGAGCGTTTGCTGGACATGTCCCGCTTCTATTCTGATGAGACGCTAGCCTATATGCAAGGGTTAAGCGATATCGTCAAGGAACTGGCGCCGCACGCAAGGGAAACGACTAATCACTGGTCCGAGAATCCCGGCTATGGCTTCGATTATTTAAAGCAATATCGCACGATAATTGATTTACCTGGCATCGGGTTCTATCCCGGCACAAATCCGGAGGACCGGAGAGCGTTGTCCGCGGCCTGCTTTTTCATGGACCATCGGATCGGGGAGCTGGATCAGCCAATCTGGTGTTTAGAATTCCAGACCGGGGATTTCGGTGGGTATGCCTCTCCCCGCAATGCCATGCGAATGTATGCTTACTTGTCTCTGATTCACAGAGCGCAAGCTGTATGCGCTTGGACTTGGCGCACGATGCTTGGCGGCGAGGAGCAGTACGTATTCGGTCTCGTAGATCATGACGGCCTTCCCGGCTGGAAATATGATGAGTTCAAACAAATCGCGGAGGAATTCAAGCTGCTGCAGGACAGAGGGCTCCCGCGCAAGACGAATGCCGAGATTGCCGTTGCCTATTCTTATGAAAGCCTGAAGATAATGGCAAGAAATCAAAGCTTCTATAAGACCGACTATACCGAGCAGGTCTTGCAGGCGTACGGAGCGCTTGAGCTCGCCAATCTGGACTGCAATATCGTCAATCTGCGCGACATTCGAAAAAGCTACAAGCTGCTGATCGTCCCGGGGCATGCGGTGATGGACAGCGAGTCGGCCGAGGCCGTTCGTTCCTTTGTTGCACAAGGCGGCACTGTCATCATGACTGCCTATTCGGCGAAGGTCAACGCGCACAATCAGGTATTTGATACCGCGCAGCCAGGAGGCCTCAGCGATGTATTCGGAATCCGCAGCGGAGCGTTTATTAGGACTCGCAGCCATACCCCATCGGAGAATGCCGGCGGACTAGAGAAATCGGAGCTGGGCCTGGAGCGCGAGAAGCCAACGATCATGATGGACTGCCGGGAACTCCAGCCCAAGATCGACTATTACGAGATTCTGGAGCCTCGTACTGCCGAGATTATGGCGGCCTTCACCAATACATGGGAGTGTTCTCCCGCCGTCACTCGCAATCGCTACGGCAAAGGCGAAGCCATCTACGTCGCACTACCGGCAAACACGGAGTTTCTGACCGTTCTCCTCGACTCCCTATATACGGAGCTTGGAATTGTCGATGGGCCTACAACGCCTCCAGGCGTAAGCGCGCGGCGCTTGGACAATGGTGATATTCTATATGTTAATACAACAGGCAAAACTCAGGCGCTGTCACTGCCTCTTTCCGGATTAGGCCTCTTGTCCGGTCAATCATTCGAATCCGAGCTGCTTTTAGACGCTTATGACGCAGAGCTTGTACAATTCCAAAACCAAATCAAAGGAGAAATAATCCATGAGCGTATCTATTAAGAGCCTTGCCCAAGTTGTGCCTTCCCCGCGCCAGTTAGCTTGGCAAGAGCTGGAGTTTTATTCTTTTATCCATTTTGGGGTTAATACGTTTACAGATAAAGAATGGGGACTTGGCGACGAAGATCCTGCCATCTTTAATCCGACAGAATTTGATGCCAAACAATGGGTGGATGTGTGTAAATCCGCTGGCATGAAGGGACTGATTTTGACCTGCAAGCATCATGACGGCTTCTGCCTATGGCCGAGTGCCTTCACGGAATATTCGGTTAAACAAAGTCCATGGAAAGACGGAAAAGGAGACATGGTCAAGGAAGTGGCGGATGCGTGCCGAGAAGGTGGCCTCGCATTCGGCGTCTATTTATCCCCGTGGGATCGTCATGACAAGCGCTACGGTTCTTCGCTCTACAATGACTATTTAAAAGACCAACTGCGCGAACTGTTGACCGGATACGGGGATATTTTTTGTGTATGGTTCGACGGCGCATGCGGCGAAGGCCCCAATGGAATGAAGCAAGTCTACGATTGGGACGGATATTACGAGGTGGTTCGCGAGCTCCAGCCAGGCGCCGTCATCTCGGTATGCGGTCCGGATGTGCGCTGGTGCGGCAATGAAGCGGGACATACGCGGGATTCTGAATGGAGCGTAGTTCCAGAGGAGTTGCTGGATTGCGAGAAGATCCAGGAGGCGTCCCAGCACGTCGATGACGGCGAGTTCTCCAAACGGGCGAATTCCCGAGACGAGAACCTCGGCAGCAGGGAAGCGATCAAGAACAAGCCGAGCCTGACGTGGTATCCGGCTGAAGTCAACACGTCTATCCGCCCCGGATGGTTCTATCATGCCTCCGAAGACGATCAGGTTCGAAGCCTCGAGAAACTTCTGGATATCTACTACAAATCGGTTGGCGGCAACTCGACGTTCTTGCTGAACCTGCCTCCCGACAAACGCGGATTGATTCATGAGAACGATGCGCGGCGCATGGAGGAACTTGGCAGCATACTCAGGGCTACGTTTCAGGATAATCTTGCTTCCGGAGGACGTGTTACGGCCTCCGAATCATTGGATGAGCAGCACGAGGCCGAGCGAATCCTGGATGGCGACCAACACACGTATTGGTCTCCCAAGGAAGGGACGGAACGAGCCGTCATCGAGATCGAGCTTCTGGAAGAGAGCACTTTCAACACAATCGTGCTTCAGGAGCATATTGCAACCGGTCAAAGAATTGAGAAACTAAACATCGAGTATTGGGCAAATGGTGCCTGGAACAAGCTGTATGAATGCACCGTCGTCGGCTACAAACGAATTTGCAGCTTCCCTCCGGTGAAAGCGAAGCAGGTTCGCTTGACGATTGCTGAATCCAGATGGTGTCCCACGCTTTCCGCAGTTGAATTGTATCTAAGTCCTCAAAATAACGAATAAAACACAAATCGGGCAGCTAAAGGTATCATCCTTGCGCTGCCCGATTTATTCGACGTCATTTCAGCCCTTTACAGATCTCGCTGTACCCTTTCCTCGTTGGATAAACTCACTATAGCTAGAGATAGAAAAAAGGACGGAGAAGGAATGTATCCCTCTGCCGTCCTTATAGTCCTTATAAACTGTTCAAACTTATTTGTTGTTTTCAAGCATAGCTACGACGATGCTCACCGCTTGCGCGCGAGTCGCTTTGCCAGCTGGATAGAAAATGTTTCCATCCATACCTTTGATTACGTTGAGCTGATTAAGCACCGCAACAGCGCCTCTTGCCCAATTCGGGATTAGTTCGTTGTCGGAAAACGTGGTGTCAACACCGTCTTCGACCGTTAGCTTCATCGCTTTGGCGATGATCACAGCCATCTCGGACCGCGTAATCTCCGCGTCCGGACGGAAGCTTCCGTCGGTGTAGCCTTGAATAATACCGGCTTCCACTGCTTGCGCGACAGACGTTCTTGCCCAGCTTTTGATTTGTTCCTCGTCCTCGAAGACAAGCGATGCTCCTTCCAAATCAAGCTTCAGCGCCTTCATCACCATCACCGCAAACTCTGCTCTGGTTACTTGACGCTCTGGCTTAAACGAACCATCCGGGAAACCGCTGATGATTTTCAGATCCGCAGCCTTCATGATGGACATCTCCGCCCAATGACCAGCAACGTCGCTGAACGTAACGGACGGCTCATTCTTATTCGGCAAGGTTGGTTCATCACTTGCGAAGACTGCAAATTTCGTTAAGTGATCGGTATGAGCGGTAATCCGATTGCCGCTCACTTCGCCGCCTATCTTCACCCACATGTTTTCCTTCTCATCGAAATAATAGACGTTCGGTCCTTTTCCATTCGACAATAGGGATGAATCGAAAACAAACGTGAGCGTTACAGGTTTGTTGAAGTTTTTCGAGAAATTTTTCGTAATTTCATAAACTGAAGTCAGCAGCAGCTCATGGGAATCGTTCCACTCACTCGTATCAGTGAGCTTCTCAATGGTTACCTTTAGCTCTTCGCTGCTTGCGCCGGAAGGAATGACAACTTTGACGGCCGCATCAGCCAAACTCACTTCGCCAGCGCTGCCGACAGGAACGGTAATCGAGCCTGTCGAAGACGTCACCCTAGGATCAACCGGAGTCGTCGGATAGGAAGGACCGCTGCTCTCCGGTGTCCATTTGGCGTACAAGATCATCGTGTCTCCTTCAACCGGAATAGAGAAGTCATACAGCGAAGTCAACCCACTGTCAGAGTACCATCCTGCAAATTTGTAGCCTGTCTTGGATGGTGCGCCCGGTTCTCCAACGGTGCTGCCAAGCGAAATCGACTGGCTAGCCACTTCTGATCCTCCATTACTGTTAAAGGATACGACCGTATAACCGTCCACAACCCACTTCGCAAACAAGGTTATTGCACCGGTAATCGGAGTTGAGAATACGTAAGGCGTTGTCAAAGCTTCGTCGGCATACCAGCCGCCGAAGGAATAACCATTCTTGGCTGGTGAGGAAGGTTCTTCCGCCAGGCTGCCGTAAATCACGTTTTGATTGCCAATAACCGTGCCTCCGTTGCTGTTGAAGACAACGTTATACGTGTTCGCTGTCCACTTCGCATACAACGTAATCGATTCGCCTGCAACAGTCGCCGTAAAATCGTAAACGTCCGTCAGCATGCTGTTGGTATACCAACCGTCAAACGAGTGCCCTGCCTTCATCGGTGGCGAAGGTACCGCTGCCGTTCCACCATGTGCAACGGTTTGGCTATCCACTGCGGATCCGCCGTTGCTGTCAAATGCGATAACGGTGTATCCGTCTGCCGTCCACTTCGCATAGAGCGTCGTATTGCCCGTAATTGGAGTCGTGAACATGAAAGGAATCGTCAGCCCGCTATCTCCATACCAGCCATCGAATGTATGGTCCGGCTTGCTAGGCGCGGTTGGCGCAGCAGCCATTCCTCCATGCGAGACCATCTGATTCGGCGTTGCCGTGCCGCCGTTAGCGTTGAAGTCTACGGTGTATTGATTTGAGATCCATTTGGCATAAAGCATTGTGTCTTCCGCAATCGGAGTGGTAAAAGTGAAAGGCAATGTTAACCCTTTATCCCTGTACCAGCCGCCGAATGCATATCCTTCCTTCTCCAAAACGCCCGGATCGCTCGCATAGCTGCCATACGTTACTGTTTGGGCATCAATATTCGCTCCACCGCTGCTGTCGAAGGACACCTTGTATGGATTGATTTCCCACTTCGCGAAAAGCGTCAATTCTGCCGTGATTGGAGTCGTGAATTCAAAAGGCATTGTGAACTCAATATCACTGTACCAGCCAGCGAACGTGCTGCCTGTTTTTGTTGGTGCTGCTGGCTCAGCAAGCCGTTCGCCTTGCGCCACCTTCTTGTTGACGATTTCGCTTCCGCCGTTGACATTAAAATGTACGGAATACGAATAATATTTATCCTTGATGTATTGATTCACCGTGTTCATTTCCGCTTCGCTGAGAGCTTTATTATAAATTAATATTTCCGCGATTTCGCCGTTAAAATACGACTTGTTAGTACCCGCTTGAGCCATGCCGATCCAGCCGGTCGTCGAGTTGTTCTGAATGGTTGCCAGCTTGCCTGTATATGTCTGTACGCGTACGCCATCGACATAGATATATTCGCTTGTACCGTCCTTCATAAATCCGGAAACGGAGTAGCCGGTCTTCGCCGAAGGTCTGACATATGTGACGACGTTGTTGCTTTGTCCCGAGCCATAGCGTCCCATGATCCGATCGGTGAACGGCGTCAGGTAAATCTTGCCCCACGAACCGCTTTCATGGAAATAGATCGGCGAATTTGAATCGCCCGATTGGCTCGCTCCCGTGCTGGAAGAGCCAGACTTGCTGACGAGAATAATCGTTGCTCCATTATTTTGATTCAAATCGAGCGGCGTAAGGATCAAATGTGCAGCCGTTCCATTGTATCGCAATGCGTTGTTTCCATTGAGAGCGTCCTCAATTAAAATCGGTTGATTGGCGGCAGTCGCCTGTGTCGCGGACATGCCGTTGCCGCTTCGGTCGTTCCATGAGGACACTCGTCCCTGGGCATCGGCGGTCACGCCTTCGTTAGCATCCAGCCATAGCTTCCTGCCTTCGCTTGGAGGCAGCACGCTGTCCGTAACGTGAATCGTCGCTTCCGAACGGCTAAGCACGTTCATTTGAGCATCCAGTACAGCTATGGAGTAGTTATCCAGAACGGAAGGCACCGTGATCTTCGTCTTGTCGCCGGTTACCTTCACCATCTGAGGCCCCTCCACGATCTCTGTAACCACAAACGGCAAGATCCAGATCGATTTGGTTGGATCGTTCAGATTGACTGCCAGCTCCAGTTCGGCGCCTGGCGCGATATAGGTTTCCCTAGGGAGAAGCTTGTTCGCGTCGGACACGTACGTTTCGAATTGAATCGTTACGTTCGGCATGCCAGCGATGCTAGTTGCAATCAAGGTGTAGCTGCCTTCGGAACCAATCTTATGATTTTGAGAAATAGCTGATCCGTTCAGCGTATATTTGTAATTGTTGTTCAACTGCAAAAGGAGAGGGTTCTTCTCCGAAACCTGATACTTCTCCCCTTCCCTTACGTTCGCAACATCGCTGCCGATAAAGAGGCTGAACTCGGACGGTTCCGACACGGAGCCGTCCGCGTATTCGATGTACATCTTGTATTCGCCCGGTTCTTCTGGAATTGGCATAAGCTCTGCGTCCCCGGCAGCGCTTGTGATCAGATCCGATTCAACAAATACACTTGTTCCCTCCGGGGCAAACCAGAGAATGTCTTTACTGCCAAGCAGACCTTTTACCGGAATGTCTTGTGACCCCGCCACGCGCAGATTGGATGGGAATACTCTCTCTGTGTCCCTCCAGATATTTTGCCCTACCAAGTGCTTGTATTCGTCTTCGAGTCCTGCATTCATGACGACTTCATAACCTTTAAGCGGCCAAATATAATTCTCGTCCACGAACTGGTTTGTGACCGTCGTATTCGGCGCACAGCATAACATCGCCGAAGTATTGGAGAATCCATCCCGAACTGTCAGGTCATGTTTCCGCCCAAACTCCTGAATTTCATACACCGATCGCAGCGTATTCGTAATAACATTGCGCTCCATCTCGATGTATGCACTCCCTTCATCAGGGTGAATACCGTTAATCCATCTCGATCCGTCAGGCGTATTTTTAATTCGCGAAACATTCAAATAATTTTCGGAAATTTCAGAAGATTGTGTCCAGTCGCTGTTTCCTTGCTGGCCGAGCGTATAGATGGCGCCGCAGTCATGCAAGATGCGCCCAATTTCCTCAACTCTGTTTTTATTAATGTAGTTTGCCTTCGACGTCGTATTGGGTTTGCCAGGGAAGATGGCGCCTGAAGAGCCATCGAAGTTCCACCAACCCCAGCCGATGCTCATGCCGCTGTATGCCGCGCCATAAATAAAGTTGTTCTCCACATACATTCTTTGTGTGTAGAACGACGTAATCGGTGCATGGCCAGGGAATAGGCTGCCGTCGTTGTACATGAAGTTATTGCGGATATAAATATCCTTCGGTACCGACTCCGTGCCGTTTTTATATTTTTCTTTGGAAGCGGGAGCTTTCCCAGCCCGTTGATAGGCAGTATCGTTCCAATCGTTCTCGTAAACATGCTGGGGATGACCAATGACGATGCCGGCACCGCCAGTCTCATAGATCGAATTGCCCGAAATTTCGATTTGCTCGACATCGTTTTCGATCGACACCCCAACGGAACCGGTCAGCTTAATCTCCCCGTCCAGGATTTTAATATTTCTTGCCGCGTCGATGCGAACGGCTGCCGGGAACAAATCATAATTCCGATAAACGTCGTTATGCCAGTTCGGGTCAGCGAAAGCGGTTACAATAGTAGCTGCCTGAACAGTAGCTAGTCCTATGGATCCTTCCAGTTCGTATAAATTAAAGTCGGTATGGGCAAAAGAAATACCTTTAAAAGTAATATTGCTGATTTGTCCCGTTTTCGGCGTACCTTGCAGATCCACCAACGTTTCAAGAGAAGGCGCTATTACTTCTGCCGTAGCCATGTTCTCGCCGGCCCGAGGATAATAATAAAGCGTTTGAGCTGCCCGGTCGAAGTAAAACTGACCTGGTTGCGTTAGCCATTCAAATACATTGTATACCTCCTGCGTGCCATTCGGACGGTATGGCGACCAGTTGATCCGTTGTGCGAGCGCGCCGTATGGTTGCTGCAGCATTGCAGCTACCTGACCGCCTCCGATGTCGATAATTTCATCAACCCCGACGATGACTTTGTTCCAAGTCATTTGGGTAACCAACTCGATGTCGGAATGATTTCGCGTCGTAACCGGAAGCTGCGAAGCCGTGAACTTAGTTCCGGCTGCCACGCTGCCGCCTTGCCACGCCCAGTCCGCCTGCCCCGCCGTAACCGTATAAGTTCCGTATGAGCCTGGCGAAGACAGCGACTTGCTCGTCATGTACGACCGTTCGTCATTAACGTACAGAGCTCTGAGCTTCTCATCTCTGATCAATGGCGCTTTGTACAGGTTAGGATTAGAGGTATCCTTCACCCAGCCCGAGACAGGATCTCCACCGCTTAAGACCGGCTTCTCGCCGGGATAAGCTTCATAGCTGATAACATGTCCGTTCTGGCCAGAATCGTCCTCGGTAAACGAGATGGTCTCATCCAAGTAGTAGGACCCTCCCCGCAAATAGACGACGATATCTCCCGCCATACTTTTATTTAATGTTCTTAAGGTATTGCGAGCCTTTTCAATCGTTTTCCAAGGCGCTTGCAAAGTGCCTGGGTTGCTGTCGCTGCCATTTGGCGCTACGTAGTAAGCAGCGGCGTTTCCACCGCCCTCCGCCGCTTGTACCGTAATCGTTAATGCAGGCAAAAGCATCGTGATAACCATCACGTGTACTATGAATCCGGACAGCCATTTCCATTTTTTCTTGTTCCGATTCATCCTTTTAATCCCCCTTCGGCATAATAGTGTAACCGCTTTCGATTTTATCACGCCACTTCCTCGTTCGATATGCACCCAAACGCAAAGTGTTATGCACTTATTTATCCTTTGACCGATCCTGCCGTCATGCCGGATACTATATATTTCTGTCCAAGCAAGTAGATCAGGATGACAGGCAAGCTCGTCAGCACGATATCCGCGCTTACCAAATTCCAAGCGGTCTCATAACGGCCAAAGAAGTTGTAAACCGCAAGAGTCATCGGCCATAATGAGGAACTGTTCAAGTAATAAAGCGGAAAAATAAACTCATTCCATGACGCCAGAAAATTCAGAAGCATCACTGTAACAACTACCGGCAGCAATAAAGGAAAGATGATTCTAAAGAAAAGCGTATTGCTGCCGCAGCCGTCCATGACTCCCGCCTCGTCGAGCTCACGCGGAACCGTAGAGACGAAGCCGTAAATCAAAAACACGCTGAAAGGGATTTGCAATGCTGTGTACAACAAACTGAGTCCGATCTGAGTATTCATCAGATTAAAGGTTTGCATGACTTTAATGAGTGCGATATGGTTCACTGGCATCGTAATGCCAAGTACAACGAACAAGTATAGGAAACGATTAATCCTCGTTTTTTTCCTGGAGAGAACATACGCAGCCATCGCGCATAGAACAATGCCAAGAACAACCGATACGACCGAATAGAGCATGCTGTTGCCGAATGACTGCAAGAGCTTTCCGCTCTCAATGACAACCGTGTAGTTGGAAAATACCCATTGAGAAGGCCATTTGAAATTCATGGAAGCTGCTTCCCCTTGCGTTTTAAATGAATTAAGTAGAATTAGGAGCAGTGGCACAAGCATGATCAGAGAGACCGTCCACACGGACAAATGCCTAAGACTGCTGAATAACCGTTTTGTGGCCATTACGCTTCAACCTCCTTGTTGAGCAACCGAATAATGAAATAACCAATGACAACCATAATGACGAACATCAACGAGGACAAGGCCGTTCCGAGCCCATAGTAGCCGTATCCGAACAGCTTAAAGATTACGGAGTACAACACTTCCGTTTGATCTCCAGGCCCTCCCTGCGTCAGCACGTAGACGATATCAAATACTCTCAGACCGTAAACGAGGTTGAGAACCGTCGTCACCGCGAATGATGGCAACAGGAGCGGAAGCGTAATGTAACGAAGTTTTCCCCAGAAGTGAGCCCCGTCAATGTCTGCTGCTTCATAATAATCCTTGGAAATTGTCATAAGCCCCGCTAGGAAGATCGTCATGATGTAGCCCATGCCCTTCCACACGTCAATGCCATAGATTGACCAGAACGGCCAATTGCCTTCATAAAGCCAATTGCGCGTCCAGCTGTCTAACCCAAACGTACGGAGGAAGGAATTCAGAAGTCCGGATGGCGCCAGGATAGATTGGAAGGTCAATCCGGTAATGAGAAACGAGAGCACGGTAGGCAAGAAGATTACAGCACGATGAAAGTTTTTTCCCCATAATTTCTGGCCTACGATTAACGCCAGACCCAACCCCAGCACGGTCTTCAGAATCGTTGTTACGACTGTGAGCTGAAGTGTGTTTCCAATATACCGTAAATAGTTCTCATCGGAAGAAAATATGGACTTGTAATTGTCCCACCCTATGAAACGGACCGTATCGTCGAATCGGCTCCAATCCGTAAACGAATAATACATACCTACCAAACTAGGCAATACATACAAAAAAACGTACAACAGCAGGGCCCCAAACAAAAAATAGGCGGGGTAAATCTTCTTTTGAATGTTCATTCCTTCTTCTCCTTCTTCGCTAATGAATGAATTGCATGTTTTTATTATGAAGGCGCTTCAAAGAGCTTGCTATACACGAAAACGCTTAACTTTATGCATTCATTTATCGCATGAGGAAGGTATTCTACGAAAACAAAGAACCCACGAAATGAATCGAGGGTCCCTTGTTTAGCTATTGGACTCGCTTATTTAGACCAAGCCGGATCCTTCTGCGCGGTCGCTTGCTGGCTTCTTCGTTTGTCGATGTTTTTCAGCAAATCGGCTGGCTCCAGTTTGCCCGAGAAGACGGCAGTCAAGTCTTTTCCGATATCCATCCACTGCGGATCGATGTAGCTGACACCTGCTTGAAGGACTGCTCCCTCTTGTCCGTTACTGCCTGCTTTGATTTCCTCAAGAACTGCGTTTTTCTTAGGCGTTACCCCTTCGAAAGGCAGCTCGGAGAAACGGCTGGTTTGATCCAGATACGTCTGCATGTTTGACGGTTCAGCTAAGTACGCTAAAAATTGCTTAGCTTCCGCCACATGTTTGCCATTCTTGTACACGAATTTGGAAGGACCTTGCGGATTTACGTTCAAGGTCTGATTGTCCAGGAAGGGCATGACGACGGCTCCGAAGTCCTCTGCCTTGTAAGCGGAGTCCGGCTTGTTCGCGAGGAGTTCGTTGCCGAAATTGGACCTGTCGAAGATCATTGCGAATTTACCTGATGACATCGCGTTATAGGCATCGGCATAGGTGTTGCTGAAGTGTTCCTTGCCGTAGTAGCCTTTCTCGACGAGAGCAGCTACCTGCTCTACAAGCTTGAGCATTTCCGGGCTATCCGCCAGCAGCGTCTCGTTGGCATTCAGCTTATCATATAAGCCTCCGCTCAGTTCCTCCACCCTTGGTCCCATTTCGAGCAGAGGAAGCTGGTGATGCCAACCGTCGGAACCCGCTTCATAAATCGGCGTAATGCCGTTCTCCGAAAGCTTTGCGCTAACATCCAGCAGTTCGTCGTACGTCTTCGGAGGCATCAAACCTTGCTCCGAGAAGATTTTTTTGTTATACACCAGCACCCAGCTGGAGGTTCCGCCTAGATCCCAAAGCGGTAAGCCGTATACCTTGCCATTGTAAGATACACCTTCGTTGAACGGCTTCTTAAGCGTGGATACCCAACCCTCACCGGACAAATCCTCCAGGTTCTTCTCCGGGTCCAAGGTCGACTTAAGCGTAAGCTTCCCGCCTTGCGTCACGATGACATCCGGACCCTCTCCGGAATTCAGCTTAGCGCCGATCAAGCTTGTGAACTGATCCGACGGTACGATCTGATAATCGATTTTGATCCCTGTATTAGCCTCAAATGTCTTTGCAAGCTCTACTTCGGCGTCCATGATCTGGTCTTGCGAAGCCATGACGGTCAACGTCATGTTCTTTTTTGTCGGCTGATCCGTCGACGCAGTATTTCCTGACGGTGACGGGGCGTTACTGACCGAATCAATATTGTTTCCATTCGTACTGCCGCATCCCGCCGTGACAGCAGCAACCGTCAGTACACAGGTTGCCATGGATAAGGCCTTTCGGATATTTGCCATAAATGTGGTGCCTCCCTTTTATTGTTAGCTTCATCCTTATTATGAGTGCGCTTTCTTTTATTCGCTATGCATATGATCGTGTAATGTTATGTGTTTATTTTCTCCCCGCAGGCACATCTCTCGGTATTGGCTCGGACTCAGTCCCGTCTGCTGCTTAAACAGCCGGCTGAAATAATTTTGATCGGCATACCCTACCATCTCGCCTACTTGCTTAACCGATAATTCTTGGACGGATTGCAGCAGCTTCTTGGCCTTCGATATTTTCAAATGAATAATATAGTTGGAAGGAGTCTCCCCAACGATCTTCACGAACCACTTGCTCAGGTAGGAGGAATTGAAGTTCAGCTCCTGGGCAATCTGGTCCAACCGGAAGTCATGCATATAATTCTCATTTAGGAATAGCCTTAGCATCTCAATCGAATCCTGGACACTCACTCCCTGGGTTGCCTTGAGCACTTTCATTCGCTCGAGCACGCTGTCGTGTTCTGCATCCAGTTCGATTCTTAGCCTCATCAGACATTGATGAAGCGCTTGCATGTCAAGCGGCTTGGATAGATAGTTCCTGACATTGTACCGAATGGCCGTGCGAGCGTATTCGAAATCGTTGTAGCCTGATAGAATAACTGTACGCACCGTAGAATAGTAGGCATCAATTTGCTGAACAAGCTGCATCCCGTCTAGCAGGGGCATTCGAATGTCTGTGAAGACGACATCGGGAAGTTCCACCCCAAGCTGATCTAGCGCTTGTCGTCCGTTTTTCGCAGTCTGTACAACCGTAAACCCCATATTCGACTGATCCAGCTTCTTCACAATATTGTTCAGAATCATGGGCTCGTCTTCCACAACCAGTACATTATACGTGCTGCTTCCCATTTTCCATTCCTCCTTCGAGTTGTTCAGTTAATTTGGATAACGGCCCACCGATTGTGATTGAAAAACCACTATTCCTCTCTTCTATCGCAAAAACCATGCGCTCGCCATAAGTGAACTTCAAGCGAAAATAAATATTCAGCAGCCCCATTCCGTCGATACTCAAGCCCGGGAATCGGCCCGTCTCCTCTAATTCGTTTATTTTGCCAACCAATAGCCTGCGCTTGTCCTCCGGCATGCCGGGACCATTATCCGTCACAGTTATGAGCCATTCGTCTTCGTACACATACCCTTTCACAAAAATTTTCCACGGCCCTTCAACGTGTATGGCATGCTTCATGCAGTTCTCAACTAGCGGCTGTATGATCAGCTTAGGTATCGGAATTCCCATCAGTTCATCCGTGATTGCAATATCGTAGAGCAAATCATCCTGATACCGGATTTTCATACACTCTAGATAAGCGGATGTATAGTCAATTTCGGCACCAAGACTTACAACATTGGATTCTTCCGACGAAATGTAACGTAACATGGTGGATAGCTTCTGGCAGAGATGCAAGATTTCCTCGGACATTCCTTCTTCGGCCATAATGCTAACCGTCGTAATTGTATTAAATAAGAAATGAGGGTTCATTTGGGATGAGAGCGCTGCTATTTTTGCTGTGATCTCCTGGGACTGCGAATACAACAACTTATCGACGGAGCTTTGTAATTTCGCTTGCATATTTTGAAAGGCTAGATTAAGCGCCTCGATTTCGTTTATGCCGCTGTCAGTTTGGCGCTTCGGTTGGAGCGTCCCAGTCAGGTCTATTTTTTTGATCGAGGAATGCAGTCTGGCTATCGGCCTCGTTATTTTCTGCGCTGCGTAATAAGAGAAGAGCAAGGTAAAGACGAGTATCGCTAAGGTGATCGCCGCTGCCGTTAGAGTAAACTGCCTGAGAGGCTCGAATAACTCCTTTTTCGAAATCACGACCGCCAGCAGCCAGCCCGTCTCTTCGGATAAGTGATAGGAGACCAACTCCTTCTCTCCGCTCAACGGATTGTTTATATAAATAGGATGGCGTTCTTGACTGGCTCGCTGCTCGAAATAATAGCCGGCCGTCTTGTCCTCCCCTTCGTACGGATATAATTGATTGCCTTTGCTGTCCATGACGTAGAAGCGCTTTCTGCTTTCGTTACGAAGTTCGAGATCGATCAAGCTGCTAAATATTGTTTCTGCATCCTGCTGGGCTTTAATGATTCCCTGAGCTTCCCCGAACCCACCGAAATAAGTGCGGTACAATGAAATAAAATATTTGTCTTTGAAAAAAACAAATGATTGCGCAAGCTCTTCATCCGGCTCAGGCATGCCGATGACAATTCCTCCTTCGCCTTGAATGACTTCCTCGTACCAAGACTTCGAATTAACATCCTCCTTCGTATACTTCAACAATGCGCCGGTAGAGATGCGATTTCCTTCGAAATCGTAAATCGTCAATTCCCTGACGGATTGGGTTGGCCCTATGGCTGCCACCATAATCTCGCTCAGCTCCTTAATGTCCGCAATTTGATCGGCCGAATAAGAGGCTGGCTCCTTCTTATCGCGACTTCCCGAGAGCTGCAGAAGACGATCCTTGATGAGATTCGAATAAGCAACACTGAGCGTCACATCATCTATCTTCTGTATTTCGAGATCTAATTTATTCGACAAGCTAAGGGAGAGCTCATTGATAGACATCAGTGAACGTAGCGTAATCTGCTTTGATTCATATAAAAAGAAAGCGCCTACATAAATGGCGGTTACAAGTACGATGATGAGGGCATATGTCATGTATAGCTGATATCGTATAGAGCCTGTCAGTTTCCAGATCATAAGTCACCTATTCTCCAGTGGTATTGCTTCCATATTAACATGGCAGGCCGTCAAGCGACGAATGCTGTCGGAATTGTGCTAAGGAATGTTCGTTTCCATCCAGAGTTCAGTGAAAGTGCAACGCTAGCCCAACCTCCTGGCTAGCGTTACTCCCGCTATTCTCGTTTAAAAAGCAATCTCATGTTTTTTTCCAGCATAAATAACCGGTTTGTCAGCAAGCGTTATGGAATGCCCATCGGCACCCGGTTCATGCAGAAGAATGGTGATGTCTATTTGGTTAGCCATACCCGGATAACTGCCCTTCCGGTCTCCAAGCGTGAACATACGCGTCTCCTCGTTCCAATCCATAGAAATGGTAGCGTACTCGCCGCTCTCATAGCGGTAGTTGTCTCCCTCGTCTTCATAATAGTCGAACGATGCGCTTTGGCCTCCATAGATGCGGACATACAGTCGCCCGTCCGAACGATCGTCAGCAAATTGCATTCCATTTTTCATCGGAAGAATGGAGCCTGACCGAACGAATAACGGAATGCGTTCCAACGGTGCCTCAGCTTCCAGATTCTGGCCGCCTTCGTAGACACGGTTCTCCCAAAAGTCGATCCACTTACTCCCATGAGGCAAATAAACGCTTCTCGTCTTAACCGATCCTTCAATGGGCTTAGAATTGACATCGTAGTACATTGGCCGAGTGACGGGATTAACGAGCAGAGCAGGACCGAACATAAATTGATCGTCAACGTCATATGTGGCGGCATCCTGCCGGAAATCGAAAGGCAGCGCTCGCATTATCGTGTAATCGTCCCGATAGATACGGGCGACTAAGGAGTACATATAAGGCATCATTTTGTAGCGCAGCTCAAGAAACGACAAGAGCGCATCGTGGAAAGGCTCTCCAGCCCCCCCAAATTGCCAGATCTCCCGCGGCGTATCCGTGCCGTGGGAACGAAACAACGGCAGGAATGCGGCATACTGGAACCACCGGACATAAAGCTCCCTATAACCGAGATCATTGACGCCATCGTCGTAATCCCCGCTCCAAAACCATAGATCAGGCTTATTTTGAACAAAAAACCCTCCGATATCCAGAGTCCAATAGGGAGAACCCGTCGCACAGAAATTAAGGCCGTCCGGAATTTGCTTGCGCATTGTATCCCAGTTCGCCGAGATGTCGCCGGACCAAGTGACCGTTCCATAACGATGCTGCCCAGCATACGCGGAACGTGTCAAATTAACAACTCGCTTGTCTTGCGACTCCGCGCGCTGGCCTTCATAGATGCCTCGGGAATGCAGCAGCGAATACGCGTTGATTAGTTCCGGGTCCAAATACAACTTAGCCTCATCCGAATTGATAATCATGCGCTCCTCAGGTCCCGGCTTGACAGCTCCCTGCCAGTCAGCCTCAAACGGCTCCGTGCAATCGCACCACCAGGCATCAACGCCATTCGAAAATAAACCTTCGTTCGCCTGCTTCCAATAGATTCTCCTCGCCTTTTCCTGGAATGCGTCATAGGTAGCACGATTGCCTAGAAGCCCGTCATGCTGCAGCATCTCCTTATGATTATCGCTTTCCGGATTCATAATGGGCCAGATCGATACCATGAGACGTGTATTCATCGCGTGCAATTGCTCCGTCATGGCACCAGGCTCTGGGAACCTGTCCGGATCCAGCGTCTTCTGGCCCCAAAGTTCCCCCGTCCAAGACTTCCAATCCAGGACAATGCAATCGATCGGCAAGCGTCGTTCCCGATATTCCCGGACGGTGGCGACCAATTCCTCTTGCGAGGTATATCTCTCCTTGGACTGTACATATCCGAGCGCCCACTTGGGAAGCATTGGCGCTTTCCCGGTCATGAAACGAACGCCGCTCACGATCTCATCCATTTCCGGGCCACAGATGAAATAATAGTCAAGTTCATCGTCAACCTCGGAAGACAGATAGGAGCCGAACGCATCATCATGGAACATGATTAGTGAATAACTATCGAGGAAAATACCATACCCTCTTGTCGAAACTAGAATAGGTACAACTGCTTTCATATTCTGTTGGTACAAATATTGATGCTGTCCTCGCAAATTAAACATGCCTTCCTCGTGAGAGCCCAATCCGTACAACGCTTCTCCATCCGCCCATTCAAACTCAAGCTTCGTGCGGTATGCCTTGCGGTCGAACGTCTTCCGGATATTCTCAGCTCTAACCCTCAGTCCGTCTGCTCCCTGCCCTGTATCCAAATTGGACGACTCGTCGAACACCGACTTGAAGACGTCTACCGACTCCAGCGTCTTACCGCCCCGCGCAGGCTCACTCGTCAACAAGCAGCCGCCCGCGTCGTAATAAGAAAATGAACCTGATTGTTTATTTATTCGAATATTCAGCTGAGCCGTAAGAAAGATAAGCTCATCTCCATGATCCTCCAGATTGTAGGAGGTTTCGGCATCCGGCTCACCCACTACCGCCATGCTTGCTTTGGCGCTGAAATCCTCTTCCTTCGTATACTGAATTCGAATGACTTTGTCGTTATATGGAATGATCCGCATTCTTGCGTCACCCATTTCAATCAACAGAGCTTCCGGCAACTGCTTGTAATCCAAGATTGGCATTTCAAACCCTCCCGTTATATAATTTCATACAGTTATCATGATATTGATTTTTTTAATTAACTTCTAACTCAATTTTGCTTATAATTGACTCAATATTGATATGGAGGTGAATTGCTTTGCTGGAATACCGTCTTCTGGAAAAAGTGCCGCACGGCTCCTCAGACTTTCCTTTCGCCGTTTATAACGTGGATTACTATCTGGGTAATCAGCAAATTCTACCGATGCATTGGCACGAGGAGATCGAATTGATCCATATAAGAGCGGGACAAGCCGTTTTCTCCGTGAACCATTCCGAGATTTCCGTGCAGGCTGGAGATTGCCTAATCATCAATTCGGGAGAGCCCCACAGCGGCTATAGTGATGTCGAAGCAGGTTGCTCCTATACCGCCATCGTATTCAAGCTCTCATGGCTATCCGCCCTACATCCCGATTTATGTCAGGAGCAGTACTTGAATCCGCTTCTAAGGGGGGAGTTGCTGTTCCCTCCCCTGCTATCGCGACAGCGAGCTCAGGATCGACCCGTGATTAATAAAATCGAAGATCTGCTTACGGAATACCATAACGGGCATGACGGATTTCAGCTTGGCGTAAAGGGGCAGCTTTATATGCTTCTTGCGGCTCTCTACCCGCAATTGATTCCAAAACAGCTTTACGAACGGTCCAATTCGTTAAACGCGCACAAGTGGAAGAATATGCTTCAAGTGCTGGAATACATCGACGAAAACTACAAATCTCCGCTCACGCTTGACAATCTGGCAACCATCGGCTCCATATCGCCGTCCCATCTGTGTCGGCTATTCAAAGAACTGACAGGCATGAGGCCCTTGGAATACATTAATTTGCTCCGTGTGAACAGTGCCGCGCTCATGATACAATCCGGCTCCTGCAGCATGTTAGAAGCAGCGCTCGAGAACGGCTTTCAGCATCTGAGCTACTTCTCAAAACAATTCAGGAAATATAAAGGAATCTCGCCATCGAGATTCAAACGACTGAAAGGGAACGCTGCTTTCCCGAACTGACTGCATGACAAGCTCTCCTACTCTTAACTGGGCAGACAATACCTCGAAAGCGCGAGGCGGCTGTGTAAAACGACAGGATACTGGAGAGTAAATGGTTCTTATCATTGAATTACGAGGAGGAAGCCTCATGTATAAAGTGCTGATCGTAGATGACGAAATTTTTGTGCGCAAAGGGTTAATAAGTCTAATGGATTGGTCTTCGTTACAATTTGAAATCTGTGGCGAAGCGGAAAACGGGGAGCAAGCACTGGGCCTTATCGAACAACAGACCCCGGACTTAGTCATTGTGGATATACGCATGCCCGTACTGGACGGTCTGGAATTGATTCAAAAGGTGAAAGCAGAGTGCGAGCATCAACCGCTGTTTATTATCTTAAGCGGGTACCCCGATTTCTCTTATGCTCAGCAAGCCTTCCGTTACAACGTGTCAGATTATATCCTGAAGCCGGTTGATGAACAGGAGTTTACATCCACCTTGAAGAAAATAGCCAATACGCTGAATCAAAAACAGCTCTTATCGATAACGAGAGAAAAGCCGCTTATCGAAACCGTCATCGAAAGCTTGCTGCAGACCGAACCAAGCGAGCAAGTGATGGCACGGATTGCCCATGCGCTGGAGCTTCCACTCTCCTCTTCCTATACGTATATCATTGCAGAAATACAGGATAGGCTGCCTCAAGGGGTAATTGACTATTTTCCCGCACTGCAAACATCGCTCCAGCAATATTTTCATCATGAGGGGCAACCTCTGCTCATTCATGTACGCGCGTACAATCAATATGGCTTTATTGTGCCTCAGTTGTGGCTGGACGAGCAAAACGTAGCAGTGCGGACGAACTACACCAAGCTGCTTGATATGCTGGAGACGGAGCTTGCAACGACAATAGCTTTGTTTATAGGTCACACGGCAAGTCATTTAAAACAGATCGCTCATTCCGGAACCAGTGCCGAGGAATGCTTGAATTATCGTTTTGCCGCCGGCTCCAACGGCATCTTTATGGCATCGGACCTGCATAAGCTGCCCTTATATTACTTTGATGTGGATGAAGTACTGCACAGCAAGCTCATCTATGAGATTGAAGCTAATCAAACGGAAGGTTATCACTCCGCAATTGATGCCATTTTTATTGCCTTTCAGGAACGGCATTTCGCTTCAGGTGCAGTTACGAACACAATAAGGCGAATCATGATTGCTATCATCAATATCATCCGGCAGCTGGAAGGTAACGAAAAAGATCTTCAATGGTTGGACGAGTTGCTTAATTGGCAAATGAAATACCGCAATTTGAAGCAGTTAAAATATGTTTTCTTGCAGTTTATAGAAGAAGCGGCTACCTATATAGCGAAAAAGCGAGGCGAAAAGAACGAGGGCAGTATTGAAAAAGTAAAAAAATATATCGACAGCCACTACAAAGAAAACATCTATTTAAAAGGGATTGCTTCCGAATTTCATATGAATTCGGTCTACCTCGGTCAGCTGTTTCGCAAAAATTACGGCGTTTATTTCAATGAGTATGTGCTGTCGCTTCGCATCGAGGAGGCGAAGCGGCTGCTGCGGCAAACGAAAAAACGCATGTACGAAATCGCGGATCTCGTAGGCTTTCAAAATGCCGATTATTTTGCTGCCCAGTTTGAAAAGCTGGAAAACATGACACCAACGGATTATCGCAATAAGATCATCGGTAAGAAATAAGGAGGCTCCCCCCGTGCTTAACTATCGGTTTCATCATTTGAAGCTCCGAAACAAGCTGGTCTTCATTTATATTGTGTGCGTGTTTATACCCATTGTGCTGACTAACGTAATGTTCTATCATGTGACCACCATTAACATCAAAAATCAGAAAACAGCAGATGCGGAACAAGCGATAAATCTTTTGAAAGCCGAATTAGGGGCGGTCATTGAAGATGCAGCTGGTATTTCCTATCTGTATTCTATTAACAAGCAGCTCAACAATCATTTAAACACGGTTCATGCGTCTCATGATCACTATGTAGAGTCTCTAAATGCCATAACAAATCTATTCAACCGAGCCGACAAGGAGTACAAATCCATCAGCTCTGTTGTGATTATGAGCGACAATCCGACGATACTCGCCTCAAGCCATATCATCAGACTCGAGGACGAAATGCGGAACACGGATTGGTATCATCAAATCAAAAATTCCAATAACACATATCCCTATTTGTACGTAACGTCCGATAGTATCAGCGTTATTCAAAAACTATCCGATCTCCGGTTTGAGACCTATGAGCATGTGATGAAAATCGACTTAAACATGAGTTATATTAACCAAATTCTTGATTTATCCAGCTTTAAGGGGGATTTTTACTTTATGGATCCGTCTTTTCAAGCTCGTTACGGCCGTCTGTCCAGCGGCCAACCAAGTGATCTGATCACAACAGGACGGACACTAACTCTTAAGGAAATACCTGTACCAAATAAGGCAATCGTCATTAGCAAGCAATATCATAATAACCGCTATTTGGGTGACTGGACGATCTACGGGGTCTTGGATGAAGAGAAAATCCTATATGATGTCCGACAATCAGGGCAATTTATCCTTTGGTTTGCAGGGATTAATTTCCTTGTGCCTACGATTGTGATTGTCATTGTTTCCCGCTCGATCCACACACGCATTCAAAAGATCCTGAAACACATGAAGTCCGTAAAAGGCAAAAACTTCGAACGTATTCCTTATCATCGGGAACGGGATGAGGTCGGCGAGCTTGCAGTGGAGTTCAATCGAATGAGTGAGCGGATTGAGAATCTGATCAATGATGTGTATGTAACGGAAATACAGAAGAAAGAGCTAGAGCTGAGCCAAAGACAAGCCCAATTGCACGCGCTGCACAGTCAGATCAACCCCCACTTTTTATTCAATGCGCTGGAGACGATCCGAATGCGGAGTCAGATGAAGGGTGAGTTACAGACGGCCAAGACGATTCAGAACATGGCGAAAATCTTCCGTAAATCGATTCTTTGGAAACGGAGCTTCGTTACGATTCGCGAGGAGCTTGAATTAATGGAAAGCTTCCTGGAAATTCAGAAGTACCGTTTCGATACGAAACTGGAGTTTCATATCGAAGTGGATCAATCCCTGCTAGATATTGAAATTCCGAAGATGACCTTTTTACCGTTTGTGGAAAATGCAAGCATTCATGGCATCGAGAGCGTGCCAGGCATCGGTTATATTACGATTCAGATCGCGCAAGAACAAGGTCAGATTGTCTTCCTTATTGCAGACAACGGGGTGGGCATGGATCAGGAGAAGATCAGCGAGCTTCATCATTACCTCCATGAGGAAGCGATCATGGGCGATTCTATCGGAATGAAAAATGTCATTACTCGCCTGAAAATATGCTATTGTGAATCGTTCACCTTCACGATTGACAGTTCTCCAGGGGGAGGCTCACGGATCATGCTGCGTCTACCGCTGGACAAAAAAAAATAAATTCCGAGCAATAAGTACTTAATTATTCAAAGACCGATCTAAGGTTTGCTATATAACAATCATAAACACGATCTTCTATACTGAAAGTGCTTACAATACTTTGATAGAGAAAGGGGATACGGCAATGCGCAACAAAAAATGGCTGCAATCCAGCCTGGCCGTTCTAACGGCTATGACAATCCTCCTTGCTGGCTGCTCAAATAATGATGCAGGAGGAAACAAGCAAACAAATGGAAACAAAGCAACAGAAGGAACGAAAGGTGAGGTTAGTACAGAACCGGTAACCTACGATTACTTTGCCTTCGGAACGAATAAAGACGTGATTGCAAGCAACACGACCATCGGCAAACTTCTCCAAGGCCAGACAGGTGTCGATTGGAAGATGGAATATGTTGTAGGGGATGCAAGCACAAAGTCTGGTGTCATGATCGCCGGCGGCGATTATCCTGATGTCATCTCCCCAGTAGGCGAGCTTTCTAAGCTTCTGGACGCAGGCGCGTTCATCCCGCTCAACGATCTGATTGAGAAGTATGGTCCTAACATCAAGCGTGTGTACGGCGATTATATGGACAAAATCACGAATGAGGACGGAAACATCTATATTCTTCCTTTCACGGCCAATGTAAACGGCTATTTGATGGAGCCAGACGCGTCCAGTACATTTTGGATGCAACGACGTGTACTGAAAGAATTTGGTTATCCGGAAGTGAAAACGCTTGATCAATATTTTGATCTAATCGAGCAGTATCAAGCTAAATACCCTACTGTAGACGGAAAAGGCACGATTGGCTTCCTTACGTTCGCGGGCACTCCTGGTGAGTTTTTCACCATCACCAATCAGCCGATGCATCTAGCCGGATATCCGAATGACGGCAACGTCATGGTTGACATGCAGACTCATGAAGCCAAGCTTTATATGGCTAGCGAATATGAGAAGCGCTGGCTTTCCTCATTAAACGCGGTAAACCGGAAAAACTTGCTTGACCCAGAAACCTTTACTGCAAACAAAGACCAGTACTTGGCTAAACTTACATCGGGCCGTGTGCTGGGATATGTCAACTATTCCTGGCAGATTGGCGATGCTACCAACAATCTGAAAGCGGCGGGCAATGACGACCTTCGTTATGTGGCGCTTCCTATAGTCTTTGATGAAAGCATCACAGATGCCTATATTGATCCTCCTTCCTTCGTCAACAACCGCGGGCTGGGAATTACCGTGAGTGCTGAGGACCCGGAACGAATCATTAAATATTGGGATAACATGCTGACAGAAGAAAATCAGAAGCTCATTCAATGGGGTGAGAAAGATGTCACTTATTCTATTAATGAAGAAGGACGTTTCATCATGAGCAAGGAGCAATTAGCCAACCGCAACGACAATGAATTCAGACGCACATACGGCTGGGCGTACTTCGATTATGAGTGGCCGCGTTATGGCAATAACTCGGTGTACGAGGACGGAAACGCTCATGTGCCTACCAGTCAGCCAGAGGTAGCGGCAGTCAATTACACGGAGGGCGATCTAGCCCTGCTAAAAGCCTACGGTCTGAAGACCTTCTCCGGCTTTTACTCCGAACCGGTAGAACGCGCATGGTACCCTGCCTGGAGTATTGAGAAGGAACAAGGCTCTCCTGAACAGATCTTCAATCAGAAAGCAGGAGATCTACAGCAGAAATACTATCCAAAAATGGTGTTCGCTTCTGAGACAGCCTTTGAGTCCATTTGGAATGAATACATCGCAGAGTTTAATAAGCTAGGTTCTGCTGGATTTGAAAAATTTGTTACCGCCAAAGTAAAGGATCGTATCGAAGGAAATTGGTAGACAACAGTATCTGAATGATAATAATGAACCGGGAAAAGTGAAGCCACTTCACTTTTCCCTTCTAAGCTTGCTCAAGAGAGACAGTTTTAGCCGGAAGGGAGACGGATCGGGTGAAGAAACATGCAGTACAGCTGGCAGGATCGACTTCTGAAGATTCGCGCCTGAGAACCTTATTCAAAACATTATCCAAACAGAAAATGCTGATGCTGATGTCCTTGCCTTTTCTCGTCTGGGTTATTCTATTTAAATATATTCCGCTCTGGGGATGGACGATTGCTTTTCAAAAATTCAAATTGGCAAAGGATCTCTTTGACCAGACCTGGATCGGTTTAGATAACTTCAAGTCTTTGTTTCAGGAACAACAGTTTTATCTAGTCCTGCGCAATACGCTCGTTATGAGCTCTATTAATCTGGTACTGGGATTTGCGACGGCCATCGTGCTGGCACTGCTGCTGAATGAATTGCGTAAGGTTTACTTTAAGCGAACGGTGCAGACAATCAGCTACTTGCCTCATTTTATTTCATGGGTAGTCGCTGCAAATATCGTGCAAACAGCACTCGCGCCAGAGGGTATCGTCAATGTATTGCTGCTCCGATTGCAGCTTATCGATCATCCTATTTTGTGGTTGGGAGTTGGCGAATATTTCTGGGGGATTCTTGGCGTAACGGAAGTATGGAAGAATGTCGGCTGGAACACCATCATTTACTTGGCCGCTATTACAACGATTGATCCGACTCAATATGAAGCGGCTGAAATGGATGGCGCCTCGCGCCTTCAACGGATGTGGCATGTTACGCTTCCGGGCATGAAGCCGGTCATTGTCATCCTACTGATTATGAATTTGGGCCATATTCTGGAGTCCGGGTTCGAAGCGCAGTACTTGCTGGGCAACGGTATCAATGTTGAATTCTCGGAAAATCTGGACATCTTCGTCTTGAAGTACGGGATGCAAATGAATAACTTTGGCTTAGCGACCGCAGCCGGTATGTTTAAAACCGTGGTAAGCTTCATCTTCCTCATCGCCGCCAACAACCTCGCCAAACGAATGGGCGAAAGCAGATTGTACTAAATGAAAGGAGGCAAAGGCTATGGAACAAGCCAAATCAGCTCGAAATTCTTCGATAGGCGATAAAATATTCGATGTGTGTAATATCATTTTTATGATTATTCTGGTTATTTTGACCCTTTATCCCTTCTTGAACATGTTTGCCTTGTCGTTTAACGATGCGAATGATTCGATTCGAGGCAGCATTTATATTTGGCCACGCGAATGGACTCTGAGAAACTTTGAATATGTGTTTAACGAATCCAATGTGTTTTATGCGACCTTTATCTCCGCGGCGCGGACGATTATCGGGACAATCATCTCCGTCTTTTGTACGGCGATGCTGGCCTATACAATCAGCCGTCCTGAATATGCATTGAAGAAATTTGTATCTATGACCTTTATTTTCACGATGTATTTCAGCGGCGGCTTGATTCCGACCTACCTGCTGACCAAAGAGCTTGGGATGCTGAACAGCTTCTGGGTATACATTATCCCGGGTATTATCGGCGTATTCAATATGATTGTTATTCGTTCCTTCATTGAAGGTTTGCCGGAGGGAATCATGGAATCGGCCAAAATGGATGGCGCCGGAGACTTTACCACCTTTGTGCGTATTGTGCTTCCGCTTACCGTTCCGGCTCTGGCTACGGTGTCTCTGTTCGTAGCGGTATCCCAGTGGAACTCCTGGTTTGACGTATTCTTGTACAACTCTTCACGACCTAATCTAAGTACATTGCAGTATGAACTGATGAAAGTGTTGTCCACATCAAGCGCTACGACAAGTTCAGGTGGCTCGGCGGCTGATGCCTTTGCTAACGCGCAGGGAAATGTAACAACGGTTACTCCAACATCGGTTCGCGCAACGATGACGATCGTAGCCAGTTTGCCGATTATTATGGTCTATCCGTTTCTACAGAAGTATTTTGTCAAAGGGATGGTCGTTGGCGGTGTGAAAGGTTAAAGACAACAGGATCATGTGGAGCGGAGCGGTTGTTCGGGTAGAAGAGGAAGCGTTTAGCCCTCATCTTTACGTGTTACCGTACATGCGGGTTCCCTTGCGGCAGTCCACAAGGATAACAAGGCTTAAACTAACGAGAATGTAACCTTTTTAGCCCTTTCGCTTCCATCCGGGAAGCTGAAAGGGCATAATTGCAAATCAACGTTTCTACCATTGGTGTATATATAATTGACTGTTGTAACGCATTTGAATATTAATCCATAATTTTCTTCTATTCTATATAGTAGATTTAATTACAAGGAGGGGCTCATGACCCGTATTCATTATGTAGAATGCAATACTTCGCACGAACAGAATTTTGTTATCGATGTCCCCATTGGCACTCACTGGCTCCTTGTCATTAACAAAACCCCCGCGCAATTCTGGGTCAATGGCGATCTAAAGGAATATCCCGCCCACAGTGCCACCCTCTACTCTCCGCATCAAAAAGTATATTACCGGGCCTGTGCGGATCAATTCGTCAATGACTGGATCCGCTTCGAGAGCAATGAACCCTATATTACGGAATCTTCGCTTCCCTTTGGCGTTCCCTTTTTCTTGAATGATCCGGACTACTGCCGCAAGCTTTTTGAACTGCTCGTCATTGAACACAACTTTAATCGAGATTACAAAGAATCTTCCATGGACTGTCTGCTCCGGACGCTGTTCAACAAGCTATTAGAATCCTACTTTCAAGCTGACATTATGCCTCAGTACTATCCTTTATTGAAGCTTCGCATCGCCATTCAAAACCATCCTGGCGATTATTGGACGGTTTCAAAAATGGCGGATTATCTCCGTATCAGTCCGGGCTATCTTCAGAATATCTACAAAAAAACTTTTGGTATTTCCTGCATGGATGATGTCATCAACAGCCGCATTCGAATGGCCAAAGAATACTTAATTCATAACACTCAGAGCATTGCTGAAATTGCTTCTCTTAGCGGATATCACAATGTGGAACACTTCTGCAGACAATTCAAACAAATAACAGGGCATTCGCCAAGAAACTTTCAAAAGCTTGTCAATAATTAATTTTCATCCCGTAAAGCTATGGAAAAATCGGTTTTTACTCTCTTATTCCGGGTGCAAGGCCGGCCTTTTCTTCTTAAAATATTGTTCCACTAGAAACTTCATGATTTCGCTAGGTTGCTCCTTAGAAAACTCGGCCCGATCTGCGAACAGCATCCCATACGGGGCTTCGGGTGTATAGGGCTCCCATTGCGGCAATTCCTCTCCTGTAGAGTCTTGTCCGTTCGGGTCCCCAGATCGGATGAAGTTCACCCAGTAATTACACATCTGTCGAGCCAAATCATAATGTTTGCCTACGAATGGTCTCCAGCATTTAGCGAGCGTCTCGAAGAAAAACCAGAGATCCACCGAGTGAAAAGTGCCTGGGTTATCCCAACCCGGTATTTCAGCATCAAAATTATAATAATACAGCGGGGTATCGACACCTGCATCGGCGCTCCCTTGCGCAGCAATACGAATGGCATATTCAATGCCGCTCACCGAAGCCTTCTTCTTGCTCTCCTCGATATGATCAGGCTGAACGCAGCAAAGCCCCATAAAGGTATCCGCATCATTGCCAAACAAAGCGATAGCCATTTGCTTGAAGTCCTCAATGGTGTCGGCTTGCGGAACGCTGAAAAACTCGGTGGACGTATGACCGAACATTACCGGTACCATCCAGCGCTTGTTTTGGAGAAACAATTCAAACGGGTTACCTAAGCTAAATACTTGGTCTGCGACGGTGCCCCAGAATCCATGGTATTCCACCGCCTTGTCGCGGAGGTACACCGCATCCAGTTGCCTGGCTTCTGCAAGCGAGGATATACCGAGATACTCAAAAAACTTCACACCGTCCTGTTCCGCTTCTGACAAGCGACTCCGAAGAACAGGCATAAGATTTCCCGGGTATAAAGGAGTAAAGATCCCACTTTGTATAATTGCCCTCTGAAAGAGCCCTTCATTCTGGGGTGATGTGAGCTGGCTCATAACGCTTCCCCCGCCGGCGGACTGCCCGCCGATGGTGATATTGTCCGGGTCACCGCCGAAAGCTTCAATATTATGCTTCACCCACTTTGTAGCCGCCTGTTGGTCGAGGTTGCCGAAGTTCGCGGGGGCTTCTGGGGCTTCCGCCGTAATGTCGGGATGGGACAAAAACCCAAAGACATTCAGACGATAGTTAATTGTAACTACCACGATACCCCGTCTAGCCAAACGTTCGCCGTCAAACTCCATTTCGGCTGTATGGCCAACCTGCAGTCCTCCGCCAAAATACCATACATATACCGGTAGTTTTTCATCTGTACGATTGGCCGGCGTCCATACATTTAGGTAGAGGCAATCCTCATCCATCGCGATGTCAGGTTCCACGGCCCACTCGCGGGTATAGATATTGTTTTCGTCGATCTCTTGTCTCACCTGCATCGATATTGGTGCGAATTCGAATGCTTTGAGTACGCCTTCCCAGTCTTGCGCGGGCTGTGGGGCACGCCAGCGATTTTCTTTTACGGGTGGAGCTGCAAAAGGGATCCCTTTAAAACTTGTAATTCGTGGGTCCGCTGCTGGAAGCCCCTGGACCATTCCATTTTTAACCTTTATGACTCTAAGCAAGTATAACGACTCCCTTCGTTTCAAGTATTCAAGAACAAGAGAGATATGTATGATTGATCATTCATATCCCTCTTGTTTGAAATTTTTAAAGATTTTACTTGCTTGCTAACGCTTCGGCACGCATTTGAACGATTTTTCTAGCTTTTTCCGTATCCGAGGCAACGACATCATTCCAACCTAGGCCCTCCACATCTGTCTTCAACTTTGCCCACAGCTGGTCGAAATCAGCTTGATTCTTTGCGAATACCATCTTCCATGATGTATTTTTAACATAATCCGAAATTTGGCTTCGTTTGTTTTTAATATCTGATGAATCGACACCAAAACTTGTATTAATGTTGGGTACAATATCGATCATATTATTTTTCAGGTAGTATTCTGTTGCGTTTGTTGCATTAAATGTACTCTGCCAATCTGTCGTTAAGGTTGTCTTGTTAGCTTCTTTGGTAGAATTCCAGTAATTATTGTTATAAAACTCTCCTGAATCGGGGTCCTTCACAAAATCGCTCATGATCATACTATTGATCTTGCTTTGGCCATCCTGGTACCCGCCGCCCCCGTACTCCTCCGGAACAGGTGTATTCTCCTGAAATGCCGTTTGACCGACTTGGGTCAGCTTAAACTTGCCGTCTGCTGTCTTTTCGTAGTTGAAGCCTTCAAAACCATTCGTCGTGTAGCGCAGGCCTTCAGGAGACACAAACCAATCCAAGAATTCCATGATTCTGTCGGGTTCCTTGGCTTTTGAACCAACTGCAAATACTCTCCCGCTGCCGTAATAAGCATCGCTGCTTTGAATGATTCGGGTGTCAGCGATCGGAACTGCGACATTCCCATCTCCGTTCATCCCTCTTTCAATCGAGTTGTAAAACCCTCTTTGCCATGAGTACCACAAGAGAAGCACCTGCTTGTTGGTAAGCTTCTCAGCAACCTTGTTCCAGTCCTGGGAAGCCGAGTCCGGATCGATCAGACCCATTTGATTCGCAGTAAAATAGAATTGCACAATTTTTTTGTACATACTGTTGTCATCGATGAGCGGAACGATGTCGCCTTTTGCATTCAACTGTATCGTAGACGTACCATTAGGCTGTTCATAACCGTACCAGTTGCTCAACCAGCGTACATTTTCCATGCCCCCGCCGTCCCAGTCCTTCCACAGCGTGATCGGAACGATCGGTTTGCCGTCTGGCGTCTTAGGGTATTCTGCCTGCATCTGCTTCAGTACATTCAGTAAATCGGTCAGATTGTTCAGCTTAGGAGCTCCTACTCCCTTATAGTAATCCCAAGGCAGGATTGGACTGGAGTAAGGCAGTTCTTCTGAGAATGTCGTTGGTGAAGTATCCGCTACAAAAGTCGGCAGACCATAAATCTTGCCTTCCGGATTTACTTTATCAAATCCTCCATTAAATGGCTTGAAATGATTGTCCACATATTGTGACAGGTACTTCGTATTTGCAACCCGATCGGTGATATCCATCACAAGACCGACAGGAATCAACTCTTCCAACTGACTATTCTCGATGATCAGAATATCTCCCAGATCACCTGCTGCTGATCTTGTCTTGTATAACTGGTCGCCAGCTACCTGAGGTGCAAGAATGTTCAATGTAATATTAAACTTGTCTTTGAGTAGCTTCCCATACCATCCGGTCTGCTCTCCTTGGTAATTTGCCGCGTTGCTGAATACGGTGAGGGTTAGCGGCTTGCTGTGATCAATCGTGGTGTTGTTTTGTGGTCCCGATTCATTTGTGCTGGGCTCAGATTTGCTGCAGCCAGCCAATGCTGTTGTAACCATGAATATGCAAGTAAACAACACAACCATCGATTTTTTACCCGTTTTATTACGATTACTCAATGGTAAACCCCCTCGATTCATTTTTTTATTATAATGGTGCAGGTTAGCCTTTCACTGCCCCTATCATAATCCCTTTTACAAAAAACCTCTGGAAGAGCGGATAAACCAGCAATATAGGCGCAACAACAATAATGGTAACTGTCATACGGATTGAAGTTGTCGTTTGTTTGGTTGCCAAAGTTGCCATGGCTGTAGAACCGGCATTTTGAAGGTTTACCATTGTGGATAATGAACTTGCCTGATTAATATAGTTATATAAAATGAACTGCAGGCTATACAATTTGCTATCAGTGACAAGAAGCAGTGTGTCCTGAAAAGAGTTCCATTGATCAACTGCTGCAAATATGGCAACCGTAGCCAATATCGGCTTGCTAATAGGCAATATCACTTTGAAGAAGATCGTCATAATCCCAGCCCCATCGATACTTGCAGCCTGCTGCAATTCCTTGGGCGTTGATTCCACAAAGGTTTTTACAAGAATGATAAAAAACGGGGCTACTATTGTCGGCAAAATGTAGGCCAAAAAATGGTTTGTCAGATGCAAGGAGCGCATGGTGAGATACCACGGAATAATTCCTGCATTAAAAAACATCGTAATTATTGTGAAGCGGTACCAGAACTTTCTCCCCCACATATCCTCCTGAGAAAACATGAATCCCAAAAAGGCTGAAGCCCCAACGGTCAAAGAAGTCCCGATCAGCGTTCTTCCCAAAGATACAACGGCAGCGTTCCATAGTCCCGGAATCTTAAATACATCCAAGTAGTTCTGGAAATGGATTTGCTGCGGGTAAAATACAATCTCACCTCTGGCGCTAAGATCATTGGCGCTAATGGTATTGATAATGATAGAGTAAAATGGAAAAATGCATAGGAGAGCAAACAGCGTATACAGGGTATAAATCAAAGCTGAAATTAAGATTTCGGTTATGCTGGAATGCTTGTTGTTAGTGTGAACATTGTTCACTGCCAGGCCTGCTGCTTTATCGCTCATACCACGCTCTCTCCTCTTATCATTTTTGATAATCCGTTCACTGAAAAGAGAAGCACAACACTAACCAAACTCTTCAGCATGCTGATCGCTACAGAAACGGAATAGCTCCCGCCTCCCATGGCTAGGTTGTACACATATAAATCCAGAACCTGTATGTTTTCTTTGTTAAATGCATTTTGAAAAACAAAATATTGCTCCAGGCCATTATTCAGAAAGCTCGCAATTTGCAGCATTAACAAAACAAAATAGGTGGACATCAAACTCGGTAAAATCACATGCCATATGACCTGCATCCTTGTCGCTCCGTCAACACGCGCCGCTTCATAAAGGGATTCATCTATACTCATAATGGCCGCTATATACAGGATGGCTGACCAGCCTAATGTTTTCCAGATTGACCACCCCCACATGGTGATCCATACATGTTCAGAGTCTTGAAGGAATAGGATCGGAGAATCGGTGAATCCCAATTGATTCAATAGACCGTTTATGATACCTTCACTCGATAACATAGAAAATGCCAGAGAATAGACCAGTACCCAGCTGATAAAGTTAGGCAAGGTCGTAACCGTCTGCACAAACTTCCGAAATCGCAAAGCCTTTATTTCATTCAGAAATATAGCAAATATCATTGGAAGCCATGAGAAGAGCAAGCCCAAGCCGCTCATCCCGAACGTATTTTTAATAACCTGAAGCAATTGGTCTATCTTTACTTGGTTTTCAACTAAGGATCGAAACCACTTGAAACCAACAAAAGTGGATTGAGACAAAGGTGTCGGCGGCGTATAGTCAAAGAAGGCATAAACCCAACCATATAGCGGGTAGTATGCAAAGATAGCAAGTAAACACATGAAAGGCAGTATGTATAGAAATTTTTTAATAGATTCACTTTTCATCCTGTATTCTTTTGTACGCACCATGTAATCCCCCTATAAATAATTTAATTGGAAGCGCTTCCAATACTACAGAAATGAAATAATTTGCGATGCCAGACAACCAGCAAACACTCCCTTTCTGGCCCATACACCTCCGTAAACGCATTATTTATCCTTCAATTAATTACCAACTTTCTTATAAATAGTAAATTATAAGCCGCCTAAAAACAATGATCTATACTCACGTATAATTGATATATCCTGCGATGGTTTGATTGTAAATTTAATAGCAGTTCAATAAATTTCAATATAAAAAAAGCTCCCTAAACAGACTCAGGTTAAGAATAAATTCACCTGTTCACTGTAAGAGGAGCATGTTATTTACTTCGGCTTCTGATTATGAAGCAAATTACGATAATACATTGTACTGGAACTTCGAAAACTCGGCCATTCCTCCAAACCTATCTGTAGAGAATAAAAACAGCCCGATGCGGCATCCCATAAAATAATCAAGCTTGTATACCATTTGATGTGGATTACCGAGCTGCTTCCATTCCTCACCCTCCCGGTAGCTGAACGTGCATGTATCCGCATTATTCATAAAGTTGCCGTACGCTTTAAGCATTACCTTAGTTCCGTAGATGGGAACCCTGGCATACTCTGTCCCAGGCTCGTCATCCACCATGCTTCCGAATAAAGATGTATCTTCGCTTTTTCTAGCCATCAACACCAGATATAATTGCCCCTCTTCTTGGGTCAAGGCTATGTAGGCGTACGTGCCGATTAAGAAACATAACCCCGCATAATCGCCATTGTTCAGCTCGCTTCCATCAAGGGTAACCACTGCTTCGCAAGCAGGACCTATTGCGCGTTGTGTGAGCGTGTTGATCGCAAATGTCAGGTTAGGGCTTATATTTCCGGAGCGCACTCGGTAGCTTCCTGGTTTTTCTGTCACCGACCAAAGCGTTTCATTAGGAATATGATTCCATTGCCAAAAATCTTTCAATTGAACCTTCCCGTTTGAATCCGGCTCATAGCGGAATTCATCGCTTCCAATCAGAGATTTGTACGTGTAGTCAGGTCTTGTGCTTGGGATATCAATCGTTTTTGGCGTCTCCTTCGCAAAAACCGGGAAACCATCCACAAACTCCAATGGGACGATGACCGGAACCCTGCCCACAGCTCCATGGTCTTGAAATAATAGGGCATACCATAGTCCTTCCGGCGTATCAACGATCCCGCCTTGCGCGACTCCAGAATTGAAGTACCCCCTATCGTCATTGAAGACCTCACCGCCAGAAAATTCACCCTCCAGCGAATCCGATACATAACAAGCTTGGGTTCTACGGCCGTACGCTGGCGATATGTGAATAAAGAAGGCATAATATTTGCCTCTGATCTTGTAAAAGTGCGCCCCCTCATAACCCAAATCATACGGCGGGGTATCTCTTACGATCACACGTTCTAGGCCGCCAGGCTTGGGACCGGAAAGATCGTCCTTTAGTTCCGTGAGCATGATCTCTGCATTTCCGTAGATTAAATACACGCGACCGTCATCGTCAAACAGCAACGAGCAATCGTGATAAAAGCCTTCAATATATTGCTTAGTCCAAGGTCCGTTGATCTCCTCAGCTGAATACAAATAAGTCTTGCGTGTATCATTCGCCGCAAAGACAACATAAAATTTCCCATTATGATGGCGTAGAGATGCAGCCCACATCCCTTGCCCATAAATTTGCTGTCCGTTTTCTAGCCGCTGTGCAGGCGTATTCTCTAGAACATCGAATACATGCGTTGCCGTTTCCCAATGCAGCAAATCATACGAGCGCAAGATGACGCAGCCCGGCATCATATGCATGGTAGTGCTGACCATGTAGTACGTATCGCCAACCCGTATGACGTCGAGATCCGGGTAATCCCCCCAAATAATAGGGTTCTTTGACATTTGTATCTCCCCTATTCTGTAATTGGACCCGCTCAAGCGAGCAGGCCCATTCATCAACATTACTTGTCCCAACCCTTATCCCCTTGACGCAATACCTCTGTCAAGTCCTGATGAATCAGCCTTCTCCAGCGCCAGCTTCCAGTGCAAGCATACGCTTGCCTGCCTCCAGCGTCTGAATAATGCGGTCTGTATCATACACACAGCCTTTCCAGGTTCCGCCGCTCGCTGATTGCAGCGCGGCCCAAAGACGGGTATCATCCGGAAGATCAGGGTCTTCCGCAAGCGAGGGATGCGGCGTTCTTGAGGAAAGGATCGTTGCCCCCGCCTCAGGAGTGTCCGGCAGTTCGCCGCAGCCGACCATATCGATGGAGCCCTCTAACTTGCGTGTGTCGATACGGATATCTACCCAGTCTCCATCACGCAAGCGCCCGACTGGACCGCCTGCAAGTGCTTCCGGCCCGATATGTCCGATACAGGCGCCAGTCGACACGCCAGAGAATCTGGCGTCGGTCAGAAGCGACACCTGCTTGCCGAAGGTCAAATGCTTCAGCGCTGATGTCAACTGGTACGTCTCTTCCATCCCGGTCCCTGTTGGGCCGCGCCCGATCAGTGCCAATATGTCGCCAGCGGAGATGCCTCCGGTCTTAATGGCGCGAATGGCGTCGCGCTCGGTCGTGTATACCTTGACCCGTCCGACATGCCGGAATACACCATCGACGTCAAGAACCGACGCATCGATAGCCGTTGACTTTATGACGGAGCCTTCCGGCGCGATATTTCCAGTCGGGAACGTAACCGTCGGCGCCAAGCCAGCGATCCGCGCCTGATCCGGGCTATAGATAACTGTATCGGGGTCGATCCCTTCTTGCTCTGCAAGATAGTTTCGCATGCTTTGCCGCCGCTCAGAGGTCTCCCACCAGTCCAACGTCTCATTCAATGTCACACCAGCTGCGGTGAGCACGCTTACATCAAGCACGCCGAGCCGCCGCAGATGAAGCATAACCTCCGGCACTCCGCCGGCAAGAAACACACGAACTGTCGGATGTGGAACAGGACCATTCGGCAGCACACTGACCAGCCGTGGAACCTTGCGGTTGACTGCCGCCCAGTCGCTGGCGTTCGGCACCTTGAGCCCTGCAGCATGAGCAATCGCAGGAATATGCAGCAGCAGATTCGTCGAGCCGCCGAACGCAGCATGAACCGCCATTGCGTTTTGAATAGACGCGTCTGTAAGCAGGTCAGCCAGTGTGAGGCCCTTTCTGGCAAGCGCCATAGCCGCACGTGCGGATTGACGCGCCATCTCTGTCCAGACCGGCTGGCCCGAGGGAGCTAGCGCGGCGTGAGGCACGGTCAGCCCGAGTGCCTCCGCTACGACCTGCGCCGTTCCCGCCGTTCCGAGGAACTGGCAGCCTCCGCCCGGCGTCGCGCAGGCTCGGCAGCCAAGATCGGCAGCCTCCTCGAGCGACAGCTCGCCGTTTGCGTATCGTGCGCCAATCGTCTGGATTTTGCCGGCATCCTCGCCATTTGTCGGCGGCAGCGTAACGCCGCCAGGCACAATAACACCAGGCAAACTTTTCATTCCGGCAAGCGCCAACATCATTGCAGGCAAGCCTTTGTCACAGGTCGCAACTCCCACAACAGCTGCTCGGGTGGGCAGCGAGCGGATCAGTCGACGCATCACCATTGCCGCATCGTTGCGGTAAGGCAAAGAATCGAACATACCCGATGTACCCTGCGAGCGTCCGTCGCACGGATCGCTAACATGAGCTGCGAACGGGATACCGCCCGCCTCGGTAATTTCTTTCGCCGCCGCTTTCATTAATAGACCGATTTCCCAGTGGCCAGTGTGGTAGCCTAGCGCGGCAGGTGTCCCATCCTCGTTGCGGATACCGCCAAGCGTCCCCATAATGAGAACCTCCCTGCCCAGCAAGCGATCCGTCCGCCATCCCATGCCGACATTCTGGCTCCAGCCGAACAGGTCGCCGCTTGGCGCGTTCAGTAAAAGCTCCGGGGTCAGCGGGAGCTTGCCAGAAGGCCCCGGAGCATGCGTGGCCACCTCGAAATAATCCGCGCCGTCCGGGCCCATAACATGTTTTAACAGATCCTCCATCGCACGTATCCCCTTCTAGTTATGGCTTCATGAATACCGTTTTCACTGATGTGTAAAACTCGACGGCCGCCTGTCCCTGCTCACGAGAGTGGGAGCTGGAGCCCTTCATGCCACCGAACGGTGCCTGCAGCTCCACGCCAGCAGTCTCGGCGTTAACCCGAACGAGACCTGCATCCGTTTCCTGAATGAACTTTAATGCATAACCCAAATTGCTCGTATAAAGGGAGGCGCTGAGTCCATATTTTGTATCGTTCGCGAGTTCAATTGCCTCATCCAGGTCGCGTGCCTCAATTAACGCCAGCACCGGCCCAAAAATTTCCTCCCGAGCAATGGCCATCGACGAAGTCACCTTGTCGAATACGGCCGGAGTGATGAAATAGCCGTCCGCTAACGCCGGATCGTCCAGTCGCTCGCCGCCGAACAGCAGCTCTGCTCCTTCTTCCTTACCCTTGCGAATGTAATCAAGCACAGTTTCATACTGCTTCCGGCTAGCGCACGGGCCAAGCCACGTCTCCGGGTTCAAGCCGTCGCCTACCTGAAGCTTTGTTACCTTCTCGAGCAATTTCGTCCTAAACGTCTCGTAAACGTCACTGACGACGATAACCCGGCTCGTTGCAGTACACTTCTGGCCGGTGGAGCGAAGCCCTCCGCTAATTGTAGCATCAACCGCTAGATCCAGATCGGCATCAGCTGCGATGATGATCGGATTTTTACCGCCCATCTCCAGCTGGTACTTCGCCCCGCGTGCCAGAGCTGTCTGGCCGACACGCTTGCCGACTGTGTCAGAGCCTGTAAAGGTTACGCCGTGAATGCCCGGATGCTCGGCAATCCCCTGTCCAATAACGGCACCGTCTCCGATGACCATGTTTACAACGCCCGCCGGAAAACCGGCTTCGTGGAAGCAAGCCATGACCAGTGAGGCGGTGAGGGCCGTTTCAGCCGCCGGCTTCCAGATGACGGTGTTGCCAAACACCAGTGCAGGAGCCATTTTCCATATAGGAATTGCAACAGGAAAATTCCAAGGTGAAATGACGCCGACGACGCCAAGCGGTGCACGGGTCGTGAACATCAGCGCTTCCGCATCTGTTGCCGGAATCACGTCGCCGACCGAACGCATCCCCTCACCTGCGTAATAGCGTAAAATAGCCGCGCCACGAGCCGTCTCGCCCTTCGCCTCGCCAAGCGTCTTGCCCATCTCTCGGGTCATCGCACGGCCGATCTCATTCATACGGCTCTCCAGCAGATCAGCCGCCTTGAAGAGGAGCGCTCCGCGCTGCGCACCCGCCAGCTTTCGCCAAGCTTTCCGAGCCGCTTCGGCGGATTCAACCGCAATGCTTAGATCCTCGTAGTCGGATTCGGGAATTAAGCTAACCATCTCGCTGCTGCGGGCCGGATTAAAGCCTGGCTTGCGTCTGCCCGTGAGTGGCGACTTCCATTCGCCTCCAATATAGTTGTCAATTTCAGGAACATTCAGGTTCGTTGTGTTTTCGCTGTTTGTCATTATTTTTTCCCCCTTATGCATGAATAGGAGCCGTGTCCAGCTCATGAGCGCAAATTACCGTGTTCACCAGTGTTCCGATACCTTCGATTTCAATTTCGATCCGGTCACCAGAGGCCAGCGTGAACTGGTTCGGCGGAACAAGACAGGTCCCTGTCAGCAGCACCGTACCGTCGAACAGCTCATTATCCCGTTTCAGGAAGCCGACAAGATCCTCCAGTTTGCGCTTTAACAGCCCCGTATGAGCCGTTTCTTCAACGACTAGTGCTCCGTCCCGGTAAATGCGGCAAGTAATCGAGAGGGCATACGGATCAGCAACCGTCTCTGCCAACCGGACGAACGGTCCAATCGAGCAGGAACGCTTCCAAATTTTTGCCTGCGGCAGGTAAAGAGGATTTTCGCCCTCGATGTCGCGGCAGCTCATATCATTGCCGGCCGTATAACCGATAATTGCGCCGGAACTGTCCAGGACAAGCCCAAGCTCTGCCTCCGGCACCTGCCACGTGGAGTCGCTTCTCAGGCATACCGACTCGCCAGGTCCAACGGTACGGGCCGCTGTCGATTTCATGAACAGCTCCGGCCGTTCGGCATCGTACACCTTGTCATAGAAAGTGTCAGCATCGAGCCGCCCCTCCGTCGCCTCGTAATTCCGCGCCTCACGGCTGCGCTGATACGTGACCCCTGCCGCCCATACCTCCGGTGCGTCCAGTGGCGTCGTCAAGTTCAGCGATTCTGCCGGAGCTGTGATCGCAGAGAGACTGCCGAGCATGCTCTCCACATAAGCAGCAGTTGACAATCCTGCGATGTGGGCATCTGCTACGAGTGTCATGAGATCCGGCGCATCTAGCCGGTATGTATCTCCGCCTTCAGTTATAACTCCCAAATAGGGACGCAAATTTTCTAGGTATCGAAATATACGCATAATTGTATGGCCTCCAGTTAAGTTGTTTTATATTATAAAACTATGTTCTTATATTACAGCAAAAGAAGACCCGGCCTGGATCTTTACGTACCGTCTCGTTAGCTTGGACGGTGGCCGAGTCCGCGGGAGATCTGTTCTGCCGTTTCTTGCAAAAGCAAGACGAATGCCGCCAATTCCTCATCTCCGACAGTTGACGTCATCGTTGAGATGCTAATCGCTGCCAGCATGTGGCCGTTGTGATCGTACACTGGTGCCGCGGCACAGCGAACACCTGCTTCATTCTCTTCCCGGTCGTAGGCGACGCCAGCGTTCCGTACCGATATCAGCTCTCCTTGAAAAGCTGACTGGTTTGAGATCGTCTGAGGCGTATGAATGGAATAGTCGTACCCCTCCAACAGACGCTCTAGCTCGGCCTCCGGCATGTAAGCTGCTAGTACTTTACCGACTGCGCTGCTGTGCAGAGGTACACGCCGGCCAATCCGGGAATATCGGATCGCTGCTTTGCTGCCCTCGACTTTATCAATGTAGACGCCCTCCGCTCCGTCCCGAATGACAAGATGAACGGTCTGTCCCGTCTTCCCTGACAGTGCGTCCATCGGTCCTCTCGCGATCTCACGAATGTCAAAGCTCTGCAACAGCAGCTGCCCCTTCTCCAGCAAACGCATGCCAAGCCGGTACAGCCCGTTCTCATCCTGTTCAATGTAGCGATGAAGTTGAAGCGTCTTTAGCAGGGAATGCACGGTACTTTTATGCAAGCCGACCCTGGTACTGATCTCGGTTATTTTCAACACTCGATTATGCTCATCAAATAAATCTAAAATAGTAAGTGCACGGTCGAGTGATTGAATGATCGGCATGAAAAATCCCCCCCTTTCCTTAGTTTTATAATATAGAACATTGTTCTTATATATTGTACCAAACTAGCGACGATGTCGTCCAGTTGGTTATCTCCTTTAAATTCCAACTTGTCTCTTTTTTCGGCCGCCGTGGCAAATACGATTCGCCTTTCCTGCAAACCATCGTCTTCCTTATCATGATCGACCGTGAAGCACCCTTGGCATGCAGACCGGACAACAACGCCGCATCGTTTCCGTAAGTACGGATAACGCGAGCAGAGCCAGCAGCTCCGCTTCTTTTCAGTCACTCGCTACCCGATTGCACTGGCCATAAGACGCTTTATATTACTATCCGTCATTTCCAACATAATCGTGCCGAGCACAATTCAATACTGAATATCAAGAGTTACTTGTTTGCATCAAGCAGACGAAGCAGCATAATCGTTGCTTCAGCCCGAGTAGCAGAATCGGCAGGAGCGAAACGATTACCGTTCTTGCCCTTAATGATTCCTAAATCAGCGGCGGCCGCGACGGACGGAAGCGCCCATGGCTTTATCTGTTCCTTATCGGCAAACGTAGCCTTTGCGCTGGTATTGAGCTCTCCGTCATACAGCCTCATGATCAGAACCGCCATTTCGGACCTGCTAATCCATTGATTAGGTCGGAAGCTGCCGTCCGCGTAGCCTTTAATAAGGCCAGCTTGCTCCGCTTCCGCGACATAAGACCTTGCCCAAACCGGGATTTTATCTACATCGCTGAAATTTAGCGACATCCCGCCTTTAGCTTCGAAATCAAACGCCCTCGCGGTCATCACAACGAACTCCGCACGCGTAATCTTCAAATCCGGTCGGAAGGTTCCATCTCCGTAACCGCTTACAAATCCCATATTGACCGCGCGTTCTATCCCTTCTTTAGCCCAATGGCCCGCAATATCCTTGAATGTGCCGGAATTTCCAACTGCTTGTACTGCGATTTCCGCTTTCGTTCCGGGCTCGAGTACAGTATCCGTAAGATCGCTTTTCACCAGCTTCACGCGCGTTAATTCCACTGTCGTCTTTGCGGTCTTATTGCTTATCATTTCGAACGTAATTGCCGCGAGCTCGACTTTTCCCGATAAGCCTGCAGCCTTGCCAACCTTCGTGTGCGCGAATACGACAACGCCGTCCTCTGGAGCTATGGGAACGGAGAAGCCTTGCAGCAAGCTTGCGCTTTTTTTGTACAACAGTTTGTCTTTATCGTACTTCAGATTAATTTCGAAACCATATACATCGGCAAGGTCCGATCCCGTCACCGTCACCACAACTTGATTTCCCTTCATGGACGTCTGATTGGAGACTGACAAGCTGAAAGAGGCGTCCTTGGCCATCGCGTACGCCGGCAGTATGGAAAATGCGAGCCAAGCAGCTAGAAGCATCATTCCGACTCGATATTTCAAGCGCTTCCCCATCCTTTCGCTATTATCATTTGATCAAGCTAATATTTGCGATTCGAAACTTCTCGCTCTGCCGTCACCTCCGTGTAGATTCTCTCAGGCGTAATAATCCGTTTCGGAAGCGTCCTGCCTTCCATCAGTTCCAGCACGGCTTGCATCACATTCGGTCCCAGCATCGGATTGCATTCAACTACAGCGTTAATCTTGCCTTCGATCATCATCTCGAAGGCCTGCCGAGTGCCGTCCACGGAAATAATGATGATATCCTTGCCCGGCTGCAAACCATATTCCTCGACAGCTTCGATTGCGCCAAGCGCCATGTCATCGTTATGCGAGTATAGAACGTCAATCGCTCCTTTATGGGTCTCAAGAAATGACTTCATGACCTCCTTGCCCCGTGATTGAGTAAAATCTGCTGACTCGCTTGCGATAATATTCATTTCCTTAAACTCGCCTAGCGCTTCCCGAAAGCCTCCTCCTCGGTCGATGGAAGGAGATGCTCCTTCCGTGCCGCGCAGTTCTGCAATACGAATCTCACCCGAACGGTCTCTCATCTTATCCAGCAAATACCTTCCCGCCATTCGCCCTTCTTCGTAGAAATCGGAGCCTATGAAAGTGACATATAGCGATTGATCCGAAAGCTCCATCTTCCTGTCGAGGATGAGAACGGGAATACCAGCTGTCCTGGCCTCACGCAAAATTGGCTCCCATCCCGTCTCTACGACAGGCGCTATGGCGATAACATCGACACCTTGGTCGATAAACGAACGCACCGCCTCGATTTGCTTTTCTTGCGACTGCTCCGCGTTTTCGAGAAATAGCTGTATTCCCGCTTCATTCGCCGCTTCCCGAATGGACTTGGTATTCGCAAGACGCCAATCGCTCTCCGATCCGAGCTGGGAGAAACCAAGCTTGAACGAACGCCTCAGCGGCTCCGCTTCCTCCTCATCGTTCCGATTCGAAGAAGAAGGCGTCTGGTTCACGACGTTGCCAGAAATCTTTTCCGTTTCATCCGTCTTGCACCCAATGATCCCCGCTACCAAGACGAGCATCAACATCGCTAGACCCACTGCCTTGCCGTACCGTATTTCAAGCGTTCTTCTCATCTCGACACCTTCCAATTGCATATAATGGACGAATTAGGAGATTCGACACATTTAAGTCAAATCCCTTTTTCTTCTAGGCGCGATGCTTCTGGAGCAGTTGTCTGGAACTGAACAGCCTTTGCAGCAAAATAAATAAAAACAGGAGCAGGCCAATGACAATACGGGTCCACCAAGAGCTAAGCGTTCCCTCGAAGCTAATAATTGTCTGAATGGCACCTTGGATCAGAACGCCGAACAAAGTGCCCGCAACATAACCAAATCCGCCTGTCAGCAGCGTGCCTCCGATGACGACCGCAGCGATAGCGTCCAACTCCATCCCAATGGCATGAAGACCATAGCCGGATAACATATAAAACGTAAGCACAACACCTCCGAGCGCCGAGCAAAAGCCGCTGAACAGGTAAACCCCAATCTTCGTCCGCGCGACCGGCAATCCCATGAGAACCGCTGACTGTTCATTTCCGCCAATCGCATAGGTGTTACGGCCGAAACGGGTGTAATGTGCCGCGTAGAACGCTAGAACGAACAAAAGCAGCGCGATGATTACACTGATCGAGACAAAATTGCCGCCCGGCAGATAGACCTTTGTCTGCGCTACGGATGTGTAGAATGCATTGTTAATCGTTATCGTGTTCGTACTGATGACATAGCACAGTCCTCTTGCCAGGAACATACCCGCCAATGTGACAATGAACGGCTGAATTTTGAAATAATGGATAATTGCGCCCATCCCCGAACCGAATAAGGAACCGAGAAGCAAGACCAGCGGGATGACCGCTGCTGGCGACCAGCCCTCCTGCAGCAGCGAAGCCGAGATCATCGACGTCAACGCAATAACCGATCCGACGGAGAGATCGATTCCTCCGGAAACGATGACGAACGTCATCCCGATTGCAACAATGAGCAGGAAGGCGTTGTCGATAAACAAATTGAGCAGAACCTGCGTGGAGAAGAAACCTGTGTATCGGAAAGAGCCTGCAATGAACATAAATACGAACAGAGCCAGAGTTACGATAATTGGCAAATGCTGTCGTTTAAACATGGCGCGCTACCTCCTTCTCAGCTGGATAGCGACGAGTTTTCCATCTGCCGACAATTGCTTTCCGGAATGATTCGGACTGAATAAGGCAGACAACAAGCACGACGAACGCTTTGACGACCAACGTAATTTCCGGCGGCACGCCAATCATGTAAATCGTGGTGGTCAACGTCTGGATAATCAACGCCCCAATGACGGTGCCTGCCAGATAGAACCGGCCGCCATTGAGCGAAGTCCCGCCGATCACGACTGCAAGAATAGCGTCAAGCTCATACCAGAGGCCCGCGTTGTTCCCATCGGCGCTTGACACGTTGGAACTCAGAATAAGACCGGCTACCCCTGCGCATAACCCGCAGAATAGATAAACCGCAATCATGACCGATTTCGCTCGGATGCCCGCAAGCCTGCTGGCCACCGGCTTATTGCCGACCGATTCGATAAACAAGCCGATAGCTGTCTTTCTTGTCAAGAGAGACGCGACCGCGAATACCGCGGCGACGATGAAGATCGAGAACGGCAGCATGAACAGTACGCCTGCCCCAATAAACTTATAAGAGCTGCTGGATACGGTAATAATTTGCCCGCTCGTAATAAGCTGGGCGACTCCGCGTCCAGCAACCATTAGAATTAACGTAGCAATGATAGGCTGGATGCCGACTCCTGCGACGAGAAAGCCGTTCCACAGCCCGAGCGCAAGCGATAGAACGAGCGACAAACCGACAGCTGTTGCTACAAGCACGAGCGCATTCTGGTCTGGGCCCTTGCTAATCGTCAGGCAAGCCATCGCCCCAGTGATCGCCACGATGGAACCGACCGATAAGTCGATGCCTTTGGTTGCGATAACGAGCGTCATGCCGATTGAAACCAGCAACAGCGGGGCTCCGAAGTTCAAGATGTCGATCAGGCTCCCATAGAGATGGCCATCCCTAACCTTAATAGAGAAGAATGTTGGGTCGTAAAGCAAATTGAACACTAATAGCAGGGCCAAAATCGTCAGCGGCCAGAACAAATGATGTTTCATTCCTCTCCTCCTCCAGCAATCGCCTTCATAACGAGCTGCTCGTTCATTTCTCCGTCCGTCATTTCCTTCACTTTCTTCCTGTCGCGCATGACAGCGATTCGGTCGCTTACCCTAAGCACTTCCTCAAGCTCAGAGGAGATGAATAGAACGGACATGCCCTTCTTCGATAAGGACATAACGAGCTTCTGAATCTCCGCCTTCGCTCCGATATCGATTCCGCGTGTTGGCTCATCCAGTATCAGCAGCCTCGGTTCGGTCAGCAGCGATCTGGCGAGCAGCACTTTCTGCTGATTGCCCCCGCTCAAATGTTTGATCAATTGATCAGGGTTGGGCGGATTAATGTTCAGCGCTTCAATGAACTGCTCCGCGATTTCGGACTGTTTCTTCTTCGAAATTGTACGCAGCCAGCCTTGGGAAGCCTGCATCGCCAGTACAATGTTCTCCCGAATGGTCAGATCATCGATGATGCCTTCCCCTTTCCTATCCTCTGAACAGAAAGCGATGCCGTTATCGATGGCTTGTCTCGGCGTGTGCGCGGAGCCTTTATCGCCAATCTTGAGAGAGCCTTGATCAGGAGAGTCCGCTCCGAATAGCAGTCTTGCCGCTTCTGTTCTGCCAGAACCGAGCAGACCGGCGAGTCCAACGATTTCCCCTGCGCGTATGGACAGATCGAACGGCTCGATCGAGCCCCGCCTGCCGAGCGACTTCGCTTCGAGCAGAAGCTCACTGCCGGTTTTTCCGTTACCGTCAAGGGATGACATCTTAGGAAGCTCTTCCAGCAACTCCAGCTCCTTGCCGATCATTTTGGAGACGAGCTCTATACGGGAAAGCGCGGAAGCCGCATACTCCCCAACAAATTCTCCACCCCGGAGAATGGTTATTCGATCCGAAATTTCGTAGACCTGATTAAGGAAATGCGTGACGAACAAGATCGCGAGCCCTTCGCTCTTCAGCTTGTTCATAACGTTGAACAGTTGGCTCACCTCGACGCGGTCGAGACTTGACGTTGGTTCGTCCAGAATGAGCACCTTCGCCGAAATGTTCAGCGCTCTCGCGATGGCAATCAATTGCTGGATCGCGATCGGATACGAATGCAGCGGCTTCGTCACGTCAATCATTAGATTCATGCGTTCCTCCAGCAGCTTTGCGGCGGCGCTATTAAGTTCTTTCCATAGAATACGGCCAAAGCGTCTTGGCTCCCTGCCGATATAAATATTCTCCGCAACAGATAAATTCGGGCAAAGATTGACTTCCTGATACACCGTACTGATTCCTGCCGCCTGCGCTTCCTGCGGGCTTTGGATCGAAATGCGCTCCTGATCCATCTCTACCTGTCCGCGGTCGATGGAATAAACACCTGTCAAGACTTTAATCAGCGTCGATTTACCCGCGCCGTTCTCCCCCATTAGCGCGTGAATCTCGCCGGGAAACAAACGGAATTGCACGCCCGACAATGCCTTGACACCGGGGAATTGTTTGTGAATGTCTTTCATATGCAGGATGGGCCGGCCTTCTTCCATTTGAATGCTCCTTTCTGTTTAGAGATAAAGCCGTCCCGGCATGGCGCCGGGATACGGCTATCGTTCATTTAACCCTATGCCAGATTTAATACTTGCGGTTTGGAAGCTCGCTCTTCGCTTCCTCTGACGTAAACACGCCTTCCTCTGTCACGATGCGCTTCGGCACTTCCTTGCCCTCCACAACATCTCTTACGGCCTGCATCAATTGTGGCCCGAGCAGGGGATTACACTCGACGATAAAATTAATTTTCCCTTCACTTGCCGCTACGAATCCGTCCTTGACACCATCAACCGAGATAATGATAATGTCTACTCCCGGCTTGAGTCCGGCCGCTTCGATTGCCTGAATCGCGCCAAGCGCCATATCATCGTTATGAGCGTACAACACGTCTATATCCGCATGAGCTTTAAGGAACGCTTGCATAACCTCTTTGCCTTTGGCGCGCGTAAAGTCGCCCGTCTGAGAAGCAATTACCTTCAGATTAGCATTGGAAGCAATCACTTCAGCAAAGCCCGCTTTGCGGTCATTCGCAGGAGCGGAACCGGTTGTGCCCTGCAATTCGACAATGTTGACATTGCCCGTTGCATCCTTGAACTGGTCGACTAGCCAAGTGCCTGCTCTTCGTCCTTCCTCAACGAAATCGGAGCCGATGAAGGTTTCATAAAGAGAAGTATCCGTGGAGTCAACCGCGCGGTCCGTCAAAATAACCGGAATTCCGGCATCCTTCGCCTCTTTCAATACGGTGTCCCAACCGGATTCAACGACCGGAGAGAAAGCGATTACATCCACCTTCTGTTGAATATAAGTGCGAATGGCTTTAATTTGGTTTTCTTGCTTCTGCTGTGCATCGGAGAATTTCAGCTCGAAGCCCGCTTCCTTTGCCGAGTCCTGAACCGATTGCGTATTGGCGGTACGCCAGCCGCTCTCTGCCCCAACTTGCGAGAAGCCAAGCGTAATCTTTTTGTCGTCTGGCGCTACCGTCGTCTCCGTCGCGGATGGGCTTGAACCGCCTTTATTGTTCGCTGGAGAATTTGATCCCCCATTCCCCCCGCAAGCTGTCGTGAATACCAGCATAGCCATCGCGATCAAAGCTAGACCCTTTTTTGTAGTCGGTTTCATCTTCTTCATTCCTCTCCTTGTGGTAACCAACTGAATTGGTTTGACACGATTATAGATGGCTTTCCATGATGCCTTATACGGAGTTTCATACGTAAACCTTGTAAATTTTTACGCGTTTCGGAAGCTGATTCCGAATTGGTTTGCTTTCTTGTGAGTTTGTTGTATTTTTTTTCGAATGTTTACGCTTCCATATCCTTCCTCTTACCCTTTTGGTATAATTAGGGATGATAGCGCTTCAATTTTTATCATTCTAATCGTTGATAAGAAAGGTCACTCGTGAATATGAAGTTGATAGATTGGATCGCATCCAGCCTAAGGGCGAAATTACTTACGATGTTCATCATCCTTACCTGCGTGCCGCTTATCGTCGTTGGCCTCGTGTCCTATAAGAAATCATTCAACACCGTGTACGGCAACAGCAAAGCGTCTTCCATGATTGCCGGCGAGCAGTTAGCGCGCGACATTGATCTGCTTTTTGAGGATACTGGAAAATTACTGGAGCTAGGCAACGATCCGCGCGTCCTGCATTTTCTGTTCTCACAAAGCGACACCTATTCCGATGCCAAAGACATTCTGAAGACTATGGATGCGTATCTGGACACTTATACCGACGAGAGCGTACTCAACATATCGATCATTAATTTGTACGGCAGAGGCATAAGCGAACGCAGAGGCGTCTTTCAATTGGATAAAAACCCGCTTCGTAACCCGCATTTCGTATACTTGACGAACCATCCTGACGACATTCTGAATATACCTCCTACCCAGTCATCCCCTCTGGATCGGCTCGATGGCTTTCTTTACCAAAATTCGAACGTCATCTCCATCATGACCGCGGTCAAGCAACGGATTACCCACGAGGTAATCGGCTTTATCGTCATTGACATCGACGACTCAGTCGTGAGCCGATCGATCGACGGAACAACGCTGGGCGAATCGGGCTTCTTCTATGTCGCCGACGCCAATGGCGTGCCTATCTTCTCGCCGACAGGCCGCCTTGCCGGACAGCTTCCGAGCGCAAGCGACGTTATCGTGCAATCGGACCGCCACTATATCGACTCGTCGCACGGAAAACCGAAATTCATCTTCTCTGCGCAATCTCCTAGAACGGGATGGCATATCATCGGTTACGTTCCGCTGCAGGAAATCGTGAAAGAGGCCAACTCCATCAGGCAAATGATTATTATTAGCGTCATCCTGAGCATCATGTTTGCCATTACGCTTCACTTCTTTATTTCCTCCAAACTGACAAGACCCGTTCAATTGCTGAAAAACAAAATGCAGTTGGCCGCTTCCGGCTACCTGGAAGCCAAGGTTATTACGTCGGGCAAAGACGAAATCGCTAATTTAAGCAACAGCTTTAATACCATGCTCGAGAAGATCAAACATTTGCTTGACCAAAGCTTGAAAGAACATGAAGCCATGAAGAAGGCGGAGCTGCGCGCGCTTCAGGCGCAGATTAATCCTCATTTCTTATACAATACGCTTGATTCCATCGTCTGGATGGCAGAAGCCGGCAGGAACAAGCAAGTGATTCTGCTTGTCGAAGCGTTATCCAAGCTTTTCCGAATCTCTTTAAGCAAAGGCCGCGATTGGATCACTTTGGAGAAGGAGATTGAACATGTTCACAGCTACTTGATCATCCAGCAAATGCGTTATCGTGACATACTCGATTATGAAATTGATGTCGATCCCGCATTGAATGGCTTCTCTATTCTAAAAATGACGGTCCAGCCCATTGTTGAAAACGCTATCTATCACGGCATCAAAAACAAACGAGGCAAAGGTCTAGTCCGAATCGTCGGCTGCAGCACCCCAGAGAAAGAGATCCTCCTCATGGTGGAGGACAACGGCGCCGGAATGTCCGCAGAAAGACTAGAAGCGCTTCAGCGCAATCTGAAGGCGCAATTGCTACCGGAGGAAACCGGAAAAGAAGTATCCGGCGGCTTCGGCCTGCATAACGTGGAGCAGCGGATAAGCTTGTATTACGGAGAACAGTATGGCGTGACCGTGGAAAGCACAGCTGGCATCGGCACGAAGGTCATGATTCGAATTCCAATGAGAGAGGAGTTATCGCAATGAAAAATGTGATGCTTGTGGATGACGAAATTCTCGTTCGCGAGATGGTCAAGGAATGTATTCAATGGGAGAAGGAAGGCTTCCGGTACGTAGGCGACGCGCCTGACGGCGAAATCGCGCTCCAACTGATCGAACAGCTGCAGCCCGACATTCTGATCACAGACATCAAGATGCCATTCATGGACGGACTCGAACTTAGCGGAATCGTCCGCCAGCGGATGCCGAATGTCAAGATCGTGATCCTGAGCGGCCATGGCGAATTTGAATATGCAAGGAAGGCTTTAAGCCTAGGTGTTGAGGAATATGCCCTAAAGCCGGTAAGCGCGGCCAACATGCTTGCGATTCTGCATGGTGTCAGCCGGAAAATCGACGAAGAGAAACAGCAGCAGGAGAAAGTTCGCAAGGAACTGCTGAAAGAAAATGAAATTATTACTATGACGAAAGAAAAGCTACTGGGCGATTTGTGCTGTGGATTCTTGACCGCATCAGAGGCCATTCATTGGAGCTCGGCACTAGCGCTAAACTTGCTGTCCTCCTATTATGCGGTCGTCGTGTCGGATGATCGCTGCACGGCCGGGGAGGACCGCGAAGAGACTTCGGTCAAGAACGCAACCATTGGGCTGAGTGATGAGCAGCTACCTGTCCCGTTATCTCCCGCTTGCGTTATGCTGACTTACAGGCGCAGCAGGTCCGAGACGGTGTGGATCGTTACAGGGGATTCACGCCAGCAGCTCGAGGAACGGCTCCTTTGCTTCCGCAGCATGCGAGAACAAGCCGATAACATCTTCAGTACAGCAACCTCCATCGGAATTGGGAGCGTACAAGATCGGCTGCAGGGCATTCATCTCTCCTATTTGGATGCGGAGGAGGCTATGCACTGGCAACGGCTTTCCAAGCAGAACCGACTTGAGATGAAATCGTCAGCACAGGTTCCACTTGATCCGTCCGCTTTCCTTGATCGTTCCAAATTCTTGGAATTTCTAAAGCTTGGGACACCTGCTGAAGCCGAGCATTTCGTAGGAGCGTATATGGCCGGCTTGAACGGGCAAGACTGGGAAAGCTCTTCCCTCGGATACTACATTCTAAGCGATCTCACGATTGAAGTCTTGCACGCGTCCGAGCAATCGTTTCGCATCCCGCACATGGAAGCGTTGTCCTACTTTCAAGCCGAGATCGGCAATATTAGGACGAAGGAGGACGCATCGTCCTATCTGGTCCGTCTTGCGGCACAGTATTGGCGTTGGAGAGCCGAGGGCTCGGACAAATACGGCGAGCTGATTGTCAAGATGAAGACGTATATCGAGGAACATTACGATAAAGAATACATTTCGCTTCAGAGCGCCTCCGAATTCGTGCGGCTAAGCCCTAGCCACCTGAGCAAAGTATTCAGCCAGGAAACCGGACAGACATTTATCGAATATTTAACCCAAACGCGTATTCAGAAAGCAATGGAGCTGCTGCTGACAACCCCAGCGAAATCCTATGAAGTGGCCTTTCAGGTCGGCTATAACGACTCCCATTACTTCTCTAACCTGTTCAAGCGCGTCACCGGACTTACGACTAAGCAATTCCGTAAGAACGGCGGATTATCCCTCGGGAATAAAGGAGCCAGTCATGAAGCTGCCTTCGAGCACGGCTAAGCGGTTCTCCACTCTTCTTACTGTATTAGCTTTATTATTCGCAAGTTCCTGTTCGAGCGGCGGGCCGGAGGCACATAACCCCATCAATAAGATTTCAGAATATAAAGTGGATAAGCCAGCCGGCTTAACGCTTGGCATCCTGTATCCGATGGCTCATCCCTTCTACGAAATGATTACCCAAATGGCAGAAGACGCTTCCGGTCCGCTCGGCATCGAACTGATCGTCAAAGCCCCAGACGAAGTCAACCTGGAGCAGCAGATCCGGATGATGGACCAAATGATTAATCAAGGCGTGGATGGCATTGCCGTCAGTCCGGTTGATGGGGATGCCCTCGCTCCGGTCATCGATCGGGCGATCAAAGCCGGCATTCCGGTCATCTGCTTCGAGACGGATTCTCCAAGCAGCAACCGATTATCCTATATCGGAGCCGACCATTATGAAGGAGGCGCGCTTGTCGGCAAAGTGCTCGATCGGCTGCTCAAGGGCAGAGGCATGCTGCTTGTGGAGAACGGATTTCCGAATATGCCCGCTCAGCAGCGGCGGCTTGAAGGGATGCTTAATTACATTGATAAGCATACGGACATCCAGGTGCTCGATATCCGGTACAATCATGGGAGCGAGGATCAAGCTCTGGCCGACATGGAGGTCATGATCGACAGTCATCCGCATTTTGACGCATTCGTTTCGCTCGATCTATGGTCTGCCTCGTCATCAATTCTCGTCTGGAAAGCGAAAGGATTGAACAGGGACGTTGTGGCATTCGGCATGCAAAGCGATATTAAGGAAGCGATTCATAACGGTCAAATTACTTCGGTCGTCTCACAAAATGAGCAGCAATGGGCTATAGAAATCATCGTAAGCCTGATGAGCGCCGCGCAAAACAAGCCTTTCCCGGACCGGATCGATACCGGCACCAGAGTTCTGACTATCGAAACCGTTAATTCGTTCCCCGACATAGCCAAACTTTACAATCAACAAAGACGTTAATAGACAAAGCCTTGACGGCCAAAACCCAAAAAACCTCCGTACTCACGTTACATTAACGTGAGTACGGAGGTTTTGTTCTATCATTTGACTGTTACTGATTAATCCTTCTAAATTCTTTGTCAATTCATTTGCAAGCTACATGGGAAAATCCACAATACTAATCCGTTTGTCTCCGTTCATAACTTAACTTGCATAACCGAGATGAGGCCAATTGCTCCTCTATTCTTGTACGAATGAGAAACCGAAACTCGGCTATATCTATCCGTCTATGCTGCTCACAGCATAGACGGATAGGGCAATGCCGTTTACTGGCACGAATTAATCCTACATTATTTATTGAAGCAGTTTAGAAGCCACATGCGACAGATCGGTGATATCAATTCGGTTGTCGCCGTTCATGTCCGCAAGCTTGGCTGCCGACCAATCCGCGCTTGTTGCATTCTTGCCATAATGGTATGCCACGATCGCCAAATCGCCTACGTTAACGCTTCCGTCATTATTCAGATCCGAGGATGCTTCCTTAATAACCTTCGCTTTGAACGTATTGATCTCTACAATCAACTCAGCTGCGGCACTATTCACCTGAGGCTGCGTAGCGCTTGCATTGTCCTTCACCGTTTTGGCTGCTGCAATGGCCGAGCCGAGCGCCTCTTTGGCCGCTTGCGGATATTGACCAGGAAGCGTGCCGACAACTGCGGCTTTGAACAGGGCTTCAGCTTCGGCAATGGCTGATATCAGCGCCGCTTTATCGATGATCACTTCAATGATGCCGATGGCAATCGTTTTGCTGCTCGTCAAAGCCTGAACGACGGTCCCTTCCGGAGGAATACCCAGCTGAGCGTCGGCAACGGTTATTAAACCAGACGTATTCTGTACGCCAGCCTTCACCTTGAAGTTCATACGAAGTGCAGGCGTGCTCACACCGGAGAGGCCTCCAATGTTGACGGCCAAGAGCCTGACTTTGCCTAGCACCGCTTTGTCCTCTGTCACGATTTTAATATTGTCACTCGCGCCTTCCGCGTTCACGAATTCAAATAGGTTCGCATCATAATCTAAGGTGATATCCTGTGCATAAACGATTTGTTCCAAATGATTTAGATTCAAAGCAACCGTAAAGCTGCTGCCAGGCTTGACGAGGCTGTCTGCCGTTAGCTCCGTCGAAGGCGCTTGGGGCTCTGCCGGAGGCCATACCGGTTCGGCAGTTGAAGTGCTCGTCGTCAAATAGATCCGATCAATAATCAAACCGTCTTCCCTTCCCCATAGAATCAGCTCATGCACACCGGCTGTGACTGCTATAGCCGATCCGCCGGGCACGGCAGTACCTCCGTTGCTGAGATTAACCCATTTGAATTGACTTCCGCTCACGCCCTGAATGCCATTAGAAGTGAATTTATATTGATTATCCAATCCGACGTGAATAGAGTCCGAATTGAAATCGACGCTCTTGGCAAGCACCCATAACTGGTAATTGCCAGAAGTTTTGAAGTCGATCTTATAGCTTAGTTTAGATCCTGTAGCAAGCGTAGCCGCGTCCGTTCCCGACATGCTAAAGCCCGTGTCTGGCCCGAACAGCATCGCTTTTGTGGACTGGCCATCCGCCAGCGACCAAGTATGTCCGCTGATAACGCCGGTTACGTATGCGTTCTCCGTATTTTCCGCAGCCGTTTCCGCCTCGATCGCTACGATGGAAGGCCGATTTACCGTTACGCTGATATGGGCAGTTACAGCATCGCCAAATGCTCCCTTGAAGCTGACGACAACGTCGGTTGTACCTCCTTCTTTCGCCGTTATCTTCCCGTTAGCCACTTCCGCGACACTAGGATTTGGATTCGTATAAACCGCGGTTTTTGTTACGTCCTCTGTATGCCCGTCTATGTATTCCGCCGTAACCTTGAAAGCTGCGGTTTGGCCGGAATCCAGCGCTATCGTCGCATTATCGATTTTAATTTCCTTCACAGTTAGCTCGCTGTTCAAGTCCTTGACCAACACATGAAGCACATCCGATTTTCCGCCATAGCTAACATTAATGCTTGTCGAGCCATACCCTACGCCGGTTACTGCTCTGTCTCCAATGCTGACAATACCGCTCTGACTCGGCTCAGCGACAGCCTGTTCCGTTACGTCTTCGCTTGTTCCATCACGATAAACAGCCGTAACCTTCAGGGCTGCTTTATTCGTACCAGAGACGATATCAAGCTTATATCTGTCAATTGACGCATGAATGGCGGCAAGCTCGCGTGTCTCGCTCTTTTGCTCGAATTGCCAATAGTCGGCCTTGAACAGTTTGCCGGGAGCTCCTCTATATATTAAATAGAGATCATGTACGCCTGATGCACCGACAATGCTTGTCGTCTTCGTCTGCCAACTGTTCTCTCCTCCCGTGCTCGATACGGACAGCTCCCCGACTACTGGGCCACTCGCGCTGTCGAGGCGAAGCTCGATTTTCCCGCCTCCTGTGGCGCTTGCGACATTAGCCGTGAACGTACCCGCGCCTACAGTTCCGAAGTCGACTTGGGAAATAGCGGTCCAATCCCCATCGTCAATATTGCCGACGGCCAGATTAATGCTCGCTGCCAAAGGTCCAGGCTCGCTTGTTTTCTCGGTCGCAATGCCACCGTTCCAGCTAAACGTTTCTGCTTCAACCTTTGTATAGGGATTAAACGCTTTCAATTGTGGTATGCCTTTATAATCGCCCGTTATATTTTGGATCACACCGCTCTCATCGAAACTCAATTTATTAATGTGCGCATTGCGGTAACCGTGAGCCTGGCCTCCCATTTCCGGCATTGTACCACTCTCCGCCATCGCCTTCGCGAGCGTTTGCGCATGATAGACGATGTATGACTCGCCCTTGAAATCGAAGATCGCATGGTGGTTATTGCCACCGACGCCGAAGAACGTCGCAGGATTAGGCAGTATCGTCTTGACGTAGGTGAATGGGCCTAGAGGGTTGTCACTTACCATATAAGCAATGGTTCCCGTCGGATGATCCGGCCGATTGCCACTGGAGAAGTTTGTACAATAGGAGTAATAATATTTTCCGTTGTATTTATTAATACCTGAATCCTCAAACAGCCACGGCGGATTAATCGGCTTCGCCGTTCCTCCGCTTGCAGACAGATCCAAGCTGATCATATCCGCCCCAAGCTTCGCGACACGCGCCGTTCCGGGATCGGACTCCTTGCCCGCCGGAACGCCTCCGCCGAAATAGATGTATCCGCTTCCGTCATCGTCCACCAGAACCGCAGGATCGAACAGCCACGTAACGTCGCTTGCTCCCGGCGTGTTGCGGTTAATTAAAGCTTTTCCAAGCGGATCCGTGAACGGGCCAATCGGGCTGTCTGCCGTAAGCACGCCGATGCCGTTAGCGCTGTCCGCGAAATACAAGAAAAACTTCTCTTTCCCGTCGATTGTTTTATGTGCCGCTGCTGGCGCCCATGAGTTGTTGGCCCACTTGGCCGCGCCTTGCGACCCTGCTGCCGGTATCTCCCCATGGTCAGTCCAGTTCACCATGTCGTCCGACGAAACGACCGTAATCTTATTAATTAAGCTATACGTGTTATCCCTTACCGATCCATCGGCATTATACTGAAGAATATCGTTAGTCATGTAAATATAAATGCGGCCGTCATATTCCATCGCATAGGGATCCGCGCCAAACTTGTGCGAGAACAGCGGGTTGCCGTTGCCCGGCGTCTTTCCAATCGCCGGGGCAAGTGCTGCGTCGGCCGCCTGCACCTTCGCTCCCACCGGAATTAACATGATAATAAGCGCGGCCACCATCGTCATCGTCAGCCATTTCTTCCATTTCTTCTTCATTCAAACTCTCCACCTTTCTCAATTTCCTGTCCCAGTAGCCAACCTCGCTATTGGGACAGGACCGTCCGAATGCAATGTTATGCGCTTACTTCAGAATTTTGGAAGCCACATAGGACAGATCTGTGATATCGATCTTGCTGTCTGTATTCATGTCCGCAAGCTTGGCTGCTGCCCAATCCGCGCTCGTGGAGTTTTTACCGTAATGGTAAGCTACGATGGCAAGGTCTCCTACATTAATGCTGCCATCGGTATTGAGATCTGCAGACGATTCTTGTATCACAGCGGCTTTAAAGACCATAACCGCGCCGTTCAGTGCCGTGACGGCATCGTCGACCTGTTGCTGCGTCGCGCTTCCGTTACCCGCGATGGCTTGAGCTGCGTTAATGGCTTGACTAAGCGCATCTTTGGCCGCTTGCGGATATTGACCCGCTTGATTGCCGACGGCAGCATCGTCATACAGCGTTTGAGCTGCTAAGATCGCCGCGTTCAGAGCCGTTTTATCGATGACGACCTCGACGTTGCCTACCGCGATGCTCTTTGTGCTAAGCCCCGCTTGAATAACGGTGCCATCTGGCCCCGCGCCTAGCTTGGCTTCGGAAACAGCAATGGTTCCGGTCGTATTCCACACGCCTGCCTTTACCTTGAAGTTCACCTTCAATATCGGCGTGCTCGCTCCGGTTACTCCCCCAATGTGGGCAGCGACAAGTCTCACTTTGCCTTCGACAGATTTGTCTTCCGCGACAAGTTGAATGTTGTCGTTTACACCTGCCGCACCAACGTATTCGAATACGTTGGCATCGTACGTTAAGGTAATGTCCTGGGCATGGACCGCTTGCGTAACGTTGTTAAGGTTAACGTCTACCGCAAAGCTGCTGCCTGGTTTAACGCTATCTTCCGCTAATAAAGCCGCGGTTGGAGTCGCCGGCTCAGCCGGAGGCCAGACCGGATCGGTCGTTGCGTTGCTTGTAGTGAGGTAGACTCGGTCGATGATCAGACCATCTTCCCTTCCCCAGAAGTTCAGCTCATTGACGCCGGCGGTCAAATTGAGCGTTGTTCCTCCTGGCACAGTCGTACCGCCATTACTCAGATTCACCCATCTGAATTGACTGTTGCTGATGCCTTGAATCCCGTTGGATGTAAATCGATATTGGTTATCGATTCCGACATGAACGGAATCCGAGTTGAAATCGACGCTTTTGGCAAGAATCCACACATGGTAGGCGCCCGATGCCGGGATGTTGACCTTATAACCAAGCTTGGAGCCTGCTGCAAGCGAAGCTGCATCCGTGCCTGACCTCGCGAGGCCCGTATCAGGACCGAATAACATCGCCTTTGTCGATTGTCCGTCCACTAGCGACCAGGTATGGCCTTCAATAACGCCGGATACATAGGCATGATCCGTATGATTCGCAGCCGTCTCTGCTTCAATGGCCACAAAGGACGGCGTATCAAACTGAATGCTATACACCGATGTCTGCAAGCCTTCCCTGCTCACAGAAATTTTAGCTGTACCCGGTACCGCCGTTGCCTGCTCAATGGATAGGATCGCGCCGGGATCGTTCGCGGTCGCAGTCACTTGTGGCGGAGCCGATCCAGATGGAACATCCAGCGCGTAGGTATATCGGCTTGGGCTGAACCCGTTCAGCGCAGCGCCATTTACCTGCAGCGACTTCAAATTCGTATCGAAATTCGATCCTGCCAGCTTGTCGTCGATCCGGTAATAGTCAAAATCAACGTAGCCTCCTGTCGTTTTGGTAGCATAATTGAACAAGGCGAATCGATATCCCATGAAATGCGGGAGCGTGTAGGACATTTGCAGCGTATTACCGATTGCCGCCCATCTTTCCCCATCCAGACTGTAGTAGAAGTAACCTTTGTCCGTTCTATTCTTGAAGTCCAGCTCCGTACGGAGATAGACGGTGTCTTGATTCAGCGGAACACTAGCGACCTCCACAGCAGAGGTTGAATTTCCGTTTACCATGACTACCGATTTAGCCGTACCGGACATTTTGATGCCGACAAACCCGTAATTTTGCTGAAATGAGCCAATACCGGCATAATCCCCGTCTTTCATATGGCTAACATCAATCGCAATCGTTCCCGAGCTTTCCGGTCCGAACGTTCTTTGCGTCAACGTATTTCTAGCATTATGGATGCTTGTGCTTGTGCTTCCCGTTGTCAGCCGCAGATAACCCGTACGCTCGGTAAGTGACCAGTACCGGTTGTCTGGGTTATGGTTCCACTGCCAGACCAATCCGAGATTGGAACCGTTGTGGTCATTCTCTCCGCTGACCACTTCCGTATGATAGGCGGCTGACTTCTCGGCTCTTTGATCAAAGTTATCCGAGGATACCCAAGCCTTCGAGAGCTCTGCTGCAATACCCGTATCGTTGACATCCCCGAATACAGGCCATCCATCTGCGCTCCAAGTCACCGGTATGATGTAAGGGATACGACCGACCGAACCGAAATCCTGAAACAGCATGCCATACCATTTGCCATCAGACGATTGAACGATGCCGCCTTGGGCGACACCGGCGCCACTTGCGCTGCTGCCCGATCGAAGTGCAACCTTCCCTTCATATTGGCCATCGATTGCGTCGGATTTGTGCACCAATTGCGTTCGAATCCCGCCTGAAGGCCAGGAAATATGAAAAATATAATATTTGCCGTCAATCTTATAAATGTGCGAGCCTTCCGCGCCAAGCCCACCGCTTCCTGCGGGAGCGCTTGCATTTTGAATAATGACTTTATTCATGCCGCCCGCTTTGACAGCCGTAGCATCGGAAGTCAGCTCAATAATTCGAATCGTTCCGTTGCCGTAAACCATGTATACCCGTCCGTCATCATCGAACAGCAGGGACATGTCATGGTAGACGCCACCCGCAAGCTCGTATTTCTCCCACGGACCTTTCTCAATGTCAGACGTTTGAAAAATAAACGTTTTGCCGATATCGTTGGAGGCAAATGCCACGTAAAACTTGCCATTATGGTATCGAATGCTGCTCGCCCACGATCCTTGCCCGTAAAGGCTTTGACCGTTTGAAAGCGTTTGCTTATCTGTTGCTGCGAGAACATCGTATAAGTAATTGACGATTTCCCAATTGACGAGATCCTTAGACTTCATAACGGGAACGCCGGGATTCATATGCATGGTCGTGCTCGTCATATAATAGGTGTCGTTGACGCGGATGACCGAAACATCAGGCACATCTGCCCAGATGATCGGATTCTTGGCAGTGGTATCCGCAGCTAGCACGGGCGTGTTCGGCAGAAGAGTCACTAGCAAAGTAAATACCAAAGCGAATGCTGCCCACTTTTTTAACCTCATTTCAATGCCTCCCGTTTTGGTTCAATCTGGTATTCAATGCGACAATAGTCGAACGACCTAATGATACATTTTGTATCCCTCGATATATGGATAGCTGCTTAATCCTAATTCTAAGCTGCTTACATGAAAACATCCCCTCCTTTTCTGTCTTCTAATTAAATGCCTATGTTCCGATTTCGCTTGCCTTAATCATTCCACTCCTCCCTTCACCGTCCCGTATTGTTTTCTAATTATAACGAGACTGCCTGCAAATCACGATGTAATTTCTTTTTCTAAAAGTGAACTTTTTAGCGATTCTTCTCCAGCTTGTAAATTCAGTGAATCCATTCTCCGGAAATGAAGCTCTAACCCCGTTCATATCCCATGGTACGAGCGCATAATACAACAAACCCAGCATTATGCCGGTACTGGGTTGTTCCTTTGTTCCCATTAACCGCTGAAAACTCTCCACTAAGATGCTGCTGCAAAACTGCTTGATATCGCGCCTCTCTCGTCCTTTGCTCGCGAAAGAGGGAAGCTTCGCAGCTTCCCTCTCATCGTTCTACTATGCTTTTTCATTCCTCAGAGTCGTTGTCCTGATAGGTGTATATTCTAAAGATAACGACGGCTGCCTGCGCTCTTGTTGCCGTGCCGCCAACATGAATAGACTCGCCATCTCCCTTAATGATGCCTTCTCTGATCAAGGCTGCTATGCTGTCTTTGGCATAACCGGAAATGTCGGCTGCATCTTTAAAGCCGCTCAATTCATCCTCGCTGCCGTTCATTGTCAAACGTCCTGCCGCCGTCATCGCTCTTGCGGCAATTACCATCATATCCTGTCTTGAGATCTCGCCATCTGGATTGAAGCGGCTGGCGTCAACGCCGGTTATAATACCCAGTTTCTTCGCAATGGCCAGCGCTTCGTAGTAATAGGCGGTTTCGTTGACATCTGAGAAGCTGGACTCAATGTCCGCTGTTAATCCAAGCGCCCTGACCAGCAACACAACAAAGTCCGCTCTCGTAATCTTCTTGTCGGGACTAAAGGTCGATTCAGACGTTCCTTTGATTACGCCGTTTGCATACAGCGTATTAATCGCTACGGACGCCCAGTCGTACTTGCTACCCACATCATGGAAGGCATGAGGCCCAAGTGTCGGCTTCGGCGATTGGGTTGGTGTTGGTGTTGGTGTTGGTGTTGGTGTTGGTGTTGGTGTTGGTGTTGGTGTTGGTGTTGGTGTCGGTGTCGGTGTTGGTGTCGGTGTCGCTGTTGTTGGCGATGTTGGTGTTGGTGTTGTTGGCGGAGGCGTAGTCGCACTTTGTGTTGTCACGCTCGCCCTTGGGCCGTCCGTACTCCAGTTGCCGGCCGCGTCACCTGCTTGTACGAAGAACGTATACGACGTATTCGACGCAAGTCCCGTAACTGGATGCGAGTGAACGTTCCCGTCTACTGTGGCTACCTCTGTAGTGCCATTAAAGATCTTATAAACCGTTACACCTGTGTTGTCCAATGCTTCCGACCAGGTTAAGGTGAGGCTGCTTGTTGACACGGAGACTGCCTCAAGTAGGCTTCCTTGTTTCCATGCCGGCGCTGCCGTATCCGCTTCCAATAACGTCGTCACGGTAACCGAAGGACCATTCCCGCTCCAATTGCCGCCTACGTCCCCTGCTTCTACTTTAAAAGCGTACTCTGTATTCGGTGTTAAGCCTGCTACATCATAAGTTAATACCGTGCCGGACACAGTCGCAATCGCCTCTGTGCCTTTAAAGATCTTATAGGCGGTAATCTCGGAATCATCCTCGGCCGGCGTCCACGTCAGCGTAAGGCCTGTGGCTCCAACATTGGATTGCGCAAGAACGCTTCCCTCCAGCCATGTCGGTGCTGTCGTATCGGCTGATGGCAATGTTGTGACAGATACCGTTGGACCGTCCGTGCTCCAATTGCCCGCTTCGTCTCCTGCTTCCACTTTGAATGCATACTTCGTCTCCGGCGCCAAGCCGATCAGCTTGTAGGAGGTGACCGTTCCTGCTACAATTGCCAGTTCCTCTGTCCCTTTGTAAATCTTGTACTTTGTTACGCTTTTGTCATCTTGTGCAGCGGACCATGTTAACGTGAGGCTTGTAGTCTCAACGTCAGACTCCACTAGTGTGCTTTCTTCTGACCATGTTGGCGGAGCTGTATCCGACAACGGAGACGTTACAACCGGTAGCGAAGGCCCATCCGTACTCCAGTTGTCTGCCAGGTCACCCGCTTCGACCTTGAACGTATATTCTGTTTCTGCAGTTAATCCGGTCACTTCATACGTGTTGATATCTCCACTGAGAGACGCGATTTCTTCTGCCCCCTTGTAGATTTTATAGCCGGTGATCTTGACATCATCCTCTGCTGGGGTCCATGTCAAGGTAAGGCCAGTGCTAGTGACATTGGAACTGGTAAGCACGCTGCCTTCTGCCCAAGTCGGCGAAGTTATGTCTGTGCCCTTGCCGTCTCCTATAATCGAAACCGAATTTACAGTTATGGACGAAGTGCCTTTCGTTATGGTAAGGGCAAACTTACCATCCTCATACGATATAACGACAGTAACGCCAAGCATTTCCAGAGCTTCGTCATGGTTGAGATATTCTTGTGCCAATTCCATAAGCAAAGCTGGCTGAGTTACACTTGTATCCGGTACTGTAATGGACAGGCCAATCTGGCCCGCGGCCTGCTCCACAGCCATTTGATCTGGACTTACAATTGCTGTACCATTCGATTTCAAAAGTGTCACATCGTTGTAGGTTACTTGCAAATCGGAGGAGCTTAAGTTACTTCCGTACAACAAAACCTTTGCGTCTCTGAAAAATTCAGGAGTGAACGTAGTCGGCACAGTAGCGCCAGGGCTGCCGCTCATAATGGTATAGCTCGAGCCGTTATTGGTAGAGAAATACCCCTGCACATTGTTGCCAGTCTTCACGATACGGAGGTAGTAGTTTGTACCGCTCAGACTCGTTTGTCCGGTCTGATTGCTGCTTGTTGTTGTGCCCGACAAACCCGTGCTAATTACTTTTATACTGTTGTCCAATCTTGTCGCGGCGATCCGGAAGAATTCGCCGGTGTCCGCTTTTCGAATACCGATACCTACTTGCGTAGCGTTCGTAAATAATGCATCGCTAAGAGCTTTATCCACAGAAAGCCTCGCAGTCAGAGTCCAGTCCCCTTCTGCAGATCCTGGCAACTGCAGCAGGTTGGAGCTATTGGGATAAGCCGCATCTTGCTTAACTGTGTTTAGAGTTGCGCTTCCCGATGGATTAAACGTTATCGCATTCTCAGTAGGATTGCCTACGCTCCAGCCGGAAGGAAGCCCTTCCGCAAAGTTAAATACTTGCATCGTTGAGAATGCTACCGTATACGTCTTGACCGCCTGTCCTTTGATAAAGCGTATAACGGCTGTGTCGCTAGCACTACTTGCTTGCGTAATGCTAACCCTCACAGTTGGATCATTGGAGGACGCCGTAACAACAGGCACGGTAGTACCATTGACTGTATACGTATAATCAAACTTATCCTGCGAAAAGTTTGCTGGTAGGCTTCCATCGACAAAAATATTGTAATTCGCTATCATTGGCGGGGTCAAAGACAGCAAATCAGCGTACATGATATTCGAATCCTTAGCATATACAGCCAGAACAGTCTTAGCCGTATTGGCAGGCTCGCTATAGACAAATGACTCCCCATCGCTTTCATGCCAGTCCGCAACCTTAACATGGACAGGCTGGAATGAACTCAAGCTAAGCGGTCCGCCTTTTAAAATCCGACCGACGAACTGTCCATTGCTGTTCCAGTACCCAGGATCACCGGCTTCACGCGCTTGATAGGGTTCGGGCATGTTGCGTCCGCTTATCGGAGTCAGGGCAAGCTGATGACCATCGCTATCGTAATAGACCAAGGCTACTTCCACATCGCCAGGATTCTCCGCCGCAACGTCATAACTTTCTGGACGATGCTTCATGGACATGAAGTATCCCTTGAAGTCATAGCTTTCACCAACCGTCAATTTGCCAGTAACGTCCTGCCAGATACCATCGTACTGATTAGCTGCATCCACTCGGTTTGTCAACTTTGCTGATCCAGCTACCCGCGACGTTGAATTGTTCTTCAGGTTACGAGAGAACCCTGTGTAACTTTGAATCGTATCGGCCGTAAACTCCGAACCCGTCACGGCTTGTCGGAACTCTCCGTTATCGTAACGTCCGGTGGACCAATTGTTCGTATTAGAAGCTGTTGCAGTATCGAAATCTCCATTGAGCAGCAAGTTGCCAGGAATGGATACTGTCGAGTTGTTAGCGGCAGTGCTCCAATCAGAATCATTTGCTCCGAATAAGAAACGATCAACTACAATTGAACTGCTGCCATTTGTTTCTGCTACGATATAGAAGTCTTTATGACCATAGGCGCTGAGGTCGCCCGTTGCGACCATATCCTGAAATTGGCCATATCCATTATTGGACGGCACCTCAATTCGGGCAACCTCTCTGCCAAATGTACGGATCTCGTTCGCGTCGTTAACCTCCGTCCCTACGGGTAGAACATACGCAACCAGATTCCCGCCTTTGGCCGCTTTCGCTTGTGCGGTAAGATAGAGTAAATGTCTTCGAACAACGCCCCCATTCGCAGATCCGTCTGCAAAATTGACATTGTTGTAGGTAAGATAGTTGTCATTTTTCAAAGCTACTGCTTCGCCTGCTCGCCCAGCATTGCCTGCTGTGTTACCTTGAACGCTATTATCGTTTCGTTCCGCTTCGAGCGTGGAGAATATATCTCGTTCGCCATCTAAGCTATTAAATGTCGCGTATGTACCTTCGGATGGTACGATCGTGACTATGCTGGCAGATGGGATGTTAATGACAAACTTACCGTTCACGACTGGAATCGTCGCCAGCTTCTGCTGGTTCTCGCTGCCGGAGGTGCGAAATACAGTAACGCTAGATGTGCCTACTGGGAACTGATTAAGCGTGAATTCTAGCGGCTGAATGCTATCGTCATTCTTGGCGTTTGAGACCGTAATGGAGAAATCTGTGTTGTTTCTGAAGCCTACGATATTAATGTCTTGCACTGGAGAGCGTGTTACATCAAAACGCTTGTCCCCCGGATTCATAAAACGGGAAAAATGGCCGTAACCGTAAAATCGTTTAAATATCCGATACTCGCCTGTTAATGTACTAATGCGCCCAGGCTCCTGTTGGGAGTTCGTCGTAGCGAAACGGATTAAATCAGACCCGTCGACGCCGTTGTTGTCCCACATGCTCCACCAAATAAAGCCGTTGAACCCTGGATTGCTGGTGAACATATTCGTCATCAGGTTAGACCAGCGCACAGCATCGTTGATGTTCTGATTACCGTATCGATTGGTATAGGCGCCTGCTGAACCGTCGCCGGTGTCTTGGTTCATGAACTCCGTCTGCCAGAGCTTATATTTGGTCAAATATTGAGGATACGTATTGCCCGCAGTCGTATAATCCATCGGAGTTTGGGAGAACCCTCCAGTATGATACAGCTTGTTCTCATCCGTACCGATTCCTACCGTCCCGTATAAGTGTGTAGAAAATACGTCAAGGTACGGATTTTTCATGGTAGCAGTTGCTTCATCCACTTGGGAGAACATCTGACCGCCTCTGCTTATGGAGGCGTTAAGGTTAGTTCCATCGACGGCAACCAGTTGAGGAATAAAATCAATGGCATCCCCTTCAGGATTCACGATGTCGTAGAGTGCTCCGCCCGGTTCGATAGATGCTTTCAAGGTCGGGCCGATATAATCATTAACCAATTCGGTGACATAAGCGGCGCTTCCACCAGCCAGATCCACTTCATTAAAAGGACCAACATGGGTAATAGGAATGCCCCACTGCTCCCACATGCCTTTCACATAGTACACTAGATAATCGGCAAAAGCTTGGTAGTATATCTTCACTTGCTTACCATCAATAATGGCCACGTCATTACGAATTATTTTGCTTGGTGCATTAGAAGCAGAGTTGCTCATCCAATAGGGCACTGTCCATACGCAACCGTAGAACTGATCGACGCCATACTGCTTCGCTTGGAGCATCGTCCACACCTGATCGAAATCAAACAATTCCTTGCGAGTTCGTGCTGTGTTTTTGATTATAACGGGATCTTCTCCTGGTGCGCTGAGAAGGTTTGTAGGACCACCAATGTCATTGGGAATGGGTTGATTCCATGAAGGATTTTCCCAGATGAAATCTTTCAAAGGTACCAATGTACCAGGTTCATGTGCAGGCTCGTTCGGCCAGAAACTATCGGTATTGCCATCATTGTAACGGTTCTCAGCTTCGATCTTATAGCCGAACTGACCGGCTGTTCCCCGCATTGGTATCGCGTTTCCTTCGATATCGAAGCCCGGATTCTTGACATCCGCAAGCAAAGAATTTATAGGGTTGAAACCCGGGCTTGCTGCCGTTCCACTAGCGGTAAGACCTCCATTATCCCCAATAATTACGCGCGCGATATCGTGGCCGGTCCCATTCTTTTCATCAAAGGTCATTTCGAGCAAACGTCTTACGGTATCTTGGTGTCCAGAAGTTGCGAGCTGCATCATATGAATGGAAGGCGTATAGGCATAAGCAGCGCCAACACCATCCATTTCTTGGTAGGTTGTATACCAATTGGCTGTTACTGGAGCTGCATCAACCGTTGCATGTACCGTATTGGAAAAGGAAGCAGGAGCAATGATGGATACCGCCAGAGCGTTCACCATTAAATATGCAAATACCTTTTTCCGAAATTTCTTAATCATATTATGTTTTCCTCCTCGTTCTGAATCTTCCTTCGCATTGTACGCGCTTTCATTTTTAGGGATTTTGTTAAACTTTTCCTTTGCTTTTTCCTTATATTGATTCTTGTTCATTCCTGCTTCAATCATGAAGTTATACCCGATTCTCCGCCACATGAGCGGAGAATCAGGCTTTATCCTAACTTTAGGTTACTTCGCCGCATCAAACGCCTGGCGTTTCTCGTCCATAACTTCTTGCCCACCAATTTTCATATAATCGTTCACTTCGTTATCATAAACTTTATCGAAATCGCCAGGCTTTGCCGTCACAACTTTCACAAAAATTTCATCGCTCTTCGCTTTAAGCGTTGTAGCATATTTTATTTCCGCTTGGATCGGCGTCGTAACGCTAGGTTTTATAACACCGTCTTTGCTACCAAGCTCGATGCTAGAGATTGTGAAATCTTTATACTGTGGATCAGAAGCATTTGCAGCAATGTTCAAATCTTCATCCGTTGTGCTAGCTAACTTTCCGTTCAAAATTATGGCGTAATCAGAATAGTTATAAAGGGTTTGCTTTGCTTCATCATTGTCCAGAACTTGCGGCACGCCATCTACCATTTCGTAGGTTTTGCCTTCTGTTCCGTTTTGCAAAGCAAGAAAGTTTTCAGGCACTGCCATCCAGTCAAGGTACTTGACTACAGCTTCGGCGTTTATGCTGGATTTTGGAACGAATAAATACAGTCCGTTCGGCGGATAAAGTGCTTTTGGCGTCTTTCCGTCAGCAGTCGTAAATGGGTTAATCGGGACAAGTTTCGCATTGGGATCTGCTTTATAAACTTCAGCCAAGTAACCCTGATAGACCGGCTCGTTCGTATTTGCCGTACCAACACCAACGATTCCATTAATCAGATCTTTCTGGAACTTCTGTGGATCTTTGTTCATCGATAATGGGAAGTCCGGATCAATCAACCCTTCGTTATATAGCTTATTTAAGAAGCGATGCGCTTCTTTGTTGCCCGGCAGCAACCAGTCAGGCATGGAGTATAGATCAGCATCCGAAATCTTGTCCCACTCCCAGAAGGAATATTGAAGAGGCTTACTATGGAATGGATCAATATTGCTGAAAGGAATCACTTTGTCGCCAGACTTTCCTGGTTTTTTCTCTTTAAATGCTTTCAGTGTTTGATAGAATTCATCGGTCGTTGTCGGAATTGGTAATCCCAGTTCATCCAACCAGTCCTGGCGTAAAAATGTCGTACTTTCCGGGAGCAGTACCCGACGTGCCGGAATCGCGTATTGAATACCATCGAATTTACCGTAGTTAAGCACAGTTTCGCCCAGGACAGTTTTTAAGTTTGTGCCGAACTTCTCCAGTAACGGTCCGAGATCAGTCAAACCTCCGTCTTTTACGTATTTCTGTACGGTAGGCGTATCATACGTATAAACTAGATCTGGAGCTTGATTAGCTGCCATCAAAACATTCAGTTTCTCAACTTCTTGTGTCCGCGGAACGGTTACGAATTCGACTTTAATGTTGTTTGGATCTCCAAAATTCTCTTGAATATATTTCGTTGTGAAGTTGTCTGTGATAGGCGGAGCACCGGTTGGAGTATTATTGCGGTCGAAAAGCTCGATACGCAAAGTGATTGGATCACTTTTCGGCGCTTCTGTAGTTGGATTCGAGGTTTCGTTTGCAGGTTTGTTTGTAGCCTCGCTACTGCCAGAATTAGTGTTGGAACAACCTGCAAGAATCGTTGTTGTGACCGCCACTGCCATTAGACTGGCTGACCATTTTTTGGATTTTGAAATCATTTGACCCGCTCCTTTGAACTGTTGGAATTCACTTTCAACATTATCCTTTGACTGCACCAATCATCATCCCAGATACAAAATATCGCTGCAGCCATGGGTAAACTAATAGAATTGGAAGGGTAGCAAACATAATTGAAGCCGCTTTGAGACTCTCGGGTACTGGAGCTGCCGTTCCTATTCCTTCCAGCATACTATTGACCTGACTATTCATAACCATTTCATAAAGTCTGAGCTGCAAGGGATAAAGATTAGAGTTCGTAATGTAAAGTAGCGCGTCCATAAATCCGTTCCATCGTCCTACGGCATAAAATAAACTAATGGTTGCCAATACAGGGAGCGAAAGAGGCAAGATGATTCCGAGCAAGATTCTAAAATGGCTTGCTCCATCCATTCTTGCCGATTCTTCAAGTTCCAATGGAATGGAACTAAAGAAGGTTTTGATGATGAGCAAATAAAACGCGTTAATGGCTCCTGGTAAAATCAGCGACCAGATAGAATCAAGTAGATTCAAGTTTTTCACAAGCAAATATTCCGGAATCATCCCACCGCTGAAGAACATAGTGACTACGATTACAAACAGAAACAAATCGCGTCCTTTAAGTTGTTTCTTGGTTAATGGATATGCAGCCATCACTGTCATGGTCATAGCTATCATGGTAAATAGCGAGACCATACCTATTGTAAATACGAGTGAGCGAATCATCTGATCATTTCCAAATACAGCTTTATAAGCCGTCCAATCCATGTCGATAGGAATGAGCGTAACTTTACCGCTCATAATAGCACTATTACCACTGAGTGATAATGCCAAGATATGAATCATAGGTGCCAAGCAAAGAAGACTTGCAATTGTAACAACAAGAATCAAGACAATATCCAATAACTTGCCTGTACGGTTCGTTCGAATGCTCGGGTGATTTGGGCTTGTCATGATTATCTCCTCCTACCATATGCCCTGATCGTTGACTTTGCGAGAAATGAAGTCGGCAGACAATAGGAAGATCAAACCGATGACCGCCTGGAACAATCCAATAGCCGTAGCGATCGTATATCTCGCTGATTGGATACCTGTCTTGTACACATACGTGCTGATTACCTCCGAGACGTCCGTGACAAGCGGATTGCTTAAGACGAACGGACGATCGAAGCCGATACTAGCCATATGTCCGATATTGATAATCAACAATATAATGATGGTCGGCTTAATGCCTGGCATCGTAATATGCCATATCTTCCGCACTCGACTTGCCCCGTCAACATCTGCCGCTTCATATAAATCCTTATTAATACCCGTCAGTGCCGCAAGATATATGATCGTACCCCAGCCCGCACTTTGCCATATTCCGATACCAAGATAGGTAAACACCCATAAAATTGGTTCTGTCAGGAAAGGTATAGCCTGGATATTAAACGATTTCAACACATTGTTCACGATACCAGTATTGGTAGACAACAATTGAATCGCTATGCCGCCAATAATCACCCAAGAGATGAAATGCGGCAGATACAGCACCATTTGCACACCTTTCTTAAACCATTGAACACGCAACTCGTTTAGAACGATGGCTAAAATAATTGGCAGCGGGAAGCTAACGAGCAAGTCGAGCAGATTCAACATAAAAGTATTTCGTAATGCCAAATAAAAACCTTGCATTTGGAAGACTTCTCTAAAGGTCTCAAAGCCAACCCACGGACTCTCCCAAATCCCTTTGAAAATGTTATATTCCTTGAACGCAATGACTGCTCCAAACATGGGTACATACTTGAATGTTACGAAAAACATCAAGGGTACCAGAATCAAAATGTAGAGCTGCCATTCTCGGAGCAAGGATCGGAACGACAAACGTGGTGCCGTCCTGCGCATCGGCTTGGTTGATATGGCCATATACCTCCTCTTTACATTAATTTTTGCCTGTTGGCCCATGCATGGTTAGGCATTTCTTACAGGCACAAATGTATCATCTGCACCGTCAGCTTGAAAATTAACAATAATTAATCCCCTAACTTGATGTTTTGAAACCCAAAACGACTCGAATTTGTATGTTATCGCTTTACTTAACTTTATTTAAGAAGCTAACCTGTTTTAATCCCAAACAAAAAGCCTGCTGTAAATCAGCAGACTTCTATACATTTCTTTGTGCGCGATAGATTTCTCGATATTCGCCGGGTGGAAACCCGTAGGTTTTCTTAAAAGCCCGATGGAAGGAAAGAACATGTGTGTACCCCACCATCTCTGCGATAGATTGTATGGCATTATCCGAATCCATAAGCATTTTGCGTGCATGGTCAAGCCGAACTTTCGTTACGTAATTGATAAACTTCTCGTTAGTCTCTTTCTTGAACAAAATGCTCGCATTGGTTGTAGGCATGTTGAATTTATCGCTAATGCCCATAAGGGACAAGTTCGGATCGGCAAAATGACTATCGATGTAAGACTTCATACGCATAGCGATTGATTTACTGCTATTGCTTTCTCGCTGTAAATCCAGGTGTGGCGTTAATTCATCTAAAATCCCCTCTATCGCTTGATGCAATTCTGACAACGTTTCCGTTTGATTGGCTATCGTTTCGATACGATTCTGGAAACTTGTCCTCCATATTTCTGCCATCTCTTCTGAACTCGATGTTAATTCTCTTTCCAGATGCTGCATTAGGCTTGTTGCAAAAGTTGATAAATCCGACTTCCCAAGTTTTTTCTTCTGCAGCGAACTGACCATATGTATAAATTTGTCTCGCCATTGACCTTCACCTTTCTGCCATAGGTGAACCATCTCTGGTATCGCTCCTAGAATCGCATACGTGTTCATATCGGACTTTTCTTGAGCCATTCGCTGATCAATTACACAATTGGTACCGAATACGGCTTTAAGCAAAACGTTCGAGACGGCATGCCGGTAGGAGGAAGATATGTCGCTAATGCCTTCTATGTTCGTACCAATGCCCATGGATGCGGTCAACTCTAGATTATCATGTATCCAATTTCGGTAGTCGTTGCACATCTCCGTAATCGTCTTGTCATAAGGAAGATGAACTTCTTTCAGAAAAAGGACAACAGCTGCCTGATGCTGCTCCGTCCATACATAGTAAAGCGCAATATCCCGTTCACTTGCGAATTCCCGAATGGCACTCTCTAGAATGTATTTGAGCAAAAGTTGATCACTAGGTTTATAGTTTCCGGAGAAAGTATGATAGCTGTCTATTTCAATGGAAACCGCGCATAAACGATCAAAGTCTACAGGGAGCCCCAGCGCAGCAGCCTCTTTTTGCCATTCTGATCTGTTAATCATGCGCTGGCCAGCAATCAATTCCTGTATTAGGATTCTTTTACGGTGAGTGGCTTCTGCTTCCTGCAACGAGTTGTAATCCAACGTCTTCTGAAGTAAGTTATCGATAGCGGATTCAATAATATTAAATTCATGCATTCGCGATTTAATACTATTGCTCATGGCCTTTCGAATCCCGAATGAAGAATTTATTTTCTCCACGAGATTATGTATCGGTTTGTAATGGATATGCGTTATGATTGTAAACCAGACAAGTGCTAGAACAATGATGATAAGCACAAAAACAATCCAAATGTTGGATAGCAGCGAAAGTGCGGAATAACCTGCAGCATTAACACTTTCTACTGAATAAGCCCACCCCGTATAATCCGACACTGTTTGAAAGTTAGACATCGAAACTCGATCAGCGGATGTGTTCTGAAATTGGTGACCACTAGAATCTAGGATGTGGACTTTCGTCTGTTTGTGTTCACTAAATTGATTCAGATATTCCATCATGGAATTGACATAGATATTGATAACAATGATCCCCGTCTGCTGGGTCGGATAGATATATTTCTTCATAAGGGATACGACTTTTTGCCCGTTGCGATCAATGGTAGATAAAGTATAATCTCGCGATTCGGTCCATCTGGTTTGTTCCGTCTGCATAATAGATTTCTCTAAAAACTGGCGATCGGCGAATGAGTCAAATGTGTAGGTATTGGAGTCTGACAAAATCTTCTTGGTGGACTCGTCATACAAATAAATGGAGCTTACGAAGGGGAATGACGATTTGAGATCGATCAATTTCTTTTGAATAACAAAATAATCATAAATAACTTTACTGCGCTCAGAAAAATAATCATTAATATGCGGGTCCGTTAGTAATGCGCTAACCGAATTTCTTTCAATCAACTTCAGGTTAACCTCTGTATTCTTCATCATCTGCGCAACGATTGACCTATTTGTCTCGATGTACCTATTCTCAGATTGATGGTTTAATGTCGTGAAGAATACAATGATTACTGTCGAGATTACCACGAAAAATATCGGCGTATACGATAACATCATGCGATAATACCAGTTTAATTTCAGTGTAATCCGCCTCCCGTCCATCCTATTAAAATTCAAACCCATTCATGATAACGGTTACATTACAAGAGCCCAAACTTTATGATTCCGCAATAAAAAAAAGAATGTAGGGCAGTTGAATGATTGCCCGTATATTCCTTTCAAGTATGAAGCTCCAGCTTGGAGCTCCTCAAAGTACAAAAAGCTGAGCACGCTCTATGCCTCAAGCCATGGCAAATCCCAGCAAATGATGCCTCCGAACAATGATACTGTATGTCAAATCGCAAGGGATAGTGGACTGTCCGAAGGAATGATATAGAAGTGGAAGAAGACCGACGAGACATGGCGCAACAGAGCCAAATCAAGTCTGGATGTGGGATATTACCTTGCTCTCAAGCCCTGTTAAAGGCTTATAGTTCTATCTTGCAATCGAATTATTTAGCCAAAAATCGTGGGTTGGAACATTTGGGAGGAATAATCTGCTGAACATGCGAATCAATTAAACCATAGAGCCGTACTACCAGCAAATACAATTCTGTAAGTCACTCATAAAATGTCCCTCCAGTCATTCAAAATTTATAATCAATCAATCTTATAGTTGAAGTATATCACAGATCGTGCCCTAAAAAGCCATAACCCGCAATAGCGTACAAACACAAAATAGACTGCTATAAAGAACAGTCTAGATCGATAAACCTATTGCTTCACCTAATTCTATTGCGGGGAAGTGGCTGGCGATCTCTTTTAATTAAAGAAGCAACTACAAGAGTTGATGAATGTGAAGCTGTTTCGTTTCTATGCAGGAGAGCATGTCTAGTGAATGGATTTAATTTAGTTTCTAACGCTGTAGCCATAAAAAAAACGGTACGGAAAAACGTCACGTTTTTCCGTACCATTTTCATTTTAGGAGCATATTGCAATTATGACCATTGATGCGAATAAATATTAAACAAAATTTGTGCAGCCTCGGCCCTGGTCGTCGAACCTTTAGGACTCAGGACATTATTGCCTCGTCCGTTAACGAAGCCCATCTTAACCATTGCAGCCACATCCTCTGCTGCATAAGCTGCTAAATCTTTTGCATCCGCAAACTTGCCGAGTTCTTCAATTGTACCATTCAGCAAGGTTTTGTTTGCTGCTTGCAATGCACTAATCGTCAATATAGCCATATCCTGCCTTGTCAATTCGGCTTCGGAATTGAACTTGCCTTTGTAGCCTACGGTTATGCCGAGAGCTTTGGCTATTCCGATTTCGTCATAGTACTTGCTTGATTCCTCCACATCACTAAAGTTCGTGTCGAATTCCGCTGTAAGCTCCATCGTTCTTACCAGCCACGCCAAATATTCAGCTCTTATCACTTTGTTGCTAGGACTAAAGTCAGTAGGCGATGTGCCGTCAATCAATCGCTTGGACGCCATCATTTCGACCGCTTTGGTGTACCATGAATCCTTTGTGACGTCTTCGAAGCTTTTCTTGCTGTAGGCAACTGCATAGTGGCCAGCTTCACTCGTTGTGAATACCATGGCTTTCCCAGCAGCATCGAATTTAACATTTTTTATTTGCACAGGCTTTCCATTTGCATCGATATGCCAAACAACAAGGTAATCTAAATCATCCAGTTCATCAGCAGTAGCTGTATAGGGTATTCTAATTTCTACTGGTGCTTGCAAGCGATTTGCTTCTCCTGCCGCTCCCCCGATGTTGACGCCCCATTTAATGACGGGTCTGCTGCCTATGTCTCCTTGCGTTTCAGAATCAAACAGGGATGTGTCAGCATTCCCAATCGTCACCTCTACGCTCTTCGCATCCGTTGCAGCAAGATTCAACCCGTTTGCAGGCACAATAAGTGTTCCGAATTCCGTCTCAATCTCTACCTGTACATTGGCTTTATCCGAAGTTAATGCGGTTTTGGGAAGCTCGACGGCATATGCGCTTGCTCCCTCCATTTTCGGAATTTCCACCCGTACAGTCTTTACTCCGTTGGTGTCTGCTTTCGCGTTTTCCAATGCTCTACGGATGTCATCCTGACTAATGGATTCCGATTTAGCTATGCCAGTCGCTTTATCCACCTTTGGCGTCACAACCTTGATCGTATCTCCTACAACCTTATTAGTTACTGAAGGCTGCGTAGGCGTTGACGTCGGTGAAGGCGTGTAAGGAGTGCTTAAGATGACCATAAGAGCATCGCTTGCATGGTAAGCTGAGGTTCCCTTATATCTGACATAATAGGTTCCTGCGTCAAGACCTGTAATCTCTATGCCTGTGATGGCAGTCCAGTCGCTCGAATTAGCCCCTTGTTTCTGGTATTCCATCGTGGACTCCACGCCTGTGATCTTCCCATCCCGAGCGCCGCTCACGCTGATATCGACACCTTTGACCACTGTACCGGATGGTGGATTCTGTTCCTGCTTGCTTCCGTCAGGAACAATTACGATAATCGCAGGGCTTGGATTGTCGGTATCTGTCTCCGCGTACCGAATTTCATAACGGCCTGCTTCGAGGTTGTCGATGCTGCTTCCGCTAACGGCAGTGTATGCGCCGCCATCTGCCTTCCGATATTCCATATCGGCAGTCACGTTTTCGATTTTCCCATCGTTTCCGCCTGCCGTTGCAGCCGGTGTAACGACCAGTTCATCCGCGTTAGGCGCATCCCGATCTGCCTTCGCTTCATTACGAATCTCCACGGTTACCGGCTGGCTTGCATGTAATTCATCTGTCGCTGCGTATCGGATTTGATAGCTGCCAGGCTCCAGATTTTCAATACTTGTGCCATTGACAGGCACATAGCTCTCATCGCCCAGCTTCCGGTATTCCATCGTGTCCTGGACGCCTTCTATCTTCCCGTTTGTTTGATTATCGGAATTCGCATTTGTGATCGTCCATTCGCTTGGTTCCGGCGCTGACTGATCCTGCTTCTGCCCTTCCGGAATGACAACTTCCTTATCCGGGCTGGCATTCAGAGAAGCGGTTTTCATATACCGAACAAAATAGTTGCCGGCGCTTAGGCCTGTAATTTCAACGCCAGTAATCGCGGTATACTCTTCCACTCCTTCCTTCCGGTACTCCATTGCCGATGTCACGCCTATAATCTTACCGTCGTTGCTATGGACAGATGTCGGCGCCACCGCAGTCGGTGTTGTTGGTGCTTCCTGCTCCTGAATGGCATCCGACTTAAGCACTTCCCATTCCCATAAGCCAACGCCAACACCGCTTCCAGCTGATTGCTTTGTCATCGTAACTCGCAGCGCTTTCACTTGCAGCCCTGAATCGAAATCAACCAGATTGGAAGAGCCCACCGGCGTATTATTCACCAAGGTGATACCTTCGGTAATGGTTTTCGCCGTCAACCATTCATTAGTCGTACTATTCAATGGAATGTAGGAATACTCGTACTTTGTAGGTGCTAGTATGCCGCCTGCATCTGACCATAGCACCAAGTTCGAGCTATTGATTGTAACGCCTTGCGGCCATTCATATTGCACCCATTCCGCTGCTCCTGCATTCCCCCAGGTTCCCCAATGCGGGATGTTCGCTTCTGCTTTTCTACCGTCATTGACAGCTGCAACGCTCTCCCAAGGAGAGGTATAGCTAGCGGATACGCGAGCCAAGAATGCCATATTGTTATCGCGCGGATGGAGCAGCTTCAGGTCTGTCAGCAGCTTACCGAGTGCCTGGGCAACTTCCTCTTCTGTGGCATCCATTTTTTGAATGACCGCTGATGCGTTTGCCTTTGCCGCATCGATTGGCGCAAGGCCTTGATCGATAAAGTTTGAAGCGTTTAAGGCATTAACATAGTTATTAACGCTAATTAACTCCGACTTATCTACCGTTCCCGTATAGCCGTTTACCTTCCATTCCAGAATGCCGCTTCCGTTTGCAGTCGGCCTCATGTCTATACGCACGCCTGTAATATAGGCAGGCTCGAAAGTGGTTGTGTTGTACTTGTCCAGTTCATTTCCAAGTCCGTTAATCGCTCTTGGCGTATACCATATTCCATTCTCGTCGCGAAGCTTGAGCTGCATATCCTTCGGTCGGAAGTTTCCGCCAGCGTCTTGGAAGACGTATACATCCATCGAAGAAGCAAGGAATGGTTGAAGCCATTCATACGTGACCCATGCCGGATCTCCTTCTCTTCCCCAGTTGTGCCATGCGCTGTTCGGAGCTGTGCGAGAAGGCGAGAAATCTCTTGAATTTTTCGGCTCAACACCGTTATTCATCGCCTCGGGATATCCGTCACCGCCGGAGAAACTGGCAGAGGCTTTTGCTGTCAGCGCAGCGTTTTGAGGCGGTACGCTCACGACATACACAGTGGCGAGAACCTCTAGATCGCTGTCTGTCACTTTACCGCTTGCTTCGAAACTGCCAATGGCTTCATAGTCGACTGGATCGATATCATTCCATACAATCGAGCTCTCTCTATACCCGTCATCGAACAAAATCTTCATGATTGGCGGAAGAGACGGAGCCGTTCCCTTGCGTGTTACGGTATTAATTGCCCGGTAAGCATCCTCGGGGTCTGCTTCAATTACAATCGTTACATCCTTGCTTGCCGTCTTGCCTTCGTCGGCAGCAGTCAGCGTGAATACATAGGTACCTGCCTTGCTTATACGCGCATATGCGGTTGCTTTGTCTCCTGCGACAATCGTAATCTCGCCTGCGCCATTCGGCTTCTCCTTGACAGCCCAATCGTATGTCATGTCGGGCTCAAATTCCGCGCTGTGGATCGGATCCGGAATTGCCGTACCGGATAAGACCACAATGCTTTCATTCGTTCCGTCCTGAACGGCTGTTATTTCGTTAATCTGAGGAGGCTGTTTCTCAGGCGGAGCAGCCAACTGGAAGGTTAGTTCATCAGAACCGATGAGCTGCCCGTCATTAGCGCTCAGTCTTACTGTATAAGAGCCTTCTTTTGAACCGACAGCCTGTGTAATGCTTGCCTTCGGATAAGCAAAGCTAAGCTTCCCGCCTTGCGGTGTGCCGATCACTTCCCACTGGTAAGTCAGCGTTCCGTCCGGTGCGCCATCGTCGCTCACAATACCGTTCAGTATAAATGGAATCAGTGCCTGCGGGTTTTGCGTCGCCGTCTCTGCAGTAACCTGCGGAGCTTCATTCTCGCCCGAGTCTAGCTTTTCGATGGTCAACTGCGCTGTAGGGTCGCTATTCATTTGGAACCGAGCAAGGCCCTTATTGTTTCTTACAAAGAACTGCCCTGCTGCTTCGTTATTCAGCTTAATGGCATAATAGCCATTTTCCAAACCCGCTCCGTCGATAGCAATTCTCGAAGCATGCTCTTTTTTATCCAGATTCGAGAGCGTCAATTGAAATAGCCTGCCGTCTTTTTGAATTTCAGCGCTATCGATTTTTTCATTTTGAGAGACGATATAAATTTTTTCGTCGATTAAATTAATTCGCTTGCCGAAACCATCCTTCGGAGTGATGTCGTAGCTGCTGCCATTGTCGGTAACCAGTGCCCCATACCCGAACAGCCCAAACACCGGATCAGTAACAATATCCGAACTAATACTTAACAGAGAGCCATAAATGCCCTCGTCGGCTTCGCCGGAAAAATCGTTCCAGCCGTTGTTCATTACGCGGGAACCGCCATCGTACACGTCTTTGGTACCGGTTCCGCCCTTATACATGGAATATCTCCAAGAGGTGCTGCCCACAGATTGTGCAGAAATCTGGCCCATGTTAATGGCGTTAAAGTTCGAAATCTTCGCCGCATAGTTGCGCTGCTGCGCAGTGGCGGTCTGAGCGGCTGTTCTGCCGTCATCCTGATAACGAATCCAGTCATCCATAATATATCCCGCCAGAGACGTCGTATATTGGAAGTTCCACCAGCCCTCGCCGCCGCGGAATACCGGTACGGAATAGTGGTACCAAGTGGGCTGGATCCCGCGCATGGCACGAGTCTTCCAGTCCGCCATTTCCATGCTTTTCTTAGCCGCTGCTGCCTGTCCGTCCTGAGGATAGTACGTTCGCATCGCCTTGGCTGCTGCATAGGCTCCTTCTTCGCCGGTATTGTCATACTCAAATTCTGAGCCATAAGGATAAGCGGCGAATGTCATGCTCCGTCCTTTGTCTAGAGCGAACTTTTTCTTCAAATTTTCAAACTCCGTCTGCATGCCCTCTTCTTTCAACGCCTCGATCATATCCGGGATCTGCTGTTCGCCATAGAATCCGGTTGCACCGCTGGAAATTCGGTTGTAGTAGATGCCATAAGCCTTTTCCAGATAATACTGCGGCGATTCGCGGTACTCGATCAGATGAGGATACGCCTTCTGGATCCGATACATGTTGAAATAGCCCGTGGCTGCCATGACTTCGGAGAACTCTCGTGTATAAGGCTTATCTTTATCCGTATACGAGCCAGAATCTCTTAGCCAGTTCGCAACAATAAAGCTGTCCTGCGTATGCTTCATAAAGCGTTCCCACATAAAATCAATGAGATAATTTTCTATCGATTGAATTTCATCCGGATTTGGGTCCAAATAGTTCTTCATCGTTATGGAGTTGATATTATCATGGCCCCAGTCATCGCCCCAATGGCTTATGTTTCGGTCGAGACCATCCTTGAGATACCAGTCAAAGTAGTTACCGTAGGTCGGACTTTGCGGGTCCTTGTCCTGCGTCTTCTCCACCATGAATTCGGTATGGGTTCTCATCGTTTCGTCAAGCTCGGCCATTACATTGAATTCGTATTGCGTAAATTTATTGACCCATTCATCGCCAACCTTCAGCTCATACTCCACACGGACGCTGTTATTGCCTAGATCATCAAATTGGAGTGAATAGATGTGGTGCTGTTCGCCGTTGACAATCTTAGTTTCCAAAAATTGATAAGCCTCGGTGTAGCCCGGGTTGCCGCCAGCAAGTCCGCGCCCAGTGCGAGTGTTATTAACCATCTCGCTTCTCTGACTGCCAGGCTTGATATTCGGGATATGCGCTTCATCATAAGGATCATTCTCGTGAACGGATTGAATACCAATCGACGTTACTTTAATTTTGCTGTCATCGTAGTGCAGAGCCAGCTTCGTCGGCATATTAATGGCAGTTTGAAAGCCGGGCACCGCTACGGCGTCAATCATGCCAGATTGGTACAAAATGGAGCGCAGGTTTTTCTCGCGCTCTTCCACGGAAGTGGAAGCGTTATTAGGACTTTGGGCACTTTCCTGCGGCGTATTGTCGCCTGCGCGTATCGCCGAAAATTTAAACTGATAGGTTTTCTCCTCATTCGGACCGAGTACTAGACTGGAGGCATCGGTAAAATATCCGCGGCCGGTTTTCTGTATATCCTTAGAGTGGATATAGAGCACGTTCAGCCCAGGAAACCAGCCGCCGCTGTCGCCTGTCCAGTTGGTGAAGGTCTGTCCAGCACGCAGTTCGCCCGCCTCCTGCATCCAGTAATCCACATATTCAATGCGCGCGCCGCTTTCCGTCACCGGGGTAAACAGCATATAATTTCCTTCTCCGCTTGTCCGGATAGCATAGGAATACCCGCTGTCTGCCCCGGCAAAGTTATGCATTGTTAAACGATTGTCATACGTATCCGATACCGATCGGTATTTAGTATTCCAAGGCATCGGCAAGCCGATATCGCCGAATTCCATGTATTTTCCGCTTTTGTTTTTCAAAGTTATTTCCCATAGCATGGAACCGTCATTCGTCTCCATGTCGAACACAGACTTCACGTCAAAACCCTTCATCGCCCGATTCGTTGCGGAGTCCAGTTCCTGGCCGATAAAGTTAACCTCTACTTTCTTGCCCTCCGTGGATACCGTTTTCTCGAAATATTGATTATCAGGATTGATATTGGAATAGGTTGTTGAACCGCCGGCTGCAAGCGTTTTGTTGGTATCTACCTCTACGAAACCATCCCTAGTCACAGGAAATTGTTCATTATCGCCGGTCCGGTAAGAAAAAAGCATCTCGCCCATCCATTGATGCTGAACGTTGTTCTGTGGAGACGTGTTATTAGGCAAAACAAAATTGATAGGAGACCCGTTTCGATTAACAGGGTTATTTTGAATAAACAGCTCTTCAATCTGTCCCAGATCACCAATTTTGGCAGATAGGCTGGCATTGGAAATACCATCCGCAGCTGCAGCCAGCTTGGTTAACGAGCTTGAATTAAGCTGCAAAATTTGAATTATCAACATAAACGCGATCGTCATCGACATAAGCCTTTTTGTAATCGTTTTCATAGTAACCTCCTGATGGCTTAGTTATCCAAGGCCGAATTAATTTTTTAATCCGGTAAGCGTGATGCCCTCTACAAAATACCTTTGACCAATGAGGTAGAAAATGACGCCTGGAGCAAAGGACAAGCATGTTGCGGCCATCGTCATCGACCAGTCGCTTTTCAGTTGGCCTCTAAAGTTGGTTAGTCCCAGTGCAATCGTATATTTATCGCTTGAATTAATATAAATCATCTGCTGGAGCAGATCATTCCATAGCCCGATGAAGATAAACAACGCGACGACGATCATTGCCGGTCGGATGGCTGGCATGATGATACTGAACAAGATGCGGAAGTACCCGGCACCGTCAATCGTTGCAGCTTGATCAAGTTCTCTCGGTATGGACATGATGAACTGGCGGATTAAAAAAATATTAAATGCGCCGCCGCCGCAAAAATAAGGCAGAATTAACGGCCAATAGCTGTCACTCACTCCGAGGCCTCGCGTCCAGCCGATATACAGCGGAATAAGCGTAACCATGGCAGGCAGCAGCATGGAACCGATGCAAAGTGCCCAGATCAAGTTTTTGCCTCGAAACCGTAGCCTTGCAAAAGCGTACCCGCACAAAGTTGCCGTAAATGTTCCGGCCAAACAGGAAGGAACAATAATGACCATCGTGTTCCACAAGTACTTCCAAAATTTGAAGATCTCTAACGTTTTTTCATAATTGGAAAACAACCAATTGTTCGGCAATAGAGCTGGCGGATATCTGTAGATCTCGGCATTCGTCATAAGAGACGTGCGAAAAATCCACCAAATCGGGAAGATCGCTAAAATGGCAAAAAAAACAACAGCGACTATCGTGATCAGGTTCATCGTTCTGTTTCTTCGTTTCTTGCTTCTTAGTCGGCCATAGGCTACTTCGCTCATTTATCATCTCCTCCTTCATTGTAGATCCACCGGTTGGATGTCTTAAACAAAACAATTGTAAAAACGGCAAGTATAGCAAATATAATCAAGGTAGTGGCGCATGCATAGCCGATCTTGTAATTCACGAATGCTTGGTCGTACATCAGATAAGTCAAGAACCTTGTAGAATTCCCTGGGCCGCCATTCGTTAAGGCAAGCGCCGGCGTCACGACCTGAAGGTTGGCGATTAAGCTCATCAACAAGTTATAGAAAATAATCGGCGTCATGCATGGCAAGGTGATATGCCGGAATCGTTGCCAACCGTTTGCGCCATCCATTTCGGCTGCTTCATGGTATACACTCGGAACATTCTGAAGCCCGGCCAAAAAGATAACGATCAAGTTGCCCGAAAGCCAAACCGAAATCAACGAGAGAGATGGAACGACATAGCTGGAATCAGCGATAAAGTGAATTTTATTCAAACCAACCTCAGAGAGAAGATAGTTGAAAAAACCAAAATTCCCCTCGTAAAGCCACGACCATCCTACGTAAATCGCTACAGCCGGCAAAACATATGGGATATAAAAAACCGCTCTAAAAAAACTTCTGGCTGGAATTTTACGGTTCAGCATCATTGCAATAAAAAGGGAATAGATCATGCTTCCGATTACGGATAATACTGCAAAATAGATTGTCGTAATAATAGAGTCCTTGATATAAGGATCAGAAGTAAATAGTTTGATATAATTCTCGAAGCCAATGAACTCCGGAGGTTTCAGCCCCGTCCAATTCGTGAGACTGATTCCGAGCACACCGAGAAGAGGTAAATACGTCAGAAAGAATAATCCCAAAAAAGCAGGAATCAAACAGATATAAGCAACGCGCGCCTCGCTTGAATAAACACGGGAACGGCGCTTCGGCAGTTTATTAATGGTTTCCATATCTTGCCCCACTCCTTATGAATAAAGGATGACCGCCACCGTTGCAGCGCTAGCGGTCATCCCTTCTATCTTTTATTTACTGCCTGCATGGGCTGCTTTCAAAGCATCGAGATTTTTGGTAATCGCTTCCTTAGCGGTAGTCTTGCCGGTCCAGACATCGCCTAGAACCGACCCGAGCAACGTGTTAAAGTCTGTTGTATAGTTCGTATAGAACCACGCAGCTGGCCTTGCAGCATCAGATTGCGCATAGTCAACTACTGCCGACTTGTATTCCTCGTATGGTGGGAAGTTAGGATTTTCTACCCATTTGCGAGTAAACGTTTCATCCTTGTACCACTTGTCTAGCGTCGGCATCCAAATACCCGATGAAATAAGTGCCCAGTTGTTTTCTTCGGAGTTGTACCATTTCAGCCATTCCATCGCTTCTTCCGGATGTTTGGTCTGGGAGAATACAACATTGGCGCCGCCTGTATTGAGGGTTACCTTATCCTTCAAATAAGGCAGTACGGCTACACCATATTTAAGCCCTTCCTCTTTGGCCGTATTCAAGCTTGTTCCGATGTTCCATTGACCATTCGTTGCCATAGCGACAGTCCCGGCAATAATCGTTCGCTGAATACCATCATCGGTCTGTCCGACGGACAACGGGGCGACATGATCCTTTAAGTACAAATCGGCAACTTTCTGAATCGCTTCGACGCTAGCATCTTCTCCGATTCTAACCTCCGTACCGTCCTCGGAGTAGAAACCTCCGCCATTGCTGAGCGCCCAGGTTTCGAGCTGCCACGAAAGATTCTCTACTGAAGTGCCGTACTGAACGATGCTCTGCGAATCAAAACCTTCCTCGCCAGAATGTTTGCCGTTCTTATCAATCGTCAGTTTTTTGGCCGTCGCTACGAATTCATCCCATGTCCAAGCTTGATCAAGTGCAGCTGGAGGGTAGGGCACGTTCGCTTTATCGAACATATCTTTGTTGTAATAGAGCAGTAGAATTTCATTGGCAGCCGCATAAGCAACGGTATTCCCCTCATGTTTGTAGGCCAGACTGTCCAGCGGCTTGCTATCGCTTCCCTCATACATCGCGCTTACATCATTCAGCATCCCTTCGCCGGACCATTGAATGACTCCGCCTTCCTGCAGCATCCCTGTATCCGGCAATTGACCTGCCGTTGCAAGCGTATTCAATTTTGTCATGTAGTTCTCCCAAGGAATCGCTTGCACTTCCACTTCGATTCGCTCCTGCGAAGCGTTAAACTTGTCTGCCACGGCCTGTGTCGTGCTTCCTTCTTCCGCGCTCCCCCACATCGAGTAAACGATCTTGACCTTTTCTGTCTTGGAACCCGTCGGTGTATTCGTAGCATCTGATCCCGGTGACGCTGTGTTCCCTCCGTTGCCTCCGTTGTTCGCACATCCAATTGCACTCATTGCCAATGCAGCTAAGATAAGACCTACCCCAATTTTCTTGCCTGTTTTCATTGCCCCCGCACTCCCTTCAAAATTAGCTTTCGTTTGTATGTCTAATCATTCAACTTGATCACTAGAGCATTCAAGTGGCAAGTTAAACGTTTAGCAGTATTTACAACCAGATTGTGCCATAAGCAATCATGAAACGCAATAAGATATTTCAACCTGTTTTTTTGATATTACAACCAGCCACCAACTGCTTCATAACCAATATTCGTTTTGGCACCTCCCTTTGAAGATAATCATGGCATTTGATTAATCGTTTAACTATATTGATTTACTGTATTAGGATAAACCGCATTCTCTTCAAGTGAATAGAAAACGCTTACTTCATTGTATCATCCATCTTTTCCATTGAAAAACGATTTTTCCAACCTCTATTTATGAAATTCCAACCTCTATTTTTCTGTTTGAAAAGTATCGAGTAATGTGTTATTTTGATATAAAAGTCTTTGATATGCTCCACGATCGGACAATTTCACCTACATAGAATATAATATTGTGAAACGTTTAAATCTTTTTGCTATCTTATGTTATTTCACCATTGTAAAAACATGAATATCGCGCTAACGAAATCAATTTATAAACAAATTGAAAATACCACTATTCCTGCGTAAAGTGAGGGGATCGTTATGTCTGATATCATCATGCATTTTGTAACTCCACCTATTCCTTATTTTATCGATAGTGGGAAACATACTTTCTTGCCGCGAGAGAGGCATGTCAGCCGTTATTCCATTAGCGTATTCGATATTATTATCGTCACGAGGGGCAAGTTGTTCATCGGAGAAAATGATAATGAGTGGGTAATAAGCAAAGATGAAGCCATCATTTTAAGGCCCGATGCGCATCACTTTGGTACGGCTCCCTGTGAAGAAGAGACGGAAATTACATGGATTCATTTCCAAACATTCGGAGCTTGGGATGAAATGAAAACCATCAGCGATTGCTATGACAATCAAATTGCTTTATTTGAAAAACATAAACAGCAAGCATACCTCAACCATTGTGAAGTTAACTCGATTTTTATACCCAAGAAATTAAAGCTGTCGAGCCAATCCATGAACGATCTTACCCAATTTTATTCCTTGGATAAGGATCCGCGTTCGCTTCGAAATTGGAGGAAACAAACGGCCTTCCAGACCTTCATGCAAAATATAAACCACGATTCAGCGAATTCAATACATTCAACTGCCATACATCTCGCTGAAAAAATTGAATTATTCATTCGTCAAAACTATACCTCAAAAATCACGAATTCCGTACTTAAGGCCGAATTTAATTATCATCCCAACTACTTGGCCAAATGCATGTTAAAAGTATATGGAGTCACCCCAATGGATTACTTGCTGCAATATCGGTTCGAACATGCCAAAAAACTTCTCCTCCAAACCGACTGGTCGATTGCCCGAATAGCCGACGAATTAGGATTTAGCACGCCTGCCTATTTCTCCTCCGTTTTTACCAATAAACAAGGCAGTTCTCCAGCAAACTTTCGAAAAAAAAGATTTTCAGATTTCTAATTGAATGGGACGAAGTGAAATGGCTTTCGTCATCCTCTGAAGGCGCAGCGCGTTTCATTCCGAGAAACAGTAGACTACTTTATCGCGTGAAACCTATAAAGTTTTATATTTTTAAAAACGACAGCAGGCACTGTATTGCCGGCTGTCGTTTTTTCGTCCAGAATAGCTCCTGTTATCTTTTAACTTCTGCACTTTCAAATGCACCATTCATAAATAATACGCTCCTAACGGTTTCTCCAGCATTTGAAACGAACGCAAGCCCTTTCTCCAACATGACATATCTAGTTGGATATGCGGCATAACTTGTAATTTCCCATCCCATTTCTCTCGGCTCAATAAAACCATTTACACATCTTAGCCCGCCTTCTTCATCTGTATAAAGATACGTCGTCGAACCAAAACCAAGCATATAGGCAACGAGTTCTTCGCCCATATCCCAATCGTCACCTTCGATCGTAGAAAATAGACTGCTGAATAAGGGATCGCTCGATTTCTTAAATATGGATTGCCCAAAACGATTTCTGGAAATTTCAGGCATGTTTAAATTAGGCGCTGCAATGCTGTACGTAGAAGCTGCCTCCCCTGGCTTTAGTTTGCGAGTTGTCGAATAAACATTCCAATCATAACAATTAAAAACAGCCATCGTCGCTCGATAACCAGCTTCCAGCAATCGCGTGTCTCCAATGGTTTCATAAGTAGATCGGGCAGCGCCTGCTACTAATCCCCCCCATAACGAGTGAGTCATAAAAGATAAGGCCTCCCACCAGCGATCCGGAGCATTCGCTCTATAATCGTTACTAAATCCGATATTTGCAATAATTAACGGGGCATACAGTTCCGCTTCATCCGTTAACTTGGCTAGGCACAACGCTTCGCAAGTAAGTCCAAATCCTGCATTATCATAGAAATGCTCCGTCACGGCTCCTTGGTACCCTTGCGAACCTTGTTTTAGCCCTTTTACGAATGCTAACCATAGCAATTCAAGCTTCTCATACCAATAAATGAACTTACTCTTTTTCAACTTCTCTAACAAGTCGCCAATATATAAAATAAATACGCCTACAAGCCGTGCTTCTTCTTTTTCGCGTTTATTCTGGTGACAATCGGGGTCGAGCCGCATACACATGACCTCAGCAGCCCAACCTAAATAGGTATCTGGATTTTCATGATACAAAAGCGATTTATCAAATTGAGACAATAAGTAATATACGTGACCGATATAATCAAAATCATACATACGGTAAAAAGAACCATATAGCGGTTTAGGGATCGTAAAATCTCCATCCTCAAACCAATGATGTTTTAGATCATGGAACGCAGCCTTTTCAACTTTTCTCACTTGTTCCGGCACGGGAGCGGATAGAAGATTTTTCATCAGGATAAAAGATAATTTGCCAAGCGATTCTCCTTGATTCGATAAAGGCAAACATGCATAGGGCCGAGTTTCTTGGGCCGTATTAAAACTATGATTACATAACCATGCTGCCCTCTCCTCGAGTATCTTATGGATCGGTTCAAGGACATTTCCTACCAAAACATCACATTTTCCACTAGCTAGTTTAGCTACTATTTTAATCTCGCCAGCTGACTTAAGTGGCAACACCGTACGTAAACGTTTAGATTTTTCATCAAAAATCACATTAAACTCATTTGAGATGTCAATTTCCTTAACCGTACCGTCTTCATCTGTTACACTTAAAAGCTTAACCGAATGCAAAGCATCATTTTCTGGAAATATTACTTCGGCAAAAAACTTTCCTTCCGTAGTCGTCACGGGTGAATAAGTCCAACGCGGATGCCCGTACTTTATCGCCTGGTTATAAAAATCCTCTTGTTGTTTAAATGGAGTAAAAACAAATGACCATGTTCTTTCGTCGCCAGGCTCAAGCGTAACAGGGGAGTAATCTCCACCATAAATCCAATCGCTGTCTGCAGACTGCTCCATCGAGCTTCCATCCTCAACAAACGACAATCGGTGGTACAGCATTCCGTCCAATGACGGCGAGACCTGTTCTAAAAAACGGTTGACATAACTGCAATACGTACCAAACGCGCTGACTCGTTCGCCCGTACTGTATATGGCTAGATGAGGAGACTCGTTGCTTCTGCGCATAGCTGCAAATTTAGAGAAATCCCCTCCTACATGTGGGAATACCGCGCAAGAATGTTGCATATTCCTCAAAACATCATGATCGCGGAACATAATATACGCAAGTGAAAACCAGCTATGGAAACCCTTTACGACTATAGGATCATTAGTCGGATTTGAACAACGAATCGTCCATTTCCATTCACCGTTATTATGAAGCAGGTACTCATAACGAACTTTAAATTTATCGTGTAAAAAAGTAACTATAGCCGATTGATCGTCCATCACTTCCATATGCGGCTGCAAGTTAATGCTTTCAATCCATTCATCATCGATTGTAGCGCTCCACTGTCCAAACCGTTTATCCTGATCCGAGTATCCGGCATCCTTTACATATTGCGCATCGATTACCCAGTTCATCCTTTCCGGATCATCTGTCAATAGGAGGGATTCCACCGTTCCGTGTGGAGACAAATTTATTTCAAAAGTATCATTATAAAGCCGTATCAAGTTCTCACTCCTATCACCATGATTTAAACGTTTAGATAATAAAATCATATTATCACAGTGCCATATCTCCCTTCAAGCACTTTATAGATTCATTCAAAAACTCAGTAAAATAAAGATATTTCTTTTCTCTTTCCTCAAAATACAATCACTATTAAGAATAGTGATATTCCGTCAAAAATATGGCGAAAAAGTTAATCGTTTTTCTTATTTGCACAAAAAAAGACCGTTTTGTTAGTGAACACGGTCTCTTTTCGCTTATATGACGTCTTATACGATCTGTGACTTTCACCATGACTTATGTGTCGGTCACTGTAATTTTAGCCACTGCCCCAAATTTTTTTCAACCATTCAGCAAATAACTCTTCCTCCAATAAAATTTCTTGCGATAATGAAACTCCTTTTAAATAACGAATGACGTCGAGCAAATTATACTCTGGATTAAAGAGAAACCCTGTGTAATAATCACTATTATCATCAATTAATCTAGCTGCTCCGCCATATTTTCTAACCATGTCTCTTGGAGTAAGTTGCTCCCCTTTTTCTATCGGGCCTCGAAGCTGTTCTAATCGTTCTGCATCCTTTGAATTACCGGCTAATTTTGCTTGGTCAATAGAATAATTCAAGCTATCCAATTCGCTTTTCCCATGATCGGCAACCTGCCCAATTCCAACATAAGCAGCATATTTCTCAGGTGCTTTTGCGGCAGCTTTCATCCCAATATATGTGCCAAAAGAATGGCCGATCAGCAGCACTTTTTCTTGTCCAAATTCCTTTTTAACATAATCCGTTAATAGCAACAAATCATCTACGAGCAAATCTGCCGATAGTGTAGAGTAATCCTCAAAAAAGTGATACGACTTCCCGCTTCCGCGTTGATCATAGTGTACGAGGACCGCCATGCACAAAGATTACGATCGGATTGCGTCGGTCCACTCCCCTAATCATCACTTCATGATCAGTGCCATTAATCTTGATCTGCGTTAAAAAACTTATGCTATTATCTCCTTCAATTCGAGGTGTCCATGTTGGAAAAACCAATCCGATTGCAAAAAACAAAACAATAATAAAAATACTTATTTTTGTTATCTTTATGTATTTTCTCTTCAATTGTCCTCTCCTTAATTAGTATTCAATAGAATGATTTTTAATCTATAAACAATTCGCTTCATTTACAACCCCATATAACATGAGGCATGAGTTCTGTAACATACAGAACTCATGCCTCACAAGTTACTTCAATCACTTTATATTTAAGTACTATTCAGGAATTTTAATTTCAACAACATTTATTTGCTGAGCTACAATGCCTGTTCCAGAAATTTTACTTTCATAAATAATTCCTGTTACCGTTACATCTGGATCGTTCACAAACTGATAGCGACTATAGTTACTAGGAGATTGCATGCCATTTACGATTACATATTCAATGCCATTATTATAATTTGCAGCCGCATTAACATCTTCTCTCAATGTAATTTTACCAGAACCCGAAATGGTTTTATTATTTATTATTGTAGTTCCTGGTATTGTTAATCTAGCGCTCGCTGCAAGCTCAATGAGACCATCATTATTAACTGCATAGCCAACGTTCGATAACGTTAAATCTCCCTCTTGTACAGCGATCTTTCCATAGTTGTAAGTTTTTCCGTAGGCTTATATGGTGCAAAAGGAACAAGGTAAGGCATTCCTACTGATTTAATAGATGAAAGGTGAATCCCTAATAAGAATAGCCCGATCATAATGCCATACAATCCTAGAAAGGAAGCCAATATAATCATAACAAAACGGAGTAAACGAATAGTCGCTGATAAAGAAATGGACGGGATTGTAAATGAGGCTATTGCGGTTCCTGCTACTACAATGACTGATGGGTGATGATATAATCCCTGCTTTAACTGCTGATTCTCCAATAACCAAGGCGCCAACAATACTAATTGCGGAACCAATAGATTTTCGCATTCGAATACTGCTTAAAAGTTAGGGAGGTACCATTTCAGGATGATAGGTAAGGATACCTAAATAAGATGCAGGCAATAACAACATAAAAAAACCTGAAAATCGAATCCAACGAATGAACGTTGCTATTGGATAAGCTAAATATAAATCTTCAGTGTTTTAAAAGTGTGCAGGGAAGGACAAGTGAAAATGGAGTGCCATCTACAATAATCGCTACTCTCCCTTCAAGAATTGCACCTGCCACATCATCTGGTCGCTCAGTGCTATAGACGGTTGGGAAGAAGGAATAGGGACTATCTTTAATTAAGTTTTCAATATACTGAGATTCTAATATGGCATCGATGTCAATGTGCCCAAGCCTCTCTTGTATTTCTAAAACTGTATCGTTATGTGCTCGATCTTGTAAATACATCATTGCAATTTTTGTGTTGGAAATAGTCCCAATCCAATGATTCTCAACTCTAACCTTCTTATTTCTTACACGACGACGGACAAGAGAGATATTTACATCAATTGATTCCACAAAGCCATCTCGTGGTCCACGAATAACACTTGCTGAAGCAGGCTCATCAATATTTCGAGTTTCGAAACCTTGTGTGTTTGCAGCAAATATGATATCGATTACGTCGATTATTACAATAGACCATCCATTCATGAGTAATGGAATTAATTTTTCATCCGATGGTATATGTAAGATTTCGGTCGTTGTTATTTAATAATTACTAATAAACTGTACTGTTTCCTCATCCTGGTCAAGAATATATATCTATCTGCTTCCGTTCAATAGCGGCGAAATGATATTCTCATTTAAGTTTTGTTTATTAATTAGTCCATCTATCCATAAGATCAATGTGGGTATTTTTTCTGTTCCAATTTGACACTCTCTAACTGAAAGATCTGAACTATTTCCGAGTTCTTGCTCCACGTATTCGAATGTTTGTTTCTATTGGCCACTGAAGTTTCTCATGGTGTACTCCTTTGATATTTCATTGTCACTAAACAATAATATGGCTTAAATTGGTTAAAATATCCGCTAATTATCACCGTATTTTTAACTTGTTCACGCATTGTTGCATTATTGTTAATTCAAGGGATAAAGACGAAATCAGCTTCTTTTCAAAGAGGCGCGGCCTTGCCTATAGTGAATTATACGCGAGACGTCAGCGTAAGCTTGGTTAGGAGTTTTATTATTTCAAAATGAAAAGTGGTTCGTTTACGGACAAATTCTGAAGTGTTAAAATTTTTTCTGCTTCTTGGGTTAGTACAATGATGTTCTTTGTTATCGGGTATGGGGAATAACATCAGCTTTTGATTTCATTAATCGGCAGTTAAACACTAGATGAGACAAAGATCATATAAAGGGGAGAAAAGTGGAATGAAATATCCGGTAGAACCGAAGCTTTCCAAGCTTGCAAGAGAAATCATCGAGTACGGGCAATTAGCCCACGAAATCGGCAGTCAAGAGGTGGCAAGTGTATGGTCAGGTATCGAGGAGAAAATGCAAGAAGCGATTATTAAATTAAATGAGATGTCCATCGATCAGGATCTGGCAGATCGGGAGCCAAATGAACTTTCGGCCATTCAATCGCTTCGTAAGGAGGGTCCAAGAAGACTGTGGGATTCGCTTGATATGACAGTCTATAAGGATAAGTTGGAAGGCGCCATACTGGCCCGTTTCGCAGGCTGTACGTTAGGCGCGCCAGTCGAGTTCTGGGAGGTGCATGAGATGGAGCAGTGGGCCGCTTACATCGGCGATTCCTTCCCTCCGCTGGCATACTGGTCAAGTATCAAAAATCCGAACGATATCCGTTATGGGAAGAGCAAGTTCTATGAGTATACTTTAGCTGGTATGAAAGGCGTTCCGGTGGATGACGACATTACCTATACGATTCTTGGGTTGCTGATCGCGGAGGAGCATGGGTTGGATTTCAGGACAGAAGATGTAGGGAAGAGCTGGCTAAAATATTTGCCGATCGCATGCACTGCGGAGGAAGTTGCGCTTAATAATTTAAAGGCCAGCATTCCGGCTCTAGAAGCGGCCGAGAAGAACAACCCCTATTATCAGTGGATTGGCGCGGATATTCGCTCTGACGCGTGGGCTTACCTGGCACCGGCTTTTCCGGCCAAAGCGGCGGAGTACGCTTACCGCGATGCATATTTAAGCCATCGCAGAAACGGGATCTATGGTGAAATGTTCTTCAGCGCGGCGCAATCCGCGGCATTCGCAGTCGATCACCCGGAACAAGCCCTGCGGATTGGCTTGAGCGAAATCCCAAAGGCATGCACACTCTATAAAGACGTGGAATGGGCGCTGTCTGTCAGCAAGGAAGTACGGGACTATAAGGCAGCAAGAGCTGCCGTGGACGAACGCTTCAAGGGGATGTCTGGCGCGCATACGAACAACAATGCTTGTTTGACCATATTCGGTCTAATGATCGGAGGGACAGACGTTTCGAAGGTTATCTCGGAGACTGTCGCCATGGGGCTCGACAATGACTGCACGGCAGCGACAGCGGGCAGTATCGTCGGTGCAATCGTAGGCAAGTCGGGTGTTCCCACCCATTGGTATGAACCGTTCGAGGATACAGTCATTACCTATATGAACAATGCGGAGAGGTTTCGCATCAGCGACTTGGTTGAGCGATTTGCCTTGCTTGCAAAGCAATCGTATAGTGAAGTTTAGCGGAAAGATTATAAAATGTTGAAAGACACGAGACCGGAGAATGGAACTGCCCCTGATATTAGCTATACGCTAAAGTCCTTAAAGAAATCGGGTTCTTACATGCTGCAAGCATCCATCCTGATAACGGACTTCCCTATTTTGCATAACTTTGTAAATCAGTTGTATGATAGGGACAAATGAATAATGATTCTAAAAATGGAAGTGATCGATTTTGAAACTTGCTATTATAGAAGACAATGAAGTTATTCGGGAAGAGCTTAAGGCCTTTTTGTAAAAATAGGTTATTGCATCAAGTCAGTGATTGGGGACGTAAAAGCTTATAAATTGGAACCTTCGAAGGAAACGAAATAACGGAAGATATTCTAAAATATCTTGAGAAATGGAAAGAATGCCGCAAACAGATTTAGTAATATAGTAACAAATAGTTAAATAAACTGGACAACTTGTATCCGCGCCTGGGCTGATCGAACATAGCTTTGAGAAATTCGGAGAAATGATTTATGCCCAGCAATACATTTTGATTTTGTACAGTTCATCTTTGACTGGATATGCTTTAACAAATAAAGCTTTGCTTCTTTACTAGCTAGGGCTGACTTCCATCTCGGCCGCACAGCTTAGAAGCAAGCACAAACAAGTCGATCCCGCGCTTCTACGACAAGTGTTCGTATTTGACCGCTACTGCCGGGACGGGATATTTTTCGTGACCCGCTTAAATAGCAATACGCACATCGAGCCTCTGGAGGAGATGGATGTGCCTGCAGGCAGTTTGGTATCGGCCGATTGCCTCGTCCGAATCGGCTCCCAGCAGAAAAAGATAAAGCATGCCCTGCGAATGGTTCAGACCGAAGACTCGCAAGGGAACCTGCTCTTTCAGGTGACCAACCGCTTCGACTTGACGTGTGATGAAATTAGCTAGATGTAGCGGGGTCGCTGGGCCATCGAGACCTTTTTTAAGTGGATGAAGCGGCACTTGCAGATTAAGCATCTTTATGGGACGAGCGAACAGGCTATTACCAACCAAGTTTGGATCGCACTCATCGTATTCTGTTTGCTCGTGCTGGTGAAGCTGGAAATGAAGGTGAAACACAGCTTGCTACAACTCACGCGCTGGCTGACAATGCTATTATGGCAACCGTGTGGTAGGTAGATCAGGCAACTCAAGAAGAAACCGAGTCGAACATCGCGTGGACGACAGCGAAATTACTCCAAAGCTTGAACCATCAGGCCGAATGCAAAGATGAACAAATACGTACATAAATGTATAATTAAACCAAATGGACGAGCTACCTTTGAGATCTGCTCGACCTTTTTCAATTTACGCCTAATAATAATTTTCTGAATATTCACTTTTCAGAGATCCGGAGATTTTATGCAACGCTAGTGATTAGAAGGAATAGCGAATTCTTGTTAACAATCTCCACAATTGCTCTCACGCAGGGTAATATATTGATTAGAGATTTCACTCTGAAATTGTCCACTGCCCCCCCCCCCACCTGTGAAAAATAGTACATATTTTATCTGAGGGTCGTATCCTTACCGTCACAACTGTTCGTAGATGGTTGAAGCCGTCGTTCAATTACTCTGATTATTGCTGAGATAGCCCTTCCTTCGTTTCTTTCATGCGATATGAATTCCCGTTTATATTGACGATGTAGGGGCTTTCGCTTTATCTATCGTTACATGACTCGGCTATATCTTGTACAATTGCTGAATGCTATACTGGATTCCTTCCAGTTTGGCTTCATCGCTTAAATATTCAGTAGCTCTACAAAATGTTTTTTTGTCTGGTGTAATGGGAATCAAATATGTGTTTGATGTGGGATTGAGCCTGCGCAAGTGCCGTGCTACCCGCTAATGCGCCAGGCTTTTTCTTTAGCGTTTAAAGGTAATGAACTAGATCCAATCGCCATTCATGGCATTCAACCAGTCGATTATGTTCGGCGATCTTCGTCTCCTCATAAATACACTGAATAAGACCAGAATAGATCTTAACCAAGACGAAAAGCCTTGTTATTCAATGGTTCATTGTTCGCGGGCGTCGGATTTAATCTTGTGCTTTTCTTCGTTTTCTTGGCCAGCGGTTGGTATTTCAATAAAAGAAGAACTCACTGAAATCTAAGATATGGGGCAGCCTAATTAATCAGCTTCCCCTTCTATCTGCAACACACTGCCCCGCCAGACTTCAGCCCCAAGCGTCTAACACCATTCCCTTCTCGTGACTCTGATATGCAGTGTCTGTGATATGGGCACCTTCGAAAAAATCGGTTTTTAATGTTTTTTTGTGGCGTTATTTCACTAGATCTTAACAATGTGTTAAGCAGTTAAAAATATGATGATATTAAATTTCTTCTATTAATGCTTTAATATAGATAACAATCGCATTCACTCCATGGCTTAGTCTCCACGTTTTAAATAATGTAGCTTTATTAGAAGAATCCCTAGGGTAGGTGAGGAAATTTGTCAGAAGTTAAGTCCCCTAAGGGAAGGTTGTCCCGATTCAAGCTCAAAGATAAGACATCCTCATTATTCATTAGATTACTAGTCAGCTTTTTAATCGTTATTGCTCTATTGGTATCGTTCATTTTATTTTCCGTTGTCTTCTATAGGGAAAGTATTAAAGATGAAATTATTAAATACAATACGCTCAGCATGCAAAAAACAACCGAAAATTATGAAAACCTTATTGCAATGATTCATAGCTCAGTTCTAACTTTCTCTCTCGATTTGCGTGGGACGCAAGAGAAATCCATTGATTACGTAAATGCGGCTTCCACTATGCAGAAGCTCAACTTCTTTTTATCCAATCGATTCTTATACCTGGAAAATATGATCATGATGTATAAGGACTCCGGGTTTGTTCTCGAAAAAGGCCGCGGAGCTGATGTCGATGTCATGTTTGAGCGCTATTACAACAGTCAAGATTACAACGCATCATTTTGGAACGATCAATTTGCACAGCCTTACAAATTCCAAGTACTCCCTGCGTCTTCGTTTGCTGAGATCGTTTCTAATCAACGGACGGGAGAGCGAATATTGCTTCCAATCATCGTCAAGAATGACCAGCTTCCTAACTTCTATTTAATCGCTATGGCCGATGCAGACATGATTTACTCTGAAATGGGACAAACGATTAATGACAAATTTTATATTTTGAATGACCGTAATCAGCAATTATATACTTCTTCAAAGTCTGAGCAAATCTCTTTACCTAAGTTCACCGAACAGTCAGGCTATGTCATTCAAGATAGCATCTACTACTTCTATATGAAAGGTGCAAGTGGCTTAACTTATATTCATGTAGTTCCGGATACAACGATTTTCAGTCAGATTCGCTGGAATTTCTCATTCTTGTTATTGCTTATCCTTACCATTGCCATTAGCGTAATTGCCTCCTTCCTGCTAAGCGTGCGCATCAATACACCCGTTAAACAGATTATTGATGCTATGCAGAAGTGGAACACCTCTCAGCCATGGATAAGTGGAATCAAGGAATTTAATATCATTCATAACAAAATAAGCGATGTCTTGAAAACAAGCCAAGATATTCATCAGGATATGTCGGAGAAGGAGTCGCTGCTCCAATATTACGCTTATTCCAACATACTAAAGAAGATTCGTCATCAGCATGGAGATAGCTCCCCATGGATTCCATCGGATCGTCCATTCGTTCTGTTATTGTTCAAAGTAAGTTACAAGTCTATGCTGCATCAAATAGAGGTAGATGAGGAGCGAGCAACTTCTTTCATCAGAGAATATGTTAATCGAATTATTATGGAAACCTACTCTGACGCCCTAACTTTCCAGATGGAGAAAGATCAAATCCTATCGATTGTATTTACAGAGATGACCGATCCGAATATCAGGCTTACACTCGAACAAATCAATCATGTACTAGAAGCCGAGAAGAAATATTGCTTCCTGACGATTACAGCTTCAGGCGGTATAGAGGATTGGAATGAGGCTTATCGAATCGGCCTAGAGAAGCTAACAAGGCGGAAATTCGATGATGAGACCCAAATTATTGTAGATATAGAGCGGCAAGTCGAGGATATTCAATTGTCACAAGCTCAAGAAGACGAACTCGATGCGAATCTTTACAGCGGAAATGACGCAGATGTGCTTCAACTGGTAAGACGCGTGCTGGGGAGAATGAGAAAGCGCAATGAGAGTGCACAGAGTGTCGTTCAATTCGCTGAATCTATCATGCATCGAACACAGAAGATTCTTCAGCAGCGTAACATCGAGCCTACTTCCGTGCGCCATGCTTTCAATGCATTGCAGGTTTGTTATACCTATGAGCAGCTTGACACCATATTGTCCTCGATGATTCAGAGCTCCGCTCTTCTTGTTAAGGAGCTCAAGGATAAGCGAGACCATATTATTCAATTTGTTTATGAATATCTTGAAAATAACTATGACAAGGAAATTACTTTGGATGCTGTGGCAGAAAAGCTTAATATCTCTCGCAGTTACTTATCTACGTATTTCAAAGAAAAGACAGGCGATTACTTTGTAGATTATGTTAATTCAGTTCGAATCAATAAAGCAAAGGAACTATTGCTTAGGCCTGACATTCGTATCCAGGATGCTGCGCAATCCGCAGGCTACCAGAACATTAATTCCTTCAATCGTATGTTTAAAAAGCTTACAGGTTCCACACCAAGCGAATTCCGTAAAAGCAAGCTTCATTAAGCGTTCAAAAAAGCTGTGCAAAAGCCCGTACACGTCCATGCTCTCGTGTACGGGCTATTGTTATACGCTATTAACATTTGTTTCTACTTACCCTCAATAACTGACGATTCTAGTAAGTATCCGGTCTCCTTTCCCGAGCAAACAAGTTGCGTTTTTCACCGAAAGTTGGCCCTACCGACATCCAATACTCCAGGAACTTAGTATTTAAATCGATTTCTATGCCTAGCACGTTTGGACCTTCTGGACCAATTTCACCTAAAATTTCTCCGTTAGGGTTAATAATTCGACTGGGCTTACTCCTTGGGTCACCGATCCATTTACCTGATCCTCCATCTACGATATCACCATTAATTCCAGCAACAATAACATACATGCCATTATCAACCGCACGAGCAATCTGTTGGATCTTCGATTCACCTGCTGTAGAAATACAGAGAATTTCCGCACCTTTCATCCTCAGACACCGAGCAGACTCTACAAAGCTCTGATCCCAACAAATCAATAGACCAACTGTGCCGAAATCCGTTTCAAAAACGGGATAATCACTTCCCGGTGTTACTCCGTCTTGAGCCTCAAACAACGGAAGATGAACCTTGCGATAAATACCAGCAACTTCTCCGCTCCTATTAATTAATAGGCTTGTATTATAAAAGCAAAGCTCATCCTTTTCATAAAAATTAAACACAACATAGGAACGAATCTCTTTCGCTTTTTGGCAGATGGATTTCACTAATTCACCATTCAGAGCTTGTGCGACCTCCTGGACGCTATAACCAGAGGATCGATCATACAAGGTCTCAGCTAGACAAACCAGATCTGGTTGTTCGTGTCCTGAAAGCTCAAGCGTATCCAGGATCTCCTGTAAATTAGCGGAAAGATCCGATCTATGCTCGCCATATGGATTCACATAGGTGGTCACCAGCTTAACCTTCCGTGACCTAGCTGACTCAACCGGACAAAGTGATACTTGCTTGAAAGCAACCGAACCGCCTTTGGACCAACGAAATTCAAGCTCAATCTTCACCGCTCCTGAGCCTGCTGGGGAATCCAATCTCTTCTTCAGTCTTGCAGGACCGTCCTCTGTAGCCTCATAAGTATCCACATACTCTCTTCCCAACCATTTGCCTGCTTTATCCATCCAAGTCACAATCATATTCACGGATACAGCTTCATAATCAATCTGCTTTGTTTCATATTCAGCCATGATTTCATAAGAAGTACTCTCAAGTACTTCACTAATCTCACAATACCAAGCACCGTAAGTATGAAAGGAATCTATAGAAGATATGATAAGCATTGTCTCGTTATGGTCTGTTTTTCTATCAAATATCGGCGCTATTTCCGGTCTGGGTGTCCACGATTTCCATTTATCAGAAGAAAATGGCGGCAATAGGTTGTTATCTTGCTTATTTGTTTTCATTTGCAGCTCCCTCTATATGAAGTACGACAGATTCTTGTGGAACGATGCGGTAGCCACTGTTTTATCAGTACCTACCGCATCTGTAGCATAATTAAAAGATTACTATTCTATATCAAGCGATAAACCAAGGCTAATATTAAGCATACGCATGATCACTAGCAGGGACTCTAATCGGGTAGCATTAGCTTGAGGCTTGAATGAGCCATCACTATTACCATTGACGATACCCATATCGAATAATGCATCAATTGCACGCTCCGCCCAGCTACCCGAAACATCATTGAACTTAGATGGCTTTGGAATTGAAGTCGTATTTAATACTTTGGAGAGCATGGATACCATTTCCGCTCTAGTGATGCTTTGATTCGGCTGGAATGTCCCATCCAAATAACCGCTAATAATACCGCTTGATTTTAATGTCATGATTTCATTTTCTGCCCAATGCCCCTTGGCATCTTTATAGTTTGAGCTACCTGTGCCTTCTAAACCAAGTGCCCTTACTAACATAACAGCAAATTCTGCTCTAGTTACAGAAGCATCAGCACGGAACAAACCATCTGCATTTCCCTTTACGATCCCAAGCTTAGTTGCCAGCTCGATTGTTTTTTCAAATGAAGCACCTTTAGGTACATCCTTGAATGTAACGGACTGTACAGATTTCGCCTTTTCCGCTAAAGCCTTAACAACGTCAAGGCTTACCTTTTCGTTGTAGAAGGGTAAAGCCGTTGGTGTCGGTGTTACTGATGGCGTTGCTGTCGGCGTTACTAATGGCGTTGCCGTTGGTGTCGCCGTTGCTATTGGCGCTGCTGTCGGCGTTGCCGTGGACGTTGCTGTCGGTGTTGGTGTTGCTGCCGGTTTGTACAAGACTGCTTCCCATATCGTATTCCATTCCCGGTTCCCTACGAGCCGAACATATCTTGCTTCGATTGGTGTAAAGAAATGATCCTCCATACCACTCGCTCCGCTGTTGCTGCCTTGGAATACAGTCGTCCATAGCTTTTGGTCATCCGAAACCATCACATCAAATAGCTGCGTTTCTCCTGAATACCAGGAACTGCTCAGTCCGGCTACCGTGGAGGATACGCCTAGATCAAATTCTATCCATGACCCCTTACCTTGGGAAGTCCACATCGTTCCCAAATTGCCGTCAATGGCTTCTTCTCCCTTGCCTCTGGAGGACCGAACAGCTTCAATCTTGTAATACGGAGTAGCAATGCGCATCTCTTTGAGCGATATTTCACTACTATCTCCCATATCTGAATGATATCCGTTTCCAATTAGCTTAACGAATCTGGCGGATACAGGGGCAAAATATGTCGCTTCATAGCTAGCATCACTCCCGAAACTTTCTCCTGTATATATGGATGTCCAATTACTTCCATCTGTTGATGTTAATAACTGGTATTGATAATTACGATCCTGTCCGTTGTGCCAGGCGAGATCGATATGATCGAACTTCCGAGTTTCACCGAGATCATAGACCAAGTAGGCGCCCGGTACACTAGTCGTCCATACTGTATTCATATCGCCATCAGCTGCTTGTAAGGCAACATTTGCAGTCGTACTGGACTCAATCTCGACAACTTTATATTCGGTCAGCGGTTGAATTGAAGATAATTTAACTTTTCGGGAAAACTCATCCCAATTAATCGTTGCCCATTTAGCTATAGAGGCGACCTCAAGAGGAATGTAAACCTCTCCATTTCTTAGGGTTACCGGTGTTTGTAGGGTTGCGGGTTGACCATTAATCGTTATCGCATGGCTAGAGATGGACATCGCAACCGTCGTTCCTCTGCGGCTCATTGTCAAGGTCGATCCTTGCAGATCAGTTGTAAGAGCAAGCTCATCAGCTAGTCGTTCATAAGGGATGATTACCTGACCGTCACTTAAACCCAGCTCTGAATTATAAGCGAAGTCAGCGCCATTCACTTGCATAACTAAAGCATCCTTCTCAGCTTGTAACGGTAGGGTTGCAAGCGCTGCTGGGACGGGCAAAGACCTTGTTGGTGAATGCTGTAAGGTATACGTGCCTCCGGTATTAGCAGCAAAATATAACGTCCCCTCATCTGGCGTTACTTCATATTCAACTGATGATGGATCCCCAGCTTTCGTTACTGTCCAATAGCCCGTGCTTAAGTCCGTCACTAATACACGGACATCTTGGTTTGATGCTGGCAGTTCAAAGCTTGCTGTGCTCGTTATATCAACACCGGTTTTGGAAAAAAGCACAGCCCGATCTTCGATCTTCACACCGACCATCTCGTTAGATATAATTGATTCCGTAGCTAGTGGAACAGGTCCGCCAACCGCATCCATGACCTGCATCACATTTAAGAATACATCGGTTTCGGCTTTGTTTTTAGGAGAAACCTCCACACGCCAAGCTCCCGCTTCCGTGCTGTCCTCAGACCAAGGTTCTTGAGGATAGTTAACGCCATCGACGAAAAACTCGTTTCCTGCTCCGCCAATCTTAGTAATTTCCGCATTTTCGCTAGACGGCAGTAAAGTACGATTGACCAATTTGCCATTGTAGCCATTCTCTGTTCGCTCAAGGGTAACGGTGTCGCCTGAAATATCCGGTTCGTTCTCGCTATGCAGCAACCACGTTTTCTTGAAGTTGGCATCCGCAGAAGTCACCTTATCAAATACAATTAGTGCAGCGGGATGTTCATCATTTTTCAGGTTAAGAAACACAAATGAACGTTTGAAATCCTCCATTTTGGACGAATACGCATCCGTAAGGTCTCCCTTTATATAGCTGTAATCCGGTGTAACTGCATCCGGACCGAACTGATGTTTGACGACGTCAGCAACTTTATAATTATCCAAGTCATTTATCGTAGCAGGTTCATTACCATCACCTACAAAACGTTGTCCGCCATCATTCGAATCAGCCGGGAAGGTTTCGTTAGGATCATAGACTAACATCGTATTATGGGCAATCGTGCGTTTATTGTAATTAAGATCGTGGGCGCCATAATATCCTCCATTAATTCCTTCATAGATTCCCGAATCGATAGCCAGGCCACCCTTGTAATACAGCTGGAATTGTCCCGCATCTAAATGCTGATGGTTAGCGAACCAAGTGGTTCCTACCTTCATTGTCGCAACGACAGTTGAGGATTGTATACCGCCTGCCCAGCCCGTGCGAGCAGTCATCTGGCCAGAAGGCTCAGAAAAATATTTAGTCAGCGGAAGTGTTTGTTCATTCATAGTCACCAGTTGCGGGTTATCAAATAGAATAAGCCAAAGATCCTCCTTGGATGATTTGTTGTAACGATCTTGCCTCAGAAATTCATTCTTCAAATAAGAATCGCTATAATAGCTGGCAGGCAGCATATTAGGCATTGGCTCAGACCAATATTCACCAAATGGCCTTCCTGATTGAAACGTGTCCCCATTACGCATGAGCTGCCCATCGGGACGACGTGCATAGATCCATTCGTAAGGAGTCATCTGCTGATTCGAATTAAATACATTTCCCGCACCCATCCGCTTGAATATCCACGAGGCAAACACATCCCATTGATAACGATAAGGTCCGTAGGAATCACCTTGATGCTGAGCATTAGAAGGGTAAACATAGTTACGAGGCTCCACATACTCAGCGAAGAACCGCCCAGCTACTATGTTATATATAGCTGGATTCTCGTCATAAACCGCAATACCGACACTTAACTGATCACGCATCAATTGCGCTTCGCTACCATGTCCGACAACAGCTCCTTGTTCAATCGGAGGAAAACCAATCTCCATTCCTTCAGCTATAGCCACAAAGCGCTGAATGAAATGCGATCGCTGTTCCGGGGTCATCAGCGGGTAACACCAGTCATAAACAATGGAACCTAATGTGAGGGTTTCACCAATCGGACGATAATTGTATAAAGGGAAGACCGCGGTATCCAAATAATTGCTCATCATGCTGACGGCCTGCTCGCCACTTGTTTCGTCTTCTTGCAGTAAATACAACAAAGCCTTGGCTTGAATGGTCTTCATAATCGCTTCGTTCATATTATTCTTTCCTGAAATTGGAGCTGGAAGCATTCCTGTATAGCTTTGTTCCGCAGCATCCAGCATCCGATCCCAAGCTTCCTTTACTTCAGCTTCCGCTAGGTTGCTGCGGATCTCATCTAGATCACTTGCCCTCACGAAAAGGCGTGGATGCTCGGCTGGCGGCAGCACAGGGGGAGCCGGGTATGGATTATCAATCGGTAATGGACCGCTAAGTTTTTTTAGCAAAAAATCATCCAAATAATATTGGCCAGTTGCATTATTTGTCCATGTCCAGACGACTATCCTCTCTGTACCGGGCGGTGCAGTGAAAGTTTTAGAACGCTGCTTATAGTCTGAAGATGCAGTTGTGAATTTTGGAAATGAGGTTGTCTGGAGTTCCTGATTATTGCTATCACGGCAAGTAACAAAAATGAGACCTTCTTGACCCCCTTCTACCTTTCCATAGACTTCAAAATAATAGCTTTCATTCTCTTCAACACCCGTGGTAATAATTTGGGCAAATCCTGTATCTCCGGCACTTACCTTAACGCTGTATATACCACTATTGGCACTGTTACTGACAACGGAGGTGGCATCATCCCAAAATTCCCAGCCTGTATCTCCCGATTCAAATCCAGGATTCACTACTAAATTTACCGGTGTCGATGAGTTATCATCATGTTTGACACTACTGGTTTCGGTCGCTATTGAAGCCTCAACCGCTCGAGCTTCCTGCATGCCCATTAAACCGTTGAATACAGAGAAGACCATAAGAAAGGATAAGAGCAGTTGCAAGTTTGACCGCCACTTCAATTTGATCATTTCAGTAACCCCTTTTCAAAAAGTAATATAAGCTGTTCAGCATAACTCCTTGCTTGCAACAAAGGTGTATATTTGCCTAGAACAAAAACCATTAATAAAGGTAATAATACATACATGAAAGCGCATACAAATAATCGTGGATGCATGTTGTATTTTTCATAGGCTACCCGAATATTACATAAGCTTTCACAAAACGATTACAAAGGCCCATACATGCTATCTTGACGTGTACGGGCCTTTTTTTCCACACAATGAATGAACTGCTTATTTCCATTCTCCCTTAATACCTGATGAATCTAAAATCTTATTTACATCGTCAATCATATCTTTACCGCCCTTTTTCAGATATTCGTCGACCATTTTGCTCCAGTTTGAAACTGGCTCCTGGCCTACGATCATCTTTGTTTGCCATTCTTGGGCAATCAGATTCAATTCCGATTCTTTTGCCGAGAGAACCTCTGAATGAATGCGGTCTACAGGATTAATATAAAACTTAGTGTTCTTCAACAATTCTACAGTTGCATTCACGAAGCTCTGGGTATATGGATTCGTCACTAATTTGCCAGGCTCGTTTGCTTCATCGGTAGGTGCCCAGCCAGATACACCGCTAAAGTAACTGCTAGGCCGTTTATCGAATAATGCTGCGTCATAAGCCATTACGCCATCTACCATCTCATAACCTACGCCTTCACCGCCGTTTGACCAGTCGAAGTCCGGATTTTGCGGATTACGATTATCAACAGGTATGAATGTACGGAAGTAATCTTGCATTTGCAGAATCCGATCAATTTTATCCGGATCGCTCTTGATCTTGGCGTTCAACATCGTCAGCGTATAATAGCCGGGAAGCGATGTGAACCCCTGCTCGCCATCCGCTTGTTTAAATGCTGGAATAACGGCAATCTCCGCTGAAGGCATCTGTTCCTTCATGCCCTCGAACAGAACTTGATCAACGCCCATAGGCTGTTCATACCAAATACCATATTTACCCGAATAGAAGTCTGCACGGATATCCGTATTCTTAGAAACTGCCCAATCCTTGTGAATTGCTCCTTCTTTATACAAGTCCGCAAGCAGTTGAGTTTGCTCCTTGAACCCTTCAGAAATGATACCTGGAATTAATTGCCCTTGCTCGTTCTTGTTATACCAGCCTGAATCCCACTGAGCACCCATATGAGCGCCATATACGATTTGCTTGGATAAGGCGATTCCATAAGTATCGTTTTTCCCATTCTTGTCCGGGTCATCTTTTGTAAATGCAATCGCCACTTTCTTCAACTCATCATAGGTTGTCGGCATCTTAAGATTGAGATTATCCAGCCAGTCTTGGCGAATCACAGGTTTCTTGCTATATTTCGCAGGGAAGTATTGCGGAATCGCATAAATTTTGCCGTCAACGGTAACAGCATCCCATACATTTTTCGGAACAAGCTTTAGCGACGGATATTTGTCAATATAGTCATTCAGCGGAAGGAACGCGCCTTGCTTCACCCATTTGAAGAAATTGGCATCCGCGCTCTCCATTCCGATGATATCCGTCAAGTCCCCAGCAGCCATAACAACTGGCAATTTGGATCCATATTCATCGTAGGGGACAAATTGAGGCTTGTAATCCACATTAAATTTCTCATTGAGCTTCTTCAGACCCTCACCCGCTGCACTCAGAGGAATCTGCCATGTCCCTTCGATAGAGGAAATGGTGATCCGCTTTGATGCTTCACTATTTGGTGCGGGTGAATCCGTCGTTGTAGTGCTTGATTCTGGCGCATTGTTTCCCGTTGAGCATGCGGCCAAGCTTGCAGCCAAACATACAACAAGACCCATTTTGAGTGTCTTTTTCATTTGTATTAACCCTCCTAGTATAGTTGTTACCCATTCGACGCCCTGCTGGTTCTGTCCATTTTGAAACGATCAGCCTTTAACGGAACCGAGCATCACCCCTTTCGCAAAATGCTTTTGCAGAAAGGGATATACGATCAAGATAGGCAGGGTGGCTAATAGAATAGCCGCCATTCCAATCGTTTCCCCAGGAGGCAGAATGCCTGATTTCGCTGCATCTCGTGCAGCTGAAGCAAGGGAATTGGTGGTGTCGTTAAGGATTACAATTTGCCTCAAGATAACCTGTACAGTCCATTTGGAAGGCTCATTCAAATACAGTATGGCATTAAAATAGGTGTTCCAATGCCCTACTGCGTAGAACAATCCGAAAGCAGCAAGCGCTGGCTTGGATAAAGGCAATACGATTCGTGTAAAAATCTGCAGATCATTCGCACCATCAATTAAAGCGGCCTCGTTTAATTCATTCGGAATGCTGAGTATGAACTGCCGAATGACAATAAGGTTAAACGAATTAATCGCACCAGGAATAATTAAGGCCCAATAGCTATTAATTAGTCCTGTAGCTTTGACGATCAAATAGGTTGGAATCATTCCTGCATTGAATATAAAAGTAAAGAGCACTAAGAACAAAAACACCTTCTGGCCCCATATATTACGAGTTATAGCATAGGCCATCGTTGCAGTCAAAATGATATTGGCAAGGCTTCCGACTACAGTCACATAAATGGTTACACCAATTGAATGAATAAACTCTTTGGAATTTAGAATGTAGGCGTACGCATCGGTAACCCATCTATCCGGCCATAGAATGAGTTCGCTCAGCTTATACTCCTCATAGGAAGTGAAAGAGATTGTAAGGATATAGTAGAATGGAAAAAGCATCATTAATGCTAGCAAGCCAAGCAAAATGATATTTATTATGTCAATCAATCGCTCTGACATAGATTTCTGATTAATCATAGATCGACACCTACCTTTTGATCTTCGGTACATACATTCAAATCGATTAGAAGACGCCTTCTTCTCCATATTTTTTAGCTAACCGATTCGCAGCGAGGATTAGAATTAATCCGATTAGACTCTTGAACAACCCTACTGCGGTTCCAAAGCTAAAGTCCGCATTTTGAATCCCTTTGAAATAGACATACGTATCGAGCACATTCCCAACATCCATCGTAAAGGGATTTAGCATCAGGAAGATCTGCTCGAAGCCTGAATCGAGCACAGTACCTAGTCGAAGGATAAACAAAATGACGATGGTGCTGCGTAATGCTGGTAATGTAATATGCCAGATCTGCCGCCATCTGTTCGCTCCATCTACAACCGCTGCTTCATATAAGCTCGGATTAATGCCAGACAGGGCAGCCAAGAATATAATCGTTCCCCATCCCGCCTCTTTCCAAATAACTTCTAATATAACCAAGGGCATGAACCATCCCGGCTGCTGGAGAAATGAGATCGGTTCTATGCCTAGCATTGGGCTAAGTATTCGGTTAATGATGCCCTCATTCTTGAGGAATATGGTCACAATACCGATGACAACAACCCAAGATAAGAAATGTGGTAAATACACGATGGACTGCACAATACGCTTATACCGCTCATTCTTAACCTCATTTAGCATGATTGCCAGAATGATGGGAACGGGAAAAGCAAAACCAATTTGCAAGAAGGATAACCAAAGCGTATTCCACAATACGCGAACAACTTCTGGATCACTGAATATGGTCTTGAAATGGTGAAGCCCTACCCACTCACTGTTCAGGAAACCACGAAACGGGCTAAAGTCCTGAAAGGCAATGATATTGCCAAGCATTGGAATGTATCGGTAAACGATAAAATAAAGCAGACCCGGCATTAGTAGAAGAAATAAATAACGCTCTCTCCACAATCTGTCCTTCAGCTTCTTTGTTCTACTAGGCACTGGGAACTTAGGAAGTGCGGTTACTGGTGGAGGATTTACACTGGATTGATTCATATTAGCTCCATACTCCTTTTTTCCAGTCTAAGTTGAACTTTCATGTGAACCGGATGATAATAAATGACTATTTCTGATAATACAACCTGTTCAATTTCAACATTAAATCTCTGATGTAACCGATGTATAGGCCCTTTGACTGTGTTCATATGTGAAATCTCACCCCTTTCCCTCACAATATTTGATTTATTACTTCATGAATATCGCTGTTATTCTTAGTCCTTCACCCTTTTAATGAAAACCATAAAAATAATGAAAGTGTGATAAATTTGATGTGTTAGAATAGCAAATGTTTAGTCGCCATGAATGAAATCAGGCAGGTTGCAGCAGAAAAAAACAGACGATTTTTTATCATCATCTGTTTTTCACTTCTTACTTTTATGTTTATATTAAACCTTATCCTTCACCTTATGACCTCACCAAGGAGTCAGCCTGCGGTATTGATCAAGCGTGACTTGACCGACTAAGGCTTCGCCCTGCACAAAACGGTGCAGCTCATCGACAATGAAATCGCAAAGCTCACGCTTCAGTAGTCCGTGGAATCCGCCAATGTGCGGTAAACAGAGGACATTTGGCATCGCCAGCAGCTCATGATCCCCAGCCAGCGGCTCATGATCGTACACATCAAGGGCTGCATAAATACGTCCCGTACGCAGCTCTTCCATCAGTGCCTGCTCTTTGACGATAGGACCACGCGCCGTATTGACGAAGAGTGCTCCGTCGCGCAGCCTCATCAGCTGCTCCGCGCCAATCATCCCTTGCGTGCGAGGTGTCCACGTATTATGCATCGAAACGATGTCGCTGCGCTCGAACAGCTCGTTCAGCTCGCAAAGCTCGACGCCCTGAGCGGCCGCTTCCTCTGGTGAACAATAGCTGGAGTTTAGGAGGATTGTTGCATGAAAGGGCTTCAGCATTCGAATTACATGTTTGGATATTTCGCCGTAGCCAACCAAACCAACGACTCTTCGCGTTACACCAAGCGTTGTATCACGGCTGTTGTTGCTCCACTGCCCCCGCTTGAGCATGTCACTATACCCCATATGATTCCACGCTCCAGCTAATATAAGGGAGACTGCACACTCCGCAGTCGAAAGCCCAAGCACGGTATTGGCCGATGTCACGGCAATCGAAGTATTAAATACATCTTCTGTGACAATTGATGCAACACTGCCTGCTCCATGGCCGATAAACCTCAGCTTCTGAGCACGCTTAAGCACCTCTGGAGTAAAGAGAGGCGAACCCCATGTCGTGATACAAGCATCGTAATCGCCGATTCGCTCAACCAAGTCATCACTCGTGAATTCCTCACCTAATTTAATAAAATCAACCTCGGAGAAGATGGAAAGCTTGTTTACAATAGCCTCCTGCCAAAATAATTCACGTAATGAAGCATCAGAAATTGCAATTAATGTTTTCATAGCGTATTCCTCATTTCATTCGGTTATGAAAAATCTCACGCATAAATGCAACATAGGCAGGGAAAATGACTGAAGGTTCCATACCAGGAACCTGCAGCTCCGTCCGCCATGTGGTTTCCCATTCGAGCGAGTAATAGCCGTTGTAGCCTGCCTGCTCAAGCTGATCTACTATTGAAGCAATCGGCACCTCGCCATCAGCAACCTTTGTGTACCTCCAGCTAAGCTCCACCGGATCATCAAACGGAATGCCATCCTTTATGTGTACATGAACACACTGCGATCCGAGTAAAGCAATTGTCTCTGAAGGCAGCTCAGCTTCCTCTAATGGATGGATAATATCATAAATAACCGCACAATTCGGCCTATCCACATCATCTAGCAGCTTGCGCAGCAAACGTCCCGTGGCAAATTCATTATGGGTTTCAATCCAGACCTCAACACCATAATCAGCTGCGTAGTCACATGCCATCTTGATCTGAGCTACAAGCTCAGGATATGGAATCACCGGAACGAGATTATCACTGCGGTTATTGAAATAACCAAGAAATATTCGCACTCCACCAGCCTTCAAATCATGAGCAAGCTGAATGATCTTTTGAAAGTTATTAAATTGCTCCTTATCCCCAGCTTTACCTGTAAAACAGACACCCGAACCGATATTGGTTATACAAATATCAGCCTGCTCAAATTTTTGCAGAGTCACAATTCGCTCATTAAGAGTCATCTCGGTAGAAATCCCCCACATCTCTCCTTCCCTGAGTTCCATTCCGCTAAAGCCACATGTCTGTGCCAAAGCAATCATTTCGTCCAAAGACCAGCCCTCACAAGGCAATGTGCTGAATGCCAAACGCTTCATACTGCTTACCTCCTTGTTTCTCCCATCACTTGCTACCTTTTTATTGTGGCATGTCTCTTTAGCTAATGCTTTCCCTTTTCCACGTTTCTTTTGCACAAATCCGCGAAAAGGGGGCACCAAGGTCATCATAGATGACGTCAGGACCCCCCTTCTCATTAATCAACTATTATTCGCCAGCCATTTCTTCAAGAATTTCTCCAATAATAAGATCGTATTCCTGGTTATCCAACGAGAACAGCTCTTCTCTTTTCCTCCTTGCATTCGGATGTACTTCCTTAAAATCACTCCATAAGAATACCTTCTGCATTTTTTGCATCAGCTTTTCTCTATCTCCACCTTGATCGATATAACCTTTGATAATCTCAAAATCGCGAATTCCCTTTTGCAGCAGCTTATAACGGAGCGTCAGCATCGGCTTGCCCTCGCGACCTGGGTAAACAAAATTTGTATCCCCAGCAGGAAAAAACGGGCCATGATAAGTGATTCGATTCAAGGGATCATTCGGCCATACCGTATAATTCCAACGCAAGAAGCCATCTACATTCCAATACCAAGCCAGCCAAGGAATCAGTCTACTCTCTAATAAATGAGAAGTTATGAACGTATTGGGATATTGAGGCATACAGGCGACATAGTAAAGCAGTCTACCTTTTATCCCTTGCTTTAGCTTCATAATTTGCTCGTAGTCATGGGCCATACAATCAATTACAGGTACATAATCCACCATTCCTTCTATGCCCTGCTCGATAAAATCAGCATGCCCAACAGCCGCCTTATATTGGAAGGATGGCGCCATGGCTTTAAGTGCATTTAGCCGCTCGGTGAAAACTGCGATATCCGCCGGTTCATCTGCGAGCACTCTTACAATATTTATCCAGCCTTTTTCAATAAAGTTGTTCTCAAGCGCGGCAACGTAAAGCTCAAACTGCTGCTTCTCCTTCATATATTTGTAAGTACGACTGCTCTCTTCGTAATATCGGATTCGCACGTCATCTCCATGGTCTTTCATAACGCCACCATAGCCGGCATCCTCAAGCACCCAAATATTCAATAAACCGAATACTTCAATTTCTTGTTTAATCCCATATTTCATGCACAAATCAACATATCGGTTTAATGCACTGAAATCGAAAATCCACTCGTGATTCTTCAACTGGGTCACTTTTACAATATTGTATTCAAACATATTCGCAGGATCTATCCGATCGTAGCAGGAGGATTGTCCAGACCAAGGGATTTCAGAGACAATGACGGTAATTGCCTTCTGCCCAAGATCAGCTAAGGAGGAAATATAGCTTTCCATAATAGCAAAATGCGGATCACTCCAAAGCTCCACATCGTATTTGCGAGCGATATTGGAATTATGCTGCCACAAATCCAGATAAAACTCATAATCTGCTGGCTTGCGCAACTCGACATCCATCACCTTCACCTCAAAGGTTAATGTGCGTATCAGCCTCTCATCCTCAAACATGCTATGTTGATATACACTGATTTGCGGGGTATAAACACCAGGCGCGACATCCTGATCGAACTCAACCTCAACCCATACCGGCTGCACTCTTCTTTTCTCAACATAAATAGAGGATTGCTGCATAATCATATCTGCTTTCAATTGCCGATCGTCATCCTCTACAAGTCCAATCAGATTGGCTTTCACTCGCCCCCGCTCTAAACCAGGAACCTCAACATCTACTCGTACAATCTCAATTGGCCCCCGCTCATAGAAGCAAGCGTCCTCATTCACATTAACCAGCATTTCTTGCTCTGAATAAACAAGAAGCTGTACAGCTGCCCGATCATTCCTGCCACACATCAGAGAAATCGTTTTATTCTCTTCAAAAGGCAATTTGAAATTATTCAAGATCCCAAATACATATTTATAGCTTTCATACTCTAAGCCCAAAAAAATATTCATTTCGATGTCCTCCTCCGTTATTCTCACTAGTAAGTGTACCTTTGGAAGGGGATGGAACCATATAGTATTTTTCCGTAACAATATGGATTTTTCACGTATTCATGTTAAAATAGGATCAAGCAATTAGAAAAGTGGTGCGGGCATGAGGTTTACAAATTTATATCGAGTACCGGATGATGATGATCAAGGCTGCAGCGATGTAAACCATCATTTGATTATAAATTCAGTGGGTTATTATGCCTTTGAATCGTTTACTCGCATGACCCACAGAAAAGCAGGTCGCAAGGACTTTTACCTGTCTTATAATCCTGTCGGGCCAATGAAAATAGTTGTAAAGGGACAAGAGGTCACCCTGCAGCCTGGGAGTTTTTTCTTGTATCGTCCTTTTGAAGAGCAGCACTACGGTCATAGTATTGAAAAAGAGTTTTTAGCTTATTGGGTGCATTTTACTGGCTACGGAGTAGAGGAACTGCTTGATCAAGCGGGGCTTTCTGAACAATACAGTGGTTTTATAGGGCAAGATGACAAGATTGTTGCTCTATTCGGAGAAATGATGGACGAATTGCGTGACAAAAAAGCCGGCTATGAGCTAGCCTCCTCTTCGCAGCTTTCCTACCTGTTTTCAATGATTTCACGACATCTTAACTGCGGAGATACCATCAAATCCACCAGGATCAGGGATGAGATCTATCAATCCATTAAATATATCCATAATCATTATGCGCAAGAGATTTATGTGAAGGATCTTGCCGAAATGTCTCACCTCAGTAGTGACCGCTTTACCACTCTATTCAAGCTCATCACAGCTGAAACTCCACTGCAATACATCCTTAAATTCAGATTACAGAAGGCCTGTGAGCTCATGAGGCAAACCAGCTTAAACATTCAGCAAATTTCAAGCCTCGTGGGCTTTCAAGACCAGCTTTATTTCAGCAGGATTTTCAAGAAATATTATCATCAAACACCTACAGAATATTTAGCGAGGTTTAATCATGAGGACTAATCGACTCACAAAACAACGGAGGACATGATGTCAGATTACCCAATCTATGCCTATAAAGAGATGCTCGATGATCAATTCCCTTTCAAAATAGAGATTAGGACTCCAACCAATATGAATCAAGTTTCACACGCTCATGAGCACCTGCAGCTCTGTTATATGATGTCCGGCAGCTGTCTCCATTGGGCCGCGGGTCAGCAATATATTTTAACAAAGGGAGATCTTTTCTCCATTCCGCCCTTTCAAGAGCATCGCCTTAGCACCCGAGAAGCGATCGATTTCATTATGATTCAGGTTGATTTTATGCCCCATGCGATTAATGAGAGCTTTCGTGATCTGGCAAAAATGCAGACTTTTGTTGATTTTGCCTACATTAGACCACTTATATCCGAGAGCGACCTTATGCCTAAGCTTGCCTTCCCTCCACATATGCAGTCTGTAATTGAAAGCTTGCTAAGCGTTATACTCACCGAATGGAAGGAACAAGAGGAAGGCTATTCGTTGGCCATCAAGGCTGAGCTGTTAAAGCTTCTCGTTATAATTGGCAGACAATACAAGCGTTATTCCCAAACACAAGGCCAGCACGAGACGCAAAGGCTGGCGCTTTATCGGGAAGCCTTCTATACAACCATCACTTATATGGAAACTCATTATCATGAGGATCTTCATTTGGAGGAGTTGGCCACCATGGCTTTGATGGCCCCCTCTTATTTCAGCAATATGCTCAAGCTGGTGAAAGGCAAATCCTATATTGAGCTCCTGTCGGCCATTCGGATCCAAGCCTCTATGGAGCTGCTCAGAGGGACGGACCTCAATGTAACCCAGATCGCTGCCCGAGTCGGTTATAATCATATTAGTCATTTCAATCGTACCTTTAAAAAGCAAACCGGAGTAACGCCCGGGGATTTTCGAAAGCATCATTTCTAGCTGGTTGTCACTTCCGCCAGCTTGCAATGTGCTATCTCTTATTAAAGCGTCGCCTTTTCCCAAAAATTATCATGTGGAAAATCAGCTCGCAGTGTCAGAGCCACTTTATCGATTGCGACATTCTGGATTTCAAGAGTTAATATGGTTATGATTCATTCTCCTTTTATGTTTAATATAGATTATGGAAACTCTACGAGGGTACCGGACTCATTTCGTTCCGCTATCAGTCGATCCCACTCTTTATCCGCCTTTTGCATGGCTTCATATATAGTAGGCTTTCCCGTCAACAAAGACTCCTTGACCAAGCCGTAGAACCAATCGCCAAATGTCGGGGGCATCGTATTCATCCCCCAAAAGTCGTTCAGCTGCCTGCTTGGAAAATGTTTCTCCGCAGCAGTTTCCAATACCAACTCCATAGGCTTTGTATATTGCTGCTCCACCTGGTATTTGGTAGCAGGCAGAGCGCTGCCTCCCAGAAACTCGGCATAATTCTCCGTTTTATAAAAATACTGAATAAAATGAGAGAAAGCCTCCAGCTTGTTCGGGTCCTTAGCCGCTTCAGCCGAAAGAGCTAGCCCAGCCTGACCAGGCAGCGTATTTAGCACTAGCCTACCCTTACGATCCCTTGGAACAAAATATCCAATCTTGAAATAAGTATCTGCGGCTATGATCGGATTAATCATATGAGAACCGCCATATAGGATCGCCGCTTTACGCGACAGCAGAACGGTAATAGTCTGGTTCTCCGAAGTTGCCGACCAGTCCGTATTCACATAACCTTTTTTGAACAGCTCAGCGAAATCATTCATGGCCTGCATAACTCCGGCATCTGTAAAGCTTGCCGTGCCAGCCGTCCGCTTGCTGTTCCAGTTCTGGTCATCGGCATATACATTATCCATAAGCAGCTTGTTCAACAGTTGGTTAAAGTGTCCGAGGTCTTTACCGCCAATGACGAGCGGAGTAAAGCCCAACTGCTTAATTTTCTCGCAGGCCTCCAGAAACTCCTCCCACGTTCTTGGTGGGGAAGTAATGTTTGCCTGCTCGAAAATATCTTTATTATATAAAAAACCGGAAGGGGCTGGTCCAGTCATTGGTAGCGTATAATGCTTGCCCCCTACTTCAGCTGGCGTATCTATGAGAGCCGTCAGCTCCTCCGGCAGTTCGGCAAGCCTTCCCGCATCTACGTACCACTGCGTATCACGCATCTCCATCATATCCGGAAACTCTCCCACAACATCTTTCATTTGCAGATAGTCCGTGTAGGAGCCTGAACCGGAAGAATCCTGTATGATCGTAATTCCTGGGTTCTCAAGCATAAAGCCTTCCACTGCATTCGCAATCGCCGCTTTGCTGGTAGGATCGCCTCCTGCATACACAAAGGAAAGCTGTACCTGGTTGATGCTGGGAAGTTGCTCCTTATTCGGAGGCGTAACGTTATTCTGAAACCCGAAGCTGCATCCGCCTAGCAGCAGCAAACTCGCCACAAGGAAGACCATCACTTTATAACACCCTGTCAGCATTGCTTTTCACCTCATTTGCCATTTAACTCTGCCTGTAGTCATTAGGAAGCTTACCATAATGCTTCCTGAACATATCGCTAAAGTGCCGGGTGTTATTATAGCCTACCGCCTCTGCTACCTCATAGACCATCAAATCCGTTTGCATCAGCAGCCGATGTCCTTCCTTCATTCTTAATTCAGTTAAATATTGCTTGAAGTTTTTGCCCGTCTGTTTCTTGAAAAATGTACTGAAGTAGGAAGGATTCATATACACCAGTGCAGCCATCGATTCCAGCTTAATTTCTTCTTTGTAATGCTCTGCAATATATTTCTTGACTCCATCAAGCTGTGTAACTTCCTTATGATCTCCCTTAGGACCAACAAGCAGCATTAGAGATACGATCTCTTCATGAACAAATTCCCCTAGTTCTTCGCATGTATGAAAGCTCCATAAACGCTGTGTCAGCTCTTGCTCATCTCTCAGCTCTGTCTCACAGCCTAGCTCAGAAACCTGATGCGCAAGTACATGAAGCAGTGCATACGCGCAATGGACCACCATTTCCCTGTTCCCCCATGCTTCTCCACTTACTGCTTTAACCCATTCCTCGCATAGCCTCGCAGCTTGGGAAGGCGTCGAATTGGCAATGGCCTGCACCATATCCTTCTCAATGGCATCCCGTGGACGCCCACTGTTCACTGGCGGCTGTGGTATTTGCTCGTAGCTAATGTAGGAACGCGAGCCGAGAAAGAACCGAAAGCCAATTGCCGTCTCTGCCTCCGTATAGCTATCATACAAGTGCTCAAGACGAGAGCCGGTGCTCAATCCGAGCGTAACGCTTATTTTCAAATAAGCAGAAAGCCGATCATGAATACGTGAAATAGCGCTAACGGGATCACTCCCCTCATTCAAGGAGAATATGGCGCATATCTGTTTCTGTCTAACGAGCACCCAGCCTAAACCGCTTTCATTGATCGTATCCTTAATTACATTCTGTATCGCAAATTGGAGCAGCTTCCAGCCACTTTCTTCCCAATTGCCCTGATTGTTCAATATATCCTCTTGCTCGATCAACAGCACTGAATACAACACATCAGCCTGTTCGCCAATGTACTCTTTCAGAGCCCTCGTCGTCATTTCAACCCGCTCGCCTTCAATCAGCCGCTCAAGCAGCTCTTTCTCCTGTGTTTTACTTTGCTGCTGCTCCAATTCGGCAAGTCGACTAAGCCTGTGTTCCGAATGAGACACCTCTTTAATCATCGCAAGCGCCTTCATAATCGCGTTCTCCAGCTTCGTTTGATCAACCGGCTTTACCAAATAATCGACAGCTCCAAAAGCAAGCGCTTCTTGTGCGTATGTAAATTCACGGAAAGCGCTCAGAAAAATAACATAAGTGCTAATCCCCTCTTTTTTTATAAGCTTTAGTACATCAATTCCTGTCATCCCTGGCATTACAATATCCGATACAACAAGGTCAGGACGAAGGGTTTGGATTGACTGCAGCAATTCCGTTCCGCTGTACACCTCTCCGATAATTTCCATACCAAAGGCTTGCCAATCAATCAACTTATGCAGTCCGCGTAAAATAATCCGTTCATCATCTGCCAGCAGCACCTTAAGCATGGCTAATTTCCTCCTTCCGATAGGGGAATCGTAAACTGTACAGACGTTCCAATATTAAGTCGACTCTCAATGACCAGCCCGCTCTCCTCACCGAACAGCGACTTTAGCCTATCATGTACATTTTTCAAGCCTACATGCTTGCGCAGATGCGGTGCCGTATCTTCCTTCAAGCTGCTCAGAACTTCAAACAGCTTGTCCTCGTTCATCCCAATCCCATCATCTATGATGCGAATAGAGAGATGGCGCCCATCTAGAAGCTGAAACTCAACGCAGATTCTACCCTTGCCGGACAACGGCCAAATCCCATGCTGTACAGCATTCTCCACTAACGGTTGGATTGACATTTTGAGTATTTGCCAATAAGACTCAATTTGATCAAGACCTTCAACCTCAAGCTGGATCATATCATCGGTGCGGATGCGAATCAACTTGAAATAATGATGAACATGCTCAAGCTCCTCCCCGATGGACACCAAATTCTCACCATAATCCAGCACGTACTCCATCTGTTGAGACAACGAATGAATCATATCGGCAACCGGACGATCATCATTCGTAATGGCGCTCATGCGAATAACTTCCAGCGTGTTATAGAGATAATGTGGCCTTATCTGGCTCTTAAGTGCGTTAAGTTCTGCCTGCTTCTGCTTGATTTCCGCCAAATAGGCAACATTAATAAATTGGCTTAGCCGATCAGCCATTCGATTAAAGCTGCGAGCAAGCTGACCAACCTCATCAATGGATTGCACCGGGACCTGCAAATCCAGATTTCCTGATTCTGCCTTAGCCATTTGTCGTATGACCTCACGAATCGGCCGCGACAATCGTTTCGAGAATATAACGGCAAGCATAATCAGAAAAAGAATGCAGCCTGCAACAATAAAGCCTGTCCATTGCTGAATCACAATCAGACTGGAATACAGCTCATGCTTCTGGAAAGCTCCCATTAGCATGAAATCCGTTCCGCCTATCTCCTGCTCCAGAACGAGAACATCAGAGTCATTCGAATAAGCAATCTTTTCGTTAACCTGCTTGCCGTTATGTTCGTGATTGCTGGAATAAATAATGAAGCCCTCAGCATCGACGATATTAACCGTTTCTCCATCATTAAGCTGTATTTCCGAGAAAAGGTTCTCAAACGCTTTCAGATCAACGTCAAAAAACAGTGTCCCCATCGCGACCGGATTTTGGTTAAAGGAAGTTGCTTTGTTCATAAATTGTCTGCCAAATGTAAAAACGCTGCTATTAGAGCCGGCGTAATACGTTTCAGGATGTGTCGGAATAAAATGTATATGCTTCGGACTTTCATCAAAAGCCCTACTCCATTTGCGCCACAAAAATTGATTCGATTCGAACCGAAGCGTATTTCGGCTCTGAGTGTACAGTTCATTCGTATAACGATTCACAAAAAAAGCATTTTGGATATATGGATTGGTACTCATTAACGTTTTGAGATAGTCATTGACAGCTACGCTATGATCGTAGCCCTGATAATCGGAATCCATCGTGAGCGATTGATAAAGCTGCTCGTACAAATCGTTATTCGTATACATAAGCTTGGAAATATTATTGAATTCCGTAAACTTCTTCTCTGCATTGTCGGATAGATTAATAATCATCTGGTTCAAATTATTCATGGTATACTGCTGAGCTTGGGATGTAATCATATTCATGGCCAAATAGCCCATAACCGCTATCGGTACAAGCCCGACTAGAATGAAGGAAAAGGTGAATTTCACAAACAAGCTGCGACGAAAAATAGTAATAAGGCCCTTCATTACAGCCTCCTCCTTCTGTTTATGCGAGAAAACCCCCAAAGAGCAGCGCCCCGCAAGGGAAGCGCTGCTTCTGAGAGTATACAGATATTAAGCTCCTACTTTTTCTTTAAAAACTTGCAATTGGGCGTTCATTTCGTCAATGATCGCATCAAGGCCAGCAGCTTTCAGCTTTTTGTTCATATCAGCCAAAGCATCTTCAATCGATTTGCCGCCAGTAATACCGGAACGAGTCGCGCTAGTTGCCGCAAGAACGTCATTTACTGCAAGCAATTGGTTTTGGATTTTCTCAGGATTGAAGATAAAACCGTTAAGCGGATTATCTATAGCAAGAGCATCCAGATTATTTTGCATGGTTGTCAAATCAGCTGCCAGATCCTTGTAACGAATTTGTTCGGTACGCGCCATATCATTGTTTGTGAAGCCCGTGCTCATTTTGCGATACATTTTCTTCTCTGCAGGAATTGTACCGAAGTCAACTGTAGCATCAGTAGGGAAGGAAACATAGCTTACGCCTTCCTTGCCATATTGAAACTTATCGAAGAACTCTTTGTCTGTGTGTACAGCTTCGATAAACTTGATAATAGCTGCTGCTTTCTCGTCGCTTGTGTTAACACCGATTGCTACGCCAGTCGTATTGCCCATGTTCGCAGTAAGTAGTTTACCAGTACTTGTTACGTAAGGGAGGAAGCCAAATTTAATTCCTTTCGGATTCGCCGCATCCGCATCCGCTTCTCCACCATTCAGCTTGTTCATGGCAGGAGGGATAATATTAACTTTGGCTGCCGAGAAGTGATTCAAGAAATGTGCAGGCAGCAAGCCATCTTGCATCATAATACCAGGGTCAGCTTTAGAGTTCAAAATATCTGGGTCGGAAATACCGTCATCATACCATTGTTTTGCTTGTTTCAGTGCTTCCAAATATTCAGGCTGCTCGAACAAGAACACGGAGTTGAATGGATCACTTTGTTTGGACGCAATCGCGCTGATACCTGCAGTAGCGTCACCCGTTACATCCATATACATACCAAGCGCTCTCCCAGCGATACCGCTGCTGTCCGGTGTGCCTTGAATGATTGGCTTCTTAAGCTCTTCCTTTGCTTTGTAAAGGTAAGCGTTCAGTGATTCCAGATCCGTAACAGGTTTCACACCCCACTGCTCAGCCAGATCAACACGGTATAGGAATCCATTTGTAGTAACGTTCGTTTTGCCGCTAAATTGCGGAATGTAGTTAAGCTTGCCAGCAATCTCAAGCTTTTTCAAGCCATCAGCTCCACCAAATTTCTCGGCCAGCTTCGGTGCTTGATCGATCACTTTGTTCAAATCATAGAAAGCGTTGGATGCTGCCAGTGTTGCGTAGTTTGACCAAGGACCAATCGTAATCAGGTCGATGTCGCCAGCTGCAATACGAGTTTGCAGCGTCGTCATTTCTTGACCCCAAGGCACATATTCAACCCGCAGCTTGATGCCCCATTGTGCAGTCAGCTCATCAAGAATAGGGTAGTATTCTGTGTCCAGATCAATAACCGGTTTGTCTCCCATGTTAACGACCTTAACGATGCCTAGATCCTTAACCGGCGCATCTGTTGGCTCTGCTGAAGCTTCAGTGCCACCTGCGTTAGCAGGCGCGTTAGTAGACTTATTGTTGCCATTGCTGCTGCATGCCGCGAATACGGTTACAAACAAGGCAGCCATCAAGCACATGATCGTGATGCGTTTCAAAGATTGCATGTACGTTCCCCCTAAAAATAATTGTGTTTATTTATGTCAATTTGCACAAGGGTACAAATAACATACTACATTAGCCTTTCACTCCGCCAATCGTTAGGCCTGTTACAAAGTATTTCTGTGCAAAAGGATAGAACAACAGCACCGGTCCTGTCGTAATAACAGCCATCGCCAGCTTCATCGTTTCGCTTGGAAGCGCCTCTTCACGAATAACGCTTGTATCAACAACAACAGAAGCGCTGGACAAAATACGGAACAACAGGAATTGAAGTGGATGCTTGTCCTCCTCTGTAATGAGCAAGGAAGCGGTAAACCAGTCATTCCAGTAATGAAGTGCTGTAAACAACGCAATTGTAGCAATCGCCGGTTTCGCGAGCGGCATCATAATCTGACTAAAGATTCGAAAGTCGCTTGCTCCGTCAATTCTTGCTGATTCAACTAAATCATGTGGAATGGCGCGCATAAAGTTTTTGAACAGGAAGATAAAAAAGGCATTCATTACGCTTGGCAGAATCAGTGCCCAAATGCTGTTTTTCAAATGAAGCACTTGCGTATTGATAATGTACCAAGGGATCAGTCCTCCGCTGAACAGTGTGGTGAAATATAGGAAGAATGAATATCCATAACGATACTGAAAGTCAGGTCTCGACAAAACAAAACCGGTCATGGCAATCGTAACGACACCGATAACTGTACCGACCACTGTAACCAGTACGGTAATCGTATAGGCATTAATGATAGTTTTGGCATTCTCGAATATGGTCTGATACGCGTAAGTCGTAAAGCCTTTCGGCCATAGCGAATAGCCTTCTGCTGATATAATTGCGTTATTGCTCAGTGAGCCTGAAATGACGAGGATGAACGGAAGCAGGCACGCCAGAGCAAGCAGGCCGATCACGACGAAACCAATCGTATAAAATAAAATCGCGGTTTTTTCGGTTTTGATTTTTGTTTTTGAAGCTACGGCTTGAGACATCATCATTTCCTCCTACCTTTAGAACAATGCGTTGTCAGGTTCAATTTTTTTAACAACCCAGTTGACGAGAACGACCAGGACAAGACCGAAGAGCGACTGGTAGAAGCCTGCTGCGCTTCCAAGTCCGATATTTGGGCTAATCGCGACTGCTCGATACACGAACAAATCGATAATATTCGTCGTTGGCAAGAGCAGACTGTTGTCGCGTACGAGATTATAGAACAAGTCGAACTGTCCCTTGAGAATGCCTCCTAGCGAGAACAGCGTCAGAATAATAATGGTTGGGCGGAGCAATGGCAGCGTAATGTGCATAATTCTCTGCATCAACGTAGCTCCATCGATATAGGCTGCCTCGTAGACGCTTTCATCAAATCCCGAAAGAGCTGCGAAGTAGACGACTGTACCGTAGCCAAGTCCTTTCCAAATCGCGAACAAGACGATAATATATGGCCAATATTGAGGCTCCTGATAGAAGTTGACCGTATCCACACCAATGCTTGTCAGGAAGGTATTGATGAAACCATGCGTACTAAGCAAGTTGTAGGCTATGACGCCAACGACTGCGAATGAAATAAAGTAAGGCAGAAACATCGCGGTTTGAACCGATTTCCTAAACTTCTTGCTAGGCAATTCCTTCAATGTGATCGCTACCACTACCTGTAAGGCCGTACCGAGCAGTAGGATAGCTAGGTTATACAGGAGCGTGTTGCGCGTCAACATCCAAATCGGCGAGCTCCAGAAACCGCCTTCCGTACCTACCCCAAACAAATACTCGAAATTTTGAAATCCGATAAACTTGCTTCCGAAGATGCCTGCGCCATAATCATAGCGCGTAAAGGCGATGTATACGCCAATCATCGGAAGATATGCGAATAGAATGAAAAAAATAAAAGACGGGATCAGCATAATCCAATAGGTCCGTTGATGAACTAGTGAATGAATAATACCTTTCTTTTTTTGTGTTTTCTTCTGCAGCGTTACTTGATGTGTTATGGTTTCCAGTTGTGCCACCTTCCCTTGCTCCTTTGTCCTTATGTTTCTATAGACCTATGGTATCATAGGGCTTATTTGGGTTGAATGCCATTTCTCTAGGTGCTATTGCTGTTTTTTTGGATGTTTATGATGCCCCTGGACACCTCTGCTTGAACGCAAAAAGGGAGCTGTCAGGCAGCAGCTATAATTGCCCGCCTGACAACTCCTCAACTGATTTATGCTACTCTACTGCCAACCAATCGGCAATAATCAACCGTGCGACTGCTGCAAGGGTCACGATGTTAATTTCATTTTCTCCAGTAAGATCCGCTTTCTCAATATCAGCCCAGCCTGCATCCCCTTGCTTCACGCCAAAGTATTTGGAAATAATGGAGAGATCGCGTATCGAAATACTTGTTGCCCCGTTCACAAGCGACACAATTGTAGTGTTAAAGGTTTGTAGCGCATGGTTGAGATCAGTAACAGCCTGATTAACCTGAGCCTGAGTCGCACTGCCGCTACTCAGCACATTCTTCGCTGCTGTAATGACACTGTTAAATGCCCCTCTGGCAGCCTGTGGATATTGGCCTACCTTGTTACCTTCAACCGTCTTGCTATAACGATTCTCTGCTGATGTAATAGCGTTTTGCAACGCTGCTTTATTCACAGGTTCAATTGGCGGGTACGGAGTGACCGCATTCTGGAACGTTTGAACAGCTGACTGCAATACGCTTATGGCTGCAGTAATAGCATCTTGATTTGCTGCTGCATTCTCATTGACTGCTTGTGCAGCTTCAATCGCCGCTTGCAGCGCATTTTTCGCACTTTGCGGATATTGGCCAGGCTGCGAGCCTGCCACTACTTGTGCATGCAACTGGGCTGCGGTTGCAATGAGAGCACCCAAAGCTGTTTTATCTACGCCAACTGCGATACCATGGACCGCTTGCTCGATATGGAAAGCTGCCTCATTATCCGTACCCGCAGATGTAAATTCAGTTATCGATACAGTCGCCGCGCCCGGTTCTGCATTCGCCAGTATTCGGCCTTTCAGCTTGAGTAGCTCACCATCTGACCATTCTTCATTATTTGTAAGCAAGAGAAGAATTTCTCCTGTTTCCGACTTCATGGCGCTGCCAATCAATGACAGCTTAGTACTATTTAGCGCATAGGCCTGTTCATCGAGCATAACAATATCATCCTCCGTATTCTCAGGCGTGCTATTGTCATCGACAACTGAAGCAAATTCAATCTTGGCTGGGTCATACTTCACAACGGCTTTAATCGTCTTGTAATCAGCAGGAAGCTCCACCGCCTCCAAGCTAACTGACCATTCGATCGAATGTCCCGCAAGGGCCGAAGTAGGACCGTTTAGTGCCACTGTGTTTTTCACTTGCAGGCCTTCCATGGCTGCTTGCAGCGAAGCTTGCGCAGCTTCCAATTGCTGCTGCGTCAAGCTGTTTGCTAGTGCAGACTCTGCCGCTGCAATCGCTGTTTGCAACGCAGCAACAGACGCTGCCGTGTATGACTCGCTGCTCAACGCCTTTGCTGTTTCTACTAAAGATGTTAAAGACTCTTTATCCAGAACAGCTAGCGTTTCAGTCGTTACAATTAAAGCGATGCGATAATTCGGGTTATCATATCTGCTCGCTCCATATTGATTGGCATTCTGAGCAGCAGAACGGTTCATATGGAAGGAAAAGATTCCGTCACTCTCCTTCGCGTCGCTGGCCGCTTTGGTCATATCCACGTAATAGAAGCCTAATCCATTGGAATTAAATCTTGCAAATTCAGCGCCGGTTTCCGGTTTGTTATTGTATGTTGTCGTATCTCCCCAATGATCAGCAATGCTGGAGAATAGGATGACCGAGTTCGGGCCGTATGTTTTATACAGCCTTAAGGTTGCACCTACAATTCTGCTGTTGGCGTCGAGGTGGGACAAATCGAACTTCACCATTCCTTCACGACCGCCTCCGACAACAAGCTCGGTCTCCTTGAAGGTCATATTGCCGTTGCTTCCGCCTGCGCGGACATAAAAGTCATTTACTGGCGATAGGCTATAGCCCTTTCTTGCAGGCTCTGCTCCAGCTTTAACCTCAGCAAGAGCGTTCAACAGTGAAGTTGTAAAGCTTGCAGCAACTTCGCTAGTGAGCACAACACCTCCACTGCTGTAATTTGGTGCCTTAGTCATTTCCAGCGCTTCTGTATACAGCTCGATCAGATGATCCAGCTTCTTACCCGCATATTTCTCTTTCTGATCCACATACGGTTTTACTACTTCCAGAGCCTTAATCATCTCTGGGCGAATAGAGAAATCAACGCCATCCCCGAATACACCTTTGTATGGATAGGCTGTGTATACAAGCTGCGGATCAAGCTGCAAGCCGGAGTATATAGCCCAGCTTAATGCTGCAGTATCAGAAATCGTATAACCTTCCACACCGTTTGTAATCGCCGGCTGATACTTAAGCGTACTGCTTAGATCAGATGCAGACAGAGCGTCATATTTAATTTTATGGTTCTCATCCGCATTCGACAATTCAATGGAACGCACATTGGCAGGGTATGCCCATACCAGCTTTAAATTATGTTTTCCAGAAACAGGCTGATTCAAGGTTACCCAGTCACTATTCGTGTACGTAGTCCAATTAGTCGAACTTATTGCTCCTGTTCCACCAATTTTTGCACCTGCATTCGTCGCCGTTCCATCCAGATAGAAAGAAAGCATATCCGAGTTAGCCGTGACATTGGTTGTACCATTCGTGCTGTAGTTCACTCTGATTTTCGTATAGGACGGAAGTGTATTTATGACTAGGCTGATGGCTTCCTCCAACTGACCAATGCTTGCTGCTGTTGGTGCGCTCTTCGCTAAAGCTTGCGCTGTAACCAGCTGATCATATACTTCTTTGTGTTCCAAATATAAATCAACAAGTCTTTCTTCGGTACCTGATTGCTTGATCATATTGTCAATATAGCTGCTGCTGTCAAGCACTTCAACCTTAAGCGATTTGACCGTATAATTACCGCTGTCATCCTTAGCCGTAATGACCAGCGTATAGAGGCCTGGTGTCACTCCTGATGGATTAATGGTCGCTACCCCGCCATTTTTACCATCAAAGTTGGTTTCTACAAAATCGATGCCGTCTTGCAAGAGATCAACATTGACCGAATCTCCGTCCTGAACTGTAACATGGACATTTACAGCTTCTCCATTAGCCATAAGGGTCACGGCATTAAGCGTCAGATTGGCTTCGGAGGTTAAGCTAATGGCCGGAGGCAGATTCCCGGGATCCAGCTCATAGCTATCAAGCAGCACTTCAGCATCCGCCGTTGGCGATTCAATCGCTAAGAAAACACTTCTCAGATTAGTTGGATAATCGAGTACATTGACATATTGCTGAGCAATATTAAAGCTGACCTTCGCCCATTCTCCATGCGTATTCGGAACCGTAATGGTTGCAAACGGCTCTGATACAGAGGTTCTTTGCAAATGAAGCTTCGAGACAGCATCGGATTTAACCATAAAGGTCACATAGCTGTCCTTCGTTCTGTCGGTCTGCAGCGCTCCCTTGCTCAAATACAGCACGGAGCCATCGGAAACCTTGACATACTCGCGTTCGCCTTCAGTACCAAGCGTGAAATCACCTTTCATAGGGATCGCTTGATCTTCAATTTGGATCGCTTTGTTTCCCGTTTCAATTGCTACGAGGCGGTCACGCTCTACGTTTTTGTACGTTTTTAATACAATTGGCGACGTACCTTCGTATTTCAAGGTAATATCTTGAATTCCGGTGATTTTGCCAACATCGTCAGTTGGGATTTCCGCCGTCACTTTCAGGAAAGCGTCCTGTGTGTTTAGCAAGCTGTACGTAGCGATTTTATTTACACCGCTGTACAAGCTGATTTTCCCAGTCGCATCCGTTGTCTTCACGTTGAACTCAGCTTTGTTGTTGCCGCTATCAAAATTCATCCGATTAAATGAAATCGATGCGCTGTTGCTCATCTCAACGCCTTCTTGCGTTACACTTGCCCCACCATCCAATACATCTGCTTTGGCAGCCTCGTTCTCAGCACCTGCGAAATGGTTGGACAGAGCGAACCAGTCGTACGCAATTTGATAGCTAAGCGCATTGGCACTACCGTAGTATTTGAAGGCAATCAAGTGCTTGCCTTGCGACAGCGGCTCGCTTAGCTTACCGGATATGGTTGCGTAATTCGTCCACCAGCCAGTATTCGGTGCCTGTAAAGTAGCCAGCAATTTACCTGCCTTTACATTGTCAAGCGTCACATGAGTACGGTCTATTCCTGCAACGTTATCAAGCAATACGACATCAATCTTGGTGCCGACGCTCGAATTGCTGGCCGTACGCATCGTGATTGTATTGAAGCTTTCTTCCACATCCAGATCGTACCATGTGAAATTATCCGCATAACGAACATCGTACAGTACCGAACGCATGCCATCCACATCCTGGTATGTATTCGTGCTGATACTGGAGCTTCTACCAAGGAAATCATACGCTTGTTGTCTGTCATAAGCAGCTTTCGTTTCGGCGTAGGTTGGCTGCTCAAGCGGTTGTGGAGCGCCCTTCACTACACCGGTAGCAAGATCTGCTGTACCGTACATCAACACATACCCCGTTGATGCTCCCAAACCGCCTGATTTGGTGATCAGCTCATTCAAAAATTTAATTTTATCTTCCGTTCCGTTTAGCTTCGTCTCTCTGTGATGAAGGTAGTAGCCATAAACATATTCACCAGCCGTATTCAGGCCACGGCCATTATCGCTTACTGTAGTAAAATAATTTGTGTCTAAGGCTTCGCCTATCACACCCGTATTCGTATTCGCCCTCGTAAACGGAACCTCGTATCCCAAGTCATATTCGGCTAAATAGTTGGCCCCAGCCAAAATGCGGTCATCAAGAAATTCAAATAAATCTTTACCGCCAGCTTGGTCCGTTACTTCGCCAAATGTCGCCGATGCGGGATCTGAATCAACCTTTGTACCCTGCACCTTCGTCATGAACGCGATCTGGGCCAATAAATCAACGTTAATGGAAGCATGACCGATATCCCTGCCTATTTCAATAAGCTGAACATGGGGCTCGACAGGCTCTCCTGTTTTCTCATCCACGGTCATAAATCTGATTTGCTTAAAAATATCCCCTGACTTGCCTCTGAATTCAGCGGTTTTGTTCGTGGTTGCCCATTCTACCGCTTCCTTGTACCAATCCATATTGTCAGAGAAAATAGCAGCCATCATGAATGCCGACGTGTTAATGCCATGCTGATTCATCCAGCGGCTGTTACTCCGGTAGAAAGAGCCTTCATTAAAAGCCATCAAGAAATTATCGATGAAACGGGTGGTATCCTGATCCGTCCAATTCCAGACACTTTCTTCATCCGAATTCGTATAACGGAGCAGTTCAGCTGCCCGCACCATATTCTGCATCGCATCGCCCATACTGATATGTGAATCATAGAACCCGACCGGGTTGGTAGGGTCGATTTGCGACCATAGACGAATAACCTCCATCGCTTTAGCTCTGTATCTTTCGTCGCCTGTTGCCGTCCACATGACCGCATGGCTAAATGCCGCGGCAGCATCAACTTTGGCTTCCTTCGCTTTGGCATCATTATCAATTTTTGTATAGGCAGGTTGTGTAGGATCAATTTTACTCTTGTTGCGCACATCAAAATCAAGCGAGGCACTAGGCGTTCTCCGGAAATGTTCAAAAGCGCTCGACCACGGTTCTGCGCCGATCGCAATCTTCTCTTGCATCAGCTCAAGCGAATCAGCGTTCAAGCCTGCAGATGGATGAACGATTCCACTTGAACTCGTCGTTCTGATAATATCTGGTTGTGTCTTGATAACTAATGCTGTCGCTTGTAACTGATCTTCTGCTGCCGCAGCCGGCAGCGTCAATGATGTGATGAGCATGACTGTTGCCGTTGCAACCGCTACAAATCTAGTAAACTTAACTTTTGTTAACAACATGCTTGAACCTCCCTATTAGTCATGGATCTTACTATAATTGCTCATTTCAATGCTTCAATTTGAAACACGTTGCTATTGCGCCTTTTTGCTAAGCACATTCATTAGTACCGTGACAGCTTCGGCTCTCGTTAGCTGATCATTTGGTGCAAAACGATTGCCCCCTTTCCCTTTAATAATTCCTGCTTCTACAGCGCTCTTGACATAAAGCTTAGCCCATGCAGCTATCTCGCTTTCATCAGCGAAGCCCGTCTCTCCCTCTTCACTCGAATTCAGAGCTGCTGCCCGTACGACCATTGCCGCCATTTCTGCTCGGCTGATGGTACGATTGGCACGAAACGTATTGTCGTTGTATCCACTGACCGCTTTGGCTGCAACAGCAGAAGAAATATAAGGCTTGGCCCATTCGGGTATTTGTGCAGTGTCCGCGAAGACTAGCTCTGAACCTTCAGGAAGTTTAAGCGCTCGGGTGAGCATGGCAGCAAACTCAGCTCTCGTCACTTGTTGATTCGGCATGAATTGGTTATTTTTGTATCCGCTTACAAAACCAAGATCCACAGCAGCTTTAATATTCTTCTCGGCCCAATGTCCGGATATGTCAGTAAACATAATCGCTCCCGCTCCACCATCTACTTTGACATTTTGGTTCATTTCCGAAAAGGTTGATTGCAGTTTAGAATCTACAAGTGTAGCCTTGTTTAGTGTGAATTTTGCTTCACCGCCCCCAATTCGTTCAAATACTAATTCGGCAATAGAAAAACTGCCTGTATTGCCCGCGACTGGACCTGTTTTGGTATGGGCGAATGCAATTGAATTGCCTTTAATAACAGCTGGAATGGTGAAACCCGTCATCGCACTTGAGGATTTCTTCAGCTTCATTCGAAGCGAATCGAAGGTCAGTGTCAGGTCAAATGCATATAGATCATTGAAATTGGTCCCTGAAATGTTGATTTGAACCTCACCTTTCACTTCATTCGCCGATAACTGCAATTCAGGGGAAGTCGGCGCTGCCGCTGCCGTTGCTGGCATAAGCAGTAATATGCATAGACAAACAATCATTAACCAAGATAAATTTACTTGCTTCAAATCCCTACCATCCTTTCAAGCTAATATTAGAATACGCTTACAACTTCGTACCATCACAGCCCCCTTGGTTGTTTATTGGATGCACCCATACAATAAAGCAACTCTAGCATAGTTAGCTTTTTTATTGAGTGATATAATTTTGTGAAATAGTGCCATTATTTCTGATTTGCATACAATCACAAAAGTTCTTCTCCTATAACTTCCTAATTTGAGGATAAAATAGAAACGATATACAGAACGTGACGTTCTAGCGCTGCTGGCCATAGTACATCATGTGAAAATCACATAGTATTTCAAGCCCATATGCTCCCCTTAACACTATCCGCGTTTGGTAACTCGCATTTCAAATTTATCAATATTAACCTTCATCTTGACCGTGATCGGCAGGCGGCTGAATTGCTCATCCCAATTGTCTTTTTCCTCCATTCAGACCTTCGGATGCGCTCATGGATCAGGTATTGGAAGGCAAAATCCAATTGGATAGTACTTGAAAATCTACTATTTTAATCTGACATCAACTTTATTCCTAACACAAAAAAAACAAGACCAGCCCTCTATTGCGAGATGGCTATTCTTGTTTTTCTTGTTTCACATAACTTCCTTAATAACACGAATCCTTATTGTCCACGAACGGTCTCCGATGATAGCTGTAACCTCTGTTATTCCCTCATTTATGGCGTATACTCGTCCCGAACTCACGGATATGATCTCAGAAGAGCACACATACTGCACTTTAGAGGAGATGTACTCTTTGCAACCGAAGCCATCTGAGCGATATACCTCGATGGCATCGTATTCACCTTTTCGTATCGTCAAATCATTTGACTCCACGCAGATTTCTTCTGCAATTGCCGGGCCTGAATGCGAATAATGGAACCACTCAACATCTATAAAGCCTTCATCCCTATCGTCATTAAAGGTGTATATCCCTATGTTATCTCCTCGGTAACCACCCCATCTAAGCGAATATTCATCCCCGAATGAAGTGAACTGGCAACCATCAAAGCTATAGTAAAATTGACTGACGCAAGAAGCGTTTACAATCGTCCGAAGCCAAATGGTATGTTGACCGTCCGGCAGCCAGGGCCCCTCAACGATTTTACCGTTCGATTCATACTTCAACCTTCTTCTCGCATCACATTGTGCAACCCCGATATTGCAATAGTCGGTTCCGCCATTAAAGTGCGAAAGGCCGGCCTCTTGTCCTGCGAACATCCCCTTCAGTTCAAGCTTGATATCCGCCTGTACAACAGAAGCGAGCAAGTAACGCTGTGCAATCGTATTGCCTGCATGGAAGAAGCTCCCTCGTCTAAGACGTCCGAATGCTCGTAATCGAAGATACCCTGGTCTCTCGCTTAACGACCAGTAATCATTTCGTGGCGCATGGTTCCAATACCATATAGGGGATAACGTCGGTTCATTAAAGTCGTCACTGTGCTGTGGCAGCATTACAGGATAACCTTGATGCGGTTTTTGATGCTGCCATACCATTTCTCCTGTTGGAATGCTTTTCTCAGCGCTCCCCATATATGGCCAATCCTCCAGCCAAACGACCGGCACAAGATGAACCTTTCTTCCTGCCGCACCGCCATCGTCATATTGTCCAATGAAGTACCATTCACCCTGGGGAGTATCAATAAAACCTCCTTGGGAAGGAAACTGATGCCCGAGAAACCGCACCTCATAAACGCCCGGCTCGCCCGGACCACCGGCTGAACCATCCAGCTTGGTACCATATAGATGTCGAGCCCTTTTTACATACCCTCCACGTCCTGCCGGACTTCTGCCCTGAAAGTCGACATTAAACAAATAGTAATAGCCGTTCCGTTTAAAAATTTTATTCCCTTCCGTGCCTTCAATCTGGTAGAAAATTGTTCCGCTGTTAGGCAAATCATCTACATCAGCATCTAGAAGCCTGGTTCCATCTGGGCTCATCCGAAACAAATAGAGGGAATGTGTTCCTAAATAAGCCGATGCCATATAGGCTTCTCCACTATCATCCCAGAAAACGTCCGGATCTGTCCAAGGCTCCGTACGCATCGGCTTCCCGTTCTTATCTTCCATCTGCTTGACATTCCAAGGCCCAACAGCTTCATCAGCAGTTGCCACAAAGAAACCCTCCCCTTTGTAACAATTGACATAAACCAAGAATTTCCCGTTAACATAATGAATCGATGGGGCAAATACACCTGCTCCATAATTATTCAATTGATTCCATCGAAATCGAGGTCCTAGTACTCCCACATCTGGAATTGCATGGCTGACTGTACGCCAATTCACCAGATCCTTGGAGTGTAGAATATCAACCCCTCCGGATTGCTGAAACGTTGATACCGCCAGATAATAATCCTCCCCAACCCGAACGACATCCGGATCACTATAATCGGCCGGTAGAACCGGATTACAATACGTGCCGTCCCCCTGGTCTCCCCACTTCAATGGGAATCCTGCATTTATGAACCGATGCTTGTCTCTCATGATCCACCAACTCCCAATGAAATACTCCATAAAAAAATCGTGCTTAGATTAATTCATCTTCTTTAAAGACGGGTAAGATCGTCATAGAGAATTGAATGTTCTTCTCCTTAAGCTGGTACGTCTCAAGCAACTCAGGGCCACATGAGGCCGAACCGACACCGCTCATGTTGTAATCGACATGAACAAACGTTTGCTCCCGCTCTTGAAGCTCATGATCATGAGCCGCTTGCTCCAAGTCACTGACACTGTATTTGGAAGCATTAAATGAGAACGTTTGCTTCGAACAGAATAGAAGCCCCATGCCTAAGCGGTTGGATACGACAGCCCATTCCGTCCCGTAACGGGACCCATTTTCTTGCGGCATAATATAGTTTTCATGGAGCTCCTGGACCGTTTTTACAAAACGCCCCCTTCGGACACTGTGCCTCTTATCTATATAACTCTCATGGGGACCAAAGCCCAAATATTCTACTTCATTATTCCCTTGGGGCATGACGATCTCGAAACCAAAACGAGGTAAATAAACAAAGCTCTCTTTGTCTCTTATCTTAGTATCCGTGGACAATGTAATGGAACCTCCTGCCTCTACACGCCATACCGTTGCACCACGCATAATCGTATATCGGTTCGAAGCTGCCAAGGAGAAACATACCTTTACCTCAACAGAAGATGGGCTGGTTTGCTCCCAATGGCATTCATAAACTTTGGTCTGCGCACGGTCATAACCTTCTGCCCGCCATTTCCGAACGGCATGCATATCATTATCCAGCGGAGCTCGCCAAATGGAATAGGAAATGGGACGATCCAGCATTTCAAGCTCATTTCGCTGAATGCTTATGAGCGTTCCTTGGTCTAAACAGAAGACATAGCGGAAATCATGGCCTTCTACCCTTAACACGCCATTCTCTTCAACAACGGTCAGAGAAGAATTACCCTTTCTATTGCAAATCAGATTTGAGAGGTCGTTCTCTTCTGTCTTTTCTTGAAGCGCGAATTGCGCAAAGGCGATCTCATATCCAACTCCTCCCCAAGCTGTATCCTGATTAAGCCGAAATGATAAGGTGAGATAACTGCTACCATGCGAATTCGGTAAGCAGTAAGGCAGCACGATTGCCTGTTGTTGGCCTGCTTGTGCTTCTAGCTGCCAAACTTGTCCTTGTTCCTGTAAGATACCATCAAGCTCCACTTTCCAAAAGAGAGAAACATGAGACAAATCGATAAAATCATAAAGATTAACGATTTGTAGGTTTCCCTTCGATAGTTCCTCCGCTATCACCCGAATCGGAGCAATGACTTGCTTCAGCTCAAGCAATCCTGTATGAGGTCTACGATCGGGATAGACAAGTCCATCGATACAGAAATTACCGTCATGAGGGCGGTCATGATCTCCAAGGTCACCACCGTAGGCATAATAAGTCCTTCCATCCGCTGTCTTAGCCAGCATCCCATGGTCGCTCCATTCCCATACACAGCCGCCCATCAGCTTGGGATATTTATAAATGACATCCCAATAATCCTTCAAATCCCCTGAGCTATTCCCCATCGCATGACTGTATTCGCATAGAAACATTGGCATCTTGTTATTCTCATTTTGAGCGTAAACTTCCAAATCCTTTACGGACGCATACATCTTACTTTCCATGTCCAGACAAGAAATATCCGAATGTCCCTTCATTTCAGGTGCCGTGCATTCATAATGAACCGGGCGTGACGTATCTCTCTCTCTTGTCCATTTGGCCATTGCGATATGGTTCAAGCTGTAACCCGATTCATTTCCCATGGACCAGATGATGACTGAAGGCTGATTCTTATCTCTTTCAACCATTCGAACAGCCCGCTCTTTAAACGCTTCAAGCCAATCTGGATCTGCGGATAGAAAATGAAAGGAACCGTTCTTGAATTCACCGGATTGCCCGGTACCATGGCATTCAAGATCTGCTTCATCCATAATATAAAAACCATACTCATTACACAGCTCCAGAAAGCGAGGATCATTCGGGTAATGGGAGGTGCGAATCGTATTGATATTGTGCTGCTTCATAACAAGCAGGTCCTCAATCATGGCTTTCATAGGGACCGTGTGCCCCAATTCTGGATGCGAATCATGGCGATTGACACCTTTAAGCTTTACCGCTTTTCCATTTAGGAGGAATACACTGTCTTTAACCTCTACCTGGCGAAAACCGACTTGGAAAACTAATGTTTCATTGCCTGCCGAAACGAACAACTTATACAGGTTAGGCATTTCAGCACTCCAAAGGTCAGGCTGTTCCACCTCAAGCTCTATCGTTCCAGAGCCTTCGATAACAGACTTGCCCTTGGCAATGGAGATTCCTTTCGAATCCTTCAATTCCGCGGTTACCTCAAGTACTCCGGTTGTTTCAATCTCTGACTGTAAAATAGCTTTGGAGAAATCTGCTTGATGGTCCTGCTTGTTAAACACATCGCGAATATGCTGCTTGTCCCGTGCAATCATATACACATCACGGAAAATACCATTAAAACGCCACATATCCTGATCCTCAAGGTATGTTCCGTCACACCACTTAAGTACCATTAACGCCATACGGTTAATCCCTGGACGCAAGTAGGATTGGATATTAAATTCAGCCGGCATCCGGCTGCCTTGACTATAGCCAGCAAAATGACCATTCACCCATAAGTAAAAACAAGAACTAACGCCTTCAAATACGACAAAGTTTTCCTTGCCCTCGCCATTTGCAGACAATGCAAAATCACGGACATATAGTCCGGCTGGATTAGCGTTCGGTACATAGGGAGGATCGTTAGGGATTGGATAATGATAGTTCAGATAATGCATTTGGTCGTACCCGCTGGTCTGCCAACAGGAGGGAACAAGCAAATCATTCCAACTGCTCGTATCCCATTTGTCCATATAGAAAGGCTCCCTAACTTCCTTGACACTAGAGTGATACTGAAATTTCCAGTTACCGTTAAGAGTCTGATAGATAGGTGATTGCCCCCGTCGACCGCTTGCTGCCTCTTCCACGCTTGAATAGGGAATATAATAAGATCTTGCAGGCTCACGATTAATTTGAAGAATAGATGGATCTTCCCAGTATTTCTTGATTGACAGCATATGTAGTCTCCTCTGCTCATGGTTTAATCCGATTATATCGGTACAAGACCTCAGCAGATAGATTCCAATAGAGACATGTGTTAGTACAAAATGGACATCTCTATTTCCACTTGCATCTCTCGATTGTATAAATTATTATTTTATATAAGACATATAAGACTCTTACGATTGAGTCTAATATAATACAAAACAGACATTAGGTGATGGGTTCAATGCAGTGCTTACCTTTGAGGAGCAACGTTTCTCTCAGCCTTGCAGGCGGCTTGCCCATTCGAGTCTACACGGTTGGAATGGATCGGCAAATCTCCATAACACGTCTAGAAGGCTTCTCAGCTCCACAAGTTCTTATCACATTCAGTGGAACAGGCAAGTTCCGCCAGCTTGGCCAGTCTTGGAAGATTCTTGAGCCAGGCTCACTCCTCTTTATTCCGGCCAACCTGCCAAATGAATATATGCCAATTGGTGAGGAGAACTGGCATGTCGGATATGCCACTTACTTGGAGAATGAAGGCGGAGTCCTATCAAGCTGGGGATTCAAAGAACAACCATTTGTCGGCAAGCTGAACGATTTAACTCCTTTTTATTCTTTAATAGATAGGATCTGGCGTCACTCCGGTCCTGCGTACGATCCTTGGGCAGCAATAGAGGGGTTAATTTCGTTATGTATCGAAATTCTTAAACAAATGCACAGTAATAATCCTAACCCTTTGCCTGTTCCGATTTCATCTGGCACCTTGCAGGACAATATTGTAGACAATGCCCTTCGTTTTATCCATGACCATTTGAATCGCAACATTAGCGTCACCGAACTGGCTTCTCGGGCAGGTTATTCTCCTAAACAGCTGACCCGTCTGTTCAAACAACAAACCGGTCAAACTCCGCTGCAATATTTGCAGGCACTCCGTCTGCAAACCGCGCATCTCATGCTGATTGACAATCCGGGAATGACGGTCCGTCATGCAGCTGCTGCAGCAGGTATGGAGTGTGTGTATTTCAATCGATTATATAGGCGTACATTTGGATGTACGCCTACGGAGTCCAGACGTTTATAATTAGTTTTGGAAATTTTCTAAATTATGTGGGGGTAAACTGACTTTTTCTTAAATACATCGCTAAAGTACGATCGTTCCTCATAACCGACTGCGTTTCTGCAGTCGGTTTGTTCTATATAAGGAATTACTCTAAATAAATTCGACCGTAACGTCTATTCCATCACTTAGCGTTAACGTAACATACTTGCCCATTTCACCTTCATGCGCTTGAACTTCCTCGCCGTTAACGATGACTCTCATCCAAGGAATGCCAGCACTTAATCGGATAGTATTGTCCTCAATTCTTGATTTCAATGTAGCTTTGGCGGTCCCGCTTAACAGATTCCAAGATAAGTGTTTAACCTCCACTTGTGTTCTTGCCATAAGGCCATCCATTGATCCCGATTGCCAATCGGAGGGCAATGCCGGAAGCAGCTCGATTTCGCCTGTATTCGAAAATAGAAGCGCCTCATTAATTGAAGCTACGACGCCAAATGATGTATCCGTACAATAGCAATGACTTCTTCGATTTGTATCATGGTCAGTCATTAAAGACGGGTAATAACCAGCAGCCGTCATCATGGGCAGCAGCGAAGCGATCACGTCGTTGCCCCCTTTAAGCCTTGCGCTAACCAGCGCCTTATGCATCCAGCCATGTCCCGCCGTAGCATCCCCCGTATTGTATTTATCTCTATTCTCGAGCGCAATCTTCGCTGCTATCGCAAGCGCTTTATTGTTCTGCGTTTCATAAGCAGGCCATGCCACATATAGGTGACTCAAATGGCGGTGGTTATTATTTTCCGTATATTCGTTCATAGCCCATTCGCGCAAAGCGCCATCCGCGTCATATTTATAATCAGGCAGCAGATCTAAGAGAGCCTCCCATTTGGCAATGGCGGCTTCATATCCTTCGCGTTTTACGGCTTTCTCCATTGTCATTACCATTAATAACCCATCCCGAGCAGCCGAAATATCCATGGTCGCATTAGCCGTTATTGTGCTGTTATAACCAATCGGATTATTTTCCGGCGAATAGGTTGGTATAATCATATATTTCTCGCCAGGATCTAACGTTGTTTTACCGCTTTGATGACAAGCGTTGCCGTTCTTGTCTGTGTAGTATTCAGGCGTACATATTTGTTCCCAGAAATTAGCCTGCTTCGTCAGGAGTGGGAGCAAAATATCTTTCTCTAATTCCAAATGTCCCCTTCGCAATAAATCAGCGAAATCCTCATCGGAAAGTCCCCCGTCATGGACGCTGAGCAGTGATTGCAACTCATGAATTCTCATCGCATCTACAATCGGGATTTGCTTATTCCCGTAACATTGCCAGTATTCATAAATCGGAAGAAGGCACCAGCTTGCGCCGGCATTCCAATACTCAAACGGGTAATCGTTGTCATATTCCACATGCATGCCGCGGTCACCGTCAGAGTTGACGGACACCTGAATAGCATCATGCATCCCGTAAGCCATGCGAGCATTGTAGGCGAAGTCCGGCGTATTCCGCAGAAAAAACGCGATGTATCCAAGCTGCGCCTGCGTCAGATGCCCCGTATTCATGGCCGCAACCTGCAAGTTCACATTTGCGTCAAGGGTGTAAATGCCGCGCCAGCCCGGATTCCATTCGCCGGTCCACATGCCATATAAGCGAGGCGCGCTTGAGCCGCTGCAGCATATCATCGCATATCTGCCCTGGTTGTAAACCTGCTCCATAAAGGCATGATTAATTCTCGATACCGTCGCTTGTTGGGTATGAATCAGCGTAAGATTATCCGTATGCTTATCAGTGTCATCACCGGCTAACGAGAAGCCGATGGCATTAAATTCAGCAGCATGCTGCTCGGCATGGGGAGCAAGGGCTGCGTCATAATCAAAACCGCCTTGAGGATCAATATACTTCTGAGCGACAGCATCCGTATGGCGGAACAACTGCTCTACGAGAGCGTATTCGGCCTGTCCGGCAAAATCTTCAATTCTGCCCATCTCATAAGTTCGATTGGATTGTGTAATGAGATAAACGGCATCGGCGTCTATAATTTGAATTGCTGGGTTCTGCTCACTGCCAACGTTCATTGTTTCATTCGTTTCAGCGAGCAGCACTCTTTTCTTGGTACCGTTCACCACGAGTACCTGCGTTAACCCCGCATATCCTGCATTACGAAGCTCGCTGCCCGGGTAGGATGGGTAATGCGCAACTTGTGCGATATATTCTGCCTGTGAATCTACCAGCTTCTTGTATTGAAGCGCTGATACCTCAGAAGTGCCGTTTTGGGCACGACTCATACTTAAAATATCGTCGATGGAAATCGTCATATTAATCTTGGTACCGGTGATAGATTGTTCAATTTTCGTAATCGAAACATTGTCTGCTCTAGAAGTGAAGGTGGTTCTCATCCACCTGCCAAACTCATCGGTGTAACGCACGCCCGTCTCCGCCGTCTCATAATTCGTCCATCGCTCATAGCCGGATACACTTCCTCTATTTGCCGCGCTTAATCGAAGCTGATGTCCGGGATGATAACTGTAGTAGAACGTTCTGATTCGTGTCGACTCTTTCTCGTCCTTAATCTTCCATTGGTCGTTCTGATTAAAAACGTTCCATCTCGCATCACCAAGCTGCTCCGTTAATTCATTAGGAATAAATCTCGGATCTTTGGACGGATAGTTGAACCACATGTATTGAAAGATGAAGCTATCCGAATATGGTGAGCCTGACGTAATATAACCGTTCTCACCGTTGCCACTGACCATGCCGTCCCGCCAAGCGTATCCGGGGTTCGACCCCGGTATCTCCGTATAGGCGTACGTATAATTTCCTTTTTCAAACATGCGTGCTGCTGACGTTGTCATAGACTTTTCCCCCTCTTTCCCATGCTCTATGCTTTTCGCTATAATTATATCGATACAAGTTTGAAGACGTTATCAATTGAGACGACCAAAGGTACCCTTGAGGTGTCGCATTTTGACAGAGGAGAATATTGAAATGAAACTCCCCCCGATTAACATCGGTAATATGGATATTAAGCTCGTGCTAGGCGGATTTGTATTGAATGTCTTGTACGTGAAGTTCGGTTTTTTTCACAGCTCGATGCGAGAACATAGCCATAGCCACGGAAGCTACGAGCTTCATTACATTCCTAGCGGTCACGGCATTCTAGTAGCGGAAGGAAAACGTTATCCTCTCACGCCCGGAACGTTGTTTATGACAGGACCTGATGTCGCACATGAGCAGATTCCGAATCTCAGCGATCCTATGGCTGAATACTGCATCTTCTTCGAAGTGCTTCAAGAGGATTCTCAACTTATTGTCAGTAAATATAACGCCCATAAGGATACTCTCCTGTCGGAATTACTGGTGAATACGCCGTTCTGGATCGGTCCTGACAATGAAAATATGATGTCTTTGTTCGGAATGCTTGCAGACGAGCTGTCATCGAAACGCCTCGGCTTTCACCATATGGCAACGAATATACTGGAAATGATCGTTACCCGTATGGTTCGGCAGTATACGGAGCACAGTTCCTCTCTGCTGGACGTTCCGGTTAAAACGTTGGATGACAACAGGCTGCTTACGATTGAAAACAGTTTCTTATACGAGTACCCTTCCATTACGTTAGGACAACTTGCGAACAAGCTGGGTCTGAGCACCCGGCAGACAGAGAGGAGCGTTCAGAAGCAATACGGCGTATCCTTCAAGAATAAAAAACAGCAATCCCGAATGAGCGCCGCAGCCCAGCTTTTAACAACAACGGATATGTCTATTAGCGCTATTGCTGAGGTGATTGGATTTGCAACACTGGAACAATTCAGTCATTCGTTCAAACAATATTACGGAATGACCGCTACTCAATATAGGTCTCGAAAAAAATGACTATAATTTAACTCAAGTCGGATTCGACATTATGCATTGCCAAGGATGTCCAATCTGACCGGACCAAGCAGTCCCGAAGTCAACTCTCCCCGATAGCGAGTCGGAATCGTCACATAATGATTGGCGAGCGTGTTATACACAAGCACTTCCAGCACATTGAGCCCCTCCTTCAGCCATGGTGCGATATCTGCGGTCCAAGGTGCTTGTACAATTGTTCGTACATGCTGTCCATTCACACGGATCTCGGCGGTAGCTGACACGGCCCCTAGATCGAGCATTGCAGCATATGCTTGCGGTCCTGCCGCCAATGTCCATTCTAACTGCCGACGGTATACAGCTCCTCCAGAATAGCAAGTTAGTCCGTCGATTATAGACCAATCGCCAAGCTGCATGAATCCCGCTCCGCATTGCAATCGTATTGGCTCCGGCAGCGCTGCCCCTCCATACGAGGGATTATCGTACGCGATACGAACGGCCACAAGACTAACCCTGTTCTCTTTCACTGTGGATGACGCTCGGAATGAGACTAAGCCTCCCTCTTGGGCAGGGGCAGGATCACGGTCGACCGGCCATTCATTCCCATTCACCCACACACGAATATTCCTATGCTTGGCGGTAATCTGCATCGCTTCAAGCCCGGGAGGAGCCGTGAAGCGATACCAGCCTGCAGCTGGCTTGCTTGCGCCAGGATATACGTCATAGGCTAAGACAGCCGGATTGTTATGCCAAGACATAGCAAGCGGCATTGACTGGCTCCAATCGCCCGGAGTATCCGTACGCTCGAATACAACATGCCCCCGACCAGCGCGCTCGTAACGAAGCAGCACCATATTCACGCCTACTTTAACCTTAAGCTGCTCCGTCTCTCCTTTGATCAGCTCGCCGTTTAGCCATATCTTCTCTGGAGTGATACCTCCTGCTCTCATTCGTACGCTCGTTTCTCCCTCCAGATCGAACGATGTCCACAAATAAGTAACGCTGCCTTCTTTCTCTATTTCATATTGTGTACCCGTTAAGTCGAAGCTTGGACGGCCAATGGCAATAAAATGATCCGTTATCTCGCCTTTCAGTCCATGGTACCCTTGATGGCCCGGGTCTCCTTCTATACCGTACCGAGTCGAATACGCGTACGTATCCCATTCGTAAACCTCGCCGCTCTCCTCTATGAAATGCCCCTCGGGCGCTGACGTCATTTGAACTAGTCTGCTCTCCAATTCATCACTGCATTCAGCTTCAGGAAGCGGCCCCAATTTACGTAAATAAGGTCCGTACCCGCAGGTCGCCTTCTCCCAAGAGGAATCATCATAATCAGAATTATGCCTCTCTTCTTCATGTGGCGATCTATTATCGATCTCATAAGTGAACCGGAACTGGCGTGCTTCCGCTCCGATAAGCGCTTCCTCAGGCGGCTGTCGGAAATCCCCGAACCGATTGTCCATCGTCGGCAGAAGCTCGAATGCCCAATCTCCGTCCAAGTTCATCCGTTGCAGCGAGGCACGGGACCGCATATGCATCTGATCCGAAAGCTTGCTCCCTGAAGCTTGAACCCGCTTCTCTTCAACGAACACAATCAACTGAATTTCCGATATGTCTAGCGGCAGCTTGATATACGTGCCCTCAGCCGTAACCCGTTCCGCTTGCAGGATTAAAGCCGATCCATCCCACGGGTTCCAGAGCTCGATTGCGCCATGACAACGGAAAAAGCATTCCGACCCCCTCACTCCTCCGTATATGGCATATACATCCCGAAAGCCTATTCTGCGATGCATCACATATGGCATTGACGACTCCTCTGCTTCACTGAGACAAGCGAAGTCTCGCGGGAAAGCCCGATTGATAGCCTCCTCCGCTTCCTCGCATGAATGCACCGTGAAAGCTATTCCTCCCGCCTGGCTCCTCTGCGTACGGCTCCCCCCATGATTAGCGGATTCTGAAGCCGACCAGCCGAATAGGGAACGGACAAGACGATTAAGCTCCAAGTCAGCCGCGCCAATGCGATCACTTGCCTCCGGCAACCAATCGAGCGCAATGACAATGCCTCCTGCTTCATGGAACAACTGCGCCATTTCTAGCGTTGAATAACGCACAGCGCGCATGGACGGTATAATCAAAACGCGATACGCTTCACCTGCCACGTGGAACTTGTGATCCTCCATTGTCGCCCGTTCAAGCGACTGAAAATCGATAAAATCAAAATCGATGCCACCTTTATACAAATGCTCTCCCATTTCGAAGGCTGACCTCACCGACGCTTCCCCGTCAAGTCCCGCCTCCATAGCCGCAACGGGATACACAATAGCAACATCGCAGGCATGGACCCCTTGGCTGAGCAAATAGCTGAGCCGCTCCGTGCATGCCATGAACGACTTCATATGCTTCCAATATGGCATGCGGAAATGATTACAAGGCGGCGCCCATTCCCACCAGCCGCCGAAAGTCGTGTAATACAAACCGTGCAGCGTCAGCAGATTGTGTCCGGTAACGAAATTGCGAAACACCGCATCCGCTACATCCGCCGTCGTCGTGCCCCAGCCGGTGCCATAGAATCCTTCCAACCAAGTCCGTGGACGCTCATACAGATGGGCAATTGAACTGGCTACTTTATTTTTGATCAGGTCGCTTTGGAAGTCGGGCTGGTCGCATCCCGGTCCTTGATTCCAACGTTGCGTGCGGAAGTAATCTCCGAATTCAGTGATGTCCTTCCCTCTTCCGCCGTGATCGCAGCCGTAAATCATGCCGCGTTCCTGATGCCATTCGAATACCGGAATGAAGTAATGCTCCTCGGATAATGCCACCATGACATCCCCGTAATCGAGTCGGATCTTAGCCGTTCGCGGGCCGATATCGATGAACAGCGCCGATAGCTCCTGCACGATGTCGTAGCCTTTGCGATGAATAAAGGCTTCCCTGAAGCGCTCGTTCCAAAGCCGCCCCCGGATGCCGAAATCCAGCTCGTCCGAGAAAAAGAAACCCAGCTTGGCGCCGCTTATCCCGGACAGCCGTTCCTCGAACCGTCCGAAAAAATGTTGAATGACCATAGCCCCGCTGTCCGGATGCATCGGATCGATAGATCGTGGCTTGTGCTCTTCATAAACGATGGATAGATGCCATTTACCCTCCGGCTTCTCCCACTGCAGTTTTCCATCCTTGATAAAGGACATTAGATCTATCATTCTCTTCGGCAGTTCGCCGTTCTCATCCTCCAACAATGCAGATGCTGAGATCACGCCAGTGGGGAGCCCCCTCTCGATCCATTCGCTCTGCCCCTCTACTATCCAGTCCAGATGCGCAAGGTTCGATCCGGCAATATCCGGTCTTTGCGCCCGAATCTCATCCGTATACCACCCTTGTCCAGGCGCACACAGCGTATAGTCGCTCAGGCTAACAGCGATGCCATATGAACCAGCCTTCGCCGCAAACCAGATAAATAGCTCCCACCATGCTTCAGAAAACAATGGCGGATCGCTCGCATACGTCAATCCCCAGGCGTCTCCTCCTTCGTCGCTATGCGCATAGTTGATTTGCAATCCCGTTATATGGTGATCCTTTAACTGCTCCAGCTGCCAAGTCAACCTTTCCTTGGTTAACGTCTCTCCGACCCACCAATAGAAAGCAACCTCGCCGTAACCTGCCGGCGGGGCAACGAAGCCCGGACACACATCAAGCTCAAAGCTTCGGCTAGGAACACCTGCTGCCGCAACTACCTTTTCGTCATGCATGAAATACACCCCTTCTTTATTGAAATAAGTGAGGATAAGAACCATCGATTCGATCATATCGGAAATCAGCCTTTTCGAAGAGAGGAAGAGATAACTAATATGTATATAAAACTAACCTGCTTTTGTACCCGTAATGTGCTAAGATCTAAAGAAAAAGGAGGTGTATGGCATGAATCATTTGCGGCTTAGGAAGTATTTCGAGGGTCTTCAGGTGAATGTGACAATGGCCGGACATGTCCGTGTGCCCTCCGACTGGAAGCATCACAATCACATCACGGCGAATAACTGCCTTTATTATTTTATGGAAGGGGAGGGGATGCTTCAAATTCGTGATTCGTCCTTCAGTCCCCAGACTGGCGATTTGTTCGTGCTGCCTGCGGGCGCTCTTATTTCTTATTCCACTTCTCCAGACAACCCTTATCGCCAAATGTTTTGTCACTTCGACGCGACCGTAGGGCAAATCCCGCTATTTCAACTCATAGACACGCCACTACGCATCTCTGTAAGCGATGGATTGCAAGCAGAAACGTTGTTTGGCAAGCTCATCGAACATTTTCATAGCAGCGACGTATTCGCCGCGCTTGCTATCAAATCTGCCCTGTACGAGCTGCTTCAATTTATCTGGGAACAGGAACCGCGAAAGCCGTCAGCAGTTGTCTCACCAGCCGCCGAGCGTTGGAATAATATCTTGAGTTATATCGACAAACACGCCGTCGGCCCGCTGACCATTGACCAGATTGCAGGCGCCTTCAATTACAGTCCAAATTATTTTTTCCGTTATTTCAAATCAGCGTTTGGCATCAGCCCACACCAATATATCATCAAAACACGCATGGAAATGGCCAAGCAGCTTCTGCTGAATACCGATTGGACAACAACTCGCATTGCAAACGAGCTTGGCATGGAGCGTTCCCATTTCTCCCGGTTGTTCCTCGCCTCTACGGATATGACGCCGCGGCAGTTCAGGAGCCTTCATCAATAACAACCTGATTTCCTATACTCTCCGGGAGTGACACCTACCGTTTTCCGAAAAACCTTATAGAACGTGCGGCTGTTGTCATATCCGACGCATTTGGCGATTTTATCCAAGGGGAGATCTTTGGTACCCACGAGCAATTGCTTCGCTTTTTCAATGCGTACCTGATTCATATATTTGACAAAGGTGTCGCCCGTCTCTCTTTTGAATATTTGTCCGACATAGCTTGGATGAAGGTTTAGGGTTGCCGCTACATCAGGCAAGGAAATATCCTTCATATAATTCATTTCAATAAAAGCCTTCATGAGCGAAATATTCTCGTTCTGTGGGGACGCCGTTAGGTCATTCAATGATAACGGATCTGGAAGGTGCTGTTTTTCTTCCAGCAGCACCAAGGCGATTCGCTTCAGCAGCTCGGCGAGCTCGTGCTGATTGACGGGCTTTAGCATATAATCCACGACCTGCAGTTGAACCGCTTTGCGTGCATACTCGAATACATCATGTCCGGTTAGAATAATGAACCGTTTCACCTTTTTCTGCTGCGCTTGTTTAATGAACTCAAGACCATCAATTCCCGGCATATGGATATCCGTAATGATAAGGTCCGGCTGAAAATAGTCAATTTTCTCCAATGCGTCGATCCCGTCGCTAGCCAATATAATTTTGCCAAACGGTGTATTTTCTTCCTCAATCATATCCCGAATGCCCTCTAGTATTATGGGTTCGTCATCCACGATCATCAGCTTCAGCATGCTTGATCTCCTCCGTTTGCAGAATAAGAGTAAACGTCGTTCCCTGTCCTTCCCCACTTTTGACAAGCATTTTCGATTCCTTGCCGAAATATGCCTTTACGCGCTCTGTTACATTGCCGAGACCAATGCCCGTTCCAGTCGATAATGCGAGGTCGGCTATACCGCCGTGAAGTCTTAGCCGCAGATTCGATAGCTTCGGTTCTGGAATACCCGTTCCATTATCCATAACATGGATTTCAATAGCATCTTGAGCTCTTTTGAAATGAATGGCTATCGTCTTCGTCCCCCGGATGTTCGACAGTCCGTGAATCATGCTATTTTCTACGAGCGGCTGCAATATAAATCTCGGACAACGAACCTTGAGCAGCTCTTCATCCGATTCAAGCTCGAACAGAAGATCCCTCATCCGAATCTGATGAATAGCGAAATAGGCCTTGACATGCTCCAACTCCTCCTCAAGCGTCGTATCATTCGTTTGCGATAAGCTATAGCGAAGGAGATTGCCTAAGGAATATGCCATCTCAGCTACCGTATAATCCTTGTTTGACCTAGCAAGCATTCGCATCGTCTCCAGCGTGTTGTATAAAAAATGAGGCTGGATTTGCGCTTGCAGCATTTTGAAATCTGCATCCTTCTTCAGCAGCTCCACCTTTTGCACGCGATTGACGAGTTCATCGATGCGCCCGATCATGGCGTTGTAATTAGATAAGAGGAAGCCGATCTCATCCTTGCCCTGTTTTCCCGAATAGGGGGTTCCTATATCATCCAAGCCGACTTTGCGCATATGGCGGGAAAGCAGCAAAATCCGCTTTGTAAGCGATGACAATAGAACGTAATAAAATACTGATAGCAGGCCAAGAAGTACGATCCCAGCGCCTGCAAGCCAAAGCTTCGTCCACAAAAATTGGAACAGGGCGTCTTGTTTATTGATTTCAACAACGGTTAAGCCGAAGCGCGGCACTTGTACGGAATTGACCATCAGCCTCTTTCCGTCAACAAGGAATGTACTGTCCTCTCTGGTCAAAACGGATGATTTGATCCCCGCAAGCAGTCCGGCGCGGATGAGCGTTTCCCTCTTCGAGCTGAAGACAGTGCCCTCCGAATCCATCAGTAAAATCGTATTTTGCGGATGAATAGCGCTAAGCGCTTTCATAAACTCCTCTATGAGTGCTGATTTTACCGAAATTTCAACAATGCCAAGCTCGCTTGTATAGGTTTCACTATAAAGCTTGTGGTAGTATACCAAGGAAGCTTCTGACCCGGCAACGTTTGATTTCTTCCACAGCCCTTTTACCGGAAGCAGCTTTTTCTTCTCCTCGTTGCTCAGCTTGCTCTCTATCTCCGAATAGTCCGCGAATTCAGGGAAAGATAACAGCCTGTTCTGCGTTTTAGGGTACACGACAAGCTGCTCGACCATCGGCTCGCCAAGAGATGCGAATGCAAAGGCGGGACTGATCTCCTTTAAATATGAGTAAATAAGATCCCTATCATACACGTAATCCCCCCGCAAAAAGTCTAGCAAGGCGGTATTATTTTGGTAGATGGAATACAAAGATTCGATCTTAGACAGTCTGGCTTCCAAATTTGCCCCCTGCTGTTCGATATTTTGCTGATTAGTCAATTGATACTGCGTGATCAATCGTCCATAGAGCTGATTATAGACAAACGCCGAAAAAATAAGGAACGGAAGAACAATAAGAAAAATATATCCCACGACCATTTTAGTACTTATGCGCATAATAACTAATCTCCCCGATGAAATAGAAAATGGAAGCAAGCGAGCTCATACGGAAAGCCGCCCTTGCGGGCTGACCTTCCATATGAGCTTATAAGCAACCCCTTATTTCGTCAAGCTATCATACTTTTCCTTTAAAGGCCCGTATTGCTCGGTTGCCCAAGCTTCTAGCTTCGACATTCCGATCTTCTCGGCTTTTTTCAATATCTCTTCGTAAGCTTGTTCAGCTTCAGCTTCCGTTGGTGCCAAATACACCTTTGTAACCTCCGTTTTCACCATGTTGTCAATGTTGGTACGAATGATCTGTTCGGGAGAATCCGTATCCGGATTAATCATTCCGATTGCTGGGTTGAAAGTTGTAATCTTCGAGTACGCTTCGCCTTGACGAGTCGTTTCCGAATCGCTCTTGTATGTTCCCAGTGCCATACCAACACCCGTCTCTGTTGGAACACCCCACCAATAAACGCCTTTTCCTTTAAGCGTCTCCAAATCCTGAACATTATAGTTGAACTCCGGATATCCAGCCTCGTTCCATGTCCAGTCCTGTCCTTCAATTCCCCATTCCGCTGTACGCCATCCCTCTTCCGAATACAAATATTCAAGGAATTTTACAGTCGCTTCTACATTTTTGTTGTTCTTCGACACATACATGCCAAGTCCGCCGGTTCCGGTACTAACAACCGAGGCTTCAGCTCCGAGAGGCTCGGCAAGCTGGATAAATTCTAAGCCTGAGTCTTTACTGGAAGCATTGAGACGATCCGCGCCAGAATAGGTCCACGTGTAAGCAAAGCCTTTGCCGGAAACCATCATTTGCTCCGTCTCCGATTCATTCTTGTAGGCAAAGTTTTCCGATGTAACATATCCATTGCGATACAAGCTGTTCACATACAGCATTGATTTACGAGTGGCATCTTGTCTGAGATAATATTCAATTTTCCCGTCTTTATCAGCAAATCCACCTACTGCTCCATATTGTGTGTCAAAGTAAGGACGCTGCCAGTTCGGATTAAGAATAAGCGGCGTCATGTCCGGATGTTTCTCCTTAACAGCAGCGAATGCTTTATCTAAATCTTCAAGCGTCTTAATAGCCGGATTGCCGATTTCCTCCAAAATATCTTTGCGAAGCGTTATCCCTGGAACCATCATATGGGCATATGGACTGGCTTTCCATTCCGCTTCGGTTGAGAAATCGTTCCGAATCGCGTAATAGTTGCCGTCGCTTACCGTATTGACGAGCTCCTTGACCGGATCGAACTTCACGCCAGGGGCATATTTCGGAAAAATCTCATTATAAGGAAGACTGATGTTGCCATCCGACATGAGCTTGAAGTTGAACGAAACGACGATATCGGGCAAATCTCCCGAAGCGACCATCAGGGCAAGCTGCTTATCATCCGTAGCCACTGTAATTTTCGGCTTAACGCCTGTTGCTTTCGTAATCGCTTCTGGTATTTCACCTTTCCAGTCCTGGAACGGATACCATGTGGCATCGACGAACATTGTCAGCTCGACCGGTTCCTCTGTCCCGTTATTGCCAGCAGTTTCTCCTTCCGCTTTACCGTTGTTCGTGCTCACCGTTCCGTTATTGCTGCTGTTGTTGCTGCAAGCCGAAAGTGCTCCTCCTACCAGTAATACTACTGCGAACATGACAATAATCAGTTTATAGCTCTTATTCATTCCCATACCCCCGTCTATAATAGTCTTATTTTAAGGCCGCCAGTCCGATTATGAAAGAGACGGCCGAAAAACCGCATCAGCCTTTGACTGAACCTAACATCATGCCGGATACAAAATACTTTTGCAAAAACGGATAGACACCAAGAATAGGAACGATCGATACAACCATCGCTGTCGCTTGGACCGAGAAAGGCGTAACGCTGGAACGCGACATCGCTGCCGCTTGTGCATCTCCCGACGGCACCATGGATTGGTTAATAACCTGCATCATCCGGTAGGTCAGCGTACGAAGCCCTTCATCCTGTACGAAGTAAGCTGAATCCAGCCATGCATTCCATTGACCGGAGCCGATGAACAAGCTCATCGTAGCAAGAAGCGGCATCGAGACCGGAAGAATGATTTTGGCAAAGATCCGCACCTCCGATGCTCCGTCAATTCTAGCCGACTCACCCAGTTCTTCAGGAATATCCGTAAAAAACGAGATCGCAATCAATAGGAAAAATAAATTAAGCATGCCCGGAATGACATAAACACCGAATGTGTTAATAAGCCCAAGGCTCTTCAGCACGATATAAAAAGCGATAATACCGCCGGAGAAATTCATCGCTATTACGACGATTGTGAAGTAGCTCTTACGGAAGATGAGATCCCGTTTAGCAAGACCATATGCAACAAGCCCGGTAAACAAGACGCCTAGAAACGTTCCGACAATGGTCCTTAATAGCGAAATGCCGAATGCGCTGATCCACTTTGGATCCTCGAGAAAATAGAGATAGTTGCCGAACGTGAATTGCCTTGGCCACAGGTACATGCCTCCTGACGCTGTATCTGTACCTGCATTAAAGGTAATCAACAAAATATAGTAGAAAGGATATAGAGTAACGAAGACGACGATGATCAGGATGATCGAAATGATCGTATCCAATACCCGATCCTCCATCGTTTTTCTTCTGCGCATGATGAATCACCACTCTCAAGTTTCTTGTTCGTCAGAATAATCCAGTGCCCGATACTCGTTTGGCAATAGCGTTGCTAGTGAATATCAGGAAAACGGATATAAGTGATTGCATAAGATCAATAGCCGTAGCAAATGAGAATCTTCCTTGGGCAAGGCCGATCGTGAAGGCATAGGTCTGAATGATCTGAGATTTCTCGCTATTAATCGTATTGCCTAGCAGCATCGATTGCTCAAAGTTCGATCCAACTAACCCACCGCCCAGCATGCTCCCAATCGTCAATATTAGGACAACGATGCTTGCGCCCTTCAGACCCGGCAGTGTAATGTGGATAATTCGTTTGAGACGGCTTGCACCATCCATCTCAGCAGCTTCGTATAATGAAGGATCAATTCCGGCAAGCGCAGCAAGAAAAATAATCGTCCACCAGCCCGCTTCTTTCCATATAGCCGTTGATACAGCTAGTCCCCAGAAGGCATCCGGATCGGTTAAAATGGACAACGGCTCCTTAATCATATGAATCGATTGCAGAAAATCGTTGACGATGCCAAAGCTTGACGAGAAGAACGCATAGGATATGCCAGTAACGACTACCCATGAAATGAAATGCGGCAAATAACTGACCGTTTGTACGAATCGTTTCACAAATACATGCCTAACTTCGCTAAGAAGAATGGCGAACAGGATAGGAATTGGATACGAAAAAACAATTTTCAACAGGCTGAGCACTAACGTATTGCGCACAAGCATCGGGAAATTATAGTCATTTATGAGCTCCTTAAAGTGTGACAAGCCTGCCCAGGAACTGCTGAAGATGCCATCGATGCCGGTTGATATTTTATAATTTTTGAAGGCAATGATGATTCCGAACATCGGAATATAACTGAACACGAGCAGGAACAACAATCCAATCCATACAAATACCTGGAAGGGCAACTGTCTTTTAAACTGTTTCAAAAATACGGTTTTCTGAATGGGATTCGCCTCTCCTTTCGGTCTATATCGGGCTAGCTAGCTGCGATGCGACCTCTTGTTTCTCATTATAAAAGCGCATACATTTTATGAAAACGGTTCATTTCGCATAAATTGATGTCCTTTTTCAAGGTGGTCCATATGGCAAAAGAAAAAAGAACCAATCATTGTCGGAAAACAATGATTGGTTCTTTTTTAGGTTGATAGGTATAAAGAAAGCAATTAAAACCATTTCCAATTATATTATTAAGACTCCTTTTCTAAAAGTCGCACTCCTTACTTTTTGATCGTCTCGATTGGGATCACTCCGATAAATTCAGTTAAAGCATCGTCCTGTCTGGGTTCTCACAGCTCGCTTAAAGCTTTAATCAGATGGCAACCGAAGTTTGGGGACGAAATTCTTCCCCTATCCTATTTAGTTCCTGGTATTTGCGGGCTTGTTGACCAAGGTGATCTTTTTGCGTTTGTTTCTGAATCAAGATCCGGTTGTGGCGATGGTGCAGGATGTGCCTTAATGTATTCAAGCACATTGTAGATTTGTTCTGCTGCTTCCGCACGAGTGATTTCAGCTTTAGGATGGAAGTTCCCTTGTTCATCTAATTTCACTACGTTATAAGCAAGCGCACGCTGAATGGCTCCATCATAATCGACGGTTAGTTCAGTGCTATCATTAATCTGAACGGGAACAAGCTTAATCTGCGGTAGATTGCTGTGCGTTTCAATCGTGCTAATAAGCTGATGAGTGAACTCTTCACGCGTCCATTTCTTGTTAAGATCCAGATCGGCTGGCAGTATGACCCCATTAACGCTTGCCGTAATTAAAGCATTGGCATACCAAGCATCATTGTTAGCATTTTTGAAATAATCCGTAGCTTTAGGTTCGACAAGGAATCTGACTAGATCTAGATTCAGATTCGCGGCATTCACAATAAGCTGAATACCTTGTGCCGCTGTGATGGTGTTATTCGGGGCAAATAAGTCGTCCGAAATACCATGGACTAAGCCTTGTTCTTGTAAGGAAATAATTTTATCCTTTGCTGCGATATTCGTTATATCCGTGAAAGGGTTGGTAGCTGCATAGCTTTGACCGACAAAGGTTAATGATAATGCGGTAGCAGCGGAAAGAGTAATCAGTTTAAATTTTCTTTTCATTTCTATCACCTCATAGAGTTATTGGTTACGATTCTAGCCTTTTATTGGTTGTTCGGATTAACCAGGCTATCTCATGGTTTCCTGATGTCGCCCTTACATTAGTAATACAATTGAAGAGCCTATTATTTTTCACACTGAAAGAATATTTTTTTTGACGATCGAAATCGGCTGGTGTCTTCTCTTCTCATGTTTAAACCAAAGAAAAGCAATCCCAGCTGCATGAGCTGGGATTGCTTTTTTTAAGATAAACAACGTACCTAAAAGATCATCGATTCAAATCGCTTCTTATATCTTCTTAGATTACTCTTCTTGCAACAAAAGTAAGGTCAAAAATATCAATCATGCCATTATCAAAGCCGCCAATCTTATTGATCTCACCTGCACAACCACTCCGATCCGGATTCAGAGGGAGACGTTTCTGGATACCTGCCAGCAGATTGGCTTGGAAATAGCGTTCCTCCGGGTACAACAGAATTTTGGGGTCATTGATCAGATTGAGCAATACGTAAACAGCCATTTCCACGAAAACATGACCTTAAAGGATATTGCCGCTAAATTTTATATGAATCATGCCTATTTGGGGCAGCTCTTCCGGCGAAAGAAGGAGATTCACTTCAATGAGTACCTCCATCAAGTTCGAAAAACACGTAGGCGTTACCCCAACTGCATATCGATCAGGATCGCAGCCGCAAAAAAGTCCACATCCCTGATCAAGGGGTGTGGACTTTACTACATGCAAACCGCCACATGTTGGCCGGGCCGTATCCTGTTCAGCTCATAGCTCGCAGCTAACGCTGTTCGAAAATCAATTTATCAATAATCGGGCTAAGTGTTTCCGCGATACGGGAATAACCTAAATCAGAAGGGTGAACGCCATCTGTGGTGCATTCCTGATAATCGGAGCCTAACAGCTCTGCACCATCAAAGAAGTGGAGATTAGCATCCCCTTCCTGCTGCAATCGTTCAACGGTTGCCAATTGAAGCTGTTTGCGTTCTTCCCGCAGGCGAAGCTTGGATTCGTCAAAAGCTTCCATCGGCAATCGGATCTGTGTGATGACGAGAATGGGAACTTCGGGATGGCGGGAACGATAAATTCGGATAAATTCAGGCAATGATTCCTTCAGTCGTTCTGTACTAGGCGTATTCGCTTCATAATCCAGAACAAGCAAAGCCGGCTCTTCGATTTGACTGATCAACTGGGCAAGCTCCGGCTCCCCTTGCGCATTGCCTGAGAACCCCAGATTCACCATTTCAATCGGAAATTTCCGACTTAGTATGTTCGAATAGGCCATACCAGGCCTAGAGGCACAAGCCCCATGAGTGATGGAGGTTCCATAAATAAGAACCTTCTTGCTACTTACAAAACCAGGAAATGCAGCTACCGATGAAGAAGGATCAAGACCGATCCAAACCTCCTTCACCCCTTGATATAACGGCAGATTAAGTGTAATATCCCGCATTTCCCTAGGCAGGGATTCATAGAGGACAGATTCGTATTCCTCTTTCGATTGGTCAAAGCGAGTGGTATTGACATAAAGTTGATTTCCTGTTGTACCGAAATAGCAATCAACGCCACATTGACCAGTGGCAGGCATTTGGTACATGGTCGCTCGATCAGCCAAAACGACTCTTACATAAAGCTTCGGTGAGTCTGTCTGGAAACGAATTTGCACGCCCGTCGTATAATTCGCAAGCCGATCTACCTCTGATCGAATGGGATGACTTGGCTCAAGTGGCAATCTTCGATATACCCCGTCTTGTTCAAGCCAAGGCAGCCCCGTTATTCGAAAGGGCTCACTTAGAGGCGAATGCCATGTCCAATCGCTGCTCGTATTCACATCTATTTTCATATTGTGATCCAGTACCTCTTCCTCATTTTTCCTTGATGTATTCATCCATTCTCACCAGCCTCTCACATGACGGATTTTTTGTAGCAACGAGACGATTTACCATGAAATATCAATGTTTCCGCTAATTTGAGTTAGTCGTATACGATTTCCGATTGCCTTACCGGTTAAATCCAAAGCTTGTTCGCCGAGCTTCACTTCCACGTTGCCCGCTTGCAGCTCGGCAAGAGGAGGATAAATAGTCACATCGGCCTCAACCAGATTGTAAACGCTTATCGTACGGAGCGTGTTGCTGCGTTTCTTGGGTGTGGGAACAGGCTGATTTTCCCTGCATATTATCCGAGATATTTGCTTTTGCTTAACAAACAAGCGGCATTCATCATGAAACGTTCGGTCAAGTGCATAAGCAGCCGTTCCTTCCCCAATCATAGCAGTCTGTCCAACAATCAGTGGGGCACCATCAGGGAATTGAAGCTGAAGCCCCACTGATGTATCCTGCTTGCAGCCGGTAAGGATAAATGCGTTATCATTCCTTGTGATGAACAGCAATGCCGATTCGGAGGCTGCATCTTCCTTTGACTGGTACAAAGAATAACCAAATGGTTGCAGGAGATAGCGCACAAATAGGGAGGAATCCACAAATTCCTTCTCCTGCCGAACCGGCAAATGCGTTACGCCTGCAGGCTGGAAAGGCAGCGAGCCGCGTACCCACCCCGCTTGGCCTCCATTCCATTCAGGTAAAGCTCTAGTTAGCGTAAATACGCGTTCCAGCCCTAACTGATTCACGCTTGCATGCACGAGTGTATTGTTATCAGTCAGGTCGTCCACAACATCGCTTAACCCACCGCCTGAAATGTTCGAGTGATGGTACAATTTATGATTTCCGTCTCCGCTTACGTGCTCCCCGTTCTTGATCGTATCTCTTGGCAAAGTAAGGTTAACGGAAAAGTCACCTTCAAGCTCATCCTCGCACGCAAGATTCAACAGTTTGCGCAAATCCGGATCTTCGACCCTACCATAGAAAATGATTTTGCCTCCGTTTCGGACATACTCGATGATTCTCAGCGCTTTCTCCCCTTTGATCCAAAAAGCCGCTGTAAATAAAATCGTATCTTGAAGCTTATGGATGGCATCATCATTCATTGCGAAAAAGTCATCCGTGCTAACAACCGTATTCAGCGGCAAGCCTTGGTTAATGGCATTGCGCACAAACCAATCATGGAAGAAAGCGTCGCTCGAATGCTCGTCTGATTCAGCCATTGCTTCATGCAGCTCTCGAAATGGGTACAACCACGTTAAGATTCCCGGCTGGTCGGGCGCATCTTTGAAAGCCTTCTTAATATGAGGAATAACCTCCATCGGGATATCTTCATCCAGCTCACCCTTTTCCGAATCGATGGTCAAAATTTGTACGATCCCTGGGCTCTCTAACTCCCCCTCTGTGTTAACTCGAGCAACGGTAAGCGGGCAATAAATATCATGCGGCTCCCGATCGTACAAATCCCACCAGGGATTTTGCCAGAACCATGGATCATTGGCATAAAAGCGGAATAAGTAAGTCTGACTCGGGAGCATGGCTATACGTGACATATAGCCTGTGAGCTCCAAGCCGAAATCATAGTTAAGGGCTCCCCAAGGCGAGTTTGGCGGCGGGAATTCAACATAGCTTCTCTCATACATATCCAGTAAGGGAATACAGTCTTTGGCTAGGTCCATGCCTGTACCGTAGTTGGTCCCTCTGACTTCTGTTCGATAATCCGGGCATTCTTGCTTGAATATTTCCCAGAACGACAGCGTCTTAGTCGATAGCTCTTCGTATTGAACCATGCCAAGCTGCTTACCATCGTAATTAGCACCTAGATACGTCCATGGAAAGTACGACATCGCAAATCCATTGGAAAACCAAATATAATCAAAGCCTAGTGCCGGCAAAAAACTTGCACACTGCCGCCCCAGAAACTCGCCAAATGGCGTACCTTCGGGAATGCCGCCAGGATAAGCTGCATAATCCACGTTATCTTCTTTCAGTTTCGACCAACCACATACGACCGTATAATCCGCTTTCAACGAGATGAATTGCCCGTTCACTTCAGCAAGGTTGATTTCCGGGTGATGCTTATATTTGAAATCGGAGTAGGAAAATTCTGGTCCAGCGTCAAAAGTCGCTCCTACCTCCATGCGAATGCCGTAACGATCCGCTGCAATTCTTTTGAAGGAAGCGATTATGAATTGCAAATCACCGTAGGTGATTTTTGCTGTTTCGCTGAGGTAAGGCTGGGCGATTCGCGGATCAGTGCCCTCCGTAAGGTGGCTGAAGAATTGCTCATTGGCGTATCCGATATAGCGGGCCCATTCAATCTCACGCTGCAAATCGCCATCCCAGACAAGAATCTCGCTTCCATCGGCGACCCACAGCAGCATGGAACAGCTGTCCGCCATGCCGATCAGTGGAAGCCACTGGCGGATGGCCTCCGCACATACAGCCTCGATGGCCTCTGGTGCCATACTCTTGAAAGGCTTCAGGCTCATTTCCAGTGTGACTCTTTGCAAGGAGTGCTTTGCTTTTACATTTTTTGTCATATGATTTCCACCTCAATGCCCAGCACCTTGGCAACATTACGGATCTTGGATCCTACATGCCCCACACCAAGCGCAAAGTGATGCGTTGGACCTGCTGAGCACCATTTTTCCACGAATTCTGAAACACTGTAATTAAATTTACAGCGAGTATTTGTATTGCCAGTCTGCGGAATTTCCCCTTTGATGGATTCGCCTTCCGTGGCGATCATTTTGTATTTGCCGTTAGCCGTTTGTGAAATGCTGAGCAACGTAACAGGCCCTGATTTGATGCTAAACTCAACGCCGATGCCAGATCCGCTTTTACCGTGAAACAGATCCAATCCGCGAATGATCGGCTGGCCGTCGCTAATCTTAATATTATGAGGGCCATCATGCCCGACGAGGACAATGTCGTCAACGAAGTCACAAGGATGCAGCTCCGCGAATGAACCTCCTGCATCCAGACGATCCATAATTAGCATCGCTGCACATGTCTTTAAGTCGGCTTCTCCTGCAAGCGGAACTCCTTTGCCTGTCAACAGCGAGTTGCCGAGCACCATATTCGATCCAATCCGTTCATATTCATTGTTGTCAAGACCCCGGTAATAGTAGGCAAGACCTGTTAACCCATTTTCTACAATCAACTTATCCAGCCCAACCGCGACTTTGGCTGACCAATCGAGATCCTCTTGCTTGATCGGTCTGGTCACCGGATCGATAAAGGGATCGGATATTTTGAAAACGCTATTAATTTCGTCCAATTTATCAGCCATTTCCTTAGCCGTTACACCGTTCACAAGCTTCGCCAAATCACACATTTCGAGCATTTGCACATGCGAACCAAAGGAAGCCGTAAAAGCTGTCGGATCGGAGTTCATATCATACATTCCCTCGTAGGTATGTCCCATATAGCCGATTCTGGCATATTTGAATGCTCTTCGCGCATTAGCGACCAGGCACCAGTCTTTTAATTCGTTCATCGCACGTTCATCGTCATAAAGCGTTCCTACAATCATTCCCGCCGCAGGTTTTCCCGCTCGCACGAGTACACCGCCTATTTCGGGAAGGGAACAAATATTATCGTTAGCTAATTGCATATAGGTCGTCGTATTGCGATAGTCCAGGCGCTTTCTTGGCTGCAATGCGACAAGTACCGTTGGAACAGACAAATTCAAGATCGGAGTAGCCGCCGTCGATGACGTCACATAGGTGCTCAGGAAGCAAAATAGGAAATCAATGTCTTGGGTCTTCAAATAAGATGATGCTGCAAAAGACTTATCTACACCATCAACAAAGCCCCCCGATACCACCTCGACATCTTGCCCCCGAAGCATTTCCTCAAATTCACGACCATAGCCCTCAAGCTCCTCTTTTAATCCCGGAAATTGTGCCCAATACGGCTCGTGGCCCACTGTGATCACGCCTACACGCGCTTTTGCCTTTTGAAATAAATGACTCATTCCCCTTCAACTCCCTTATATTTTTACTTACATTTTATTTTCTCGGGTTCTGCGAGCAGTCCTATCTCACTATTCCGATTAAAGCCAAATGAAAATTCGTTCCTGTGCAGTCCGCTCTATTGCCGTGCACGACCTCCAGTTCAATATGATGCTGCCCTGCCTCCAGGTCATTCGCGATCCAATAAATATGGAACCAGCCCCCGTCTGCGCACCAATTAGGCCGTTCGCGACAAGAAGTAATCGCAGGGCCTCCGTCCAGCTTGTAGATGAATTCCGCTGACTTCTTGCCAAAATCGAAGGCTAGCGCAAGTCCCTTTCCCGTAAACGAGAAGGATAGCTTCGAGCCGACCGCAGAAGTACACAGCATGTGATCCACCCAAGGCATGTGTGCCCTAGCGCGTCTAGTCAACCATGGTCCTTCCAACTGAACCTCATCCAATGAGAGCGTATCCGCTTGCCCCCAATGATTAACATTAAGCGGCGTTGCGAGCGGTTTATCGATTTTGGCACTTACCGTATTAAAATCCGTTAGCAATTCCTTTTCCAAATAAGCAATGACGCACTGCCCATAACTCAGACTGCCTCGATGTTTAGGATGCAGCCCATCTGGCAGCCACTCATCCCAAGTCATACGGCCCATCTTCACTTCCTGCCAGGCATGCAGTCCAGCCCAAACCGTGCTGATGCCATAATGCTCCGCTAACTCTTCGAATTCAGCGATACTGGCGGGAACCTCCCCTTCGGACATGTCCTCGTACATTTTCTGACAGTAGGTATAGACGAATACGAGCTCACTTCGTCCGTCAGCCAGCAGCTTGCGGATTAATCCCTCTCTCGCTCTCATCCGATGTTCAGAAGGTGTCATGTAGTCATTGACGGCAAATTCAACAAATATCAGATCACATTGATGATTGATCAAGTCTCGCTCAGCACGGAAAACAGCCAAATCGCTGCCTGTTGCACCTATCGCAGCATTCTCCACTTTGATGCGTGCTTGAGGAAACGATTCTACAAACCAACGCGCGACTGGCTCCGGCCAATTCGGCATTAAGCTGCCATCTTCCGTAATAGATCCACCAATGAAACCCAACGTTAATTGTCCCGTTTGCAGCTTGCTTTTAACTTGAGTCAAACGTCCTCGAAACTGTATTGTTTCCATTTTGCATTCATCTCCACGTGAATTTCGAGTATGGCGAGCCCTCTGGGCAGCAGCCAAACCGTTAGTTTAAAAGTAACTAACACCTGCTAGAATGTATACTTTAAATTGCGTCGAAACCTCTAATAAATGTAGGGAGGCGATCGTGCAGGTCCCCCTGTGATCCAAATATTTTCCGTCTGAGAACTATACGATTTATGTTCGTAACTATGAGATACGCAAATTAGATTTACTTTTGCTTTTAGATGAGCTATTCTCACTTCTACAAGGCATGGGAGGAGCAAGACCATTAATGAAACTAACATCTTTATTCGCATCCAAAAGCTTTCTTTTTAAAATCGTCTTGTGGATCAGCGCATCCGTTCTTTGCATCGTTGGCATTCTGTCTGTCATCATTTATTTAAATGCGCAAAACTTAATGATTAAGAAGGAATCGGACAATAGCAAAAAAATACTGCTTCAGGTCAAATACAATACGAACATCATGAATGAAACGATGAGCCGGCTCACGCAGTCCCTCTATATAAATAACGACATTACTTCCATCATGTACGCGGAGCAGGAAAATATCGTTGACGTCATCACACGCCTGAACAATGTCGTTAACTCGTTAACGTCCTCTTACCCCTACATACACTCCATCAGTGTGTATAATCGCAACCTTGATCAATTTTACAATGCAGGCTCTCCCATTTTCTTCGATGATCCACAATTGTTAGCGTTGTACAATTCCGATCAACTGCTGCCGAAATTGAAACCCATCTTTCGCGATATCCAAAAAGTAGTAAATGAAACGAACAAAAGTGAACGTGTTCTTTCCTATTTTATGTATGAAACCGCAATGAACAGCGAAAAACCGGACGGTGCTGTCGTTATCAATGTCAAACCCGAATGGCTGCTTGGCAACATTAAGCAAATTAATAGTGTTGATCGGCAGCAAGGAAATAACATCTATCTCCTGGATCAGCACGGTGACTATACCGATGTGGATGAAAACCAAGAAAACGCGGATAAATTAAAGTGGTTGAAGAACGAAGTTTTAAATCACACCAAAAAGGCTTCATCTTTAGAAGCTGACAGTTCGTTTAAAAGCAAATACATGGACACGCAGTATTTAATAACCTACCTCTATCTCGATAGCATTAACATGACGTTGTTGAAGATTCAACCGACCTTGGAAGTATATGGATATATTCAAGGCTTTAAGACAAGTATCATCTTTATTACACTCATTTTTCTTGTGATGGCGATTGTCATTTCCGTCAGCATTTCACGTAAAATCTATGGCCCTATTGGCAATTTAGTGCAAACCATTTCTTCTGGACGCCTGCATACCTTCGAGCAAAGAGGAAAAGGCGACGAAATCTCCTACTTGGATTATGTCTATAAGCAATCCATGGAAAAATTAAACCTTTATGACAAACAGATTTACCAATACGGAGATGTGATGAAGCACTATTGGTTAAACCGCATACTGACAGAAAATCTAAAAATGGATACCGCCGAGTTGGAAAGCATCTTTCTTGAAATGAAAATAAGCTTACCCTTAGATCAGTCCTATGCGGTTTTACTGCTCAAAATAGACAACTATAAAGATTTTCAGCGAAGCTTTTCTTCCAAGGATAAGGAAACGATTCGCTACGCCATGATTAACGTCACATCGGAATGGATTTCAAGGGCCTATATCAATGAAGGCCTTGATTTAAAGGATGATCACGTTGTTCTCATCCTTAGCATTCCTCAAGGGCATGAGCACTTTGAGACCGACTTAACAACATTCATTCAAGAAGCACAACAATTTGTTCACCAGTTTTATAAAATTACGTTTACTGCGTCAATCAGTCCGATATCCAATACGATTGACTCGTTGCATACCCTCTATAACAAAGCACTGGATCAAACCGTATACCGCTTTATCTATGGCCATCATTCTATTCTGGATACCGAGAGATTGCTGCTCAATGAAAACAATCAAAAAACAGGATATGCCAAAAATCTGGAAACTCGCTTACAGGAAGCTCTTCGTAAACGCAGCTTAGATGACATTGAGGACGCTATGAGACGGCTGTTCGCCGATATTGGCCAGCTCAACTATTATAATGCGCTTGCTTCAACTTTCCGGCTTTTGGAAACGACCAAGAAGACGTTAGAATCCAGCCCAGATGCGGCAACGCCTTCTCTTCTTATTGACCTGTCGAGCTTTTCGCTTCAGCTCATGGAGAAAGAGACATTAAACAGTATCCACGAAACGATCTTTGGCGCGATTAAAGAATCCTTGCACACGAAGTCAGAAGGTACAACCAATAAAGTAAATCATTACGTTGTAGAAACGGTAGCCGAGTATATAGAAACCCATTTCCAAGATCCTTCTCTCTGTTTGGCATCCATAGCATCTATTATGAAAATATCCCAAAGACGTCTAGCTAATCTATTTAAAGATGCTATGCATGTATCCGTTGCCGACTATATAAATGAAACAAGGCTGGCCAAAGCAGCAGAATACCTATCCGAAAATGAAAATAGCGTGCGTGAAATTGTAGAGAAAGTAGGCGTGCTAAACGAAACCTATTTCTTTAGCTTATTTAAAAAGCATTTTGGCATAACCCCTAAAGAATATGCGTTAAAACACAATGTCAAACAGTTGAAAATCCCAAAAAACGAATGAGATTCCTAGTTTATCTGACTATGAATGCTAAAAGCCTACAACAAACGAAGGAGACGTGTCGATGAAATACAGAATAACCCAAACGGAAACGGCCAAAAGCTTAGTTGGAACCCTTTCATTCAGACAATTATTGAACCAAGTATGCTGCCCAACCTATGGCATGGTTGGCAAGGAGCGACTGGAAGAGTTCGGAGCGATGTTCTTTCATCCCATGGAAAGGACAGAATTACAGCAAATTATCGGACGTTTTAAAAGCGCTTGCAGCATCCCTCCTTTTATTGTTAGCGATCTCGAATGCGGTCCCGGCAATATGATACTAGGCGCGACAAAGTTTCCTTATATGATGGGACTTAGCCAGACAAATTCGGCAGAGCTAGCTTATGAGGTTGGCACAAGTACTGCGATAGAAGCCGGAGAGCTTGGCTACAACTGGACATTCTCGCCGGTGGCAGACCTTGCTGTAGATCCTGACAGTCCGGTTGTCAGCATACGAAGCGCAGGGAAGAATCCCGAGCAAGCAATTAAAATAGCCGGGGCTTATATGACAGGACTGCAGGATCACGGCATGATGGCTACGATTAAGCACTTCCCTGGTGACGGCTATTCCTCCTGGGATCAGCATCTGACGACACCGGTCCTTCCACTGGATGCAGAGGCGTGGAGAAAAGGGCCAGGACGCGTTTTCCAAACGCTGATCAATCAAGGGGCTATGGCGATCATGCCAGGGCATATTGGGTTCCCCGCCTTTGACGAACCGGATGATCGTGGACTGTATCCCCCTGCGACTGTATCAAAAAAGCTGCTGATTGATTTGCTTAGAAATGAGCTGGGGTTCGAGGGGCTGGTCGTGTCGGACGCGATTGAAATGGGCGGAGTTGTCGGCTTTATGAACTACTATGATGCTTGTGCGGCGGCACTGACCAATGGCTGCGACATGCTGCTGTTTCCCAGAATGGACGAGCGTTTCTATATCGAGATGGAGAACCGATTCCATAGCGGCAGCTTAACCCTTGAGACTCTCCGAGATCGGGCTTGCAGAATTGTGTCGCTCAAGGAGCAATTCGGCCTTTTCCAAGACTCGCAATCTGCCTCCACAAAGCGGTCACCCGATAAAGCGGCTCACGCGGCATTGGCAGAAAACGTCATGAAACAAAGCATTACGCTCGTTAGAGATCGTGCAAGTTTGATCCCCTATCCTCTTCTATCGGAGACAAAAGTTCTGCATGTTGTCATTATGAACAATCACGAGCGTTATGGGGAATTATTTGAAAAGATGAAACAGGAGATTGGCCGCTACTCCGATTCGGTGGATCAATGGATCGATCCGGGTCCCGACGCCCTGTTTAAGGCCGTTGCCGACAAATCGTACGATGTAATCCTTTGCTCCATCGGCAGCCGCCTTAGCTACGGGCTGAATGTCGTTCGGCTGCATGACGAAGTAGCAAGGAACATGATGGGCGGCTGGACAAAGTTTGATACACCGATAATCTTTGTTTCCCACTTCCATTCTTTCGTTCATAAGGAATACGAAGCTTCGATCGACACCATCGTGAACACCTATGGAGATATTGACTGTACAGTTGAATACCTTTTGCAGGCGATAACAGGCAAATTACCAATTAATAGAGAGCTGATTGCCCACGATTAATATCAAGGTGAAACGGCTGTCGCCGTCCTTTGGCGGCGCGGCGCGTTTCATTCCCAGAAATATAGAGAAAGGATGGCGAAATCATATCCTTTCCTATATTTGAATAAAAGGCCGAACATCTTAACAGATCAACCTGTTAGATGCTCGGCCTTTTCCATTAAAAGTTATAGAGTCCAATCAAATACGACAGAGAAGACATCATTTGGGTGTAGACGTAATTGTTCGTATGCTGATGCTGCTTCTGTATAAGGGACAACACGATCGATATAAACCCTAGGATCAATCACTTTACTCCGAATGGCCTCCACAGCATTCAATCGATCCTCATTTCCCCGATCTCCAGGCATGAGAAGGAGAACGCCTTCCGAATTCAAATCAGCCCTTGGATCAAGGCTTAGCTTCTCGATGTACGTGCCTTGATATACAATACGCGGCCAATGCCCGACAATACCTGAAATCGGGTTCACATAATACGTTTTCGGATCCCGAAACACATTTGGCGTTTTACGAATCAGCTTATGAGCAAGCGTGACGCCCTGCGAGGAGCCTGAAGCTTCAATAACAAGGTTTGCACCGCCATCACAATAGGCAAGTATACGCTCCAAGGCATCTGGGTCAGAAGCCTGAACACAAGCGTGAACCCCATAACTCAAGGAACGGTTAAGTCTAGATTCCGATAAATCAACAGCAATGACCCGGCATCCTTGGCTAACTAGAAGACCCGCGGAGAAAGCTCCAATGACGCCCTGCCCGATGACCACCGCACATTCATCCCGCTGTGGCTCCGCTGCCATAACGCCTCGCAAGCTGATAGCCGCCACTTGGCTAACGACATAGTCCAAGGGATCAGCCCCTTTCGGCAATAGAATAGGCTTATCATCCACACCAACCAGATGCATACTAGCCTGCCCTCCCCATTGCGAATAAATGTCCTTCGGACCCGTTTGCGGGTTGTAGCTCAGAAGGTCACCGACACGATAACCCTTAACATTCACGCCTATCTGGACTACCTCACCGACAGCCGCATACCCAGGGATTAATGGGAATTTGTCAGAAGCGCCATAATGGCCACCCAGGACGCGTGTTTCCGTTCCACTTGAAACAAACGTATAGCGTGTCTTTACAAGCATTTGATTGTCATTCATCTCAGGTAATGTAAATGTACCAAAGCTCACCTTGTTTGTATCTTCAAATACGATGGCATGGATAATCGTCATAGCTGCTTTCCTCCCTTTAATAAGAAACAATTGGCCAATGAAATGGATAAATGAATGAAACAAAACGAAGATCCGCAGACCTTCGTTTTGTTGTCCCGCATCAGGTTAAATCTCAAATACGACTGTTGGATTTGTGCTAATCGCAGCTACGATTTCTTTGTATACACCTCCATAGGTCATGCCAAACGTATACGTACCCGGCAATAACTCCTTGCTGATCTCGCCTCCGGCTGTAGTTCCCACCGTCTGCCAGCTTCCCGCATAGTAGCTCGCGCTGCCGCCGTCTATTAGATTGCCCTGGCTATCCTTTAGCTGCACCTTGACCTTAACCGTCTGGTAGGCAACCACGGGGTCATTGCCTACATGCTGTACTTGCTCCCTATACGTCCCTTCATAGGTCATGCCGAAGGTATAAGAACCAGGAAGCAGTTCTTTGCTGACTTCACCGCCAGCCGTACTGCCCATCGTCCGCCAGCTTCCTGCATAGTAGCTTGCAATTCCACTATCCATTAGATTGCCTTGGCTATCCTTCAGTTGCGCCTTAACCTTGACAGTCTGAAAGACAACCACAGGGTTAATGCCTACATGCTGTACTTTCTCCCTATACGTCCCTTCATAGGTCATGCCGAAGGTATAGGAACCAGGCAGCAGCTCCTTGCTGACTTCACCGCCAGCTGTACTGCCCATCGTCCGCCAGCTTCCTGCATAATAACTTACACTTCCGCTGTCCAACGGATTGCCTTGGCTATCCTTCAACTGGGCCTTAACTTTGACCGTCTGAAAGCTAACCGTACGGTTAGTTCCTGTATGTTGAACTAGCTCCTTAGAAGTCCCTTCATAACTCATACTAAACGTATAGCTTTTTGCAGGAAGGCTCTTACTTGCTCTGCCATCAGCGCCCGTCACACCAAAGCTTTTCCAGCCCCCATCATAATAGGTCACGCTGCCCCCGCTAAGCGGATTGCCATTGCTGTCTTGAAGCTGAACGCTCACGGATGACGTAGCCAGCGTAAAAGCAATTTGCTGGGAAGGCTCAACGTTTCCTGATCGATCCGTTGATCTATAAATAAAATCAACAGCACCTTGTTCATCGAACGTTACGGGTGACGTGTACAGCTGCCATGTTGTTCCGTTATCCAGACTGTACTCCGTCTTCGCTACACCCGACAAACTGTCCGCGCTTGCCAGTGTGACGATGACCGGGTTCACATAGGAGCCGTTAGGTCCATCCGGCGCAGCAGGCGATAACGACGCTGTTGTTTGTGGAGGCATCGTATCCGTGAGGACCGGCCGAACTTCTACATCGTCCAGATAATAGGTATCGAGTGCTGAAGGTAAATCTGTGAACATGTACATTGCCATATTCGTAACCGTACCTGTCTCTTGAAGAGTATAAAGGCCTTCTAATCGCGTCCAAGACGAGGAACTTAATGGTTGAGTTGTAAAAATTATTTTTTGCTTCGTTACACCATCTAACCTGTAAGTCAATCCGATCCGCAGCACCGCGCCTGCTGTGGATTCTGGAGCCAATTTCACCCATGCCGAATAATAGTACTCCTTTTCTTTCTGAATATTAGCAGGAAAGTTGATGCTTCCAAAAGGGTTTGTCTTGGTGATCTTTAAAGACTGGCTTCCGCTGTGAGCCTCAAGCGAACTGAGCGTTCTTAAAATTTCCCATCCAGAATATAGCGGTGATGTCCCCTCCATGCTCGAATCGTTGATCAAGTTGTTGCCAACTAAAGGAGCAAGTACCGTAACGACAGCCGATGCTGATTTTCCGCCTTTTGCTGACGTAACTGTAATTGTAGCTGTACCGGCACTGTGGGCACGCACAGTCCCTGTCGCATCAACCGAAGCCACATTAGGATGATCAGAGCTCCAAGTTACTGCTTTGCTCGCATCCGCGGGCAATACCGTCACGGCAAGCGCTTCGGATTGACCCAAGGTCAGGCTTAGTGAGGTTTTGTTCAGGCTAACCCCAGTAACTTCAATCCAACTCGTACTTCCTTTGAAATAAGCCCAATCCGTCAGAACACCCGTTAGTAGCGCAGGTTTGTTCGCATTCCCAAGCAAGCTGCCAGCTTGGGTTCCAATCGATATTTTCGTTCCCACACCGACGCTTCCGGCAAATCCATAGAGTTGGTCCTTTCTCATAATTCCTTCCGTCAATACTCTACCAGACTGTCCTGGCGCAATCGGCTCTAGTGTAATGCCTATGAAGCTCTCAGCAGAATCAGCTGGTGTCATTAAGCGCAATGTCGTATTATCGGCGTCAAATGCAACAGCTGCAAATCTAGGAATGCCAACTTGTGTTTGATTCAGCAGCGTCATTTGTTTATCCGGCACCTGCGGATAGTACTCGTTTGCAGTTACGTTATATTCTGCCGCATAGCCTGAAGTGCCCAATGCGCCATTTATGATATCGATAATATATGCATTGGTTTTTTCCGTATAATTTTCATTAAACAGGATCGTTTTGGTCGTGCCGTTCTCAAAGAGCACCTGCAACGTTTTCGGATTGACTGTAAGATCCCCGAGCCTTCTTCCAAGCGTATTATTCACTTGGATGTTGGAACTGATGCCCACTTTAATGCCCGAGATATCCCAATAGCCGTATAAGTAACCCTTCAGGCCTCCTCCCCCATCACGGGTGATATAAGTGCCCAAAATATCCTCCACTGCATTCCCGCTAACCTTAACATTGGAGCTGCTGCCCGTGGAGCTGCTGAACAACGCCAGTGCCCTTCCTCTGTGACCATCTGCATAACCGATCGGCGTGCTGTTATTGAAAGTCACGTTATAGTCCGCATGATTGGCATACTGGTTCTCAGGCTTTTGTGAAATCCAAGGGGCGTCATTCTGTAACATGTATGTTCCCACAAATTCACTGTTATTGAAGATAACTTCATCCTGGGTTCCGCTTCCTAAGGACTGGATCGTAATCGGGTTTGACGTTACCGTTGACACAATTTTGCTGTTATTGATGACATTGATCTGTGGTTCCGTGAAATCCTCTCGATTGTGCACGTACCAGCCTGTAGCCTTGGAAACAAAGGTGCTGTCATAGAAAGTTTCAGATACACCACTTCCTGAACCATAACCCCACGCATGAGAACCGTTACCGCTAATGCCTCCCCACACCTGTGCTGGATCAAGATCCGCTAGAGGTGTTACCCCAGGATTCGCAGCCACCCAGCTCTTCCGGTAGTCGACCGCTTCCAGATTTCCATAATGCTCAATATGAACATTTCGTACAATGTGGACAGCATCTTTATTTTTGCCGCTATCCTCGCTGTGAAGCGGATATCTCATGTTTTTGGCCGTAATCGTCAGGTTCTCTAGATTGGCTGTACCCTTCAACCACAAGGTCGATTGTTCAGTGATTTCACTATTGCTAGCCGATGCGCTGTTCTCTCCCTTTAGCCAAACAAGATCTCGGTCTGTGCCACGGAGAGTTACATAAGGCTTAACCACCCAATTCTTATCGGTATACACGCCAGGATAAATCAGAATCACATACTGCTTCTCAGAGCTGCTATCCATAATGCTCTCGTTCGCCAGCTTCGGCGAGAGAAAATCACCTGTTCCATCGGGCTTCACCGTTAACGTTACCGTTTCGTTTGTTCTTTCGATGACGGTTACCGTACTGGTGGCCGTTTTACCGCTATCCACGCTTATTGCCGTAATTTGAGTGACGCCTAAGCTTCGTCCATACACGTTTCCATATGCATCTACAGAAGCCACTTCGGGATCATCGGAATGCCAGACTACCGCTTTGTTAAACGCATCGACTGGCTGGATGACAGGCAGCAACGTTTCCGTTTTACCTTCCATAATCGACACCGAGCTCTTGTTCAGGCTCATATCCGTCACATATATCCAAGCAGGCGTTTCTTTATAGGTAACTGGCCTAACTTCTACATCATCCAAATAGTACATATCATTCTCAGCTGGCGTGTCAGTAAATAAATACATTCTGACATTCGTGACGTTCCCTATTTCATTAATGGTATAGGTGCCGCTAACCTGTTTCCATTCCGTACTGCTTAGTGCTGGGCTCGAGAAAGGACAGAGCTGCTTACCTACACCATCTACGCTATAAGCAAGACATAGCCTGATTATTTTCCCAGGATTCAGATTAGCTTGCAGCTTAACCCATGCGGAATACTCATATTCCTTCCCTTTCTCGACACTCACTGGAAACTGAACGCTTCCGTGTTGGTTGGTCTTCGTGACTTGTAAAGAGTATTCTCCGCTATGTTGCTGCTCCGTGCTCCGCTCTCTTATCGTCTCCCATCCGATTGGAACTACATCCGCTTCCATACTTGCATTCGAAACCATGTTATTCCCTTTTACGGCTACGCTTGCCGCTGTGTCCAGCGTGATGGCATCAATACCAAAGTGCCCTACTGCATTCGTTGGAATCACTTTGATTTGTTTGATCGTTCCGCTCCATGCCGAATGATGACTCGGGTCCCACACATACTCCCTGAAGTTCGCATCATTAGGCATCACATATGTCGTCAGCTTATTTAGCAGATTCCATTCCGAGGATTCGGAAGTTTTGAAATACACGCTCGCTTCATTACCGCTTGTGTCATTCCTAAGCTTTATTTTAACCCTCTTAATTGCGGAAGCAGGAAAGTTAATGTTATCTGGCGAGATCAGCTCAGGCTCACTGCCCGTCGAGGTTGCTTGATAGATTCCGCTTGTTGCCTGGCCTCCCGTCACTTGATTGTTAGTCGTCCAGCCCTCCAGAGTGTTAAACTCCCAAACCTTTGAGGCGGTATACATTTCAATCATTTCAGCAACGGGGTCCCAATTCACAACATACCCGAACGCTTGATTAAAGAAAGCGGCCGGGATCAAAAGCTCACCCGATGGCTGCAATACAGGAGTACGCTCCAGTACGATACTTTGATTATCTTTATAGGCTGTTAGTTGACCAACCTTAAATCTATAGATGTGATCGTCTTTCACGCCAATTAGGGTTTGTGTCGATTGCTCCCATTCCGTACTGGCACCGATCAGCTTCAGCATTTCCCCTGCTGGAACCATGACCGCTTGATTAACCAGAGCTGGTTCCTCATAGAACTGGGCTTTCACACCGTCAACTTTCACATGAATACCTGTATCAGGCGAGTATACAATTCCAATGGAATCGATGCTAAAGTCTCCAATAACCTTCATTGGATCAAACCGAATCTTTCGAATAACTCCGTCCCAGTTGGCATTCTTCCACATATCGACCACATAATCGGTATAGCCCGTTTCGTTCTTTTCCACAAAAAAGCTTACGGATTTGCGTTCATTCCAGTTACCATCCTCATTGGTAATAAAGAACACCTGACCTGAGGAGTTTTTATTGCTCTTCATTCTAATTTTCAGATAGGGATGATCAGAGGCCTGAATATTCAAGTAGTCCGCTGACCTAATGCCAGGATCAATGTCAATCGCTGTTCCTGAGTAGGCACCTTCGCTAACCTCATCATTGATGACCTGCTTCTCCAAACTCCAGCCCTCTGAATCGCCATCCGTGTCGAAACCCCAGAACAACCCGTACTCGTCCGTCACAGCTGGTGGTACTGGGGACTTTAATGTCAATACTCTACCTCGCGGGTGCAAGATGTTAATTCTGTCCTTCTGCGCTTGCGTTGGCTGTAAATCCAAATGCGCTGTACCACTTGTGAATACGTTCCGGATAGCATCAAGATAGCCAAAGCCCGTTAGACCTGCAGGCATAATAAAATGTCCCTCTCCAAGCTCGTTCCAATTATCGAGCATAACCATCTTCTTGCCCAAGCTGCCCGCTGGCAGCGATGGCTGCAAGCTATCCTTTGCCCACTGTGCAACAGCTTGGAACTCCGATGGAGTCGCGTAATAGCCTTCTTGGCCTCCCCATGCCAAATCATTTCTTCCCATACTGATCATCGGGAGCGCATCGATGATGCCTGTATCACGCTGGGCAGTCATATAAGATTTCTGTACCTCCGCATGCCCGCCCATACTGTCCCAAGAATAAGCATAGACAGCATCGAATCCTGCCTGCTTTCTATCGCTCAAGGATATGGGGTCCGACGCTGAAGTGGTGATCAAGAGTATAAGGTCGTCGAACCCTAGCGCTTTAACAGCGTTTCTTAAGTAATCCATCTCGGCTTTTACAAGTTCCAAGCTTTGCGTGCTGCCTCCGAAATCCCGTTTGAGAGCGTTAAGGCTATAGATCGATAAGACTGGTTTATTATCCATCACCATATAACGCGGATCCTTGAAATAATATTCGATCCAGTATGGCACGATATTCGTACGGAAGTCTTCGCTATCCTTCGCTTTGGATGCACCATTTTCCCACATAATGGCGAACTTCGTTTGATTGCTATATTTGGCATTGAAAAACCCATCATGAAGCGAGTTATGCAAATAAGGCTCTTTAATCGGTACGCCATCTCCGAAAGTCGGTCTAAACCAGCAAGAGACTTGGTAATCAATGCCGTGCTCAACCATCCATTTAATTTCCCAATCCGCCGTCTCTGGATTTCCCTCGTCATAATAGCCCAAGTAAGGCTCTCGCTCCGGGTAAGGCGTAATCGTATCCCAACCGAGATGATTTCCTTCCCTCCAGATCGGACAGCCCTGAATACCGACCGCCTGATCAGATGAGATTACAGGATTCGGAGCAGGCACATAATCGACAGGAAGCGGTACATCTTCGTATAGCAGAATATCATCCAGCCACATCACACCTTGTGCTGCGGCAGCTGTCTTAAATGCGATCCCGTCCAAGCTTGCCGAACTGGCTGTAAGCGGAACTCCCTGCGCTTGCAGTTTCCCATTTACGTAAATATCAGCCGTGGCATCATCCAAATTCACCTTCACCTTCACTGCATACCAAAGATTAGCCATATAATCATAAAAGGGTACAGGCTGACCTACATCATTAATGTAGGAGAGCTTGCCGCTTTCGGTTACTAGCTTCATAACGGTCGTGCTGCCGCTTACAAGCTCTGCCGAATATCCGTCTTGCTTTTGCGGAATTAAAAGCTTGTATTCAAAAACCGTATTCGCCGAAGTAGGCGGCACGCTTTTCTTAAGGCTCATCTCACCAGTCACCCCAGTTGAGTTCAGTTTGAGACTGAACACATCTGGTCGCACAGAGCTTCTCATTTCCTCTACCGCAATCGTTCCGCCAGCTGCAACGGTCTGCCAGTCTTCAGGCAGGTTACCCGGCATGAGGGAAATGAACCTCTCATTGACTGCATAACCCTTGTAGATTTTAATAGGAGCGATGAACATATCGCCTTTCGAAGACGCGCCTGTTTGGATCATCACATGATCGAGACTGGTTACTGCATGCTTGAAGCTTGCATTTGCGGCTTTAAGAACACCGTTGATGTACACATCCACCGAATTTGTGTCAATATTCGCAATGACTTTCACACCATACTCCGTACCTGCAGTATAGGATTGCAAAGTCTGTATATCCCCGTTGGAGGTTTCTAGACTAAGCTCCCCATTGTGTGTCACGATACTTACAGCCTCTGTATCGTTACTGCTCAGCTGCCATTTGACGCCATCCATGATCGAGGATAGCTTGAATCGATATTCCATCGTGATAGCGCCTTCATTTTGCTCGATGAACGCTCTGCGCATAGATACTGGCAACGTGGTATTGGTATCGCTCATTTTGAACCAGTTCAGGTAGGAAGAGGAAAGACTCCCCCCCGCTTTGCGGACATCCCAACCAGAAGGCAGGACATCCATCGTCTCGTTATGGGTAAAGGAAAAACTCTCGTCAACCAGATAACCGCTCTGTACGGGGACATCCTCCGCTTTCGCGATAGTCGATTGTACAACATAAAAAAGAAGCATTAGCATACAGGCAAAAACAATCTCCCCAACGGCCCATTTCCTCTTGATCATAAATGATCACGCTCCTACTCGATTTTTATTGCATCCATTCGGCAAATCTCAAACCCAAGCTCCCCCTTTCACTTGCTTTACATAAAACTTGGAACCGAGTTACGAGTAGCCCGGTTCCAAGTTTTTATTACTGATTTTGTGCTTTCCACGCGTCGAGCTGCTTCTGAGCTTCGGCTTTAATTTTGTCCAAGCCAGCTTCATTCAAACGTTGCTTCATTTCTCCCAAAAATTTATCATAATCAGACATTGAGCCTGTGATTAGAATAGGAAGCAATTCCGTATATACCGCATTTACTTGAACTGTTTCCGATTTGACGGCTTCCCCATTGAACAGAAACCCGAGGATTGACGACGTTTTTGCTTCATTATTATTTTTTTGCATTAACTCAAGAGATGCCTTGGAATTCCAGCTGGAATCCCACTGATCCCAGAGAGGTCCGAGCCAGTTATGCCAAATCGCCCAAGTTTGTTCCGCTCCGCTCTTCGCATCTACGGAGATATCATCCGTGCCGGCACCAGATTTAACCGTATAGTTCTTTCCTTCTAGCCCAAAAGCAAGCGTGTTGGATAGCTCTTTATCTTTCCAGACGAGATTGAGCAGCTCCATTGCTTTTTCTGGATTTTTTGACGTCTTGCTGATGGCCGTTGCAGCTCCCACCATATTACTTGTGGATATGATTGGATAATAGACAAGCGATTCCACCGTCGGGAAACCAAAAAGGGCTGTCGATTTCGAACCATCCTCCGAATAACCGCCTGAATCACGCATGACCGCATATTTCCCAGACTTAGCTTCAGCCGTGAAGTCCGTTTTAACTCCGGCATCCTTGGCTACATACCCTTTCTGATAATAGTCATGCATAGTCCGATAATTGTTGACGTATTGGGGAATATCAATTTCAAATACGAGCTTGTTTGCTAGTTCATCATACCGAATCCCTTTGGTTACAATGGTATGATCACTAATAAAGTCACCCGCTGCTGAAACGGTTTTCGTGACAAGCAATGGCGTTATCGTAGGCTCATTCTTCTTGATCGTTTCTAAATACGGCTCAAGATCCTGCAAATTTTTGATTTGCTTATAATCCACATTGTACTTCTCTACCAAATCTTTCTTAAATACAATGCCCTGCGGCGTGGTAAAAGGTGACTGCGATGGAACCGCCATAATCTTGCCATTATACGTGACGGCTTTCCAAGCACGCTCATCCACTTTAGCGAGGATATCCTGTCCATATTGCTTCAAGAGATCATCCAGTGGCAGGAATGCACCTTTCTGCACGTTCGAATCGATTGGATTCGTCCAGTTTGCAGTAAATACAAGATCGTATACTTCACCAGAGGCAGACATCAATTTCATTTTGTCTTCCCAGCTTGCTGCATCAATAAAGGTAAAGTTCAGATTTGCGTTTACAGCTTTATTAATCGTTTTATTCGCTTCCGCTTCAATCGCTTCTTGATCCTTCATCGTATCAATCGGTTTCCGCATATACCAACTAACATTGACTAGCTCTTTCGCTTTCTCGGCTGTTTCAGTCGTCTTCGGTTCTGCAGTAGCTGCATTCGTGGCATTAGGCGCATCATTGTTACCCGAGCTGCACCCGCTAAGAACCACTGTACCCACCATCCCCATCATAATCATGCTGCTTACCAGTTTCTTTGTCTTTTTATTTCCCATACTCACAAACATGCCTCCCTTAAAATATGATGTTTTTTTATATATAACAGACACATGAGGAAGATCCATGCGCTGGAAAACCCTTTTTTCACTATCCTTTTACCGATCCGACCGTCAGGCCTTGCACGAAATAACGCTGAAAGAAAGGAAAGATGACCAGCATCGGTCCTGCGGCAAGAATACACATCGCCATCCGCGCGCTTAAACTCGGCACTTGCTGTCCTGGCTTAACCAGACCGTATTGTATCGCTTCCGCACTATTCAAGAACTCCATGTTGCGCAGCACACGAATGAGTAAATATTGCAGCTTCATCTTATCCTCATGATCAATGTACAACAGAGTCAGCCACCAGTCATTCCAATACTGCAAAACCAGGAATAAGCCGAGTGTCGCCAATGCTGGTTTACTAAGGGGAAGCACAATGCGTGTGAAAATGGTAAACTCGGTTGCTCCATCTATTTTGGCTGATTCAAATAGAGCATCAGGAAGCGTTTGCAAGAAGCCCCTCATTAACAACACATGCCAGCCTGTGATAAGGAAAGGCAGAATGAGGGCCAAGAGGTTATTTTTCAAATCAAGCCAGCTGACCATCAAAATATAGGAAGGAACCAAACCGCCTTGAAACAGCATCGTAAAGAACACAAAAAATGAAAGCTGTTTGCGGTAGGCATAATCTTTCCTCGAAATGGTGAAGGCGAAGCTTGTTGTAATCCACAGCCCTGCCACAGTCCCCACTAGCGTTGTGAATATCGTCACCACATACGCATTGAGCAAGACACCAGGATTATGAAGAATAACTTGATATGCCGTCAAATCGAACTGCTTCGGCAGAATCGAATACCCTGACAAGAGGATATCCGTTTCATTCTGAAAGGAGGTTCCTATAATAACTAGAAAGGGATACAAACAAGCGATACATACAACGATAAAAATACCATGAATAATCCATGTACTGAGCTTAGAGGGTGAGCGGGTGTTAGATAACCGAGGTGTCATCATGAGACATTCTCCTTAAAATAATGAATTTTCACGATTAATTTTTCTCACGATATAATTCGTCAATATGACCAAGGTGAAACCGACCGTAGATTGGAAGAAGCCAGCTGCTCCAGCCATGCCAATATCGCCCATATCGACTAAAGATCGATAAACGAAGGTGTCAATTACATCCGTCGTTGAATACAGAGAAGACGAATTCAGGGTTACATTATAAAATAATCCGAAATCGCTATAGAAAATTTTACCGATCTGTAAAATAACCATCATAATAATAATCGGTTTAATGATCGGAATCGAGATGGAAATCGCCTGCCGCAGCTTGCCTGCCCCGTCTATTCTGGCCGCTTCATAATACTCCGAGTCCACGCCCATCAGCGCCGCATAATAGATGACTGCTCCGTACCCAAGTCCTTTCCATACCGCTCCGATGATGAGAATAAAAGGCCAATATTTCGGCTCGTTATACCACATAACCGGCGCAATTCCAAACATCTCCAATCCCTTATTCAGAACGCCATATTCCATATCGAGGAGTGCGCGGAAGGCAAACCCTGCTACTACCCATGAAATAAAATAAGGAATGAACAACACGGTCTGGTAAACCTTCACAAATCGCTTGCTGATCTCCCGAAGCATCAGTGCAAATGTGACTGAAATCATCGTACCTAACGCAATGAACGCCAAGTTATAGAGCAGTGTGTTTCTCAGCACGCGTTGTATGACATCGCCCTTAAATAGAAACTGAAAATTGTCAAATCCTACCCACGGGCTATTCCAAATCCCAAGATCATATTTATAATCTTTGAAGGGAAGCAATAACCCGTAAAGTGGTACATAGTCAAAAATAAACAAAAGCGCGATACCCGGTAAAGCTAATAAGGTTAAACTGAAATTCTTTTTAAATGTTCTCATGTACCTGCCCCTTCTTGTTGGAGTGACTGTGATGATTGCGTTTGCGATACCCTTACTGTAGATAATCGAGCCCTGAATGTATATTATGAAAACTGTCTTTACCTTGGAAAAATGACTTTCTTGCCGGGGGAATGGGCTGCGATTCCTGCCGTTGTATTCGAAAATTGCACAATCGCTGGTCTGATTGGAGTTAGTGAAGACAAAAAGAGCTCAAATGGCTGCATAGCAGTCATCTGAACTCTTTAGACATGCATGGATTCTCGAATCCATTTATGAGTTTATTCGTTGGAATTCTTCATCTATATTGCTCTGTTAAGCAACGTAGACTCAAAACTAATTTCGGGATGTTATCCTTTATTCGTCGCGACTCACACGAAAGCCTTGATCGGGTCCCATGCCATTCGCCTCAAAATTGCTCAGATAAGATAACTCGCCAACATCGCCTAACCAGCCTCCGCCCTTCACAACTCGGGTAGAGTTACTATTGCTTTCCGAGTCTCCATAACCATTCCAGCACCATTCCCTTACATTTCCTGACATGTCGTAAAGCCCTAACTCGTTGGGCTTCTTGGCACCGATAGATTTTGTTTGGTTATGGTTGTTTTCTACCAAAGGCCAGTTCCATTCTCCTGATAACATTTTATCTCCAGCGTTTTTCCAATACCATGCTACATCATCTGCATGATTGCTTCCGCTGTAAATGTAACTCTTGCTCTTCTGACCTCCACCTGCTGCATATTGCCACTCTGCTTCTGTCGGCAATCGATAACCATTAGCTCCTGTATTGATCGTCACCGTCCATTTTAAATGATCGTTTTCACTTGTATTTTTCGGATCCTTTTTATTCTTGTCTATAGTGTAATACGGTGTTAAGCCTTCTTTTATACTTCTATGGTTACAGTACTCCACAACGTCATACCAACTCACCATTTCTACTGGCAAATGGTCGCCTTTAAATTGTGAAGGGTTACTCCCCATGATCTCCATCCACTCTTTTTGAGTTACTTCATATTTGCTAATATAGAAGTTCGATAAGGCTACTTTCTCCCCATAGTAGTTGGACTTCTTGTTCATAAACGGTCCGCCCTTGACCAAGACAAAGTTATCAGGCTTATCATCCAAAGTTTTATTGTCCTTTTCCTCCGAACAAGCGCTGACAACAACCATGATTGCTAGGATAAAAAAAACGATGAGTTTTCTCATTGTGATATCTCCTTTAAACTTTAAGGCAAAACGATAGGCCATGATGGACTACAATTCGCCTCTGGCAACATGGAGAACCGTTCACCTTTCGGGAAACGGTCCTCCATGTGCCCAACGATGTCAAACGGTTAAACACTTTCTCCACACACTAGATTCATCGGGCGCCCATCCGTTGCCCTGCTTGCAGATGACCTGCTACCACACTGTAACATTAGAGCTGCCACTGCTTTGATATCCTTCTGTCGCTAACACCTGGTAGGACCAACTGCTTCCCAGGTTCATGCCTTTACTCTGCCATGCACTTACGTGGTTGCTAAAAGTAATAGCGACGTTACTGCCTGTCGCTCTCTTAGATTGGCGGACACTCCAGAACTGGGTGAACGTTTTTGTTCCGTCAATGGACGGCGCGTTGACTCGTTGAGTCGTATAAATATCATAGGTTCCTCCGTCACTGGAGACCGTTCCTTTAAATGTTCCTGTAGGTCTATAAGTGCCCCAGCTATCAACAACGTAATATTCTATGAGTGAGTTTCTTGTCCATCCATAAAGAGTCAAATACCCATTGCCAGACGGCGCCCAGACGCCGGCATTATAGTTAATTGTTCTAGTTGGCGATCCGGTATTCCAGCCTTTACCCACAACAAAATTTCCGGTGTTTGACCAGCTAACACTGTAATTCCCGCCAGATCCATTCGTAGCATTTACTGTCCCGCCACCATCGGTCCAATTTTGCCAGTAGTCTGTAGCTGCACTTGCGGATACTGCAAACAAGCTGGAAATACCCATTGAGGCTGCAATCACTAGCGTAACGACTTTCTTTTTTAGCTTAAACATAAATTACCTCCTAAAATTTTTGTAGTGGTTACTGCTTGCCTACATGCGACTTGAATATTGCCTTTGATTACGTAACTTGCCCTGTTTTATAACGTGAAATCCGTCCCTCCTATCTTCAAATTTTTTTCTTTCAAGTATCATTCCAAGACCACTAAGGTCTTGAATAGCTAAATTATAGAATGTAAGCGCATACAAAACAACTTAACAAATTATAGTTTTACCCCCACATATTAACTAATATTTCTAATGATAATATGAAAAATACTTCTGCCATGCTCTAAACCAAACCAAGCAATCATTGCTTCCTTCTCGCGGTCATCGAATATATTCAGATTCTTAGCTCAATCTTAATCTGATCCCGCTCTACAATATCGTCCACCTCAGTACCAAGGATATCGATCAACGTAATCTCATTTCCTTCCTTATCCGAGCCAATCGGGTCATGCAAAGTAACGTCATTGCGCGTCTTCTTCAAAGACCGCAGAAGCATAAATATTTCGTTCTCGATACAACGAGCCGCGAGCTTCGTGCCTTTCCCCGTTTAGAAGCTCTCGATGGCTATGATCAGTCCAATCGTCATGATCGAGATCAAGTCCTCGAGATCCGTCCCGGTATTGTCGAATTTTTTGACGTTGTGAACACAAAACGATGTCTTTTCAATCATAATTAAAATAATCCAATCTTTGTACTGTCACAAAGATTGGATCATTCAGCATGATCTATTCACAACACGGATAATGCAGCAAGTTTTTGCCATTAACGATGTTGTTAAAATAGTGTAATTTGCCCCATTCTCGCATCAATTCTCTCCAATGTATCAGGGGAATTGTCCCTTAAATATGCATGTTGAACTCGTTTCGATGACTCTACAATTTGCTTAGAGGCATCCGAAGCTATGCGGAGACGACAACTATAAACGATTGGGAAATAATCCTGCAGAAACTTTCCTTCCGCATGAGCAGTCAGTGCAATAATCTGAAAACCAAGTTGTTCCGCAATAAAGAATACCGGACTAAGAACATGGTCGCTTGATGCTTTACCAAATGGATTGTCTAGTATGACGGTCCTATGGAGCTTCATACTGGCTTTAATGTACTGCTTTCTTTCAGCTACATAATTGAGTAGCCCAAGGAACAGCGTCATATTTTTACTCCATTTCTCGCCACCAGACCAACGATTGGATTGCTCCCATGAATAGGCTGCCTTCGTCACTTGATGATCATTCGTTACCTTGCGGCACATAACCTTCATCGTCTCACTATTTAGGACAACCTGCAGTAATTGTTTCGAATCAAGCCATTTTTCCAGACTTTTACGGACATCATTCTGCAGCTCTTTCCCCTGCTCGTCAAAAAATTGACCTCTCTCCAGTTGATTAAGAATCCATTCAATATGCTCGCGAACCCGGTCTTTCCCTTCTCTGTCATCCCATTCTGGTATCGTAAAGCTATATATCTCACGCCAGCCATCCGCTGTCCGAATGCGAGTCTTCTTAGGCAATTCCCTAAGCTCTTGTACAATTTGCTTCAGATGCATATGGATGCGTTGAATGAATTCTTGCAAATCACGATCATGCGTTTGAATCGTTTCCATCATAAATTGAATTGCTTTACGAATTCTCGTCTCCATCGTCCGATGAAATTCGGTCACCTCTGAATACGTTTCCTTCACTTCAACTCCCTGAATCGCCATTTGTCGCAGTTTAATATCTCTAACATGTGAAATACAATAATCCTTAAAATGATACATGCCTTTGCGAACCCGACTGCTCTCTTTTTCTACCGCTTCATAATTAGATTGTAGCATCTTAATGGAGCGCTCACTGATACTCATTCGTTTATAAAGAAAATCTATCATTTTATTCTCTTCCATTTGAATTGGTTGCAGGCGGTCATCATCCAGCCTATGCAACAACATATATTTCTCCCAAAGCTGCATGACGCTATCTAGTTCACGAAGTTGACCCTCTACATAATCGTTTCGCTGTTGAAGTTCCTTCTTCTCAAGTTTAAGCTTCTCTACCGTTTGCTCTAAACCGCTCTTCACATCCAGTAATGCAGTCTCGAACGGAGTGGGCTGTTCTCCAGAAAAACTTTCATTAAATTGTTGCATCAGAAACTCCGTTTTCACTTCTATCTTTTTCAGTTTGTCTCGCTTCCGGTTCAGCCTCTCAGCAACAAATTGCACTTGCTCATTATACTGTTCAATTCGGCTCCACTCTTCCTGCTTATGCGTCTCCAAATCAATCGGTAGATTCGCCCTAATATCCAGCTCCGGATGCTCTCGAAGCAGCTGCTGCATGCCGCTTTTTGCCTCTCCTTCCTTCTCCTGTTCGTGATTACGTTCAAGTTCAAGCTCTTTACGTTCTTTTATCATACCGTCGCGTTCACGTTCCAGTACCTTATGAACTTCCTTAAGATCTACTAATGAACGACTGGATTTCACGTACACGAAGCTTTGTGCAGCTCGATACATATCATCGTTCCTCAATATTTGCAGCTTCGTATTCGTATCATTGTAAGAAACTATTACAGCTTCATGCTCTACTTTAGTCCCCTCGATTGTATGTTTACTCATTCTGAGCTGGCTATTCAGGCTTGTCATCTGCTCCTGAATCGGTGCCAGTTCCCTTTCTATCTTTTTCATTTCCGTACCAAGAGTCAAATAAAGCTGTCCGTCCTTTAACCAAATTGATAATTGGTGGATAAGATCCTGCTTTTCGGTCAGCTCTATACGATACTTTTCCATCGATTCCTCAAGCTGTTTCACAAGATGGCCTCTCTGATTCTGCTCTTTCATTAATCCAAATAATTGCTCTCTTTTCTCCGTGACTTGAATTTCAATGGCTTGATACTGCGACAATGGATATTTTTCCAGAAACTTTCTTACTTGCAGTTCTGTTCTCTGCCAAAGTTGCAGTTCCTCTTCCTTTTTCTCACGTTCCTCCCTAATAAGCTCCGCATGCTGAAGAAGATCTTCCTTCCACCGCTGAAAAGTTTCTGTTTCCCGATTAGCTTTCCAATGTGTAGGAACAATCCATTGCTCCTGATCTTCTTCTTGTAATCCTCTTACCAGTACAGAAGCCTCCGATACGCTAAGTACTCGAATGGGATAAGCGAATTCATCCTCTACTGTAATCAGTTTCTGTTTAAGCGCCGGTTTCTCCGAATCTGTTGTCACAAGCGTCACTGCCCAGAACCTGTCATCTTTCCATTCACTCTCACCAAGGTCAATTCCAAGCCCCGTTAGATACTCAATACCTGTCTGCAGCAATGTAAACTGCCTTCCCCATGACTTTAGCATTCGCTCTACCATTGGATCTGCAAAAAAGATATCCTGCCCGTTATAATCGTCCACATACCGATAAGCGAGCCGTTCCTTTTGCAAATAAAGCTCTTTCTGTTCCTGCCGTTTCACAATGCCTTCTTTTAACTGATCTATAATTGAAGCTTCCTTATCATAAATCAAAGTCAACCTTTCCCAGTTAGGACGTAATATAGCAAGCTCTCGAATCACTGCTATATGCTCAGCCTGCAGTTGCTCTTGTTGCTGTTCCAGCTTCGTCTTCATCCGATCAGCATCTAGAATTTCGCCTTCTAACGCCTTCTGACCGTCCATAACAACGCCACGTTCATCATTTAATTGTTTAATGTGACGAAGATGATCAATTCTCTCTTCCTCCAGCTGCTGTTGACGCGTTGACCAAATTGGAATCTGTTCCTCTATTTTCTCTAGCGTTGGGTTCGCCAAAATATTACGAGCCAAGTTATCCCTCTGCTGATTCTTTTCTTTCAGCATCGTTTGATTCACTTGCTGTTTTAATTCCCAAATACGATAATCGCCTTGTAGACTCTCTATCATTTTTTCCGTTTTAGCCAATTCCCGCTTCAAGTGGTTTAGCTCCGCGGTGTACTCCTGTAGTTCAGTCGTATATTCCTGCTCCCTTTGTGCGAAAACACTTCTCAGCTCCCCGCCATTTTGCTCCCATCGTTCCTGGAGTTGCTTCTCATCCTCGCTCTGCTCTAATCTTGCCATCTGCTTCTCCAAATGAGTCAGTCTAGCTAGCGCCCCCTCATGCTTCACCCTAAGCTCAGCATATTGCATGGAATAATAAGATCGCTGTGCCTGCCTCAACCGTCCATTTACGCTGTCTGCTTCTTCCTGCAATTGCTGAAGAATCACAACGATCGCCGTTCTCTCCTGTTCCACTTCAGCAAGCTCCAATGACTTCAACTGACGCTGCAACAACTCCTGTTGACTCTCCCACTGCCTATACCGTTCTCCCAAACTCGATTGCTCAGCCTTTTGCTCTGCATGCTGAAGTCTCGTCAGTATACGATACGCCTTTGCTTCTCCACGTGCTGCATTGTATTGCTCCTCAGACTTATTAAGTTTTTCATAAAGCAACACATACTGATTAAGTTCCTGCAATATAAGCTGATTTTCTGAAATCTGTTCCTTAAGCTCTTTATATCGCTTAAAGCCCTCCCGATGAGATTCGAACATCTTAACAAAGGTGTCCTGTTCGTACCCACCCATCGCTCGCTCAACCGTAGGAATCAGCAGTCTGTTGAACAGCTGTGAAGTCGCTTTGCATTCATCAAAAAACGCTTCAATTCCGCCCTCCGTATCATTTATTTTTACAATTGATTCCCACTCAGCCGCAATAATATGAAAAGCTTCCTCTAAATGAGCTTTGTACTCTTTAATCGTAGCAAAGGTGCGGGCTGTCAGAGGAAACCGATGCGTCATCGAGGCATAATATTCTTGAATTTCACCTTTATCAGAAGGCCTTGTCTTTCCCATATATTCCTTTACGAACGGAATGTGATCGAGGCTGTGCGAATCATGTTCACCATATTCATAAGCGTAGCGATAAGAGTCAATATTGTTGCCGTTCAAGAAAATACTGACACAAGTAACCGCATATCTGCGACGCGGCTTATCATTTAGTATCCATTCAATCGCAATATGCGCGGGTCCATTCTCCAACAGCAGCGTATCCTTAAGCTTTCGCCCAGCAAGATCAGTGTGAGGCAACATCGCTTGCAATGCCGTTTGAATAAATACCGTTTTACCTCCGCCATTCTCAAGCACAATCGCAGCATTATGACCATCGAACAAAAACGTCTCATCGTTATAACGTTTATTACCGCCCTCATAGAGAATATGAGTGAACCTAATTTTCGATATCGCCGGCATGATGCTGAGCCTCCTCGCCATTCTTTTTTTGATTATCAAGGTCATAAAGGAAGTTTAGGATACCTCTGTTATATTCCAGCTCCATAAAATAACGCTGTACAATGACCTTCGTCTTTTCAGTTAAACCAAGTTCTCCCTCACCGATTTCCACTACCAGCTGTTGATCCATGAGAAATCGTCTGACCGTATCGAGGAAGCTGAGTCTACTGATCGTATTACCAGTCTGACGCTTCGCCGTCTCTTTAATATCATCCATCACATCCCATTTCTCAATGACGGCTGACCAGTTATAAGAAAACTCACCTTCGTACTGCTTTAACTCTTCCTCACTATGCTCCTTAAGCAATTCCATTCGCTCCTGTACAAGCACAGCCCATTCATCGAGCGGAATGAAATTACGGGTTGGTTCCAGACTTTGATAGCTATCATAAAAAGCGCCAATAAATACTATTATCGTCATATACATGAGATATAAATCAGCATTCACAGCCGAGCCTCGCATATAAGTCTTCTTCAAATATTCATTACTAACATGGAATGGTGACAGTCGGACGAGCGGTATTAGAAAAAGTTGATCGCCTGCAACCAGCGCTGCACAATCCACCTCTGCTGCAAATTGATCAAGGAGCCCTCTGACTTCATCATCAGCCATATATTCCTGTAACCGATCTTTCTCAATGACTCCGTTCATAGCTAGCTGAGAATAGAGCCTAAAAGCTCGCATTACCGTATCGTTGTCATAAGCCATCTTGTTCTTCACCCCATGTTAGCTTCATATTTTGAATGTGATAACGTGCATCAACCTTTATGATGCCTGAAGCTTCTTGTACAAGAAGTACCCGATTACCAAGCATGTTGAATACTTCCTCTAATCCGGAGTCTTCCTCGTTTTGATCATACGACAATGCACGCACAGGACTGCGCTGATGTATAATCAGCCAAAAATCATAAAAGCTCCGCAATGCCAGCCACTCACGCTCGTTATTTAATTTAATCCATTCTAGTAATTGAAGTAGTTCAATCTGAGTGTGCTGATCAAGTTCTTGAATGAGCAACTCCATAACTTCTACAAACAAAGCACGCCTTTTTCTCATGAATCCGATATCTCTTGCGTCACCTGCTGCCTCTAGGAATACCTCATCTCTTGCCTCATGTTCTCCAGCGCCATTAATACTTTGTTCACCAAAAACGGTAAGAGGCGACCAGCTTTTTGTCTGTTCCAGTCCGATAAAGGGCGACACAATACCTTTCAGCGATTGGAGTGGCAATGGTGTTCCCATAATATAGTTTGAAATATCCTGATCAAAATTAAATGAACTTAGTCCGGTATAGTACAGTGATTCCTTTGCCGAGGAGAGTGCCTGATTTTTCAAATCCATGCTTTGCTTAAGCAACCCTGAATGATCGCTATGAACCATCTCCAATTCACTTGCAATACGTAAAATATATTCATAAGCACGCTGCTGCTTCTCTAGACTATTATCCGTATAAAGCCGCATTCTCGTCTCGTTTACGAATTGCCGCAACTCGTCGAATTCCTCGTTTTCACGTTGTAGTCTTGTGTAAATATCCTCTAGAAGGTTACTATAGCGCTTCAGCGTTTCCTCTGACACGATACTGCGCTTAATTTCATGCTCGAGCTTTATCATCCGCTCCTGAAGGGACTCCACCTCAACACGCATTTCGTTTATTTGTCTTAATGCGCCTTGAAACTCCCCCTTCTCCAACTGCTTACGCAAAACAAGCTGATGTATGGACAGCTGGAACTCCGAGTAAAACTCCTTTGTTGCAAATACAAGCTCAAGCCCGTCCTCGTCCAGCGCGTAATACTGCGTATTGGTTTTTGAATCAAAGGCATTCGCTCTAAGAATCGACGTATACACGGTCCCTCTCTCGCGAGCCTCCCAATTATAAAAACTAAATTCACGTTTTTTTCCAGAGGCCGGACGAAACACTTGAATGATGCTTCGCGCCAACTCCTCGCAGTCAGCTAGCTCGATTCTATGTTTTCCATCTATTATCTTGAATAAATAAATAGCAAGCTCCTTCACACTTGCTTTATTATTTCGCATCAGCTTCTGCTCAAAGAAGAACAGCAAAGTCAGCATGCCGAGCTCCATCAAATCAATCGACTGCCCCTCAGCATCCGTTTGTTTTTTCCGCTGCAGCTCAAATAATGGGTCAAAAAGTGCGATCCTCGACATTCGTTCGTGAAAGTCAGATATCATGTTATCTAATTCGTAGTGATCCATTGTTTCCACTGCTCCCCCTCCCAAATTTGTTGCAATTGCTGCTTAGTTAAGATTTCCTGCGGATAGTAGCCTCCTGATGTTAAACAGGTTTCAATTTGTTCCTGATACTGCGGCGAGAAATAGCCAAGAAAAGCTTGAACTGCCGCTTCATTTCTTCTTTGATTCGTTTTACCTATTGCGTGTGGCTTGGATAGACATGCCTCATAAAAAGGAATTGCCGGACGAATGGGAAGCCGCTTATCCGTTTCATACCAAATCCGAATACCCTCATAGTCAATATCTCCAAAGTAGTAGATGCGTTTCTCGCAATCTATAACTGGGTATTGCAGGTCAAGCATTTCTATATTTCCAGTTATCTTATTGCCACAACCATAAATCAATGTGTGAAAAGCTGAACCTGACAACACAGGGAGAAGTGCTTGAAAGGTTGTTTTATTTTCGATAATTAGGTGCAAACAGCAATTAAACCCTTCCTTATCCCCGGCAGTTCGGTTTACAGCGAGCATAAGCGGGTCTGACACCGGATAGATGAGCAGCCTCTCCCAAAGACCTAGTCTCTTAAGCAATGCATATCCACCGAGATCCGTTATCCACTTCTCATTCCCAGTCAGTTGGAAGCTTCTCTCTGGTGCAGGTACGGCTTCTTTAGGAAAACCTTCATTCTTTAAATAGTTATTAATGAACACAATCCAAGGCTTGTCCTCTTCAAATTGTTGTACGGACAGTGCAAAATAACCATCAAGCTGAATCGCTGGGTGGATATCGAGACGATATTGCTGCAACAGCTGATGATGCTGCTTAGTTAATCGTTGTTTATTGACCCGATAACGATAAGCAATTTCCGGCTGCTTTGTCGTTCGTCCAGCTGATTTTACCGCATCCAACACCTTAGCCTTTTCCAAAGCAAGCACTTCAGTTGCAAACTCACGTGTTTCTATAACAACGCCGACAAAGAGCGATTCCAGTTCCTCAAGCGTAATCGTTGATTTTTGCATACCACGAATATGTTCTTCTATCGTTTGACTAATATCCATGTCCACACCTCTGCTTATATAATCATTAGTTCTAGTATAGCAGATACCCTTTCTAAGGTTAGAGTCCTAAAATTTATGATATAAAAAAACGAAAAAAACCAACCATTGTGAAATAACATTGATTGGTTTATGCATTTTCATTTTTATTTACGTTTACGTTATTACAAAAATGCTGTTCTATTGTTTTTACCCAATTAGGAATAGTCTCAGCCATATATTTGATTGCACTGTGTTTGAAACCAGCTTCCAATACAATTACACCATCTAAATCACTATTATCGATAACAATTAAGTAATCAATTAAATATAGATTAGCAAGCAGATTCTTTACTGAGGATTGATCTCTTCTAAATGATGTCTTCTGTAGAAATAGGATGCCCACCATTTTCAACTCGTGAAGCAACCCGATCTATATTCAATCGGTAATCGCCTAAACCTACGTAAAACATGATTGTTTCGAACCCATTATCCTTCGCCTCTTGTATTTGACGAATTGCATTTCCATCTCCTTATCTATTTCTGCCTTGGCTTCCGAAGCCAGTTCCAACAAGCCCTCTTCGCCCCTGAGCCTGATTGAAGCAAACGCTCTTGCCTCTTTGCTGTTTCTAATCATCCCTTCTGCCAATTCAACAAGCTCCTCTTGAGAAGCTGAATGAACTTTTTTTACCAGTTGAGACAATGTTAATTTACTTGCCATTCTGTAGTATCAAATCCAAGTGAATCATTATAGGACAGGCGATGTTCTTTTATTTGCCACAGCATTTCTTATACTTCAAGCCGCTTCCGCATGAGCAAGGTTCGTTCCGGCCTGGGGTTGCCAACTTCACAACAGGAGTTGCTTTGTACCCGAAGGTCCTGCTTTGCGTTGTCTTAGGATTATGCGCAGCAACTGATTTCTCAAAGCATCCCCACCATTCCATCTCCGAGATCGTATTTGTAATTAATTGATTATTCCATTGACCTTTGCTTTTGTCCAAAATCTGCTCTAGTGAACCATTCATAGCCTCTTCTACATTCTCTAAATTAATCATCGAGGTGTCGATCTTATCTTTCTCAAAAGCATCACGAATCACTTCATAGTTCTCAAACGGATGCAACTCTATACAGCTGTAAACGACATGCCCATTAAACTCAAAGTTATCCTCATTCAGCTTGTCCTCAGATAGCAGGCTCCCCAAATACGCAACAATGTCGCTTCTCTCAAGCACTCCCTCCAAAACAAGTATAGTTAAGGCAAGCATGCCTTGACCACGGACAAATAGATCAGCTTCTACATTCTCAATGAGCTGATACAACGCTTGTACATCACCATTAAATACGCTTGCAAGCATTCTGCCTGTTCCCTCAGTTAAGGCATCTCCAATAGCCAGGTCCAGCGTCTCCTCAGGCAATTGCAGGAGTTTGATTAGCTCCGGAAATAATTGCTTCTCCCTAAATTGCGACAAAAGATAGAGGGCATACAGCAGATCAATTCGGCTTGCCTCAATTATATACTGCTCAGGGTTATCTATAAAAGCTCTCACCAGTTCCATCAAATAAGGAGCGGCCTCTTCCTTGCGCTCTATGATTTGCAACAATTCCTTTTTCGGAAAGATGCCGCTATTGTACTGGATTGATTCCATTAATTGTTTCATTATTTATCTACTCCCCTATAAAATAGTGTTATCTCCGTTAGTTCTTTCATTCGTTGGCATTTTCATTTTACAAGACACTACTATGGCTGTCTAACAAAATTCAAGTGATCCCCTCGAAACCTGTAACATTTTATGCATAAGCAGGAGAAGCCGCCTTCCAATGAATTGGAAGGCGGCTTTTTGAGTGCATTTTTATATGAACCATTATATGCTTTTCTTGATGTCTCGATCGAAATTAACATAAAACTAAACTTGAATGAGAGCTTTCACAACAATTTTCACGGCAGCATTGGCCGCTTCTTGGATCGAATTGCTGTTTACAGCAACATCGATTGGCAAAAAGGCTTGGCCGATTATTTCTTGCGCAATGGCTTGGTCGTTGCCGTTCGTAGTACCAGCCAGTACCAATGCGATAAGTCCCGCATTGTTCAGCAATGTGGCATAACCTGCGATTTGACGTACAGATTCTCCTAAGCTGTTGTTGATTAGCATCGTATGATAGCCTCTCGATACCAGCCGTTTCTCGATTTCCTTCGCAAGAGCCGAGTTGTCCGCAACTGAACCAGTAAGCCAAAGCGTTAATGGCTGCTGTCCTTTTTGCTGGGCACGAACATCTCTTGTGATTTCCGTATCGATTCGGTCGGCATTGTCAGTACTTTGAAGAGCTTCGTCAATGACGCCGCAAGCGGATGTCATATTTGTTACACGATCGATGAGAATAAATCCACCGATGCTTTTATTTTTTTCAAACGTATCAAAAACAATACCATCCGATAATGAAATTTCACATTTAGCCACTTCATTCTTAACCACATGATCGGCTGTAACCGTATTGCCTGTATTAATATCGATTTTGTGATTAATTTTCGTCACCGTACCAGGAAGAACCTTTGTACCTACCTTCACCAGAACATCTTTTCCCGGCGTCAGGAAAGAATCATCCATCCAAAGAATCGTGGCGCTAAAGCTGTCCGCCTCTTGGAGGTCATTGTCCTTCGTAAACACGCAACCTCGTGAAACGTCGACTTCTCGATCCAATTGAATAGTCACAGGCTGTCCGGCATGAGCCGAATTCCTGTCTTGGTCTGTGACAAAGATGCGTTTTACCTTCGCCTTCTCACGACTAGGCAGAGTTATCAGTTCATCGCCAACTGCGATGCTTCCGGCTTCAATCTGGCCTTGGAATCCGCGGAATGTGTGGTCTGGTCGGCATACCCGCTGAATGGGCATCATAAACGGCTTCACGTCATCGTTCGAATGAACATCAACACTCTCCAAATAGGGCAGCAAAGCAAGACCCTTGTACCAAGGTGTATTCGGCGACTTCTTTGTAATGTTATCCCCTTCTGTTGCAGAAACAGGGATCACTTGAATGCTTTCAAACTGGAATTCCGTGGTGATGCGAGAGAATTCTTCTTTGATTTCATCAAATATCTTCGTATCAAAACCAACTAAATCCATCTTATTTACCGCTAAGACTAGATGCTTAATCCCCATGAGGGCACAAATTCGGGTATGGCGCTTTGTTTGAGTAATAATCCCTTTTTTTGCATCCACCAGAATAACCGCAAGATCCGCGAAGGATGCGCCTACCGCCATGTTGCGTGTATATTCTTCGTGCCCCGGCGTGTCCGCTACAATGAATGAACGGTGATCCGTCGTAAAATATCGAAATGCCACATCAATCGTAATTCCTTGCTCACGTTCGGCTATCAACCCGTCAAGAAGCAAGGAGTAGTCAATTTTGCCGCCGCGGCTTCCCAGCCTGCTGTCCAGCTCCAATGCTCTCTCCTGATCAGCGAACAAAAGCTTAGCCTCATAAAGCATATGTCCTATCAAAGTGGATTTTCCGTCATCCACGCTTCCGCAAGTAATAAATTTAAGCAGACTCTTCATCTTAGAAATAGCCCTCCCGTTTACGTCTTTCCATGCTGCCCGCTTCTTCTTGATCGATAACCCTTGTTGTCCGTTCGGATGATACCGCACCAAGCGTTTCTTCAATAATAGCATCCAGCGTGTCCGCATCTGACTCGGCACCGCCAGTAAGCGGGTAGCAGCCTAATGTGCGAAATCTCATCTTCATCATTTCAATCTTCTCACCCGGCTCGAGCCTCATTCGCTCATCATCCGCCATGATAATTTGTCCATCGCGATTAACGACAGGCCGTTCTTTCGCTAAATAGAGAGGTACAATATCGATATTCTCTCTGCGAATGTATTGCCAGATATCCTTTTCCGTCCAGTTGGAAATCGGGAATACACGGATGCTTTCACCCTTATTGATTCTAGTGTTGTAAAGCTTCCACATTTCCGGTCGCTGATTTTTCGGATCCCATGCATGATTTTTATTACGGAATGAGAAAATCCGCTCCTTCGCGCGTGACTTTTCCTCATCACGTCTTCCACCGCCAAAGGCAGCTGTAAATCCGTATTTGTCCAGTCCTTGCTTCAAGGCTTGCGTTTTCATTATATCCGTATAGGCGGAACCATGATCAAAAGGGTTGATCCCTTGATCAATTCCTTCCTGATTGGAGTGAACAATCATGTTAATTCCGAATTCTTTCGCCTTGCGGTCGCGGAATTCAATCATCTCTTTGAACTTCCACGTTGTGTCAATATGCATGAAAGAAAACGGCGGCTTCTCCGGATAAAATGCTTTCAGCGCCAAATGCAGCATCACGGAGCTATCCTTACCGATCGAGTACAGCATCACGGGATTTTCACTTTCCGCCGCTACTTCTCGAATAATATAAATCGCTTCAGCCTCGAGTTGATCTAGATGTGTCATTTCATCTATGGAATCAAGTGTCAATTTGTCCATGAAAAAAGTGCCTCCCTTTAATCCTTACTAAATCTATAGACTATAATTATATCGTATCAGATTTTCACTTTATTGCAAAGTGGAATAAAGTTTTTTCTTTTATTTTCTTAGCCTTTGGTTTTCATTATAAGGATATCGAAATTGCGAACAATTGGATTGGATAATTCCACTTCAGAAAAAAAGTCTTATAAGTTGTTTATGTTCAATAGCGCTCATGCTAGGCGCACCCAACAAAAGCCCAAACCTAGTGTGGCCGGGCTTCAACTTGCATGTAAATGTGACTCTTATATGCTTACTTCTCACCAGTGACACCTAGCACTCCACATGAGTTTTGCTAATAATAGGGCCTTAAATCACTAAGCCCCTTTATTTTCATTATATTTTCGTTCCACCTTAAATTCTATTAATTCCAGTCTGTATATAGGGAATCGCTAATTTGATAAATTCTTTCGGAGGTGTCATCTGGCTACCTCTTCTCCATTCTACAGAAGCCCCATAAATTCCCCAGCCTAACAGAACAGCTGTAAGTTTTAGAGCTTCATCCTTCTCCTTTTTATTTTGCTTTAATAACATTTTGTAAAAAATAACTTCGAGCTGTTCCCTAATAATACGGGCAATGGTATCTTCATAACCTCTGTGGCAACGACTAGATAATGACTTTTGAAAATTCGTTATCGATTCAAAAATAGTAACAAAAGTTTCTTCATTCAGTTCGTCATTTTGATAGAAATCATAATTCAAATTAACTAACAATACTTCGGACAGCACCTTTTCCAACAAGTCATATATATCTTCAAAATGATAATAAAAAGTTGCACGATTAATCATAGCTTCTGTGGTTATATCCTTTATTGTAATGTCCTTAAATTCCGTTTTCCCTGAGAGTTCGATGAAAGCATCCATAATTAATTTGCGGGTCCGTAAAACTCTAGGGTCCGTCTTTGATTCAGTCATTTTGTCAACCTCCTACTTCTACAACAATTGCTTAAACATGTTGTATAAACGACAAATCCACAGAACTATTGGTTTTGATGGTTTTTATTATGATATAAAATGCAATTGTAAGCAAACAAATAGGTATTTCGCCTTTAAAAAAGCTAAGGGAGAGTAATAAGTGCTTATTCGCTTGTCTCTGCTTCTTAAATTAAGAAATGAGGAATTATAATGGTGAACAATAATAATATGGTTTGTGATCTACAAACAGGTGTATGTGGTGTAGCTGACGAAGAGGAAATGGGGATTATTGATTTCAATCAGCCCTCAAAAGCAGTAAATCTTTACTATGTGACCGATCCGATTTGTTCGCATTGCTGGGCGCTTGAACCTGTACTTCGTCGTTTTGTAGAGCAATATGGAAACTATTTTAACTTTCATACGGTTATGGGCGGTTTGCTGGAAAAATGGCATGACGGACCCATCGATCCCGCAAACGGAATTAGTAAACCATCCGATGTGGCTGCTCACTGGAGAGAAGTTGGAGAATATTCAAGAATGCCCATTGATGGAACTTTAATGATCGATAATCCAGTGCAATCATCCTACCCACCCTCTCGTGTATTTAAGGTGATTCAAAAAAAATATACTGATGAAAAAGCAGCCGAATATTTACGTCGATCAAGAGAAGCGCTATTTGCCTTTAATCAAAATATTTCAGATAAAACCGTTATGATTGAAATCGTAAATCAAATCAACCTCGATGGAGAATCTATTATAAACGAAGCTGAACAACAGGTTGGTCATCAATGGTTACAAGATGATTTCAATCTAGTTAGAAGCTTGGGTGTCAGAGGCTTTCCGACCATTATAATGACCAATGAGGAAAATAACGGCGTAAAAATCGTAGGCAGCCGTCCGTTAGAATTATATGTTGACGGCTTGAAAAAAGTTCTAAACCAAGAAGAACTACAACCGAAACCCGTCCCTGCCCTTTCTCGCTTGATTGAAAAAGAAAAGCTTCTTTTCTCCAAAGAAATTGAAATTATGTATGATGTTGAACATGCAGACATAAAGTCTTTTATTGAACAAGAGCTTTCAGCAAATCGTTATCAAGAGAATGAAATTTTAGGAGAATTGTATTTTACTGCTACTAAATAAACTTGCACACTAGCAGATTAGCAGACATTGGCATAATAGATATCCATGCAAAAACCTTTTCCATCAACCGAAGGCATAAAAGGAAGCACATTTTTGAAAACATGCCTCCGATTATTGATTGAAGCTTTTTTTATTTCCTAAGCAAGAATGTCGAGAACAAATGATTTCTGGATATCAAGTATCACTTTTTTGCATCAAGCAGACGAAGCAGCATAATCGTCGCTTCAGCCCGAGTAGCAGGATCCGTAGGAGCGAAACGATTACCGTTCTTGCCCTTAATTATTCCCAAATCAGCGGCGGAAGCGACGGACGGAAGCGCCCATTGCTTAATATGCTGCTTATCGGCAAATAAGACCTTTGCGTTCGGATTCAGCTCGCCGTCGTACAGCCTCATGATCAGGACCGCCAATTCGGACCTGCTAATCAATTGGTTCGGACGAAAGCTGCCGTCTTCGTAGCCTTTAATAAGGCCAGCTTGCTCAGCTTCCGCGATATACGACCTTGCCCAAACAGGAATTTTATCTACATCACTGAAATTTAGCGACATCCCGCCTTTCGCTTCGAAATCAAACGCCCTTGCGGTCATCACAACGAACTCCGCGCGCGTAATCTTCAAATCCGGACGGAAAGTTCCATCTCCGTAACCGCTTACAATCCCCATATTGACAGCGCGTTCGATCCCTTCTTTGGCCCAGTGGCCAGCAATATCCTTGAATGTACCGGAATTTCCCGCTGCTTGCACTGCGATGACTGCTTTCGTTTTCGGCTCGACAACCGTATCAGTAAGATCGCTTTTCACCAGCTTCACGCGCATTAATTCTACTGTCGACTTTAACGTATTATTACCAATTACTTCGAACGTGATTGCAGCGAGCTCGACTTTTCCCGATAGGCCGTCGACCTTGCCCACCTTCGTATGTGCGAACACGACAAGGCCATCCTCAGGAGTGATCGGAACGGAAAACCCTTGCAGCAAGCTTGCGCTTTTTTTGTACAATAGTTTGTTTTTATCGTACTTCAAATTGATTTCGAAGCCATAAACGTCGGTAAGATCCGAGCCCGTCACCGTCACCACAACTTGATTTCCGTTAATGGACACATGTTTGGAGACTGACAAGTTGAAAGTGGCGTCCTTGGCCATCGCGTACGCCGGCAGCAAGGAAATTGCGAGCCAAGCAGCTAGAAGCATCATTCCAACTCGATATTTCAAGCGAATTCCCATCCTTTCGCGATTTAAGATTTGATCAAGCTAATATTTGCGATTCATAACTTCTCGCTCTGTTGTAATTGACATTCCGTACATCTATTTATCAAATATAAAGCCAAAAATAAAGAAAGGGCGGCTCAGAGTTACTTCAACTAAGGCCACCAATTCTTTATTTTTACACGTAATTAATTCAAAATTTTACGAGCCAGAATCGAGATATCAACGATGTCAATATGACCGTCGCCATTCAAATCCAACTTTCTGTACTCATTCCAATTTGAATCTTGATCATTTTTACCATAAGCCGAAGCCACAATCGCAAGGTCACCAACACTTACTCTATTGTCGTTATTGTAATCTCCTTCGATTGCTTTAATCCTTGAATCAATAAAGCTTTGCAGAGCCGCGTGCAATTTCATGATCGCCTCTTCAATTTCAGCCTGGCTTATTCCCTGAGTCGACGCAACCACTTTGGCTCTTTCTATTGCTGCCTGCAGAGTTGCTTTAGAGCCTGATGGATACTGGCCAGGATATACGCCTTCAATGGCTGCATCGTGCGCGCCTTGCACTTCCGCAATTAGAAGCAGCAAGCCCGACTTATCCAGCTTATTAATGTTGACGGTGTGAGTTGCACCAGCCCAATCTGTCTCTTGGCCCGCGCTATTAGCAACCGTTAACTTAGTAACACGAATGGATGCGATCTGAGAATGATCCGTTGCAACAGCTTTAAACTTAAGCTTAATCAGTCCGTTTGTCATATTCGTATTTCCAATAGAAGTCGCTATGATTCTAAGCTTGCCATCCGTATTCATTTCACCGACTAGTTTAAAATCTTGCTGGAGCGATTCCATTGATCCAAATTCCAGCTTATCCGCATCATAATCAATCGTAATATCTAGCGCTTTGATATCTGTTCCAGAATGCTCCAAACTGAATTCAATATCAACGTTTTTCCCGCCTTCAACTGTCTCCGCTCCACTTAGCAACGCGCCTTCTTGACCGCTGATTGAGATCAGCGCGCTGCCGCTCATACCGGACCCGCTGGCTATCGCCGTTACTTTCACGACGCCGTTCTTTTTGGCCGACAGCAATCCTGTTTCGCTAATGATTGCCGCATTTGTCTCCGATCCGTCTTCTGCGGTCACCGACCATACGACGGGCACTCCCGCCAACATTTGCAGCGTGCCGTCTTTTGTCGTGATGGACGTCGCTCCGGCCGCTCCAGAGACTGCCAGTTTAGACTCCTTCACCAGTGTAATCACACCCCATTGTGAGCCGTTAGCATAAGACTGTCCGGTTGCATCGTGCCACATGATAATGTCCTGACGGCCACCAGCTGCTTTCGCGTCATTGATCTGCAAATCAAATCCAATGACATAATCAACCTTAGGAACACCAGCTTTAAAGGGGATCTTAGTTTCAATATAATAACCGCCATCCACGACTTTGGCAAAAGACTCAACTCCTGCACTGACACTGTCTGGATTAAAGCTTTTCTCATTCAGATAGTTGATCCGGTATTGTCCCATGCCTGTGCCGTAGGAGGTTTGCTTACTGTTGGTCTCATCCACAAAGATCTCGACCGAGTCCTTCTCATGCGCGCTGCTGCTGCTGCTGTCCAGCACAGGGTCTTTTACACGCACCAGAACATACAGATTAGTATCGTCCCATAGCACTTTAGCGAAGCCGTCCGTCGGACCGTTCACCATAGTCAGATGCTTAAGAATCGGCAGTGTAACGGTCGTATTCCAGCGTGGGTCGAGCTCGGAACCGCCAAGAACAGGCGTACCGTAAGCAGCAGTCCCAACTCCGCTTGGTAACAGTTGAAGCGTTTTGATCGCGTTACGAAGCGCGTAATAGGAATGGTCCGCTGCTGCCTGCCCGATCTCACCATTTGAGGCGGCAGTTTTGGCTTCACTTAATGCGGTTGCAAAAACGTTCCAGGAATGGCTTGTATAAATCGTAACGTCCTTGTTGTTGGCAGCCTCAATCAAGGCGGTCAGCAGGGTTTTGTCGACTGCTGGGTTGACAGGCGTCGTATCGCTAACCACAACACTTGCGTGCGACTGACTTAGTACCTCTCCGTCTTCCGCCAATACATAAATAATGTATGGACCGGGTACCTTAGGCGCGGACATGCCGAGCACATCGCCGGAGGCCACTGTTTCATCGTCGCCTCCATCAAAATGTCCGCCGCTTGACGAGGAAATCCATATTTTTTTTGTCGCGTCGTCCAAATCGTACACAAACCTGACTGTCCCGCCCGGGGCAACGGACACGTCAGCCGGGAGCAGCTTATTGGCTACCGATACTGTAGTCGTAAAGTTAATGGTTATTGCAGGCATCGAAGTGCTGCCTACCAAGGTCCAGCTTCCTGCAGTACGGATTTCGTACCCATCCGACACGGATTTTCCGTTAAGCGTAAAGGAGTATTCATCGCTCAAAGTCAGTTTAAGAGGCCGTACCGCTGAAACTTCGTAGCTTTTCCCATTTTCCACATTGGTTGCCGACTCACTCGTGTCGACGTATGCCGTATGCTTGGAAATGGCGGTTTTTCTGCCGTCTCCGTATACGATATATAGTTTGTATTGTCCTGCGGCAGATGGAGTGTTGATCGACTTTGCGTTGCCGGCAGCTTTTGTCATTGTAATGCCTTCTTTAAAAACCGTTGTGTTCGCGGGCGCAAGCCAAACCGTGTCTTCAGCTTTTAGCAGACCCCTGCGGCTCACCTTTTCACCGCCTACACCCACGATAACGTTGGAAGCCAGCTCAAACTCGGTATCGGCAATGAGGCTTCTTGGGATCATATGAGTGTATTCGTTGGTAAGGCCCGAATTCAAAACGATTTCGTTGCCCTTAACCGGCCAAATGCGGGCTTCGCTTTTGAAATTGTCATAAGTAATTCTAGGGCCGCCATTCTGGTTGTTATTCCCGTCCACGTAACCTTCGACGGCAATCATATCGCTTTTGCGTTTCCAGTTGTTAAACTCATAAAGGCGGCTCTGTCCAACGGCATGGGAGAGCTTTGACTGTACAACGTTTCCTATCATCTTGATGAACGTGCTGCCTTCGTCGGGGTGGAACCCGTTCGTCCAGTTGTTGGAGGTCGTGGGCTTGCCCGTTGGATTCGGGTCAAGAAAGTTGTAGTTCATCTCGGTGAAATTCGTCCAGTTGTCAGAATGCCAGTTACTTTTCTTGTCGGTGACGGGATTATTGGTCAAAGTGTTGATGGTATCCCATGTTCCTCCGCCCGGCAAATTACCCGGATCGCCCTGCCTCCCCAGTGAGTAAATGGCTCCGGAATCGTTAACTATCGTACAAATTTCCTCTACCCGGTTATAGTTTATTTTGTTGCTCCTAGAGGTCGTAGAGAGCACTGGAGACCTCGCGATACTCGTTTCATGCGTACCATGGTAAGGACCGCCGGTCTTGTTGGTCCCTTGGGTAGTAAAGCCGAACCCATCATATTCGTCCCAGCCCCAGCCGATGCTCATAGCGCCGTAAGTAGAGTCATAAAAGTAGTTGTGCAGTACCTGCATGTTCGTTGTGTAGAAAGAGGTTAGGGAGTTGGCTCCCGGGAATCCATAGCAGTTCCTATACAAAAAGTTATTTGTAATATAAATATTTTCCGGCACGGCTTCCGTACCTGTCTTAAATTTCTCCTTATCAACGCCAGCCCAGTTCCTTATTGGCGTTCCAGAGACCAAAACACTAGATTCATGCTTAATCGGCTCATCATTTTCATAGATATGATGCGGATGTCCGATTACAACGCCGGAAGCGAGCGTATCTGCGATATAGTTGCCTGTGACTTCGATATCCTTGACATCGTTTTCCACATGGATGCCATTAAATCCGGTAAGCCCGATCTCGCCGTTAAGCACTTTAATGTTTCTCGCCGCGTTGATCATTACCGCTGCCGGCGGTATGTCATACCCTCGGTAGAAAGTCTCATGCCAGTTAATGCTGCTGGGGAAATAAACGGTGTTCACGATAGAGCCCTGAACGGACGCGAAGCCGCGGGAACTGGTCGTTACCGGACCGGATCCATCGCTAAGTGTATAGGTGCCCGTCAGTTCATACAGTTTGTAGTCGGTATGGGCAAACTTCAGCCCATTGAAGGTTATGTTTTTGACACGTCCATCATCCGAGCCCTCCACAGGCTTCAACCGATCTCCTACAGGGATCCCTCTTATATCGAGGACCTTCTCAAGCCTTGGAATGACCACGTCGGCGGTATTGATATCCTCGCCTACAAGCGGGATGTAATAAAGCGTGCTTTCCGCCTGGTCGAAATAGAAATCTCCGCGTTTATTGAAGAATTCGAAAGCGTTGCGGATGACTTGATTGTTACCTGGATTGTATTGCGTGTTATTACTCAAAGACTGCGAAATCGCCCCATACGGCATCTGAAACCGAAGCATGACACCGCCGGGCTTGTTGCTGGCTGCCGGCGCCTGTTCGATCGACGCGAAGGTGACAAAAGGCCTCGACCATCTGGCGGTAGAGCCGCCCATGCTTTCGGCTTCGATGTTTTGGGGATTTTTCGTTGCCGTCGTCAGACCTACGTTGGCATCAAATACGATAGCCGCCCGGATGTTGCTGCCATTCTGCCACGCCCAAGGGTTATTGGCAGAGGTAAAGCTAGCTGTAGGTGTGCCGTTGACGGTTCTGTTGGCCGAAACGATTTGCGAGCTCAGCGTCATGTTGGCGATCTTATCGTTTACATAGATTGCACGCAACTTATCGCTCCGTTTAAGGGTCGTTTTATATGCCGTTAAGCCGCCAGTCTGGGTAAGGCCAACAGCTTCTGTCCATACGCCTTTTTCCAGCATTTCACCTGCGCTGATTACCGGCTTCGCCCCCGGCGCAGCCTCATAGCGAATCGTGCTGCTTGCACTTCCAGAATCATCCTTGTTAAAAACGAGGGTTTCATCAAGCGAATAATATCCATCCGCAATTTGAACGACAATATCACCGCCGGTCTTAGGCAGAGTTCTGACTACTGCTTTTGCCTTGGCAAGTGTTTTGTACGGCTTTTCTTGTGATCCGTCACCTGTGTTATCGTTGCCATTTGTAGCAACATAGATCGTTGCACTTGGCGCACTGCTAGCTGCGGTTGTACCTGGCGCACTGTCAGCGGCGACTACCGACCCTAAAAATGGTAGCATAGAAAATACCATTGTCAAAGTCATCATCCAAATGAATGCTCTTTTTCTCACTTTCATAAAACCTCCTTGGATATGAGTAAAATCATGTGCGGATTCCGAACTTTATTTCATCCCCCCCTGCATGACCGTCCTTTGTTCCTGGAGCAGGATTCTGGCTGCTAGCCTTTACATTGCCTTTGACTGAGCAGTTCTATTTCCAAAAATGGAAGCGCTGTCAATCAATGCTTTTATAATACCAGTCTGTCCGAATATTCCCAGAGACTATTATTGGGCCGCAAGGAAAATTCTCGGGACAATAGAGAAAGATAGAGCACTATGAAAACCTGAATATACGAAGAAAAGACACCTTATCAGGTGTCCGTCCCTTCTCCACTTTTCATTCCTCATTTCAGAATAGCGCCTGCAGTCAATGCATTTTCAATCTTTTCATTGCCTATTAAATAAACGATGATCATAGGCAAGCTGGACAGCAGCATACTCGCGCCGATGAGCCCCCAATCCGTAACTCCCACATTGATAAAGAATCCAAGCAACCCGACCGTAAGTGGCCGGAATTGATCCTTGGAAGCAATAATAAAAGCAAGGGGAAATTCGTTCCAGATTCGAATGAATATAAGAACGCATTGCGTCACGAGCGCTGGCATCACGATTGGAAATATGATTTTAATATACGTTTGATAGACATTCGCTCCATCTATGCATGCCGCTTCTTCCAGCTCCTTAGGCAAAGAACGAAGAAAGGCATACAGCATCAGTACGCAGGATGCGATGGCGAAGCCGGAATAAGGCAAGATAAGACCCAAATGACTATTTTTGATTTGCATCCACTTCACCAGCTGGAATAAAGGAATAACGACTACTTCGATCGGAACAATTAGACCCATGGATACATAAAACAGCATCACCGTATTGAATTTCCATTGCATACGGCTGAGGCAATATGCAAGCATGCTGCCCGTTGCCAGCGTAATAACGATTGTGCCTGTGGTATAAATCACGCTGTTCTCGAAATACGTATAGAAATGATATTTGGACAGCGCTTCGCTGAAGTTCAGCCAGTCCCAGGATGTCGGTAACCCAAAAGGATTGTCGTAAGCTTCGCTTTTGGACTTTAACGACATCGTTACCATCCAGTACAAGGGAAACAGAAACGTGCATCCCACGGCTACCCAAAACACTCGACTTAATAGTTTCAGAAAGCTCCCCTCCAGCTTAAAACTCCAGTTTTTCTCTGGCAACGTACCTTTGAATGACAAAGGAGATCAAAAGGCATTCCAGAATAAAAATAACGGCGATCGCAGTACCTTTGCCAAATTCGGAAGTATCAAATGCCGTATAATACATCTGGTAGATGACCGTCCTGGATAGATCTCCCGGGCCTCCTGCCGTCATGACTCGTACATGCGAATAAAATGCCATAGAGCCTAATGTAGACAGAATAAGTACGTATTTGATTACATTCTGCAGCAAGGGGATCGTAATTCGTAAGCAAACTTGAATATAATTAGCTCCGTCGATCAATGCCGCTTCATAATAACTCTTGGGTATGGTCTTGATTCCTGTATAAAACAGCAACGCGTTCAGTCCAATATATTGCCACAGGAATGTCACTCCGATGCTGGGCATTACCGTTTTCTTTTCTGTCAACCACGAATGCGTCCATGAGCTGAGCCCTAACGAATGGAGAATCTCGTTAAATAAACCCCAATTTGGTTCGTAGAACGCCAGCCAAATCTGGGCAACAACCGTAACCGACAAGATAGCGGGGAACATCGCCACCGTCTTGAAAAATCGACGAAACTTTGGTGTTTGAGCATCTATAAAAAGCGAAAGCATCATGGATAGGGGCAGCCCCAGCAATAAGGAGATGGCTACAATGAGATACGTATTCTTATGAGCGGTCCAAAAGGATGGCGATGCCATGACTTCTTTGTAATTATTTAAACCAACAAAACCCAAGTTTTTAAATCCGTCATGCTTATGCAAGCTCATCCAAATCTCAGGCAGCAACGGGTATACGCAAAATAAAGTAAACAGCAGCAATGCTGGGAAAGCAAACACAAATATGGACACTTTGGTACTAAAGTACTTGTTCATCGCTCTCTCCACCATTTAAGTTGTGTCTAAACCCCCTTGGATCAAATCCGAAGGGGATTTAGCTGTTATTGCATCTTTTACTTGTCAAACCACGTATTTTCGCTCCAGATCTTGTTCATCGCCACATTAAAATCATCAGCTGCGTACTCGCCCGTTAATAAATTCGCACCTTGCGTAGATATTTCGGCAGACGTCCTTGCATCTAGCGAATTAAGAGCAAATGACGCGATTTTATTAGGAATCGGATTGTACCAGTCAACGAACTTCTGCATAAGCGGGCTCCTATCCATTGCTTGGTTACCTGTCTGCAAAGATATAGGAGCACCGGTAGATTCGAAGTATAACGCATCCGCCATGGCTAGAAATTCGGCAAGCTTGACGGCCTCTTCCGGGTTCTTGGTTTTGCCGTTTACCGCATAACCATTAATCGGAGAACCCCAGAACTGTACGTTTTCTGTAGGGCTATACTTATCGCTGGCACTTGGAAATGGGAAGAAATCAACCGTTTCATCTTTGGCGAGATTTGGCAGCTCCCAAGTAAACATCCATAACATAGCCGCTTTTTTAGACGTAAACATTTCCATGGCCGGACCATAATCTATATTGGCAATACCGTCTGGGAACACGCCTTCTTTAACTAGCGTTTCGATGCGAGCTGCTCCTTCCTTGACCGATGGATTGTTAAAGTCCGTTTTGTTGCTGACAAGGTCTGCCATCGCCTGCGGATCTCCGATTTGAATCATTTGCTGAAGCATAAAGAGTTTCGGTCCCCACCCGTCCTTGCCGGGAGTCACAGCCGGTATCATGCCTTTGCTCTTGAGCGTCTTCGAGATTTGAATCAGCTCATCGAACGTCGTTGGCACTTGAACCCCGGCTTCCTCAAACATATCTTTATGATAGAAGATGACAGGGGTGAAATACGTGTCCGCTCCGGAAGACAAGCTGTAGATCCCGTTATCGACATGCTTTAACGCATCCGGCACCGCGTATTTGTCCAAGAAGCCGTCTTTGGAAATATAAGGTGTCAGATCCAGGATGCTGCCTGTGCTCTTTAGCGGCGTAAAGTAGCCCGCATCATTCCAGAATACGTCTGGCATATCCCCAGATGCATTTAACGTCTTCAATTTGTTTGCCATGTCCTCGCCGCCGCCGCCGGGCTCAAACTCGACTTCAAGATTAGGAAGCGCTGAAGCAATATTCGGTTTAATAAATTTTTCCATAATGTTGTTGCGATTCTCATCCGTCGTAAGCGTTATGACTCTCATCTTAATTTTTTTGCTGTCCGTCTCCGTCGTATTCTTATTATCCTCCTTGCTTGTTGCCGAGGGCGATGGATTGTCCGACGGCTCGTTGGATTTGGTTTCATTCCCACTGCTGCATGCTGATGAAACCAGTAAAGTACTTGCCATAAGTAACATAGCTGCTGCCTTTGACTTCGTTTTCATTGTTTACCTCCCCTATTTGTCAAAGCGGATATCGGATTGATTTTAGATGTTGAAAGCGGTATCAACCTTGAGTTAATTTTACGAATCTTCCCAAATTTAGTACAGAGATTATTCTCGGACCAGCAGTAAAATTATCGGCAAAAAAATAGACGTTAGAGGCAAAGTTTTCACTTTTCCCCTAACGTCTGCAATGAAGTATAGGCTATCGGATTTGATTCACATATTTGCTAGGCGTGATTCCCATATATTTTTTGAAGCATTTGCTGAAATAGTTGGCGTCCGCATATCCCACCTGGTTCGATACGTTTTGGATAACCTTCTCTCCCTGATCAAAAAGCTCTTTTGCTTTAATCATCCGTATTTCGGTCAGGTAGTCATTGATCGTAAGGGTCGTTTCTTTCTTAAATACGAAGCAAAGATGATTGTAATTCATATGAACGCTCTTGGCGATATCTTCGATTCGCAGTTCTTCGTTGCCGTAATGCCTCAAAATATACGATTTGACCTCCTCGATAACTTTGACGGCTCTATTGGGTTTGCGACTATGCACATGATCCATGGCCTTTAAAATTAAAGCACGTATCCAGTCCTCCAACTCATTGAAGGTTTTCAACCGCTGAACATGTTGGATCATATCGGGTTGTGTCGTATTTCGGAAGACATCTTCAAAGCTTTGCGACGTTTCGGCCAAAAACTCCAGGCATGTGGATACAATTTCGATTCCGGCGAGAAGCAGCATTTCCATAGACGCTTTTTGGACGCGAGTATCATGAAAAAAACGCGAGAGCCATTCTTCCGTCTCGGATATGTTCCCGATTCGCATGAACATCAGCAAGCCGCTTCTTTTTTCCACCGAGAACAATCCGACCTTCATCCCGGTTTCCGCAATCAAGGAATGTGCGAACACCTTGTTGCCACCCCATACAAACCGTTGCTTCAAGGCGATTAATGCTTCCTTATATGAAACCGAAATAGACTCAACCGTTTCGCAGCCGTTCCCTAAGCCGATCGTTACCGTACAGGCTAAATCGTTTTCTACGTTCCATCGAATCCGTTTGCAAATCGTTTCCAGCTTGTTGAAGGCACCGTCAGGAGATCCTATGATCAGAACCAGACGAGCATCATAATCATGACAGCTGACACACTGAAAAGCGCTTTGCAAATCATTTTGGGCGATTTCCTGTACCTTGGCTTTGCGAATTAGCATATCCTCCTCATGATTCCTCTCATCGCTTGAATCCAGGTCGACGACGATCGCCAGGTAATGCAACCCTTCCAACTTTATCCCCAAATCATTTAATCGATCCCGTTCGGTACTGGATCTAGAGATAACGTTGCCTTGCAGCCAACCGTTCAGCACTTGCTCCTTCATGACAGACAAGCCTTCACTCGCCTGTTTTCTTAAATCGTCCAATTCTAGCTTACCCAGACGCTCCGTTCGTATCAGTTCCTTTATATCTAGTAAAGAGCTTTGGAGCTCTTCTTCGTTAATAGGTTTCAGCACGTAATTAAAAACGCCTAATTGCACGGCCTGTCTGGCATATACGAATTCGCTATGGCCTGACAACACCAGAAATTTTGTTCTCCGGTCGCGCTCCTTGGCTTTGTGTATAAACTCCAATCCATCCATAATTGGCATATTCATATCGACCAGCACGACATCAGGCTCTACCTCGGTCATCAGCTCCAACGCATCCGCCCCGTTTTTTGCTTCCCCCGCGATTTGAAAGCCCAACTCCCTCCATGGCAGCGAAATCTTCAAAGCTTGCCTGAAGTAATATTCATCATCGACGATAAGAACTTTGTACATGATCTTTCCTCCTATTCTATTCCATCCTTAACTTGTGGATAATAGAAATGCCAGCCTCATGGATGCGAGCAGGAGCTAATGATGACGAAGAGGCAGTACAATTATAATTTTTGTATAAACGCCGTATTCGCTTTCAACTTGCAGTCCGTATCTGTCCCCGTACAGCATTCGAATTCGATTAGAAACGCTTCTAATCCCAAATCCGCCAGCTTCATCAAAAACGCTGGATCCTGTCATTATCGCAGTGGTTTGATTCTTGTGCATACCAGCGCCGTTATCGTAAATTTCAATTTCCACGTTGTTGCCGCTACGCCTTCCTGTAATGCGTATGATTCCTTTTTCCTTTTTGAGCTTCAATCCGTGATAAATAGCATTCTCCACGATAGGCTGCAGTGTTAACTTCGGTATCGAATAGGTCATAATTTCATTGTCAATTTCCATCGTATACTCCATATACTCCACATAACGCAGCTGCTGAATTTCCAAATAGCTTTCCGTCAAACGCATCTCTTCACCTATCGATATGATATCGTTACCATTGCTTAACGAGATCTTATAGAAATTCGCCATGTATTGGGATGCCTGTATGGCTTGCTTCCCTAAGCCCAGCTTAATAAGCGAAATAATGGTTTCAACCGTATTGTACAAAAAATGAGGCTTCACTTGGGATTGCAGCAATTTAAATTCAATCTCGGCTTTTGTCCTTTGTTTCTCGACGTTTTCGGCCATAAGTGCCTCAATGCGATCCATTAAGTTATTGAAGCCCTCGCTTAAATATCCGATCTCATCTTTGGATTGGTAAGCGCTTCTGACTTGCATCTTTCCCGTCCGGATTTCTCTCATGGTCTTGGCAAGCTGGAAGATGGAACGAGTGATCGACCGGGACAATAGGAAGGACACAATTAATGCGAGTAGCAAGCATGCTGCGCCGATCCCGAGAATCAATTGATTGATTTCTTTCCGATCCGAAGAAATTTCATTCACAGGGATAGCGCTTACAATTGTCCATTTCAACGGTTCGAAGTGATGGGTAAATATCAACATTTCTTCACTTCCGCTGCCCTGGGTAAATGTTGTATCTTTACCATTCTCGGGAATGTTTATGGAGACGGCTTCCTTGAAATCCCGGTATAACATAGCTTTATTCTGTGCGGAAATAATTCGGCCGGCGGAATCGACGATATAAAATTCGCCGCCCTTGGTTTTCCCTTCCTCGTAAATCGAGGCAATCGTCGTTTCTTTCACGTACAAAAAAATTCTGCCTATCGTTTTACCTGTATCTTTGTGAATGACCGTTTTGGAAACCGCAAATACGTTGTCTTCACCTTCATATATGAATCCAAACTTGATCAAGCCTGTCCAAGTAGGTAAATAGAAACGATCTTCCACTCCATAACCGTCGCCGAATATGCGCGACGCATAAGCGTTATCGGCAAACCCGACGTCCACCCAGTGATGATTCGAGGTGAGGATGCTTACCGCTTTAATTTTAGTGTTAGGCTCTACAATATTGCTAATCGTCTCTGAAAGGGTTTTTTTCATTGAAAGATTATTTAAACCTTCAACCGGCTTGCTTGCATAGAACTCATTATTTAATAATAAATCGTTATAAAGCACGTTCTGCAATCGATAATCGCTGGCCAGAATTTTTGAATAATCTTCAATTGTAGATACCAAGGTTTGAAGGTTGTTTTTGATGAGCACAAGTTCTCGAGATGAATTATTAATCTCTTTCTCAATAATGGCCTTCTGTGAAATCGTGTTGGCGAAGTACGACTGAGTGGAAATAAATACGACAATGATTAATAAATTCGCTATGAATATTTTGTTTTTAATGGAAATCCCGCCTATATACTTCGAGAAACCTATCATAGCGCGATTACTTCCTTTCTCTTCCATACGTCAAAAATTTTGTGGGAACCCTGATTATGAGAGTAGGTTAATCTGAAGGGTGTGGAGAGAACGCCTTTATGTATAAGATATTTATGTGGGGGATTACTTTTAAGGATAGCATAGGTTTAATAAGTGTCAATTACATTGCTTGCGCTTGACGGAATCCCAGACTAAAAGGTGCAGTTAGGTCCGCAGCATATGCAGGCATTTCTCCATAGAAAGTATTCTTTAAATCAAATACATTTGGTTTACTCTCTAAAAACTACTCTTTTCGGGAAACCAATCAAAACCGCGGCTATCATTCAAATCTAAGACATTTCATTCTCAATACAACGAGCCGCAAACGTTGCGAACTTCGTGCTTTTTCCCGTTTGGAAGCTCACGATCACTTTGATGAATTCAATCGCGCCGATGGAGATTAGATCCTCTAAATCTTCCCGGTATTGTCGAATTTCTTGACGTTGTAGACACAACCCAATGTAATTAATTCATTACAGTCTCATCGCTACCAGCGATAGGAATAGGTTAGGATTTAATATGTTGATGTAGAATAATTCCTTAAGGGCAATCTACGGAGCCAAAGACTAATAATACCCTCCAATAAATCCTTTACTGACGAAAAAACCCACCTCGACGGGTGGGCGTTCAATTCATTCACGATATACATGCATCAACTCATTAAGGCTCCACCGATTCGGCTACCTTCATGGCCTCATCGCCCGAAATCGGACCGGACACGCCATACTGTATGCCGTCAACCACCCAGAACAGCTCCGTGAACTCCGCTTGCTCGAAAATTAAGCCGTCCGCTCCGCCCACTTTGGTCTGTGTGAACAGGTCCGTCGGGGATGCCGTCAGCATGCGACTCGCGCTGAAAGTCACCGTCTTATCACCCGAGCCGTATGTGAAGTTCAAATCTCTAAGCGGTTGGTCCTTCATTCCCACGCCGACGATCTCAGCCAGCTTGAAGCCTTCCGGGGCAATTTGAGGAACAAGCACACCGGAACCGAAAGCTGTTTTCGCTGCCTCCGTCGTTCCGAATGGAGTTGTAATCAATTGGGACAACTCCGAACCTGTGGCTCCTCCGTTTCCGGGCAGTACGATTCCCGACGAATGATCCGTTGGCGTCGGTACTGCAGCGGGCTCTTGCAACATCGGCAATCCTGTCACTATGACGACTGCTGCGACCAACGCTGCCGCTCCTGCAATCCAGGCTTTCGGAAGAACGAATCGGCGGCGGCTTCTCTGCTCCGCGGCGGCTTGTTTCCTGATCTTCTGTTTAACGCTATCGCTCAATTCCATTTTAGAGAACAACATATCATCCGACTCCTTTTGTAAATGTTGTCGTAAATTACGCTCTATGTCCGTCATCGGTAATCTCCTCCTTGCGCATTTCCCGAGCCAACGCCTCGCGCGCCCGGTGCAGTCTGTTTCTCACCGTACCCTCGGGCGACGACGTCGCTTTAGCAATTTCCCGTGTGTCCAAGTCCAGATAATAATATAAATACAAAGCCTCCTGATACGGCAGAGGCAGACGCAGCATATGCCGCAAAATCTCGCTTTTCTGCAATCTTTTAAGCGCTTCTTCTTCCACGTTGAATGTCCGTCCCTGCTCCATCTTGCTTGGATCGGTTGGCTGTTCTGTAAACATCCGCACGCCCATCTTGTCCCGGCAAACGTTGATGGCGATCGTCGTCAACCAGGTTTTAACCGAGCTATCTCCACGAAATGAGTTCCAGTTGCGATAAGCGCGAAGAAATACCTCCTGACTGATATCCTCGGCAAAATGCCGATCGCCAGTATAAAAATAAGCGGTGCGCATGACCGTTGAGCCATAGCTATCCATCAGCTTCTCTAGAGCCTGAGAGGAATCTTTCGAGAAATTTTCCTTGTTATTCGAGCCGGCCGGCTTCACTGAATTATCACCTCCACCTTATTAGACGGCCTGAGCGCATTTTTCGCTGCACTGCGTTTTAAATCTGACAGTCCATTAAAGATTTTGTGAATTTGAGCTTAAGTCCCCTTACTCCTTCTAACATGAAATCAAACGATGAAAAGCCACATGAACAGTATGCCTGTTGATGTGGCTTTTCGACTTCATCTTCGGTTTAAAAGTTACATCTCTTCATAAGATTACTTCATCCACAATCAATAGCTTATCCTCGTTTACCCTCACGATTCTTTTTACATATGTTTTTCCGCATAAAAATGCCATATCCAATCAGATATAACATTATCATTATAATCCCTTAACATGTATGAATCCTCAAAACTTTCATTTTGTATTCCATGTAACTGAAGAATAGAGTCATAGTATATCGACATTTGTTCTGAACTCTGACTATCTTGAAGTAACCTATCGCTCATTTCTTTTTCATATATACCGTTTATATAAAGATAACTAACTATTTCTAGTAAAGCATAACGCTCTCTCTCACCACAAAATTCAAATCGAAAGTCTTCCAAATTATAAATCATATTAGTAATATTTATATATATTGACTCGTCCATCCCATATTTCAAGTATAATGCATATAAGAGGTATACTGAATCTGAATATGTGGAAATAACCATATCTTCAGGAGATTGCATAAGTAATACTTCCTTATCTTTTTCAGGAGACGCCATTTTTTTTCGACCCATTCCAGTATTCTTTCTCAGATATGAATCCAGTAAATTGTTATTAGAAACATCTATTTTAAAATTCAAAAGCAAAATTTCCCTCTTTTTGTGCTTAATTTTTATATCATCCAATCCACATAATAAACTGAAAGGCTTACACTTAGATTTGTTAGCTTTAACATCGTCATAATACACAAAATTATAGGCTTCACACTTATTAATGTGCAATTCGTTATCTGCATACTTGTTGTATTTCAGCAAACAAACACCCAATGACTTAGAATAACTTAGCAATCTTCTGTTTTTTGAATTATTGACTTCCTTACGGATTTCCTCTGCAAGATATCCTTCAAGTTCAGCTAATTTTAATTGCGGAAGCCTTTCTTTTCGGATTGAATATTCCCTATGTTGCCCATTAGAATTTTCACTGTCCTCTATTCTGAAAAGCATATTTCCCCCTCTGGATTTCCAATTACTATGACAATTCACGTAATTCTTTCATCAATAAGTTAGTGCTATCACAGTAAAAATCATATCCCATTCCAGTCGCATCCTATTTATAACATTCTCCAATTATTTTAACAGATTCCCCCCTTAATTAGTGCTATTTTACTTTAAAAATAGTAAGGAGACCTTGCACATGCATACGGCAAGAATCTCCTTCAATGTAAACTTGAGCAGTACTGTCACATCTCACTTCGAACCATCTATATTAGGTACTCTACCTGTGCGGAATGAGCAGTGTCAACGTAATTCATCGACGAGGGTTGCCCTGAAGCCGCTAGTTCACTGCCTTCAGGACACCCCTCTTACCGCTGATTTGATGTCACTCATTCGATCACTACGAGCTGATACAGCGTACGAATGAATTCGACCGCCGCTTGCGCTCATTTCGTGTACCCTTAAACCTACTTTTTCATTTGCTTCAGCCTGCTCAGAATAACCGTTACTGCTTCCACTAACGATTCTTCGCGCACTCCTCCTGTTTTATCGCCGCTTAAATCAAGCTTCTAATTGCCTGTATTATCATCCGTTCAATACTGTCGGTTATGCCCCATCTTACCTCAGTGAGGCATATTTGCTCGATCGCATGAACTCGCGATGGGCTTCCTGAATCGAGTTCGTACGCATCAGCAGCTCCTCGGAACCACTCTGCTTCAGTTGCCCGGCAATCTGCATCAGCTTAAAAGTTTTGTAATAGTTCGCATCTGCTTTGCTACGACTATGCTGCAATGCGTCCTCATACGCTTCGCGTTCCATCGAGAGGCTCTTTGCTTGATCATATAGACTCGGATCATATCGCTGTAAGTAGTCCATTTCGTCGGTGCGCAGCTTTTTGCCCAGCATGAGTATATTTCGAATAGATGCCAAATGCGACTGACCATTCGTCGCGCGTGCGTCCTTGAATTGCTGCATCGCTTTGAAATAATCACTGACCGGCTGCACAGATTTTACATTCACGCCATTACCCCCTAATTACAAATGTCGTCACATGCAACGATGCCTTGGTCCAAATATCTGTATGCATCTACTATCTCCCATGACAGCTAACTCTTCTTCGTCAAAAACCTACAAATATTACTTCTAATTTATCATGGTAGATTGAGTCGTATATGAAATGTAAAGAAATCTTTATGTTCGCGCTTGCAACACGCCATCGGCAACCAGCATATAGCCTGTCTCCTGTATCCTAACATTTCTCTCCGAATTAGAGTGGTCCGTTTCGTGGACCAGCCCAACCATCAGATAAACCATACGCTGAACAATCATCACACTGATGGGGGCCCTTAGCCACCACAAACACAGAAGCCCGAATGCTAAATACACTCGGGCTTAAATATACAGATAAATGCGGTTCCAAACTACTACTTCCTTAAGAGCGACACACAGCACTCTACATGTGTCGAGTATGTAACAGTAAAAACCCAAACGACATCTCTGCCATTTGGTTTCATTTATTGAAATAACATCTGGTTTCCCTATCACAAACAGTCAATAAAATCGGATGTTCTTTATGAGCTTAAACCAGTCTCAACGCTTCGCCTTATAAAACTCATGATAAAGTTTCATAAGCGGCCGATGACAACTTCCTTCTCCCGATTATCGAGTATATCCAAATTTTTATATATTTTGCTCTTCTCAATCTTGAACTGCACCTTATCCACGATATCATCAGCCTCAGTACCGAAGATATCGATCTACGTAATCTCATTGCCTTCCTTATCCGTGCCAATCGGATCATGCAGCGATACGTCCTTGCGCGTCTTTTTCAAAGAACGCAGATGCATAAGTATTTCGTTCTCAATACAGCCAGACGCGAACATCGCGAGCTTCGTGCCTTTCCCAGTCTGAAATCTCTCAATTGCTTTGTTTAATCCAATTGTGCCGATGGAGATCAAGTCCTCAAGATCCTCACCGGTATTGTCAAACTTTTTGACGTTGTGTACACAGCCTGATGTAAACCTATCACCAACAGACCTTTGCCATCAATGGAAAGACTTTCCGATACCTTCTGATTAAAACCGCTGAAGTCTTGTCATGTCTAAGTTCTTGACGAAACAATTCAGATCTAATCGTATTACGTTTAATGGTGGGATCTTGAATAACATTAAAAATCATTTTTACTGCTCTTTTCCTTTCACTTATCTTCTTTTTGGCTCTTTTTTCGATAAAGCAACAATTGGATTGTCATTGCTACCACAAAAACAATTATATATATCGGGAAGTTCTCTCTCATTTCAGAAAAGTTCGATTTAGCTCTTCCTGAAATAATTCCAAGTACAATCAAAATTACGAACCAAGAAATCATTGCAAATGCTGTTATTGTATTTATGAGCTTCTTGTGTTTGACGGATTGTAATATGAAGTGCGACAGATAAAAACAAAGATGCCCATGAAAGGATTCGTATAAAATGGAAGTCACCACAACATACCATTTTCACAGGAGAACCCAACATGAGCTGCTCCCATCTTAGAATAATTGAACGAAGACAACTAGTGACCTTACACCGGCTGGGCTGGTCGACGAGAGCCATCGCGATTCAACTCGGTCGTCATCACTAGACGATTGCACGAGAAATCGCACTCGGGCAGTATCATGAACACGTCGAAGCTATGACCGCACAGGAAGCTAGCCAAGAGCGTAGAACACGGAGTGTGCCACTAGGTAAGTTCATACCAGAACTAGGCTCAGAGCTTCGTGAGAAACTAGAGAAGACGTGGTCTCCGGAGCAGATGGCTGAGAAGCGACGCATGGATGGGAAGCCTTTTGCGTGCTTTAAGACAATCTATCGCTGGCTCTATGACGGTAGACTGACGGTCTCCGAGACGCAGGTTTTGCGTCACAAAGGCAAGCGACGAAAACCCTTAGAAACACGAGGGAAGTTCCTTGTCGGCACTCCGATCTGTCAGCGCCCAAAAGAAGTCTGCAAACGTACGACGTTTGGTCATTGGAAGCTTGATACGGTCGTGTTTAGTCGTAGGAAGAGCAAGGCTTGTGCAGCCACCTTCATTGAGCGTAAAACACGCCTTTACTTCACTGTGAATATGGCTGATCGCACCGCCCATTCTATGGAAATAGCTTTTGGTGTCGCGGCTAGCCAGTACCCTAAAGGGAGCTATCAGACCGCTACAACAGATCATGGCAAGGAGTTTGCCTGCTATACAGCGTTAGAGAACCTCTATGATATTCAGGTTTATTTCGCAGATCCCTATTCCTCTTGGCAGCATGGATCCAACGAAAACGCCAATGGTCGGTTAAGAGAATTCTTTCCTAAGGAGCATGATTTCGCCATGGTATCTGATGAAGAATTAGCAGATGCTGTCCACCGTATTAATCACCGGCCTCGTAAATGTCTAGGCTGGAAATCTGCATACAAAGCTTTCATGGACGAACTGTGGCACATAGCTTGAAAAACCATCGTAATAGCATAGGTTTATCAAGTGTCAAATTGAATTGCTTGTATTTGGGGGATTTTATGGAGTTTAAACAATACATTGTGTAGGCCCAGGCTTAAACCCAACATTAGCGGTTGACGAATTCCATTGAACTGAAGTAAGGGTGAAAATGGAAAAACATCTGCAAATCCTGTATTGTTGTAAGTCCTACCAAACAACAACAGGATATGACAGATGCCACTACAGTAGATCAAAGAACTACTCGGATTATCAGAGCTTCAACGACAACGAAATGTCTCCATGGACACCCAGGAAGTTCATCTGGAATCATCGCCAGTGACCTCTATACAGACGTATGCCATTTGGATTCCGAACAAGACGAAAGATAGCTACCAGCAGCAACACGAATTGCAGCTGGATTCAATCATGTAGACGCTGCTCCAACGTTTATTGGGAATATCGCATCATCCTCAATTAATATCAGCTGTTTGGATATGCATATTCAAGCGATTTGCTCTAACTCTACTTTCCATTTCATATAATCCAGTCGAAGCGTATATTGAACGATAGATTGCACCATGTTCCTATTATTCTGCTCAAATGCTGCAGTTGCCTTTTCCAGAGTATTATGCAAAGCTAGTGACGCTTCTACTAATGATTCCAACGATTTTTGAACGGGAAGGATTTGAATAGATTTTTCCATATAAAAAAAGACCTCCACCCACTCGCAAAACAATCGGATTGCATCCTCCAAATATCCATCGCTTAATCTCTGTTGTATGTATTCGAGTGCATATAGACAGGTTTCAGCTAACTCTATGATTTGTTCGATCATTTCAGTGTGTTTTTCCACTTGGCATGCCCTCCATCTTTATAAGAAAGAGACTCTAGGAAGCCTAGAGTCTCCATTTCACTTAATTCTTTAACGTAGCAATTGAAGTACACCTTGAGGCTGTTGATTAGCCTGAGCAAGCATTGCTTGCGCAGCTTGAGAAAGGATATTATTTTTCGTGAACTCCATCATTTCCTTCGCCATATCAACATCACGGATACGTGATTCAGCTGCAGTTAGATTCTCGGAGGATGTACCAAGATTGTTTATGGTATGCTCTAGACGGTTTTGGAAAGCACCCAGCTTAGAACGCTCATTCGATACCTTATTAATTGCATTATCAAGCACTTCTATTGCTGCCGTTGCTTTCTCCGACGTTGTTACATCCAGTCCATACTCTGCGCCTGTATTATTTGTACCATTAGTCACATCGTGACTGGCAGTGAAGGATGCATCTGTAACTGTACCATGGGCTGCACTTGCACTGGTACCGGAAATACCAAGAGCTATGGAACGCATATCTCCAACATCGACCGTTAACGTTTGGCCATTGTTAGCCCCGATTTGCATTTTCAATCCGTTGTCCGTAGCATCTGTACCGGCAGTAACTTTAGCATCAGTACCTGTTAGCTTCAACGTTTTGGCAAGCTCGTCTGCGCCAATTGTTACAGTGCCTGCAGCACCTTTAGAGCCTGATGAAATAACGAATTTCCCATTTTCAAGACTTACTGTAGCTTCTGCCAGCTTTGGATCAGCAGCTCTAATTTGAGACTGTAGATCAGACGCCAAGCTGCCAGTTGTGTAACTGCCAACGTTCAAATCTATGTTCACGTTGATTCCATCAATGGTCAGGGTACCTTTGTCATTCGCGTTTCTGCCTTGCTCCATTACTGCCGAAGACAAACCTACTGCTGAAGAAGCTGTTCCAGTCGTTGCCCCAATTTTACTGTCTTCACCAGTGAGGCTATTGGTAATGACTAGTTTGTTATCAGCATTGAAAGATGCTACGGCATTGCCTGTTCCGAATGCTGTATTCAACTTGCCGTTAAGGTCAGTTAAGAATGTTGCTTGGCTGGCTGCATTGGTAAAGTCATAATTGCCGTCTGCAAGCGTAATTTCTTTTGTTGATCCGCCAATGGTGATCGCCAGCTTGTTGTTGCCAACGCCTTCATTGCCTTCAACGTACGAAGATCCGATAAGTGCCTTTGCACCACCACTATCAAAAGTGAACGTATCGTTATCATCAGTTGTTGTAAACACTAATTTGTTATTATTATCAAAGCCAACAGTCATGCTGGCAAAGTCACCACCAAGCGCCTGAAGCTTCGCTTGGATATCAGCAGCGAATTGAGTAGCACCATCACCACCGCCAGCGCTGTAATCAGCAGTTGCCAGGCTAATGGTTTCAGTTGTGCCATTCAATGTAACTGTCAATTGGTTGTTCTCAGTACCTTGAACGTATGTGGCATTTCCTGTATCCAGACCCAATTGTGCAGCAGCGGAACCGCCGATGCTCGTAATTGAACTGGAGCTACCAGTAACGCCATTCGTCAGTACAAGTTTATTCGATGCGTCAAGCGAAGCAACGACGTTACCCGCACCAAAAGCACCGTTCAATTTGGTATTAATATCTGTCAATAAGGCGGTACGACCAGCAGCATCCGTTAGATCATATTCAGCCGCAGCTAATTCGATCGTTTGAGTGTTGCCGCCTACGGTTAAAGTCAGCTCATTATTCCTTACATCGGCGCCTGCGATAAGCTCGGAAGAAAGAGCATTTGTTGTAAGATGTTCGAGCGCATTCCCGCCTGTAATTTCAAATGTATCTGTTGCGTTATCGGTCTTGAATACGATTTTATTATTAGCGTCCAAATCGACTGTCACATTGGCAAAGGAAGGATCAGCTGCCGCAATCTTCGTTTGGAGATCAGCTAAGAAATCTGCTTTTCCAGTAGCGCTTCCCGTATAGTCAACTACTGCTAGTGAGATATTCTTGCTGACACCATTAAGGTTCAAGGTCAGTTCGTTGTTACCAGCATCTACGTTAGGTCCGTTTACAGTCGAATAAGCGGTTTGTGATGTGATCGTCTTGCCTTGAGTAGTAGCATCAAACACACTGAATGACGCTCCTAAACTTGCAATATTAACACCACCAGTAGCTGTCGCCGATGTTACTTTTACATTTGGACCGCTGTTAACAGCAGCATGGTTAGCATACGCTACATTACCTGTAACGGTCTTGCCGCCTACTTGCGAAATGTTTACGCTGGTAACAGCTTGGCCTGTAGCCGAAGCCTTCGTACTCGCATCAATAATTGATACATTGCCTGTTACCGCTGCACCCGCAACCGCTGCTGTTTGATGTTTCTGTACATTTAATTCACCTTTGAGCAGGCTCTTTTTATTGAACTCTGTTGTATTACCAATACGGTTAATTTCGGATGTTAACTGGTTCATTTCCTCTTGAATGGCTGAACGGTCTTCCGTGGAGTTCGTTCCGTTCGCTGATTGTGTAGCCAACTCGCGCATACGTTGAAGTATGGAATGCGTTTCACTCAACGCGCCTTCTGCGGTTTGGATCAAGGAAATGGCATCTTGGGAGTTGCGTTGTGCCTGATCCAAACCTCGGATCTGACTGCGCATTTTTTCAGAGATGGCTAAGCCTGCTGCATCGTCACCTGCGCGGTTAATCCGAAGCCCCGATGATAACTTCTCTAAATTTTTGCCTGCTTGCGTGCTATTGGCACCTAACTGGCGGTGAGTGTTCAAAGCTGCGATGTTGTGATTAATTCTCATTCTTATTACCTCCGTGTGGTTGTATTGAATGCAGATCCTTTTGCATTCTTAAAGCATTTGAACATGTCCTTTGCAAGTTCTAGCTGAATTGCGCGCCAATCCAATCCATCTCCTGCAAATTCCTTCTCTTGCTCGTCCTTGATATAACCACTCGTCCTTAAATGGCATAAACTAACCTATATAATCAACTTACATTTTTGTTTTTTTCTTCAACTAACTCTCCCCGTACGATCGAGATATGCTTGGGTGCATCAATTGCAAGTCGCAGATGGCCTTCATCACTTTTGACAACCTTAACCACAATATTGTTATCGATGATAATGTACTCTCCAGGCTTCCTACCTAGTACTAGCATGACTCTCTCCCCTTAATAGTTAGAATAAAAAAAGATGAGCAAACAAGCCGCTGCCATTCTTCATCCTGAAGAGTGACAATCCACTTGGTTGCTCATCCATAAGTCTTATAAACTACATTGGTAATCGAAAAAAGGGAAAAGGACGAGTAAATAAGCGTATACATTCAAGCTTTATACTTGAATGTATCTACTTATTCACTCGTCCTTGAGTGATGATTCATATCCTTATATACAGTATATCGACATCTGCATAAATATTATTAGCTTTTTTTAAAAAAAGTAAAAATTATTTTTGGGACTCCAGCAAGGATGAATGTTTCTGCTCTTCGAATAATTCCCCGCGCATGATCTGAATGTCCCGAGGAGCATCAATCGCAAGACGCAAAAGTCCATCTTTGCTTTTTACGACTTTAACAATAATCTTCTCATTAATAACAACATATTCTCCTGGCTTTCTTCCTAGCACTAGCATTTCCCTCTCTCCTTTATGTCCTTTCTAATGCCTATATCCTATTCCTATCGGTCAGGAAAGTGATCTAACTAAAGATATATTTCGTTAGTTTACTTAGAGAATCGGTATTACTTTACTTGCAGTTTTCCGAATATGTGGGAAGTATGACTTTTTACAGTTCCTTCTGTAATGTCTAATCGCGGGGCAATCTCTTTATTGGAAAAACTCTCTTTCCATCCGCTGCTTAGATTCAAATGATGTACAATCTAAAACAGATACTCGTCCAAGGTATTAGATTGATAAAAATGTATAATGATCCCTTTCTATTAATATCAAGCAAAGTATGTCCCACAGGTGACATTGCTACGACAACGCTTACAAGCAAGACGCAAGTATGGAACATACAGACAACTCCTTCGAATCAAGATACTCAGATGCCGAGCTTTGCGCGGTTTGTTACGACCGTCACACTTCACGTCTTGCTCTGAATCGCAAATGGTATACGTCTGTTTATAGGTCACTGGCGATGCCTCCAGATCAACTTCCTAATATTCATGGAGACAATTCGTTGTAATTGAAACACTATTAATTCGAGTGATTCGTTGATCTACTAGAGTGTCATCTTTCATATTCCATTGCTGTTTGGCAGGGCTTTTGACAATAGAAGATATAATAAATTTCCATTTTAATACTTTTTTTACATTTAAATAGTATTCTTACGACTGCTAATTTTGTATTTGAGCCACAAATCTACAAATATTCCTTCCAAATATAGCATAGTAAATTGCTCTACATATAAAATGTAAAGAAAACTTTATGTTCGCCCTTGCTACGCACTAACGGCAACCAGCATATATCCTGTCACCTGAATCGAAACCATTCTCTCAGAATTGGCGGGGTTTCGTGGACCAGACCAACCATCAGATAAACCATATGCAGAACAATCATCACACTTTTGGGGGACCCTTAGCCACCACAAACACAGAAGCCCGAATGCTAGATACACTCGGGCTTAAATATACAGGTAAATGCGGTTCCAAACTAATACTTCCTTACGAGCGACATACAGCATTCAACATGTGACGTGTGTACACAGAAAAAAACCAAACGACATCTCTGCCATTTGGTTTCATTTATTGAAATAAGATCTCGTTTCCCTATTACAAACAGTCAATAAAATCGGATGTTCTGTATGAGCTTAAATCAGTCTCAACGCTTCGCCTTATAAAACTCATGATAAAGCTTCATCAGCGCCCTTTTCTCAATCCGCGACACATAACTCCGTGAGATCCCCAATTCCTTCGCAATCTCCCGCTGCGTCCGTTCATCCCCGCCATGCTCCAAACCAAACCGACCAATAACAACTTCCTTCTCCCGGTCATCCAATATATCAAGATTTTTATAAATCTTGCTCTTCTCAATCTTCAGCTGCACCTTATCCACGATATCATCAGCCTCAGTACCGAGGATATCAATCAGTGTAATCTCATTACCTTCCTTATCCGTGCCAATCGGGTCATGCAAAGAAACGTCCTTCCGGGTTTTCTTAAGCGACCGCAGATGCATAAGTATTTCGTTCTCAATACAGCGAGCCGCGAACGTCGCGAGCTTCGTGCCTTTCCCGGTCTGAAAGCTCTCGATCGCTTTGATCAATCCAATCGTGCCGATGGAGATTAGATCCTCTAAATCTTCCCCGGTATTGTCAAATTTTTTGACATTATGCACACAAGCCCATGTAAAAAACCGATATCAGCCTGAGCGCTGGATCGGTTTATTCCCTTTATTTATTTCTCGCTATAAGCGTTCGCTCGATACGTAGTACCCATTCTGGCAATGCAGAAGTGTATGGTTTTATTTGCTTCCAATCAGCTTCCATTACAATTTCTCCATCGGCACCACTATTATCAACCATTGAGGCTACTCGAGAAACGAAGGAGACACTACAAAGCCAATTGCAAAGGATCTGTTGCCTCCATCACCGCTTCTCCACAAACGCCTGCTCCTGCTGATTTTGTACCTCTTGCTGTATCCGACCGTCCTCCCGCCATCCGCGGAGCATTAGGTTGTTGTCGTGGGCTCGACAGTAGAGATCAAATACAGCATAGTCAACATTGCGGCCAGTTTGGACCGTTAATCGTTAATGCAATCTGGCCGCATCCACCACAAATATACGGCTAGGCCAGCAATCGGTAGCGGAACACACCGTCAGCATATAGTCCAGGTCCAGCTCGAACTGTCGTAAATGCCAGCCGCATAACTCCGGCGTTTGGCCTTCCACCGCGGATCGAAGCATCGGAGGGGCTGAGGCCCCCATCGCTTCCACGCCTATATTTTCCCCTCCCGCCGCTTCGGCGACCGTGCCAGGAAGGGAGACGCCTCCCTCCTGCACTACGCTGAACGAGTCCAGGGGGATCGATAAACCTTTGCCCACTGCCTTTATACAGCTTTCTTTGGCTGTCCAGATACGATAAAACAGCCGGTCCCGGCCTTCCGCGGAATGGTTGCTCAATGCCTCGTATTCGCTGGTGGCGAACATGGCGCGCGCAAGCTCCATATCCGCCTTTCCGATTACCTCGATATCGATGCCGATGGACTCCGTATGAAACGCCGCAACCGTCCATGCCCCGGAGTGGGATACGTTGAATTGCACCTCGTTTCCACGGAGATACGGCTTGTTATACGCGTTTTTAACAAACTGAAGCTTTGCGGCAACCAGCCCGAATTGAACGCGCAGCACATACCGGACCAACATATCGCCGGCAAGCGATCGCCATTGATCCTGCCAATGATGGAACCGGGAGACGCGGAGCGCTCTGTCCGCCGGCACCAGCGAAGCCCAGCGTGCTATGCGCTCGCAGTCCTGCCGCGTGTTCCGGGGATTCATCCGCACCGCGTAGATTACCGGGGTCGTTCTCATGTCAGCCGAAGGCTGCGCGGCGTCAGATCGCTCCAGACTTCATTGACATAAGTCATGCAGTCTTCCTTCGTGCCGGTTTTACCTGCATCGCTCCAACCAGCCGGGTTCGCCATGGCGAGCGGCCACAGGGCGTATTGCTCCTCCTCGTTGACGACGACCTTGTAAAGAGACTCTTTCTTCATTTCCGTTGTTCCATCGACCATACGCTTATCCTCCTCCATTATTTTCACGCTCCGACTCCCATTTGACGATCGGCGCGATTCTGCAATTGATCCTTGTCCCGGATGATAACCGCGTCAGGCACGGCATCCGGCAATATCGTCTCCATGTGGCGAAGCTGGGGATAACTCATTCCGATTACGGCCCAAATGAACAAGATTAGTCCAATCCCCGTAATCAGCAAGCCCATTCCGCCGGCGGGGCCGAACAATCCAGCTTCGGAAATACCCCTGGGCAGCGACGACGCAAGAGGCGCGAATAAGGATGCGACGAGCGGACCAGCCAATAGGAAACTGAGCGGTCTCATGCTAAAGGCCATGACCTGATTCGTGGCTAGAACGCGTCCCTGAAGCTCCAGTCCGACCTTTGTCTGAATGAGTGCCAACCAATGCGTGTTGATGAGCGCAAGCGCCATGCCAAAGCCAAACAGCCCGACCGCTGCCGTAGCGAGCGAAGGATAGATGCCTACGACCGCGATCGACAGTCCCGTCAGCATGACGAAGCCAACCATGCCGTCCGCTCTTCGGTCGAATCCGCCCCAAATCGTCATCAGAATCGAACCTATCAGAAGTCCCGCTCCTTCAAAGGCGATGACCAAACCAACCTTGTCCGCTGTCATGAACTGCATGAGAAAAGGCGTGGTCAACACGTTGTACAAGCTCATAAAGAAGTTGACGACAATGAAAAAAACAACCATCGCGACCAGACTCTTACGGTTAACGATGTATTTCCAGCCCCCGATGATTTCCTTGATCATCGGCTCCTCCCGTTTTTTGAACATCAGGTTCGGGAAACGGAGCAAGGACAAAATCAGAATGGATGCGCTTAGCAGCACCAGATCGATCAAGACGATGCGCTGCAAGCCGATCAAAACGACCAAAGCTCCGCCCATCGCCGGAGCCATAATCCCGTTCAGCGACATGACGAGCTGTCCTAATCCGTTGGCGTGGCCCAAGTACCTTTTGGGAATGAGCTGCGCCGTGGCCGCCTGATACGCCGGCATCGTAAAGGCGTTTGCAATAGACCCCAGACCCGCCGCCAAGTAAATGGCCCACAACGAGAGCGCATCCAGATAAAGCATCGTGGCGATGAAAATAACGGAACAAAGTGCCAGCATCTGGCCCACAAGCATAACCTTCCGTCTGTCGTAACGGTCCACTACCGCGCCGGCGATGGGGAGCAGCAGCAGAGTCGGCAGGATGGCGTAAAGCGATATCGTCGCATAATCCGAAATCGAGCCCGTCCGACCGTATACCCAAATCCCCAGCGCAAAGCCGGTCAGTGACGTGCCGATCGTCGCGATGATCAGACACAGCGTCACCAGCAGAAATGATTTGACGCTTGGCTGCACGTCCTTCGTCGCTTGATCCCTAACCGGTGCGGCCGCGGCACTCAGCGCCTCGGAGTCCGTAAGCCGCTCCGTTCTCCGAATCGGCGCGTCTTCCTTTTCTTCGTCCCACCGGCGGATTTGCTGCGACATAATTTTGGCAACGTGATCGGCCTGATGCTTATGGAAGTAGTGGCCGGCACGCTCCACCACATGCAAACGCACATCATGGCTGAAATCCCGCCACTCCTCATACCGCTCCTCGTAAAATTCGGTCATCCGGTCAGCACTGCCCACGATGCACGACACGGGCGCCTTCAGCTTGGGCCTCTCTGGCAGCGCGAACAGTGTCGTGTAATAGTCCTCGGCTTCCCGCGCGTCGTGGCGCATGTTGCGAAGCGCGAATTTTTGCTCAGCCGTAGAGATTTCGTCGTCGAACCCGCCGAAGGCGCGCAGCATGTCGCGGGCGAACTTGTCGGACGTCCACTTCTCGCGAGGGAACAGAGTATGCCACCATTCCGTCAGCTTGAACGGCAGACGAGCTCCGGGAAAAGTACCCGCCATAAAAACGCCGTTCACATCGTAACCGCTCTCCTGCAGCATAAACGCGGTACGCAAAACCATCGCTCCGCCCAGGCAGTGTCCGTAGAGATAGACCTCTCCCTTTGCCTTGCCGCGGATTTCTTCAGCGATCCGGGAAGCCGTCTCCTCCAGACTGGCCTGGAGCTGTTCAGGTCGGCTGAAATCATGGCCTGGAAGTTCCACAGCATGCAGCGCAAAGTTAGCGGGCAGCACCTTGGCAAGCGGTTGAAAGGTGATAGCGCTGCCCCCGCCATACGGCACGCAAACCAGCGTCACCGTTTTGCCTCCGATGGTGGAGGCCTTCTTGAATTCAATGAGCAGGTCGTCGCCTCGCTTCGATCCGGACGCCAGATGCTCGGCCAGCTCCCGCACGGTGGAGTATTGAAACAAGTCCATGACCCCGAACGCGCTGCCCATCTTGCGCACGACCTTGATCGCCTTGAACGAATCGCCGCCCAGATCAAAAAAGTCGTTATCGACGCCGATTCCCTCCAAGCCGAGCACCTCCTGCCAAACCCCGGCGATTTCCCGCTCTTCCTTCGTCTGCGGCGGTGCGTATTGGCTTTCGCCTGCGCGGTTGTCAGCGCTTGGGGCAGGCAACAACGCACGATCCAGCTTTCCGTTGCCGTTCAACGGCAGGCGATCGATCTCAACAAAGGCCGACGGAAGCATGTATTCGGGCAAAATGCTCTTAAGCTGCTTTCGTATTGCGCTTCCGTCAAGCCGCGCGCCCGTCGTTTCCCCCGACTCGGGGTCGTCCTCCGAACGCTGCGCGGGCACTAAATAGGCAACCAGCCGTTTATCGCCCGGCTCGTCCTCGCGCACAACCACCACGGCGTCGCGCACGCCTTCGGCCTGAAGCAGCGCCTGCTCGATTTCCCCCGTCTCAACCCGGTAACCGCGAATTTTGACCTGCTGGTCCATTCGCCCGATAAATTGGATAATCCCGCTTGGCAAGTGGCGAACAAGATCGCCGGTCCGGTACATTAAGGCGCCAGGCCTGCCGGCAAGGCGGTCCGGAACAAACCGTTCCGCCGTCAAGTCCGGCCTTCCGTAATAGCCCCTCGTGACGGCGCTCCCGCCGATGTACAATTCGCCGATGGCGCCTTGCGGCACCGGCTGGAGATAAGCATTCAGCACGTATACCGGCACGTTCGGAATGGGGCGTCCAAGCGGAAGCACCGCATGGTGATCCTGCTCGCCCGCTTCGTCCGGCACTTCGTAGGCCAAAACGGATACGGTCGTTTCCGTCGGACCGTAATGATTCTGAATCCGACACTCCGGCCGCAGACGGCGAATCGCGGCGACGGTCCCCCAATGCGAGGCTTCGCCCGCCAATATCAAAACCTCGCGAGGCACGACGACTGCGGGGTCTGCTACGCCAAGCAGCGCCTCCATATGGCTCGGGACGATCTTCATGACGTCGATCGGATGGGCTTCGCAATAAGCCGCAAACGCGTCGGGATCAGCCGCACGCTCGTAAGGGATAACGTGTAAAGCGCCTCCCGTGGCAAACGCGCACCAAATCATCGGCGTGCCAAGATCGGCCGCCAGCGTACTCACGATGGCAAAATGCAAGCCTTTCTTCAACGAAAGCCTTCCCATAATTCCTTCGAGGTAATTGGAGTAGCTGCGATGCGCCACCGCCACCCCCTTGGGCTTGCCCGTTGATCCCGAGGTGAACAGTACGTACATCAAGTCGTCCGGCCTCGCGATGATTGACGGATTGCGGCTTTCTTCGCGGGCAATGGCTTCCCGCTCCCCGTCAAGCGACACAATCCGATAGCGAACAGACGCGGCTTCCGCCTCCGCTGCCCAAAAAGCGGTGGCCGCCATGGCTTCTTCGGTCACAATGACCGACACCGCCGCCTCCCTCGCTATCATGCGTAAGCGTTCTTCTGGCAATTTGGGATCCAGCGGCACATAAGCGCCTCCCGCCTTCAGTATGCCGAGCATGCCGACGATGATATCGGCGTTGCGCTCCATAAAGAGCCCCACCGTCTCGTTGCGTCCCACCTTCCGTTTCCGCAGGTAATGTGCCAGACGATTAGCCCGTTCATTCAGCTCGCGGTAAGTCAGCATTCCGCCTTCGCCGTAAACCGCGGCGGCATCCGGCGTCAACTCCGCCTGACGCTCCGCCAAGAGATGGGGCAGCGCATCGGACACCGGCGACCGCGAGGCGTTCCATTCGGTCAGAACCTTTTCCATTTCCGGCTCGGACAATGCCGCGGCGGCATATAGCGGCAGCTCGGCGTCTTCCAAAACCCGCTCCAGGATCGTCACGTAATGCTCCGCCATTCGAGAGATCGTCGACTCGCGGAACAAGTCGGGTCTGTACGTCAGCGTAACTTCCATGCCGGACCGGATATTTTCGAATATCGTCATCGTCAAATCCAGCACGCCGCCCCGCGTCCGATCCCCCACAAACGGCAATATTTCCAGGCCGGGCAAATTCACCATCGCCTGGCCGTGGCGCTCGAATAGAAACATCGTGTCGAAAAACAGGGAATGTCCGTTGACGCGCTCCGGATTCATCACTTCCACGATACGGTCGAACGGCAAATCCTGATGGTCGTTGGCTTCCATAACCGTATCGCGCACAGAGAGCATGAAGTCGCGGAAGGTTCCCGTCATGTCGACGGAGGAACGGAGGGCAAGCGTATTGGCGAAAAAACCGGCCAGCTTTTCGATTTCCCTCTTTCCGCGATTGGCCATGGGCGTGCCCACTACAATTTCGTTTTTTCCGTTGTAGCTTGCAAGCAACACCTTATAGACGGCCAGCAAAAGAACAAACGGCGTGCATCCGAGCCCCTTGCCCCTTTCCCGGATTCGCTCGGAGAACGACGCAGCCAGTCGAAGGCTGAAAAAGCCGGTTTTTCGCTCCACCTGGATCGATGGCCGCGGATAGTCGGTCGGCAAGTCCAAGGTCGCCGGGGGAGGCGTCAGCTTTTCCATCCAATAACGCAGCTGGTTCTCGTGCTCCTTCCCTCTCATCCATTCCCTTTGCCAGACGGCAAAATCCGGATATTGAATGCTCAGCTCCGGAAGATTTGGCATTTCACCCGTCGTGATGCCTCGGTAGATCGCCGCAAGCTCCTCGTCGAACACGTCCGCCGACCAGCCGTCGTATATTAAATGATGCGTCATCCAGACGAGGACGTGTTTGCTTGCCCCCATGCGAAAAAGCATAGCCTTGACGAGCGGCCCGTTCAGAAAATCGTACGGCACCGTCGCTTCTTTCTCCATCCGCTCGTAAACCTTGGTTTCGTCATCCATTACAACGACCGGCAGATCGATCGTCAGCTCCGGAGCAATGATCTGTACAAATTCGTCGTTTTCGTAGGCGATGACGGCGCGCATGATTTCGTGCCGCTTGACGATTTCATTCAAGGTCATATGCAAGGCCGCGACGTCCAACTCGCCGATCAACGTATAGCCGTTAGCGAAATTGTAGCGGTCGGTGCCGGGCATAAGCTCTTCGAAAAACATGATCCGGTGCTGCGGAAAAGATAACGGAAATCGGTTCGGTCCCGGCTCGCGGGGCAGCTTCGGAATAGCCGACGAATCTGCTTCCGCCTTTGCCTTTTGCTGCTTGGCCTTCAGCGCGAGCAGGATGCGCCGTTCCTTCGACATTTGCTCCAGGCTCTCGATGATTTTACTCATGTAGCGCCCCCTTTGCGGAAAACGGCGCTTTTCCAAGCTGGCGCTGAGCCAGGAGCTGCGCGAGCAAGGAACGCTTGCTTGCCGACATCTCACGGCCGCCGGCCGCCTTAGCCCGGCTTCCGGCGACCGCGTTATCGTCGCAGGATGCCGCGGTGAGCCTCGACGATTTATAGTCTTTTTCCAATGCCGCGGAATCAATGGCGAATTCCGGTCGCCCGACAACGGATTCCATGGCCGCGCAAGCCGCCTCCATCGTATCGTGCTCCTCCAGCACCTTCGCCAACTGTCGGCAGCGCTCTTTTACCAGTGGGGATTGCATGCCTTTTATGGCGTTTGCGATTAACTCCGGCTGCCACTGCAGCGGGGGCAAATAATCGCCGATGCCGAGATGTTTGATCCGCATTCCGTTATCCGGCCTATCCGTATCGGCCGCCAGCGCGAGCTGAGGAACGGCCGAAGCCATCGCGCCCGTGATCGTACCGATGCCGCCGTGGTGGATGACGCCTCCGACAAGCGGATAAACGCCCGCCAGCGGCAATATTTTGTACCAGACGATATGGTCCGGAAGCTCTTCCTGGATGAATTCCTCGTGCCTAGTAACGAGTATCGCTCGCCCTCCGGACGCTTTGACGCCTTCGATCGCGGCGTGGTAAAAGTTTGGCTTTATCATTTTGCCGGTGCCGCCTGTAATGAGCAGCGGGGGCTCGCCTGCCGCAATAAATGACAGCAAGCCGTCGGGCAATGGTTCGTATTCGGTATCGTCCGCCAGCGGGAATCCGACGGTTTCCACCTTCAGCGCCCATGTCGGCGCCTCCACCGCCTCATCGAAGCTTTGGTGCCAGAAGCCGACGTTTTTGTTAACGGCCCCCATCCATGACGTCCAGTTGGCGACGGGCGACAAGCCCAAGTCGCAGCGAAACTTGTTGATGAGCGATATGGCGAAGTCGAGGCCAAGCTCCTCCCAAATATGGAGCTGCGTCACGTAGTTTGGAGCCAATACACCGGTAACGATAGGCACCCCCATCATCTCGGATACGATCATCGCGACAAAGCCGTCCCTTTCTTTGCAGATGAGGACGGAATGCTCCTCCCGACATAGCTCGGTCAACATATCGTATTCCTTCCGGAACTTCTCCATGGAGTAATACTTTCGTTGATACGCTTCGTAGAGATCGGGCTTGTTCAAAGGGTCCTCCATCATGTAGAGGTCCTTCATGATCTCGGTATATTCCTCCGGTTCGTCGATGCCCCTGAACGCGATGCCGGCCTTATCAGCGAGCGGCTTGAACGCTCCATGCGTAACAAGCGTCGCCTTGTGCCCGCGCCTCCGAAGCGCCGAAGCCAGCCTTAGAAACGGCAATACGTCGCCATTGGTCATGTGCGTGCTTAGAACAAAATTTGCCACAAATATTATCCTCCCGTCACTCTGCCGCCTCTCACTTGAGCAGCTCCTCGATTTCCTTTTCGGACAAATGCTCCAGCTCGCCCAGCATCGCGTTCAGTTCGGCATCGTCGGTATCCTCGAGCAAGCCGGTTTCGATGATGGACGCAAGCGCCCGAATCGTCGTTCCCCGGGTCAACATGTCCTTGAGTGACACCTTAACACCGAATACATCGCCGCAGCGTACCAAGATCTGCGTCGCGACGAGCGAATGTCCGCCCAGGTCGATAAAATCGTCGTCTATTCCGATTTGATCGAAGCTGAAAAATTGTGACCAAATAACGGCAAGCTCCTTCTGAATGAACGTTTCCGGAGGCACGAAGGCATGAGCGATCATGAGCCGCGATAGGGTCGGGCTTGGCAATTGCTTCCGGTCGGTTTTCCCACTTGGCGTCAGGGGGAACGTCTCCATTTCAACGAAATACGATGGAATCATATAATCCGGTAGGGTCTGCTGCAGATGGCCCCTGAGCTCGCTGACCGAGGGCGAGTAAACATGATCCGGTATAAAATAAGCGCATATGCGCTCGTCTCCCGGCTGGTCCTCGCGCACAACCGCCACGGCTTGACGGACGCCGACATGCTGCTCCAGCACTGAGCAGATTTCTCCCAGTTCGATGCGAAAGCCCCTCACTTTAACTTGGTCGTCGTTACGTCCAAGACATTCCAGATTGCCGTCCTGAAGCCATCGCCCGAGGTCCCCGGTATGGTACATGCGCGCCCCTGGCTTCCCTCCGTACGGGTTGGGAACGAATCGTTCAGCCGTTAGATCGGGCCTGCCGGCATAGCCACGCGCAAGTCCGATTCCACTAATGAAAAGCTCCCCCGTTTCTCCCTGGGCGACATGTTCGTAGCGGTCGTTCAGCACGTACATGGCGTTTTCGGCAATGACTGTGCCGATCGGTATAACAGTCCGTTCCGGCTGACGGTCGCTGGTCCAATTGGTAACGAAAACGGCGGCTTCCGTCGGACCGTACAAATTATGAAGCCGCGCCGACATCAGAGAACAGAACCGTTCGTTCAGCGTAGGGGACAACGGCTCGCCACATAAGAACACATGGCGGAGGAACGGCAAATCCTCGCATTGATCCGCGCTCAGGAACGTTTGGAGCATAGTAGGAACAAATTGCACAAACGAAATCTGCTCACTCTTGATTATCTCCCATAAATATGCATTATCCAGATGCCCCTTCGGCTTTGCAATAACGAGACACGCGCCACACATATGCGGCCAAAAAAACTCCCACACCGATACATCGAAGCTGTACGGCGATTTTTGCAAAAGCTTGTCATTCTCCCCCATTACGAATGTTTGCTGAAGCCATCGAAGCCGGTTGACGATGGCGGCATGGGTATTCATCGCGCCTTTCGGCCGCCCCGTCGACCCCGAGGTGTAAAACATATAAGCCAAATGGCCGTCCCGCGTGCGAGCTGTCCCGTTATCACTTCCTTTTCCGTTTTCCTGCAGCACCGAGTCTAACTCGTCCGCAATCCATACGTCTCCCTCAAGCTCATCGAAAAGACCACTAAATTGGCGCTGCGTCAACACGAGCCCCACCTGGCTGTCCTTGACCATGTAAGCGAGCCTGTCCTTGGGGTAATCCGGGTCGAGCGGCACGTAAGCGCCCCCGGCCTTCAATACGGCATATAAGGCGACTACCATTTCGATTGAGCGCTCCATACCAATGCCAACAAGCTTGTCGGGTCCGATGCCGCTGCGCCGCAACCGCTGAGCCAGCGCGTCCGAGCGGCGGTTCAGCTCCGCGTAGGTCACGGATTCCCCCTGAAATCTGACGGCTTCACGGTCCGGCGTCCGTTCGACTTGCTGTTCGAATAACTCATGGATCAAGCTTTTAGCTTCCATGCCAGCCCTCCTCTTTTTATTTTCCATCAAGTATTTTCCATATCTGTATAGCAATTATGCTACTTGATTGCGATAGGAAGCGCTAATGCTGGAATGACCATGTTGTCGCTCAAATGACATTTACGCAAAAACGGTGATTTCAGCCAGTCGACGCAAAGCAGGCTGATGCCCATATGTTCCTGTACGGTAGATTGTAAGCACAAATAGAAAGGAACGCACATCATCGTGACGTGGTAACTTGTGCCCGAAGGTTGATGCGGTTATTATGACCCATCACATCACGCCCGAAGACCCAAACCTTCCAATAACAACTTCCTTCTCCCTATCATCCAATATGTCTAAATTCTTATATATCTTGCTCTTCTCAATCTTGAGCTTTATCCGCCACGTCGTCGAACTCCGTGCCCAGGATGTCGATTAACGTGATCTCATTTCCCTCTTTGTCCGTGCCGATTGATATCAAATCTTCGAGATCTTCCCCAGTGTTATCGAATTTTTGACATTGTGTACACAACTCGATGTCATTTCAAGCATCATTCATGGTATTAAAAATGAACCAACCTTTGTGATGTCACATCGATTGGTTCATTCAACAGTATCTATTTCATATTGTAAGTGCTGTTCTATCGCTTTCACCCAATTAGGAATAGTCTTGGACATATAGTTTATTACATTATGGTTTACATAAGCTTCCAATACAATCACACCATCTAAGTCACTATTATCAATAACAATTAAGTGATCAAGAAGGTATAGATGCGCAAGCAGATTCTTCATAGAGGTTTGGTCTCTTCTAATGATGTCTTCTGTAGGAATATCATGTCCACACTAATCCCAAGTCGATCGATAATTAGATTGCGAATGGTGCTCTTTCCGCTGCCATTATTCCCTGCGAATACAAAAATAACAGCAGTTGGTTCACTCATGATCATTTTCCTGTTTATCAATTTGTTCGATATTCCCATTGCTATATTCTTTCATAAACTGCCCATCTTTTGTTTTATAAACGACGTAGGTATCATTAGCCTTTGCATCTAACTTGGCTCTATCCCCAGTTAGCTTTATCAGTTTTTGTAGATCCTGTATACGATTCATAACTTCCCTCCGGCCATTCAGTATTTATGATCAGCAATCTTATATTTGAAGTGTATCACAGAACGTGTCCTAAGATGACACAACCCGCATTAGCGTTCAAACACAAAAATAGACTGCTCTAAAAGAACAGTCTGAATCGAAATCTATCTAACGCTTCGCCTTATAAAACTCATGATAAAGCTTCATGAGCGCCCTTTTCTCAATTCGCGACACGTAGCTGCGACTAATCCCCAGCTCCTTCGCAATCTCCCGCTGCGTCCGCTCATCCCCGCCATGCTCCAAACCAAACCGACCAATAACAACTTCTTTCTCGCGGTCATCCAATATATCAAGATTTTTATAAATCTTGCTCTTCTCAATCTTCAGCTGCACCTTATCCACGATATCATCAGCCTCTGTACCGAGGATATCGATCAACGTGATCTCGTTGCCTTCTTTATCCGTGCCGATCGGATCGTGCAGCGATACGTCCTTGCGCGTCTTTTTCAAAGAACGCAGATGCATAAGTATTTCGTTCTCAATACAGCGAGCCGCGAACGTCGCGAGCTACGTACCTTTTCCCGTTTGGAAGCTCTCGGTGGCTTTAATCAATCCAATCGTGCCGATGGAGATTAGATCCTCTAAATCTTCCCCGGTATTGTCGAATTTTTTGACTATGTGTACATAACCCGATGTAAATTAAACAAACGTATTCTTATCACTACCGTTATAAAGATATGCTATGATAGTATTTTGTTCCTATAACATATTCCTAATGTTTCCGCACTCCACATATGTCGTATGCGGAAACAAATTAATACAAATTTCATAATCTCTGAATGAGGAACTTCATCAGAACGAAAACTACTTATGTGTACCTACATATACTCCGACAAATACTTGAAAGCTTGTGGATATTTTTTTCTCCTCTCCTTTAAATCGTATGGGATAAACACTTCATCTGCAAAGCACTTATCCAAAACCTCTTCAACATATTTATTTAATTCTTCAATTTTTTCTTTATCGTGATTATTAAATTTTCTGAATTTCTTTGGGGATATATATATTTCAATTAGAGCATCTACTTTTAACCCATTCTCACTTTCAAAAAAAGAATCATCAATTGTAGCTGAAGGGGGATTATTCATGATAATACTAACCATATTACCCAACTCTTTTTCCATTTTCAATCTACTCCATATGTCCTTCCTCATTTCAATTCCTCCATTTAACAATGCTACTCCAAGCTGTTTGGGAAGATAAATTCTTTTTGAATCTATTCTGAAATCATGTATAAAACTCGATTCATAAAGCGTATTTTTCACCAACTGATTCGAATGCGATATCGGATGATTGCAGAGAATTGCATATTCTAAGTAAGACCATATAGTGCAAGATAGTTTTTGTGAAGTTTTAGTCCAAATTTGGACAATTTTATTTGTTTTGAGCTTTTTAATATTACGAGTATAAGGAAGACAATAACCCGCTTTTGACAAGATGAGTGATTCTTCTCCTACTAAGACTCTCTTACCATCTTCATCCACTATTCTATTGGCTCTTAGTATTGGATGATTGAAATACGTTGTATCGCTGACTAATTTAGCGCTATTCGGTTTACGCATTATGAGTTTTGCCAACATATCTAGAATCAAGCTTTGAAACAATTCTTTTTCAAATGGAAGCTCACTGTCTCCATCCAGTTTATCCCTAGTTAAGGTCAGCGGCATGGATCCTTCATAATCAAGTACCGCAACTGAGGGCATTTCATCCATTGAAGGGTACGAATTGTGAAAGGGGGCTCGGCTTCTATAACCATTAGGAATTATGATTCCATTACAAAGCAATGTCGGATCATAGAACTGCTTTGAAGCTACATCTTCAAATTTCCATAAGACTTTACCAAACCTTTGTACTTTAATAACTCTCCAATCATTAATGTCAGCAGCAGTATGATACTTATTGAATCCGGCTCGTCCCCAATCAGTTGGGAAACTATAGTGAATCTCAGGTTTGTTCAACACCTACCATGCGAACCATGCTGGTTCACTTCTATTTGAATGATAATCACTTTCCACCTGATTCTTTAATTCTTGTAATGACTTTTCATTAAGTTTGATCCTTATTGTAGTCCCGACAAAACGATCTATAGTATTACTTACTTCAATCTGAGTACTATCCAAACTTGCCGTAAAAGAATATCCTCGTTCCGAGTTAATATTTTTCGTTGTGACCTCAAGTTGATCTCCTAATAAAAAGGCGGAAAGTACTCCTACTCCAAATCGACCGCTTCGAGTAATCTGGGTTTCTCCATCCACTGTAAAATTCATTATCCAATCCTTATTGTTCCTATAAGATGCTCCTGCTTTAAAAAAGTACTGAATGATGACTTCTGGTGACATTCCCATACCATTATCTTCAATTTGGAAATAATAATCGAAATCAGTCTGGTAGACACCTACCTTAATTTCCGATTTGTATTCACCTATCACTGCCCTTGTTTTATAAAGGTGTTCAAGCTCCCTACATGCATCAACTGAATTCTGAATAAGTTCTCTCACGCCGTAACTCGGTTTGCCACCGTACAAGGGCGATACAAGTAGCTTGATAACCTCTGGATCACTGTTGAATATCGTCTTATTAGGAATAAATGGAAGAGAATCTACATACGATTTGTTTTCAAGATTTGACCGTATTCTTCTTATGGAAATTTTCAATTTGTTTAATTCTTTATACCTTCCGTAAACTTCCCCCATTATGGCCCAACTTAAATCAATTTCATTTTGAATATTTTAAACAAAGATTCTAATTTAAGAAACTCCACACTATTGCTTGGTCTTGCATTTACAAAAAGAGTCTCAGGATCTTCATGGTTCTGATTCATGTCTTTAATGTTCTGATGAAGATTCCATTCTAATATAGAAACAGGGCTGGAAAACGATGATATTTGTAAAATTCTAGCTGGGGCACGTTCGGAAGTAATATGAAGATAGTCAGAAATCCTTAAAACCACCATAAGATAGATAACTTTAATATTATATGGAGTACGACAATCATGATGCTTTTCTAATAGATAAGAGAATGTAGAACGCAAATTCATTCCATGACTTCGGCTAATAAAGCCTATAATATCCATTATTTCAAAATCTAAATCAATAGTAAAAGATAAATCGCTCTCATTTGCCAACGGGAAACCAGATAATGCAATTTCATGAGCCATTCTCGGATGATGTCGACGAATGAACTCTCCAATAAACATTTTATCGCTTTCAGAATACTCATGTTTATCTTTTGAAAATTCTGTTAGTAGTAACTTTTTTTGCCGAAAATCTCTTGTCGCTTTTTCCCACTCCATTTCTTTGACTCTTGCAGGTACTTATTCCATTCTTCCAACCATGTTAAATTGTCAATTCCCTTAATTACTTCTTGTTTTCCTTTTCCCAGAAATCTATTAAACCCTTCAAAGGTAAGATGCATGCCAAGATCATGTGCCAAAATGGACAAAATCAAGATTGCAATATCTCTAGCATTTAGAAGACTAAGGCTCTCACCGATCAAATACTTGGAATTCGCTAAAACTGCTTCTACATATGAACAATCATGCTTTGTATACTCTGGGAAAAACTCAAATTTACTTTCTTGAATGATTTCCTCAAACCGCGAGATTGTTGACCTTACGATCCCTGCAAGATATGTGTCGTTATCAAGAACATCCATAAGTTCTTTGGGAATAATTATGTATCAATCCCTCCTTCCCACTAAAACATATGCTGCATATATACCTATAATTACACCATACCTCACTAGCGTTGCGTAAAACCCCTAAATCTCAGAAAAGCAACTATGCAAAAAAAAGGAATTAAATAAAAAACTCCCCCCACTATGAAGTAAGGAGAGCACTATTGGTGCTATGAGGAAAACCTTAAGATCAGAGAACGAAATGATGCTGTTGACAAAGCTGATATTCGTGTTCGACTGCAATATCTTCGCAACAGATAATACGTTCAAGCATTCCCTCATAGCCGCCATCTACGCGATACAATTCCTCGTACTTCCAGCAGTACCAGTAACGGACTTGTGCCGGCAGCACCTCCTAACCATTTTAGGGCCCGCACCGTGAGTCGAATCATGACCGAGCGCCTGCTGTAAATTTAGGAGCTAATTAACCCGAGCCGGGAATATTGGCTCCCCATTCCTCTACCACCTCCTCGGTTTAATATGCTTGAAATGTTCTTGCTTCGAACAGGCAAGGTCGAAATCACTGGACGGTTCTCCAATGCATACGAAGCGATCGAAACGATCCAACACAATGCCACAGCGGATGTCTGGTTTCTGGATATTGAGATGCCCGGGATGACCGGGCTAGAGCTGGCAGAGCATATTCATTCCAGTGATCCGAACGCTGCCATCGTATTCGTCACAGCCTATCACCAATATGCCATTGAAGCGTTCGATACAGCCGCAGTCGATTACTTGCTTAAGCCTGTGGAAATGGCGCGACTGATGAAGACGATTGAACGAATTTCGAAAGAGGCTCCCGATCGATCTCTCCCGAGAGCTCAAGCGAAGGAATCGCAATTGCAGGTCCAACTGCTTGGACCATTCTATGTTGGCAAGATGGACGGCACCAGCTTGAACTGGAGAACCGCCAAAGAAAAGGAGTTATTCTCCTATCTGCTGCTGCACAAAACTGCCGTTCATCGAGATAAGCTCATTGCACAGCTATGGCCAGATGAACGATACGAGAAATCCAAAATTTATTTACATACATGTGTCAGCTTTCTTAGAAAGGACTTGCGGAAATGCGGACTTGACAATGTCATTCTTTATGAGCAGGAAGCTTATCGGTTAGATGCTCAACAAGTAAGCTCTGATTATATGGCGATTATGAGCTGCATACCAAGCGAAACGAATGATCGACAGCTGTCTATCCGTGAGATGGAAGAGATACTGAAGCTGTATCAAGGCGGCTTGCTGAAAGACGAAGATTATCCTTGGGCCTATGAGGCTGCTGCACAAGTGGACATTGTTGTGGTCACACTATTCTTGAAGCTTATTAAGCAGTATATGGAGCAGGAAGAATATAGCCTCACCGTCAAAGCAGCCATGCAAGTGATTGCTCTTTCTCCTTATGAGGAAGAATCATATTGAATTCTCATGCAAGCGTATATGTCACTCGGTAAGCACGATCGAGTGCTACAAACTTATCGTTGGCTTGAAGAGAAGCTTGGTGAGCTCCGCATCCAGCCTTCCTTGCTGACGAAGCAGGTTTTTGAACAAATTCAGTTGGATGACTTAGACTTAGTCCAAGAATGACGAGTAAAGACGCTCCAACGCCACTGGATGAGTGAGTTGGAAGCGTCTTTTGTTTTTTTGACTCTCGCTCCAATCGCTATAACTAGCAAAAATCTCATAGAAAAAGGACATGGTGCATAGAAAACACCATGTCCTTTCTTTGGGAAGTACCCAGTCAGACGCTATTCGATTTTCGTTTCGCCACCTTCGGCGCGCAATTGGAATTTATGATCTTTGGAAGCTTCCTCAATATCTTCGAAAGCCCAATGCTTCTTCGGAACGTCCGGCCAGCTCGGTACCGTCAACCCGTACAGTGGACCGCGCTTCAGCAACCGATTGAGGATCGTGACCGCTTCCGCTCGCGTCAGCGGCTGTTCCGGCTTGAAGCTGCCTTCCGGATAACCGGTCATGGCGCCAGCTTTCATAACGCGGGCAATCGTCTGCTCCGCCCAGTGGCCTTTCGTATCTTTTGCCTTCGTTGACGCCATGTCATTCAGCTTCAGCCACTGCATAACGATGGCAGCCATTTCGGCTCTCGTAATTTTGTTCTCCGGCTTGAATGTTCCGTTCGGATAGCCTTTCATCAGGCCCATGCGCTGTACGTCCATAATGCTCTGGTATGCCCAGTATTTGCCGAGCACGTCAGGAAACGTAGATACGCTGCTCTGACCCGCTTCGTGCACACGGACGAGCAAGGAGGCCATTTCGGCTCTCGTGATTTTGTTCTCCGGCTTAAACTTTCCGTCCGGATAGCCTTTCACGTATGCCGTGTGCTTGTCCTTGGCACCTGCTTGATCATCGTTGCCATTGCTGCTATTGCCGCCTAACGAGCCTAGCCGAACAAGCGCAAACGTACTGAACTTGCCGATTTCGATCTCGATCCCGTAGGGCGATCCGTTCCGGTTCACAATCGTCCCGGCGACGAGTTCCTTCTCGCCGTCGTGGTGCTCGATGTAAACGCGAAGCGAGTTCAGATAAGACGCCGAATCGCCGACCGGCACGATGCCGTTGAACGGAATTAGCAGCTTCGTCAGGTAGCTAGTATAGTTCGTCTCGATCTTCTGGAGGGTGCCGACCACTTCCGCGTTCGTACCGCCCGCCGCCTGCCGCACGACAGGATCCCCGACGATCTGGCCGGCTAGCGCCTCCCGCTGGAGAGCGCTGCGAACCGGCACGATGCGGAAGTACAAATCCATCGCCTGCTTGCGCATTTGCTGCAGCACATCGTTCGCGATCGTGAGCACCGCCGTCTCGCTTTCCACCTGGAACGTCATGCCGTAGTTCGCCAACGTCGAGACGCTGCCCGCCTGAACTTCCACTGCCAGCTCGTCCGACACGTCGCCCGGCAACTGATCCATGAGAAGCCGGGATAACTTTTCTCCGGTTTCCTGTCCCCGGTCGACGATCTGGTCGGCCGATGATACGTCCACGATCGTTTTGTCGATTTTTGTGCCGTCGGACATCACAATGCGGGTAATGCCGAGCGCCTTGGAATAGCCGCCCGTTTCCCCGACGACGTTCACCGTGCGGACGTTGTCCGTAACCGACGATTTGCTCGTCGTTTTGCTCTTGACGATAAGCAGGAAAGGCCGCTTGGCCTTCTTGTCGCCTTTGGACACGGTGGCGGTAATAACGACGCTCCGTTCATCGTCCTGCCGTTTGACCTGGCCTTTGATTTCCGTTCCCTGCGGCGCTCCGATCACGATGACGTCCGGCTGGCTCGATACCCAGGAAACTTGCGTTTCATGCTTGCCGACGGACAGCATGTACAAATCGGAGGTGACGCTTTCCCACGTATCCCCGTTGCTGAATCCGATGGTTAAGCTGTTCAAAGCGTCCTCCAGTTCGTGCTCATCGTCGGACGCTCCTCGTTTCAGGACGAGAAACGTCGTTCGGGCAACGTCACTGCCGTAACCGGCAATGACCGTATACCGGCCCAGCTCGGCGTCTGCGGCCAGCGTGAAATCCGTCGCATATCGACCACTCGCGACCGGAACGGAGCGGACATAATAGACGTCGTCGGTCGGTCCGAACACTTTGACGATGACATCGGGCGCCGCGGACGTTCCTGCGATGGTGACGTGATCGCCTTGATACTTGTCGGCGACGGGCGCTGTCGTCGTGCCGGCCTGACCGGCCTGTACGGGGCTGACCAAAGCAAACAGCAGCGCGGCCGTGACGAGTAGTGTAATGAATATTCTCATGCTGAAAGATGATTTCATAGGCATAACCTCCCGCTTACGTGTTTCTCTGATTGTCATACGGTTGCCGTCGTTTCATCCGACAAGCTGTAGCCGACGTCGCTGCGGACGTTAGCCGGTTTGCTGGAAATGACGATATACAGCTTGTCTCCGGCGATCGCCTTGTCGAGCTCAAACGGGAATGTCGCCGGAATGTTTTTCAAATCGATTTTGTAGCTCTTGACGTATACCGGTGTATCTCCGCGAATACCCTGGATAATTAAGTATGCGGTCTCGACGGCCGGGTTGCTGCCCGGCTTCGGCTTGACTTTCACCTTGATCGTCTTGCCCTGGACTTCCGCCTCTAAGTCATATAGCTTGCTGCTTGGCACGGTTGCCGGAACTTTACCGCTTTCTTTTTTGCCGGGCTCCGTCTGCGTCACCCGGACGATATCTCCTGGCAGCAGCCGCTTCTTCGGCTTCAACTGAACGACGACCTTCGCGGGCTCGCTGCTCGGATTGGATGCCGTACCAATCAGGTTGCCTTCATCGTCGTAGACGTTGACGGTCGTTCCAGGCGGAACGACCGGCACCTCGACTTCGTCGCTCGCCTGGCGCACGAAAGCGCCTTTCGGCGGCAAGCTCGTATCCTTGTCCTTCGTCGCTGTCTTTTCAGTCTTCTCGCTTTCGCGTTTGCCCGGTTCTGTGAGGGTTGCGCGAATGCTGTCGCCTTCTTTCAGATTCGGTACGGAGATGACGACCGGTCCGGAGCCCGGCCCCGGATTGGTGCCTTCGCCAATGACGTTGCCGTCCTTGTCGTAAACCTTGACCTTGCCGCCTGGCGGAACATCCGTCACCGTTACCGTTTTCTTGTCCGACTCCGGCACGATCTGCTCCGGTTTCAAATTTTTGCTGACAAGGTCGTCCCTCGTGACGGTTTTGCTCGTCTTGCCGCTTTCCTTGAGCCCTGACTCCGTAGCAGTCAATTGAATAACGTCGCCTTCCTTGATCACATACGGCGCATTTACCTTAATCACAATCGTGCCGGTGCCTGGACCGGGATTCGTTCCGGTGCCAATGACGTTACCGTCTTTGTCGTAGATCTTGATCGTCGCCCCCGGCAATACGTCGAGGATTTTCACTTCATTGTTGTCCAGATCGGCCAGCACTTTCGGCGGAGGAACAGGCAAGCTTGTATCTATGTCCTTCCGTACCGTCTTGTCAACCGGATCGCCTTCCTTCTTGCCAGGTTCGGTCAACGTGACGTGAATCACTTCGCCTTCCTTGATCACATGCGGCTCGATGATGTTGATCACGATCGGACCGGCATCTGGCCCCGGATTTTCTCCCTCACCAATAACGCCGCCATTGTCGTCATAGATAACGACTTTGCCTCCAGGAGGCACGTCCTTTACCGTTACCTTTTTCTTGTCTGCTTCAGGCTCGATGTCTTCCGGCTTCAGCTTCCGACTTGGCTCCTTCGGCTTGAACTTAACCGTCGCCGTCTGCGCGATATTGACGTTGTCCGTCGTATCCCTGGCACTGTAAGTCACTTGTTCGACCACATTGTTTTTGACCGTGAAAGTCGCCTGTCCTTGCGCGTCGCTGACCACTTCGCCTGCCGGCGCGATGATCGAGCTGCCGTCGCTTGCGATCAGTATCACCTTCTTACCGACGACCGGCTGGCCGTTTGCGTTGCGCAGTGTGACCGTTACCGTTGACGTTTCAATGCCGTTGCCGATGATTTCAGCCGGTGAAGCTGTCACCGTTGAACGTGCCACGCTCGTTTTCTGCTCGCCCGTTACGGTGTTCGCCAGGAACGTGACGGTTGCCGTTTGCGCGATGCTGACGTTATCCGTCGTATCTTTGGCGCTGTAAGTTACTTGTTCCGCATAGGCGTCGCTAACGCGGAACACGACTTTTCCTTGCGCGTCGCTAACATTCGAGCCAACCTTCGCGATTGTCGAACGGCCGCCGTTTGCGTTCAGCGTCACCGTCTTGCCGACGACCGGCTGGCCGTTGGTATTGAGAAGCGTCACCGTCACTGTCGCGTAAGCTTCGCTGTCCGCCGTCACACGATCCGGTGAAACCGTCACAGTCGAGCGTGTGACGCTGGACTTGGCGCTGCCTGTACCCGCGTTGGCCAGGAATGTTACCGTCGCCGTTTGTGCGATGCTGACATTATCTGTCGTATCTTTGGCGCTGTAAGTCACTTGCTCTGCATACACGTTCGTGACCTTGAATACGGCCTGTCCTTGCTCGTCGCTGACGACTTCGCCCGCCGAAGTGATAATGGAGTGGCCGTTAGCTGCTGTTAGCTTCACTTTTTTGCCGACAACCGGCTGCCCAACCGCATTGAGAAGCGTTACGGTAACAGTCGCTGTCGCCTTGCCGTCGGCGTTAATCCGATCCGGGCTTGCCGTCACGGTGGAACGCGCGACGCTGGTCGTTGGCGAACCTGCCGTCGATACCGTCTGGAACGTTACCGTCGCCGTCTGCGCGATAACCGCATCGGCTGTTTCGGCGCGATAGGTCACTTGTCCGGCTTCCAGGCTCGTTACTTTGAACACGGCTATGCCTAGCGCGTTCGTTATCGCATTGACCGGCGTAATCGTTGAACTTCCGCCGTCCGCAGTTAATGTTACCGTTTGACCCGCAACGGGCAGGCCGTTTGCGTCCTTAAGCGCGATGGTAATCGTCGACGCTGAAGCGCCGTTCGCCGCAACCGTCTGCGGTGCTGCCGTTACGGCAGACTTCAGGACGCTGACATTCGATCCACCCGAATGTCCACCGTTATTTGTTTCAAAGATTACCGTCGCCGTTTGTGCAATCGTCACGTTGTCCAATACAACGGCAGCCGTATATGTCACTTGTTCCGCCTTCGTATTCGTCACGGAGAACGTGGCGTTGCCGTTGACGTCGGTTATCGCTTGAATGGCAACAATCACCGAGCTACCGCTGTCTGCCGTAAGTTCGATCGTCTTGCCAGCAACCGCATTACCTTCCGTATCTTTGAGCGTTACCGTGATCAGCGAAGATTGTACGCCGTCCGCTGTTACTTTTGCCGGAGTAGCCATTACCGTCGATTGCATCACGCTAATGCCCGGTGTTCCCGGTCCTCCGCCGCTCGCCGGCGTTTCAAAGGTTACAATCGCCATTTGCGCGATCGTCACACCCGGATCGACATGCGCCGAATACGTCACACGCTCGGCTTTCGAATCTTTCACTAGGAAAAACGCTTCGCCGTTATCGTTGCTGACTTCAACGCCTGCAGTGCCGTACACGGCATCAATGACGGAAGATCCGCCGCTTGCTGTCAAACTCACGTTTAATCCTTTAATCGGTTCGCCGCTTGCATTCAGCAACTGCACTTTCACAGTTGAAGTTTGGACACCGTCGGCATCGACTACGTTCGGCGTCGCCGTTACGATTGAGCGAAGTACGCTAACGTCTGCAATTCCCGTACTGCCTGTACCCGTCGATTCGAACGTCACCGTCGCGCGCTGCGCCAGCGTCACTTGATCTTCTTCGACTGCAGCCGTATAGGCGACGGATTCCGCTTTCGTATTGGTTGCCTTGAACATTGCGATGCCATTCACGTCTGTCTTTGCATTCATTGCCGTAACAATCGAGCTGGCACTGCTTGCCGTTACGCTGACCGTCTTACCGGCAAGCGGCTTGTCGGCCACATCTTTTAATACAGCCGTAATCGTCGAGAAAGCTGTTCCGTCTGCTGCCACTGTAGCGGGGGACGCAGTCACGGTCGATTGCGTCACGCTCGTTACCGGGAACGATTGCGGCGTCTCGAAGGTCACCTTCGCACGTTGCGCCAGTGTCGCGTCTTCAACCTTCGCCGTGTATGTTACCTGTTCAGCTTTGGCGTCCGTCACTATGAACTGCGCCACGCCGTCCGCTCCGCTAATCGCATCTCCGACAGGGGCGATGATCGAACTGTTACCGGCGTTCGCCGCCAATGTTACCGACTTGCCTCCGATCGGATTGCCGTTCGCGTCTTTCAACGTAACGGTAATCTTCGCCTGTGCCTTACCGTTTGCAGCCACGACGGTCGGTGATGCCGTGACCGTCGATTTCACGATGCTGATGACAGGCGTTCCCGCTCCTCCGCCTGAAGCGTCGGACTCGAACATTACGGTGGCTCGCTGCGCCAGCGTTACTCCATCCTCGGTCACATGCGCCGTGTAGGTCGCTTGTTCAGCCTTGCTGTCAGTTACCGTGAATCTCGCAACACCATCTGCACCGCTAACGACTCCGTCTGCCGGAGCAATAACCGAGCTGCTGCCGACATTAACCATCAACGTCACCGTCTTGCCGGCGATCGGTTGACCGCTGGCATTACGCAAAGTAACCGTAATGGTTGAAGCATCCAAGCCGTCGGCCGTCACCTGCTCAGGCGATGCCTTCACAGTCGAGTCGAGCACGTTGACGACCGCATCCGCAGTTGCTTCGCCTGCCGACGATTCGAAAGTTACCGTCGCACGCTGTGCGAGCGTCACACCTTCCGCCTCGATGCTGGCCGTATAGGCCACCTGCTCGGCGGCTTTATTTTTGACAGTAAACACGGCTTGTCCTTGACCGTTCGTGACGGCGTTCACCGCCGCGATTACGGAGCTGCCGCCGTCGGCCGACAGCTTAACCGTTTTCCCGACTGCCGCCGTGCCATTAACGTCCTTCAACGTCACCTTAATCGTCGAGAACGACGATCCGTTTGCCGTTACGATAACCGGATTCGCTTCAACGCGAGAGTTCTGCACGCTGATGCCCGGAGTGCTCTCGCCTCCCGGCCCGTTGACAGTCGCCAGCGATTCGAACGTTACCGTCGCACGCTGCGCAAGCGTCACGCCGTCGCCGACCACTTGAGCGGAATAAATCACTTGCTCCGCTTTCTTATTCGTAACCTCAAATGTTACCTTGCCGTCGGATCCGCTCTTGCCGCCGCCAAGCGCAGTTATTACCGAGCTACCATTGCCGGCAGTCAGCTTGACCGTCTTGTCGGCAATCGGCGCGCCGCTCGCATCAACCAGCGTCACCGTAATCGTCGACTTCGTCGTTCCGTCCGCCAACACGACATCCGGATTCGCGACTACCGTCGATTTCGATACGCTGATTGCTTTCTCATCTGGGCTGCCGCTGCTCGCATATTCGAACGTAACTGCCGCACGCTGCGCGATCGTAACTTGATCGGCCGCCACCTTCGCAATAAACAACACTTTTTCCGCATAGTAGTTTCTCGCTTTGAACGTCGCTTCGCCCCGCTCATTCGTTACGCCTGCGAGCGTCGTCAGCACGACCCGAGGCGAATCAGCAGAAAGGCTGACCGACTTACCGGACAATGGATTGCCGTCCGCGTCCTTGATCACAACGGTTATCGTAGAGAAATCGATCCCATCCGCTTTCACGTTGTCAGGCACTGCCGTAACCGTCGACTTCAGCACGCTCGCACGTGGCGTTTCCTCCCCAGGCAAACCCGCTTCGAACACGACCGACGCGCGCTGCGCCAGTGTGACGCCATCGTCCAGCACCTGTGCCGTATAAGTTACCCGTTCCGCTACAGCATCCGTTACCTTAAACGTTGCTTGACCTGCATCGTCACTCACGCCTGTGCCGATTGGCTGAATAATCGAGTTGCCGCCGTCTGCAGATAGCGTTACCTTTTTGCTGATGACCGGATATCCGTCAGCGTTGTTCAGCGTAACCGTGACGATCGAGAACGATTTGCCGTTCGCCGCCACCGTTACTGGAGAAGCAACGACCGTCGAATGTACAACGCTGACGTCGGAAGAACCGCTGTCGGAACCCGCCGTCTCGAACGTGACTGTCGCCCATTGTGCCAGCGTTACATTGTCCGCTGTCAGTTTGGCCGTGTAGGTCACTTGTTCGCCGTGAACATCGGTCACCCGGAATTTTACTTGGCCGTTAACATCGCTCACGCCTGTGCCAACCGGTACTATTTCCGAGCTGCCGCCGTTTGCCACAAGCGTCACTCGCTTGCCGCTCACCGCTGCGCCGGTAGTGTCCTTTAAAGTCACCGTAATGACGGAGAAATCGTTACCGTCTGCCGTCACCTGCTCAGGCGAAGCGATTACCGTGGAATCCAGTACGCTGACGATCGGTCCGCCTGCTCCGCTTCCGAAAGTCTCGAACGTAACCGTCGCACGTTGCGCTATCGTCACGCCGTCGGCTTGAATCACCGCCGTGTACTCGATTTGTTCCGCATGAGTATTTTTAACTTTGAATGTCGCTCGGCCTTGAGCATTGCTGATGCCGCCGCCAACCGCTTCGATCACCGAATTGCCGCCGTCTGCGTTCAAGGTGACTTCTTTGCCTGTGATCAGCTGCCCGCCTTTATCGTTCAGCGTCACCGTCACCGTCGAGAACGATGCTCCGTCCGCTGCCACCGTATCCGGTGAAGCGATGACTGTCGACTCCAGCACGCTGACACCACCCGGGCCTCCCGGCCCGCCGCTTGCCGCTGTCTCGAACGTTACCGTCGCACGCTGCGCTGGCGTCACGCCATCTGTTTCATCTTTAGCCGTGTAAAAAATTTGTTCTGCTTTTTGATTTGTGACCTTGAACTTGACCTGGCCGAACGCGTCGGTGATGACTACGCCTCCCTCGGCTTCGACAACCGAGCTGCCGACGTTCGCCGTCAAGCTAACCGTCTTGCCGGGCACAGGCAATCCAAACACGTCTTTCATCGTCACTGTAATCGTCGAGACGTCCGTTCCGTTAGCTGCCACGACCGCCGGAGACGCGACTACTGTGGAATCCAGCACACTTGTTTTGCTGCCGCCCGCTTTTACCGTCGCACTCTCGAACGTAACGATCGCTTGCTGCGACAATGTTGCTCCCGACTCCGTCAAATGCGCCGTATATGCAACCTGATCCGCCGTCTCGCTCGTTACTGTAAACCGCACGATGCCCAAGCTGTCGCTGATATCGCTGCCGAACACGATGTGCGAACTGCCGTTTTGTGTCAGAGCGACTTTTTTGCCGGACACCGGAATTCCGTTCTCGTCTCGCAATATCACGATAATTCCCGCTGACGACGTCCCATTAGCCGTTACAACCGCTGGATTGGACGTTATGCTGGAACGCAGCACACTGACGATCGTTCCGCCCGGTCCGCCGACGTTCTCAGACTCGAACGTCACCTTCGCCCGCTGCGCAAGCGTTGCGCTTCCCGCTGCCAAGCTCGCCGAGTACGTTACCGGTTCCGCCTTCGTATTCGTCACTTTGAATACTGCTTCGCCGTCCGCATCTGTCGTATCATGTAACGCCGTCACGATGGAACTTCCTTCGCCTTGCGCCAGCACAACTTTTTTGCCGGAGATCGGCTTGCCATCCTCGTCGCGCAGCGTCGCGGTCAGTATCGCGAACGATTTGCCGTTCGCTGTCACGACGACCGGCGACGCCTCAAGGGAGGACTTCAGCACGCTGACTGCAGGCGCAGCCGGATCGGATGAACGCGGCGATTCGAACGTAACAGACGCCTTATCGGCTATCGTCACATTGTCGGTAACAACCTTGGCGGTGTACGTTACCTGCTCCGCTTTGGCATTCTTGACGATGAACAGAGCGCGGCCTTCGTCATCGCTGATATCGCGCACGACAGCAATGTCGCTGATGCCGCCGTCTGCCGTCAAACTCACCTTTTTGCCTGGCACTGACGCGCCGTTACTATCTCGCAACGTCACCGTAATTGTAGAGACGTCGGCACCGTTTGCCTTCACCACCGTCGGCGATGCGGAAACGCGAGATTGAAGCACACTCGCCTTCGGCCCTTCGCCGCCAGGAAGCGAAGCTTCGAAGTTAACCGTTGCCTGCTGCGCCAAAATCAGACCGCCTGTTCGTGCAGTATAAACCACTTGCTCGACGACCTGATCTTTAACCAGGAACACCGCTTTCCCGTAAAGGTCAGTCACTGGCTGCACCGCATCGATGGCGGAGCTGCCTGCTCCTGCGGTCAAGCTGACCGTCTGTCCCGGAATGCCATGACCGTAAGCGTCCTTCAGTGTCACCGCAATGACCGACGCCGTTTTGCCGTCCGCCGGGACGCTGGCCGGAGCAGCCTTGACTATCGAAAACGCGCCGTTGATCGGTCCCGCGACGAAATTGACGACAGCCGTTTGTTTGATCGTCTTCGTTCCCGCTTTGGCGCTATAGACGACTTTTTCAACTTCGCTGTCCTTCACTTTGAAAATCGCCTTGCCCGAAGCGTCCGTTAACGCTTGTGCCGGCGCGATGACGGAGCTGTCGCCGCTCGCCGACAGCGTTACCATCCGTCCCGCGATCGTCCGCTTCTGATCGTCCCGCAATGTCACCGTAATCGTGGAAGCTGACACGCCGTCCGCAATCACTTGCGTTGGCGAAGCTTCGACCGTCGACTCGACATCGCTGAGCAAAAATTCCGTCGTGAAATTCCACGCCGAATTGCCGTTAATTCCACCGTACGGGTTTCCTGCCAGATCCTTGAATGCTCCAGACTCTACATTAACGTAGTAGTCCGTACCATACGCGAGACCTGATGGCAGCTTGGCCTTCAGACGAACCGTCACCATCCTGCCCGATACCGTCGTATCCTCAACTGGAATGGTCGCGATCGGCGTGCTGTTGCCACTCTTGTACAGCTTGATCGTTTTACCGGTAACGGCATTCACGTTCTCGTCGAACGTGATCGCAAGATCGGTATCCAATGCCACGTTTTTAGCGTCGTCAGGCGGCGATAGCGTCTCGTGCACCGGTGGCATTGTATCCGGGGCCGTCGTGAACGCCCACGTCGTTTTGTCCGAAAAGCCAGCGTAGCTGTTGCCATTCAGATCCTTAATCGCGCCGGCATCGACTTTCACGTAGTAGCCGGTTAACGATTCCAAAGAAGCCGTGGGCGTCAAAATCATCGTAAAGTTTTCGACTTCAACCTTTTTCCCGTTCACAGGAATTGTGTCGACAAGCTCATCCGTGCCCTGTTTGTAAATACGCACATTGCCGGTACCGACTTTGATCGGCTTGTTGAGTTCAATCGCCAGCATCGTTTTGACCAAGACGCTTTTGGCTCCGTTCTGCGGCGCGAGGCCGACGAGTATCGGAGGGTCGCGATCCGGTCCGGTGCGGAACGCCCAGGTCGTATTGTCGCTTATTCCCTTGTATGAATTACCCAAATATCCATATCCATTCGGGTTTACGGTGATTCTCGCCATATCATCGAAGCTATCGGCATCGATTTTGACGTAGTAATCCGTATCGTATTCCAAAGCTTTATTCCCTAGACGAACATTCATCACATTTTTATTTAAGCTTCCATTAGAAGCCATATCTATCTTCTGTATCTCTTGACCGTCTTTGCTGAAAATACGCAAATACTTATATCTACCATCATTTGTAAATTTAACCTCTTCGTTGAAAACGAATTGCAGCTCTTTGATCGTTACTGGTACGTTCGTCCCGCCGTTCTCAGGTGTGTATTGAGTGACGTAGGGAGCAATCGTGTCCTGCACGGTCTTGAACTGCCAGTCCCCATATTGAATACCGGCGAACGGATTGCCGGCCAAATCCGTCAAGGCTCCGGATTCTATGGAGACATACACGTTATCACCATAAAATAACTCATTTATGGTCACCGTTACTGTTTCGCTCGAAATGTTGACCTTGGATGCATCACTTAAATTGATTACTTGTGTAAGACTTTGATTAGATACGTCTTTATAGTAGAGCGTAAGCTTCTTGCCGGCGACCGGCAACACCGGCTCGCTGAACTTAAGCGTCAGCTTCGTGTCGCGCGCCACGCCCACCGCCTGATGCGCCGGGCTCAGCGATACGATCGTCGGCGGAATCAAATCCGGAATCGTTCTGAAATTCCAGTCCGTCGGCGCGTTCAGACCGGCATAGTCGTTACCACTTTCATCCTGGAACGCACCCTTCGGAACGATGACGTAATAACTCGTATCGTTCAGCAGGCCGTCAGCTGGCGTAATCGTCGCTCTGTTGCCAGACACGGCTACCCTCGTCTTATTGCTCGCTTTGATTGACTCGACCAAATCCCCATTCAATTTGTACAAGTCGATGAACGCATCCGTTGCGACGATCGGTTCGTTGAACGTCAGTGAAAGTTTCGAATCGAGCAGCACGTTCACTGCCTTGTCTGTCGGCGACAAGGTGATCAGAGAAGGCGGCGTGACATCCGCCACGGTTTTGAAGCTCCATTCCTTTATTTCTGGAGAATCGTTCGTACCTGCATAAAGATTCCCGTCCAAATCTTTGAACGCGCCAGGTTCGATCTCAACATAATACTCCGTGCCGTATTTTAGCTTGGTTGAAGGCTTAATGAACGCTTTCTTGTACGATACGGTCACCTGGCTCGCATCAGAAGCCACAATGCTGCCGAGAAGCTCGTCGTCTCCGACTCTTTTCAGGTTGATTTTCCCGCTGCCGGGTAAGACGATTTCATTAAACGTCACTTCCAGACCTGTATCGACCGAAACGTCTACAGTACCGGTTGCAGGCGTAAATTGCGTCGCAAGCGGAGCGACTGTGTCGACTCCGAACTTCTTGATATAACCGCTACTGTCATAATAACCGGTATACAGCAAGCCGCTAACCGAATCGCGATACACGGAAACGAAGTTCGTGAATGCCCGTCCGGGGTTCACAAGGCTACCCACCGGCTCCAGTGACGTTCCCGTGCTTTTCAGGACGGATATCCCCCCCTTGTCCGTAAATGCGACATATGCTCCCGAACTATCGGCAAACACATCAAGATACTTCCCGTTTATGGCTCCAGCAATATAACCGCCGCTAGGCATCGTGTATTCTCCTAGCGTTTTCCAATTGGAGCCCTCATACCGCTTAAGGACGATTTTATTATCGTCATAACTGGATGAGTTGCCATCGTCGTAATAGGCGAGATAAGGTTGACCGCCGTAAACGGATAAGGCGATCTGCTTCACCGTATTAGGGGCCACGCCGATACTGTTCGCCATCGTGCTTCCTTCGTTTTGCACGACGACGCCGACGCCGCCGAACGTCCTGCTGTCAACCATGGCCGCATACGTTTTGCCTGACCCGGAAGCGACCGCAACGTAGTTGGTTGCGTAATTAACCCCATTTTGCGGGGGGACGTTCCTTCCCAAATTAAGATCGACCACGGAAAAAGAATCGTTAGTGAACTTGATTACCCACGATGATTGGGCCGGATAACTGACGACTCCGACGTACGGAGTGCCGTCATCGCTTACGTTCAAATCAAAGTTCATATAGTTAGCGGCGCCGCCGCTTGGAGAGTAGCTCGTGCAAGTATAGTTCGGTGAGCCCGGAACGCACTTCACCAGCGTAAAGTAGTTAGGGAAGGTGCCGCTCGGATAATTTGTAAAGGCGACATATATGATGCCATTGTGAACCTTCATCGCAATTTTGTCGATTGCTCCATTACGGGAAAGCAACTTTTGCGAAGTGATGCTTTTCCATTTTTGTCCATCATACGATTGGATGGATAACTCATCCTCCGTAGGGCTGCTGATTTTGGTGAAGGAAGCGGCGTAGAGTACGCCGTTGTCCAGCGCGGAAGCAAACACGGAAGTCGCGCGAAACGCGCTCGTGCCGCTTGGACCGATGTCCCGCCAGTCCGTTCCCGGATCCGCCGCCGAAGCTTGCGATGGCGCCCATACTTGGAGCATAAGCAGCATCACCATCCAAAGCAAAAACGTTCGTTTGAATGCGAGACTTTTTCTGTTGTTCATCATACGTGTAAACTCCTTTCATATTGAACGAACCCCGGTCAACCCGAAGTGAAGGCTCCCAACATTCGCATTTAACTCCATTTCTCATCTTCTCCGCAGATCGACACCATTTTACACGACACCGCTTAACAAACACTGAAAAACAGAACGACGCCTTCCACCGATTGCTCCCGCTCGTCGCGCGAACGCCAAAAAACGGCCCGCCCACCGAAGTGGACGAGCCGTTTTGCCACCTTTAACCTATTAGAACCATCAATATTATGCACTCCACATGTGTCGAGTATGTTAACAGTAAAAAACCAAACGACATCTCTGCCATTTGGTTTCATTTATTGAAATAACATCTGGTTTCCCTATTACAAACAGTCAATAAAATCGGATGTTCTGTATGAGCTTAAATCAGTCTTAACGCTTCGCCTTATAAAACTCATGATAAAGCTTCATGAGCGCCCTTTTCTCAATTCGCGACACGTAGCTGCGACTAATCCCCAGCTCCTTCGCAATCTCCCGCTGCGTCCGCTCATCCCCGCCATGCTCCAAACCAAACCGACCAATAACAACTTCTTTCTCGCGGTCATCCAATATATCAAGATTTTTATAAATCTTGCTCTTCTCAATCTTCAGCTGCACCTTATCCACGATATCATCAGCCTCTGTACCGAGGATATCGATCAACGTGATCTCGTTGCCTTCTTTATCCGTGCCGATCGGATCGTGCAGCGATACGTCCTTGCGCGTCTTTTTCAAAGAACGCAGATGCATAAGTATTTCGTTCTCAATACAGCGAGCCGCGAACGTCGCGAGCTTCGTGCCTTTCCCTGTCTGAAAGCTCTCGATCGCTTTGATCAATCCAATCGTCCCGATCGAGATATAGTCCTCGAGATCCTCACCGGTATTGTCGAATTTTTTGACATTGTGTACACAAACCGATGTAAATAAACAAACCTGAACTCATAGCTCCCAGCAATGATAAGACTGTCCCCCTTGTTTAATGCATACTAAAAGTGCCGAAAATTGCAGCGTAAAAATGCTCAAGTAATGGCAAAGAAAAAGAGACACTTGCCAGCATCCTATTATCCTCCTATCGTTAGGTTTGCGAGAACTCGACGAAGGAGACTGGAAGGAATACTAAAAATGCCTCAACAAGAGTATATCAAATTTTTAAGAGAAGCAGTAGGACTAACGGTAAGCGATATTGCTAGGCAAGTGGGCGTTCATTTGCGGACAGCCAAGAGATATGCAGATCAGGGCAATTGGAACGAACGCCTTGGCAAGCGAAAGAGCAACAAGCCAGTGATGGGACCGTACATGGAGATCGTGGATACCTGGTTAGAGGAAGATCAACTTCTCCCACGTAAGCAGCGGCACACGGGTGTTCGGATTTTTCAACGCCTGCAAGCAGAGCATTCGTTTACTGGTGGACAGCGAACCGTTCTCTCTTACGAGCCGAATGGCTCTGGAACGCGCGAAAACGTATGAGCGGCTTGAGCACCCGCCAGGCGAAGCACAAGTAGACTTCACGACGATTCAGGTTAGCCACGATCAGCAGCTTATGACGTACAAGCTACTCGTCGTGTCCTTTCCTTACAGCAATACAGCATTTGTCTATCCGACGCCTGCAGAAAAACAAGAATGTTTTCTCGAAGGGATGAAGCAATGCTTCGAACAAATGGGTGGCGTTCCGCGGCGCATGTGGTTCGACAATCTGTCGGCTGCAGTCGTCCACATCGGGAAGCATGGTGAGCGTCAACTCACAGAGGGCTTTCAACGGTTTTGCGCGCACTACCGGATGGAAGCTATATTTTGTAATCCATACAGCGGTCATGAGAAGGGGCATGTGGAGAGCAAGTGCGGTTACGCCAAACGCAATTGGACGGTACCGATTCCGCTATATGAGGACCATGATAAATTGGCTACGTATTTTGCCGAGCAAGCTCGAGAGGACCGCGAGCGAGCGCACTACGCCAAGGGTGTCCGCATCGCCGAATTATGGGAGGCCGATCGCGCACAGTTGCTGACCTTGCCAGAAGAAGCCTTCGAACCGTTCCGACTGGGCGCAGCGGTCGTGAACAAGTACGGTGAGATTCGGTTTGATGGCACCACCATCCCGCTAGTAAACCTTGTTCAGCCAGGCAGCGAAGTGCTGATCCAGGTCTTCTGGGACCGACTCGCGATCTTGACGAAGGAGCACGAGCTTGTGCGGGAGGTGCCGCGTCCTTATACCGGCAAAACAGCCGAGGTTCCGTGGGCGCAAGTCTTCGCCAACCTGCTGCGAAAGCTGCGCAGTGTGGACCATTCACAGTTCATCCGGATGCTACCGGAGGCGGTGCGAGTTTATGCCGGTGTTGCCGACCTTGCCCTACGTAAGGAGCGGTTGCAGGCGTTAGCGCATTGGTGCGGCGTCTACCCCATCGCGCAGATTGCCGAAGTGCTGCGAAAAGCGTCCGGCGAAGCTACGGTTGTACAATTAACGGCGGCACTCGGACTCGTACAAGTAAACCGCGACATACCGGTAGCATGGAACGAGACGCTCTCTCCGCCAGGCGCCCAAGCAACGGTGTCCCTTCAGCAATATGATCGACTGATGGGGGTGAGCTGAAGATGAAACAGGAACTGGCAGACCTGTGCAGACAGCTTCGATTGGCGCACATAGTCGATTATGTGGCGCAGCAACAGGACGAGCAGACGGAAGTGCTTGTCGAGCAATTGCTGCTGGCAGAACGTGAAGGACGCAGGCGGGCCAGACTAGGGAAACTCGTGCAGCAAGCTGGCTTCCCGCATTTGAAAACCTTTGAGGGTTACGTAAGTGAGCACATTTCATTTCCCGGCGTTTGTACGCTTGAGACGTTGCTCGACATGAGTTGGTTGACGCAGCGTGAAAACCTGCTACTAATGGGGGCGGTTGGAACAGACAAGACGCATATGGCGACTGCGCTTGGCGTAAAGGCTTGCAGGAGAGGACATGCCGTTCAATTCTTTCGAGCTTCCGATTTAGTGTCGTTGCTGCAAGAGAAGTTTGCGGTGGGCACGCTTAACCGTTTTCGCGAGAAGCTGAAGAAGATGGAACTGATTATTTTGGATGAAGTAGGCTATGTCCCGTTTAACCAAACAGGTTCAGAATTGTTGTTTAATGTGATTGCCGATTGCTACGAACAGCAAAGCGTGATCGTCACATCCAATCTGGAGTTCGGTCAATGGACCTCGATTTTTGGAGACACGAAGCTAACGTCCGCTTTGGTCGACCGCCTTGTGCATCACGCACACATTCTTTCATTCACTGGCGACAGCTTCCGGCTCAAGCAAGCGATGGAACGTATACCGCAGTGACCATTTAACTGGCAAGCGTCTCGGCATTTTTCGCAGCAAATTTAAGCATATTTCGCTTGCAAAAAACAGTAACAAAATCAAAACAAAAAATCTACATCTCTGCCGTTTGTGTTTAAAGTGTTGGTGGAGAGCAGGATCGAACCGCTGACCTCTTGCATGCCATACAAGCGCTTTACCGAAGTGATCGGTTTCACCACCATAGACATGAATAAACCCGCCTAAACAGATTCACCTCTGCTCAAGCGGGTTTGTCCATGAATCTTATCTATCGATTGAACCTAGCGTTTGCAGCATTCTGATGAACACAACCGCCGCTTGTGCGCGTGTCGTCTCGCCCTTTGGATCCAAAGTATTCGCGCTTGTACCGTTCATAATTTGAAGGGTAACCATTGTGCGAACATCCTCCAAGTAAGCCGCGTCCACGCTTCCGATATCTTTGTAGCCGTTCAGGTTAACAGAATCCTTTGCAATCGACAACTTTTCAAGATTAATCACGGCCGCCAACATGCTCGCCATTTCCTCGCGTGATAGCGGTTGATCAGGCTTGAAGCTCGTACCAGTCGTGAAGCCGAGCAGTCCAAGTTCCTTCGCTTTGGCTACCTCATCGAAGTACCATGCGCCTTGCTTTACATCTACATACGGTGCTGCATTCCCGACAGATCCGCTGCGTCCCAAGGTTCGGACTATCATGGCGGTAAACTCCGCTCTCGTTACGGCTTTGTCAGGGTCATACTTCCCGTCGCCAACTCCTTCAACGAGTCCTTTCGCTGCAGCCAGCTCTACGAATGCTTTGCTCCAATGTTTAAGCGTATCGGTAAAACTCACCGGATTTTGTGCCACGACGTACACGCTGTTGGAATAAGAGTTGATCGTCACGTACCATGCGCCATCGATCAACACTTTCTTCGCGGATACAAACTCAAATTTCTTTGTCGTTTCGTTATAACGGAACACGCCCCATTGCTCCGGTATATCGGTCATGTTTTTTGACATCGGAATGATTCGCGTCAGCGCACTGCTGAACTTGTCCGCTGTTCCGATCACTTGTCCTGACTTGGTATTAATAATTAAGATGTTGAAATCCACAATCGCGCCTAATACTTGTCCCTTTGGCAACCCGCTTGCAACCGCCGCTTGAATGTCCTTGTCACCAGACTTATCGGTCAAAGTGACTTTGAAGCTGATATCCTCGGCTTTGAGTCCATTCTTCGCAAGCAAATCCTGCAGCCCTGGAATGAGCGATGCCAGATTGACGGGAATCTTGTAGCTGCCGTAAGTTGCCTTAATCTCGGTGATAAAAGTGGCGTTTTTCTTCTCAAACTCGGTTAATAGGCTTGCCGGTAAGCTGACATAGGCAACGCCGTCTTTTGGTGCAACTTCAAGAGCGACGGACGGCTTACGGGTGTCAATTGTATCCGAGTTAATCATAATGCCGTTTTGGTCGATATCCAAATGTGTTAAAACATCCAGAGAAATTGGACTACCGCCAGTCCCGCCACTATTCCTACTATTAACAACCTGCGTTACCGTAAAGGTTACCGGCGTCATGCCCGCGGCCGACACCGTTACCGTAGCCGTATACGTCCCTGCGGCAAGTCCGTCATTCGCTTTCACTGTAAAAGTAGTGGAAGCCGTCCCGCTATCGAGCGTTGTCGTCGCTGGCTGCGTAACCGTGAAGCTGCTCGCATCCGCTCCGCTTAGCGCTGTCGCCAAGCTCGCCAAGTCGCCTGTTCCCGTTCGCGTTACGGTCACCGTTTTCGTTTCCTGTGTTCCCGATGCGTAGCCCGCTGTCAGTGCGCTCGGCGTCTCGTTAGACAATCCATCGATGGTGTACGTAAGTGGAACGTTCACCACCTGCGTCACCGTAAAGGTCACCGGCGTCATGCTCGTCGCCAATACCGTTATCGTAGCCGTATACGTCCCTGCGGCAAGTCCGTCATTCGCTTTCACTGTAAAAGTAGTGGACGTCGTCCCGCTATCGAGGGTTGTCGTCGCTGGCTGCGTAACCGTGAAGCTGCTCGCGTCCGCTCCGCTTAGCGCTGTCGCCAAGCTCGCCAAGTCGCCTGTTCCCGTTCGCGTTACGGTCACCGTTTTCGTTTCCTGTGTTCCCGATGCGTAGCCCGCTGTCAGTGCGCTCGGCGTCTCGTTAGACAATCCATCGATGGTGTACGTAAGTGGAACGTTCACCACCTGCGTCACCGTAAAGGTCACCGGCGCCATGCTCGTCGCAGATACCGTTACCGTAGCCGTATACGTCCCTGCGGCAAGTCCGTCATTCGCTTTCACTGTAAAAGTAGTGGACGTCGTCCCGCTATCGAGCGTTGTCGTCGCTGGCTGCGTAACCGTGAAGCTGCTCGCGTCCGCTCCGCTTAGCGCTGTCGCCAAGCTCGCCAAGTCGCCTGTTCCCGTTCGCGTTACGGTCACCGTTTTCGTTTCCTGTGTTCCCGATGCGTAGCCCGCTGTCAGTGCGCTCGGCGTCTCGTTAGACAATCCATCGATGGTGTACGTAAGTGGAACGTTCACCACCTGCGTCACCGTAAAGGTCACCGGCGTCATGCTGGTCGCCAATACCGTTATCGTAGCCGTATACGTCCCTGCGGCAAGTCCGTCATTCGCTTTCACTGTAAAAGTAGTGGACGTCGTTCCGCTATCGAGCGTTGTCGTCGCTGGCTGCGTAACCGTGAAGCTGCTCGCGTCCGCTCCGCTTAGCGCTGTCGCCAAGCTCGCCAAGTCGCCTGTTCCCGTTCGCGTTACGGTCACCGTTTTCGTTTCCTGTGTTCCCGATGCGTAGCCCGCTGTCAGTGCGCTCGGCGTCTCGTTAGACAACGGACTGATCGTATACGTCAGAACAACATACGTATACTGGTCAGCCGCCGATGTCGCTGATGTGCCGCCCGCCGTCGTTACCCTTACGTCTACGGTTCCCGAGCCTGCCGGAGCCGTTGCTGTGATTTGTGTTGCTGAATTTACGGTAAAGCCCGTCGCCGCCGTTGCACCAAACGTCACCGCTGTTGCTCCAGACAGATTCGTACCGGTCAAAATGACGGTCGTGCCTCCGGTCGTCGGACCCGCCGTCGGCGAAATGCTTGTGATCGTCGGCGCGGCTATGAACGTATACTGGTCAGCCGCCGATGTCGCTGATGTGCCGCCCGCCGTCGTTACCCTTACGTCTACGGTTCCCGAGCCTGCCGGAGCCGTTGCTGTGATTTGTGTTGCTGAATTTACGGTAAAGCCCGT
>NZ_SKCD01000012.1 GCF_006542765.1 Paenibacillus luteus
TCAGCCCGTCTTCCTTGAAGAACGAGAGCAGGTTCGATCTGTATTTGGCTTCAATGTCTGACCCAAACGTCTCCCCGGACATATGCCGCGCCAAAATCATGCCGTCAACCATCCGTCCGTGCGAAGAGCCGTAATCCCAGTCGCCATGCGTCAGATTCGCAGGCTCCGTCATCAGGTTAGCCGCAAAAAACGGAATATCGTCATAATCGCGATCCGCCATGCCAACGATTGCGTTCATCGCATGTCCCGCGCGAGCCTCCAACGTCAGCGTGTCAGGTACTAATCTTTTTGCCATCAATAGTCTCTCCTTCGTTAATTCGAGATTTGCGGCTCAAGCGAGCTGCGGTAATCGCCAATGGTCATGCCCATCTTTTTCTTAAAAATCTGGCTGAAATAGCGGTAATCCTCATATCCGACCCGCTTCGCAATTTCATAGTTTTTGTATGCAGGGTAACCCATCAGCTCCACGGCCTTCGCGATCCGGGCATCCGTCAAATAGTCGACAAAATTGCTGCCCGTCGTTTTTTTGAACAAGCGGCTCAAATAGTCAGCGTTCAAAAACCGGCTCTCCGCTATCTGATGCAGACTGAGCGGCTGGTCATAATGCTGCTCAATCAGCTTCTGAATTTCCCGAACAATCTGCTCGCCCTGCTTGCCGGCCGCGGGACCCCGCGAACCAATCACGCCGGGCAGAATTTCATCTGTAAAAATCGCACCCACAGCCGCCACATTCCTGCGTAGCCTAATCATCTCCGTATAGGCAAGCAAACTATGTCCGGTAGCTTTCTCCAGATTCGTACCCGCGCTCTGCAACTGCTTCTCCAGTGAATGGACAAGCATCAGGGCGCCGCGCAGCAAATCGTCCACCGTCATGCAGGGCTGCGAAATTTGCTCATAAAAGCGCTCAAAATCCTGCTGCGCCTGTTCTTCATTGCCATGCTGGAGATTAATGAGCAACGCTTGCTCTAGCTCTCGCGGAAAAGCCGCCGCAGCCACAACCGCAGTCTCGCCAGCAAACCCAATCCAGCCTGCTTCGCCAAGCTTTCTGCCGTTCAAGCTCAGCTTAGCTTTCTTGTACAGCTGCGGCAGCAGCGAGTGTTGCTCTTCCTGCTCACTCGCCGCAATGCTATAGCTCACGCCTGTCATATGCTTCAGCAGCGGCTGAAGCATAGCCAACAAACGAAGCAGCTCGCTTCTCACCAAGTGATTGCCATGCAAGCAAAGAACAAGCTCGCATGAGCTTCCCGGTGCGGCCGTCATCACAACATCCCATTCGCCGCCAAAATAAAATGCACGCTCCTGCTGAAGCTTTTGCCGCAGTTGCTCCATTACCAAAGGCAGCTCGCAGCGCTCCACGTACACATCCGGCTGAGCAACCAGCAGCAGGGTATTCCCCGCCTTCCAGCTCCTACCGTCAGGCAACCCGTTTTTCGCTGCAGGAACGATCCCTTCGCTCCCATCCCCCGTGAACAAGATATTCTCCAGCCAGTTCTTCGCGCTACCCTCTCTTTCCCTGGCTTCGCTGGTTTCCCTGCGGTCCAGCTCCGTCAGCGCTTTGCCAAGCACAGCCGCAAGCTCATCCTTCTTGATCGGCTTCAGCAAATAGTCAAATGCCTTATGGCGGATTGCTTCCTTCGTATATTCAAAGTCCGAGTAGCCGCTGACTACGATCGTCAGCAGCTCCGGAAGCTCCTTGCCAAGCAATGCGAGCAGCTGTTTCCCATCAAGGCCGGGCATCCGCATGTCCAGAAACAGAAGATCCGGCTTTTTGAGCAGCGCCATATGATAGGCGTCCTCACCGTCCTCTGCCTCCCCTGCAAGTGCAAGTCCAAGCTCCTCCCACGGAATCGATTGAATCAAGCCCCTGCGAATCCAGCGCTCGTCATCGACAATCATCACCTGTCTCATATCCGTCACGCCTCCCGACTACGAGCCTCATTTGCGATCAGCCTTTGACTGATCCTGCCGTCAAGCCATCGATAATATAGCGCTGCAGAAACAAATAAATAATGAGCACCGGCGTAATGACCACAATCATAAAAGCAAACACAATCCCCCAGTTCGTGCTGTACAGCGTAACGAAGTTGAATACTTGAAGCACGATCGTCCATTTGGTGCTGTCCGTAACGAGATAGAAGGGACCGAAGAAATCATTCCATACCGATACGATAACGACGATCGAGACCGTGACCAGCACCGTGCTGATGAGCGGTAAAATAATTTTGAGATACAGCCGGAAATAGCCGCAGCCTTCCAGAATAGCCGCCTCGTCCAGCTCCCTCGGTACGGACTTGATAAACCCGACTAGCAGAAACACCGCGAATGGCAGCAGAACCGCCGTGTAGTACATCACAATGCTAAGATAGGTGCCTTTAATATGAAGGACGTCCAACAATCGAATCGTTGGAATAATCGAGACTGGCACGATTAGTCCCATAATAAAGGCCATATAGACGCCGTTCAGAAATTTGCCCCCGCGCCGCTGAATGACGAACGCCGCCATCGATGCGAACAGGTTCACGCAGACGACCACAAGCGCCGACAGAAGAAAGCTATTTTTGAAGCCGCGCAAAATATTGTCCTGATTAAACACATCTCGGTAGTTGCTGAATTCCCAAGTCGACGGCAGCGATAAGCCAAATAACGCGGATTCCCTTATGCCTTTGAATGAATTGATAAATATCATAAAAAACGGGATCAGAATCAGGAGAGCGAGACCGATTGCAACGATTTCCAACGCGATTGGCGGTAGTTTTTTTCTCATCACATCTCGACCTCCCTTTTCTTCATCGCCATCAGCACAGGCACGCCAACAAGGGTTACAAGTGCAAACAGCAGCATATTGATCGCCGTGGCGTAGCCCATTTCACCCGAGCTGAACGTGTTGCGAATATACGTATAGAACACCTCGGTCGTATAACCTGGACCGCCTTCGGTCAACACCATTACGATCTCGAATACTTTCATCGAGCCGATCATCGCAAGCAGCACGTTAACGGTAAAAGCAGGCGCCAGCAGCGGGAACACTACATGCTTGAATCGCGTCCAGTAATTCGCACCATCAATCGATGCGCTCTCGATCAGATCCTTCGGAATAAATTGCAGACCGGCCAAATAAACGACCATCGAAAAGCCCGCAACCCGCCAGATGTCGGTAATGATAATGGTAAACAAAGCGAATTTCGGATCGTTCAGCCAGTCCTGCATCATGAAATCCAAACCAACCATATCAAGAAATTTATTTACGATTCCGTGCTCGGGATGGTAAATAGCCCGGAAAATATAGCCGATAACCAGTGGAGCAATGACATATGGCATGAAAAAAATCATCCGAAGCAAATTGCGCAGCCTCAGCTTCTCATTCAAGATCAGCGCCAGCGCAATGCCCGATACATTTTGCAGCACCGTCACCGCAGCGGCAAAAATTAGCGTATTCGTAAAAGCTTGCTTCAAGCGTGGCTCGTTGAACAGCTCCTTGTAATTTTCCAGTCCAATGAACTTGATCGTGCTTGCGTTAATGTTCCAATCGGTAAAGCTGTAATACACGCCGATCACGGTCGGCGTTATGAAGAACAATAGAAAAACGATTATCGCTGGAAAAGAAAAATAAAGCGGGTATTTGTTTCTCTCCATCATGCTCACCCCTGCTCCGATAAGGAAGGGCGGGCCTTGCGCCCTAGCTGCTCTCTAATGCAAGGCCCGCCTGCTCCATCTAAATGTTAAGCCGCTTATTTCTTATTCAAAACCTTCCAGACGTTTGGAATTACCGTCCTTGACGTAGTTCGTATCCATCTCTTTGATCGCTGCATCCACGTCTCCGGAAATGTGGAACCCTTGCAAAATTTTCCCGAGATCAAGGAAGGATGCGGTTAGGCGGTTTTGCACATTGACCTTGGACTTGCCAGCGTCGATATATTCCTGAACCGTTTGCTGGCTCGGGTAAAGCTCGCTATCCGCGCCTTTGAAGATCGGAATGCCCGGGTGCAGCTTATAGAAGGAATTGACGCTTTCGCTAGAGATCATGAACTTCACGAGCTCCTTCGCCGCTTCCAGGTTTTTCGCCTTTGATGGAACCATTAACTGGTTCGGTGGCGTAATCATAGCCGTACCTGTATCCGTAGCGGAAGGGAAAGGGAAAAATCCGATTTTTTCTTTCACAAAATCATTGCCGAATTTCTTCTCCAGCTGTGGTAGAATGCCATCCAGCATGAACGCCATGGCGACCTTGCCTTCGCCCAGCTCATTTTGCAATTCGTCAAAGGTGCCTGACAGCGTATTTTTCTGGAAGAGGCCCAAATCCTTGATTTCCTTCGCTTTCACAAACAAATCCTTAAGCGCCGTGATTTCGGAGAGCTTCATGCCGTTGACATTAAGCTTCTGAACACCCTCATCACCAATCTCCTGATCTACCTGACTCACCCAGCCTGTTAAGTAAAATACCTGTGTCGGCCAGCCGTCCTTCACGCCTTCATAGAAAGGCGTTACGCCGCTATCCTTCAGCTTCTTGGCGATTTCAAGCAGGTTCGCGTAATTCGTCGGCGGCTCAATGCCTGCTTTGGCGAAGACGTCCTTGTTATAAAACACGCCCATCATGCCCGTTTTGCCAAAGGGTACGCCATAGGCCTTGCCAGATGTATCCTTCTGGAATTCGGTGATTGATTCGATCACGTTATCCCACACGCCAGCCTCGCCTGACCACTCATATAACGTCTCTTCTGCTCTCAGCTTGACGTACTGCTTCGTTCCCGGCTGCATCAGAAACACATCGGGAAAATCGCCAGTAGAGAAGCGAGTTTTCAGCATATTGTCATAATCCCCGCCCGGCAGCGCCTGAACCTCAACCTTATTGCCGGTTTTCGCTTCAAAATCTTTAAAAATTTGCGTGTATGGCGTTGCGTCATCCGTATTCGGAATCAGGAAGGTTAATGTGACCGGCTCCTTCGCAGGCTCCTTGGTTGGATCAGCCGCCGCCGTCTTCTCAGGTGCGTTAGTCGCAGGCGTATTATTTCCGTTATTCCCTCCGCATGCGGCCAAAGTCAGTGCTGCCAATAGGAATACCATCGTGAGATAAACCGCTTTCATCTTTCTCATTCATCGACACCCTCTCATCCATAATGCTTACTCCCTTATTATATGAAAGCGCTTCCTAACGACAAATTCACAATAATGACTTGTTATGTTGAATATTCTGACTTATTCGTTCGCTTGCGTGGTCTCGATCGGAATGAACAGCTTGATCTCCGTTCCCATTCCCTTCCGGCTGTTAATTTCAAAATCAAACGCATCGCCAAACCTTATTTTATAACGGGAAAACACGTTTTGAATGCCGATTCCCATACGAGCCGCTGGCAAAGCTCCATTGTCTTGCAGCATAGGCGGCTTGAGCGTCTGCCTGATTTCTGCCAGATGCTTCTCGGAAATGCCAACTCCGTCATCGGATACGGAGAGTGCGATTCTCCCGCCTTCCTGCCGCATCGCCACCGTAATTCTGCCTTTGCCGCGCTTGCGCTCGATGCCATGGAACACGGCATTTTCGACGAGCGGCTGGAGTGTCATTTTGAGCAACGGAAAGCTGTAAAGCTCCTCCTCAATCTGCTGCTCGTAGGCGATCTTATCCTCGAAGCGGATGCGCTGAATGCTCATATAAGCGTCAATTTGAACGAGCTCTTCCTGAAGAGTCACGATCTCGTCTTTGTTCTTGGTGTTGTAGCGAAAAATATCTGCAAGCGATTCGGCCATTTGACCGATGTCCTGCACCTGATAATAGTCGGCCATCGACCGGATGCTGTCCAAGGTGTTATAGAGAAAGTGGGGATTGATCTGAGAATAGAGCATGGCCAGCTCGGCTTCCTGAAGCTTGATTTGGTTCACGTATTTCGTCTCGATCAGCTGCTCCAGCTCCTCCTGCATGGCGTTGAAATTCATGCCAATCCTGCCGATCTCATCGTTACGCTTCACCTCCACCCTTGCGGAGAAATCGCCGCGCTTCATGCGGTTAACCGATTTATACAGATGAAGGATTGGCTTCGTGATGCGCTGTCCAAACAGGACTGATATAAGAAAGGTAATGAAAAATGCGATGCATGCCGTAAACAAAACGGTGGTTTTGATAATATCCAGCGAGCCGAAGATGTCGCTCTTCGGAACGACGAGCACCGCTTTCCAGTTGGAGTAGCCCGACCTCGTATAGGAAACGAGACGCTCCTCGCCATCCATCTCGAACCAGAATCGGCTTTTGCTGCCGCTTACCCGCTCGGTCAGAGCAGGCTCATCCGCATAGGCGTTGGCATTGCCAGAAGCATAGACAAGCCGGTTGCCTTCATCAAGAATGAGAATGCTGCTTCTCGCTGATAATGCATCATTGCGCCCGATGCTGTTGAACAGCTCTGAACGATATTCTGCCCTGACGATAATAAACAAATCAGGATTCGAGAAATCCCGGATTAGAATCGCCGAGAAATATGCTGCTTCCTCTGCATCCGAGCGTTCAGACTCAGGGATCAGGCTGCTGAAAAAAACCTCTCCATCCTTCGCTACTGTGGAGCGGAACCATTCCGAATTGCGGACCTGTGCCGCATTTCTCATCCCGCTGTCATCGGATGCGCTGAGCAGCTCGCCCGTACTGAAATAAATATGGAAACGAATAAAATCACGGATCGGCGTTACATTAAAGCTTTTTAAATAAAGATCCCCGATCCGCTGGCGAAACTCGAAGCGCTCCTTGTCGCTCATTTCCGGGTAGCGGTTAATGCCATCGACGTAACTTGGATCATTATAGGAAGCCAGAAGCAAATTCCGTTTGCTGTGAAAATCATTGTCCATATTTTTTTCGATTTGCTGCACAAGCAAGGCGCTGGCGGACTCCGCCTGCCTGCCCATCGTAGTATAGGAAATATAGAAGGAAACCGATCCTACCAAGGTGATGCAGACTAAGATAATAATAAAGTAGCTGAGCAGGAGAACGGTGCGTATGCGAATAATGAACCCTCCTATAGCCAAAACCGCCCAAGCAATCCCTCGTTAGAGATATGGCTTGGGCGGTCAGCTGCTATGTGATGATGGTTTATGCTTTGGTGATCTGGCTGGCGAAGGTATAGATGCCTGAGCCAATTTGGAAACCAGCTCCGCCGTCCACCTGCGTAACCGGCTTCATACCGCTATCCGCAGTACCGGCTTCAAATGCCGCGTCATCAATATGCGTCACAGTCCCTGGAAGATGAACCGTCGCAGTCGTGTTGGCCGGAACCGTAACGGCCAGCTTGAACGTTCCGTCAGCACCGAGACTCCACGTTACGCCTACTCTTCCGTAGAGTGAGTCATAGTGCGCATTGACACTAGATATATCGCCACCCGGCTGCGGGCGGATAATCGCATTTCGGAAGCCCGGTGCCGAAGCATCCGCTTCAATGCCCGCCATGTAGCGGAACATCCACTCTCCGACAGAACCCAGCGAATAATGGTTGAATGAGTTCATTTGCGGCGTTTGGAACCCTTTGTCCTCGGTCCAACCGTCCCAGCGCTCCCAGATTGTCGTCGCGCCATGCTTGATGGAATACATCCACGAAGGGAATGACTCCTGCGTAAGCAGCTTGTAGGCGATGTCGAGCCGGCCATTGTCTGATAGGGCAGGCAATAGATAACCAACGCCGAGGAACCCCGTCGTTAATCGGTCGCCGCGCTTAGTAATATCTGCCGCCAAATGTCCAATCGCCTTTAAGCGAAGTTCCTCGGTCAGCAAGCCGAATTGCAGCGCAAGCACGTAAACCGTCTGGGTCTCACCGTGGATGACGCCGTCCTCGCTCACAAATGCGTTGCGGAAGGCTGCCGCAATGTCTTGGAACAACTGGTCATACCGGCTAACTTCCTCCGGCTTGTCGAGCACACCTGCAATCAAACCAAGCAGCTTCGTGCTGTAAGCAAAATATGCCGTCGCGAGCACTTCGTTTGGCGTATCCGCATCGATGGACAGCCAATCCCCGTAGTTCGCATAATCGGGCCGAACGAGATTATCGGTATTTATTCTTAAATACTCGACCCATTTCGCCATGGCCTCATAATGCGTTTCCAATATTCTTATATCGCCATACATCAAGTAGAGCGTCCACGGAATGACGACGCCGGCATCTCCCCAGCCTGCATTGTCCGGCGCGAACCAGTTCAGCCGCGTATTCCAATTCTTATGGCGAATCCACCCTGCATCCGGCGCAACATCAGTGAATGCACCTGAAGGCTGCTGGCAATCGATCATATCCCATACGAATTTATTGAAGAAACGAGCCACATCCATATTGTAGGAAGCCGTGCGTGCGAAAATTTGCGCATCGCCCGTCCAGCCGAGCCGCTCATCGCGCTGCGGGCAATCCGTTGGCACGGAAAGGAAGTTGCCGCGCTGTCCCCACGTAATGTTCGAATAAAGCTGGTTGACCATCGCATTCGACGTTTCCAAATACCCGGTTTCCGGCGTATCCGAATGGACTACCTTGCCGATAATCGTATCCAAATCCGGCTCGCCCGGATATCCGATCAGCTCCACGTAACGGAAGCCATGGAACGTAAAATGCGGCTCGTAGCGCTCTTCGCTTCCGCCCTTCAGCGTATAATGCTCCTGCTGGACGGCTACGCGCAAATTATCGAGATAAAGCGAGCCGTCCGGACTGAGCATTTCTGCATGGCTCAGCGTAATCGTCGTACCACGCTCACCAGTCACCTTAAGCTCGGTCCAGCCTACCATATTTTGACCCATATCATAAATATAATTGCCTGCGGGGGACTTCTTCATACTGATCGGTTTGATCGTTTTGGTAATCGTAATCGGCGGTTCATTCGTAGCCACCAAATTGCCGTTATAGCCCGAGCGAACATCCGGCTGCTCCCAATCGGCATCGTCATAGCCCGCTTCGTCCCACCCGTCAATTTCAAGGCGCGCATCATAAGCCTCGCCCATAATGAAATCGGAATAAAGAATCGGGCCTTTGCTTACCCGCCAAGTGTGGTCTGTCACAATGCTTTCCTTGCTGCCGTCCTCATACTCCACATTAACCTGCATCATGAAGAACGGGCGCTCCCCGTAAACCTTATCACCGAGGAAGCCGACCGTTCCCGCATACCAGCCATCGCCTACAATTACGCCAAAGGCGTTGTCACCCTCTGCCAGAAGCTCGGTAATCTCGTAAGCCTGCACTTGTGTGCGGACGTTATAATCCGTAAAGCCCGGGGCAAAATAATCGCCGACTCGCTTCCCGTTCACATGAAGCTCGAATAAGCCGAGTGCTGTCGCGTAAGCAAACGCGCTGCGCACTTTGCCCTTAAGCGAAAAGGATTTGCGCAAATGTGGTGAAGGCTGCATGTTATGTTCGGCATCGAGCTTGCGTCCGATCCATTTTCCTTTGTATGCTTCTCTGCTCAGAAGACCCATCGTCCAGAAGGCTGCTGCACTCCACTCCGAAGGCTGCTGCTCCTTGTCCCAGACACGGACCTTCCAGAAGTATTTGCCTTCGGCCAGAAGCTCGCTTCCTGCATATTCGATCTGAATGGATTGGCTCGATTCCACTTTTCCGCTATCCCATACATCGCCCTGCTCGGCTGCCAGCTTCTCGCTTGAAGAGGCTACCAGAATGTGATAGGCCGTCTGCACGGCGGAGCGGCTGTCCGCTTCGATTTGCCAAAACAATCTTGGCTTGCTCGCTTCAATGCCTATAGGATTCGTCATATATTCGGTCTTGCAATTCACAATCGACAAGGTCATTGCGTTATCCTCCGTTTTTGGAACTGGCATGGAATAATTCAAGCTTGGCGTACATGTCCTCTAAAGTAAAACGCGCATCGACGGAACGATACACTCTAATTTTTCGATCCGTTTTTTGCTCCTCATAGCGCATATCAGATGCAATATGCGGCGCATCCACCATATCATAATCAAACTCCTGATCATCAATAAGCAGCGAAACAGCCGGAGAATCACCTAACGCCCACATTTCGCCCTTCGGCCATCTCGGCGTATGATCAGGATGCAAATTGAACTCTACCAGCTGCTCGAACAAATAGCGGCCAATTTCACCGTGCGGACGTACTCTGACGGCTAACTCCGCCAAGCTTACGCGCAGCATTTTATAAACATTTTGCGGTACCTGCCACAGCGGAATCGGGGAGCGGAACACAACGTTTGCGGCAGCAATATCGTTTTCCAGATTGAACTCCCGTGCTCCTGCCGGATACGGGCCTCCGCCGATCCAGACCGCTGTCATGCGGCCTGCAATGCGCGGCTCCTGCAAATAAGCCGAAGCAAGATCCGTCAGCGGACCAAGAAAAATAACGTAAAGCGGCAGCTCGCCGTCCTTCATCGCTTCTCTGACGATAAGCTCCGAGCCCGGCGAGGACACTGGTGTCTGCTCATCCGACAGCGCCGCCTTGGCCCCTTCATAGACCATTACATCATTCTCCATATGCATCAGCTGCAATACCTTCTTAATTTCCTCGAAGGATTCCTCCATTGAGGTATCGATTCTCGTGCCAAAATGTGCCGCAATAATGCCCGCGATGTTGAATCTTGGTGTCAAGAGAGCATGGGCAATCGCGTATTGGTCGTCCGCTTCGTTTTTTGCATCCGTATTAATTATAAGACGGATCTTTTTGGATTCTGGCACTTTATAGGGAAAGTTCATGACTTTGCTCCTTTTCATGAAGCGCTGCTTCATTGGCCAGGACCGCCTTCACCGCGGCCTGCCAGCCTGAAACGCGCCGTTCTCGTTCCTGCTTCGACATGTTCGAATGGAATTCTCTATCCCGCTTATAGAAGCATGCGATCTCTTCGAGGCTCCAGCGGCCTAGCGCCAACCCACCGATGTAGGCAGAGCCAAGCGCGGACAGCTGCGCAGCTTCGGGACAAACGATGCGCGACTCCAACAAATCAGCTTGGAATTGCATCAGCCTATCGTTGGCCGTCGCTCCCCCGTCCACCCGCAGTTCCTTAAGTGGCAATCCGGTTTGCTGCTCCAGCAGTTTAACCGCGTCATCCACCTGATAAGCAATACTCTCTAGTGCCGCGAGCAAAATGTGATGACGGTCGGAGGAGCGGTTCAGCCCAGTAATCGCTGCCCTTGCCTGCGCGTTCCAATGTGGAGCGCCCAGCCCTACGAACGCTGGCACCAGATACACGCCGCCGCTGTCTCCGGCCTTGCTTACGCTCTCCTCCAGCTCCTCGAAGCTGCGGTAGAGCCCAAGCTGATCACGCGCCCAATTGAGGCAGTCGCCCGAGCAATGGATGATCGCTTCGAGCGCGTAGTCGACCTTGCCGCCAAGCCCCCAAGCAATTGCGGATACTAGACCGTCCCGCGCGCGTACGATCTCAGAGCCTACATGCATCAGCACCGAAGTACCTGTGCCATAAGTGCCTTTAGCCATGCCCGGCTTCGTGCATTGCTGCCCGAACAGGGCGCCCTGCGAATCGCCGATTACGCCTGTGATCGGGATTTTCCGGGCAAACAGCTCCGGCTCATCGACATAACCATAAATGTAATCGCTCCCATATACATTAGGAAGAAGCTGCAGCGGAACGCCAAACCAGCCCGCCAGCTCCTCGTCCCATTGCAGCGTTTCGATATTGAACAGTTGGGTCCGGCTGGCGTTGCTAAAGTCAGTCGCATGTACCTTGCGACCGCTCAGATTCCAGATGATCCAGCTGTCCATCGTCCCCGCCATCAGTTGCTCTACCGGCGTATCCGTGGCTGCATATTCAAGCAGCCAGCGCCATTTGGTTGCCGAGAAATAAGGATCGAGCAGCAGTCCCGTTTTGGCCTGAATCTGCTCCTCCAATCCCCTCTCCCGCAGTTCACTGCATTGACTGGCAGTCCTTCGGCACTGCCATACGATAGCATTCGCAACAGGAATACCTGTCTCACGATCCCATAGTAAGGCGGTTTCGCGCTGATTCGTAATCGTCAAGCCGGCAATTTCCTGCTCCGTTATGCCGGCTAGTGCGATGACGCCGCGAATGGCTGCTTTTACGTTATTATAAATTTCAACCGGGTCATGCTCCACCCAGCCGTCCTGCGGATAATATTGACGATGGCTGATCGCTAATTGCTGCGCAATTTTCCCGCTCTCGTCAACCAGTAAGGCTTTCGTTGCTGTCGTGCTCTGATCTATCGTTAACAGAAACTTAGCAGCATTCGAATTCAGCTCCGACGCTTGCGAAGGCTGCATGTTCATCATACTTGCTTCACCTTAGCTTTGACTAGCTCGGCGGCTAGCTTCTGGACATTGTCCGCAGTCAGGCCGTAATGGGCAAAGATTTCAGCTGTTTTGCCCGCAATTGCCGGCTCATCCGGAATGCCGAGAATACGCAGCGGCACAGGAATATTCGTTGAGGTGACTTCCGCAACAGCAGCCCCTAGCCCGCCAAAGATGCTGTGCTCCTCCAGCGTAACGATGGCTCCCGTCTCCTTCGCAGCAGCAATAATCGCTTCCTCATCAAGTGGCTTAATCGTATGCATATTGAGCACGCGTGCCTCAATGCCCGCTTCCTCCAGCAGCTTTGCGGCGTCGAGCGCAATCCGCACCGTCTCTCCGGTTCCAATCAGCGTTACGTCGCTGCCCGGCTTCATAACGACAGCCTTGCCAATTTGGAAGTCGTAATCATCCGACTCATACACATCCTCAACCGGGTTGCGTCCGATACGCACATAAGTGCCGCCCTCATGCTTCGCAAGTGCCTGTGTCATTTTCCGTGTCTCGTGGCGGTCTGCCGGCAAAATAATTGTTAAGCCCGGAATCGCCCGCGTTACCGCAATATCCTGCAAGGAATGATGGGACATGCCAAGCGCTCCGTAGCTAACGCCGCCGCTAATGCCGACCAGCTTCACATTCGTGGCGGAATAAGCGACATCCACCTTCACCTGCTCGATGCTCCGCATGCTGAGGAAGCATGCTGGAGAGGTAACGAAAGGCTTCTTGCCGCTATGGGCGAGCCCCGCCGCTATTCCGACGATATTTTGCTCCGCGATTCCTGTTTCTACGAACTGCTCAGGGAACTGCTTGACGAACGGCGCCATGGCAGCCGAGCCTCGCGAATCACTAGCCAGCACCATAATATCTCTATCGTCCTGTGCAAGCTCCATCAAAGCCTCGCACATCGCTTGACGGTTGGGTATGTTGTTAGCCATTCGTGCCACGCTCCTCTTCCGCTGCTCGTATCGCTGCGCTCGCCGCTTCCAGCTCGGCAACCGCTAGTATTAGCTGCTCCTCATTCGGTACATGATGATGCCACTCGGGCTGATTCTCGGCGAAAGACACGCCTTTGCCCTTGGTCGTATTCAGAATAACAAGCGTCGGCTTGCCTGTCTGCTCAGGAACCGCGCGAAGCGTCTCCAACAGCTCGCCAAAATCATGCCCGTTCACCTGCTTCACATGCCAGCCGAACGCCTCCCATTTGCGGTCAAGCGGGTCGATGCCCATGACATCCTCCGTATTGCCGCTAATTTGCAGGCGGTTGCGGTCGACAAAACCAATCAAATTATCAAGCTTGTAATGCGCGCCGGCCATCGCCGCTTCCCATACAGAGCCCTCGGCCTGCTCGCCGTCGCCCATCAAACAAAACACCCGATATGCCTTGCTGTCTTTCTTCGCCGCTAGCGCCATCCCGACGGAGATCGCCAGGCCATGCCCAAGCGCTCCCGTATTCATCTCAATGCCCGCAACCTTATTGTTTGGATGCCCGATCAGTCTCGTTCCGAACTGGCAGTACGTTGCAAGCTCCTCCTTCGGGAAATAGCCGAGGTCGGCCAAAATGCACCATAACGATTCAACCGAATGGCCCTTGCTCGCAATAAACCGATCCCGCTCCACCCACTTAGGCTGCGCAGGGTCATGCTTCATAATTTCATAATATAAGGCCGTTAAAATATCAGTATTGCTAAGCGAGCCCCCCGTATGCCCCATTTTGGCATTGTGGATCAATCGGAGAAGGTCTGCCCGAATTTGTAATGATTTAATTTGAAGCTCAGCTACAGTCGCCATCTTAGACACTTCCTCTCAGCCATGCGCGAATTTCTGCTTCTGTTGGATCAACCGGGTCCGGAGTCAAGCCAGGAATATAATTGCAAGCCTCATAAAGGGAAGGAATGACATTGGCATGAATGCCGACCGAATGATGGACATAAGGGCCTTTCACCAGCTTCTCTTCCCATAGCGGCCAATCGTTGACTTCTACCCATACATACGAGCCTCTCGTATAAGGGCCTTGAATGCCGCGTGCTTTGCCAAGGAACAGCGAGTATTCGCCATGATCGCCGTCAAAACGGGCCAATGTCATATCGCCGCCGCGAATTTCGCCTTCGTGTGTGCCCGGAGCATGATCATCGAACAAAAAGTGATGGCGCAGCTTCGGCTTGTCTTCCACCGACAAGGAAACTGGGAAGTTGCCGCAGTGGAACAGCAGCTCGCCGTTCGGATTCTCAGGATGGCGAACCGTCAAATCCGCGAAGAAGGTAGGCGCTTCGTTCATCGCCGCCGCCTGAACCATCACCGAGGTAATCGCTCCGTGAATATCCGTTTCGCAGGTCACCGGAATTTGCTCATCCGTGAGCAGGGCATTGGCTAGGCATGGCATAATGCCCATCGCGTCCTGCAATGACGACCAGCATTGAATCGCAATCGCGCCGCTGCCGGTTTCCACAGCGTATTTTTTCATGGCAACCTTGAGTGCTGCGACGCGCTTCACAGCAGCCTGCGTCACTTCTGCTACATCCAGCTTCGCTTGGATAAAGGCAATCGCTTCATGCAGCTCGATTCCATTCTGCTTCTCAATCCGCTCTGTTGTTTTCTGAATATCAATCAGCGTAATCGGATGCACCTCGATGCCAAAACGCTCCAGCAGCTCGCCTTCGTTGACCATCATCGTCCAAAAGGACGCTGGGCGGGGCGCTATTTGTAAAATCCGCAGCGTACGGAATTGACGCACGACGTTAGCAGCGGATACGAAGTTTTTGAAACCCCTTTCAAAAACCGGATCATTCACTCGGCTGTTCGTCACATAGGTGAACGGAACGTTGAATCTGCGCAAGATTTTGCCCGTTGCGAACAGTCCGCATTGGGTATCCCGAAGCCGCATGCCATCCTCCAGCGGCGCTTCATCCCGCGGCCCCCATAGCAAGGTCGGCTTGCCTAGCGCCTTGGCTACCCGAGCTACCGTATCCTCCGTACCGAAATTGCAATGCGGGAAAAATACGGCGTCTACCTTCTCGCGCTGGAATCGCTCAATGATTTTATCCGCCCCAATGTTATCGTTATAAAGAAGTCCTTCTTCATTTAGCCCTTCGAGATCGACGATATCAATGTCCATGCCGAAAGAATCAATTTTCTCGCGAATCAACACCTTGTACTTAAAAGCATCCTCTTCACTAAACACGAAACGACGCGTTGGTGCATAACCCAGTTTCAACTTTTTCATTGTGTCCGCCTCCGTTAAACTATGACTAAACAACTAAACAGATGGATAATAAACAAACTAAACAAATTTCTGATTCATTACTTTCAATCATCTATTTTCTTATGAGTTGCTCTTGAAAATCATCCTAACACGCTAGTTTAGTTCAGTCAACACTAAATGTTTAGTTATCTTTATTAATATAAAAGGAATTTAACTACTAAACTTTATATCTGTTTAGTAATCTATTGCTAAACTATACCCCTTCATAGTAAACTAAACGTACTAAACGAATAGCTGATTTTGTTGATCATAAATAAAGAATGGAGAACGAATCGTGAAAATGGATGATATCGCAAGACTAGCTGAAGTATCCAAGTCAGCCGTATCCCTCGCCTTGAACAATAAGCCGGGAATCAGCTCCGAAACGCGTGAGAAAATCATCAGGATTGCCGAGGAGAACGGTTATCATTTTAAGCCCAAGCCAAGCTTGCCTGAGAAGCCAGTCAAAACACTGCTGTTTCTCGTCTTAACCAACTCCGGTATCGTACTGGAAAACTACTATCAACAGCCGTTCTTTCGTGAGCTGATTCATTTTATCGAAGAGCATTGCCGCTTGAAGGGGTATTCGCTCCGCTTCTCTGCCGTGGACATGAGCGATTTGGAGAATAATTTGCAAGCCGTCGCGGAAGAAAACAAAGACAATGGCGTCATTCTGCTCGGAACCAATCTGAGCCGCCTTCAAATTGAATTTATCGCGCGGCAGCTGCCTCAGCTGGTCGTGCTCGATACCTGCTATGACACGCTTCCTGTCAGCTTTGTACAAATCAATAATGAAATGGGTGCGTATCAAGCAGGCACCTATTTATATGAAAGAGGCCACCGCAGCATTGGATACGTAGCCTCGGACGTTCGAATTCATAATTTCGACGCGCGCAAGAGAGGCTTCCGTCTCGCGCTCAAGGACTACGGGCTTATTGTAGACGACTCCCATCTCTTCCATGTCGCTCCGACGATCCTATCTTCACAGCCAGAGATGAAGAAGCAGCTTGAGGCCTACATCAGCAGTGGCAAACCAATGCCGACCGCAATTTTCTGCGAATGCGACTATATCGCCATTAGTGCCGTTAAGACGTTAACTGAGCTTGGCTTCCGCATTCCGGAGGACATCTCGGTCATTGGCTTCGATAATATATCGGAAGCAAGAATCATTACGCCCGAACTCACAACCATCCATGTCGATAAAGATAAAATTGCACGGGTCGCCGTCGACCTGCTCATCTCCCAGCTAGAGGAAGAAAACGACATGAAGGTGAAAATAAGCATCGATACGAAATTTATCGAGCGCCTCTCCTGCGCAGCTCCAGCTGTGGCAGTCGAAACGCAGTTATAACGGATAAGACATAACGGACAAGGCATAACGGACAAGGCAAGGTGAGACGGCTTTCGCCGTCCTTTCGTGGCGCGGCGCGTTTCATTACGAGAAATATAGAAATCATATGGCGAAGGATACACTTCCTATATTTTAAGAAAAAGGTTAGAGCGAATCAGATTGTGATCTGATGCTCTAACCTTTTTTTGTACTTGGGGCATGGTGTTAGACAAGTTCAGCTAATGATTTCTTACTTAATGAATTTTTTAAAAGTAGGGGTCAAGTCCATCATTCTGTGTAAAATCTCATCTATCTCTGCGCCCCAAATTGGACTGGATATGGCTGGGTTTTGGAGGAATAGATCTATTTTTTAGATCTAATCTGGCGGAAATCGCCGATTGGGATGAAATAGGTCTAAAAAATAGATCTAATCTAGCCCAGCGAGCCCCATACGGCAGCGTATGGCTAGGTTTTGGAGGAATAGATCTATTTTTTAGATCTAATCTGGCGGAAATCGCCGAATGGGATGAAATAGGTCTAAAAAATAGACCTAATCTAGCCCAGCGAGCCTAATAGGGCAGCTTACGGCTGGATTCTGGAGAAATAGATAAGTTGAACAGAAGAAATGAAGTATGAGCGAAGCGAAAAGCGCGTTCCGGGGAAACGAAATGTTCGCCTTAGTAGCCGGCTTCTTACTTTTACATAGATTAGTCCATCTATGAATCTGCCTGCAACCGTACCTCCAAAGAATAATTTACTCGTGCAGCGTCCGAAACGAGAAAGTTTAATTCAATGTAAATAGATGCTGCCCTTCCTCCATTGCCAACGATTTCAAATCATGATAAAGTTAAAGATATAAGATATGAATAAGGTTACTTAATTCAAAAAGGAGATTTTTTAGTGGACGACAAAAAAATGAAAATTGCCGTGCCTCAGGATGAAGGACAACTGTCCATGATGTTCTCCCGAGGAGGGCCGCGCGCGGGAGCAGGAAGAAAGGGCATTGGCGAAACGAAGAAGGTTTCTTTGACGCTTACCAAAGAAATATGGGATGAGCTGGAGAAGCAATGTGCGGCTTCTGAGCTTTCTAGGTCAGAAGCTATTCGCCGCATCATTGAATCGTTTTACCATAAGTCAAATTAAAGATGGGTGAAGCTCATGCATGTTGAAATTGACCAGCAGTCTCTCCATACCGCATTACAGCACATTGCGGCCGGCGTGCCAGCAAGAAGCGTCTCGCCGATTTTAACGGGAGTCAAACTCGAGTCAGGCACTGATGGCCTAACGTTGACCGCGTGCAATACTTCAGTGACACTACAATATTTTATACCGTGTGCTTCCGATACTTTGATCATTCATAAAGAAGGGAGCACCGTCATCCCTGCCCGCTTCTTCATCGATATCAATCGCAGCCTCTCGGAGGGCATGGTCACGCTCGAAGAAATGCAGAACCGTTTTGTTCGCATTTCCTCGGGTCATACCGTGTACAGGCTTGCCGCAATGAGCGCTGGCGATTTTCCTATTGCCGCAATTCCTGAAAGGAATAACGGATTCAGCATAAATAACGAAGAATTCAAGAAAATGGTTAAGCAAGTCGCGTTCGCCGCATCAACCTCTGAATCAAAGCCGGTTCTAACAGGCGTATTGTGCCAAACGGATGAATATAAACTGACGTTTGCCGCTACGGACGGCATTCGGCTTTCGACCAGAACCTCAAGGCATGACGTCAATTCCGTAAGCAACTTCCCTTCCGTTGTAATTCCAGCTAAGCACTTGTCCAATTATGCAAAAATGCTTCACAATGAATCCGGCTCCACACGAATCACTCTTAACGACCATAGCATTTATTTTCAGACGCGAAATTTCAGCATGTTATCCTTGCTCATTGCAGGGGCGTTTCCCTCCATTGAAAGGCTCATTCCCAAAACCTTTTCAACCGAAATTAGCATGGATACGGCCTCACTCCTTAGCTCTGTTCAGCGAGCCGGCCTGCTTGCAGGGCCTACGCATGTGATTGGTATGCGCATCACGGCTAAGGAAGCCGAATTATTCGCAGCATCTGCCGCAGTCGGAGACGTCTCGGAAAAAATCGCAATCCAATCGTTTATCGGTGAACCCTTAACCGTATTCTTTAACGGAACTTATTTAAAGGACGTATTGCTTGCGATAGAAAGCTCACAACTTCGTCTGCATTTCACGGGACGAGAAAAACCGTTTGTTATCCGCCCATCGACCTCACCGAACGCTCAATATATCATCACCCCGGTGAGGACTGCTTATAGGGAAGTTTAGCTAATTGTGCTGGCTACCTGCTTTTCAACCATCCGCTCATGCAGAAAATCAACGATATGCTCCACTTTCATCTGGCTGCCGCAGCCATGCTTCTGGACGCCTAGCTTCATTTGCAGCAGACAGCCCGGATTGCTTGTCAGTAAATAATGGGCAGCCGTTGCGTTAGCATTTTCCATCTTATGCTCGAGGAGCTGCCCGGCCATCTCCGGCTGCGTAATATTGTAAATGCCGGCAGAGCCGCAGCAGCGGTCCGCCTCATGCATCTCTACAAATTCGACGCCCTCCACCTGGCGCATAAGCGTGCGCGGCGCGTTCGAAGAACGCATGACGTTGCGCAGATGACAGGAATCCTGATACGTAATCCGGACGTTAACCTTGCTTGCTGCGTCAGCGTCTGTACTCTGAGTGCTGGCATCACCGGCCAGCTCGCTGAAGAACGGCAGCCGTCCATGGCGCACCAGCAAATCGCTAATATCGATGACCCGGTTCGCAAACCAAGCCGCGTCCTCCCGCCACTGGGCTTCCTCATGAAGCAGATGATCATACTCTGTCAAAATCGCGCCGCAGCCCCCCGCATTAGAGACGATATAATCTACATTAGCCGCTTTGAATGCTTCGATGTTTTGGCGAGCCAACTTCTTCGCGCCGGAGGTCTCGCCGCTATGGGCATGAAGCGCACCGCAGCAGCCTTGGCTATCCGGAATAACAACCTCAAAACCAGCTGCGCTAAGAAGCTCCACCGTTTTGACATTCGTTTCCGTGAACATTACATCCATCAAACAGCCTCTGAACATGCCGACTGTAGCAATCTTCTCGCCCTTAGCCTTGTGGTGCGTGCCCATTCGCTGCACGATCCCCTTCGGTGAGGCGTCCGGCAAAATGGATTCCATATCGCGCAGATGTTCTGGGAACAGCTTCATCAGCCCGGCGCCGCGAGCCAGCGAACGAAGGCCCGAGCGCTGGTAAAGCTGCAGCGCTCCCCCTGCAAGCCTCATCCGGCTCTGTTTCGGAAACAGCTGCTTGAATACGACGCCGCGTACCGATTTGACCCACCAGCGATGGCTATTGGTATGATCCTCAATAGCATCCCTTGCCTGCTCGATAAGTTGGCCATACTTCACGTCGGCGGGGCAAGCCGGCTCGCACGCCCGGCAGCCAAGGCAGTGGTTCATCTGCTCCTCAAATACTTCATCTGGACTCATGATTCCATCAGCGACCGCCTTCATCAACGCGATCCTGCCCCGCGGCGACTCTGCCTCAAGTCCAGTCTCGCGGAAAGTCGGACAAGCCGGCAAACAAAATCCGCAGCGCATGCAATTCGTGAGCTGGTCCTCGTTAAGATTCAGCTTCAGCTTCTGCGCAAGCGGGTTCAGCTTCGTTAGCGAAGCTTCCTTTTGGCTTGCTGCCTTATCGTTACGCTCCATCGTTTTAGCCATGCTGAAGCACCACCCTTTTGCGAGATTGCTTAGCGAAGATTTTACCCGGGTTAAGCAGGTTATGCGGGTCAAAAGCATGCTTAATTCCCTTCATTACTTCAATGCCTGCCTCTCCAACCTTCCATTCCAAAAACGGAGATTTGACCAAACCGACGCCATGCTCGCCGGTAATCGTTCCGCCAAGGCGAATAGCCGCTTCGAATATTTCCTCAAAAGCTGCCTCTACCCGGTGAATCTCCTCGGCGTCTCTCGCATCGGTCGTTGCCGTCGGATGCAGATTGCCGTCACCGGCATGCCCAAACGTACAAATCGTCACCCCATGCTTCACCGCGATCCGGTTGATTTCCATGACCATTTCGGCGATTTTGGAACGTGGTACCGTCGCGTCCTCCAGAATCGTCGTCGGCCGCAGCCTCGCCAGCGCCGTGAACGCGCTGCGCCTTGCTGTCAGCAGCTTTAGCGCCTCCTCTGCGCTTTCGGCCACGCTGACGCTATGCGCGTTTTCCCCTCGGCAAATGGCCTCAATAAGCGAGATATCCCGATCCACTGCCTCTTGGTCGCCATCCTGCTCAATGAGCAGAATCGCTTCCATATCCAGCGGCAAGCCCAGCTTCGCAAAATCGTCCACCACGCGCACGGTCGCATTATCGAGAAATTCCAGCGTAGACGGAATGATGCGGTTTTCTATAATTTTGGATACCGTTCTTGCTGCCTCGTTTAAATCCTTGTACATGGCAAGCATCGTCTTCTTCGTCGATGGCGGGGGAATAAGCTTCAACGTTGCTTCTGTTATGATTGCTAGTGTGCCTTCCGAGCCGACTAGCAGCTTCGTCAGATCATAACCAGCCACGTCCTTCATCAGCTTGCCTCCCGTACGTAGCACTTCCCCGCTTGCGAGCACTGCTTCAAGTCCGATGACATAATCCTTGGTCGTGCCATATTTTAAGCCCCGCAGTCCCCCGGAGCATTCCGCAATATTGCCGCCGATCGTCGAGATTGCCATGCTGCTCGGGTCCGGCGGATAGAACAAGCCCATTGCCTCAATATGGGTTATAAAAGTTTTCGTAATCAGGCCTGGCTGCACGGTCGCAGTCAAATTTTCCAAATCAACCTCTAGGATTCGATTCATCCGGTGCATAACCATAACGATCCCACCGTTGATCGGAACGGTGCCGCCGCACAGATTTGTACCCGAGCCGCGTCCGACAACCGGAATGCGGTGCTTGTTCAATATCTTCATCACTTGGCTTACTTGCTCTGTATTCTCGGGATAAATGACCCCATCCGGCAGCGCTTGCAGCATCGGCGTTCCATCATAGGAATGAGTAACTAGCGCCTCAGCATCATCCTTAAAATAGTTCGGCCCAACGACCGCAATCAGCTCTTTCTTAACCTTCTCATCCAGCATGATCATACCTCCAGCAGCTAATATTAATTAATCAGGTCATCTGATGACTTTATTTTAAAAAAAGTATACAATAAAATAAAGCAATGTGAAAGAAGAAATATGAATGACAAGCAGAGGATGACGTGAATGGAAGCTAATCATAAACGGCCGCTCAAAAGCCACGAGTGGGTCATGAACGATATTAAGCGCCAACTGCAGGCCGGAGAGCTTGTACCTGGGGATCGTCTGTCCTCCGTTACCGAGCTCGCTTCTTCCTATGGCGTGGGACAGTCCACCATCCGTGAAGCCTTGAGCGCGCTCAAGGCAATGGGCATGCTGACGATCCGCCAAGGCAGCGGCACCTATGTGAGTGCACCGCAGGAAGCGACTGCTCCTCCATCCTTTATGAACGATGAGCTGTGGGCCAGCAGGGCAACCAGCCTACGACATATATTGGAGGTTCGCAAAATGCTCGAAACCGGCTGCGCTGCGCTGGCAGCGACCAACCGGACCGATGCAGATGTAACAGCGTTAGCAGCGATCATTGCGAGCATGCGCGAACAGCTCGACGACGAGGCTTTTAACGAGCAGGCTGATATTCAATTCCATCAACAGCTGGCGGCCGCGACTCATAATCCGATTCTGACGGAAATGATGGAGTCCTTATCCGCTAAGCTTCATGACAGTATGCGGGATACGCGGGCGCTATGGTTCTACTCCCAGCGTTCCTCGGCTGAGCGACTGCTAAACGAGCACCAAGCGATTTACGAGGCTGTTTTGGAGCAAAATGCCCCATCCGCTTCACTGCGTATGGAGGAACATATCGCCAAGGTGGAGAAGGTTCTGATTACGAAGCTTAGTGAGGATTAGGAGCTGTTGGTTTAATAGTCAAAGCAGTTTGTATTATGATAAATGCATAGGATGAGAGGACTAAAGCTCCCTCTCTGATTGTAGTCAATCAACTGAAGATTCGCTGAGACAATGGCGGTTATGTGTACCGCTAGAACACTCGATCATTCGGTTGATGAGTTAATCAAACCTCCGAGACGCATTGGCAGAGAAGTTGCTTGATCGTTGAGATACTCAGTTGTAGTTCGTAGATTAGGAGAGTGATTAGTAGGTTTCTGAGGAACTTGAATATGTTGGCGCTACTATCGCTGGCTGAGGTTGCTGGTGAGACTGACGTCATTAGCTGTACTGGGGTCGGGATTGCCGGCTGCTAGAACTGATTGAATTGCTGCTCTTATAGAGCCCACTACCGTTATTAGAGTTACTGGGCTATTGAAATCACGGAAGAGTTGAATTAGTCGGCCTTAACATAAGTCTCAAACACTTAAGGTTTTTCTATATAGCGTAGAATATTGGCTAACTACAGAGAGTCTAACACGGTGTAAAACGAAACGAACCATTAACATATAATTTTTCCCGTTATTATCCCCATTTAGACCGTTATGTGCAATTAGCAGGAATTTTCCCGTTATTTCTGCCAAATTTACCTTGATGGCTGGTATAAGGCCAGATTAACGGAAGTTTTTTCCAGATAAGTCCAGTATACTTCAGATTTATCTGAAATTACAGTGAGCTTTCCAGCTAAATTGCTCCGATGTTCTACTGTACTAGCAAAAATAGACCGTTACCTTGCCAGAATGCAGGATAGCGGCTTGCCAGCCTCACCACACCCCCAAACTCCCCCCACGCCTGCTACTCCCATCACTCATATTCCGAAAAAGGATCTTCAATATCGATGCAGTGAGCTTCCGTGTCGCTCGCTCCTACGTAGAGAACTGCGCGGTTGTTGGCCTCTCGGACCAAGCCGCCGCTGAAGATCACGTCCACGAGGTCGGAACGTTTAGCCGGACCTTCCGGAAAATCACTCCGCGTGGCGATAATTTTGACCGGGGACTTCTCCCTTGTCAGTGGATTAAGCACGAATGACATCGCGTGGTAATGCAGCAGTCCTGCCTCGTCCGTATACGAGATATGGCCCAATACGCCGAGGAAACCATTTTTGAGCAAATGGATCTCATTGGCCCCGCCCCACTCATCCTTCAGAAACTGGTCGCGGAACAAGGGGGCTTGAATAATCGCCGTTTCCGATAGCTCCTCGAACGATTCCAAAATACTGAAGCCAATAACCGCTCTTGTGCCTTCAATGCCGAAGGGTCTAGAGAACACGCCGACTTCCCCAGTGGCAAGCTCACACAAACGAATGTCCTTCATATTCCACGGACCTGAAGCCGCATGCTCCAACTCATGTAGGCTCTTCCCACGATACAGTACCGTTCGCCAGCCAATGATGGATCTTAAAGGTTCCTCATCAAAATACAAAGCTACCCCGCCAAATATCCATTCCCCATCGATCCTCGTAATAAAAGGGTCCTGCAGCTGAAATTTCGGCAAATCAAGCCTAGGTGTCCACACGTTGTTCTTGCAAGTAAAAAATATGATCTCGGATTCCTCCGAGCTGCGCTCTTCCACGCGCCCGGCGATATACAGCTCGCCCTCGTTCAAGAAAGGAGCCGTAGTATTGTAGACATCCCGATCACCGACTCCGGCAAAATGAAGCTTTCTCCCTTTGCTATGAGCAGGTTGATACTCCAAAAGCAGCTCTTTGCACGTTTTCGTGATCCATTCCAATTTCATCATGGGGTAAGTGCCTCTCTTATGCGTATTCCTGCATGCCCTTTTCCTTAAGCAATTTGACGATTTCCTTTACGTCCTGCGCCTTGTCCTTGGCACAAATTAACAGCGCGTCCTTAGTATCCGCAATAATGAGGCCATCGATCCCGATAGTCGTTATTAACCGCTCTTGTCCGTAAATAATGGAATTGCGCGTTTCGATTCCAACGTAGCTCGCTTTGACGATATTGCCGTATTCATCCGGAGGGAAGATCGCGCCAAGCGCATCCCAGCTCCCAATATCATTCCAGCCAAAATCGCCTTCAATGACAACGATCTCGTCGCAGCGCTCCAAAATCCCGTAGTCAATCGAAATGTTTTGCAGCAAAGGATAGATTTCATTCATCTTATCCTCTTCCCCATCCGTGCCTATATATTCAATCAGGGGAAGCATCGTTTTGAAAAGCCTCGGCAAAAATCTTTTGAAATTTTCGATAATGCATGAGGTCTTCCAAATAAACATGCCGCTGTTCCATAAATAGTGGCCCGATTGCAAATAGGATTGCGCTTTAATAAAGCTAGGCTTTTCTACAAACTCAGCTACTTCATACACTTGACAGGGGTTCGCGAGAATCGGATCATTTTTGCAGGAGATATAGCCGTAGCCGGTAGATGGAAAGGTCGGTTTGATGCCGATCGTTACGATTTTATCCGTATCCATCGCAATGCGGCAAGCATCATCCAACGTTTTCTTGAATTTCTCTTCTTCCGTAATGTGATGATCAGAGGGGAAAACGACCATGAGTGAATCTCCGTGATTTTTCTCTATAAACAAAGCTGCCAGCAAAATGCTCGCGGCCGTATTTTTGGCAACCGGTTCTACTAGAATATTGGCATGCTGCACGCTCTTGTGCATAATGCTCTCTAGCAGCACCGCTTGGGTCCGATTGGTCACGACAATCGTATTCTCCATCGGAATTACGCCATTAAAACGTTCAATCGTATCGTTCAGCATAATATCATTCCCGCTAATGTTAATCAGCTGCTTCGGCAGCTCCTGACGGGAAAGCGGCCAGAAACGGGTACCTCCGCCTCCCGCAAGAATCGTCGCAAACTTATTCATGATGCATCACCAAATGAGCCATGCAGTAGGAAACAATATTCTCGGAGCCTTGGTTTAAATTAAGGCCCATCGCATGAATGCCATCATAGCAGCCACCTGATTCCGCATCAATTAACGATTGATTCAGCGAATTGCGTCCGTGGAACCATTCATAGCAAGCAGTCGCTAGATTGCGATAATGGGTGCTGCCTAGCGTATGATAGGCTTCCATGCAAGCAAGCAGCATTTCACAAGCCTCTATCGGCTGTTCGTCGTATAACGCCGCTTCACCGCCTCTTATCAGCCAGCCGTGGCTTCCCGCCGGTTTAAAATCCCCTTCTTTCGCAAACGTCTTTGCAACAAGAAAATCAAGGCTTCCCTTCGCTGTTTCCCTAAATTCTGTCCTATTGGAGTAGTGCGAGGCTTTGAGAAGCGCCCACGGCAGCATCGCGTTTCCGTACGTCATGCTATCCTCAAACCAGTACCATTCCTCTCCCTTATTCCCTTCATATTGCACATGCAGCCTCATGGCTAGCTCACTGACTGCCGAAATGATTCCTGCTCTTGGCAGAAAATCCGGGTCAGCCGCTTCCTTGCTGGCGTAAGGGAACTTATAGCCCAGTACATCCGGCTCCCCCAACATCGCGGTTAATCCAATAACCGTATAGGCCATTGCCCGCGGTGAGCTTAATGCGGTGATATGCGGCAGAGCCTGATTGATCATATACCGGCATGTATTTTGCAAATTATCCGGTATGGAAGGCTCCGCTAGCGCAAAACCAAGCGCCCATAAGCAGCGGCCTTGGCAATCCTCCGATCCCTTTGTTTCAAGAAAGACCCGATTATATTCCATAAAATTGCGAAAGCTTCCATCTTCATTTTGGGCATGATAGATAAAGGATAAGTAGATTTGGATCAGCCTTAGGCTTTCCGCATCTTTCCTGTTTTTGTACAGCAGCACGGCTGCAATGAGCGCTCTTGCATTATCATCCGACGTGTAGCCCTTCGACCGGTCTGGAATCCCGAATTTCGTATGCTGGAAAATCCCCGTATCATCGGTCAGCCTATTTAAATAGCCGGTTAGCAACGGTCTAGCGATCGTTTTGACCATTAAACCGCACTCCCTTTCCGCACGTAGCTGGCAGCCATTGTCTCACGGAAGAGTGCAGCATACGACTTGGCTACCTCATTCCACATCATCGTGCTTCCCAGCTCCAAGGTTTTTCGCTCCATATCCTCCTTTAGCTCGGGGTGATCTAAAATGTTCAGGATATGCTTCTCCAAAGAAGCCGAATCATGGAATTCCGCAAGCAATCCTCGGCCGTCGGCCAGCATCTCTACCGCATACCGGTACGGGGTCGAAATAATGACTCGGCCATAGCCGATTCCATAAGCCAGCGTTCCGCTAACCGCCTGATCCTTCCCAAGGTAAGGTGTCATATATATATCGGATAAGACTAACGATTGAACGACTTCCTCCTGTGTAAGATGCTTATCGACAAAAGCAACATTACGCTCAAGGCCCAGACTCGTTACCAGCTCAGTTAGCTTCGTGCGGTATACTTCACCGACCTCTTGCTTGACGACGGGATGGGTTTTGCCCCAAATGATGTACAGCGCCTCCGGATGCTTCGCAACGACGCCACTCATCGCTTGAATGGCATATTCGATTCCTTTGCCAGGGCTTAAAAAACCAAATGTCGAAAGAATTGCCCGGTCCGTATAGCCATAACGTGCTTTCAGATCGCTCCGTGATGCGGTTTGGACCAAAGGGACGCCATGGTGGAACATTTCGATTTTCTCGCGATCGATAGCATAGATTTCATTCAGATCCTGTATTTTGTTTTGCACCATCGTGACCGCTTTATAGCTCAAATCGGCAAGCTGCTTCATGATGTATCGCTGTTTAGGGCTAGGCTCGGCTAATACCGTGTGAAAAATGACGATAAACGGAACGGTCAGCTTCTCTGCCAGATCCAGCACGTATTCGCCGCTTTCGCCGCCATAGATACCGAACTCATGCTGTATGACAAGCAATTCAATATTTGATAGGTTGATTTCTAACGCTGCTTTGCCGTAATCCGCCTGGTTGAACTGATCGATTTGAACCATGACTTGATTGCCATAGGCATATGCCTTGTTATTATTGACCGCGATCATTCTTGGCGTATTAAAGTCTTGCAAACAGTCGAGCTCATTCATAAGATCCTGTGAAAAGGTAGCCAAGCCGCATTCCCTCGGCAGACTCGTGCCCAAAAATGCGATATTGCGTTTTTTCATGATCTTCTTCAAAGAAATCACTCCCATTTTTTTATATTTTATTACAATAATCCATAAAAAAAAGAAATAAAGATGTCTTTATTTCTCGTTCGGTCTATATGTGATTGGCTTCGTACCGCTTCCAAAGGATTTGTATGCGGCTGTTATCTTCCACCGTTGCTGCCGTTCCGCTCCTATCTGCTGCTCCAACCTTAACACGACCATATTTTCTTGTCAACGCGACGTAAGCTGCCTCCATTTGACATTAGGCGAACTTGTGATAAAATTAACATATGACAAGAAAATATGGTCGTTAGCGGGCTGATTACACATTCTAGTGCTAATCAGTCTTTTTTTATTGTCAGATTTACCGTACCCCATTCGATGAGGAGGCTACAAATGATGAGCAAAACCATCCAGTTAACCGAACGGGCTAATCTATCAAAATCTCAAATCAATCTGCTGAGAAAGCAAGGCCAGGTACCAGCCATTGTATATGGCAAGGACATCGGCAGCATCTCAGTGATCGTCGGGGAAAAAGCAATCATTTCCGTGATCAAGCACAATCCGCGCGCCATCCTAAATGCAGCAATTCCCGAGCAAGGGAACAAGCCTGTGTTGATTCAAAATATACAAAGAGATCCGCTTAGCAATAAAATTGTCCATGTTGATTTCTATCAATTGAATATGAATGAGAGTATGGATTCAAAAGTAACGATTCATTTCTCCGGTGAGCCGGTTGGCGTCAAAGAAGGCGGTACGCTTCAGGTAGAAATGTACGAGGTTGAGGTTCGCTGCATGCCTAATAACCTGCTTAGTTCTTTCGAGGTCGATATTAGCAGGCTTAAAATCGGTGATCAGCTGCATGTATCCGATCTTACTTTCCATGAAGGCATTGAAGTATTGTCTGATGCTGGCTCAATGCTTGTGAAGATCGCGCAAGCAAGCGCCGAAGAAATCGTCATTCCCGCTTAATTCGTCTATTAATAGCAAAGGAACCCTATACGCCATGTACAGGGTTCCTTTTTATTTATCTGTTTCTTCCTCGAATTTCACTACGATAAACTGCCCAGGGCTAACGTCAAAATACTTACAAAGCCGCCATATTAAATCCCGCGGATATTGTACCATCTCATCCTTGTACATTTTACGCACAGAATCAAAATGATAGTCGATCTCTTTGGCAAGCTGCCTAATTGATAAGGTGGGATCCTTCTCCCTCATCAATTCTTTTAAGTTGCTATGAACCCCTGCCATGCGTACACCTCCATTTATTTTAATATATATCGGCAGCGAAAGATAATCAACTGAGCATAAATAACAAAGCTTCCTCCCGCTCAATACGTAAAGCCCCTCCTCGTAACGCTACCAAACCACCTTAAACGTAGGATCATTTTAAAATATATTCAGGACAAATGGATGGTCGACGATATCTCCTTCCTTTATTGGACTCCGTAAAGGAGCTGCTTCTCTGTCCACTGTCAGGGATAATAATATTACCAGACGCAACTAAAAAACGACCCTTTCGCAAGGGTCGTTGAGTTTATTATTATTGGTGCGGTAGACAGGATTTGAACCTGCACGTCCATGGGACACTACCCCCTCAAGATAGCGTGTCTGCCGTTCCACCACTACCGCACATTTGAAGTTAATGCTTGCCTTCATTCCATTCGCTTTGAGGATCAAAGAAAATGGTGAGCCATGAAGGACTCGAACCTTCGACACCCTGATTAAAAGTCAGGTGCTCTACCAACTGAGCTAATGGCTCTCACTGTGACGTGGTCGAGCTCATTAGAGCTGGTACACATTGAGGATAATGGTGACCCGTAGGGGACTCGAACCCCTGTTACCTCCGTGAAAGGGAGGTGTCTTAACCACTTGACCAACGGGCCGTTTGCTACATGATAAGGATGTCTACCTGAGACAACAAAAATGATTATATCAGCTTCTCAGCAAAAGTACAAGCATTTTTTCGAAAATAATCAAAGCGGCAAGCCGCCCTGCTTATCCGATTGTTTCAGCTTTAAATACGTTATCGAGCTTGTCTTCGGGCGTTAATCTTTTTTTCAAAGGCACCTTAACATCTCTGCCAAGCTCTTTAAAGAAAGTTTCAACGTCACACTCGATTTTGTCGACGTAAACGGACAATACGCCTTTTTCGATGATTGCTTCGTTACCCTCAGCAGGCACCGTTACCTCGATTGAATATTTCTTCATTAAAGTGTTGCTGTAACGACCAAAAATCTCAAGCAATTCCTCGTTGTTAAATTTCCCAATGGCCGCTTGTCCTTTGTTCGTAAAGTTTAAGTTGATTTTCATATTTACAGCTCCTCTTCTCTAATGATGCATCTGTTCAGACGGTTCGAGTAACTTATAACGAAAAAACCACTCTCTAGTCAGATTTTATGATCTGAATATAAAGTGGCATCATCTATCAGAAAAGTGCATTCAGAATGACACCTTCTAAGTTCACCTATACGCATCGGCTAAGAGTAAGTTATGGTGCGGTAGACAGGATTTGAACCTGCACGTCCATGGGACACTACCCCCTCAAGATAGCGTGTCTGCCGTTCCACCACTACCGCACATTTATAAGTTAATTATCCTTCGCTTCCATTCGTATAAAACAAATGGTGAGCCATGAAGGACTCGAACCTTCGACACCCTGATTAAAAGTCAGGTGCTCTACCAACTGAGCTAATGGCTCTCGCTGTGGCAGTATCCGATCTCATTAAGAGCCCGTACACTTTAAGCATAAATGGTGACCCGTAGGGGACTCGAACCCCTGTTACCTCCGTGAAAGGGAGGTGTCTTAACCACTTGACCAACGGGCCGTATGTGTTACATCATTCATCGCTTCTCACTGCCCTGCAACCTTGAGTGGCAAATAAAAAAGACCGGATGAACGGTCTTCCCGTTACAAACACTTGTGAGAAAAAATGTGGCGGAGAGAGAGGGATTCGAACCCTCGCACCACTTACGCAGTCTAACCCCTTAGCAGAGGGTCCCCTTGAGCCACTTGGGTATCTCTCCAAATCTGGCTCCCCGAACAGGACTCGAACCTGTGACAACTCGATTAACAGTCGAGTGCTCTACCAACTGAGCTATCAGGGAAAAGTAAAAGTGACAAGTAATAATATATCATGTGGAACTTTCATTGTCAATCGATTTCAACAATAATTTTCCGCGGCATTTTCCACACACATATTTGGCCGGATCTACCTTCCGTTTACGCAAATATTCCATGCTGCAATTGCGGCAGATCAGCTTGTACCGAAACGGCTGCTGCTTGCGCTGTGCGCGTTCAGGAAGCGACTGGCAATAGCGTGAACCTCCAACATGGGCAAGCAGCTGCTTGAAATCAGCATCTCGGTGCTGGTATCCCCGCTTCATAATATGCAAATGATAATGGCATAGCTCATGCTTGATAATTTTTTCCGTTTCCTCTGGACCAAACACAGTAAGCTGATGCGGACTAATCTCAATATGATGCGAACGCGTAAAATAACGTCCGCCTGTCGCTTTCAATCGGCTGTTGAAAGTCGCATGATGCAAAAAAGGCCGACCGAAGAAAGTCATTGAAATGCGTTCAACCCATTGCTGCAAAGCCTCATTGTTCATTGATTATTCTCCCCCAACTACTTGAATTTTAAAGCTGCGATACGCTACACTGTCAAGTAGGAATTATTAAATCGATGAAATATCGGCAAATGACGGACGGTAACATACCGAGGGGAGACCAAACACGATTATGGCAACTATGCGCTATGTCTTACTGAAACAAAATGACAGCATTTTTTTCGTTGAAATGCCCGCTTCGCACGCTTATCAGCTTAGCGCGCTCAACCTGCGGCTCCATAAAGAAATTGACAAGCTCACCGCAGAACATATTCCTAATCTGCCTTATGCTGTAGCGGAATGCAACGATGTGGAATTGCATGATACCAGCATCGCCATTGTTTCTGGCCTTGATTACATTAACAGCCTGGAACAGGATTTTGCAGCGGTAAAAGAAAAAGCGTACCCTCTGATCTCGCTTTTGACCGAAATTCGCGCGCTTCAAGCACAGCTTGAGCAGTGGTACGAAGAGTACGAAGAAGAACAGAGCATTTAGAGTGGACCTGCACGGTCAATCGCCCTCCCCCATATTGTAGTATTACAACAAGTCAGCCCCTGGGAGGAGGACGATGCGTATGCCACAGTGGCTGTGCAATCAACTCATGCGCGCATTTCAAAAGAAAGATCGCAGACAAATCAAGCTTCTGAACGACTGCTGGTATTTTTATCGCAATAAACAAAGTCCGAAGGAACAAATCAGCGGTACCGATTTCCAATGATCGATTCCGATCGGATCACATAACCGCAAGTTTACGTCACTTTGATTAAAAGAGCAGTACTTCTTGCGGCAAATATAAGCGAAGTTATCTATGCAAAGCGCATAACTACTTATATTGGTACAACAAAAACCGGCCTCCGCCTAACCGCGGGGCCGGTTTTGTTATTTTATACGCAATCCTGCACGATTAAGCTTTAAATTCATTGAAAGAAGTAATGTCCTCAAGCGGCAGACGAGTTGTTGGATGTCCAGCAGCTGCTGCTTTACCGATTGGCAGCACCAGGGTTGGCACATAACGCTCCGAAATGTTGAACAGCTCTTTCAGTTGCTCCTTGTTGTAGCCGCCCATAGGAACGGTATCGTAGCCTTTAGCGCGCGCTGTAAGCATGAGCTGCATGGCAATCAGGCCCGTATCGAAGACTACGATATCCCTCAAGCGCTCTGCTGGAAGGCTTGAATACATGTTAGTGGAATTAGTAATAAAGGTATTAGCGACTTCTTCTGTCATATAACCGGCTTTAGCAGCAGCGCCGTAAATTTTCTCAGACAGTGTGTACATTTCCAAATCGCCTAGAACGACTATGATTGCAGAAGCTTCCACTACTTGCTGTTGATTAAATGCGATAGGAAGCAGCTTTTGTTTAAGCTCAGGATCAGTAATGACTAGAAAGCGCCAAGGCTGCATGTTAGAGCCTGAAGGTGCTTTTGTGGCGATCTCCAAAATTTCACGGATCTCCTCATCTGAAATGACAACATTGCTATCGTATTTGCGAACGGAGCGGCGCTCGTCAAGCACGGTGAAAAAAGCAGGCTGAGCATTTTCATTTGTTTGAACGCTTACTTGTGAATCAATTTGAGTGTTAGACATTGGGTTTCCCTCCAAAGGATATTTTTAAAAATATAAGACTGTATATGTTTTACATCATAAAGCAACCTTATATTTCTACGAGAAACGGATACCATTCTCTTGCAGAGGACGGCAAGCCATTTCTTCTTGTCTGTGCATCATTTTACTCAGTATAGCTGAAAAATAATACTGTGTTTTTAGCTGCACAGTTAACAGCGCAATTAACTGTATCATTTATATACACAGTATAAGGTCGCGAATATGCGTTTGTCAATTGACTAACTTTGTTATTTTTTATGCCTATCAAGGACGGTAAGTCCACGTTCTTTCCGCAAGCTGGGCAATCGTATGCTGCTTGAGCGTTTCGATCGTCTTCTCTTCAATTTCATTTGCGATATCAACAAACGCCGATTGCATGCGCAAACCCGAATCCTTCGTGCATACGGTATCCAGCATGCCGCTGCAGAGCGGTTCTCCGACTTTGAGAGCCAAATACACCTCGGCCAGGGTAAGCGATTCTGGAGCCCGCTTCAGCCGGTATCCGCCGTCGCGGCCTTCCTTCGTTTCAATCAGCTGCGCTGCCGCCAGCTTCGCAAGTACTTTGCGCAGCTGCGTTGCCTCTGACTTTAAACAGTCGGCGATGGCAGCGCTGGGGTAAATCTCCGATTTGCGCGATAAGATCACAAGCGCCTGCAGTGCCAGCCCAAACCATTTGGGGTGTGCCGTGCTTGAAGCCCTGTCTGTTTTCATAGTCATCTCACTCCTTTTGCAGGGTAGTTGGCGATGCCCATGCTTCTAGATTAAGTATAAAGGGCTTGCCTTTGGCAGGCAAACCCTTTATCTGGTCTTGTCTATACTGGCTTGCGCATCGTTAAGCTTACGCGTCCTTTTTTCTCATCCACGCTCAGAACCCATACTGTCACCGTATCGCCAACTGACACGACGTCCATCGGACGCTTGACGAATTTGTCGCTTAGCTGGGAAATGTGAACGAGCCCATCGTTTTTGATGCCGATATCGACGAAAGCGCCAAAATCAATTACGTTGCGAACCGTGCCATGCAGTTCCATGCCCGGCTTTAAATCTTCGATATTCAGAACATCCGTGTGGAAAATCGGCGGAGGAAGTTCTTCACGCGGATCACGACCCGGACGAAGCAAGCTATCCATAATATCACGAAGTGTAGGCACGCCAACGTCAAGCGTAGAAGCCGTCTGTTCCACGTTCAGCTCTGTCAGCTTCGTCTTCAGCTCGTCCGTACCAAGCTGCTTCAGGGTAAGCCCCAGCTCTTTAAACAGCTTGTCTACAACATCATAGGACTCCGGATGAATCGGCGTGCTGTCGAGCGGATTGACAGGCTCTACGATACGCAGAAAGCCGATGCACTGCTCATAGGACTTGGCGCCAAGGCGCGGTACTTTCTGAAGCTGCGTGCGCTTGGCAAAGCGGCCGTTCTCATCGCGGTATTTGACGATGTTTTTGGCGATCGTTCCATTAATGCCCGCCACATAGGACAGCAACGAGGCAGAGGCGGTATTCACATCGACACCGACATGGTTAACCGCCGATTCGACCACCCCGCCAAGCGACTCATCCAGCCGTTTCTGGCTGACGTCATGCTGGTATTGCCCAACGCCAATAGCCTTTGGTTCGATTTTCACGAGCTCAGCGAGCGGGTCCTGAAGCCTGCGTGCTATCGACACTGCGCTGCGCTCCGCCACGTCAAGCTCCGGAAACTCTTCCTGAGCAAGCTTGGAGGCCGAATAGACGCTTGCGCCCGCTTCGTTGACAATAATGTACTTCAGCTCCGCGCCGCCCGCAGAGGCGGCTTTGCGCTTGCCTATCAGGGTTGCGATAAACTGCTCGGTTTCCCGAGAAGCGGTACCATTTCCGATAACGATCAGCTCGACCTTATACTTGTCAATCAATCCGTTAATCAGCTTCTCAGCTTCGGCTACCTTGTTGTTTGGCGGCGTTGGATACGATACCGCTACTTCAAGCAGCTTGCCGATATCATCAATAACCGCCAGCTTGCAGCCCGTCCGGAAAGCCGGATCGACACCAAGCACGATATTTCCTCTGACCGGCGGCTGCAGCAGCAAATTGCGAAGATTCTCTGAGAAAATCGAAATCGCATGCTCTTCTGCTTTTTCCGTCAGCTCGCCTCGCACCTCACGCTCAATAGAAGGCGAAATCAACCGTTTATAGGAATCCTCCATAACCGCAACAAGAATATCACGAACGGACTGGGCCGTCCCATTTCGAAGCAGCTTGCGCTGGATATGCTCGTGGATACGCTCAGCGGGCACATCAAAGTTTACGCGCAGCACTTCTTCGCGCTCCCCCCGGTTAATGGCCAGCACCCGGTGTGGCGGCAGCTTGCGAACCGGCTCCTGGTAGCTGTAGTACATTTCATAAACCGATTCCTCGGCGGCGTTTTTCGCATCGGTTTTGATCAGCGCCTGATCGAACGTGAATTTACGCACCCACGCACGTATCGACGCATCATCCGCGATATTTTCCGCAAGGATATCCATAGCTCCATTCAGTGCATCCTGTGCGGTCGGAACGCCCTTCTCTTCATTCACGTAACGTGATGCTTCCGCAAGCGGATCAGCGATTCGGGGCTGCGACCACAGCCACACAGCTAATGGCTCCAGTCCTCTTTCCTTTGCTACGCTAGCCCGGGTTTTCCTTTTTTGCCGGTAAGGCCGGTACAAATCCTCAATTTCCTGCAGCTTAACCGACTGGTTGATTGCTTTGCGCAGCTCCTCGGTTAGCTTGCCTTGTTCATCGATCAGGCGGACAACCTCGCGCTTTCGCTCCTCAAGGTTACGCATATATTGCAGCTTCTCTTCGATCGACCTTAGGTCGTTCTCATCGAGCTCGCCCGTCATTTCCTTGCGGTACCTTGCAATAAACGGAATCGTATTGCCTTCATCCAGCAAGCTGACCGCTGATTTCACTTTTGAAATGGGAATGGACAACTGCGCGGCAATGCCATTCATGATTCGCTGGCTCTCGGCCGCTTTCTGCTCATCCGTCAGCTTCGCTTTGCCCGTGCCTTCTTCTGCTTCGTCTATCCATTGTTTTGCCTTTGTATCCGCCAAACGTCATGCCCCTTCCTTAAACCTCATGCTCCCGTATACGGGTTGTTTGCCATCTCGAAGCCAATCGTTGTCCGTCCGCCGTGCCCCGGGTATACAATGACATCTGGGTTTAGCTTGTACAGCTTCAGTCGAATGGAATCATATAGATCGCGCTCGCGCCCGCCAGGCAGGTCTGTCCGGCCAACAGACATTTTGAACAGCACATCGCCGGAGAATAAATGGTTCCCGCAAAGGAGGCTGATGCTTCCAGGCGAATGCCCCGGCGTATGCATGACACGGAAGTTTAAGCCAAGCAGCTTTAAGGTCTGTCCTTCCGCAAGCGCGTATTCCGCTGGATCCGTTGATAGCGGTGGCGTAACGTCCTGCCATCGCATCGAACCGTTCTTGCGCGGATCGGTCAGCCAATCCGCTTCCAGGTCATGTATGTATACCGGGCAGCCAGCGGCCTTGCGCAGCTCATCCACCCCGCCCATATGGTCGAAATGCGCATGAGTCAGCAAGATCGCCTCCACCTTGACGCCTTCCAGCCGCTCAAGCAGTTTTCTCGGATTCATGCCCGGATCAATAACGATAGCACGCTCCACAGGCTGTCCGCCTTCCGAGGAAGCCGATTCCGTCACGCTAATCAAGTAAGCATTCGTTTGCAAAGGCCCTAATGTAAAGGTTTCTATTTTCATGTTCATACTCATCGCTTTCTTAAAAAGACTCCAGCAAGGTGCGAAGCTCTTTCACGATGACGGACTGATAACCCGTGCCTTCGCCGTAACGGCGACCGATCTCTTGTCTGGTCACAGTAAGATTATCTTGATAATCCGCGGCCTCACGGTCCGGATTCGCTTGTTTGAAAGCGATCATCGCTTCTTGCACATGGCTAGGACGAGGCCCCCATTGCCCCAGAACGGCACCGCCTGTATCGGCAAAGATGACAACCGGCACGGAACGTCCGCCCATCGTCAGAAATTCATCCATCGTATCGAGATGCTCTTCCATAATCAGCACTTCCGTAGGAATGCCGCTGTTCTCAAGCGCTTTGAATACGACAGGAATATTGCGGACAACGTCCCCGCACCAATCCGCCATCAAAATCAGCACGCGAAGATCATCGCGATTATTGAGCGATTCGAAATATTCTTTATCGGATTCGTCCGTCCATACAAATTTCTCCGACCAATCGATAAAAGCTTCTTTATTTTTCGTCATGCCATCGATAAATTGTTGTGGAGTAATGCCTTTGCCAAGCTTGCCTGCTACGCTTTTGCTCATTATGAATCCCTCTTCCGTCAATGTATTGGTTAGACTTAGAAATTAAGCGTCATTCGTTCTTCCATTATACCGATTTGCCGCGCGAACGCACAAATTTGAACAGCACATAGACGATAAGCAGCGCAATGGCGATTAATATCGCAGGCTGTACGTAAGGTGCGGCTTTCTCATCAATTTTATCCCAGTTCTCGCCAAGCGAGCTGCCCAAATAAACAAATAAAATAGACCATGGAAGTGAAGCAAGGGCAGTAAGCAGTGTAAACAAACCAAAATTCATGCGGGCCATGCCTGCCGGGATCGAAATCACCTGTCTCATCACCGGCACAAAACGTGCGGTAAACACGATGCCGACACCATACTTATTGAACCATTTCTCCGAAATGTCGACATGCTTCTGCTTGATTTTGATATACTTCCCGTATTTTTCAACGATTGGGCGCCCCCCGTACCGGCCGATCCAATACAAAATCCAGTTTTGACCAATCGCTCCTAAAGTACCAAACAGAACGGCTCCCCAGAAGCTGATCTTATCCTGCGATACAAGATAACCTCCATAACCTAGAACAATCTCGCTCGGAATAACCTCAATTAACAATCCGATTAAAATACCAAAGTACCCTAAACTCTCAATCCACTGCAACAAGCCATCCAATACCTCATGAATAAAATCCATTTCTGTTCTCAATCCGCCTTCCTTCTTAAATGTAGCGATTGCTTGTTTTTCCAACACTGAGGCTATCTTAACATACGATAAGGACAGCCTTCCACTTTTGTCATGTGCTGACAAGCCTTTGCATAGACTAGCCTTAAATCATACGAATGGATGAGGTGATCGTTTCATGTCCAAGGTTTTTATTGTAAGCAAACGACAGATTCAGCTGTTTATCGTAGTTGCAGCATTGATTATTTTGACTGGCGTTTACTTGAGCTGGAACCAGTCGAGGGAGGTTAACGCGCAACCTTCGGAAGCACGCATCTTTCAGTTGGTTACAGGCGAATACACGATGACAACCGCTGATGGCAAAGAGCTCGATGTTTACCGCTGGGACCCCGGCACCATTATTGTGAACAGAGGCGAACTGACTGAGCTGCAAATCAGCGGAGTCAACGGCAGCAGCCATCCGTTTACCATTGAGGGCCTCGGCATAACCGGTGAGGTCATTCAAGGAAAAACGACCATTGTAAGGTTTACAGCGGACAAGAAAGGAACCTATCCGATTCAATGCATGACGCATACCGATATGCGCCATGGCGGTCCGATGGTCGGTTATATCGTAGTTCAATAAACGTTATGAACGCACTACCTTTCTGATTGCCAAACAATTAAAGCTTGTTTCATTCAGCTAGTGACCGCCTCCTCTCCCCATGCATACATATGGAACAGAGAGGAGTCGGTTTCTATGAAAGCTAACGCGCCAAAGCATAACACCGGCTATCCGAGTGCGCGCAAAATCCGGAGGGCCTGCAGCAACGAGCTTTACCGCACCGTGAAGCGGATGAAGCTGTGGATTTCCAAGGAGAAAATGGATCAAGCCGAGGCGCTTTATTTTAAAAAGGTCATTCTTAATTTAAAATGGATCGTCGAGAACGAAAGCAATCGCAAGGTTCAATCCGATTGGTGGGACGAGAGCGTTAGCGCAGAGATTGCGGAGCTGTGGGAGGTGGACCGCGCTCAGCTGTGCGCCGCGTTCCGGGACGCCTATGGCGGTTGAATAAGCTCAAAGAAAAAGCTGGCTGCCGTATGGGCAGCCAGCTTTTTTTGAGGCGCGTTAGGAGATAAGTGGGGAATCCAGCTTATCCTGCAAAGCAGCTAGGCGAATCAGCAGAACGCTAGTCTGCGCTTTTGTCACAGGCGCATTCGGGTTGAACTTGCCTGCCGTAGGCGTCAGCAACCCGAGCTTGATTGCTAGTGCTACAGCCCCTTTATTTTGAATGGAAGCTGCATCCTTTAAAGCGGTAACATCCTTCTCTTTGTTCATAAAGGCAGAGAGCTTGTCATAATTGAGCATTTGCATAAGCATTAATGCCAGCTGATCCCTCGTCAGCATTTTTTCGAAAAATTCCGGCTCTTTGTCATTATAAGCCTCAAGCCAATCTTCCTCGTAATAATAATCCCCGTATTCCTCATCCAAATTCTCGACTTCAAATTCATCAAATTCTCTAATGATATCAAGCGGACTAGGTCCATAATAATCATCATTGGGATAAAAAGCCCTCTCCAGCATGACGATCCAATCTCTGATTGAGATCGTTGAATCCGGGTAAAGCCGTCCATCCTCGTCTGTTTCCAGAATACCGAATTCCACCATGGCTCCAAGCGAAGTTCTCGCCCAATGCTTGTCAATATCCGTTGGCTGGACGATAGCCTCCTCTTCCGGATACTGTTCTTCCTCATAGGCAAGTTCGAGTTCTCCCGATACAGCATTGACAACATAATAATCGTTCGATTTATTGGTAAGTGGAAAATACACTAACTTGACTGCTGTTGTTTCGTATTCCCCCTCCAAATCCTCTGATCTCTGATGAATATACATAAGATCGGCACTCTTTGCTTTTTGAAATTTGCTGCGAGCATCCTCCAAGGAAATATTTTGTTGAAGAAGCGTAAGTTTCTTCTCCAATTGCTCAGGATCTGCCCAAGAACGGCGATATTCCCATACCTGACCGTCGCCACTGATAGTTACAGTCGTATAATTGTCCGCAACCCCGATGCCATTAAATACTTGTGCAAAATAGAAGTGGTACATGGTCTCTCCATTCGACTCATACGTGCTAACATCACTATCTATCCGCATGTATTTAGCTGCATTTAGGAATATGCCTGTAACCAGATCGACCGCTTTCTGCTTTGCCGTCTGCATCGTAATGGATGGTTGTTTGGTCTCGGTATCTGTCATCTCTTCACTGCCGCTGCCATCCGTATACAAAGCAAGCAATTCGCCTGTCTTGGCATTGATGTAAGCAGTAACCGCTTTTTTATTGCTACTCTCCTTTTGGTACTGCAAAATATACTCCCACGCTGGGTAACCTGTCCCGTACCAATCCTCCAGGTAGCTGCTGCGGTCTTTCTTATATTCAGATGGAAGATTAATCGATGACAAAAGGGATGCCAAGGCCTGTTCCTCCGTCAATTTACCGCTAACCGGAATCTTTAATGGAGAGACCGTCGATTTCAACTCGGAGAGAATGGACGGTTCTTCCGCATTTTCTCCACTCCATGCGCCTAACGCCTCTCCTGTTTTAGCATCGATAAAAGGCGTTTCATTTTCCACTTCTCCATAAACCAAGCGGTATTCATTATTCTGTGTATACATAGGATTATAATTATCGTCATAGACAGGCAGGTAATACTGCTCTAGCTGTAGCTCTTCCTTAAATTTGATTTCTGCTTGCTGCTTCGTTAATTTTATATCCGGCTTTGGGTAATCCCGGTTAGAAAGGTAAGCTCCAAATCCGACCACGTCACCGTTTCCGTTCATCGTAATGCTAAGATTCTCTTCTTTTGAAGCATAACCATTAATATTCAAGTAATATTGGAAGGAATAATATGCCGAGGAAAAAAGAGACGGTCTGCTTTGCTCCGTATACTCCGGCTGCAAAACCAAATCGCTTTCTTTGATCGCAGGGATGGCTTTCGCGATAAAGCGTTTGGCTTTCGCCTCCGCTTGCTCTAATGTCGCTTTTAATGGATAGCTTGATTTCGCTGAGGCATGATCGGAATCAAAATAGCTAATGATTTGCCCTTTCCGTGCATCGACCTGAACGAGACCCTCATAATTGCTTGAGGACACATCCTTCTTCCAAGATATGTTCCAAGCCGGGCTTAATGGATCGGATTCATCAAAGCTAATCTTTACGTTTGCTTTTGCTACTTTCAGCAGCTCAGGGAGCAGCTTGGCAGCATAATTAAACGCTTCGGCTTCCGAGATAAGCTTCTTAGCCTGGGTTGTCCCAGCCTGCACCGAACTCGTTTCTCCCCCCGCCGCATAGGCAGGCTGTACATTCATCGTTCCGTTCAATAGGCCCAGCGCTAATGTAAAACCAATCATGCCTTTGAACCATCTGGAGCTTTTTACCTGCTGACCTTGCCCTTGTTTCATCAAACCCATCGCCCTCTCATCTGTACAGCGTTAAAGAAATAAGACCATGATCCATTCTAGGATAAAATTTCATTTTTTACCATACAAAAAAACCGAATAAACACATGCGTGATGCATGGTTCATTCGGTTCTTTCTTTTTTTATTCGCTTTGACCTTTATTTGTCAATTTCCTTCAAGCGGTCACAGGAAACGGTTTTCGTATTTATTGGGTTATTGCCGACCGTTACCGTGGCCATCCCGTTCGCTTCATCGATATTTTCGATCCAGACGGAATCCTCATCCAATTGGACGGCAAAGGTCTGGTCCGATTCGTAGATTTGCTTTGCTCGCGCTGTATCCATGTTCTATCCCTCCTTCATTCGAACTAGTCAGCGCAGAATGCGCCGACGTGTTTATTTGGATTCCTGCTCCATCGTATCCGTGGTGGATTCATCGATAAGACCATTTTGCAGAGTCACGTTACCGCCACCCAAGCCTTCATTCACCATTCGGTCAATATCCATAAAATAATCCTCTCGGCCCTCATGCTTTGGATCGGAAGCCGCTTGTTTTTCCTCATTGTTCGTATCTGCCACGGTATGCCCTCCCAAAAGTTTTGCGGACAAACAAAAACGCCATCGGCGACCTCTGGCGCCTATAAAACGTTTTGGTGTCCGCTATGACGGCTTGCGTTGCTAAGCCACTATGCAAAATATGCCCGAAACAGCGGCCAGTCATGCATCGTTCAAAGCAGCGGCGAGAGCATGTGAAGCAGGGATTCAGCCCATTTTTGACAGCCTGGCCTTTGGCGAAAAGCAGATAGCTCTAGTTGCTTACTGAAATACATATCCTCCATAAAGTCAGCCTCGAGCCGGTTTATTGTGCGTTCATCGAACAGCACCGCGTTCAGCTCGAAATTGCAGTACAAGCTGCGCATATCTACGTTGGCCGTGCCAACGGTTGCCAGCATATGATCGATAATCATTACCTTTGCATGAACAAAACCTTTTTGATAACGGTACACTTTTACTCCCGCTTCCAATAAATCCTCTACGTAAGATAGCGTGGCAAGCAGCACCAGCTTGGAGTCCCCTAGTCCTGGAATAATGAGCCTGACGTCAATTCCGCTAAGCGCAGCTGTCCGAAGTCCCATTAACAAGGATGCATCGGGTATAAAGTAGGGGGTCGTAATAAAAATCCGCGAGCTAGCGCCTGTGATTGCCGCAAACATCACCTCAGCGATTTTTTGGTCATGCTTGCCCGGCTTGCTAGAGACGATCAATACGCGTTCTTCCTCATCGCATGTATGCGGAGGCATATAAGCTTTGCCGCCCAGCTCTTCTTTAGCAGCAAACGCCCAATCATTCATAAACAACTCCTGAAGGTAATAGACCGAATCCCCCTCCAAACGCAAATGGGTATCGCGCCAAAAGCCCAACTTCAGGTCTTTCCCCAAATACTCATCTCCGATGTTAATGCCTCCGATAAAGCCTACCCTGCCATCTACGACAACGATTTTACGATGATTTCGATAATTGAGCCGCCTGTCATAAAAGGCTAGTCGTGGCGGCAGAAAGCAGCTGGTCTTTACGCCTGCTTGTCTCAGCTCAGCAATATAGGCTTCACTTAGCGATAAGCTGCCTATCCCGTCATAGACAACCCGAACCTCCACACCCTCCCTTGCTTTACGGGTAAGCACCTCCAGGAAACGATTACCGATTTCATCCGCTCGTATCGTGTAATAGTCCATATGTATATGATGGCTCGCTTGCTCCAGCTGCTCCAAAATCGCCTCATAAGTGTCATGGCCATTCGTGAGTACATGTACCTCATTTCTGCGCGTAATCGGAAATGGTGCGAGTCCCTGAAGCATCGCATACAGCTTTTCCTGTCTTTCCAACTGCTTGTTGCCGATGTCCACTAATGCGCTAACCTGCTCTGACATCTGATTCGCCCTTTGTACCGCTTCATGCTTAAATCGTTCTATTCGTCTGCGCTTAGTAAAGTGCTTGGCAAGCAGCAGATAGGCTGCAAAGCCTATAAATGGACAGATAAAAACAAGAAGCAGCCATGCGGTCAGTTGTGCTGGCCTACGGTGCTCCATTACAAAAACAGCACCGATTTGGGCAATATAAGCGGCAAGAATTACCGTCAGCCAAATGCACCAAACTGCCATTCAAACACCTCTTTCTCGCCTTGACCATCCCCGTATGACAAGTGTTCTCTAGTTTGAGCGGCAGTAAAGAAACGTATACTAGGGCACAAAAAAAAGCCTGCCGGTTATCGTTAACCGTTCAGACTTATATACGAATAAACTGATTAAGATTTCAAAGTAACGTTTGCCCCGTTATTCTCCAGTTGAGCAAAAATAAGACGGTGCATGCTTAATTTGCGGGTAACAAAGGCAGGCAGGAGCCGATAATTCATCCCCAGCTTGTAACCAATGAGCTTGGCCGCCGATTCAGCTACCAGCTTCGGAACGAGCAGCCATTGGCGCTTGCGGTGCAGCTCCTTAAGCTGCAGCTTCACGAGCTTGGAGCCTGCCTTGCCTACGGCGCTGTACGGTGTAATCCAGGTATTGCAGCGCATCGATATGCCGTTATCAAAATAACGCTTGAATTGCTGCATGACCGTATAGTTATGTGAATGATAAACGACGGCTTTGGCACTATAAGCTACCTTATAACCCGTCAGGACACATTTTGCCGCCATAAACAAATCCTCATTAAAAATAACGGGCTCTTGAAAGCGTCCCATGCTCTCAAACGTCTCCCGCCGGATCGCGGAGCAAACGTTGGAACAAAAAAAAGTCTTAATGCCTAATTGCTCGATATCCTCGTAGCTCTTGACCTCCGATTGCTGCGGATAATTATGCTGCCGTGCCAGCTTCTCCAGCAACGTAGCCTCGGGTCTGGCGATTTGTCTCGCATAAGCATAAACAACCTTATCCCCTTCGGCAAGCGGCCTGATCAGCTCCTCAATGAGCTTATCATCATATGGCAGCGCATCCTGCGTCATAAACATGAGTATATCGCCTCGCGCCTCCATAGCCGCTCTATTGCGCGTGCCGCCGTGGTCAAACTCCGCTCGATCCACCTTCATCACGCGTGCGCCTGCTCTTTGCGCCAGCTCCGCCGTTCCATCGGTCGAGCAGGAATCAATAACAATAATCTCGTAGGGCAGCACGCTCTGCCGTTGCAGCCGCTCTAACAGCTGCTCCAGCTCAGTGCCTGCATTCAAGGTTGGAATAATGACCGATACTTTAGAAGCTGATTCCCGGTTAGTATGCATTTTTGTTCATCAGGCCCTTCAGTACCGTTTTGAAAATTATTTTGATATCGAAGAAAAACGTCCAGTTCTCGATATAAAAAATGTCGAACATGATCCGGTCCTGAATCGACGTATCGCCTCTGAGACCGTTGGTTTGCGCCCAGCCTGTAATGCCGGGCCGAATCTGATGCTTAATCATATATTTCGGAATTTTCTCTTTAAATTGATGAACAAAATAGGGACGCTCCGGACGCGGTCCGACAACGCTCATATGCCCTAGCAGCACATTAAAAAACTGCGGCAGCTCATCCAGGCTGGTCCGGCGCAGGAAGCTGCCAAACTTCGTCCGGCGCGGATCATTTTCGACCGTCCACTGCGTATCCGAAACCGCATCCGTCGATACATGCATAGAACGGAATTTAAACATCGGAAACGTCTTGCGATCCAGTCCCATCCGCTCTTGCTTAAAGAGAATGGGGCCGGGAGAAGTCAGCTTCAGACCTATAACAATAAATAGCATAATGGGAGAAGTCATTATAATAGCCGCAATCGAAAAAGCAATATCAAACCATCTCTTCAAAATTCGGTTACTCAGCTCATCGAGTGGAATGTCCCTTACGTTAATTAGCGGTATGCCTGCAAAATTGTCAAAAAACGGACGTGCAGGCAGCAAATCGAAGAAGTCTGGAATAATGAGCGTCTTCACGCCTGTCTGTTCGCATATTTCAATAATTTCAGCATACTTCTCATGAGCTTCAAGCGGCAGCGCAATAATAACCTCATCAATCGGATGTTTCTCCAGCTTCCGCTTCAAGTCATCCAGCATGCCGATAATCGGCTTCATATGGCTATGCTCTTGCGAATGGTCCTTATGGTAATCGTCCAGAAAGCCGACAACTTCATAACCTAAATCCGGATGCTGCTGCAAGTTGTTATAGAAGCTGCGCCCTACCGAACCCGCGCCTACGATGAGCACGAACCGTTTATTGAAGCCTTTACGGCGGAAGGAAGCTAATATCGATTTCACCCAGTAGCGGTATACCGTGATCGCGACAAAATTCATAACAAAGAAAATGGCGAGAAATTCCCGGGAAATATGTACCTCGCGCGTAAAGAAAAATAAACTCAGCAGCCCAAGAAAGCTGATCGTTTGAATCTGCAAAATTCTTAACACTTCATAGGAATAATTCTTGCGGCGTTTGGGTGAATAAAACTGAAAATAAAACCCAACGAGAACCGCCGAAAAGGAGTAGATCGTCCCCCATAATAAATAAGTAGAAAACGATACGGAATTATAGCTTGGAAGCAGGCCGCTATAAAATTTAAGCCAATACGCAGCCATAAAGACGACCAATGTACAAGATAAATCCGCCAACATATACAGTTGGGTCAAGAACCGTTGATTTTGCCTTAACATTCGCCGTTATCACCTGCATTCTCTTAAATTTCGACTCTATCTGCATTGTACCAAATATAGCAAGCGAGGAGAACCCCATATATTCCCATAAAGAGTCGGAGGCTCTGCTTCACTTTTACTCCTAGTGTATCTCTTATTGAAGATTCTTCTGCATTGCTTTCTGAATGAGCCACTTACGTTTAGCCATCATGTCTGGCATACTGCGAAAAATCGCTGGCCAGCAGCGGAGCAAGCCTGGCTCCCTTAGGACAATATAGCCTAACTTAATAATCTCAGCAGCAGCAATCCATGGACCTATCACTACAGAATGCCAACCTATCGGTTCATTTTTCAATAGTGTAAAAAACCGATTCTGATAGGAATGCTGGCGTACAAACAACGGAACGCTGCTGCGCCCGCCTTTCTTCCAGCCCCGATGGTGCACGGCATACGCTGCAGGCACATAATAAGAAGTCCAGCCCAGCTTCCGTGCACGCCAAGCCACATCGACATCCTCTTTGTAAGCAAAAAAATGCTCATCAAAAAATTGCCCTTCATAAGAAATGTCTTCCATCATCGCTCTTCGATAAACAGCCGCCGCACCAGAAACCCCAAAAACTTGCTTGGTTTCATTCCAGTTGGCCGTTGGCTCGCCTGTTGCTAGATCAAAGGCATTTCTTGTACGCTTCATCCCAAGTCCTGCGCTATCCATCATTTCTCTATTAGACGCAAGAACGAGCTGTCCGGTTGCACTTCCAACCAAAGGATTTTGCTCCATGAAACGAATGGTTTCCGACAAATAGTCTGGGTCAAGCGTCACGTCTGGATTTAATACGAGCACATAATCCGAACGGGTCTGCCGAATAGCCTGATTTTGGCCGCCGGCAAACCCGTTGTTCACTTTGTTCGCTATAAAATGGACCTGCTCCGCATAAGGTCTTACACGCTCAGCCGTTCCATCCGAGGAAGCATTGTCTACTACGACAATGCGCTCCACCGGAAAGCTTTGCTGCATAACAGCTTGCAGACAGTTTTCAATATCTTCTGCGCTATTATAAGTCACAATACAAACGCTAGCTGTAGGCATGGTTTTATCACTCACTGTCTTTGAGATAGTGGTTTAACGCTTCCCTCCACGGCCGAAGCAATTGAAGACCATTGCTCCGAATGGCCGAATGATCCATGACTGAATAGGCTGGTCTTGGTGCTGGCCGCGGAAAATCTGCTGTCGTACAAGGCTCAACAAGAATAGACGTGCCGCTGTCTTCAAAAATAGCATTTGCGAACTCAAACCAAGAGCAGACTCCGCTATTGGATGCATGATAGATGCCATAATAATCAGTATGAACAAGCTCTAGCAAAAAGGCAGCCAAATCATACGTATACGTAGGCGAGCCTACTTGATCCGAGACTACCTTCAGTCGATCGCGTTCGCCAGCCATTTTCAGCATCGTTTTTACAAAATTGTTGCCATATTTCCCATACACCCAAGAAGTACGGACGATATAAAATCGATCATGGAGCGTCTGCACGGCTTGCTCCCCCGCGAGCTTCGACTTGCCATAGACGGTTTGCGGATTCGTCTGATCATATTCGTTGTAAGGAATGTTGGAAGTTCCATCAAATACATAATCTGTACCGATATAACAAAGCTTAGCTCCAACCTCACGGGCTGCAACCGCCACATTTCGGGTAGCCGCCGCATTCACGCGAAAAGCTTCGTCCGGCTCGGACTCGGCTTTATCTACAGCGGTATAAGCAGCACAATGAATTACAACATCAGGCTGGTGAATGGCAAATATATTCCGGCATGCCGGCAAGCTTGTAATATCCAGCTCATTACGGCCAAAACCAATGATCTCAGCCGTTTCCGCCTTCCATTCTGCCAATTCACGGCCAAGCTGCCCGTTAGCGCCTGTGATGACAATTTTTATTTTAGACATCGGATTCGTTCGCCTCCAGGCGATCCTTGTATTGCGTTTCGTAATATTGCTGGTAGGTACCGGATGCTACCTGCGCCATCCACTCGGCATTGCTGAGATACCAGCGAATCGTTTCCTTGATGCCATCCTCATAATTAAACTTTGGCTGCCAGCCAAGCTCATTCCGGATTTTATCGGCATCAATCGCATAACGTCGGTCATGACCCAGACGATCTTTGACGTAAGAGATCAACGATTCTGGCTTGCCTAGCTCCGCAAGAATGGTCCGAACCACTTGCAAGTTATTCCGTTCATTCCGTCCGCCAACATTATATACCTCACCAGCGCGGCCTTTATGCAGCACCAAATCAATCGCACTGCAATGATCCTCTACATACAGCCAGTCCCGCACATTAAGACCGTCGCCATACACAGGAAGCGGCTTATCCTGAAGCGCATTCTGGATCATCAAAGGGATCAGCTTCTCAGGGAACTGATAAGGACCATAGTTGTTCGAGCAGCGAGTAATGTTGACATGAAGTCCAAAAGTCTCGTGGTACGCGCGGACAAGCAAATCCGCGCCTGCCTTACTGGCTGAATATGGACTATTTGGTGCAATCGGCGTATCCTCCGTGAACAGCCCTGTATCGCCCAGTGTACCGTAAACCTCGTCTGTAGACACTTGAACAAACTTGGCAACGTTATATTGCTTCGTCAGGTCCAGCAGAGTCTGCGTCCCCAAAACATTCGTTTGCACGAAAATTTCCGGATGCAAAATGCTGCGATCCACATGCGACTCAGCGGCGAAGTTAATGACCGCATCCACGCCTTGCTGGAAGAGAGGTTCAAGCTCAGACCGATTGGCAATGTCCGCTTTCACGAAGCTATAGCCCGAATGCTGCTCGATTGAACGCAAATTTTCTAAATTGCCCGCATAGGTCAATGCATCCACATTGATAATTTCATAAGTGGGGTAGTTCTCAATCATATATAATACGAAATTGCTCCCGATAAAGCCGGCACCGCCGGTAACAAGTAATTTCACGAGTCTAACTCACCCTTCATATACAAAGTTAATTTCCGCATCAGCCAGCACTGGATGTTTGGCATCTTTATCCGAAAGGATCGGATTCGATGTCGGCCAGTCAATCGCAAGGGCCGGATCGTTCCAGGCAATGCCTCGGTCGTGTTCTGGAGAGTAGAGGGCATCTACCTTGTATTGCACCTCACAATTTGGAACTAATGTGCAAAAACCATGTGCAAAACCTTGAGGAACCAAAAGCTGTCTCTTATTGGCCGCACTTAAAATAAACCCCTGCCATTGCCCAAAAGTTGGTGACCCTTTGCGAATGTCGATGACAACATCATAAATGGCACCGGCCGTTACCCGTACTAGCTTCGTTTGAGCTTTCGGTGATAGTTGATAATGCATGCCTCTGAGCACACCGGCTTCTACGGATAAGGAGTGATTGTCTTGGATAAAAGCATGAGATATCCCATTGGCATTTGCAACTTCTTCATTATAGCTTTCCATAAAGAAACCCCGATGATCGCCGAATACGGCCGGCTCTATGACTTTAACACCTGGTAGACTAGAATTAATTATTTTCATAGGTCACCTATTCTTTTATAATTTTAACTTTCCAAACTCTTCGCCAAATGTAAGATCTTTTGCAAGCTCATTTGCTTTCGTCAATGAAGCGTGGGTACCTGCATCAGTCCACCATCCGTGGAGAATATCATAACTTAGCTCGCTTGCTTCAATATAAACATTATTAACATCCGTAATTTCAAGCTCTCCGCGACCTGATGGTTTGAGAGTTTTGATAATTTCAAAAACATTACTATCATACATATATATGCCTGTAACCGCATAGTTGCTCTTTGGTTGTTTAGGTTTCTCTTCAATAGAAACGATCTTATCTCTATCCAATTGTGGAACCCCATAGCGCTGCGGATCATGAACCTCTTGAATAAGAATTTTTGCTCCCTTATTCTGCTCTTTAAAGTTGCTTACGAACGGAACAATACTATCATCAAATACGTTATCACCTAAAATAACGACCATCTGATCATCATTCACAAAGTTTTCAGCTAATCCAAGAGCTTGCGCAATACCTCCAGCTTCGTCCTGAACTTTATATGTAAAAGAAACGCCAAATTCATAACCACTTCCAAGTAAATTTACTACATCCCCCATATGTTCTTTACCGGTAACGATGAGGATATCGACAATATCAGCTTCTTTAAGCTTGGCAATAGAGTGGAAAATCATTGGATACTTGCCTACTGGCAATAAGTGCTTATTAGTTACTTTGGTGAGGGGGAATAAGCGCGAGCCAGTTCCTCCTGCTAGAATTATGCCTTTCATGAGAAAGTCTCCTTTTAGGGTACTATACTATAATTATATAAATATAATTCTAATATAAGTAACACTGAATTCTTACTATTTATTCAACCGTAATACACTTGCTAGTACAGCTTACCTTATATCAAACTAGATCATATCGAGAAGTTAATTTAAACCCACTTTGACAATCTCGTGAACGAATATTTTTTGTTTATCGTGCTCACTAATGAAGTGGTACTGAATTCTCCCGTTGTTATTATTCGAATTCTTATTCGCTAGCTCCTTTACTCTATCAATCTCTCTAATTTTCTATTGTTATAGTTAAGAAATTTATCCAATAGGTTTAACAAACTTCGAATTTCTTTTGGCTGTTGGATATATATATCTGCCTATCACCCAAGGGATTTTATTATTAATTAATGAAAAGAATAATCTTTTTGTTATTTCAACTTTAAGAACCATTAAAAACACTTTAAATAACACTATATTAGATTTAACAGAAACATCAAAAAATGCAAGCAGTGCTGTTGCAATCGACATTGCGATACTTTCAAACCCACAAAGTATCAGAGTGTTCTTCCCAATATATGATAGATAATAAGATTTTTTTAAAGCATAGGCAATAATAAGATTGAAAACTATTAAGAGAATTGTAATCAATAGAATTAATATCTGGATTAAATACGAATTAAAGAAACTACCACCTATATCATTCGAGAATTGAAGCATCACCCTATCGATATCGTTAGGTCTTGAATAAATAAAAAAACTACAAGCTAAAACCAAACTAACAGACACTGAAAAAAACACTTTAGATAATCTGTTAATTTCCGTAAAAGAGAAATCCTTGATTCTTGCAAATATAATATCCCCTAAACAAAAGAAAAAAATATAGTAAACAGCGCTATCTATGTTAAAAAACATAGTTGGATCATTTGGAGCTTTTAGTATAATAGAACTTACTAAGGCTGATGCAAAAGAGATTATAAATATTAATATTTTTTTTCTAATCAATTTATTCAAAAAGTAATACAATAATTGTATTGTTAATAAACACGTAAAGAACCATAATTGACCGGCAAAACCTATTTGATTACGAATACCCCATAATGATTGAATTATAAATGTTTTTACTAATCCTAAGTCACTTCCTGTTGTAACTATAAAATATACAATGTTAAAAAGACAAAAGAAAGCATATGGTATTAGAATAGTCTTTACACAGTTAATGATGTAATTTTTAACTGACAAATCTTTTTTCTTTGAAAAAAACAAACCAGATAGAAAGAAAAACAAAGGAACGTGATAACGAAAAACAAAAGTGGTTACATTATCCCCTGGAGCAATATGTCCAATGAATATGGCTAATATTGCCAAGCCTCTACATACATCTACCCATTCATATCTATTATTAGTTTTATACTCCTCTTGATAAGTTTCCATTTTTCAAAACTCCTATCAAAACTAACAAATGTAGTATCGTACAAGCAAGTTTAATAAAACACAGAAATAAATATAGTCACGGTTACTCTACGGTATTGAGTCTGTCAATATTTTTACGTAATTTATTAAAATATGTTAACTCGTCAAGTTAGCTCCCGGTTTTCAATACAGATAGTTATAGTAACCTTCTCTATGGTTTTGAGCGTCACCTTCCATGTGCGTAGGACTTCCATTATGAATAATAAAGTACTTCGAACAGTACGTCGTCACTATGAACATACTTTCTTCATTGTCTCTTTGCACAACTCACTGTGGTAACTTTCAATTATATTCGTGGGCAGATAGTCTTGCGTATTTCTGGAGGACAACAAAAAAGAAGCGGCTAACTTATCCCCGTATTTGATCAAAGAACGCATGATTAGGGATGTTTCTTAACCCATAATTTCTTAAATTAATCTAAATAAGCCTCTTCAGCGGTGGACATATAAATGAATGATGCACTACTGATTTTTAGTCAACGGATAAGTAAGGAGAAGTCCGTAAAGTTATCTGAAATTGTGGTGAGAATATCTAGAGCACCATAGTTTTTGTACTCATTCAACAAACCGGTTCAGAACTTAACGGACTCATACCGTTGTTCCATCTCCTAGACTTCTTTGTTTCAATCCAGATCAGTTTAATGAAGATTTAAGCTGCTAGTTCACAATGGCTCCTATTGTTTCATTATGAATGTTATAGCTGACTTCGAGAAAGGTAGCGCATAAATACCTTAAGAGATCGATCTAGTCGTTCCTAATGCCCATGTGTTCTCACAAACTCAACTATGTTCCTAATACAATGGATTAGGAGGCTGATCAAATATTTCATGAAAACCCTCCTAAATTCACAGTAATATAAAAGACTATATTTAACGATCTCCAATACCACTACCTAATCCCTGTTTACCAAAACAATATTCGTTTTTCTAAACAGTTTTAGTAATAGTCGTTTAATATTCCATTACACTGATAGTTTTTTTTTCTTTAATTGCAAACTTTTCTTTTCGATTTGGTACCATGAGAAAATAGAGATAGCAAGAGTTATCGGCGTAGCTATAACAAAATTATAAAAAGGAGTTATATGGTCTATCAATAACAAAGAAACGATTTGTTGTATAGGAAACGCATAGATATACATCCCGTAAGAGAAGTCGCCTTTTTCTTGAAACTTTTTAATCACTTTTTTTACGCCAAATCCTAAATAAAAGATAATGTACGTTCCACACAATATAAATCCTAATTTATAATAGCCAGACCACGCAAGCAAAGTTAATGCAATCCCAGAGAGTAAAGCAGCATATCGATTAAGTTTAATGTCATCTCTAAATAAGTAAACAATCATTCCCATACTAAAATACTTGAAAAGCTCAAAGTATTGAAAGACTGCGACTGTAGAATCTATTTTATACGCTACGAACAACACCAATAAAAATAAAGGAACAATAACAACTTTCTTCAGCATCTTTAATGATCCAAGTACCGCTACAACAATATAGAAGAAAAATTCGTACCATAACGTCCAAAGAGAACCGTTGACCGCATTAGGATATGGATTGTTTTCAAAAACTGCCGGCAAACTATATTGCATATTAACAAGCATAAACGATTCTAAATATCGCAATGTCGCAGGATTAGAGAAATATGCTTTTCCACCAATAGTTGTTAAGATAGGACCCAAAATAAAAACGGTAAAAAGAATAAGTACGATTAATGCTGGATATATACGAAGAATCCTATTTCTGAAATATTCATACACATTAGCACAACGCTCAAAACTATAAGTAATCAGAAAACCACTTATGATAAAAAAGATACTTACACCTAATCCCCCAAATGTCTCTTGTCCATTAGTTAATTTAATAAATGGTTCCGAAGCATTTGAACCCAATGTTAAAGGGTAAGAGTGTGAAAAAACAACCAAAATTGCTGCAAATAGCCTTATTAAATCAAAATTATTTTCACGACTATTGAAACAATCACCAATACTTTTCCAATTGTTCTTCATATCAACTTCCCTTTACTTTTTTCTAAACACTCGGGTTATTTTCCAACTCTTCGAATTTTGAGAATTTGAAATAAATTCATCTAACTCTAATTCAGAAGCAGTGAAAATTTCAGGGACGCAGGTCTTTTTACCAAGTATTCTTTTAACTAACCGTAGTGGCTTTGTAATGTTCCATGAGTTTGAAACAAGTATAAGATGCGCGATTTCCCTTTTCCGGATCAGTTCATCATTGATTGGATAACCATTATTGGAATCACGGTTTTCTAATTGCATATTAATCAAAGAAGAAATTCGTTTTGCATTCCCTGGTGGCATGATTAAATACTGAGAATTAAATTTATTCTGGACGTATCTATAATTTTCTTCCCATTCTTCGTTATTATGAAGTGATTGTGAACTTTCTCCCTTAAGCCACCATCTGTAGATGTTCGTGATAGTTGGAGTACTAGCAACACCGCAAATAAATGCCGCACGAACAATGAAATCCCAATCTTCGATTGTATTGATCGTTTCATCAAACCTTAAACCAAAATCATGATAGATCGACCTTGGAAATGCTAAACATAATCCTGGACACTCGTTATGATGTAGCATGGTAATAAAATCAAAATCTGCAGGATAATCATTTAGAAACCCAGAAACCGCAATAGAAGTTTTCTGACTAAAAGAAGTTTTTACAGGTTCATATTCTTGTCTCACCGAAACAGATTTTAATATCTTTCCGTAGTGATTATTAGAAAGACTCTTAAATTCTTCTACCCAGTTACTGAACACGATATCATCATCGTCAAGTATTGCCATATACTGTCCTTCGGCATTTTCAAATCCCGCATTCAATGGTGTAGATCGGTTGCCTCCATTTACTCTTATCAATCGGATTTTTGATCGAATCCACTCAGGTGTAGCATTAATTATACTTTCAACTAATAATTGTTTCTCCACAGTCAAGTTGTGTCCAACAACAAGTACTTCGAAATCCGTACATTCTTGTCCAGTCAAACAAAGCAAAACTTCTTTCAATTCTTCCGGTCTATCCCCAACGGTTCTGGTCACAATAGATAAAAATGGTCTTGCTAGTTGTCGATTGACAGGTATTTGTGTAGGATGGCTTGCGATGAACATTCGAACGAGCTGATTGACTTTCCCATCAGCACCCATATTTTTTCTTAATCCTAACAGTAATTGACGCAAAGATGAATTTTCAGTAAGCGTTAATAGTTCTTTTGGGAAGTACTGATCACTTTTTTCCATCACAACATCTTTTTTGCTAATTTGATGCAACCCATGTTTTTTGCAGACTTCCAATAATTTTTCTTGGGTAAAGATGTTGATGTGGGTTTCATCCAATAGTCCAGTGTTAGTTTCATCGAATTTATTACATAACAATTTAAAAACAATATCATCATGAGCAAAATTCGGGACACTTATAACAACAGGAGCATTATGCTGTTTGGAAAGCACAGAGACTGTCTGTAGCAAATCCTCAAAATTTAATACATGCTCCATCACATCAAGTATGGAAATCGATGAAATAGCACGTCCGTTAAGAATCTTATCGATAAATTCAATATTGTCTTTCAGACTTGATAATTTATAAGTGTGAGCTTCTTTACCCTCCAAAACAAGATGATTAACAGCATCTGGATCCGCATCGATGCCAATGTAGTGTATTGGATGGTTTTCCATCAATTTTTCACTCATTGATCCCCAACCGCAACCAATATCGAGATGGATTCCTTGTTTAGGAAGGTCAAATTGACCCAGTAAGCTCACCGTGTGACCATAAACATTGTCTTGCGCATATTCAAATTTATAAGGATATTCATCGATGCTTTTATTTTTCATAGTGAAAACCTCATTTTGCCGTAATTATTATTGATGAACTCTCCAATCCGATGATTGGAATCAACTTGTTCTGGTAATTTACCGTCTCTTTTTCTTCTCTTAAACTCTTCAGCTGCTTTCTTATAATAACTGACATCTGAATTTTCGAAATAGGTCAAGATATTCTCCAGAATATCGTTTCTAGACCATTTATAAGCCATTAATAGCCCTGCTTCTGCGGAATAATAATCCTCCGCATCACTTGTTTGCCAAGCTGCATTTTTAGACAAGATTTTGTCATGAAAGGCAACAGCAGATGGTTGGAAGATAATTCGATATCCTTTAAGTCGAGCCATCCACGAAAAATCAACATCATCACAATACAGAAAGAATGTGTCCGCATCAAATCCATTTACTTCTTCAAAAACAAGCCTTGGGATAAGAACACAGGCTGTTGAAGCCCAACTCGTCTCTCCGGTTCTAGTATTGTAAGATTTAGGATGTTCTACAGGTAATTGCCTTGCTTCCACTACCCCCACCTTTTGTTTGGGGTTAGCATACGGCTCAGCTAATTGAAGAAGCGTATCAGGAGCCAATATAATATCCGGATTAATAATCATAATAAAATCAGAATCAGAATGATTAGCTAATCGGTTATGTCCTCTTGCTGAACCTAAATTTGATTCAAAATAATCGTATTTGATTTGTATGTACTCTCCAAACTCAGAATTTAAGTCTTTGAGCTCTTGATCCGTAAACACGGGTTCTTGAGAACCATCCCCATAATATACCGTAATTTCCGTAAAAATTTGCTTATTAATAGCAAAGTCTGCCGCCCTAACAATGCTTTTAATCGATCGAATAATACGCGGAGCTTCATTGTTATATAAAACGGATTGAATTTGTAGACATTTTTTATGCAACATATTTAATTCTCCCTAATAATGGTAACATATTTTATTCCCCCAATTGACCATCAATCCAATCACACAACAAGTTCATTCCCTCATTTAAGGAAACTTTCGGGCTCCAATTTAAGCTAGCCAACGTATTGGAAATGTCGGCTTGTGCGTGTCTAATGTCACCGTTGCGATATTTTCCGCATACTTCCGGATTCGGTGCTTCATATCGCGCCGCTACCAACTGAGCGACCTCTTTAATCGTTGCACCATAACCACTTCCAATATCAAAAACTTTTCCATTAGCGTTTTCACTCAACATAACTTCATGAATAGCTTGGGCTACATCCGAAATGAAAACAAAATCTCTCAACATCATGCCATCCTCATACAAAGGAATGCTTTGATTCTGTTTGGCTATTCTCACAAAAAGAGAAACAATACCTGTGTATGAGTTAATCAATGATTGCCCTGGACCATATACGTTTTGGAGACGAAGTATGGTGTAGCTAACGTCAAAAGATTTGCACCAGCATGAGATAATATGTTCCTGTGTAAGCTTTGTCGAACCGTAAATGCTCGTCGGCATAGGAACAGTGTTATTTGTATTCATTGGCAAAAAAGTTGAATTTTCAAAATCCCATTCCCCATTTACCAATTGTTCATTGCTTCTCTGTCCAGGAAAGAATGCCATCCCTTCAGCATTCAACCATTTCCCCTCACCATAGACCGCTCTACTGCTGGAAAGTACTATTTTGTTAGGAATCGCATCATTTCTGACCAATGCATCTAACATTTGCGTAGTTCCCACTACATTCACATTGGCGTGACGACTGCTTTCTATTAAAGATTGTCCAGTTCCTGTTTCGGCCGCCAAATGTAATATCAAATCCGGCTTCCATTTAGAAAGAATCTCATCCCATATGATAGGGTCCGTAACATCTGAGACATATAAGTGTACTTTTGAGGACAATTGAGCCGGCCTTTTTCCAGATTTATGAATCTGGGGATGCAAACTATCAATAACGATGATATTATCAAATGTATTCTCAATCAATTTCGATACTTCGCAGCCAATGAATCCTGCTCCGCCTGTGATTAGACAAGTTTTCATTAAAATTTCTCCTTAAATTTTTTTTAGAGTTTTTATCATTTTTAATAGGATTTTGTAAAGCGAATAGAGTATTTTATGTTTATTTTTCAAGGAGCTTGTTTGGCTATGCTCAATCAAATCCATGATATTCATCGAAACATCATATCCGTTCATATTAGAAAAATAGTTTTTTTGTTTTTCTCTTACATAGGCTATTGCGTTGTCTAGAACTTTCTGACGATTTTCGACTTGTGTTTTATGATATGGAACTCGGTACAATGAGGTGGTTTTGTCTACCAACAAGAAGTCGTTATCGAGTGATAGCCTCATCCAAAAATCCCAATCCTCTAACGCATCCATATTCTCATCAAAGTAGATCTTGTCTCGTACTAAATCTTTCTTAAACATCACACATTGTATGGGTAAATAATTTTGGTAAAACAACTTCAACCTATTGAACTTACTATTAAACACCACTTTGTATTCATGGTTTAGGGTAGATTCATCTGCTAAGTACTCCGTAGGAACCTCGAAAGCAACAGAATATATAACAGAAATAGGATGACGAGACAACTCATTAACTAACACTTCTACGTGATCTGGGAATAATAAATCATCATCATCTAAAAAGTTAAGAAATTCCCCGTTCGCCATATCTAAAGCGATATTCGCAGCTCTAGAACGTCCTACTTTATCCTTTGTACTGAAGAACACAATATTCAGATCATGGAAATCTTCTTTAATTAATTTCTCTGACTCATTGCCTCCATCTTCAACAACAATTACTTCAATGTTTTTGTACGTTTGATTCCTTACACTCGTCAGTGCTTCTTTCAATATCTTCGTTCTACCTATCGAACGAATCAAAATAGACACAAGCGGTTTATAATCGTGTTGTACGAAATTATTATAAAATCCGCCTGTCCTTTCCTCCTCGTAATCCCAACCAACGAAGGTTGGTTTGAGTTTTTTTAATGAGCGACTATAAAAAAAAGGGGTCATAGACAAATTCCGGATGTATGCAGATACAAGATTTCTCCGAAGTCCGTGATTAGGATTACCCTGAAGAACCATGTAAGAGAACTTCATGTGCCATATGACAACATGGCGTAGTGAACCATACCTAACTTTTAAATTCAAGTTATTCATCAAACTATGGGTGAATTGGTTAGGTTTGATTTCATTTGCTTCTTTGTAGGAATAATGATAAACGATACACTGTGGCATATATATCAAGTTATAGCCTTTAGATCGAATTCTCCAGCTCAAATCAACATCTTCCGCATACATGAAGATGGCCTTGTCAAAGCCATTTACTTCTGCAAAGACAGCTCTTCTTATGATAAAAGCTGCTCCACTAATCCAACTTATCGATAAGGTAACAGGATCATAATTCTTTGGGTGTTCATAAGGGAATTGTCTAAACTCCCATGCGGCAATATTTTTGTCACTTTGTTCAATAACGATCGAAGCATTTAGAATCGAATCTTCCAATAATTCCGTATCGATATTCAGGAAAAAAATATAGTCTGATTTACCTTTTTTTACCCCTATATTATTGGCTCTACCAAAGCCGACATTTTTTTTATTTTGAACCAGTTGGATGCTTCCAAAGCTAGATTCGTAATTAACAATTTCTTGTTCAATCTTAGATATCGTTGAATCCGAAGACGCATTATCAACAAAAATGAGGTTTAATTTTTCTTTCGGAAAACGGCATCGTGATATACTGTCAACACATTTCTCAACCCAAGATTCCGAGTTATAAGTTACTATAATGATATCTAACTCCATCAGAAAAGCTTCCCCTCAGACCTGCTCTTTTATATCCTCATTGCCATGAGAATTGATGTTCATATATTGGTTGCATATCTCTTCAACGTCACCTGAGCTAATAAGCTTTCCTCGGTTGAGCAAAAATGCTTTTTTGCACATGCTTCTAATTTGTTCAATAGAATGTGAAACCATGATAACGGTAGTATCATCGGTAATCATTGTTCTAATTCTCTCTTCACATTTTTGCTGGAATTTGTAATCACCCACTGATAATATCTCATCTAAAATTAAAATATCGGGCTTCACTACTGTTGCAATACTGAACCCGATACGTGCAACCATTCCAGATGAATAATTTTTTAGAGGCACATCTAGAAAATCATGAATTTCTGCAAAATCAACAATATCGTTAAACTTACTCTCAATAAATTTTCTAGAATACCCCAAAATTGCACCATTCAAATATATATTTTCTCTTGCAGTCAGTTCCATATCGAATCCGGCACCTAACTCGATTAACGGAGCAACCTTACCATAAGTCTCTACATTTCCTTTAGTTGGAGTCAACACCCCCGCTATCGTTTTTAGCAAAGTACTTTTACCGGCGCCATTAAATCCTAATATACCAATAACTTCTCCCTTTAATATGGATAAAGAGACATGATCTAGTGCATTAAATTTTTCAGTGACTAATTGTCTTTTAATTTTTTTTATTATGTATTCTTTGAATCCACTTATATTTTCTTTGTGTAAATCGAAGGTGACAGATACATTTTCTAATTTTATCACTATATTTTCCATTTATTATACCTCATATAAATAAAACGATTTTATTTTCATTCTTCTTATAAACTTTATAACCTATGAGTAAAGATAATACAGTGTATGTTATAGCTAGTGCGTTTAGTTTAAAGTCAGGAAGCTGTCCATAGAGAACCAACACCCTAAAATAGTTAATAAATACATACACCGGGTTATATTCTACCATGCCTCTAAATGTTGCAGGAATAATCTCAATCGGATAGAATGTTGCAGAAAAAAATGATAGCAAGCTTAAAAAGACACCATAAATGTGTAAAATATCCCTATAAAAAACGGTTAATGTGGACAGCAGGAGTCCAATACCGATTGAGAATAGGAATATTAAAATAACAGGGATAAAAAACAGGGTCGATGTCAACGGTAAATCATACCCCATTATGATAATAATAATAAGAACAGCTATTAAGGAAAACGATGTATTTACCAATGAGAAACAAATTTTGGATAAGGGAAAGATATATTTGGGCGTATATACTTTTTTAATTAATGATCCATTTTGAATCAGTCCCATTTGGGCTAAACCAGTCGATTCTGCGAAGAAAGCATACATCACCTGACCGCTTAGAAAATAAATCGGAAAGTTTTCAATTTGGTTCTTAAACATAGTAGAAAAAATAATTGTTGTGATCACCATAAAGAGCAATGGGTTTAGCACACTCCATATGATCCCTAGAGAAGACCTTCTATATTTTATTTTCAGGTCTCTTTTCACCAACTCGAATAACAATTCTCTATACCCATATATTTCTCGTATTATCTTCATGCCGTGCTTCACACTTTCCTATTAAATGTAGTTAGTTCTGCCTTTTACGCATTATTCTGTTCCTTATATATCTCACGGTCGACGCAATTAGTTTCTCTTGAATTCTCAAATAAAAAAAAGCATGATTATACTGAAAACGCTGTCGTTGTACATGACTTAGATGAATTATTGCTTCTTGAAGTCCTCTTAGATAGATGCTACCCCACCCTCTTCTTAGAAAAAAAACATACTTTACTGAAAATCCAATTAATAGCATTGGTAAATTCAATAAAAGCTGAATATAGGGCATATTTTTATAAAATATATAAACGTTATTTCTTGCGGACAGCTTTATTTTAAACTCGTTATATTTAGAACCGGAAGTACCACTTCCAACATGATACACAATTGCATCAGGACAATACTCGTTATGGTATCCATACAATTGAGCTCTATATCCAATATCTACATCTTCAAGGTAAGCAAAAAAATCTTCATCAAATACACCAATCTTATCAAAAATCCATTTCCGGTAGATTGCAGCCCCTGCACATGAACTAAAAATTTGCCCACTAGCGCGAAAATCCGAAACCTGTTCGCCGTCACCTCGCTTGAAAGCCCATCCGAGAACTGTCAATTCATCTCCTGCGTCATCGATGATATTTCGTTCATCAAATCTGATCATTTTACTCGACACAGAGAAAATCGATTCGCTTTGGTTAATTTGATGATACAGGGATACTAACCAATTACTCTCCACTTCCGTATCATTATTAAGAAGAACAACAAATTCACCGTTTGAGACGGATATGCCTTCGTTTACAGCTTTACTAAAGCCATAATTTCTTTCCAGTTCGATAATTTCGACTTTTGGAAAATCAGACCGGATATAATCGAGACTTTGATCCGTCGACGCATTATCGACGAGAATTACCTCGAATGAAATTCCCTTTTGCCTATACAGAGATAATAAACAGCGTTCAAGAAATTTCCGTCCGTTATAGTTCGGAATCACAATTGAGCATTGTACCATGTGGAATTAGTCCATTCTTACGGATATTTGTTCAAACCCTTAAGGATTAAAATATTTACAACCAAACTTCACAATTGTATCTCTCTACTAATATTTCCAATTAATTATACACCAAGCGCATAGAGAAAGTGACATCCACTTCTTGATTCGTTGTATCACGTCGATAATAAAGGATAAAATCCGACATTTCTAGAAGAGAAAATATATAAGCATTTTCTATATAACAGTCTAATATTTGCATATAGAAAGAGTCTTTCCACCCTTGTTATCTTACCAAAGTTCCACCCATATTCATACCTTATTCTCTTTTCCAAACCGAACAAATTGTTGAAATTTTGCGGAATGTATGCTTTTTCGACAAATCCGCATTTCAAACAAATTTGTAAACTACATACAATTATAACCTCTCTTATATAGTAATCCACTCCCCCTTTTGCTAAAATACTAGAAGGAGCAACAGTTTCAGATATACATAACTATGGATGAGGAGTACGTACGAATGAGCGCACACACTAAATATTCAAGCAATGCACCGGAACCAGCGGAGGGATTAACGCTGTTTAGGTGGATTGGCACGATTGGAATTGCCCTATTTCTGGTTATTTTCCCATATCAGAGAGGATTGTTCAATGGCTATGAGTTCAGCTTTGACAGTCCAATATACGGGGCTATCATCTTTGGATTGTTTCTGTTGATTGCAACTGCCGGCTACATCTACAAAGACTCGCAGCAGAGCAGCTATCGCGGAATTTTGTCGATTGCCGTCATGCTGCTTCCGTTCATCTATTGGATCTCTTCTTTTCAAGCGGTTTCGAGCTATTACGGAAAGTTTATGTTTCTTGTGTTTTTTCTGCTGGCCTCGCTCTTTATAAGCAGTCTTTATTTAGCAGAATCTAAGCACGCTCGTAAAACCATTGAATATGCGCTTATGCTTTCCTCCTATTTAATTGTTCTTTTCGGCCTGCTTAATTTATTCGGTCAAATGTATTACAAAGATGCGCTATGGCCTGCACACGATGGTTTCCGCCTTGCATCAGTCTTTCAATATTCAAACGCCTATGGAGGCTTTTTAGTTGCATTATTTTTAGTCAGCTTATATTATGCGGTTCATTGTGTACGACCGTCAGCAAGAATCGTGCATGCAGCCATGCTCGTACCGATTTGGATTTCATTTATGCTTACCTATTCACGCGGTGCAATTGTCATTGTGCCAGTTGTCGTGTTAGCTCTACTCCCGTTCTTGCGATTATCCAAACAAATAACCTATCTCCTCTTTATGATTCTATCTGTTGGTATTTCAATGGCTCTATTAGGAAAGCTTACGGCAATTGTCGATAAAATTTCAGCGATTGTACAGCCGACTGAAACGAAGGCGCAGCAAACCCTCTCTTTGTTTAGCTCGCTTCCCATGCAGGGCTGGGGATTCCTGCTGCTCGGAATGATCGTTACTACTGGACTGATCCTTCTCTACCATGCCAAGCTAGATGCTCTAATGGAAAAGAAACTAGAGAAACTATCCGCGCGCAAATGGTCATTCGCTATGGTGCCTGTTGTCGCCATCATCCTAGCGGCAGCGGCAGCTGCCAGCCTGCTCGGCAGCAGCGCGATTCGCGGCTTGCTGCCTGATAAAATTGCGGTACGCTTCGAAAATATTAATTTTCAGCAGCACAGCGTCCTGGAACGTCTAACCTTCTATAAGGATGGGCTTCATGTAGCCGAGGATTATCCACTGCTTGGAGGCGGTGGCGGCGCTTGGCAGGCCATGTACGAGCAGTATCAGAACAATCCTTATTGGAGCAGGCAATCACACAGCTTTATAGTTCAAATTTTGGTTGAGACTGGCTGGATTGGCCTTATTGCTTTAATTGCTGTGCTTGTTCTGGCCTATGGCTTATACATCCGTTCTTATTTCCGTCATCCTGAGCTAAGAGGAAGCCATTTTATCTTTTTTATTTTCTCTTTAGCCCTTTTGCTGCACAGTGCCATAGATTTTGACATGAGCTACCTTTACATCAGCGCAATCGTATTTATATCCCTTGGATGTATGCTTGCCCCATACGCCAGCAAACTTATCCTTCAACGGACTACGGGAAGCAGTTGGTTAAAAATCACTTACCCGGCAGTCCTTGTTGTGTTGTCCTTGGTCCTGCTCGTCGTTACAGTCCGGGAGAATAGCGGCGTTCAGAAATACAAGAAAACGTATGAGCTGGCCGTTCAGGGGCAAACACCTTTGGAAGGACTGCTCCCATTATTGAATGAGGCTATTGATCGTTCACCTAAAAACTCTTCTTTCACATTAACAAAGGCCGATTGGCTGGAGCAGGCCTATAAACAAACGAACGATGCCAGCTTCCTTGAGCAAGCCCTTAGCACGGCACAGCAAGCGCGTAAAACGGATCCCTATAACCGAGGCCTTCTGATTTCGGAATTCCGTCTTCTCCAGCAAAAGGGTCAATTCAAAGAATCTCTTGCCGTCATAGACGAAGGAGTCAGCAAGTTCCCTTGGGACATTAACCTTTATGAAGCTGCGGTAACTTCGTATGCTGAGGCTAACAGTAAGGCCCTTAAAGAACAAAACGAGGCTGATGCGAAAAGCTATGCAGAGCGCGTTGAAGCACTGTCGGCCGAGGTCAACAGAAGGATAGAGCAGCTTGCCACTTTACCGGCAGAACAGCTTCAGGGGCGTTCCTTCGCCCTTACACCGGCAATGGAAAAGGCCATCGCCGGCATCGAGCTAGCCGCGAATCAATAACCTACTATTATAGCAACTGCTTTGACTGCCCGCTGGCGCCACTCGCGCCTAGCAGGCAGTCTTTTTTTCGTATCATCGTTGGTATGTTTTACGGCCTTTAAGAATAAATAGCATTAGAACGCTTCGAACGAACCAAGCTTCTATTTCCAAAGGAGGATTGATCTGCATGTTTAAAGATAATAAGCGTCTTTCGCCATCGGATACTTTGATTGGCCAAGGTACGCTAAGTGAGGGGAAACTGAACTGCGAGGCAAATCTGCGTATAGAAGGGGAGCATCGTGGTGACATTGTCTGCAAAGCTGATGTTATTATTGGGGAATCCGGCATTGCACGATCAACGATTTCGGCACGCGATCTTACCGTAGCCGGCAAAATTTTCGGAGATACATCCATGTCCGGTCGTCTCATCATTACCTCTTCCGGGCAATTAACAGGATCGGTTTCCGCGAGCTCCATTATCATTCAAGAAGGTGGTCAACTTAACGGGATGTGCCATATGGAGCTCTCAGTTGACAGCAGGCAGCGTTTGCTTACAGAACACGACAAAACTAATCAGCAAGCAAAAGATTCCGGAATCAAAGATGCAAAAGATAAAACACGACAAGCCGTCTAAGGTAATCGACATAAAAAAAAGCCGAATGGGCAGCTGTCCACCTTCCATAGAAGCAGCAGCCCATTCGGCTTTATTAATACGGTTGAAGAGCTACGAAGCAACATCCCGTTTGCTGAATACGTACCAAGTCAATGCGATGAAAATTACATAATAAACAGCTAGCACACCAAGCGAAAAACCTAGCGTCATCCCTTCACGCATTGGATTATTGTCCAAATATTGTGTAAGATTCAAATGAATAAATAGCAAATAATCAATCCATTCATATTTGAGCATGGCAATCAAACCGATAAAGCTATTAACGCCTAACAATAGAAAGAGCGCCATACCAATAGCAAGTCCGCTGCTGCGAAACACAGTCGAGAGCATAAAAGCCAGCGTAACCGTTACAACAAGCGAAATTAGCGTCAAGCCGTAATACTTCAGCATATAAGAAACAGGACTTGCCTGATCGATCCCCATGAAGCCTGGCTTGATAGCAGGATCCGCATTTATGCCAAAACAAATCCAGTTAATGAGAATCGTGCTTCCAAACAACAAAATCGCGAGCAAAATGGCAAACAGCATAATCGATATATATTTGGACAACAAAATTTTGGAGCGCGACCATGGCCGAATAAGCAGCAGCTTAATCGTTCCGCTAGTAAACTCTTCTGCAACTCCACCCGCAGCAATCACTACTGTAAAGATCGTCACGAGTAAGAACAAAATCGACGATTCCAAAAATGCAACATCCCACATCGATGCATCCCGGCCGCCAAAGATCAACCACATGATCGATATGGCTAGTACAAGCACAAGTAATATTCCGGACATTACCCATGTGCGAGGACGACGGTAAATTTTCATATTTTCATTTTGAATCAGCGGCAAAAAATTACCCAATTCGTTCCCCTCCTGTCACTTCCAAAAATTGATCTTCCAGTGTTTTTACTTGTGCGCGAATTCCGTATACTTTAATGCCGGCTGCTACAAGCGATACATTTATATCTGCTGTTTTCTCTTTATCTGCCTCAACAGCTATCGAGCTCTCGCCGTCAAGCACACCCGAAATTCCTGCAGCAAGCAATACATCAAGTGCGCTTTGTGTACGGTCAACCTCAATAACAACACGGTTGTTTACTTTGACTGCATGTTCACCGCGAATCGTTCTAACATCGATCAGCTTGCCGTTTTGAATAATCGCGACCCGGTCGCACATGAGCTCCATCTCAGAGAGCAAATGGCTGGATACAAATACAGCAATGCCTTCTTCCTTGGATAACAGGCGCAAGTAATCGCGAAGTTCCCGAATCCCACCTGGATCAAGTCCATTAGTCGGTTCATCCAATATTAATAGTTGAGGCTTATGTAGGATCGCTTGCGCTACGCCCAGACGCTGACGCATGCCAAGCGAGTAGGTTTTAACCTTATCGCGAATTCGCCCCTCAAGGCCAACAAGCTTCACAACCTCATGCACACGATGCTCCGTAATGCCCGGAATCATTCTCGCATAATGAATCAAGTTATCATAGCCGCTCAAATATTTGTACATTTCCGGATTTTCTACTATCGCGCCTACATGGCGGATCGCTTTCTCATACTGCTTCGTAATGCTATGCCCGCCAATCGTAATTTCTCCTTCAGTCAGCGACATTAAGCCAACCATCATGCGGATCGTTGTCGTTTTTCCCGAGCCATTCGGTCCTAAGAAGCCAAAAACTTCCCCGAGCGGCAAGTCTAGCGTCAGACGGTCAATTATGGTGCGTTTTCCGATTTTTTTCGTAACGTTTTGTAATTTAACAATAGGCTCCTTCATAGCTGTGCTCCTCCTCCAGAAATCCAAATCCTTTTTATTATAATCGATTAAGGAAACAATTGGAAGTTTACAAAAAAATACAGCCTCGCTCTACAGTTAAACTGTAGGGCAGAGGCTCTCATTTCCATCTGTTCTATACGGTTGTATAACATGTTCGGCAACTTTCGCATCTGCGCGAAGGAACATTTTATAGTCATAGTTACTGGTCTTACCCTGCGATCCTACTATAGCATCCAGCTTATCCTGTTCCATGCTGCATGTTAAGCAATAACCCATTGGATGTACCACCCGGAAAAAACCTGTCCGAAACAAAATATCCGCTTCAGGATTGGAAACCATCTCTCCGCAACTAACACAATAAAAACGGTCCTCTGAACATATCATCCGATCGATCGCTCCCTCTCTCTTTCGTAATGATTGTATCAACCCTATACGATTGTGGACTGATTCGTAATGTCCTCCCACGAGGTGCCTAATCTGATTACATCATTCTCCTCAATTTGTATTCCCGTTTGTACCTCAATGAGTTCTACATCTGTTATTGCGCGCAAAGAGTGTCTAGACCGCTCCGGTATCATAATGGCATCCCCTGGACCGACCATGCGCTGCGCTTCGTTAAGGAGAAGCATCCCTTCTCCACTCAGAATGGTCCACACCTCATTTCGCTTAAAATGCATCTGATAGCTCATATTTTGGCCTGCTGCTATAAAGATTCGTTTGGTAACGCTATGTAAACCAGATGCGAGCAAGGCTGAGTCTATGACTCTGGCATGCCCCCATCGCCGCTCTTCGAATTTTGGCCGTTCATTCATCGCCTGAATCTTGGCATCTAGTTCGGAGCTTGCATGCTTGCACGTTACCAAAATTCCATCGGGACTTGCTGCCACGATAACGTTGCTCAATCCAATCACCGAGATTGGAATATCAAGCTCATTAATAAGCTGTGTAGCCTCGCAATCCTCCGATATGCTGCCTAATCCCAACTGATCGTAGGCGATATTTTCAGATAGGTTCTTCCATGTCCCAAGATCCTTCCACTCTCCATCGTATCGGACAACTGACCGGGAACTTGATTTTTGCGTGACCTCCGCTTCAAAGCTTGCTTTGGGTATTTTGGCATACTGCTTATACAATTCCTCATAATGAATCGGTAAACCACGATTCATCAGCATCGATATGATGTAATCGAGTTGAAACGCGTATATGCCAAGATTCCAAAGAGCACCTTCCTCGATCAATTTCTTAGCCTCTGCTGCATGCGGTTTCTCCTTGAAAGCCCTAATCTTTCTCTCGAACAGACCCTCGTCCTCATGAAAACGGCTGGCTTCCGGAACTATGTATCCATATTGGTCTGTAGGGCAGCTGGGACTTGTCCCCACCATGAGCAGCTCTGATTTGCTTTCTCTGGCCAGCTTGGGGAGCCCTCGTATGCAAGAGAAGAAGTCACTCTCAACATATGCGTCTACTGGCATAATAATAACGGTTTCTGTCAAAGAAACGCCTGCTATGGAATACAAATAAGCAGCAGCAAGCGCTACTGCCGGAAAGGTGTCTCTTTGCTCAGGTTCAATAACAAGCGGCGCTTTAGTTCCGACTTGCCTTTGCAAGAGCTCTACCTGCTGCCGACAGGTCGCAATACGAGTATGCTCACGCAGATCGGCTTCATCCAGTTGACGCCACAAACGCTGCAGCATCGATTCCATTTCGCCGCCTGGTCCTTGCAGCACCGATAAATATTGTTTAGCTCGATTTCGATTGGACAAGGGCCATAGTCTCTTTCCCGATCCGCCGGATAGCAAAATAATTTTCAAAGCATGTCCCCCTTTAAGCACGCGCTTACCCATTCTCCAAACGAAAACAGGTCATCCGCTATAATGCATTCGTTTGGTATTCAGCAGTCTGCTGTACAAATAATGAATTTTTTGCTGCTGTGGCTGTCTTTCCAAAATTTCTTGATTCATGACCCCAATAATCAATGAGCGCAGCGTATTCGAGCATTCGAACAATACGCCATGCGAATACTGATTATCCTTCCTAGAGTTCCAAACGATGCGACCGCGCACAATAATTTGTACGTTCGATATCGTCATTCGGCATTCAACCAAGTAGTTCTTTTGAATAGGCAGCTGCAGGCCGGATAAAAAGCATAAGCCGTTTTGACTTAAGTTGAGCAGCAATACTGTAGTGGTCGAGGGAGTCAGCAGCTGTCCATCTTTGCTAATAAGTCTAAGCTCTGCTTTCACCCCATCGTTAAACCGAAGTCTGATATGGGCGCGAGAGGCTTCATTTGAATGGTCACTCATTCCTAATTCCTCCATCATACCTAGTCACAAATATGAATCGATTTCCTCATGTTTTTCAGTAAAAGCATGCATTTGTAACGTATCCGTATTAATATAGATGTAGTACTCGTTTTAACACAGGAGGAGTTCCATGAGTATCGGCAAACGGCTTGCAGCACTGAGGGACGAGCGGAGATGGACGCAATTGCAAACTGCCGCTACGCTTGGCATATCCCGAGCGGCATTGTCCCATTATGAGAAAAATCGAAGAGAGCCTGACTCCGAAACCTTATCAAGGTTCGCGGATTTATTTCAGGTGACCGTCGACTATTTGATCGGTCGAACTTCCATCCCCCAGCAAACATTAACCGATGATATACGAAGCTTCGTTGACCATCTGGAGCTCTCAGACGATGAAATATTGAGCAAATATCATTTAAGCGTAGATGGACGAATTCTGACAGTGGATGAAACGAAAAGGTTCATTGCCTTTGTAAGGGCAGAACGTCTGCAGCAATAGGCTGCTCCTTATCGAACTGCCATTTTTGCTGCGGGATGCCAGTTTGACTCAAGATGGCCTCAATCGTGATTAAAGTAACGATTGGAGAGTCTGCTTTCTCTTCGCACTTAAGCTTGGGCCCAACTCTTAGCATAAATTCGGCTCCTAATCGTATAATTATTAATGAAAGGAATATTAACATCATTATACCCGAGTCGCCGGATGGAATATGTCGGTTAATGGGTGCGGCTTTTTTCTAATTTAGTGGCTTTTTGTCGAAAAACAAAAGGGACTGTCGCCTGAAGTAGTTAACTACTTCAGGGACAGTCCCTTATTCGTATTTATGCTGTAATCGTTTTGCTGCTATTATTTACCGCCAGCGCGGGCAAGCTCTTTTTTGTTCGCTTCAAAAGCTGCTAGCAGCGCTTCCTCGCCTACAAGGCCAGTATCTTCAACCTTGCGGATCTGTTCAAGCATGCGCTTGTAGTCCTTCGGAATAACTTTAACGAACTTGGAAAGCGAGGCTTCCCATTCAGTTAAGATGCGGGAACCGATGGCACTCTCCGTATATTTCACATGAGATTCAATCAAGCCTTTCAGCTCTGCAATATCAATCGTTTCCTCCAGACGCTCCAGCAATACCATTTCAAGGTTGCAATGGTTGTAGAAATCGCCTTTCTCATCGTAGATATACGCAACACCGCCAGACATACCAGCGCCAAAGTTACGTCCAGTGCTGCCAAGTATGGCTACACGTCCACCAGTCATATATTCGCAGCCATGATCGCCTACGCCCTCTACAACAACATTCGCTCCACTGTTCCGAACGGCAAAGCGCTCGCCGGCTGCACCGCGGATGTACGCTTGGCCGCTTGTAGCGCCATAAAGCGCAGTATTACCAATAATCACGTTGTCTTCAGCAGCAAACGTCGCCTTAGGGGACGGTGCCACGAATATTTTCCCGCCAGACAAACCTTTACCGAAATAGTCATTCGAATCGCCTTCGATGGAGAGCGTTATCCCCTTCGGCACGAATGCGCCAAAGCTTTGTCCCGCAGTACCAACAAAGTGATAAGAAATCGTATCCTCCGGCAAGCCTGCCGCACCGTAACGGCGAGTGACCTCACTACCTAGGATCGTTCCGACAACACGATTCGTATTCAGGATCGGGAACGTACCGCGAACGCGTTCGCCGTTCTCAAGCGCCGACTGCGCAAGAGGCACAAGCTGCTGCATGTCGAGCGACAATTCTAGACCATGATTTTGCTCTTGAATGTTATAGCGTACCGCATCCTTCGGAAGGTCTGCTTCGTAAAGCAAGCCCGACAGATCAATGCCTTTCGCTTTGTAATGCTCAAGAAGCTGCTTCGTTTCCAACATATCCACACGGCCAACCATCTCCTGAATCGTACGGAAGCCCAGCTCAGCCATAATCTCGCGCAGCTCTTCAGCAATAAAGCGCAGGTAGTTTACGACATGGCTTGGATCGCCCATAAACTTCTTGCGAAGCTCAGGATTTTGAGTCGCTACGCCTACTGGACAAGTATCCAGTTGACATACACGCATCATGATACAACCAAGCACGATTAGCGGTGCAGTCGAGAAGCCATATTCTTCGGCTCCAAGCAATACAGCAATCGCCACGTCGCGGCCGTTCATCATTTTACCGTCTGTTTCCAGAACGACACGATCACGCAATTTGTTAAGCATAAGCGTTTGGTGAGTCTCAGCAAGACCAAGCTCCCACGGCAAGCCTGCGTGACGGATGGAACCCATTGGAGATGCTCCAGTACCGCCATCGTAACCGCTGACCATAATAACGTCTGCGCGGCCTTTCGCTACGCCAGTCGCAATCGTACCTACGCCTACTCCAGATACGAGCTTCACGTTAATACGGGCGCGCGGGTTCGCATTTTTCAAGTCATGAACAAGCTCAGCCAGATCTTCGATCGAATAAATATCATGATGCGGCGGCGGCGAGATGAGTCCCACGCCTGGCGTCGAACCACGAACCTCTGCAACCCAAGGATATACTTTAAGGCCAGGCAATTGTCCGCCTTCACCCGGCTTCGCGCCTTGGGCCATTTTAATTTGAATTTCATCCGCATTGACCAAGTAGTTGCTCGTTACGCCGAAACGTCCAGAAGCTACCTGTTTGATCGCACTGCGTCTTGAATCTCCGTTTGCATCCGGAATGAAGCGTGCAGGGTCTTCCCCGCCCTCACCCGTATTCGATTTACCGCCAAGACGGTTCATCGCAATAGCCAGGCTCTCATGCGCTTCTTTACTAATAGATCCAAAGGACATCGCACCGGTTTTGAATCGTTTTACGATAGACTCCAACGATTCAACCTCTTCAAGCGGCACCGACTGGCGGCCTTCCTTGAATTTCAGCAGAGAACGAAGCGTCAGATGCTTCTTGTCTTCCCCTTGCACGAGCGCAGAGAACTTCTTGTAAAGTTTGTAATCATTCGCGCGTGAAGCCATTTGCAGCGTATGAATGGTTTGCGGTGTGAACAAGTGGTCCTCACCGTCTTTACGCCACTGATAATCGCCGCCGGAATCCAGCTCTTTCTCTCCGCCTTCTTGCTCGGAGAAAGCACGGTTGTGATGCTTTAGCGTTTCTTCCGCGATCACATCAAGGCCGATACCGCCAATACGGGACGGCGTCCATGTGAAGTACTCGTTGATGACATCCTCTTTCAAGCCAAGCGCTTCAAAAATTTGAGCGCCGCGGTAGGATTGAATCGTCGAGATTCCCATTTTGGACAATATTTTAATAACACCTTTAGTGGCTGCTTTAATAAAGTTTTTGACTGCTTTCTCATGCGATACGCCGCGAAGCATACCTTGACGAATCATATCATCAAGCGACTCGAAAGCGAGGTACGGGTTAACCGCATTTACGCCGTAACCAAGCAGCAATGCAAAGTGATGAACTTCGCGCGGCTCGCCCGACTCAAGTAGAATGGCCACTTTCGTACGCGTTCCTTGACGGATCAAATGGTGATGCAATGCAGCAACCGCCAGCAGCGCTGGCATTGCAGCATTCTCCTTGTCAACGCCACGATCAGACAGGATAAGCAGGTTATGGCCTTTCGCGATAACACGATCAGCTGCTTCGCACATTTGCGTAATCGCTGCGCGCAGTCCGCTTTCCCCTTCATTTGCAGGGAAGAAGATTGGCAGTGTAATGGAACGGAACCCTGGACGACGAACATGGCGAAGCTTCGCAAATTGCTCATTCGACAGAATTGGCGTATCCAGTTTAATGTGACGGCAGCTTTCCGGTTCCGGATTGAGCAGGTTGCGCTCAGGTCCAATCGTCGTTCCAGTTGCCGTAATGATTTCCTCACGAATCGCATCGATCGGCGGATTCGTAACTTGAGCGAACAATTGCTTGAAGTAATTGTAAAGGCGCTGAGGGCGCTCAGACAAAATAGCAAGCGGAGCATCATAACCCATAGAAGCAATCGGCTCAGCGCCGCTGCCCGCCATTGGCTCAAGCACCTTGCGGATATCCTCGTACGTGTAACCGAACGCTTGCTGTCTGCGTTGAACCGTCGCATGGTTAGGCTCCGGCAGTTCAGGCGCTTCCGGCAGATCTTCCAAATCAACGAGATGCTCATTCAGCCAATCGCGGTATGGATGCTCGGTTTCAATCTCCGCCTTTACTTCCTCATCGGAAATAATGCGCCCTTTCTCCGTATCGACAAGCAGCATGCGGCCTGGACGGAGGCGATCTTTGTATAAAATATCCTCAGCCGGAATTTCTACCGTTCCTGCCTCAGAACCTAAAATAATATGGTCGTCTTTGGTTACATAATAACGAGCCGGACGAAGTCCATTGCGGTCAAGGACTGCGCCAATCTTCACACCGTCAGTAAAGCCAAGCGCAGCCGGTCCGTCCCATGGCTCCATCAAGGTGCTGTGGTATTCGTAAAAGGCTTTACGCTCATCGCTCATGCTCTCGTGATTGGACCAAGGCTCGGGAACCATCATCATAGCCGCATGGGCCATGGAACGTCCCGAGAGGAATAGAAACTCTAATGTATTATCGAACATAGCAGTATCAGAGCCGTCAGGATTGATGACCGGCTTTATCTTCTCGATATCGTCACCAAACAATTCAGTAGCGAATAGCGTTTGGCGTGCGTGCATCCAGTTCACGTTACCACGAAGCGTATTGATCTCGCCATTGTGAATCATATAGTGGAAAGGATGCGCACGTTCCCAGCTAGGGAAGGTGTTCGTGCTGAAACGGGAGTGAACGAGCGCCATTGCCGATACAACAGACTCATCATTAAGCTCCGTGTAGAACGAGCGCACTTGCTCCGTTGTAAGCATCCCTTTATAGACAATCTTCCTCGAGGACAAGCTCGAGAAATAAAACATGTTGCCGCCTTCTTTGCCGGCATATCGAATCGCAAGCTCAGCGCGCTTGCGGATCACGTACAACTTGCGTTCAAATGCCATATTGTCCTTCAAGCTGCCATTCATTCCAATAAACAGCTGGCGAACATGAGGCTTAACAGCTAATGCAGATTCACCGAGCTTCTTGTCATCTGTCGGAACCGTACGCCAAGCGATGACCGACTGGTTCTCCTCTTGAACGATCGTTTCCACTTCACGCTCAATTGCGACGCGTGCAGCCTCATCCTGCGGCATAAAAATCATCCCGACGGCATAATGTCCCTCTGCCGGAAGCTCAATTTCTTGCTTCTTTAATTCAGCCGCAAAAAATGCATGCGGAATTTGAAGCAATATCCCCGCTCCATCTCCCGTATTCGGTTCGCTGCCTTGACCGCCGCGATGCTCCATGTTCTCGAGCAGCATCAGCGCCTGGCGAATGACCTTATGTGATTTTATTCCCTTGATGTTGGCCACAAAGCCCATGCCGCAAGCGTCTTTCTCAAACTGCGGATCATAAAGCCCTTGCTTCGGCGGCAATCCCAAAATATGTTCTTTCATTGTGTGCAACCTTTCTATGAGAAGATTTTTGGGTAAGCGTGAACGTGTTGAAAATAAGCACCGATGAATACGCATTACGCTTCATTTTTGGCTTGTTTTATCATAGAATGGTAGTCAACGAGGCGCATCGGCCTGCTCCTTGCCATTCATAAGCTTAACACCGGCAGCCCAGCCTGTGAGTGCCTGCGTTTCATTGACCATATACCGGGCCTATACCGCGACATTGCGATTATTATATTATTTTAACATTAGGCCATAGCGGAATCAATTTAATATTTTCATAATTGTTTGCACTATTTTACTACAAAACCATACTTCAGCACGTATAAATGTGCGTTTTTGTATCCGTTTCGCCAAGGTGGCAAGCATACCATAAAAACCATTTTTCTTACCCTCATATATTATCAGAAGGAGGTATCTGTGTTGTATAGCAAGTTAAGGAAAGTCGCTTTGAAGACAATCGCGCTTGCTTTGATTGCCTTGCTCTGGACATCTGTCATGGCCTATGCCGCCCCGGAGGCGGATAATTCAGCTTAGTAAGGTACATACAAAATTGTGGCTATTGGCGACTCGGTTTCGGCTGGATATGAGCAGGGATATCATGAGAAATTCATACACAATGGGACTAAACAACTGGATGGGGCCGTTGCCCAAGAAGCAGAGGCGATAAAGAGCGGGGACATTCAGGCCAATCTTCCCGATCCGCGTGTAGAGCGGATATTTAATGAGACGAAGCAGCTCCGCCTTGCCATAAGCGATGCAAGCCTCATCCTAATGAACATTGGCGGCAACGATATGTATGCTGTGGCAAAGCGAGCACGCGCTATGTCCCGTTAGCTGCACAGATCGAAGGGCCGCAGCTTAATGTCATCTACCGTGATACATTAAAAACAGTCTTCATTAATAAATAACATTTCTATTTATATTCCTTATGCAGCTGCTGCATTTGTTCAAGCCCTTTCGCTGCCCAGCGATGCAGCCGGTCAAGCGCTGCGATTTCTGCTTCTGCTGCTGCCCGAAGTGATGTGCCATAATCGGGAACAGTGCTTGCAAATGGCTTCAAGTCACGCATCAGTACGGTCGTTTTCTCTGTATAGCTTAGCGCGCGCCGCTCGTGGAACATAGGCACGTCCGGATTATAAGGATTATGCAAATCACCTTGCTCTGGATGCTTTAATACAGCAAGCACCTTTACAAGCGCACGTGGTCCGTTCAATTCCATAAGCTCACCAACGTATTGACCTGAACGCACTTCCGCTCGCACAGTATCGCCAATTTTAAAACCTTGTTCTTCAGAATGTAGGCTTGTCATTTCAATTCCCCCATTATTATATTTCTTATGATTGTAAAATATTTGTAAATATAGTTGATCGCAGGGATGCATATCCTAATTAAGAACCTAGCTGCTTTTAAGGATAAATTATCCACAGCCTGATTCGCAAGCCCGCTCGGATAAAACTTGTGTTAGTTGTACAAGCATCGTAATATGGAAATAGAAAAGTAGGTGGAATGAATGCGTAAGAAAAGAGTGCTTCTGCTCTCTGAAGGCTTTGGCTCCGGTCATACTCAAGCTGCCTATGCGCTCGCTGTCGGACTGAAGCAATTATGTCCGGGGATTCAGACCCGCGTCATCGAGCTTGGAAAGTTTCTTAATCCGGTGCTTGGTCCATGGATTATATCGGCATATCGCAAAACCGTAAGCAAACAGCCCAAGATGGTCGGTCTTATGTACCGCAGCAACTATAAAAAATCATTTAACCGCCTTACACAGCTTGCGCTGCATCGCATGTTTTATACCCAAACGTCACAAGTCATCTCTCAGTTGAAGCCGGACTTGATCGTTTGCACGCATCCAGGTCCGAATGCGGTCGTGTCTAGACTTAAGCGTCTGGGATTGGATATGCCGCTTTATACCCTTATTACCGATTATGATGCACACGGCTCTTGGGTGAACAAAGAGGTCAATCTATACCTAGTTTCCTCTGATCTTGTAAAAAAAAGGCTGATGGACAAGGGTGTCAACGAGGAACGCGTAGAGGTGACGGGAATTCCCGTTCATCCAAATTTTTGGCATACATACGATAAAGAAGAGATACGCGAACAGTTTTCATTACAAAATATGCCGACCGTGCTCATTATGGGCGGCGGCTGGGGTATTATGTATGAGGATAATGCCCTCGAGTACATGACCAAATGGAGAGAGACAACTCAGCTTATCTATTGTGTTGGCTCCAATGAGAAAATGAAAGAAAAAATGCTCGCCGATCCGATTTTCCAGCATCCGAACATCCATGTGCTTGGATTTACCCGTGAAGTGAACAAACTGATGGATGTTTCCGATTTGCTTATTACGAAGCCGGGAGGCATGACCTGTACCGAGGGAATGAGCAAAGGAATTCCAATGCTCTTTTATGAGCCCATTCCCGGCCAAGAGGAAGAGAACTGCGAATACTTCATAAGCAATGGCTTTGGCGAAATGCTGGATTCGAACGATACCGTCGATCGATGGTTCTCGCTCATCCACGAGCCTTACGCCTCAGGTCAGTTCCGAGACAGTCTGCTAACAAAACGCAATTTGCAATATGACCCCATGAGCTGTCCGAACGCCGTCCTGCGATTAATGCAGTGATGGCTTTCTTTTTCAAGAGGGAATGAAGCATAAATTGTATACCCTTATCCAAATCCTATAGATGACGAAGGGAGCTGTTTAGTATGAGTGCGATGATGACTGATGGAAAAACGATTATTTTGAGGATTGAAATCGATACGAATGTCGCCCAGTTTGGACGAGCAGCTACAGCGATCGAGCAAGCTAGAGGCGATATTATTGCCATTGACGTCATACATACAGACAAGAATAAGAGCTTGCGCGACTTGACCGTCAAAATAGCAGAGCAAGGCGCCGCCGAACGGCTGACTGCGGCTTTAAACTCACTTGAGGGCATTCGGCTTGTCCATATATCTGACCGCACCTTCCTGCTGCATCTTGGCGGGAAAATCACCATTCAGCCTAAAACTCCCATTCAAAACCGCGACGATTTGTCACGTGTCTATACGCCCGATGTGGCTAGAGTCTGCCAAGCCATCTTCGAAGAGCCATCCAAGGCTCATACCCTCACCGTGAAGCGCAATATGGTTGCCGTTGTATCCGATGGGAGCGCCGTGCTGGGCCTTGGCAATATCGGCCCTTATGCGGCCATGCCTGTCATGGAGGGCAAAGCCATGCTGTTCAAGCAGTTTGCAGACGTAGATGCCTTCCCGATTTGCCTTGACACCCAGGATACCGAAGCCATTATTGCCACCGTGAAAAATCTGGCACCTGCCTTCGGCGGCATTAATCTAGAGGATATTTCCGCCCCGCGCTGCTTTGAAATTGAACAGCGCCTCCGGGAAGAGCTCGATATTCCCGTCTTTCACGATGATCAGCATGGCACAGCCGTTGTATTGTATGCTAGTCTGCTCAATGCGCTCAAACTAACCGGACGCAGATTAGACGAGGCACGTATCGTAATCTGCGGCATCGGAGCTGCGGGTACTGCCTGCACCAAAATGCTGCTAGCAGGCGGCGCGAAGCATATTGTCGGCGTCGATCGCGATGGCATTCTAACGGCTGATCGTTCTTATGAGAATGCCATGTGGCAATGGTACGCTGATCACACGAATCCGGAACGCCAAACCGGCGGCTTGGCTGATGCTCTGATCGGAGCCGATGTATTTATCGGTGTTTCCGCTGGCGGAATACTAAAACGTGCCCACATCGAAACGATGGCCAAAGACCCTATCGTCTTTGCAATGGCCAATCCCGAGCCGGAAATAAGGCCCGAGCTGGTCGAGGATATCGTCGCAGTCTTCGCCACAGGTCGATCCGATTACCCAAATCAAATTAACAATGTTTTATGCTTCCCTGGCATTTTCCGGGGTGCTCTCGATAGCCGCGCGACCACCATAAACGAAGAAATGAAGCTGGCCGCAGCAGAGGCGATCGCTTCCGTCATTAGCGAAGAAGAGCTAAGCCCGATGTATATCGTGCCAAGCGTATTCAACAGCCGGGTCGTCGAAGAGGTTAGGCGCCGCGTGATTCAGGCAGCTCAGCAAAGCGGCGTATCTCGGCGCCAAACGAGGGAGTAGCTGCAGTTGCACCTATAGATGCATCCTTTGCCGCTTTCTCTTCCTTTTTGAGCTTTATAAGCATGTATACATTCTGCCTGTTTACGGAGCTTCTCCATATGCAGGCAGTTTTTTATTGAAGTCAGATTATAGAAATACAGCGTTTTCTTAAACTGGTTGAAACCTGAATGGCTGCTTGCACGTATTCGTTCTTATGCACTACTTGCAGGTTGCGTCGGCACTAGAATAGCTGGCATTCCCAGAATGAGGGTAGGCTTGTGTCCTGCAGTCATTATTTTCAAAAAACACATGACAACTATCATCTTCTTATGCTAATTAAATATGCTATAATTATTATATTAAGCGCTAAAGCGCTTTTTTCAACGAGCTGCAGCATTGGCAGGCACATAAGGGAATTTCCATATGGTGTATTTCATTAAGCAGGCTTTATGTGCAGTTAGTTGACGGAAAGGGAGCCTGGTAATGTTTCAAGCAGTAGTCGACTTTTTAAAGGATTTCGGGCCACTGGGCTTGTTTATTCACGCGTTTTTGGACGCCGTTATTTTCCCCATTCCCGCGTTCTTCCTACAAGTTTCGCTAAGCATCCTAAATCCATCTACAGCACTATGGCTGGCTACTGTGGGCTATGTCGCTTGTCTCTTAGGTACACCCGTAGGGTATTACCTTGGCAAGGTAATGGGCAAATCCGTCCTATATAAGTTTCTCAAGAAAGAATGGATCGACGCTGCGACCGACAAGTTTCAGAAAAATGGCGAAGCCGCTATTCTGATCGGATCATTTACACCGATTCCCTTTAAAGTATTTACCATTCTATCGGGCTGCTTAAACTTCCCTATCTGGCGATTGATTGGCTATGCTGCTATCGGACGCGGATTGAAATTTTATATCGTTGGCCTCCTGTTCTACTTCTACGGGCGTGCAGCGGAGAGCATGGTGAAAGACGTTTCGTTATATATCTTTATTGTTGCGGTTCCGCTCATCGTTATCTTTTTGCTCATCCGTAAAAGAAGAAACAAAAAGAAAACGTTAGCTGACAAGCTAGTCGAAGCCGAAGCTTCACAAACCGAACAAATGAAACCAACCGAAAGCACAAATACGATCCAAATTGATTCCTAAGACTTGATTCCTAAGACAACAAAGAAAGACGTTCAATGATGAACGTCTTTCTTTGTTTTATTCAACTGCATGCTTCGTGAGCCGACTTCGCGCCTGCCATCCGCCCAGTTGGAGCACTTAACTATAATGCACTTCCGCCAAACACCATCCGGTACTCCCAATGAGTTCCCGCAATGCTGCTGACCGTTACACCGCCGCTTTCTACCGAATACGTATGTAACACCTTGCCATCGCCTAAATAAATGCCGTCATGCGTGATAGCTGCCGTAGCCTTGTTTATACCGCTGTAAGCAGACGCTTTGGTACCCTTGTAAGACATAAAGAAAACCACATCACCGCGCTTAAGCTGACTCCAGCTTGTCTTCGCTGTCCCTTTATCCTTTACGTACTGAGCTTGCTCGCGGGAATCAGCCGGAAGCTTGATGCCAAGTCCATCCAAAAAGGCTTGTCTTACAAAATCAGAGCAGTCAAAGGTAGTCGTCGTATTACGGTTAGAGCCATATTCGTAAGGCGTGCCCAAATAACGCATGCCTGCAGCTATCATTTTCTCAACTGACTTACTCGCTGATTCACCAGGGACTGTCACTGTTCCGCCGCCGCTATTACCCGAGCCGCTGCCGGGAACAGAGCTTGTTAAGCTCAGATAGGAATCCTGCGTGCTGACATAACCTCGTACGCCATTGCCATCCTTCACCTCATACCAGTAACTGTTAGGCATGGAAAGTACGGTTACCTGTTCGCCTTTCTGAAGGAAACGAATCCGCTCTCCTGAAGTGGAAGCAGCCTTTCTGAAGGATACAGATTCTTTGACAACCGCGTTGCTGCCACTTGGTGTCGGTGTAGAGGTTGAGGTCTTAAGCTCGATATATTGGGAGGAAGTTGATATGTAACCTGTTTTGCCTGAGGAATCCGTTACCTTGTACCAATAGGAATTTACTTGATCGACAACGGTTACTTGATCGCCCTTCTTCAAGCTTCGGATAATGGATGCTGATGTTGATGGTGAGGTGCGCATATTTACGCTGGATTGTACTTCTCCCGCTTGTGCGGCCAATGCTGCCGGTACGGATATCGAGCTGAACAATAATGCTGCCGTTAACGTTGCTGTTGCCATCCTTTGTTTCATGGTGTATTGCAAATCTTTACGCCTCCTTGGTGTGTAAACAGTGTAGGTGTAACGGTTTCTGCTCCCATTGTAAAGAGGATTGCAACAGACCAGTATCGACCATTCCTCCTAATTCCCGATCAGCAAAATTGGGAGGGTGGTCCCATAAATATCTTGGTAAAAAATACAAAAAAGGCATCTCCTCTTAAGAGACGCCTCATTACCTATTGCTTTTGAAACATTTACCTACATTGGCATAGATCTATCAAATAAATATCAAACATTTGGGACTTTTGGCAGAATGTCTTTTTCATGCCTTTTGTACCACAAAAAAAATTTTCCATATCCATTGGTAACAATTACCGATTATTATCAGTGGTTTTCTGGCCTATTTATTTCCAAATGCTCCTCGAGCTCCTGAGGTTCCACATGCACATGCACACTCATAATATTATGCTTTCGGCCCATTCGCTGCTCTATTTCATCACTGATGCGGTGACTTTCAATCAGCGTGAGCTCAGGATTCACCTGTACAATCACATCGACCAGCACATGACTGCCGTGCACCCTCGCCTTAATATCCTTGATCGATTTGACGCCTTTGATCTTAGCGATCGTGGTACGTAAGGAAGAAAGCTCATTTTCATCAAAACCATCGGTAAGCGCATGCGTAGAGCTGTAGAAGATCTCCCAGGCTGTTTTGCAAATAATGATTCCGACCGCAATAGCAGCTACTGGATCAAGCCAAGGCAAACCAAACTGGGCTCCGATTATGCCAATGGCTGCCCCAATACTGACCAGTGCATCCGAAAAATTGTCTTTAGCTGCGGCGAGCAGCGCTTGATTATTAATGCGCAGCGCCAGCTTACGGTTGTATATATATACGCCAAACATGCATACGGCAGCGAATAAAGCGACCCATGCCGTAATTAAGTTCGGAATATGAGAAGTCGGAGAAAACAAAGATTTCACCGCACTGATCAGCACTTGAATGCCTACTGTCGCCATAATGAAGGAAGCGATTAACGCTGCAATGGTCTCTGCGCGGAAATGCCCGTACGGATGATCCTTATCCGGCGGTTTCTGCGATATTCGAAGGCCAATCAATACCGCCACGGAAGCCACGATATCCGTTAAGTTGTTGAAGCCATCCGCGACTAGTGCCCCTGAAACAAACCAGTAGCCCGCACCAAGCTTCATCGCCGATAACGCCAAATAGGCTCCGATACTGACCCAAGCGCCTTTCTCACCTTGCTTGATTTCATCATATTGATTCAGCTTCATTACCTCCCGAGCGTCCAACCTATGTATTCTCAAGTTTAACAATGAACTTATCGGTATCATACCCGATCCATTCCGTGTGGGTCTAGAGAAACAGTGTTTACCAGGTGCGCGCTTTTATGCATGGAGGCAACATTCCTCTGTTCTGCATATAAACTTTCAAGATCAATTCAAACAAGGTGAAACGGCTGTCGCCGCCCTCTGGCGGCGCAGCGTGTTTCAATCCGAGAAATATAGAGAAGGGATAGCGAATTGATATACTTCCTACTATTATCTAAAAAGACGGATTCGGTTTTGAGAAACGAATTCCGTCTTTACCGCTAAAATGGCGTCTTATTTTAAGAAAAAGATTTCCTTTAACGGCTTGATTGGCTCCGCTTCCTGAAAGTCAAAGGAGCCCTGCACCATCTTAGATGTGATGGCATTCCATCGTCCGCATGCCTCGCTCTCTGCGATATAGGCAAAGGCCGCCTCAACATCATCACATTCGAAGCAGTAGAAAAACTGGAGACCATTTTGAAAGATGGAATAATTGCGGATACCCGCCTTACTGTGCTCCTCCATTACTTCCTGCCAAGGCTCGCCATGCATGCGTACGTACTCATCCAAGCATTCTTCTTGAATTGTCCAAGTCCAAGCAAATTTATTGCTGCCGATCATTTAATATACCGCCTTCCATTCTCCAATGTTGGCCGAATCGAATTTGAATGGGTCGCCCAGCATAATTTGCGTGCCATCGCCGTCAGCAATGACTTCCTTAGCGCCAAGACGTCCCGCTTCAAATTTATCGCCAACCTTGCCCGTAATCGTGCCTTTGACGAGCGCATCCGCTGCAAAACCTGCCAGATAGCCGACATCCACCGGATTCCATAGATACATCCATTCGCTGACACCGCTTTCAATGTATTCAGCCATTTCGCTTGGAAGGCCAAGTCCCGTCAAATGCACTTTGCCTTTCAGCCCTTTGTCTGTCAATACTTTACCTGCGGCAGCAATCCCTACCGTAGTCGGGGCAATAATGCCTTTTAAGTCGGGATAAGATTTGAGCAAGGCCTCTGTCTCTGACACGCTTTTGTCGCGAAGATCATCGCCATAAGCGACCTTTACAAGCTCGATATCCGCATATTTAGGGTCCTCAAGCTCTTTCTTCATCCATTCGATCCATGTATTTTGGTTGGTCGCCTGGGACGTTGCGCTCAGAACCGCGATTTGGCCTTTCCCGCCAATCATCTCCGACAATGCTTGTACCTGCACGCGTCCGATCCGTTCCGGATCTGCTTGATTGATATGAACGAGGCGACTTTGGGCATTGACCGCCGAGTCCAGCGATATGACCTTAATGCCTTGGTCCATCGCTTTTTTGAGTGCCGGCTGCAGTGCATCCGGGTCATTGCCGACCATGGCGATTACGGCTACCTTCTGCGAAATCAGCTCTTCGATCATTTGTATTTGCGCTTCAGCAGTCGGTTGATCTGGCGCTTTCAATATCGCTTCATGGCCAAGTTCCTCAACCGCCAGCTTGAAGCCTTCCATCTCCTTCTCCCCGTAAGGATTTCCCGTATTTTTAAAGACAATCGCAAATTTCTTGCTGCCCCCTTCTTTCGCCGGTTCCTTCTCATTTCCTGAGCATGCTGCCAAAACAGTAATCATAAGTGCGACTGACAAACAAACGGATAACCACTTCTTCATTTGTTGTTCCTCCCTTTTTTAGGCCACTAGGTTAATCTATACAAAACGACGTATACGTCGTGATGCAGCGTGAGTCATTAACTAAGCATTCAAATACGTCCTTGCTTTCCTAGCTTGATCTTCGGAATCATGACCGCAACGATAAGCAGCAAGCCCAAAATAATGAGCAGCATTTGCGCTGGCACATTCACAAGCCCCAGGCCGTAGCGAAGAAATCCGATGAGAAATACGGCTAAAATCGCGCCGATCATTTTCCCTTTCCCGCCAGCTGTGCTAATGCCGCCAAGCACGACCATGGCGATTACGTCCAACTCGTAGCCTGTCGCTACGTTGGGTCTTGTGCTCCCCATTCGCGAGGTCAGAAACAGCGCCGTTACGGCAGCCATAAAGCCTGCCAGCGTAAAGACGATCAGCTTGATTTTGTCCACTTGCACTCCAGAAAAACGGCTAGCTGTTATGTTATTGCCCATGGCATACACCCGCCTGCCGAACGTCGTTTTATGGAGCAGCAAAATGAACGCAGCCGCAAATACGGCGAATACGATCAGTATAAAAGGAACCGGGCCAACATAACCCCAGCCGAGAAAGCTAAACCAATCAGGAAATTTACCAGCTGCCTGATCTTCCAAAATAATATAGGCGATCCCGCGATAGATAATCATCGTAGACAGCGTAACAATAACGGCCGACAGTTCCTTAAACTTCACGATAAGCAAGCCGTTTACGAAGCCGCACAAAGTGCCCACCGCCAAACAAATAAGCATGGCAAGCGGCATCGGAACGCCCATCGTGTAAAGATCGGCCATGATAACCGAAGCTAGGGCAACAATGGACGCTACCGATATATCAATATCGCCAAGGATGATAATAAGCACCATCGGCAAAACGATAAATGCTTTATCCAGAAAGGTCATCGTAGCATCGCGCAAGCTGTCAAAGCTCCAATAATATTCGGATAAACTCATATTCATAATATTGATGCCAATAAAGATAAGGACGAGCATCCATTCCCATTGAAGCAGGAAGCTTTTCCAGGAAAAAGGTCGTCGATTCGTTACAATGCGCTGCTCCATGGCTTATATCTTCCTCCTCATGAGATTATTGCGATCCACGCCTCGTTTGACCAAAGCGTTAATGATGACAGCGACGAGAATAATGGAGCCTTGAATTCCTGTCTGCCAGAATGGAGAGACATTAATGAGCGGCAGTGCGTTGTTGAGGATCCCGAGCAAAATGGAACCAAGAATGATGCCTGATATTTTCCCTGATCCTCCAGCTATGCTCACCCCGCCCAGCACACAAGCCGCGATGACGCTCAGCTCGTAGCCCATCGCCGTGTCGCCCTGAGCAGAGGCGAACTTGGATACCCACAGTACGCCGGCTAACCCTGATAAGCCACCCATAATGGAATATACCAGCCACAAAATCTTTTCGTTGTTGATGCCGCTTATTTTCGCCGACTCCGGATTGCTGCCTACCGCATAAATTTGCCTGCCGGTTCTTGTATGGCTAATGAAATAATAAAAAACGATATAGGTTACGATGGCTATAAAAATTAAAGTATTCACGCCAAGGATCGATCCGGTCGCTATCGATTTGAAGCTACCGGGCATCTGATGCGCGCTTACCCACTTTCCGCCGCTCGCCATAAAGGTAAGTCCGCGGAAAACATTCATCATGCCCAGCGTTGCGATGATTGGCAGAATACCGAACCTAGATACCAGAAACCCAAGTACAATCCCGCAAGCAAGCCCTACTGCTGTTCCAATCACGATGGCGAGCAGCGGATGAAGCTCCGGAAACTTACTCACGGTGAGGGCAGCTATCATCCCAGATAACGCCAGTGTTGCTCCTATTGACAAATCAATGCCACGCGTAACGATGACGAGCATCATGCCGACAGCCAAGATACTTAAGATAGCCGTATTCGTCATGAGGTCATTCACATTTTCAAGCGTTAGAAAGCTTGGATTGCGCAGCTGTACAAGCGTGCACAGCACAAGAATGAACCCCAGAAGCCCAAGCTCCCTAAACCTTGCCACACTCCCGCTAAACGTTTGCTTCTTGCGCTCTACTATTGTCGTTTCCATCGTAGTCCCCACCTCTTTGACTTTCGTGCCGCTTGGCATCATCCGGAAGCACCACCGCTTGCCATAGAGGCTTTCAAAATCGCTTCCTGCGTCGCTTCCGCCCGTTCAAGCAAGGCAGTAATCCGCCCCTCTCGCATGACTGTAATACGGTCGCACATGCCAAGCATCTCCGGCATTTCGGAAGAAACCATAATAATGCCATAGCCTTGATCGGCAAGCCCGCGGATGATGTCATAGATTGCCGATTTGGCTCCTACATCTACGCCCTTCGTTGGCTCATCGAGAATAAGAATATCCAAATCGGCGGTGAGCAGTTTGGCAAATACAACTTTCTGCTGATTGCCGCCCGACAGCGAACTAACCAGATCGAAGATGCTTTTCGCCTTCACGTTCAGCTTTTCCGCGAGCGTCTTCGCAACCGCAGCCTCTTTGTCCGTATCGAGCGCCCCCTTGGTTACAAACCGGTCAAGTGTCGGCAGCGTGATGTTCTGGCCAATCTCCCAGTCCAGCACCAATCCCTGCTTCTGGCGATCCTCCGGAAGATAGCCTATACCCAGCTTCATCGCCTCCAGCGGGTCTTTAATCGCCACCTTTTCCCCTTTAAGATACAACTCACCTCGGTCATAAGCCGTAATCCCGAATATGGTTTGAAAGACTTCTGTCCGGCCAGCCCCCACAAGTCCTGTGAAACCTACGATTTCACCGCGATGCAGCTTGAATGAGATGTCTGCAAAATATCCTGTTCGTCCAAGGCCTTCCGCCCTTAACAGCTCTTCGCCGATCCGTGGCACGTTCTTTGGAAACAGCTGTGTGATCTCTCTGCCCACCATCGCAACAATCAGATCATTATTCGTAATTTCATCTACTTCCCAAGTACCGATATATTTAGAATCCCGAAACACCGTCACACGACTGGCCAGACGATACATATCCTCAAAGCGATGTGAAATAAAAATAATCGATTTCCCTTGATCCCTTAGCTGTTCTGCAATCCGGTAAAGCTCCTCGCTCTCGCGCTTCGTTAACGCTGCTGTCGGTTCGTCCATAATAATGACCTTCGCGTCCATCGACAGCGCCTTTGCGATTTCAACAATCTGCTGCTCGGCTACGCTAAGCGCCCCCATCTGTGACTTGGGGTCAAAACCAGCCCCTAGCTCCGTTAGCAGCCGTTGTGCTTCCTCATGCATCGCATGCCAACGGATACGTTTCGTACCATGATGAATTTTCTCATGGCCCATAAATATATTCTCAGTCACACTGAGGTCCGGGTAACACGTCACATGCTGATAGATGGCTGCAATGCCTGCCCGCTTGGCTTCATTCGGGTTCTTAAAATCGACGCGAGTGCCACCAAGGAGCATCTCCCCCCCATTTGGCGGATGAACGCCTGTAATCACTTTAATAAAGGTTGACTTGCCGGCACCGTTCTCGCCCATCAACGCATGGATTTCACCGGGTTTCAACTGAAATTGAACGTTATCAAGTGCTTTTACGCCAGGAAACGTCTTTGTAATCGCTTTCAACTCTAAAACAAAATCAGCCATTCTTTGTCTCCTCTTCGCAAAAGGGATTTGCCAGCATTTTCTTCGTCATTAACTATTATGATCTTTTGTTTTGTTTTATGTTCATTCATGTTCATTGTTATTAATTTCGTTACAGGAAAGTAAATTCCTTCTTTATCCAAAAATATTTTTCAGCTAACTTTCGCAACCCTCAATACTAAAAAGAACCTCTAACCGCTTAGCATGCGGAACAGAGGTTCTTAGATATTTTAGCTAGTTTATGTATCCTTGCCTCCCGAGGCAAAATAAAGAATTCCGGCCTGCGTTGCTTCTTCCTTCAGAAATGTCTTCCGAATTTGTCCGTTGTACATAACCGCAATACGGTCTGACATCCCCATGATTTCCGGCAAATCCGATGAGATCATAATGATCGAAGCCCCTGATAGCACAAGCTCATTCATAATATTATAAATATCCAGCTTCGATGCGATATCGATCCCCGCGGTAGGCTCTTCCATAATGAGCACTTTCGCGCTGGCAAACAGCCATTTGGCCAGTATGACCTTCTTCTGCTTGCCTCCGCTTAAGCTTTGAACGATTTCTTTCTCATCTGCGGAAATCTCCAGCCGATCGATCAAGTCCCTCGCATATTCACTCTCTCTACCGGTCGATAAGAATCCTGCATGTGAGACCCGGTCCAAATTAGGGAGCACGATGTTTTCAGAGATGGAAGCATTCATGATCAGTCCCTCTTCCGAGGTAATGCCCGTAACATAACAAAGCCCATGAGACTTTGCAATATGGGGGGACATCGCTTTAAATGCTTTGCCGTTCATATGAATCTCCCCTTCGTAGGGGCCATGAATGCCAAACAGCACCTTCGCCAGCGTTCTTCTGCCTGATCCGCTCAGTCCAGTAATACCAAGGATTTCCCCCTTTTTCACCTCTAAGCTGATGTTCCTGATTCGCCCATTAAACCCAAGCTTCTCAACCCGGAGTGCCTCTTTCCCATGCTTTACCTTCAGTTTTGGGTAGCGGTCCTCCAATTGCCTTCCGACCATCGCCTGAATCAGCGCTGTCATGTCCAGCTCGGACGATAGCGCACTCTGTGTGACCTCACCATCGCGAAGAACCGTTACCTTATCGGCAATTTGCTGAATTTCCTCAATGCGATGAGAAATATAGATAATGGAAACACCTAATTTTTTGACATCCTTGATTACTTTAAAAAGAAGCTCGATCTCTTGCTCCGTTAAAGCAGCCGTAGGCTCATCCATGATGATGATTTTGGCGTCATGAGACAACGCTTTAATCATTTCCACAAACTTCTGCTGCGCAATTGTTAGCGTTTTCACAATGGCCCGAGCGTGTAACGGCAGACCCAAATACTGAAGCAGCTTCTCAGTTTCTCTATAAGCCTGGTCCCAATCAATGAGGCGAGGCCACCTCATGGTGCGCAGCGGCTCACGCCTCATAAACACGTTTTCCGCTATATTCAAGTCTGGAAATAACCGAATTTCTTGATAAATCATCGCGATGCCATGCTCCTGCGCCTGCTTCGGATTTTGAATAGAGATCGGCTCGCCGTCCATCCAGATCTCACCGGAATCAGGCAAGAACAGGCCAGACAATATTTTCATCAGCGTCGACTTGCCGGCACCGTTTTCTCCAATTATGGCATGAACCTGAGCTTTGTCCGCCGCAAAGTCAACTTCGCTCAGCACCATATTGTCATTAAATCGCTTGGAAATTTTTCGCATTTCTAAGAAATGACCCAAGACCGCGCCCCTCCTCTTCTCTCTTTATTCCAGCTCAAACGTGGTGTACAGCTTAACTGCATTCTCGAAATATAGTTTCTTGTAGTCGGAAGGAACCTGCTTATTCGTTATAACTTTTTTGGTCATGTTCAAATCGCCTAGCCTCGCAAAACCCGTCGTATTAAACTTGGAGTAGTCAGCAACTACGATAACCTCATTCGAAATTTTCTTTACGCTATGGATGACCATTACTTCTTCATGGCTGCCGACTGTATAACCTGCGTCCATATGGGCACCCTTTATGCCGATAAAAGCTTTGTTAATAAAAATACCGTCAAGCGCCTGCTGCGCAAAACCGCCCACAAGCGTTGAGGTGGAAGGCATCAAATCACCACCTGTGACAATCACTTTAATGCCTGCGCTATCCTTAAGCGCAAAGCCGATCGCCATATCGTTCGTTACGACTGTGACCCGTTTATTTTTCAGATTGCGGGCAATTTCAAGGCAGGTCGTACCAGGACTCAAATAGATCGCATCGCCGTTCTCAATCATTTGGCCAGCGATTTTTCCAATCATCCGTTTCTGCTCCAAATAGGCGTCATTCTCGCTAGCAGGGCTCAACGCATCGGGCTCCGACTCCTCGTTCAGCACAGCTCCGCCATAAATTTTCACTAGAAATCCAGCCTGCTCCAGCTTGTCAAGATCACGCCGAATGGTCACCTCCGTTACGGAGAACAGCTCACTAAGCTCATAAACGTCTACTCGTTTTTGCTTCAATAAGATTTCTTTGATTTTTCCAAGCCTCTCTATTGCAAACATAGGCTGTATACTCCACTTCTTAGATTCACTTCTTATTGCACGATTATAGCATAATCCTGTTCGTTTGTGATCGTTGCGTCCCCGTAAGCCTCACACTTGGCACAATATAAAACAACCGACTCGGATACGGAGTCGGCTGCAAAGCCACAAACTATCGATACGTTTGATGCTGCTTACTCACCAACGATACATTTTCAAGACAATACTTCATAAATGCGAGCTTCATAAGGCCTAAGCGCAATACTGCGCTCCTCCATTTCCCATTCGGGATCGGTTTCTGCGTAATTGCCCAACACCAGGGCAAGCTGAAGAGTGTCGCTGCCCAAACAGTGGTTAGATAACGCAAATGTCCTTGCTTCCTCGCTATGATTGAGCAATACGATCCATTCCGTGCCATCATGCTCTCTTGCGTATCCGTAAAGGTATGGATCATCTCCGCTAATATCGGTAAAATCTCCATAGACCATAACCGGATTGCTTTTGCGCAGCCCAATCAGCTCTCGGTAAAACGCAAGTACGGAATGGGAGTCCTTCTCCGCCTGCTCCACATTGATTTCCACATAATTAGGGTTCACCTTAATCCATGGTTTGGCATCGCTGAAGCCCGCATGAAGAGTAGTATCCCACTGCATGGGTGTTCGGGAATTATCCCGGCTGAGCGGTTGAAGAGCACGAAAAACCGCCGCAGGGTCCTTGCCCTTCCCGACTTCCTCCACGTACTTGTTCAGCATTGCGATGTCATTATAATCGCCGATCGTTTCGTACCTAACCCCAGTCATTCCAATTTCTTCGCCTTGATAAATATAAGGAATGCCTGGCAGCGTATGAATCATCGTCGCAAGCAGCTTGGCAGACTCCACGCGGAATTCCTGATCATTTCCGTAGCGCGACACTTGTCTCGTATGATCATGATTATTAAGGAATTGCGAACCAAAGCCGCGTCCGGCCAGCGCTTCCGCCCATTCCCTTTGAATTTTTTTAAAGCGTTGCATATCCCATTCCGGCATCTCATCCGCAACTTCAAAATGAAACAGCGTATTCAGCTCCGCACGTTCCTCATCCACAAACAAAGGACCCGTTTCCGGCGTTGCAAATGCAATCTCACCAACGGTCATCATATCATAATGGCGGAAAACCTCACGGTTCATTTCCTGCAAATAATCATGAAGCCCAGCATTATGCGTCAAATACTTAATCTCCCGCGGGTCATCCACATCCGTGAAGGTTTCCGGTTTGGCAAGCAGTGCAAGCGCATCAAGCCTTAGCCCATCCACTCCCTTGTCCAGCCAAAAACGCAGCATCGCATAGATTTCCATTCGCAGTTCCGGATTGGCCCAGTTCAAGTCAGGCTGCTCTGTGGCAAACGAATGCATATAATATTGCCCCGTAGCCTCATCCAGCTCCCAGCATGACGGATTAAAGTAAGACCGCCAATTGGTAGGCGGCTCCTTATCCGTTCCAATTTCCCCAGATTCCCTCTCCGTGCCATCCCGCCAAATATACCAATCCCGTTTCGGATTGTCGTACGATGAGCGTGACTCGATAAACCAGGGATGACGATCGGATGTATGGTTAACGACGACGTCCATCATTAGCTTCATGCCCCGCGCATGCGTCTCCACAACCAACCGTTCAAAGTCTTCCATCGTACCGGCTTTTGGCATCACGGCATAATAATCGGATACGTCATAACCATTATCCTTGTCCGGCGATTCATTAAACGGATTAATCCACACCATCGTGACGCCTAAGGACTGAATATAATCAAGCTTGGCTATCATACCCTGCAAGTCCCCTATACCGTCTCCGTTCGTATCACAAAAGCTCCGCCAATAAACCTGGTAAACAACCGATTCCTTCCACCACGCTGGTTTAATCTCCATAACCCTCACTCCTATATCTCTATCATTTTTATTTTCATAACCAAAATGGCGCGCGCCGGACATGAGGTCCAAACGCTGCGCCACTTTGCCTAGCATTGTTACACCATAGTCAGCCCTTAATCGATCCGCCAAGCATCCCGCGTACGAAATATTTTTGCAGAGCGAAGAATACGGTCAAAGGCATCAGCATGGAAACAAATGCGGCGGCAGTCAGCAAATGCCAGTCATTGCCTCTGGAGCCGACCATATTCGCAATGTTCATTGACAATACCTGTACTTCCGGCTGGCTGCCGAGGAAGATGAGCGAAACCAGATAGTCGTTCCATACCCATAAAAATTGAAATATGCTGATTGAAGCAAGCGCCGGTACCGACAAAGGGAGGATCAGCTTGCTGAAAATAGTAAAATTTGTTGCCCCATCCATAAACGCCGATTCGAACAAATCCTTCGGCAATTGGCTGATGGAGGTATACATGAAATAAGTGATTAACGGTAAACCAAAGGCCGTATGTGCGAGCCATATGCCAAAGTATGTGCCGTTAAGCCCAAGCGACGTATAGTCCCGTAAAATGGGAATAAGCGCTACCTGCATCGGGACGACAAGCAAAGCAATGACGATGACAAATAGCGTCTTTCGCCCCGGAAAACGAAGCCAAGCAAAAGCATACGCAGCAAAGGAAGCGATGAAGATCGGGATAACCGTTGCCGGTATCGTAACTGCAATCGTATTCCAGAAGGAACGCGACATGCCGCTGCCCTTTTCTGTTTTGGTCGTGCCGTCAGGCATGGTGATGGAATAGGTTTTGCCGCCAAGCACAGTCTCATAGTTCTGGGTGGTAAAATGAGAAATAACCGTCCATTCCTTCTCCTGTACATTCAGAAGTTTAGCCCGCCGATTTTCCCAAATAATTCGTTTCCCATCTTGCTCTACGCCAGATCGCAACTGATCATCCGTAAACGTCACCCCATTCACTTGAATGGGTTCACGAAGATCGGTATCTTTCGGCAATTGAAGCTGCTCTGAGGTTTGCCAATCGCGATGCGGCAAAATGTTCCACCAGCCCGTTGCCAAAATATCTGCGGCAGGCCGGAACGAGGACACGAGCAGTCCAAGCGTCGGAATTGTCCATATGAGACAGATGACCGCAAGCACCGTATTCACGAGCCATTTGGACTTGCGCAGCTTTTTGTTTTTGCTCATCTTAGAAGCCCCCCTCTCTCCGGAACTGGCGCAGGTTGAATATAATGACCGGAATAACCGCAATTAGCAGCACGATAGCAAGCGTGGAGCCGTAGCCTGCATTTTGGTACATAAAGAGCTGCCGGTAGAACTGGGTAGCTACCACATCCGTCTCATATTGCCCGCCAGTCATGATCATGACCACGTCGAAAATTTTGAGCGTGAATACGATGATCGTCGTCGTTACCGAAAGCAGCGTTCCGGCAATATAAGGAATCATGATTTTAAAGAATATCCGAACCTCGCCCGCGCCATCCATTCTGGCAGCCTCAAGCATATCCTCAGGGATGCTCTTAATCGCAGCCGAAAAGATAACCATTGCAAAGCCCGTTTGCATCCAGATAAGGATCGCAATCAGGAAGAGGTTGTTCCAGGGTTGAATCATACTGAGCCACGCTTGCGGCTCTCCCCCGAATTTGACGACGATCGCATTGAGCAGACCGATCTGCTCATTGCCTGGTTGGTAATAATAGATGAACTTCCAGATGACGCCTGCCGCTACGAATGAAATCGCCATCGGCATAAAGATCAGGCCTTTAGCAAGCTTCTCAAAGCTGCTGCGGTCTGCCAGAATCGCGATGAGAAGGCCTAAACTCACGCAAGCCAAGGTGCCAAAAAATACCCAAAGCAAGTTATTGCGAAGCGCCATCACCAGCAGCCGGTCCGTAAATACGGCAGCGTAGTTGGCTAAGCCGACAAAATGGACTGAGCCTGCATCAAAAAAGCTTAAATATAAAGTCCGGAGCGTTGGGAAAACGAGCAGCCAGCCTAACAGCAGAACTGCAGGTCCAACAAATACAAAGGGCAATATTCTGCGCTTCCATTGATCCGGGTATTGCTCGACTGCCCAGTTGAATGAGTAGTAGATGGAATAAATGCCGAGCGCTCCCCAGATTACAGCCAGCACTGCATTCATGACGGGATGGAGACTGGATTCGCGAAAAAATAATAAGATGGCCCAGTGTACGGCAATATTCAGAGCTGGCACGAGCACGGATATCAACAGTAGACGCAGAGCATTGCCCTTCCTAGCTTGAAGCTCCATATGAATCCTCCTCCAAGGTTTGTGAAGCAAACCTGACTTCGTAAGCATAAGCTTAGGTTTGTGAAGCAAACCTGACTTCGTAAGCATAAGCTTAGGTTTGTGAAGCAAACCTGACTTCGTAAGCATAAGCTTAGGTTTGTGAAGCAAACCTGACTTCGTAAGCATAAGCTTACATCTTCCAAGAGGCTTGAGGGGCTTCGCCTCGTTGTTGGAAGCCCCTCCATTATCCTCAAGATTTGTTAAGTATTATTTAAAGCCTTTTTGAATTTCTTTCAGGGCCGTATCAAGATCAACTGTTCCGCTTACCCAATCTGTCATGCCTTTCCAGAATGTGCCGGCACCTACTGCACCTGGCATCAAGTCAGATCCGTCAAAACGAATCGTATCCGCCGTGCTTACGAATTCAGCCATTCTGCGCTCTTGGTCATTCGGATACCAAGAAGGGTCCGCATCATTCATAGGCGCTGTTACGCCACCCGTTTGAATCCACGTTTTTAGCGATTCGCCTGTTGTGAAAAACTCAAGTACAGCACGAACCTCAGGACGATCGTTAAACATCGCATAAATATCACCGGAGATCAGTGCTGGCTGGCCATATTGCTCATCAATAGCTGGTAGCGGGAACCAATCATAATCATCCGCAGTCAAGCCTTCAGGGAAGAAGCTGGTAATAAAGCCGGCTTGACGGTGCAGCCATGCTTTTGGCGGGTTATCGAAGAGCGGCTTAACCGCGTCTCCAAACGATGTCGTAGCGATCGATTTGCGGCCGCCGTAAACGTAATCCTCGTTAAACCAAATTTCAGCCATTTTTTCGGCAGCATTTTTAACAACAGGATCTGTAAAAGGAAGCTCGCCTGTCAGCCATTTATCATAATTTTCTGGCGTAGTTGTGCGAAGCATGATGTCCTCCATCCAGTCTGTTGCCGGCCAACCCGTTGCCGTGCCGCTTTCGATACCGATGCTCCAAGCTGGATCGCCGTCCTTCGCAATCTGATCCGTCAAAGCCATAAGCTCCGTCCATGTCTTAGGAACCGTATAGCCTGCTTCCGCAAAAGCTTTTTTGTTGTACCAAACCAAGCTCTTCACGCTGCTGCGAGCCCATATGCCAGCCATTACATCGCCGCTAGCGCCTGGCATCGTCGCCATGTCAAGCCAGCTTTGATTGTATTGCTTTTTCAAATACTCATCACTAAGGAATGATTTCACATCAACCACTTTACCTGCGTTAACGAATCCCTTCAGCAAGCCTGGCTGTGGAAAATCTGCGATATCCGGCGCGTTGTTGCCGTTTACACGCACAGAGATCGTCGCTTCGAATTCCTTCGACCCCTCATAGGCAATATCAATTCCCGTTTTCTCTTCAAAAGCTTTAATGCTTTCAGTAAACTTCACTTCATCCGCATCCGTAAAAGGACCAAACATCGTTACTTTTTTACCTTTAAAATCACCGTTTAACGCTTGTGCAAGAGCTCCGTCCCCTGTCGCTGAATTGTTCCCGCCCTCCGCCGTTTCCGTTGGTTTCTCCGATGGCTTGTTGGTTGGCGTATTGGTATTGTTGTTTCCTCCGCAAGCTGTAATCGTTGTCGCGAATGCTACGGACATAATAAAGGCAGTCAATGCTTTTTTTGTTTTTCTAGTGTACACAGACCTCATCCTTTCATATTTAAGTAATTCAGTAATTACCTTACACATGCTGGACCCTTTTGAAACCTCAATGACAATCAACTCACGACTTAGGACATCACCTCCTTAAAATGCCATTGTTGGCTATTTTTATGCCCGAACTAGCCCAAAAAAAGCAGCCAACCAATCGTTTGCGCTTACATCCCATTCTGAAAAGCTTTTCAAAACACCTGAAAGCAAGCCTTTATTCGAGTTCTCATTACATGCTCGATTGTCTAAAGGCGCTTTCCCGCGATGAGCGAGGCTTAACATTTTAACGCTTCTATTTATATTTCGCGGGTAGATTCCCTCACGATCAGATGATGAGGCAGCTTCTCCCGAAGCACAGCAACCTTGCCCGAAGTAATTAACTCATGCAGCTTGAGCACGGAGCGGTATCCAATATCGTAAGTAGGCTGGTCGATCGTGGTCAGCTTTGGGATAAACATTTGCGCCATGCGAATATTGTCAAAGCCTATTACGGATACATGCTCAGGTACGCCTTTCCCTTGTTCGCGCAAATACGAAATGGCACCCATTGCAAATTCATCCGATGCTGCAAAAATGGCCGTTAAATCCGGACAGCGGTGCATCAGCCGCTTAGCTGCTTCAAATGCATGCTCAAAACGATGCTCGGCAAATTCAATGCATTGTTCATATTCCGAAAGCCCGAATTGCTGAAGCGCCTGCTTAAATCCGCTGTACCGCGGCTCACCAGAGATCGTCTCTCCTAGCGGAAAGCCGATCATTCCAATTTTACGGTGGCCTGCATCAAGAAGATGTCTTACCGCGTCATAGGCACCTTGAACATCATCAATGTCAACGGACGGAATATCGTATTCAGGCGCATTCGTTGAAGCAAGCACAAATGGCAGGCGATAGCGCTGCATTTCCTCGTAATATTCTTCATGCAAGGAATCACTCGTAAAAATAATGCCGTCTACCTGCTTCTCAAAAAAGCTCTGCACGTAGGCGATTGTCCTCTGCTTATCGCGATCCGTATTGCAAATCATTAAGCTATGGTTTAGCATAACCGCAGCATCCTGCATCCCGCGAATCAGCCCTGCATAATACGGATTTTCAATATCCGGTATCATGACGCCAAGCGTATCGGATTTTTTGTAAATCAGTCCTCTTGCGAAACCATTAGGCTGATACTGAAGCGCCTCGATGGCTTCGAGCACCTTCGTTCGCTTCTCTTCCACTACGGTGTCCGGCGCATTCATGACACGAGATACCGTGCTGATGGATACGTTTGCGTATTTTGCTACATCGCGTATAGTCGATTTCATGATTGCACGCCTTTCTTGATGAATGAAAATGATTGTACATGAAATAGATTTATTATGCTTCGTTTTTTTGTAAGGGCTTACTGAAAAGGTTTTCAGAAAACCTTTTCAACGATAGTATAGCCTCTTTTCCAGCCATATGCAACCCATAATTTCGGCTGCTTGTCCGTGGCCCTGGTTATGATCCTCCTAGTCGCGGACTCAATGGCCCGCTGGCAATCGCTACACGCTCAGCTGCTAGTCGCGCATTTCCGCACGCAAAAAAAGCGCCGACAAGCAAGGGCTACCTGCTGTCGACGCTCGCTAAAAAGGCGGATTATACCGCGTACATACGCTCGCGAAGCGCTTTGACTTCTGCGCTCTCAAGGTACTCGTCATAAGTCATCATCCGGTCGATTACGCCGTTCGGCGTAATTTCTACGATACGGTTCGCAATCGTTTGAACGAACTGATGGTCATGCGAGGTGAATAGTACCGTACAATCAGTGTCCGTCAAGCCGTTATTGAGTGCCGTAATGGATTCGAGATCCAAGTGATTCGTCGGCTCGTCGAGAACAAAAACGTTAGCGCCTTCCAGCATCATCTTGGAGAGCATGCAGCGAACCTTCTCGCCGCCTGACAATACGCTTGCTTTCTTCATCGCATCGTCGCCCGAGAAGAGCATACGGCCCAAGAAGCCGCGAATGAACGTCTCATCCGGGTCCTTCGAATATTGACGAAGCCATTCCACCAAATTCAAATCAATGCCATCAAAATAAGGCGAGTTGTCTTTCGGGAAATAAGCCTGCGACGTCGTAACGCCCCATGAATAGCTGCCTGCGTCTGCTTCAACTTCACCAACCAGCAATTGAAACAACAGTGTTTTCGGAAGGCTGTTTGGACCCACAAAAGCAACCTTGTCGCCTTTGTTGAGTGCGATCGTCAGATTGTCAATAATTTTCTCGCCATCAATCGATTTCGTCAAGCCGTCAACCAGCAGCAATTGTTTGCCTGCTTCGCGTTCGCCCTTGAAGAGAATGAACGGGTATTTACGGTTCGACGGACGAATATCGTCAAGCGAGATTTTCTCAAGCAGCTTCTGTCTGGAAGTCGCTTGCTTCGCTTTGGATTTGTTAGCACTGAAGCGCTGAATGAAAGCTTGAAGCTCTTTAATCTTGTCTTCCTTCTTCTTGTTCTCTCCACGCATCAACTGCAATGCAAGCTGGCTGGATTCGTACCAGAAGTCATAGTTACCGACATACATTTGGATTTTGCCGAAGTCAATATCCGCGATATGCGTACAAACCGTGTTCAGGAAGTGCCGGTCATGGCTGACTACGACAACCGTGCCTTGATAATCCGCAAGGAAATCTTCCAGCCAGCGGATGGACTCAATGTCCAAGTGGTTGGTAGGCTCATCGAGCAGCAAAATGTTCGGAGCGCCGAATAAAGCTTGTGCCAGCAATACGCGAACCTTCTCGTTGCCGCCAAGCTCTGCCATCTTCTTGTCATGCAGATCAGGCGTGATGCCAAGGCCGTTCAGCATCTCAGCCGCTTCCGACTCTGCTTCCCAGCCGTTCATGTCCGCAAACTCAGCTTCAAGCTCGCCAGCGCGCATGCCATCCTCGTCAGTGAAGTCCGCTTTGGCATACAAAGTGTCCTTCTCCTTCATCACTTCATAAAGACGCTTGTGGCCCATCATGACCGTCTCAAGTACAACGGACTCATCGTATTCATAATGGTTCTGATTGAGAACAGCTAGCCGCTCACCCGGTGTAATATGCACTTCTCCGTGGGATTGCTCCACTTCACCGGATAATATTTTCAAAAAGGTCGATTTACCTGCGCCGTTAGCGCCGATCAAGCCATAACAGTTGCCTGGTGTGAACTTAATGCTTACATCTTCGAAAAGCGCCCGCTTCCCGTAACGGAGCGTTATGCCACTTGTGCTAATCATTCGTTTAATCCCGTCCTTCACTACAAAATCAGTTTATATCGAACTATTATAGCACATTATGCTCGGAAACCGAACCCTCTTTTGCCCTCGAGCCCACTGGCCTGTTCGTTCGCCAAATTGTCCAAGCGCTTGTGCCATACAGCAGGGCGCTCAAATAAAACAAAATATTAATTGTTAGCCAGTCTATTAAAAAACCGCCTAAAATAACCGCAAAACCCGAAGCGACCGACGTCCAAAAATGATAGGACCCGATTCCAGCACCTCTGGACCCGGGCTCGGTATAATCGGCGAGCAGCACACGCTCACTCATCCGCTGCATCGCATTGCAGGTTCCCATCAGAAGCTGCAAAACTAGCACCCAGCTATAGGATGAGGTCCATGGAAATACGAGCATCGCCCCCATCATGCCAAGCGAACTTACAATCATCATGCTCACCCCGTGCTTATCCAGCCTAGGCGCAAGCCATTGCGACACCGCCGCAGAGCTTATCGTAAATACTGCAAAGGCCAGACCGTATTTGGAGAAGCTGTTTCCGAGATTTTTGAGAAACAAAAGATAATAAGGATAGATCATGCCTGCCGCCAAAGTCATGATGCTTTGCGAGCGAATAAGCCATTTCAAGTTCATATGCAGCCCCCTAACCACCATATTGCTCATAAAAATAATTCATAAAAAGCTCATCCGGGTCGTATTCCTTTTTCTTGGCGAAAAAATGCTCATACCCCGGATAAACGTTGCGGAACTGCTCCAGCGACGGATAAGCGATGTAGGGCAAATAATAAGACCCTTCTGAGACAATGACCTCATCGATGATCCGCTCTACGCCCTGCTTCATCCGCTGCTGGCCCGCTTTGGACAGCGGCGCATGGAACAAGCAGACTAACGCCAGCATATCCTGCTTCGCGTAGGACAGGGCTGCTTCCTCGTCCTTATTCACATAACGAATCGTAATATTAAGCAGGTTCATATCCTCTTCTTTGACAATAGCTCCTAGGCGCTGTACAAATGCGTCAAACTGAGGCAGCGGAATAAAATATTCCTGCAGCAAATCGTTTGCGCCCGGCTGGCTGTATTCCATAAACTCCGATGCGGCGCGCATCGCATTGTTGCGGCTGACGATTTTCTCGGACTGCTCGACGAAAAATTGCTTTTGCAAATTCCACTGTGCATTTTTGCCCCAGTCCGTTGAACGGTTGATGTTAAATAGCAGCTTCCCCGGCGCTACCCAATTGTCATTGCTTTTTAGCTTATTGTGGTCTGACAGCTTCAGCGACCGATCTACCGTATAATTTTTGGAGAAGGCTTCCTTGAAATAACTGTCTTCCGCAACGGAGATACGGGCGATATGAAGGCGGATGTCCGGATTAGGCAGCACTTCATTTTGAAAATAATGGCTGTACTCATCCAAATTCATCAATACGGTAGATTCACGGTATACTTCATCCTCGGTCAATACCAGCGTAACGTCCAAAATAATGCCGAACAGCCCATACCCGCCAAGGACTAAAGGAAACAGCTCTGCATTTTCTGAACGGCTGACCTGAATTATGTCGCCTTCTGCGGTAAGCAGCCGGAAGGATTCCACACTTTTAATCAACGAACCGTTGCGGATATCTCGGCCATGCGCATTAATGCTAATAGAACCGCCGATCGTAAACACATTGAGCGACTGCATCGTTTTGACAGACAACCCGTAAGGATTCACCGCCTTCTGTACATCCTCCCATGTAGCACCCGCCTGTACGACAATCCGTTTCGCCTGCGGATCAACCGATAAAACCTGGTTATAGCTCGTCATATCGACGACAATCGCATCCTTGTAATAGGTATGTCCGCCTTGGCTATGCCGTTGTCCTGCAATTGACAGCTTTAATCCCTTCGTCTTGGCATCCCTTACAAGCCCGATAAGCTGCGCCTCAGCCTCTCCCTGCAGGACACGCTCAACCTTCACGGGATGAAGGCGGCTGTAATCGGTCACAAGATACGGATTTTGGTCGGAAGAACTGGTTCTGACATATTGAACGAAAGCCAAACTGGCCAAAAGCAGCAGCACGATTGTTTTTTTTATTCCGAAAACCTCCTGTCTGCCCGCAAAAAAAGCCTCCTCAAAGTGAATAACAGAAAGTCATCACCTAAGAGGAGGCTTGCGTATTTAAAATCAAGTTTGTGCCGGGCGTTAACTGCTTAATCCCATTTCAATTTGACTTCATTTCCGGTTCGGGAGGATTCATAAATCGCATCCAAAATACGATTGTTGGTGTATCCCGAAAGCGCGGATGTAATCGGCTGCTTGTTCTCGCGAATGCACTCGACGAAATGCTGGCTCATCAGAATGCGTTCCTCATCGCCCTCAAGCGGCGTAATATCGCTCTCGGCAATACCGCTCTCCGAATGGGTCACGTATTTCCCATAGTTTCCGACAATGCCTACGCCGCCTTGTGTTCCCATCAAGTGAATGAACGGCTCCTCCGACAAAAATGCTGCGTGGGCTGCCCAGCTGACTTCAAGCGACAACGTTGCGCCGTTGTCCAGCTTGATTAAAGCCGAAGCCAGATCCTCTACGTCATAATACCCGTCCCAATTTGGCGTGCCCCAGTTTCCGATGCCTTGGCGGTTCGGTCCGAATTCAGCATAGGTGGAACCGTACACGGACACGGGTTTTGGGTTGCCCATGAGGTAAAGCGAGAGATCCAGCATATGAACGCCGATATCAATCAACGGTCCGCCGCCGGATTGGTCCTTGCGGGTAAACCATGATCCCCAGCCAGGTATGCCCTTCTTCCGGAACCAGCCCGCTTTGGCATTATAGACATGGCCGACATCTCCATTGTCAACATGCTGCTTAAGCGCTCGGCTTAGTCCCGTCCAGCGCATTTGATGCGACATCATTAATATTTTGCCGGATTTCTCCACTTCCTCCACGATCTCGCGAGCGGCTTCGGAATGGATAGCCATCGGCTTCTCCAAGAGAACATGCTTGCCTTGCTTTAGCGCTTCGATCGCCAGTCCTGCATGAAAGTTGTTCGGCACGCCGATAACAACGGCATCAATAGAAGCGTCCTCAAGCAGCGATTGCGGACTTGCATGAACCGTCTCGATGCCAAATTCCGCTGCACGCTGCTCCGCAAGGGGAAGGTACGTGTCGGTAACGGCAACGACATCAATGCCTTCCACCTTTTTGAACGTCTGCATGTGTATACTGCCGATCGCTCCCGCCCCAATGATACCTAGGCGTATAGTTGCATGACTCATTTCGTTCTCCTCCTGAAGGTTTGCGGCAAGCAAACCTCTCTTCGTAAGATTAGGCTAAGGTTTGCGCTGGCAAGCCCCGCTACGTAAAACAGATAATTCCAGTATACCCTTTTCATCTATCGCCGTCATTGTGCGCATTTGGCACGCTCTTGTTCTTGTTTGTCATTTACCGGACAAGCGCCATGTCTCCCCGTGCGGCAAAACAATGATCCGTTTGTCCGCGATGCACCGTTTCATGCGCTCCGCATCCAACCGATCCAGCGCTTCGCGCGGCGTGTCATCCGCCAGCTTGAAGGCGCCATAGTGCATGGGAACGAACCATTTCGCGTCCAGATCGTCGAACGCTTGCAAGGCTTGCTCAGGCGTAATATGCTGCGGTCCCATGAACCATTCCGGCTCGTACGCTCCAATAGGAAGAAGGGCAACCTCGACAGGGAATCGCTTGCCAATTTCTTTGAAGCCTTGAAAGTAGCCGCTGTCTCCAGCAAAATAAATGGTTGGCGATTCCGACAGAATCGGACGCTCCGCTGCACCAAGCTCATTAAAAAAAGACGTCGTTCGGGTTGCAAGCGGCTCGGCTGCACTGGCAATTTGCGCTCTTGACTCCGCTTCAGCCGCTCCTTTGTCAGAAGCTTTAGCCTTCGCTTTGCCTTCCGGCCGGCTTACAACCTTACCTGTTTTAGTGGCCGGACGCTCGATAACAAAGCCGCCCCAATGGGAGCTGTTCGTATCCCAAGGGCTTCGGCGGGTAGAATGCTGTGAAGGCACGAACGTAAATTTAACGCCGTGGATCATCACCGATTCCCACCAATGAAGCTCTTTAATGTGAATAAAGCCTTTTTTCCGAAGCTTCGTGCCAAGTCCCGCCGGTACAAGCAGTTGCCTGGTCCCAATGAGTTTGCGCAGCGAGTTTATATTTAAGTGGTCGTAATGGGAATGGGAAATGAGCACAACGTCAACAGGCGGAACATCCTCCACTTTAATTCCCGGCGGAGCCAGTCTTTTTTGCAAGGCCATCTGCGTCGACCATACCGGATCAGTGATAATGTTCAAGCCGCCGAGTTGAATAAAGAAGGTGGAATGGCCTACCCATGTAATGGAAGGCTGTTTCCTATTGTCCTCCAAATATGCGATGTCAGGCTCGACATTCGGAACGGTGAATGAATAATCCTTTAATTTCAGCCTACGAATGCGTTCTTGACGCCATCTTTTGAATTGCTTCAATGAAGTATGCTGCTCGATAGGATCAATATTTGCAAAACGTTTTAACTTCAACCGTTCATCCCTCCCTCGCCATGATCTGTTAGTTATTAAGATACCAAGCATAAAGCGTCCATTGCAAATCTGTTATTTATTCGTAAACTTCCCCACTGATGCCATTGCCGCCACTGCGGCTGTATGCAATGTTAGGCGTTTGTCGCTTCCTTGTTCGCATCCTGCCATGAAATAAGTTACACTTATCTATACAGTTTTACACATAAGACTACGCTTTCGACGCAGCTTTTGTTACAGTACTGCGACAAAAAAATGTACAGGACATACTATTTCCAGGAGGTTTCCTCATGAAACTAATTTCAATAGAACCGACACCGAGTCCAAATTCCATGAAACTCAACGTGGATGAAATGCTGCCGCGCGGACGCCGGCTTACCTATAAAGCAAGCGAGGCTGGCGAAGCGCCTGAGCTGCTCGGGCAGCTCTTGCAAATTAACGGCGTGCGCAGCTTGTTCCGTACCGCTGACTTTATTGCGCTTGACCGCAAGGCTGGCGCTGATTGGGCAGCTATTCTGGCAGCGGCAGGCCAACTGCTGCAGAAGGACGAAAAAGACCAAGACGCAGATAGCAATGGACACTCCACTAGCTACGGAGAAGCTCTGGTGCTTGTCCAGATGTATCGCGGCATTCCGATGCAGGTCCGCGTCCGTATGGGAGACAGTGAGGTACGCTCTGCGCTGCCGCCGCAGTTCGCCGAGTCTGTCAGCAAGGCTGCCGGCTCAGGCATGATTCGGGAGCGGATGCTGGAAGAGTTTGGCGTCCGTTATGGAGAGCCTGAGGAGATCGCTGCCGAAATCGTAAGAGAGCTAGAGGCCTCTTATACGGCAGAACGGCTGGAAGCACTAGTGCAGGCTTCTATTGCGCTAGGCAATTCAGGCTCGGAAGAAGGTTCTGCCCCTGCCGTTGTCCGGCCAGCTCCGCTGACGCTGGAAGAAGCGCTGGAACAATTCGATTCGCCGGAATGGCAGGTCCGCTATGCAGCACTCGAGCGCTACGTTTCTACGGCTGAAGGCTTGCCGCTTCTTGCCAAGGCGATCAGCGACGAGAATACGTCGATTCGCCGGTTGGCCGTTATCTATTTGGGCGACCTTCGTTCACCAGAAGCGCTGCCCTATCTGTTCATTGCGCTGCGTGACTCCTCAACGTCCGTTAGACGGACGGCCGGCGACACGTTATCCGATCTTGGCGATCCCGCTGCGGTCGGTCCAATGATCGATTCGCTCGGTGACAAAAACAAGCTTGTCCGCTGGCGTGCAGCCCGCTTCCTGTATGAGGCCGGCGACGAGTCCGCGATCGACGCGCTGCGTGAAGCCGCCAAGGATAGTGAATTTGAGATTCAGCTGCAAGCCCAAATGGCGCTTGAGCGCATTGAACGCGGCGAGGAAGCCGCAGGTTCCGTATGGCAGCAAATGACTGCCGCTCGCAAAAACGAGCAGTAATTCTCTGCAACCGGATCTGGCAGACATTACACAGCACAACAAAAAAGAGGCGCAGCGATGCACCTCTTGGTCATACGATTAAAGCTCCAGTCATCGCGCGTATTCGAGCTGAATACGCACGATGAGCGAGTTATCGGCCGGATAAGGCTCGTAGCTTGCACGATAACCGACCGACATATTAATATTCTTGAAAGCGGCCTTCAGCGCTGCCGGAAACTGGTCCCCCTGCTCATATCTGAATTCCAGACTGGCAGTGCGGGCAGCAAGCGCGGATTGAATGACCTCTTGAAGCTGTTTTGTGCTGGAAACGGTATACTCTGGGTCTAGAAAATGCAAGCCAAGCGCCAGCTTCAGCTTGCTGAACCGGCTTCGCTCCGTCTCCTGGCCCTGCTGCTCAAGCTCCCGTATCGTATCCGCATAGGAAACGGCTGCCGCTGGATAGCTCTTCGTCCACTGGTGATCCGCCCGAAGCTCTTCATCCGTCCTTAAATAATAATTATAGCGAATGGAGCTCTCTTTCGATGTGACTGACTTTCCAGATGATGCCTCTTTTTCCGGAGCTTTTGTTCCCACAGGATCATCCCATGTAAGATCCAGATGATACCAGACCCCGTCCAGCTTCACCATATTCCAAGCATGCTCGCCTGTATTTACCGTGCCCTCAGCAATCATGACCGTAATTCCAGCTTCCTTCAGCATCTTGTAACCCAGAAGCGCATACCCCTGGCATACGGCCTCACCTAAAGCTACAGCATCATAAGCCGTATATCGGGTCAAACCCTGATCGTATTCCACATGACCGATAATCCAATCATGAATCGCTTTTATTTTCTCATGATCATTCATTCCGGGTTCAATGATCGCGTGCAGCGCCTTCGAAACCTCGCGGTCTACAACAGCAGTCTGCTCCAGTGTTTCCCGGTATCTAGCCTCAAGGGCGATCGTCGACTTGTTTCCCCAGCTTCGAATGGTATAGATATAGGATTCAAGGATATAGGCTGTGTAATCATCATGCCCAAGAGCAGCGCGAATGACATCCGTCAATTGATCTGACAGCTCCTGCTTGTCCCCTGTATAGGTTAAAGAGAAACGCTCCGTTCTCGCCTGAAGCTGCTTGGCGATTTCATCCTCAAGACGCTCCAGCTTATTTGCCTCTTCCACAGCAGCCACCTCTTCCGATTCCGCCGCAGCGGGAAACAGATCCAGCTTCATGTCCAGAAAGAATGCAGCAACGATAATTATGGCAACCATCATCAGCTTGGAAACTATTCTATGCATTCGAACCTCCTTGACGAACTTTTTAGCTATGTAATGAAACTGTAATATTTCTCTCATCTTGGTTTCATCTTATGCTTATATAATAAATTCATGACCCCCCTTTATTATATATTCTCTCTTGTTGCCTGCAGCCTCGTGCCGCAGGCTTCCTTTTTGCCTACTGCGTTTACGACCTGCTCCTGCAAGAAAGGGATGACTCGTTCCCAGAAAGCAGGCTCCTGCTCCGAAGTGCTATGTCCACTGGTTGATACGAACAGCGTATCGATGATTCCCTCAGGCAATTGCTCCTTCAGCTCTCTAAGCTCTTTCACACTAATGAATTCATCACCATTTGAATGGACCATCAGGACCGGTGTTAGACCAGCTTCAGCGCGACCCGCGTACTTCTCTAGTATTAACGGAATGTTGGCTGCCTTAAACTGGGCGCGTGAAATGCCTGAACGAATGAGCCATATCATCGGTATAACATAAGCAAGCGGAAACACCGGCAATTTTTTCCGGCGCAGCTCCGACTTCAGCATCGTCTCAAAGTGAACGGGCATCGAATCCGTGACGACAGCCTTCACGTCCATCCCGCTCTCAAGCGCAAGCAATGCGCCGAACCCCCCTAAGGAATGCCCCAGCACAGCGATTCGCTGAGCATCTATTCCCGGCAGATGCCTTGCCACCTCCACGGCTACCATGACATCATCCCGGAACATCAGCGCAGAAGGCGCATGGATGGAATCACTATCTCCGTGGCTCCGGGCATCATACATAAATACGGCAAAACCAGCCTGATACAGCGAGTGCGCGTAGCGAAGCACTCTTGTGCGGTTTGAACCCCAGCCATGCGCGATTACGATAATTGGCAGCTTGCCTTCCTTAGATTCCGCATGCGCAGCTGGCTGCAGCAGCCAGCCTTCTACCTTGGAGCCATGGCTCATAAAGGTTACAGGACCCCACTCCGTTGATACATCAGGTGCATCAAGGTTCGGCAGCTTACGCGGCCTCTGACTGCGCACTCCCATTTGCCAGACAAGCCATGCCAGTAAAGCACCAATAATGATGAAGCCCACGACGCCTCCGAGTGTAGCCTTCAAAGTTAGCCCTCCTTACGCTACAGAGACCGCACAGCTTCCGTGAACTGCCGCGCCCTCTCCGTGATCAGATCAAATCTGCCTTCCCGTACCCACTGCATATTGACCAGCTTGCTGCCCATACCGACCGCATTCGCCCCTGCTTTAAAATAATCGGCGATGTTATGCAAGTCCACCCCGCCTGTGGCAATCATCGGGATCTCGTTTAACGGCCCCCGTATTTCCTGCAAATAACCGATACCAAGCGTTCCCATTGGAAAAATCTTAACGGCATCCGCGCCTGCCTTCCAGGCTTTGACGATTTCTGTAGGCGTCATCACGCCCGGCCATACCGATAGGCCCCGCTCGCGGCCAAACGCAATGACCTCCTCATCCAAGTTGGGGGAAATAAGGTATTGCGCACCTGCAGCAACCGCCTGCTCCGCAAGCGCTACATCGGTAACCGTTCCCGCTCCAACGGCGGCTTTGCCGCCAAACTTTGTGCGCCAGCCCTCAATCATGGCCGCTGCGCCGTTCGTATTCATCGTAATTTCCATCATATGAATGCCGCCATCGATCAATGCTTGTGCCGCAGCATCTGCATCCTTATCCTCAATTCCCCGTAAAATTGCAACAATCTTATGCTGCAGCAGCAGCTTAAGCATATCGTTCACTCGCTTCTCCTCCGGCTCTATATTCATTTATTCCCAAAATTGCTTTAAAATTCGCAAAAATAAATTAGGAAACGGCAATTCATCCATATCTTCCTTGCCAATCCAGCGATAGGTGCCGCTAGGCAAGGCCGTCCCAACTGTCCCAGAACCTCTTAAAGCACTGTTATCCGCTTCAGCGATCGCATATGGAGCACCCGCCTCAGCTGCCACAGCTGAGCTGGCAACTACCGATGCAGCTGCCGTCTCTGTCAGCACACTCGAATCTTCCCCCAAATCAGCCAGGTAGAATCGCATTTTCCAGTGGATATGGCTGAAAATATGATCGGCATCCGTAAACCAGCTGCGCGGACGGATCAACAGTCCCGTATCCTCTTCCAGCATACGGCTAATCATTTCGGCCAACTCCCCCTGCTCCTTGGGCTCAGACTCCCCGAGCCATGATGCCTGCTCTGCTGACAGCAACAGATGCGGCAGCTCCCACATTTGCGCGAGCAGCCCGGTTGCAGGCCGCTGTCTCACGAGCACTTTGCCCTTATTCTCGCCGCTGCCTAGAACGATAGCTGCCGCTCTAAACTCCGCCCGTGGCGGCTTCGCCTTCGTCTTGATCGGCAATTCCATTTCTCTGCCTTCAAGCCTCGCTTCGCAATGCTCCATAACCGGACATGGCAGGCAGCCCGGCGTTTTCGGCGTACAAACCAGTGCACCCAGCTCCATAAGCGCCTGGTTGAAATCCCCAGCCGCTCCTTCGGGGATTAGAGAAGCCGCAAGCTTCTCGATATTAACTCTAGTCGATTGCTTAGCAATGTCATCCTCTAGGCAAAAATAACGGGAGAGCACGCGCATGACATTTCCGTCTACGGCAGGCTCCGGCCGATTAAATGCGATGCTCATAATCGCTCCGCTTGTATAAGGGCCGACACCCTTAAGCCCGGCAACAGAGGTTTTGTCATCCGGCACAATGCCGCCGTAACGCGAGACGACCTCTTTGGCGCCGGCTTGGAGGTTTCTGGCACGCGAATAGTAGCCGAGTCCCTCCCAGGCTTTTAGCACCTCGGTCTCCGGCGCTTCGGCAAGTGCTGTGACCGTAGGGAACTTATTCATGAAGTTATTATAGAATGGAATAACCGTATCTACCCTTGTCTGCTGCAGCATAATTTCCGATACCCATACGCGGTAGGGATCACGATTGATTCGCCATGGCAAATCCCGCTTGATCAGCCTGTACCAGCCGAGCAGCTCTTTACTGAAATATTGTTTTACCGCTTCTTGCTCCACTAGCTGTTCTCTCCTTCACTTGTTGTCATTCCACAATCCAATGGGTAGTCCAGGCTGTACTTGCCGATTCGGCGAAATTGAACCGGCGTAATGCCTGTATATCTCTTAAACAGCCTTGATAAATAATGATTTTGCATCCCAACCTGCTTGGCGACCGTCGTCACCGGCAGCTCCGTCTCCCGAAGGAGCTTCTTGGCGAGCTCGATGCGGCGATTGGTCACATACTGGATCGGAGAGCAGCCAACGATGCTTTTGAAAGAGGTAATGAAATAATTCGGATGAAGAAAAGCGTATTTCGCCAGCTCCTCGATTTGAATATTCTCATGCAAATTGGCTTCAATATGAGCTAGTACCTCATTCCATTTTACACCAAAGCCAGAATCATAGAGCGATTCTCTTTGAAGATCGCTTTCATCCAAATAAAACGCAAGCATCTCCAGCAAAGCTGCCTTCAGCCTAAGCTCTCTTGTAATTGAGGTGCTGTGCTGATGGGCGTTCATTTTGATAAACAGCTGCTGTAGCAGCTGCTCTTCCTTGACATATACAAATGGAGGCAGCCTTAATGAATTAATAAACTGAATATCGCCCAGCTCTAGACGGAAATGGCACCAATACCTGCAAAAAGGCTCATTGCCTCCTGTGCCAAACGTTTGCATCGTACCCGCAGGCAAAAAATAAAGCGTGCCCGGCTGCACAATATGTCTTTGATTTTGGATATCGAGCCAGGCCTCACCTTTAACCGCGTAGCAAAAGCGGTAAAAATCAGGCTCGGTTTTGTTTTCTACCCAACCCGGTAAATTTTCTGTATAAGCAGACATCGTAACTTCGACTTGAATTTTGTTCAATTGATTTTGCAAAATACTTTCTATTGTCGGTTTCATGAATTCTCCTGTAGATAAAATTGCGATATAATGAATGATATTCTCGCTATGAACCATCCTGTGCCTACTCTATTATACGAATTTAAGTTTCAAATTCATATGGTAGCCATAAGGATAGATTATACATTCCATTTATTTCCATATTAAATAATAAAAGAGAGGTATGTTTGATGTCTATTAATCGTTCCCTTTCATTGATCTTCTCAGCTATCTTGCTGCTTGCCCTTATGGGCTGCGGCGGCAAAAATTCCACCGAAATAAAAAGTGCACTAGACGGGCCAAGCGAGGTCATGTCCGTATACAAAGCCAATTGCGTAAGCTGCCACGGAACCGGGCTTCAAGGCCGTATCGGCCCGTCAACGAACCTGCAAAAGGTCGGCGAACGGATGAGCGCAGCGGATATCACAAGGCAAATTGAGCAAGGAGAAGGGTCAATGCAACCCTTCAAAGACAAGCTAACGGCTGAGGAAATAGCCGGATTGGCTGAATGGCTCGCCAGCAAAAAATAATGATCATCAACGCCAGTAAAATTCCATTTATCAACAAAAAAAGGATGCCGTGCAGACGTTGCTGCTGGCATCCTTTTGTCCTACTATAGAGGTTTATTTGAGTTAATAACCAATATGGTGACCATTATTTTTTGGAGATTTCATGTAATTTAGAGCGGATTGGCCGGCGTACGTCCAATGGGTTTCACCCATTTGGGGGTGCATTGGAAACAGATCGCCCTGCACCAGCACCAGATCACCGCCCCAGTCGTCTGAATACAAGCCATCATATTCGACCCATTGTCCCGTTTTAAATCGACGCTTCGTTTTCTGCTGCCGCTGCTCCTTCAATGCCGCCATCCCCTCTCACCTGCCTGCTTGGTATATTACATTCCAAGTATAGGCAAAAGGTTACTGCGATATTCGCTCCGCAACAGCAAAAGCTGAGGCAAGCTGACGCTCATGCGTGATCGTCACATGAATCCGTACATCCTTGGAGCTTAAACCAAGGCGTTCCCAAGCGGCTGTACTTAAGCCGCATTCGGGCTTACCGCAGCTATCGCGTAAAATTTCAATATCGGCAAAGCCCATCACTTGACCTATTCCACAGCCAAACGCCTTCACAACCGCTTCCTTCGCGGCGAAGCGCCCGGCTACGAACTGATGAAGCCTTTCACCGCTATAATGCTCGGCAAGCTCCCGCTCACCCTCGGACAGCACACGCTGCATAAAGCGTCTGCCCGCACTCCCGCTCAAAACTTTAGCAACGCGCGTGATATCCGATAAATCATTTCCGATGCCGATGATCATGCTAACACCCGCCTTTTCCCTGAAAGTGAGATTAGCAGATGGCTGAAGCGAAGTCAAGCTGTTACGAACAAAGCCTGTTGTTCTTCTGTGATAATGTCATCCCATAACTGTTCTGAGATAATGTCACTATGGGACAGGAGACAATTACATTGACCAGAGAAGAACTGAAGAAGATCCGTGTCGTGCAGAAAATAGTGGATGGGCATATGACAAACAGCGAGGGGGCTTTGACGCTAGGGATTTCCGTTAGGCAAATCATTAGGCTAAAGAACAAATATAAAGCAGAAGGAGAACAAGGCATTGCCCACAAAAATCGCGGAAGGACGCCGGTACACGCCATAAGTGATGACATAAAAGATCGAGCAGCCGAGTTATACACAGCGAAATATCATGGCAGCAACAGCTGCCACTTTGCAGAGTTGCTTCAAGAGCATGAGGACATGGAATTGAGCAGTTCCAGTGTGAGACGTATTCTGCTCGCTAAAGGACTCAAAAATGCCAAGCAAAGACGCCGAACGAAGGCTCACCAACCTCGCCAGCGTAGAGCACAAGCAGGCATGCTATGGCAGATCGATGCGACCCCTTATGCCTGGCTGGAAGACCGCACTCCCGCCTTTGCCTTGCATGCTGCTATTGATGATGCAACAGGGATCGTCGTTGGAGCTGCTTTTCGACCTAACGAATGCCGTGAGGGATACTCGGTTGTCATGCAACAAGGTATTGCCAAATACGGGATTCCCCTTGGTCTTTACAGTGATCGCCATACCATTTTCCGCTCACCAAAAGAGAAGCTTACCATTGAACAGGAACTCGCCGGCGAAACAAAGCCTCTCTCAAACTTTGGGAAAGCGATGGCTGAATTGAACATTGAACATATTAAAGCAGTCACTCCTCAAGCTAAAGGTCGTGTTGAACGCCTATGGCTGACCCTACAGGATCGTCTGGTCATTGAGTTGCGGCTGCTTGGCATCACCTCGATGGAAGAAGCCAACGCGGCTCTCCCACGGCTCATCGAGAAGCATAACAAGCAATTTGCCGTTGCTCCGCGTTCAGATGAATTGGCCTATATGAAGCTCCACGATGACGTTCAACTCGACTATGTATTTACGATTCGCGAACTTAGAACGTTGGGGTCAGGCAACACCATTTCTTATGGCGGTACCGCCTACACTTTTGCAGTTCCCTCGCCACAGCGATTTGACGCGAAAACGGTCGTTGAAGTACGCCAGACCCTTTCGGGAGAAGTGTTCATTTGGTATCGTGAACAGGCATATCTGCTCAAGAAAACAGAACGGTCAAAGCGCGAGCAACAGAAAAAGGCGAGTTCTGCGCAGCCACGCAAACCCGCCAAAGACCATCCGTGGAAAACCACGTATGATACCAACGAAACTAAGATTAACACAAAACGAAGTTCGTTCCAAGACGTCATGTATTCACAACATAACCATTATTCAGAGGCCTCCTGGTAAGGGCGGCCTCCAAACTAAAGAGTGACATTTTCATAGCACAGTTAAGGTGACATTTTCACAGACGATTGACAGCTGTTACGAACAAAGCCATTGTACTTCATTCATCATCTATTCCAGCAGCAGCGACACTAATTCCCTCTCATAATGAAAGCTGTTGCCCGCCTCATCCTTGATGTCCACCAAAAGCATGCCTTGCCTGCGATCCTCGACAAAATCGCCGATTCCCCTGTAGGTGTACTTCTTAAAGCCTGGATATTCAAACTTCTCAAGAGCCGGTGGATCAAGCTGCAACGGAATACTTATATGGCGCTCTCCTGCCTCGGAGTTCTCGTCGCCAAGCTGCAAGGCTGCCTCCACAGATACGGGTGCTCCCATCTCTTCAGGCAGCCATACATCAAGTCTGGCAGCCTGCTGTTCCGACTTTCCATCTTCTGAGATTCGCAAGCTCATATGCGCTTTCTCACCCATTACATGCCAGTATATCGGTTCAGTCAGCTTCGTTTCCGCAGCCGCTTCCGGCGGTGAGGTCGATGACAGCCAGCCGGCCAGCACAAACAGCACAACCGCAAGAAGCACTTCCGCCCTCACACCGAGCAGCAAACCTCGTGAAGCGCCCTTCTCTGCGATACGAGGCATAAATACCAATTTATGCAGTGCTGCAATAACAAGGACCAGCAGCATGAAGATAATTTTAGCAAAAATCAGTCTACCATAATCTGTTTCAATTAATTGACGCCATCCAGAGAGCCTCGCAACCGAAAGCCATACGCCGCTTGCTAAGATTAAAACCATACTAGGCAGCGCCCATACAGAGAAGCGCGCAGCCGTCTGATTCAATCGGTCCAATCCACCCGAATGGAAGGTAAGTGACAATAGCCCTGCAAGGCCGCCGAACCAAATCGCAGCGGCCCCCATATGGACCGAATGCGCGGTTATTGCCAGTGCCGTATCATTTAATGAGGCATAAGCATGCCCCGTCAGTGGGAAGGAGACGATCACTGCGGCTGCAACAGCAAATTTGAACGGGTTTGCCCACGCCCGCTCCCGGACAGGAGCGAACGCCAGCATTAGAATAAGGATGGCAAGCACCGGCCGCAATGCCGCCACCTTCCCAATCATCGTTCCGCTAGCCAGCGCATACAGAGATATGCCATCCAGCTGCTCTGAGAGGGTAGACAGGCGATCTAAGCCGGATATCAGCCAAATGATTCCCGCTCCGCAAATGACCATTCTCTCTGCCGCCTGTGAAAAACCATAAGGAGCCGCATCTGCATCCTCTTTCCAAATGACATAACGGAAAAATAAGATGCCTGCCACAAACACGCCTGCAAGAACATCAAGCACACGCAGCACGATCATCGTGCCAGCGCGTGCCCCTTTATGTTCATGGTCATCAGTGCCGGACTGGCCGCTGCCGCTGCCGCCATGACCGCTATGAGCTCCTACAGCTGCTATATCATCTGTTGCAGTCGGCGGCGATTCATCCAAAACGCCACCACCATCATCGTCAGCAGCAGGCTCCTGTGATTGGCTGCCCGTATCCGTTGGATTTTCAACAGATGTCCCATTACCGATAGCTGAGCCTTCAGGGGTTGGCTCGACAGTCGTATCGGTATCTACTGTCAGCACAGGCTGCGTGCTTGCATCCGGCTCGGTAAAAGATGTGCCCGGTATAGGGTCTGGCCTATTTGACACAGCTGGAGAAGGCGCCTGATTTGGCGATGACGCTGAACTCGGCGTCTCGCTAGGGGTCGACGAAGGCTTAGCCGTCACGCTTGGCGCTTTCGTTGCGGCAGGCTTCGTGGTTGCCGCAGGCTTCGCTGTTGCCATAGGCTTACTCGTAGCTGTTGGCCGGGTTCCCGCTTCGTCTCCATTGCTGCCCGCATTGCTTCCATCCAAGGACACCGTATCGTCCGGCTTTGTCTGTGTCATCTTGACGCCTACGGCAAACTGAAAGGTTCCATCGGTAAGATGCGTATCCAGCGACAGCACCTGCCAGCTGACTTCGTAGATTCCTTTGCTAAGCTTGGGAATCGTATAGATAAGCGTTTGATCGCCCTCAGCGCTTAATTCTCCTTTTATCGCCGAGCCGTTGTCCACTCTTTGAAGAGAAACATTGCTAAGCTTCGAATCGATTTTCTCCGTAAATTTAATGCGTATAGCAGTTGGCGACTCCGACAGCTCAGCATCCTGATAAGGTGTCGATTGCGCAACATAGGCATGCGCCGAGACGAAGCTCGGCAGGCATGCCCATATCATAATCAATGCTGCTATACATTGAATTAGCTTTTTCATCAAAAAAGCCCTATTTCGTGTAAATCGCAACCGCTGCCGAATTAGCGCCCACTGCTGGGAAATATTCAACGACGGCGCCTGCCGCCTCTGCAGCGGTACGAAGCGTTACAAGACCTGTCCCCTTGTAAGCAGCGTCAACATATTGTTTGATAAAGGATGCATCTACTTTGGTTGTCCCTTGCGCAATCGTCAAGCTGCTGACAGCCGTCACGTTGCCATTGACATAAATATGAGGTTTCGCGCCGGATGCAGAACCCGGAAGCTTCGCCGATTTGTTTTGTACCGTGAACGTCATTGTCGCCTCATAGTTGGTTGTGCTGTATTCGCCTTCCTTAGCTTCTGTTGTGCTCGGCTTGGCACGAACGAGGTAATAATCGGCTGCGCCCGTAGTAAAGGAAACCATACCGTTAGCATCAGACTTCAGCTCTGTAGCCTCCGAATTGCTGCGGCGAATGACATCAATGGCTGTATCCGCGAGCGGTTTTCCCTTCAAGAGCAGTTGAATGGATACGTTCTCGTCAGGTGTAATCGCCGCCGGATTGAACTGAGGAACCAGCTCGGCACGGTCAGGACTAACTTGTTTGGAAAAGCCCGTGAGTGCCTTCACCCGATCAAGAACAGGAATATCCCCTACCGCTACGAACGATTTTGCGCTGCGCAGTGTACGGCTAGCCGCATCTGCGCCCTTATACACGCTATCTGCCTCTGTAGAGATAATGTAAGCGCCGGGAACGTTCGATTTAAATGAAGCAACAAAATAGTTGTTCAATGCCGGTGTGGTTTCAGTCGCAGGCTCCCCTACATAAAAACGAGTGCCCGTAATATCCGATTTTACGCCTGCAGGCGTTGTGACATATACCTTTGAAGTGCTGCCCCATTGGCCTTCAATACGGTAGCTCTTATGCTCATTCGAGTGGTTTCCATACAAAAGCTCAACGTAAGAGACCTGGCCTTGGGCGACGATTGGAGCACTTGTCTGACTCCAGCCGTCATGCGCGAATACAGGTACTGCCGCGCCCAGCGCCAGGACAGCTGCCAACGCTGCGCCTACTAACTTTTTGCGAAATATCATTTAATAAAACCTCCATTGATTTGAATTAACTGTACAAATTGTATCAATGGAGGAGAAGCAGCACATGACTCATAAGAGCTACGCGCCTGTGAACGATATGTGAATTTGCGGCCAGTATGGAACAACTTTGTTATTTATGACTTTATTACAAACCATATCCGCTGAAATCGACAGCCTGTCCGTTGATTGTTTTCGTGCTTGTTCCGTCTCTCCCCGCAATCAGCTCAAGAGCGGTTCCATCCCATGCTGTATAGTTCACGCCAAGCGCCAGATCGGTTGACCATAAAGGGGCGCTCCTCCTTGCTTTCTCCTTGAATGCTGCAAAGTCTGCTATGCCGTTTTCTTCTGCATATTTCTCGCTTACTGCTTCGATAACGACGCCATTATGCTTGGCTTCGCTTGTAACTAGGCACCGATCGGATAGCTGTTCCAGCACGTATGGCTGCATGAGATAGGCTGCTAAGTAAACGGTCCCCACTTTCGCAAGCAGTAAACCTCGCTCTTCCTGCCAGTCCGCCTTCGGCAGCACGCCTATTATGGCATGAGAAGCTTTATCCGGCAGCGGATAAAGCGCTGCAATCGTATTTTTATGGAACAAGACCTCCGTATGACCGGTTTGATGCCTTGCATCCTCAGCCGCATTCGTGTCAGACGGATGAAAGAAGTAAGCTTGATTCACGCCGAACTGTTGACCAAGCGGCAGCGTAATATCCCAGCGGTGCTGCTCATTGTCAAACTCCTCGTGCCGCTCCCACATCCCGCCTGCCGCAAAATCGGCTGTTACATATGCATAACTATGCAAACGGACTACACCCGCCTCTGTGTGCTTGGTAACCACCTTTTTCACCACGGACGGCTGACTACGATCAAGTGCTGTCTGAAGTGCCCGCTCTGGAGCCTTATAATAAAGGAAACCGGCATATTCCGTCCGGGGAAGCTCAGGCGAAAGCTCAAAATCGCCAAACTGCACATAATCAAACAGGACATTGCCATCGAGCGGAATATCATGCTTTTGACCACGGCAATGCGCCCCTGCCCATGTTCCTTTTAAATAAAAATCAGCCCGCTCGCTCCAGAGATAATCCAGCAAATCGGCAAGCTCAGACTGAATCGAACGATCATCCAACATATGCCACGCGCAGGTAAAGGCTTGCACCCAGTGCCAGAACCATGGCAGGCTGCTGTATTCCGACATGCCCTCTTTGCGAACATGAGCTAATGTCAGCCTCAGGTTGCTAAGGCCATCCCCCAGCAGCTCCGCATCTGCAAATCGCTCTCCAAAAATCAACTTAGCTGCCGTATATTTGGCATCGTGATGGCCGAACGTATTGGTTTGCCGGTAAAACCCGCTTCGATAGACATGAAGGAGCGCCTCATCAAAGGCAGAAGCAAGCGCTTCGCTAAGCTGCCCGCTGTACCGGCTAGCAAAGAAAGCCATCAGGCTGCCCATTAGCTCGACCGGCAAAGTATGGGGCGCTGCCTCTCGCGGAGCCTCACCCAGATTAAGCGGCCAATGGCCATAGGTGGCGCTGCTTTCATTTTGGTCCTGAAGCTGAAGCACTTCGAGCAGAACGCCTTCTGCCTTTTGTTTTGCGTCGCTTGCCTTGAAAGGAAGCTTCTCCCCTGCTTCAAGCGCCGCAGCGAATAGATAGGAGGCATAATAATAGTTGTCACGTATATCGTGATGGAACCATAATCCACTGCTTAAAAGCGGCTGGCTCTGCGCTGTGATCGCAATCAAACGGATGATTTCGTCTTGTCTGGCTTTGAAGCCCATTTCGCAATTCTCCTCGAATGACATATTTTTCTTACTATCATATATAATTTCGATTTCAAGAGAAAGCTCTTCATTGTATTCTATCCAATAAAATGGTAGTTTTTAAGATAAGCTGTCTTTCAGTGAGAAGACGCTTCATTATCGGTTAAGGGGCTGAATGCTTTGCAAAGCGGTTATACATCTATTACCTCACTTTCAAGCGCAAGCAATTTTATAGCTAGATTTAGTGAAAAAACGACAATCACCTTTCGCACCTACATCCAACCACGAGAATTCGGTCCGTTTCGAATCAAATTCTGGCACAGCAATACGGTTGACTCGACCTGGGCAGATGGCTCCGAATCTAATGCTAATGACCAAGGCGGCCGTTGGCGAATCGAGTCCTGTTTCATCGCCGATGGCGGGTTGCAGCCGGATGGCAGCATAATCGCAGGTACCGAACGTCCGCTTACGTTTGCCGGCTCTCCTTCCAAGGACGTACAGCCAGGCGAGAAATTTTGGAGCGATGCATCCGAAATTCACGTGCCGATCGATCATTTTCTGGCTTTCAGCTGGGCAATCACGCTTGAAGGCTTGAGAGAAGGATTGCCATTCAATACAGAAACTTTGCTCGCCAGTGCATTTGAGGCGGCGGGGGATGCCGCCAAGCAAGCTTCTGCGGACGGTTATGAAGGCGCTGGCAATCGTCAGGTGCTGCCTTCTTTGATCGCGTATGAGAAAGTCACCGCCAAGCAGCTCGTGTTCCTCGGTGATTCCATTACACAAGGCGTTCGTACAGAGAAGGACGGGTACGCCTTCTGGGCCGCCAAAATCGCAGCTGGCTTAGGTACGGACATAGGCGTGTGGAATATTGGCAGCGGGTGGGCCCGCGCCTATGACTTAGTAGATGACAGCAGTTGGCTATCCAAAGCTCTGCACGGTGATGAGGTGGTCCTTTGTATCGGGGTAAATGATGTCGGTACTGCCAATCGGAGCGCCGAGCAGTTGATTGCAGACCTGACTACAATTATCAGCTCACTTTCTAGCCGAAAGCCTGGGCTTGTCCTATGGTTGTGCACTCTTCCAGCCTTCAACTTTGCAGGTAAACAGGAAACGGTCTGGCGCACCGTCAATGATTGGATTCGCGGCGGTGCTGCCAGCAGTGTAGCAGGCGTTTTCGATATCGCTGCAGTGCTTGGGCAAGCGAAGCCAAATGACCAATTACTGCGCCAGGAGTTTATGAGCCCGCATAATGACACGCACCCGAACGGCTTGGCAGGCACGGCGGTGGCCGATGCTTTCCTCGCCTGGTATAAGAACTAAATTAATCGTCAAGGGAGCTGTCCTGTAAGGCTAATAACATTAACCTTCAAGACAGCTCTCCGCCTTTAGAACGATATAAGCTTAATTAAATTTTTTCGTTTCTCCAGAACGTTCTCCTCGCTTCGCTAAAACGCCATTCCAGAGCCAATTATATCTAAAAAGTAGACCTATTTCTCCCAAGCTATATAAGTTAAACTAAAGTGTCGCGTTTTGCTCGCTGCGCTAGTAGTTCATTCTTTAGGATCGCAGTTGTAACCAGATTCTTTGATTGACAGAGACATTTAAAGGTAAAAATCCGGCTACAAAAGCGAACCCTTCGTTTCACCATAACGATCTCCTCGCTTCGCTTAAACTTCATTTTTTCGTTCAACTTATATCATTATGATTTTTTCGCACCAGCTTGTTAAGGATGCAGCTATCGATGAACCAAGCAACCACTATACCAGCACTATACCTTACCAAATCCAGCGCCAAAAACCCGTTCCCCAGCACCAAAGCGCCTAACGGATGACTTCGAATGGCCTGAATCCAATCCGCTTGATAGAGCTGGCTGGTCTCAATGGCAAAACTAAATATTAAGCTGGCTACTACAGCAATACTGAGTCTCCTAGCAACCCAAACGAAACGAAAACCAAAATAAATCATGCCAGCCCACAGCGCATCTCCAAAATGCTCCGCAACAAAAGCTGGAAGCACCGAGGCAAAACTCCTGGAGCTATAACCAAGAACCATCGTGATAAGTACTGCAAATAGGTAAGATAATCTGGCTTTCTTCATGAGTTCACCTTCTTATGCCAGCTGAAAAACGGCTAGGTATCGCAGCCCAATCTCTCCAAAATGCCTGCTTCAATTAGAATCGCCTATGTAACAGGGACTGTAAACCCCAGTTTGCAGCTGCTTCACCAGTCCTCTTGGATAAATTCTGATATTATCCAGCTCGCTTAGCGCCACCCACTCCACGCCTACCTGATCAGCATCCGGATTTGCGCCGGCAAAGTTCTCTTCCTGTGACTCTATCATGCATTCAAAATAAAACTCGACCTGATGCGTATCGCTATCCCAATCCGCAAACTCATGGTTTTTTCCAATATACTCCCTGACAAACAACAGTCCGCGAACAGAGACCTTGCAGCCGGCTTCTTCCATGCATTCACGGATGACCGAGTCGCTCAGCTCCTCGCCCTTTTCTTGTCCACCGCCTGGAAATAAATAAAAATAACCGTCGGAATCTTGATTTTTCGTTAATAAAATGTGCTGATCGGCGATAATGACCGCTTTCGCGGAATTTCGAATCGGCTTCATCGGCTGCTCTCCCATCGGTTCATTTGCGTATTCAAAAAAACTGCCCTACACCGATAACTCGGCAGCAGGGCAGTCTTCATCATGTAACTTAACCAAGGCAGCTGCTTAAATACCCGGAATCGGGGAGCGTTTGTGCTCGGTTTTCAAATATTGCTTTTCTAGCTTCTCGCGCGTCTCAGCGTTGATCGACTTGCCTTCGAGGTAGTCGCTATTATCACCATAGGTGATCCCAAGCTCATCCTCATCGGTTTGTCCATCCCATAGGCCGGCCGTTGGCGCTTTATCCAATACGCTTTGCGGAACGCCGATATGGGATGCCAATTGACGCACTTGGCGTTTGTTTAGCGTACTAAGAGGAGTAACGTCTACTGCGCCGTCGCCCCACTTCGTATAAAAGCCCGTAATCGCTTCGGATGCATGATCCGTGCCTACGACAAGCAGATTAAGATCGAAAGCAAGCGCGTACTGCATAACCATCCGCGTTCTTGCCTTGACGTTGCCCTTGCCTCCGCGACTCAAGTGGCGCGGAATGCCGAGCGACTTAAAGTTGTGCTCCACTTCAATCGCAATCTCGTCAACCGCTTCAGCAATATTCGTTTCCGCACGGTGCTTCAATTGAAAAGCTTCGGCTACAGCATAGCTGTCAGCGATATCTGATTGCTCGCTGTATGGCTGGAACACGCCCAGCGTCATATACTCGCGGCCAGTTTCAGAGCTTAGCTCATCCGTAGCACGTTTGCACAGTCCTGCTGCTACCGCGCTGTCAATGCCTCCGCTTATAGCAATCAACAGACCAGTCGTGCCGGACTGCTGAACATACTGCTTCAAAAAGTCGACCCGCTTCCGAATCTCGACTTCCGGATCGATTTCAGGCTTTACGCCTAGTCTTTCAATAATTTCTTGTTGTAGGCTCATAGTCACCGTCCCGTTTAGCGGCAAAACCGATCGAAAGCGTCAGACAGATCGGCTGCAATATCCGATGCCGAACGATTTTCAATCTGGTGGCGCTCAATAAAGTGTACTAGCTCTCCATCCTTCATCAACGCGATCGATGGGGAAGATGGCGGGTATGGAGCGAAATATTCACGAGCCTTCGCCGTTGCTTCTTTATCTTGACCTGCGAACACCGTATAGAGATGATCTGGTGTAATATCATGCTGCAGCGCGTCTGCTACGCCTGGACGGCACTGGCCAGCAGCACAACCGCATACCGAGTTAATAACGACAAGAGCTGTACCCTTTGCGTTAGGCAATTTTTCTTCTACTTCTTCAGGTGTGCGAAGCTCCTGAATACCAATGCGAGTAAGATCGTCCCGCATAGGCTGCACCATATCTAACATGTATCGTTCGAATGACATCGACATCGAAACACACTCCTTTAATTACTTTATTTTAGCTACTATTATACCGTCCGTAGTCAAAATAAAGCAACCGGAGCGGCCGCTCCGGCTGTTCTTTTTAAAGCCTAATCCGGTTGTGTCCCAGGATCATCGAGGCCATATGCCGCATTTTTGTCAGGATGTGTAAATATGCCGCCTTCCGGCAGCTGGCCCATCTCAAAAATATCTCGGTTATCCGCCGTTAGAAAGCCCACGTCCTTAAACGGATGCACCCATTCATCGCCCGCCATAATGGCAGGATCGGTATCCTCGCTCCATTGGGACAAAGGCGAATCCGGAGATTCGTATTCATGATCTCCGATCACAACGCCGTACTGATTCACAAATGGCGCACGGCTGCCCCGCCCCTGCCGAAACTGCGGCAAAAACTCAATTTCGTAAGGATCAAGCGCTGGATCATCGCCATGCAGCTGCTCTCCCTCAAACGTGGGATCAGTCATTTGCTCACCTCCGCGCTAGATAGAAGGACGATTAGGTCCATCCAGCTTTTTATCGAAACCTTCCGACTCTGGCGACTTGCTGTTCTTGCCAGCCGTGTTTTTTGCTGCTTGCTGCGCCTGTTCAGCCGAACGCTCCTTCTGTTCATTGTGCTCTGTCATGGCTTTGCCCTCCTCCCGTCATGCTCTCCAGCCGCTTTGGCCGGTGTTCTTTCCAGAGTAGTATGCGCAGCCGCGCCTTTCCTTATAAATCCTGAGACAACCTGACCCTATTCATCTTAATCATTAGTTTCTGGCTGGTCTCGTTCTTATTCAAATCGCGAAATCCGGTACCTCCGCCTGCTCCTTTACCAGAAAAAAAGTAACCACGAACGTTGTTCCTTCGCCTTCCTCGGATTCTACATCGATGCGGCCATTGTGACGTTCGGCAATACTTAAGCAGAGAGGGAGACCGAGCCCTGTGCCTTGTGTTTTCGTTGAAAAAAACGGTTCAAATAAATGCTTCATCTGATCCTGTGAAATGCCCACTCCTTGATCTGATATCCGCAGCTCGATCTTTTCCCCAAAGCTGACCGTATTGATCCGAAGCGTGCCATTATCCCCCATTGCTTCCATCCCATTACGGGCAATATTAAGCAGCAGCTGCTTAATTTCTCTGTCATTAAGCATAATCAGCGGCACATGCTTGTCCAAGTTCACTTCAATCGTTTGCCCGCGCAAATTCGCATCCGCCATCAGCAGCGGAATCAGCTCATGAATAACTGCATGTAAGGAAGTTGGCTCCATTTTGAGCACCCTATTTTGGGCCAGGGAAAGAAAATCGCTAATAATCATATTCGCCCGATCAAGCTCATCAATGATGATTTGAAAATATTCTCCTTGGTTTTTCTCGCTTCGTTCCTGAATCAGCTGAACAAAACCTCGAATTACCGCCATCGGATTTCGAATTTCGTGTGTGATACTCGCTGCCATCTGGCCAACCAAGCTAAGCCGCTCCATCCGGCCTACCTCATTCTGCAAATGGTGTATTTCGGTCACATCCTGCGCAATGAGCGCCGCGCCTGCATTTTTATCATTTAACGAAGTGCGAAGTGAAATTGTAGTTAGCAGGAGCATCGTTTCACCATTTACAAAGGGAACAAGCGATACTTTCTCACCATCAAGCGCTTGAATCAGCAGCTTGACGCAGGCATCCTCTTGTCCGATCTGAAAAACTTCCGGAAAGGACGAGCCCAATATTTGCATGGCGCTTGTATATTCGGAATGAAGGAAAAATAGCTTTTTGGCCATTTCATTAAAATGAGTGATCCTTCCCTCATGATCAACAACGATGACGCCAAATGAAGTTTCATCTATAAATTGCTGGAGCTTTACCGCTTCGTTGTGATAATTTGCCGATACCCTTTTCACTTCATCATACAGCAGCTGCTTCTCCTTCACGCTCTCGATCATAAAGATAGACAGCCAGGTTGCCGTCAAAGTTGCCAATACAGCAACGATAAGCGACACAACCATAATAAACGACCATGAAACGTCGCTATAACCGATAAACCCAACCATGCTGATGACAAAATAAAGCATAAACACCGACATCAGCAGCAAGCCCTTCCTCTCCTTGTATAGGGCAGAGGCACGGCTGAAAGGACGAACAGAAAGCAGCACAAGTGGAATAAACACGACGAGAAGCATGATGAAACTGACCGTTTCCCAGCTGCTGTCCAGCATTGGAATTCTCACGGCTACATAAATAATCGTCAAAACGACCAGCGTTGGCACTCCCCCATAAAGTGAACCTATTAAATAGGGGATTAGTCGAAAATCAACATCGTAGCCTAGTACGCTAGATGTGCTCAGCATGCACAACAGCATGGAAGCACCACAAAAAATCCCCATAAAGACCGGCATCCCCTTCCAGCCATGCTCTTTATGGGACCAAAGCTGGAAAGCGAACACCGGCAATAAGGATACGATAAATTGTAACAGCAATTCTTTTAACACTTAAGATCGCTTCCCCCTACCCGCGCTCCAAATGCATGCCACAAATTTGATTATTATTAAAACAAACATTCCCATATAAGACGACCTATTACTCCGATTAAAACATAAAAGGCATGATTTTACAATTGATCCATCAACCAATTTATGATCATATGAATGGCTTCCTCGCCTTCCAAATCATTATGCAGCTCATGGAACCCGCCTTCCCAAATTTTAAAATGACAGCGTTTTCCAAGACCTTCGGCCAATATGCTGCTCGCTTCAAGCGAAGTCACACGATCGGAAGTTCCGTGCATGAGCAATAAAGGCACCTGGAGCTGATCTGCATGGGCTAAAGCCCACTCTCCGCCAGCTGTAACTTCTACATAAGTCTGGATCGTAATTTTCGTGTGGCATAACGGATCTTCAACGATAGGAGCCGCGTCATCGTAACCTGGCCGAAATAAATCAGCAGGGTTTAAGCCTGTGGATTGATGCATCGTTGGCAGCACGTCCGCAAGCCTGCGCCCTACCCACTCTACCGCCGGGTTTGGCTTGAATGCCAGCCTTAGCCACGGACTCGTAAGAATAAGCCCTTTAATAGGCGGAAGAAGCCGGAGCGCGCTGTTCAACGCCACATTGCCCCCCATGCTGTGGCCGTACAAAAATATAGAAACGCCGGGATGGCGCTGTCCCGCCGCTTCAATCATCAAAGCGACATCGCTCGCCGCTGCGCCAAGTGAAGGCAAATGCCCCCGCTTGCCAGAGGATAGACCGTGACCCTGCTGGTCAAGCGCAATTAGCGCGATCCCCGCCTCTGCGAAACGGGCCGCTACATGCGTGTAGCGGTCGCCATGCTCCCCCATGCCATGCACGAGGCAGACAACTGCCTTTATATTCGTTGACTCCGGCTTCCACTCCCTCAGAAACAATGAGGCACCTTTGGCCCCAGTCATTTTCCACTCCTCACGAAGCATCAGAACGCCGCCTTTCATTATATGGTATTATAAAGTCTACTAATAATATAGCAGGTGGAAAACGATGCAGTATGATGCAATTATAATTGGCGGCGGCTCCGCAGGCTTAATGGCCGCGATTGCCGCGAGCAAGGATGGCGCTAACGTGCTGCTCCTCGATAAAGGCGACAAATTGGGGCGCAAGCTTGGCATATCCGGCGGAGGCCGCTGCAATGTAACCAATAACAAAAATTTGGACGAGCTGATCAAGCATATTCCCGGCAATGGCCGTTTCTTGCACAGCACCTTTTCGAATTTCAACAACAAGGACATCATCGCTTTTTTTGAAAACCTTGGAATCGCTCTGAAAGAAGAGGATAACGGCCGGATGTTCCCCGTGACGGACAAAGCCAAAACCGTTGTCGATACACTGGTTAACCAGGTTCGCAAGCAAGGCGTAAAAATCGTGTTGAACGCTCCTGTCGATCATATCATGTATGATGGCGGAAAAGTGATTGGCGTTCGCGTGAAATCAGGAGAAAATTTTCGGAGCACCAGCGTTATTGTTGCTTCAGGCGGCAAATCGGTGCCTCAAACCGGTTCGACCGGCGATGGCTATGCTTGGGCAGAGAAAGCCGGCCATACGATAACCGAACTCTTTCCTACCGAGGTTCCTCTCACTTCAAATGAGCCTTTCATTACGAGCAAGGAGTTGCAGGGCTTGTCGCTGCGCAGCGTCGCGCTTTCCGTATGGAGCCCCAAAGGAAAGCAGCTGATTTCGCATGAGGGAGATATGCTTTTTACACATTTCGGCATATCTGGCCCCATTGTGCTGCGCTGCAGCCAGTTTGTGGTGAAGGCGCTCAAGCAATTTGGCACGGGCAACATCGAGGTTGCGATTGATCTTATGCCAGGCAAAAGCAAGGACGATGTGTATCGTGAGACATTGAAGCTCGCCGAGACTGAGTCCAAGAAAACGATCAAAAATGTGCTAAAAAGCTATCTGTCCGAGAAAATGATTCCAATATTGCTGCAGAAAGCCGGCTTGCAAGACAGCCTTACCTTTGACAATATTCCAAAGCAAGAATGGCTAGCCCTGACACAGCTCATTAAGCATTTTCCGATTCGGGTATACGGGTCATTATCCATTGAAGACGCCTTCGTTACAGGAGGAGGCATTCATTTGAAAGAAATTGATCCGAAGACGATGGAGTCGAAACGGATGAGCGGCCTTTATTTTTGCGGGGAGATTCTGGATATACATGGCTATACCGGAGGCTACAATATTACGGCAGCCTTCTCGACTGGTTATACTGCTGGCCTAAATGCTGTCCTGAGACGGTAAAAACTCGTTACGCTAGGAACTGGATAATTCTCTGTTTTGATCGCTACGCGAGGAGTTTATTCCTATTTCTATTTATTCCAAAAAGGGGTTGTCACGAAAGGCTATTCGCCTTCTTGACAGCCCCTTATGTATTTGGTCTTTATCGCTAAACGCGCACATCTCCAGAGAAGTAACCATACGTGCCTGGATCAGGTAGAAACTCTCCCTCGTAGTCAGCGTCATCGTCTCGATTGGCGAGTCCTTCCGGCAGCTCCTCATGCCCCTCATTTGCAACCCAGTCCTCATTAACCATATGCGCGGGAATCGCAATCGCATCAAGGGCATACGCACTGTCCGTTACGGCGTTGCCGTCAATCTGAGTCTGCTGGGCGAGCTGCCCGCCATGGGACTGCGCAATCTCCAGCGCTGAGGTCAAGTCGCTTCCCGCTAAATGAACGTGCATCCGGCTCCCTTCATGCAGCACTGTCTCAAAACCCAGCTCGCGCAGTGTCTCGCAAGCAAGTGCCGCGCTCTGGTCGTCATTAAAATCAAATAACAAAGCTGAATTTTCAGCCATATTCCATCATCCTCCCTACGTTTGGTATAGCATGCCCCAAGCCATAATTTTCATGAGGTGACGACCGTTTCACTGCCCGACAATATTTTTTCACAATTAGCTATATAAATATGTTAGGTTTTATGACATAATTATAACATACTGCTTGATATACGCTAACTGATGGGACGGTGTCATCGATGAATCATTTATTTTATTTGCTTTCAGATCCTATGCTTATCGTCGAGTCCGACGAATCCCGTTGGTCGATACGCGATGTCAATCAAGCCTTTACCGCTTTCTCAGGCTTCAAGAAATCTGATTTGATCTCGCTTGATCCCTCGACGATCATAACTACGGAGGAGTCAGGAATTTCCTTCGAGGAAGCCGTAATCCAACTCGCTGAAGAGAACGCTATCTCTCCGCTGCTGGAATGCAAGCTGATAACCAAAGCTTCTACCCCTGCCGACGTCCGTATGTCCTGCCGCAAGTTGCAAGAAGCAGACCGCATCGTCTACGTCATTATCTGCAAGGATCTGCGCGAGTCCAAATGGATTGATCATTATATTACTCATAACAAAATCATGGTCTCTCTTATCGTCAATGAACGATACAATATTTTAAGCCTAAAGCATTATTATGCCCCTGTGCAGCAGCCGTCCTCATCCTATGTGAATCAATCCATATTCGATCTTGTCGCAGATCATGAGCGAAGCAAGCTGAAACGGATATTTGAATATGCGAAAAACAATCGAACGCCCGAATCCTCAGATTTCCAGCTCAAGCTTGGCGATCGTTATTACAGCGCTGACGCGGTTATTCAGCCTTTTTACAATGGCAACCGCAGCTTCAAAAACTTTGTTGTCATACTTACCAGCTTGCATATCAACAATCAAGAAGAAGATCCCTCGTACAAGCTGCGCATGTTAATGCTAAGCAAAAATATATCTGTCACCTCGCTCGCCCAGTCCACACTGATTTCACTGACGACCATCTCGAAAATCCGCAATGGCAAAATAAAAAAACCGCAGCGTCTAACCGCTGAACTCATTGCCGGAGAGCTGGGAGTAAGACCCGAGTCCATATGGAGCAGCTATAAGAGGTAAAAGAGGTTAAGCGCTAATAATAAAAAAGGACGGTTATCCTCCGCGGAGAATAACCATCCTTAAACTCTAAAATGCCTATCCGCGATAAGGCGCCAGCGCCTCATTTAAACCGCGTGTTTGTTCGTATACCTGTTGGTACACCTTAAAGATGCCTTCGTAAGCAGCAACGGCTTCCGGCTGCGGAGCATAGGAATCCGCGTGCTTCACGAACTTATCCGCACATGACTCCAAGCTGTCGAACCAGCCCGCGCCATAGGCCGCAAGCATAGCAGCTCCAAGGCCAGGTCCTTGTTCATTTTCCAGCGCTACAACTTTGGCATCGAAAATATCCGCCTGCATTTGCAGCCATGCTGGATTTTGCGCGCCTCCGCCGATTGATATAATCGTATCCACCGTTTTGCCGGCTTTACGGAACATATCGACCGACTCGTTGAGCGAGAACGTAATGCCTTCCATAACCGCACGCGCAAAATGAATGCGCTCGTGGGAGCCGTCAACGCCGATAAAGCTCGCGCGAATGACTGCATCTGCATGCGGCGTCCGCTCGCCGACTAGATACGGGGTGAACAATAGTCCGCCCGCTCCCGGTTTTATAGCGCCAACGCCTTCCAATAGCTGATCAAACGATTCGTTAGGCGCGAACGTTTTCTTGAACCAGCTCAAGCTGTAGCCCGCCGCTAGCGTAACGCCCATCGCATAAAACGAATCCTCTTTGCCGTGGTTGAAGAAATGCACCTTGCCCGCAAAGTCCTTCGACTTGTCATTCTCATACGAGAGAATAACGCCAGAAGTACCTATGCTGCAAAGCGTCAGCCCTTCGGACAAAATGCCTGAACCGATCGCTCCGCATGCATTGTCGGCACCGCCTGCAAACACTTTGGTTGCAGCGGGTAAGCCTGTGCTTTCCGCGTATTGCGGCAGCAGCGTACCAACAAGGCCATGTGATTCTACGAGCGGAGGACAGAAGCTGGCCGGAAGTTCAAAGGCAGCAAGCACCTCTTCACTCCATGCTTTGCCGGCTACATCTAGCAGCAGCGTGCCAGCCGCATCGGAATAATCCATATGCAGCTCGCCCGTTAGGCGATAGCGTAGATAATCCTTCGGCAGCAGGAATAGCTTTGCCTTGGCGAAAGCTTCAGGCTCATTCTCACGAACCCATAGAATCTTCGGCAGAGTAAAGCCCTCAAGCGCCGGGTTACGCGTAATGCTCAGCAGCTTGTCGCCAAGCGTGCGCTCAATCTCGCGGCATTGCCCTGTTGTGCGGGTATCATTCCATAGAATGGCATTGCGGATCGGGTTCCCCTCGCCACCCAGCAATACCAGCCCATGCATTTGTCCTGAGAAGCTGATTCCTTCAATCGCAGCAGCATCAATGCCTTCTGCTTCAGTAAGCTCGCGAAGCGCAGCAACCGTACCGTCGACCCAATCGTCGGCACGTTGCTCGCTCCAGCCTGTATGCTCATGGAACAGCGGGTAGCTGCGAGTTGCTTCCGCAGCTATCGTACCGTTCTTGTCCACTAGCAGCACCTTGACGGCACTTGTTCCTAAATCGACACCAATAACATAGCTCATTTGCCTGCAATCCTCCCGGGCTTAAACGCTGAAAATAACTTCGGACAAGATAAGGCTGATCCGTTCTTGGCGGCCCGATTCAAGTTTGATCGGGTTGTTTTGCAATGCATACTGCTCAAGCGAAGCAAGCGTAGCTTTGCCGGAAACGATTTCTGCGCCGATGCCTTCTTTGAAGCTGCGGTAACGGTTTTCCACGATGTTGTCGAGAATTTTCTCTTCCGTCAATTTCGCAGCTGCTTTCAGGCCCCAAGCGAAGCTGTCCATACCAGCAATGTGGCCCAGGAACAGATCTTCCGCTTCGAATGATCCACGACGAACCTTCGCATCGAAGTTGATTCCGCCGCGGCCGATACCGCCAGCTTTCAATACTTCAAACATCGTTAGTGTAGTGGAGTAAAGGTCAACCGGGAATTCATCTGTATCCCAGCCTAGCAACAAGTCGCCTTGGTTCGCATCAAGCGAGCCCAACACGCCGTTAATTGCAGCCGTACGGATTTCGTGCTCAAACGTATGGCCTGCAAGCGTAGCATGGTTAGCTTCAAGGTTTAGCTTGAAGTGATCTTTCAAGCCGTATTTTTGCAAGAATGAGATCGTTGTCGCTGCATCAAAGTCATATTGGTGCTTCGTTGGCTCTTTCGGTTTTGGCTCAATTAGGAATTGCGCATCGAAGCCGATTTCCTTCGCGTAAGCGATCGCCATGTGGTACAAGCGAGCAAGGTTATCGAGCTCGAAGCCCATGTCTGTGTTCAGAAGCGTATCGTAGCCCTCACGGCCGCCCCAGAATACATAGTTTTCTGCGCCAAGCTCTTTACCAACTTCAAGGCCTTTTTTCACTTGTGCGCCTGCATATGCATAAACATCAGCATTTACCGAAGTTCCTGCACCGTGTACGAAGCGCGGGTTCGAGAACATGTTAACCGTGTTCCAAAGCAGCTTTTTGCCAGAGGATTTCATGTTGTCTTTCAATAGAGCAACGATAACATCCAGGTTTTTGTTCGTTTCTTGCAGCGTTTCGCCTTCTGGCGCGATATCTACATCGTGGAACGCGAAGTAAGGAACATTCAATTTATTCAAAAATTCAAAGTTGGCTTCAACGCGCGCCTTCGCACGGTCAAGTCCATTATATTGATCCCAGCCGCGAACCATGGTAGGTGCGCCGAACGGGTCTGTACCGTTAGCGTTAAATGTATGCCAGTAAGCAACCGCGAAGCGAAGGTGCTCTTCCATCGTTTTGCCCATTATTACTTGAGTTGGATCGTAGTGTTTGAATGCAAGCGGATTGTCCGAGCCCTTACCTTCAAATTGGATCGCGTTAATGTTTTTGAAATAGCTCATAAAAACAAAATCCTCCTTCACGGAATTCAATATTTTTGTTAGTGCTTACATTTAGAATAACACGGTATAACTTAGTTTGTCTATTAAACAAACTAAGATTGTGGCATGTTAAGGAACAATGCGCATTACGAAGTATGGTATACCCCTTTTTTCACTGCAATACGCTTGTTCCCGTGGGCAAGTTGTGGGCAAATCAGTTAGTTCATTTCCGATATTGATTCTCTGATGCTCTTAGAAAGGCTTTTAACAACCAAATCGTAAGAGTGGTCAATCATAGAAAAGATATCATCTACTGGCAGGGAGCCATCGAGCATAATCGTATTCCAGTGCTTTTTGTTCATATGGTAGCCTGGACGAATGGCCTCATGCTGCTCTCTCAAATTTTCAGCAATCACCGGATCACATTTGAGGTTTAAGCGATAATCATCTGTTTTGTCCTCAAAAATAAGCGCAAACATTTTACCGGCAATTTTAATCACCATGGCATCAGGACCAAAGGGATACTCCTTCGTCGCTCCTTTCTTCTTCAAACAATAGTCGATGATCTTATTATTATTATTCAAGTCAGCACATCTCCTTCTCCGTTGACGACAAATTTCTTATCGCATGTATCCTTTAGTTTAGTATATAGTAGTCGAATAGACGAAATATATGGGGGAATTTGTATGAAAAAAACGTTTGTAATCGTTGCTAGTGCTATTTTGATTTTATCTGGATGCTCGGGTACAGATAAAGAAGCTGTAAATACTAACTCGCCTCAAGTGGAAGAGGGGCAACCGGCAACTGAAGTCGCAAAGGAAAACGCTGATGATTCCAAAGGGACAGTTGAAGTTGACGAGGGACTGCTAACTACGACGCTCACTCTTCCCTCTTCTTTTTTCAATGAGGCAGAACCCGCTACTGTGATTGAAAACGCAAAAAAACAAGGCGTGAAGGAAGTAACGAGTAACGAGGACGGCTCTTATACGTACACCATGACAAATAAAGTTTACAAAAAAATGCTTGGAGACATAGCAGCTACCGTCGAGGAAAGCATGACTAGCCTTAAAAGTGGGGAAGCCTTCGCTTCAATCAAGGACGTTGAATACGATAAAAACTTCTCGGAATTTACTCTTGTTGTAGATAAAGAAGCCTTTCAATCCAGCATGGATAGCTTCGCAGCTCTGGCAATCAGCATTTCTGCTATGATGTATCAGACGTTCAGCGGGGTGGAATCAGAAGCGCTCAAGGTCACTATTCACATGAAGGATCAAGCAACGAATGAAGTGTTTGATACGATCGTATATCCTGATACGCTTGAACAATAATAAATGTAAGCCGTATGGATATTTGATCCGTACGGCTCTTTTTTTGCCGCCATACTTTATTTAACCATTAAACAAACTTTGTTTTTGTGTTAAACTGGCTGTAGCCTTTTTCTGCTTGCATCGCACTCTTCCGTATGCGGTTCAAGTTAGCTGTATATTCGAAATTTCGTGATACAATAGTACCTATAGAGATTTGGACGGAGGCTTACTTCTTGAAATTAAAACCAACCGGAGACTTAGCGCTCATCAAAAAAATCAACACCGCTATCGTACTCGATGCGGTCGTTAAGCACGCTCCGCTCTCAAGAGCACAAATATCCGAGAAAACGGGTCTTAATAAAGCAACGGTTTCCAGCCTTGTTCAGGATCTGATCGACAGCCATCTCGTTATCGAGAACGGCCCCGGACAATCTAGTGGCGGTCGCAAGCCCGTCATGCTTCTCTTTAACGGAACCGCGGGTTATGCGGTGGGTATCGATCTGGGCGTTAATTATATTAGAGGACTGCTCGTTGACCTCGAAGGAAATGTTATTGCCGAGTACCAAAGCAGCTTGAAGCAGCAGCATGCCGAGCAAGCGCTCGCTCAGTTGACGGCATGCATTGAACAGCTCATTGAGCAGGCACCTGAAAGCCCTTACGGCGTGGTAGGTATTGGAGTCGGCGTTCCCGGCATTGTCGACGACAAAGGCACTATTTTGTTCGCACCGAATTTAAAATGGCGGCAAGTCGCACTGCAAGAGCAGCTTGAAGCGACATTTAATATTCCGGTCACGATCGATAATGAAGCAAATGCGGGTGCACAAGGCGAGCAAAAATATGGAGCCGGACGAGGTATCCCCAACCAGATCTACGTCAGTGTAGGGATCGGAATTGGTACCGGCATTATTTTGAATAAAGAGCTGTACAAAGGGGCTTCCGGCTTCTCCGGAGAACTCGGCCATCTCTCGATTGAGTATGACGGCAAGCCTTGCAGCTGCGGCAACCGCGGATGCTGGGAGCTTTACGCCTCAGAAAATGCCCTTCTGGAGCGCGCAGAACAGCTCGGCTTTGAAAATCTGGAAGAGCTGCTGCTTGCGGCGGCACAAGGCGACGAGCGCGTCATCTCGCTTATTCGCTCCATTGGCGATTATTTGGGTGCCGGCATCGCTAACATCGTCAACGTATTTAACCCTAATGTGGTCATCATCGGCAACCGGATGAGCCGCGCGGCGGAATGGCTAAAGCCTGCCGTGCAGGCAGCCGTTGACCAGCGCACACTCCCTTATCACAGGGAGCATTTGCAAATTCTATTCGCAGAGCTTCAGGACCAATCTGCTGTTCGCGGGGCAGCCTATTATGCGATCAGCACCTTTTTCACCAAAATCAAAAGTGGACAATAGCTGAAAAAAGAAAGAAGAAGGCAGCATGCAGAGGGGTTTATCCCTCTATGCTGCCTTTTTAATATACTGCTGTTAAGATTTAAGTAGGGAATAGGAATGGAATTAGTTCGGCTAAATCGTCAATTGCGCCATCAACCTCAGCAAGCTTATCAGAATCGCCGTTCCTCTTCCATACCGCCCTCATACCAACACTGCGACTGGCATGCACGTCATTATCCGGATGGTCGCCTACAAATACCGCTTCATTAGCTTGTACACCCAGCTTTGACAGAGCACGAATAAATATAGCCGGATCAGGCTTCCTTAAGCCTTCCCATTCCGAAATCAGCACCTCATCAAACAAATGGCTAATATTTAACGCTTTGAAATTATCATATTGAAACTGGCCGAAGCCGTTGGAAACTAGCGCCAGCTTTAGTCCTTTGCTTTTGAGCTGAACCAGCATATCCAGCATGTGGGGGTAGCCCACGCAATATTTTTGAAATCGGTGGAGGTAATCCTCCAGCAGTTGCTCCCACGTCCAGCCTTCTATTTCATACTCCGCAATTAGCTGTTGATAGACCTTATCCTTCCACACATAGCCATGGGCATCTAGCTCGATGAAGCGCCGTACAAACTGCTCTTTCTCCATAGGCGCCCCTGCAAACAAACGGTCAAATTGGTTTCTGACAAATTCGGCCAGAGAAGTATCACGATCGAGCAGCGTGCCATCCAAATCAAACAAGACTGCCTTTATGCTCAAAACCTTCCATCCCTTTCCTTTTTATTTTGAGCATAACGGTTATTGAACCCGGTGTACACCTACAACCTCCAGCGTTTGGCCATCAATAGTTACATTGACCTTAGTCGTTACGATCATCCCGTTGTTGTAATAGGCTGTGAAAATAAACTCGACTGGGCCTTTTGCAAGCTTCGCAAACGAAAGGTCCCATATCTCACCTAACCATTTGTTTTGCGCGCCGTTTGATGCTGCCAAGCTCGTCTTGAAAGCTCCCATCTGCACCTCAACGCGTTCCGCCTTCGTATCGGTTCCCGTTAGTGTCGTTTCCGCCTCCAGGACAAACTTCTCTCCTGCCCAAAATACAGCATGCCCACGCGGCGTATCTTCACGGCCAGAGGCTTTCAAATTGTACGTCTTCCGATGTTGATCCCACAGCTCGGTATGCCTAACATATCCGATTAGCTTAAGCGGCAATACCTGAACGGATTTGGTGACCGTTACCGGATCAGCCAACCCATCGCTCACCGTCATCTTCATACTCCACAAGCCCACTGTTGCCAACTTAAGAGAAGGTCCCTTTGCTGGATAAGCCGGACCGTTTAACGTATAAGCAAAGGTGCTTTTCGCACCCATCGGGCTGGTCAGCTCATACTCCACAGACAACGTGTCGCCATCAGGATCTGACGCTTGGGAAACGAATACCGTCATATCCCCTTCATATACCGGCTTAGGCGTCCAATCAAAATCAGCTGTCGGCGGCCGGTTCGTTGAAAAATAGATGTATTCATAATGTCCTTCGTTCCCGGCAACATCGTAATCAAGCACGGTTACGCGGTACTCTTGCCCTGGAATTAATCCGCTTAACTTGTAAGTTCGTTGATGGAGCGGCAGCGGAATGCTATACTCCGTCGTTCCATCCCCATTTAAGTCAATATTCGAAACGCTGCCGTTCGCGTTCACCTTTTGCAGATAAAAGTGGCGAGTCGCATGTCCAGATGAAGGTGCTGCATCGCTAAAAGCATTGAATTTGACGGTGACCGCAGTTGGTTCTACCTCCAGCACTTCATTAACATCTGCCGGCTTCACTGTGTCAACAAAGAAGAATCCATTGCTAGAGTACGGCCCCCATATATAGCTGTCGTTGGCTCTGGCCTTCCAGTAATGAAGCCCTTCCGCAAGCGATGCAGGTACATAACTGGTTACTGCTGTAGACGATTCCGTATCTGCAACTTTTACACCGTTTGATGCGCGGAATACTTCATAATCGATAGCAGTAATCGGGTGATTTTCCGGATCAATCGTAAATACGCGCAGCTGCGGCCGATTGGAGCTCGTATATATGGGATGATCAGCATCCACACCGTTAAAAGACAGCAAGTACGTTTGCGGAGGTAGGTTCAATACAAAGTATCTACTATTGCTTAGATCCGACCATATGCCCTTGGAGTACACCTGTCCTTGCACTTTCACGACTCGCCCTTGCTGAATCGTATCCTCCAAAATAGGATAGGTCAGGGCATTCCCCTCATGCTCGAGCGACAAGATTGTTTCGTTGGTATCGACGTAAGTCAAAGTCAGTCGGTAGCGCTCCTGGGGATCGTTTTGGGCATCATAATAGGTCCAGCGAACAGTCGGCTCTTTCATATAGGTCGTAGGGGCGGCCGCGGTAGTACCCCCCGGTACTATAATCGTCATAACGGGCTTGGTCTGATTGATTGTTGGGAGCGATGGCTTATACACAATCGTTTGACCCCAGTAGGACCATGCGCCATGAATATCTCTTACCTGCTCCTGCACAATCAGCTCCACGCCAGGCCGGTTGTAATATTGACGCTTGCCTGCGGTCCAAACCGATTCATCAGCCCATCTTGTTCGGAAAAGCTTGTCCGATAATAAATGAGCAATATCCGGATCATAGGACGTGTCGTAAGTCTCGTAATCCAGTGCTTCTCCTTCAGCATATACAAGACCCGTAAATCTGACATCAGGCTGCGCGATTGGTCTGCGGTGCACATAGATTAACTTCTTCACTGGCTCGGACCATTTACGGTATCCGGTTAATCCGGGATGATCTTGTGCTCGAAAGGTGATTTCGTACACACCTGGCTTTTCCAGCGCATTGATGGTTGAGCTGTACGTTTTTCCGTTATGGACGCTGTAGCCTTCAGGATTTTCAAAGAAATTCGGATTATGGCTGTAGCTCCACTCCTCGGCTCCTACGGGATCTTTCTCGATATCATTAAATAGTTTCTCGTAGCTGATCGGATCATTGACGAGAACAGCATCATAAGTTTCTTGCGTATAGCTGTCTCCATAATTCGTTTTCTTCACATTCGAGAATACCGCGTTCGGCTGTCCTAAAGACATGATGCCTGCGTACCCTTTGGTATAGGTTCCGTCTGCGACTTCAAGTACCTTAGCATAATTGACGTATACCCGTTGGAGGCCGTTCACCGACTCTACCTTTATCGGATACGTATTAAAGGCAGTGCGATTCATTGGCGTGGATTGCAGCAGCGTCTTAGCCCCGTTCACTATACGGTACATAGATAATGTGCTTTTACTCCATTCCATCGTATACATATTTTTTTTATTTTGAATTTGAAAGCCTGCTCCAATGATCTTGTCATTATTAATATCATTTACACTAACGTTGAACTCTAACGCATAGTTTTTCATGCTGCTGCCCGCGTCGTATAGTAGGCCGCCCCAATCGTCATTAATAATCTCAACGGTATTGGCATCAATTTCCTTTAGCGAGCCAGCCGACCCACTGGCAGAAGTAAATGGCATCACAAATTGCTCAAAAAATACGTATATCGAGCCATCTGGCAAAATAGGTGTTGATTGAGCAACACCACTCGTCCAAGCCCCTGCATTAAAAACCGTTTGCGGCGTCTGTGCTAGATTAACCGCATGATTCACACTGTAAAGCGATGCCCTAATATCTTTAGGCGCATTACCGTCCGTCCAAGACGTTAATCCGATTTGCATTAACGTAGGATACACAATATCGCCAGCTGCGGTAATAAACATTTTACTTGTATTCGCTGGCGGTAGATTGTAATTATATCTCGTTACTAAATTGCTGTGTTTATCAAACAGGTAGTTGTATGCTGCAATTCGGTTGTGCACATAGACATTCGTGTTTTCGAAAATAAGCGGGTTCGGATACATCGCCACATCAGTCCAGCTATGCGATCCAAACGCATCAACATTTGCTAGTGGATATGTACTATAACCATTAAGCACCTCATTGTTAGTAGCAAAAGTATATAAGTATGGATTCGCTCGCTTTCCATCATAATCCACAGATACGGAATGGACGTAAACTCTAGTATTGTCATCCGAAACGACGGCTGCTGAAAGCCCCGCTGATCCTCCAATTCTGTAGCTTTTCTTCAGCCCTGCAGCGTTGATTTTTGTCAAATACCCGTCATAGGAAGATAACCTGTATGCATTTCGATCCTGATAATGATAAGTAAAATAGGTGCTTCCGTCTGTCGCTAAAGTCATTTGGATCTCTGAATAATATCCCGCATACTTCCGCTCTCCCGGCGCTTCCCACACCAGATATTTGCCTTTGAGTGAGTATTTATAGAACCGCTGCTCCACGTCATACTGCGTCCACGTGTCAATGACATTGTAAGCTTCCCTATAACCCATATACATGAATTCACCGTCTGGTGAGATTTCCAAGAAGTTCAATCCGGCGCCTAATGCGTCTTGGGAATCAGCGCTGCGCCTGAAACTATATTGATCCTTTAAATTCCCTTTATGGTCCGTAGCAATGATTTTAACTTGATGAATATCAGCTGCGTAATCACTCCGATCATAGAAATAAAAGGTTTCGTCGGGGCCTATATTTTTGAATATTATTTTTTGATTATTGGAGTTAACTTCAAAGGTTCGTTTAACCGTGCCATCTAAAGAATCCAATTCACTAAACACATAGGGCTGACCGGCTTTTGAATCATTTACATAATAGGAATAGACTCGGTTGCCTGCAAAAACTTGCGGAATTAGCGTTCCAACGGATAATTTCCAAACGGGCTTGCCAACGATATCCGAAGCTAACTGAAACTTTGTCCGCGAGTTCGCGCCATTGCCTAAGTTGGGGTAACCGACAGCAAAGCTCGCAAAAACCGCATTTTTAGTGGATATGCTGCTTGGATCTGCTTTCCAGCCGAGCTTATCTCCTGCTCCTCCTACAAAAGGTTTCTTCAATGTCCATGAACGGAAGATCGATTCCGGCGTATAGGTGGTGACAGGCGGGCCGTCATGTTCCCCCTGCCCCGGCTGCTGCGTGATGCCAAACACATTAAAGTTTACCGATGGCGCGTAATTTAATATGTCTGTCGAGGCTATTTCCGACTGTCCTTTCATTCCATAGTCCTCCGTTACTGTGGCGCGATACTGCCTTTTGCCGACTTTGTTATACGTAAGGGCATGCGTTGTTTTGTAAGCACCGTTGTACAGTGTTGTCCAAGCCTCTTCTTCAAAATTGCCATCATTATCTTGATCATAACGTTCTTCTACATGCAGGTGTTTCAATATGTCGCCGTCGGGACTTTCGGCATCAAGGAAGAGCATAAATCCATTTCCCCGATAAGTCTCTGTCGGTGCAACCACCGTTACGGTTGGCGGAGCATCCGGAACAACCTCCATAATCATGGCGTCCCACTCGCTGACTCTGCCTGTAGTGTCGTATACCTTGCCTTCAATCGTGTATTCGCCTAACTCGCTCGGAGTAGTCGTAAACCAATGATTAACATAGGTGGTGCTGCCAATTTTTTTATATCTCATTTCCGATTTGCTAAAATTAATCTTTTCTCCACGATCCTCTAAAGGCGTATAGGAGTTAAGTAGGTTATATGGCCGCTCTAATGGTCTGCCTTGAATGACTCGGGATATCCCAGATACGATAGCAACTGGCTTTGGATCGATCACTTGGAGTGTGGCTGTAGCTTTTTGGGCTCCGCCAAATTCATCCGTTACCGTAATTTCAGCAATGTAATTGCCTGCGGAAAAATACTTCACATCATTAAATTCGTAATCCGTTGTGTTCGGAAGCACGGCTTTTAAATTATCCGAGAACTTCCAGGTGTAGCCGTTTAATCCTTTGGACCGATTAAATAGAGATGAAGCTTCCCCAGCTATGATTCTCGGAGGAACGAATGCGATATTAGCCACCAGCTCTGGTCTTGGCGTTGGTGTAGGTTCCGGTGTTGGAGTCGGACTGGCGCTAGGGTTGGGTGTCGCTTTTGTGGCTACGTTTATCGTCAACTGTGCCCAATCGGACACTTTCTTAGCACTATTTGTAACACGGAGCTCAACAAGATATTCGCCTTCATTCGTAAAGTCCTTGGCCGTCGGTTTTTTTTGGATCGTCGTTCCTGTGGGTGTCTTGTATTTCCATTCTTGAAGGGTAATGGCTTCCTTGCCGGGAGAGTAGGAGAGTTTGTCATCAAGCTGCGGCTCAGCAGCCGGCTTAATGGTGATTTCGGGTTTCGTTCGATGATCTCCCTCGAGATGAGAGATGATTGCTATTGGGGTGGTAGGTTCGTTTTTCTTGCTAAAAACAATTTGAAATGGCTTTGTATTGTTGTTTTCATTTGATTCTGCGACAGCCTCTCCAAAATCGGTCTTGGCTGAGTAGTTAACGATACCCGCTGTGGTCGATGTTACTTTAACCGATACGGTTTTTATCTGCCCTGGCGGGATGTTTGATATGATTTCCGACTTTATGTTCGTCCCGACAATCCCTACGGTGAAAGGGCCTGTACTCTCTTGCCCTTCATTTTTTGAAGTAATATTTACAGTGACGCTATCCCCTACCCATGAAGCTGCAGCGGCGGTGGCTGGATCGGTTTTGATGTCTGTGATGAGGAGGTCTGGTTGTTTCTTCACTTCTAGTGGATCTAAAGGAGGTATGTAGAACATTTCATACCAGTATGAACCGTCAGGTTGCCATATGTTCCACATTTGAATTACACCTGGCGTAAACTTTGTGGGTATTTGTTGAATTACCACATAGTCCTTTAGAGTGTCACCTGTCCATCCTTTATTGGTTCGTTTGTTAAAACTTTGTATAAAGGTTGGAGATTCATTATAAGGATCATACATTGATTCTAACCAATTTCTCGCATCTGGATGTGATGTTAATTCAAAAGTTGATTGAACACCTTTATTCTTAATTATTGGATCAGACCAAGGATTTTCAACCCAATTCTTAGCAACGTGCAATGTTGCTCTAGAGTCACTACGAAAGAGCCAATTTCGAAAGACTGTACCATTAATATCATAACCAAGATAGCGCCACTGTCCTTGATCATATTCATTACCAGATACATTATCTGGGGTTCCATAAACAACTAATTTTTTTCCTATTCCACAAGCGTTAGCTAAATAGTTACCATTTAACTTCATAGCCCCTTTTGTAGTAATTACAGAAGTAGGTATATTATTCTGCGCTATTATAATTTTAGATTTCACATCATATTCTAAAGGAAGTGAACAAGTTCTACTATCTGCTTGAACAAATTGATATTGAACCTGAATTACGAAAGCCCATAGGAACAAGGACTTGAAAAAAACAAATATGTAATAGCATCCATTTATGGATAGTGAATCTGCGAAGTCCATAGCGAATGATTAAATATGCCTGCAACTTCCCCCTCCCCAGACAAAGAGGCAATGGTACTTCCAAGACTAATTTTGGGATTATTGTTTATTCCAATAAAATACTTTTCCGTTCCATTTGAAGCCAAGCCCATCGGTTTTGAAACGATTCT
>NZ_SKCD01000013.1 GCF_006542765.1 Paenibacillus luteus
TTGTCTCCCCATGAGTATCGTCGAGCTGCGTAATGAAATAATCCCCCAGTTCTCTGTACTTGAACTGAGGGATAGGCCTAACCGTTTTTTTGTTTTTTTCACTGTCTACTTGACAGGGAGCACTTCATGGTAACTGTTTAAGTTCAAGGAATTGGTTACTGGAAAGCTATCCTGCACGGATGCATTAACTTTACGCTTTTTAGACCCTGTGAGGAAGCTATCCTGCATGAATGCAATAGAATGCCCTTCAAATACCTCTAAATAGATATTAATGGATTGCTATGTTGTATGGATTGCAGGATAGGCGGCGAAATATTCGATAAAGAGCGTTTATCCTGCTTTAGTGCAATATAGATAGTTATGCTTAATACTTAAGCCATAGTAAGCTATTCCGTAAATAGAGGAGATTTTAACTATGACGTCACCGCTTGCACCGCAGTTAGACCGCAGCTACATAGCTAGCCAGCTTGAGGCTTTGCTGAACATACCGAGCCCGAGCGGCTACTGCATGGATATAATGAAATACCTCGATTCGGAGATCAGCAGGCTTGGCTATACGCTTGAGACCACGCCAAAAGGAAATGGCATAGTCACGATACCTGGAGAACTGCCGGATCATGTCATAGGGTTGTCTGCTCATCTCGATACGCTCGGAGCGATGGTGCGCTCGATTAAATCAAATGGCATGCTGCGTTTTACGCCGATCGGCGGGTATGCCATGCATACGGTAGAGGGAGAGTATGCTGTCATTCATACGCGTGACGGCAAGAAGTATGAGGGTACCGTACTTTCGACGAAAGCCTCCGTGCATGTTCACGCGGATGCGAGGGATTGGAAGCGCGAGGAAGCCAATATGGAGATTCGCATCGACGAACTGGTGAAAACCAAAGAGGATACCGAGAAGCTGGGCATTTCCGTCGGCGATATCATATCGTGGGAGCCGCGAACCCGTATTTTTACAAACGGCTGGGTAAAATCACGTCATTTGGATGATAAAGCAAGCGTAGCTGCTTTGCTTGGCTTGTTGGAATGGTTAAAGCGTGAAGGAAGAACACCTATCCATACGATCAAGCTCATCTTCTCTACCTATGAGGAGGTTGGACATGGCAGCTCGCATATCCCAGCGGATATAACGGAGCTCATTGCCGTCGATATGGGGGCGCTTGGAGATGATCTATCCGCGACGGAGCAGGACGTATCGATATGCGCCAAGGATTCGAGCGGACCCTATGATTATCAGATGACAACGAGACTGATTGAACTCGCCAAGCGCGAGAAGCTGGCTTATGCAGTCGATATCTATCCGTTTTATGGCTCTGATGCGACAGCAGCGCTAAGAGGCGGAAGCAATATTCGAGCTGCCCTGATCGGGCCGGGAGTACACGCCTCCCATGGCATGGAGCGGACTCATCTGGACGCTGTTGTTCATACGGCGGTTTTGCTGTTGGCTTACATTATGGAATAAAGTTGTTTTGGAAGTTAAGATTTTGAAGTTTGAAACGTGGAATTTAGAGTTTGATGCCTGAAGCTTTGAGCAACACGAAACGTGAGCTGCAAATGAGCAGCGTATCCTGAGGAAACTTCCTAAAGAAACCCCCTGCGCAACCGATACCCTACTCGGTCGCACAGGGGCTTTTTGCTATATAAGCTTAAGGAGAATTAATATTTTATCGACTTACTACGGTATGATTTCGAGTTCGCTGATGAGAGCGAACAGCAGCGACTTTCCCTTATTCGTCAAAATAAGCTGTTCTTAGGACGTTTGGAGAGGTGCTGCGCCTAGTCATTTAGGGATAACATGGCATGTAATGTTAGTCCATTTTCAGGGCTTTTGGAGCTTTATATTTATCCCGATTCATGGGTTGAAATCCTGACCGTCGTCGTGGGGAACTTGCCCAAAGAACAAAAATTTGTTGCCCGAATCGTTTGAATGTCCGCTTTTAGGCCGACTTCAACGCTTTTTTTTCATTAGAATCCGTTTATTTTTCTTATTTTATTGTAAAGATAACGCTCTCATAGGTGAAAATGTACAGCTAAAAGGGCTTCGCGAAATATGTCGAACAGGAAAAATGTCCTGCTTAGGTAGGATGCTGGTCAATAGTCCCTTCTTTTGATCTGATAATATCGTATTTTTTGCCAAAATTAACGTGGAAAACGATTGTCCAATTTGACAAAAACCTAGGATTTTAAAGGGAAAAAAGCGAATTTTGCTTTCGGGTTTATGAGTCTATAGTGGGATTCTCTCAGAAAATTCATAAAGCGCTTCCAATTGTCAGAATTATTAAATTCTGCAGTAAAAAAATGCTAATTTATATCCCACTATTCGCATCAATTAGGAATCCGTACTTATGAAAACGGTCCTGAAAATGAGTAGGAATGTCTAATCCACACCATGTCTTTATTCCCTCAAGAATTATGATTGATTGTGTCATACTAGAGTGCAACGAGAGAGTAAGATGGTTCCAGGATTCAAAGTGAAAACTCAAGCTGATGAATGGAGGTTTCAAAGATGAACATTTCAAATCAGGAGCAGAAGCGAATCAGGCTGAAGCAATTTTTGAAAATACTATCCGAGGATCCTTCTCTATTACAGCAAACCGGCCAAACTGAAACACGATCGCTGCCTGAGCTCCTTATGGCGAACGGTTACCGGTATTGCAATGAGCCCGTTGATATGGCCGAGTTAATGTCTCAAGTGCTTGGCAAGCTGGGCTTGACCCCCTGTTCCGCGCAAATGATGGAGTTTATCATGAATGGCGGAACCGTGGATGATTTTATGAACACAGCCAAATCATAGGTTCCGTCCTTGTAACTGGAATGCTTGCAAAAGGATATTCCTAACCATAATCCATGTCCAAAAGGTCGCGTTTTGAATAATTAATAATTTTTAATATTCAATTAGAACAACTTTTGCAGCCTGCAAGGACGGATGACATTACAAGTAACGGAGGAAATCATTTGGAATTAAAACAGTATTGGCTCATCGTAAAAAGAAGGCTATTGATGATTGTTCTATTAATTACCGTCAGCTGTCTAACCATAGGCATTTACTCCAGCTACTTCATCAAACCACAGTATGAAGCATCCGCGAAATTAATCGTCAACCAATATAAGGACAGCAGCTCACTGCTGCCAAGTATCGATGTTGGGGCGATCAACTCCACGATCGGACTAATTAAAACCTATAAAGAGATTCTGCGAACGCCACGAATGATGAAGAAGGTCGTTAAGCAATATCCGGACCTAGGCGTCACCTACAGCGAGCTAATCGGAAAAGTAAGTGTAAGCTCCGTAAATGAAACGCAGGTCATGTCCATCTCGGTAAAAGATGATTCGTATGAGCAAGCGGCGCTGATTGCCAATGCGATTGCGATTGTTTTTCAAAAATCGGTTCCAGATCTGATGAAGGTGGATAACGTCTCTGTCCTCGATCAGGCCGATCCGAAGGAAAGCCATGGACCAGTAGCGCCGAATGCCAAAATGAACATCGCTGTAACCTTCATGCTTGCTTTGATGGTAGGTGTAGGGATTTCCTTCCTGCTTGATTACTTGGATGATACCGTGAAGACAGAGGAAGACATCGAAGCGCTGCTAGAGGTGCCGGTACTGACGTCGATTCCCAAGTTTGAGGAACGCGACTCTATGGAGCGAAGCAGCAATGCTCCATTAACGAAGCTAGCTGGGAGGGAACAAAATGTCTCGCTTGATTCCTAAATGGAACCTGATTACGGAGCTGAATCCGAAATCGCCGATATCCGAAGGCTACCGCATGCTGCGGACCAATATCGAGTTCTCTACGATCAATCAGAAGCTGCAAATCATAATGGTTACCTCGTCCAAGCCAAGCGAGGGCAAGAGCACGACATGCGCGAATATGGCAGTCGCGTTTGCTCAGGCCAACAAAAAGGTACTGCTCATCGATGCGGATTTGCGCAAGCCGTCGCAGCATCATATTTTCGGCAAATCGAATCGGAGCGGGTTAACGACAGCCTTATTAAACCAATTGGAACTGCGGGATATTATCCAGTTCACGAATACGGAGAATCTCTCGATTATTCAAGCCGGACCGACACCGCCTAATCCATCCGAGCTGCTCTCCTCTGATCCGATGGCGCTGCTTCTGAAGCGTGCGCGAGAACAGTTCGATGTCATCATCGTAGATACTCCGCCGATCATGTCGGTGACCGATGCTCAGATTGTTGCCACACAGAGTGACGGGGTCGTGCTCGTTATTGATTCGGGCAAGGTGAAGAAGGATGTCGTACTGAAGGCAAAAGCATCGCTGGATCATGTGAAAGCAAGGCTTATCGGCGTTGTACTGAACAAAATCAATCGAAATCATTCAGATATCTATTCTTACTATTACGGAGAGAAAAACGACGCTTAGGCGCCTTGCTTCTTACCGCTGAAAGCATCGGATAGATTAGGTAATGTCTCCTGCACCTCTATCACCGGAGGCACTCGGTCATGCTGTGGGTCAGCCGACCTTAGACGTTAATCGTCAAGGGTGTGACGTGAGGAGGGGTTAGATGCCCCTTATAAAAATAGATACAACCAAAATATATAGGATAGGGTGAAGTCAGATGAAAACAGTGAGAAAAGCCATTATCCCCGCCGCTGGACTCGGTACACGGTTTTTGCCAGCAACGAAAGCGATGCCCAAAGAGATGCTTCCAATCGTCGACAAGCCTACTATTCAATACATTGTGGAGGAAGCGATTGAATCGGGCGTTGAGGATATCATCGTCGTAACAGGAAAAGGGAAGCGGGCGATTGAGGATCATTTCGATATCGCGTTTGAGCTGGAACACATTTTAGAGGAAAAAGGCAAGCTCGACATTTTGGAAAAAGTAAGAAAGTCATCCAATGTCAATCTTCATTATATCAGGCAAAAAGAAGCCAAAGGGCTTGGCCACGCGGTATGGTGCGCCAGAAACTTTATCGGCGATGAGCCGTTTGCCGTATTGCTTGGCGATGACATTGTCGAAGCGGAGGTTCCTTGCACTCGGCAATTGATCGAGCAATATGAGAAAACCGGCCGTTCCGTCATTGGCGTTCAGACGGTTGGCGTAGATCAGACGCATCGGTACGGAATCGTAGATCCGGGGCAGCGGCTGGACAATCTGTATGAAGTAAATCGCTTCGTAGAGAAGCCGCCGCAAGGTCAGGCGCCTTCCAATCTGGCCATTATGGGCAGATACGTGCTGACGCCGGAAATCTTCGAATATTTGGGCCGGCATGAGCGCGGCGCGGGTGGAGAAATACAGCTAACGGATGCGATTCAGAAGCTCAACGTCGATCAAGGCGTTTATGCATTTGATTTCCAAGGCGTCCGTTACGATGTCGGCGAGCAGCTTGGTTTTATTATGACGACGCTTGATTTTGCGCTTCGCAACAATGAGCTTAAGCATAAGCTGATGTCCGAGCTGGAAGAACTAATGGAGCGCGAGCTTGCCAAACGGCTATTGATTGGAAGAGGTGAGAGATAATGACGCCTCCACAATATCAGGATGAAGCGGTAATTGGCGTATCGGATTATTATTCGACACGCGGCGAGCGTAAAGAGCTCAGCATGTATTCCATTATGAAGCGCACGATTGATATTACGGGCTCGCTGTTTGGTTTGTTCCTGCTCAGCCCGTTGTTTGTTGTCATCGCCATTCTCATTAAGTGGGAGGACCCGAAAGGATCTGTTTTCTTCTACCAGACGAGGATCGGCAAGGACGAGAAGCCGTTTCGGATGTACAAGTTTCGCTCCATGCTTACGGGAGCGGAAGACAAACTGAAGGAGCTGCTCGATAAGAACGAGATCAGCGGCGCGATGTTCAAGATGAAGGATGATCCGCGCATTACAAAGATCGGCAAGCTGATCCGCAAGACGAGCATCGATGAGCTGCCGCAGCTGCTGAACGTGCTGAGGGGCGAAATGTCGCTGGTCGGCCCAAGGCCACCGCTTCAACGGGAAGTAGCCGAGTATACGGAGTACGACAAGCAGCGCTTGTCGGTTACGCCGGGCTGCACGGGTTTATGGCAAGTGAGCGGCCGAAACAATCTTTGCTTCAAACAAATGGTTGAGCTGGACATCACCTATATCGAGAAGAGATGCATCTGGTTCGATATCAAAATCATGTTCCGGACGGTCAAAGCGCTCGCCGGCTCACAAGACGCATTTTAAGAGCTTACGAAGTCAGTTTTGCTCCGTAAAACTAAGCTCATGCTTACGAAGTCAGTTTTGCTCCGCAAAACTTTAGGAGTTGATAAAAAAATGGCAAGAGTCCTGCATATTTCGGAATTTACCAAGGGCGGCATCGAAACCCATCTGAACGAAGTGCTGAGCTATCAATCGGGCAGACATGATATTTATCTTATGGCTTCCGAGCAGAACTCTCGTCCGGATACGCTGCAAATTAGCGGGGAGCGCCTTCAGCTTTATCCTTACAAGAGGAAGCTGGCCTATTTCATCAAGGCAATCAAAGCGATTCAGCGCAAGGTGAACGAGCTTCAACCGGATATCGTTCATGTCCACGGCACGTTCGCAGGAGTTTTCCTGCGGACGTTGTTTTTTTTCAAGAGCCGCCGCCCTGTCGTCATCTATAATGCGCATGGTTGGGCGTTCCTGATGGATACGAAGCCGTGGAAGCAGCGCGCTTTTGCCCTCGTGGAGAAGGTACTTGCGGTGCGCACCGATTACATCATCAATATCTCGCAGCATGAATACGACATGGCGATGCATTATGGGCTTCCGGCCAAAAAGTCAGGCGTCGTCTATAACGGCGTATCCGATACGCTGCCCTCCAGCGGCGCTCCCTTTGCTACTGAGCTAGGCAAAATCAATTTGCTGTACGTCGGGCGTTTTGACCGTCAGAAGGGATTTGATCTGCTGCTTGAAGTATTCAATGAGCATAAGTTCGAAAACGTTCAATTGTACCTGGTCGGTGATACGGTGCTTGAGGAGGTCAGCTACGACTTTCCGGAAAACACGGTAAAGATCGGCTGGGTCGACAACTCTGAGATTGACCGTTACATGAGAGCCTGCGATGCGGTCATTATTCCGTCGCGCTGGGAAGGCTTCGGCATTGTCGCCATAGAGGCGCTGCGCAACAAGAAGCCGGTCATTGCGAGCAACCGCGGCGCACTGCCGGAAATTATCCAGCATGGCTTGAACGGTTACATTTTCGATTTTGAGAAGAAGCAGGAATTGGCCGATATTATCAAGCGGTTGGACAAGCCTAAGCTTGAGGAGATGGGACAGGCCGGACTTGCTATTTTTCAGGAGAAGTTCCACTCGAACCATATGAACAGCCAAATCGAGCGGCTATATGAGGAAGCCCTCCAGAAGAGGAGCGATTCTTATTCGGCAGCAATCAAAAAATATGTCTAGCCTCGCAGGGCTGGAAGCCATGAACCTAAACCAGCCGATCCGTCCGATTACCTGGGCTGCAGCTGGGAGAAAAGCGAAGACCGCGGACAAGGAGCAAATTTTTCTAGCCTTGTATCTCAGCTTGCTGCTGATCTTGACCATGTATCAGGATTTCCCGCTGGTCAACATGATCGGAGAGATCGGGCGCACGCCGATTATCCTGATGCTGCCTGTATTCGTTTTTTGTGAAATCGCGCTGCTGGCCAAGCATAAACGGGTCATGCATGGTTCGATGCTGCAAAAGTATATTTTCGGTTTCATTCTTTATTTGAGCCTGGTTACGATTTTTTATTTGCTCGTACAATTTCTGCAAGGAAGCTATAGCTTCGGTTCAGAGAGCCTGCTTGGCAAAGGCATCAAGGTATTGATTTATTTTATGCTGATCCTGCTCTACATCCGGCATATGCAGCTGGTGTTCGCTAGTATCAAAAGCTTTAAAGTGCTGTACGGCTGCTTTCTGGCCGTAATCACGCTGCTGCTTGCTATCATGATTCTTGAGCTGGCGAGCATGCCAAACGCCTTTACCTATTTGCATTCGGGGAGCCACCCCTACTGGCGCGTAAGGATGCTTACCTCGGAGAGCAGTACGACGGGCTCGATCGTCGTTGTTTATTCTGCGATCCTCGTTTATTTAACCAAATATTTGAACGGCTTTGCTAGGACGCTGACGATCGCATATGCATCCGGGTTCTTCTTGTTTTATTTGTTCATTACCGGCTCCAAAGGCTTTATGATCATCTGCTTGCTGACGCTGGTCGTAACGATGATCAAATTTCTTGATTTCCGCAAGAAGAAAAACTTTATATTGCTTATTTCCGTCGTTCTGGCCATGTACATGTTCATCACCAATTTTTCAGCAGGGCTGGTCAGCTCGTTCAGCAATGACATCGAAAACTACACATCTTCTTATACGCGAATGGGTACGATCATTATTTCGCTGATTACCGTCTTCCACAATCCGCTAGGGGTTGGCACGGGAGCCTATCTCATGTATTTCGATAAATATGTGAATGACTCGATCAGCATGATGTCGCATTTCTATTACAACGTATTTGGCATCAGCCAAATTAACGCGGGGGAGCTGTTGCAATATTCGGGCTCGGATAAAAACCTGGGCGTCAAATCGGGCTTTTTCCAGTGGGTGATGTTCGGCGGGCTGGTTGCCGTTGCGTTCTTCTACCTGATGGCTAAGAACCTAATTATCAAGGTGAAATCCAGCTCTATTTTATTTCTGGCATTAATCTTTATCTTGTTTTCTATGCTTCTTGTTTCTTTGGAGATTAAATACGAGGTTTGGCTGTTGTTTGCCTTCATTAGTCTCTTTCTTGGCAAGAACGAAATGAACCAATCCAATAGGTCGGGGGTAACCAAATGAGAATGCTAGTCGTATGCAGTGATTTCCCGTATCCCGCCGATCATGGCGGAAGAGTCGACACCTGGGGCCGCATCAAGGTGCTGGCTGAGCTCGGCTGGAAGCTGCATTTACTTGTTTGCGGGAAGCAGCAGCCTTCTAGAGAAGAAATGGACGCCGTGTATGAATACGTAGAGGTAATCACGCTCTGCGACAGGCGGAGCAAACTGGCGGATCTGATTCACGCTGCACCGATGCAGGTTCGCTCTCGCAGCAGCTTGCAAAATGTCGAGCTGGCTGGCGACTATGATTACGTGCTGCTTGAAGGTGATTATGTGTATCCGGTCTTGCAAAATCCGAAGATCAAGCATGACACGGTCATCCTGCGGGTGCACAACGATGAAGCGGTCTATTTCAAGGCGCTGGCGCGCAGCACCAAGAACGTTGCCCACAAAATGTACTATCACATGGAGAGCAGCAAATTTGCGGCGCTGCAGAAAAAGATGCTGGAGAAGGTCGACAAGTATCTATTCATCTCCAGCAAGGAGTTCGAAACCTTTCGGAAGCAGAATCCGACCGCCAAAAGCTTGTTCTTGCCTCCGCCGGTGACGAAGGGAACCTTCGAGGCTAGCGATTTCCAGAGCAAGCATGTCGTGTTTATTGGCTCGCTGTTTATGCCTAATAACCGAGAGGCGATTCAGTGGTATCTCGCGCATATTCATCCGCTGATGCTGAAGGAGCCGGGCTACAAGTTCATCGTGGCCGGCAACAGCAGGAAGCAGAGCCTCAGCTGGATGGATGCCTATGATTTGACCAATGTCATCGTGCATGATACGCCGAAGACGCTGGATGATATCTACAAGAGCGGTTATCTGTTTGTGAACCCGATGCAGAACGGAGCGGGCGTCAAGCTGAAGACGATCGAAGCGATCCAGAACGGCTTGCCGGTCATTTCGACCTCGATTGGTTACGAGGGGACGGGGCTTGTGGACAATCAGCATATTATGGTTGCTGACCGGCCGGAGCAATTTCACGGAAAAATCAAGCAGCTGTTCGATAACCCGCAAACGGCGAAGGCGCTGCTCGAAGCGTCGCAAAGCTTCCTGCGCACCCATTACAACCATAAAGAGGTGCTGCGCGAATATATGCAATCCTTGAATGCCAGCTACCCAGTAAAGCAGGTGCTCTAGATGACCAATCGGAAAATTAACGTTTTGTTTGTCACCCATGCGGACAAGAAAGGCGGCGCGGAGCAAAGTCTCATCCATCTGATCAATTATTTGGACAAGACGAAATATCGGGTCTTCTTGCTTAGTCCCGGCGATGCCGCCTATTTGGATGAGATCCGTGCGGACTACACCCATTTCCCGCTGCAGCTTCAGAGCATTAAGAAGAAGTTTGGGCTTGGCTATATACAGACGGTAATGAAGATCAAATCGTTTGTTCGCAAAAACAAGATCGATATCGTCCATGCCAATGGCTGGCGGGCGCCATGGTATACCGCGCCGCTAAAGCTGCTCGCGAGGAGCAAGCTGATTTGGCATCATCGTGATTTTACGCATTTGCGTATGTTCAACCAGGTGCTGCCGCGGTTTTTTGACCAGGTGATCTGTATCTCGCATTTTGTGGCGAATTCGATTCAGGGCAGCAATAAAACGATTATTTATAACGGAGTCGATCCGGAGCTGGCGCTGACAGCGAAGAGCCGCGCTTTTATGGAGGACGGGACGCTGGTCATCGGCACCTTCGGCCGCATTGTGGAGTGGAAGAGATATGATCTCATGATCGAGGCCGTGAAGAAGCTGGCCGACAGCAACCGGATGAACTGGAAGCTGCTTATTGTGGGAGACGCCTCGGTAGACGGCTCGGACGACTATTACAATACGATGATCGAGAACGTGCTCTCTTACGGGCTTGAGCATCATGTGATGTTCTACGGCTACAGCAAGAAGCCGCTCGACGTTATGAAGGAATGCGACTTGACGATTAACTTCTCGCTGAACGAGCCCTTCGGCCGGGTGATCATCGAATCGATGCTCGTCCAAACGCCTGTAATTGTCGCGAATTCCGGCGGGGCACCCGAAATTATTCACGAGACGAGAGGCGGCTTTATCGTCAAGGACGGCGATGTCGAGGAGCTTTACCAGACGATTCAGCGCGTATACGACAATCAAGTGAATTATGAAGAATTGTCGAGCCGCGGGTATGAGAGCGTCATGAAGGATTTTAACATGAGCACGATTGCGAGGAAGGTGGAGAACACCTACCGGATGCTGCTCACACCAAGCTTAAAGGCGGAAGCAGCGGGAGGCAAAGATGAGTACCTCATACAGTCAGATTAGCTTCGGCAAGGTACTTGCCGTCTTGAAGGGTGCCGCCGTGCTACCGATCAAGACGAGTGCGGTTGGGCGGCTTGGCCGCATATCAGGCAAGCTCTCGGTAAGCAACAAGGGGCGGTTCTATGTAGGCAGAAACGTTTCGTTTCATGCGAAGCCGCTGCCCTCATCCATTTCGGTCGAGAAGCAGGCGGAACTGTGGGTAGGCGATAACGTATTTTTTAATTATGGCCTCGACATCGGCTGCACGACTTCGATCCGAATCGGAAGCAATACGATCATCGGGCCAATGGTCAATATTATCGACACGAATTTTCATCCGGTCGATATGGATGACCGCTCGCAGGGCAAACGCATCGTGATCTCCGATAATGTCTGGATCGGGCGCGGAGCCGTCATTTTGCCAGGCGTAACGATTGGCGCCAATTCGGTCATTGCGGCAGGCAGCGTCGTGACGCGGGATATTCCGGCCAACGTGCTGGCGGGCGGAACGCCTGCCAAGATGATTCGCGAGCTGCGAGTCGCGGAGGAATGGATTCGCAGATACAACTAATGGGTCAAGCAGCAATGATTCTGGCAAGGCTAGGGAGCGTAGGGCGATGAAAGTATGGATGTGGCCAAAATCAAGCGAATTGAATTTTTACAATGATTTGCTCACGAATTCGCTGAGCGGCGCAGGAATAGAGGTAAAGGATTTAAAGCATGGCAAGCTGCTGCTGCAGGTCGGCGGGGCGAGAGCGGGAGACATCGTCCATATTCACTGGATGCATCACGCTTATCAGAACAGCAATCTGCTGGTGTTTATCGTGAAGTCGTTCCTGTTTATCATGACGATGCTGTATTTGAAAGTACGACGCGTGCAGCTAGTATGGACGATTCATAATCTTTACCCGCATCAGGTGAAATATAAACGGCTGGAGCGCTTCATGCGGACCGTTATTTGCAAGTTTTGCAGCAAGCTGCTCGTTGCTTCGGAATCGATCAAGCGCAAGGTTATCGCTGAGTTTGACGTTCCGGCTAGCAAGCTGTTTGTCGTCAAGCACGGTCATTACCTTGGGGTATATAAATCCAAAGGGGTCGATTGCAGAAAGGCCTATGGGATAGACGCGGATGCAGATATTTATTTGTTTCTCGGAGCGATTAAAGCTTACAAGGGCGTTGAGGATTTGATCGAGGCTTTTAATGCCATGAAGACAAAGCAGTCCTATTTGATCATTGCGGGCAAGGCGGATAAGCAGATGGAGGCTTATTTAAAGCGAGTCGAGGATAAGGAAAATATTATTCTAGATCTTCGTTTTATACCAAATGAGGATGTGGCCGATCTCATCAACGCGGTTGATGTAATGGTTATGCCGTATAAGGAAATTACAACCTCGGGCTCGGCGATACTTGGCCTCTCGTTTAGAAAGCTAATCGTCATGCCGGACAATGAATTTATCGACGAATATTTCAAGGAGGACATGGTCGTACGGTACAACCCGAACGATTATAACGGCCTTGAGAACGCGATGAAATCGGCGTTGAACGTGAAGCGGGAGCAAAGGACGCCTCCGTATGAAGAGGTGCTGAAGGAACTCGAATGGAGCGCGATTGCGCAGAAGATCAAAAACGTTTACCAAGGATGGGGATGAATGATGAAGGTATCGGTAGCCATCTGCACCCATAACCGGGCCAAGGATACGGGAGAAGCAATAGAGAGCGTACTCGCGCAAGACTTTGCGCAGAATCAAATCGAAATCGTCGTCATCGACAACCGGTCGACGGATAATACCGCCGACGTCGTTGGCGCCCAAGTGACGCTTCACGGCTCAAGGGTGCGTTATATTTTGGAGAACAAGCTGGGCTTATCCGTAGCGAGAAACCGGGCGATCCGGGAGGCAAAGGGCGAATTCATCCTGTTTCTGGACGATGATGCGCTCGCTTCCCATCAATGGGTGAAGCAAATCGTGGAAGTCTTCGAGAGCGATCCAGCCATCGGCTGTGTAGGAGGAAGAATCGATCCAATCTGGGAAGCCGCCGAGCCGGATTGGATTCCCGAGGAGCACCGCTCGGTGTTCACCATTCTTGATTATTCGGATGTGGTGAAGGAAATGCCGGCGCCTGCGATTCCTTATGGGGCGAACGTGGCCTTCCGGGCAAGCGTCTTTAAGCGCTATAAGCCTTTCCGCGAGGATCTCGGCCGGGTGGGAACGAACCTGCTGTCGAGCGAGGAGAGCGAGCTGATCGCAAGGATTAGGGAGAGCTATAAGGTGTATTATACTCCGTTTGCTCCGGTTCAGCATAAGATCGCCAAGGAACGGACGACCAAGAAATGGTTTTTGAAACGGATCTTTTGGCAGGGCGTCAGCGACGCGGTCAAGCGGCAGGATCGAAGCCTATTTGCTATCGTGAAGCATGTTATTCGGATGGTACAGGCGATTGGAACGTCGCTGCTGACGATTTTTAATTTCAAGCGATTTATTCGCCAGGTTGTGAAAATATGTTACCGCAACGGATCGCTGGTCGGCATCCTGCGTTATAACGGTAGGGGTTGACGGACAGCTATGGCACAGCTCGCTATTCATAAAGCGTGGAGGGGCAACGGCCTCGTTCAAACGATTATGCGCACGAGCGCAACGAATCTTCTTGTCATGGTCATCAGCACGCTGACCTCGATCGTCACGGCTCGTATGTTCGGCGTCGTCGGAAAAGGCGAGTTTTCGGCAATTTTATTTTGGCCGACGCTGCTTGCGGGGCTTGTCGGGTTTGGCCTGCCGACCTCGCTTATCTACAACATGAAGCAGAACAAGGGCAGCGGCAGCGATTTTGTGAGAGCGGGCTTTCTTTTTCAAATTCCGGTCAGCATCATCGTTGGCGTCGTTTCTTGGACGTGGCTGCCGGTCTGGCTGGGCAATTACCCGCCGGATATCGTTCAAATCGCCAGATGGTACACGGTGCTGATGCTGCCGATTTTGCTTGCCATTAATTTAATTTCGGCCCTTGCGCAGAGCACGGGCCGATTTGGCGTATACAATGGCGTGCGCTTATGCGTTCCCTTATGCAACCTGCTCGGGCTGATGGGACTCTGGGCGGTAGGCGATTTAAGCCTGCATAATGCCTCCCTCGTTTTCCTTGTCACCAGCGTGCTCGTCATTGGCTGGTCCTTATACAGCATAAGGGATGCGCTTCGCATGAACTGGCTGATGGGACTCGGCAACAAGGTAGCGGCCAAAGCGCTGTTCGGCTACGGCAGCAAAGTGTTTGGAGTGGAGCTGCTGGGCACGCTGTATTCGCAGTTCGATAAAATCATTATTTTATCCATGCTTACCGCAAGAGAGCTGGGGTTATATACAGTCGTTTACGCGTTATCCCGCGTCTTCAACGTCGTGCAGATGGCGATAACGAATGTCGTTTTTCCGAAGGTTACCGGCATGGAGAAGTCAGCGATTATCGCCACGGTGGGCCGGGCTTTCCGGTTATCGATGCTGCTGATGACGATCGTCGTTATTCCGAGCATGTTCATCGGGCGGTTCCTGATGGGCATTCTATTCGGAGCGCCGTTCCTTGAAGCAAGCGGAGCTTTCTACTTGCTGTCGATTGAATGCATTCTCGGCGGCGGCTCTTGGATTCTCGCTTCGTCGTTTAACGCGATGGGAAGGCCGGGACTGGTGCTGATGCGTCAGCTTATTGCGTTGGCCGCCACGATTGGTTTGTTTTTCATCTTCACGCCGCTGTATGGACTGAACGGAATCGCGCTTGCTTTATTGATAGGCGCAGTCATCCGATTGGTCGTAACGATGGCGTCTATGCGGATTATTTTCCACGTGAGTCTGAAGGGCATGCTGTTTGATAAAAATGATTTCCGGTTTCTGATTGAACGCTTGAAAGCCAAAAAACAACGTAAAGGAGCGCGCTGATATGCTAGTGGAATCGAATGTACACCCGATGGAGGGTTTGAAGAAGCAGCTCCTCCAAATTTTGAAGGTGATCCCGCCAGGCTCAAGCATTTATTATATCGATTATCCCGTGTACAACAACGGCGGCGATCTGCTGATCATGAAGGGGGCGGAGGCGTTCTTCAAAGATAATCATATCCGCGTGACGGCGCGTTACAGCGTTCTTGATTTTCCGGACAAGCTGAGCATCCCGAAGGATCAGGTGATCGTTCTGCAGGGCGGCGGCAATTTCGGCGATTTGTATCCGGTGCACCAGAAGCTGCGGGAAAAAATCGTCATGGACTATCCGCATCACCGCATCGTGCTGCTGCCGCAAACGATCTTCTTCAAGAGCGAGGCGGAATACGACCGGACGGCGCGTATATTCAACGGGCATAAGGACGTTCACCTCTTCGTGAGGGACACTCTAACCTATGGTGTGGCTGCTCAAAAATTTGATCGATGCTGCGTCTATTTGTCGCCTGACATGGCCCACCAGCTGTGGCCGATCCTGCCGAAGAGCGCTCCTGGCAAGGAGCTGCTGTGCTTCTTTCGTACCGATATCGAGAAGACGAGCGAGCAGGAAAGCTTCGAATCGGCGGGGCGCGGGGATTACTTGGACTGGGCCTCTCTGTACAACAAAGTGGAGCGGAAGTCGATCAAGATGATCGGCCAAATGATGATGAAAAGCGGCGTGCCGCTTCCGATGCAGGCGATCTGGGGCAAATATTCCGACTATCTGGTGGACAAGGCGGTCAAGCGCTTTAGCGGCTACCGCGTCGTCCAAACCTCGAGGCTGCACGGACATATCCTATCCTGCCTGATGGACAAGCCGAACACGCTGCTCGACAACTCATACGGCAAAAACTCCAACTACTACAACACCTGGACGAGCAGCATTAAATCGGCTCAGTTAGTGATGAAAAAGTAGGGTTCAGATTAACCGGACGTCATGAACGAATAGGAAAAACTCCCGTTAATGTGCCGAAATATTGATAAGTAACCTGATTAGTGGGAAAAACTACCGTTAATTTGGCCGAATTAGCGGGAGAAAATCCCGTTAAGTTAAATAGTTGAATCGAGTTAGACGAATTAACGGGAGCTTTTCCCGTTAAACTACAAGATTCGTGTGGCGCTGACTAGTTTTAAAGAAGCGAAGCGTTGATGGAACGTTATTTTAATAGAATTACTAGTTTGAAGTGAAAGCGAAGCGAGCAGATCGTTCTGGAGAAACGAAGTGTTCGCCTTTGCAGTCGGATTCTTACCTTTACATGTCTAATGAATTCAAAGAATCTGGCTGCAACCGCGATCGTAAGAATGATCTACTCGCGCAGCGATCAAACTGAAAATTGTTATTCACTTGATTACGAAACAGCAAAGTTTTTGTTACGAAGAATCTCCACGAAGTAAAGCTCCACAAAAACTTTTTAGGAGGAATCAGAATGAAAATTGTTCTTTTATCAGGGGGCTCGGGCAAGCGCCTTTGGCCGTTGTCGAACGAGTCGCGCTCCAAGCAGTTTTTGAAGGTGCTCAAAAATGCGGACGGTGAGCGGGAATCGATGGTTCAGCGAGTGTGGGGGCAGATTGCGAAAGCGGGTCTGAGCGAGCATTCCATCATCGCAACAAGCAAGCCGCAGGTAGATATGATCCACAGCCAGCTTGGAAGCGAGATCGAGGTTATTGTGGAGCCGGAGCGTCGGGATACGTTCCCTGCTATCGCACTGGCGGCAACTTATTTGTACTCCGTGCAGGGCGTGGGCCTGAATGAGGCAGTGGTCGTGATGCCGGTTGATCCGTATGTAGAGGAATCTTTCTTCGAGAAGACGAAGGAGCTCGAGCAGGTACTGAACGAATCGGGCGCGGATCTCGCCCTAATGGGCGTCAAGCCGACCTATCCATCCGAGAAATACGGCTATATCGTACCGGAGCCGGGCTCACAAACAGACGAAAACTACGTTAATGTACACAGCTTTAGAGAAAAACCCCGTGAAGAAGAAGCGGTAGCCATGATTGAGCAGGCTGCGCTTTGGAACTGCGGGGTTTTTGCATTCAAGCTGGATTTTATCATCAATATTCTGATTGCCAATGAGCTTCCTATTCAATATGACGAGATGCTGAAGCAATACGGCAAGCTGCCGAAAAACAGCTTTGACTATGAGATCGTTGAGAAATCCAATCATATCGTTGCGCTTCCTTACGAGGGGGATTGGAAGGATCTTGGTACGTGGAACACGCTGACCGAGGAGATTGAAACGCCGCTGATCGGCAAAGGAATCATTACCAACGGCTCGGTCAATACACATGTCATCAATGAGCTGGATATTCCGATCACGCTGCTCAACGTATCCAATGTCATCGTTGCTGCAAGCCCCGATGGAATTTTGGTGTCGGACAAAGCATCGAGTCCCTTGATCAAGGAGGTCATGAAGCATTCGGATCAGCGGCCGATGTACGAGGAGCGGCGATGGGGGCGTTACCGGGTACTGGATTACTTGAAATATCCCGATGGCAAGGAAGTGCTGACAAAGCGGATATGCGTGGCGCCGGGGCGGAATTTAAGTTACCAGTACCATCAGCTTCGGGATGAGGTATGGACGGTGGTAGCAGGCGAGGGCGTCATGGTGCTAAACGGCCAAAGCTTCATCGTAAAAGCAGGCGATGTTCTGACGATTTCGAAGGAGAGCCTGCACAGCCTGCGCGCCGAAACGGAAATGGACATTATTGAAATTCAGACGGGAACCGAGCTTATTGAAGAGGACATTGTTCGGCTTGCCTTTGATTGGAATGAAATTTTGCAACTATGCACGGTATAACGAAATCATTCGATGAAGGAGCGATTAGCATGAATATTACGGTTATAGGAACAGGCTATGTCGGTCTCGTATCGGGCATTTGCTATGCCGAGCTTGGCAATCGTGTCATCTGTGTGGATAAGGATCCACGCAAAATTGAGACCTTGAATGCTGGCGGCATTCCGATCTACGAGCCAGGGCTAAAGGAGCTGGCAGCGTCCAATCGTGCAGCCGGAATGCTGACGTTCACGACGGACTTGCCAAGTGCGGTGCGCCAGTCGGACATTATTATATTGGCAGTAGGCACGCCGCCGCTGCCAAACGGCGAAGCGAATCTTTCCTATATAAATCAAGCAGCTATTGAAATCGCGGAAGCGATGAACGGCTACAAAATTATAGCAGTCAAAAGCACCGTGCCGGTCGGGACCAACGAACGGCTAGCGGAACTGATCGGCTCCCATACGAACGAACGCTTCGACAGCATTTCGCTGCCGGAGTTTCTCAGAGAGGGCTCAGCGATTCAGGATACGCTGCACCCGGACCGGATAATTATCGGTGCCAACTCAAATAGCGCGGCAGATATCATGAGGATCCTGCATATCCCTTTGACTGAACAAATCGTTGTCACGGACATCCGCAGCGCGGAAATGATCAAGTATGCGTCCAATGCTTTCCTAGCTACGAAAATTTCTTTTATCAACGAAATCGCTAATATTTGCGAGAAGGTTGGCGCAGACGTGACGAAGGTTGCGGAGGGGATGGGCTACGACAAACGAATCGGCCCGTCCTTCTTGAAAGCGGGCATCGGCTATGGAGGCTCCTGCTTCCCTAAAGATACGAGCGCGCTCATTCAAATCGCTGGTCATGTCGACTACGAATTCAAGCTGCTGCGCTCGGTCGTGGAAGTCAATCAGGACCAGCGCTTCAACGTTATCCGCAAGCTAGAGACGATTTTTGGCGGTGAGCTGCATGGCAAGACGATCGCGATCTGGGGTCTTGCCTTCAAGCCGAATACCGATGACGTACGAGATTCGCCAGCAGCGGAAATCATTCAGCATTTGGTCGATAACGGCGTAAGGGTCAAAGCCTATGATCCTATTGCCATGGACAATTTTAGAGCAATCTATGAAATTAATGGTGTGGAATGGTGTACGGAAGCAATGGCTACAGCCAGCGGAGCGGACGCGGTATGCTTGCTGACGGAGTGGGAGGAATTTTCAAAAATTGATCTGGGCCAATTACAGAAGGCGCTTAAAAGTCCGATTCTCATTGACGGCCGCAACGTGTTCGATGAGAAAGATCTGCTTGGAACCGAGTTTGTCTATTATTCTGTCGGCCGTCCTAGTTTAAATCAAGGCGTAAAGCAGCAAATGCCCGTTTTGCAATTTTAACTCAAACTTATGACCAGAGGTGAACGAGATGACGTTTAGAAAAAAAGTGACTTTATCCGCAATAGCGCTTTCCATGCTCAGCGCTTCGTTAGGAGGGCTTCCGCTTAGCCAGAAAGGGCTGGTGGAGAAGCTGGGAATCAGTCAATCCGTGTATGCGGCGGATGGCGAATTGCCGTCTAGCGTATTCTTGGAACGCATGAAAGGTCTATACGCCGCGCTCGCAGCGGGTGATCCGAAGGATATGCAAGAGGTTAGAGACTTGCGGGACGAAATTGCGAGTCTGGATGAAGCCGCGAACCAGCAGCTTATTGATCCGATCTGGAACAAAATCAGTGCGAAGCTGCCGGAATCGGTCGACCAAGCAGAGCTGAAAGCGAGCCTTTTCCGACTCGTTAAAGCGGTTGGCTCCTTCCGCTATGATCCTCAAGCTTCAGATTTAGAGGCCATTCGCACGAATTCCGAATTTCGCGCAACGCTGAAGACCATAGCAGCCGCAGGCGGCGATGAGAATATCAGGCTGGATGATTTTCTCATCTTTATGTTTGGCGATGGCGGCAGTGCAAAAGGCGTGGAAGGAACAATCGGAGCTTTGCTAGCAAGCAAGTCCCCAGTCGAAATTATTCAACTGCTTGGCGACAAACAAGGCATTACTGCGGTTCTTCTGCAAGCGACGGAGAAGCTGCTGGGTGAAACAGGAACGTACAAGTTCAGCTCCATCTTGAAAAACTTGGGCATCACGGCGCAGGATGTCCGCTCGACGGTGCAAAACTTCCAAGTGAAGCTGAAGAAGGATGAGCCGGCCATCAGCGCCATGACGGTGGCGTACATTCGTTCAGCAGCTAAAGCTAGCGTGAAAATAAATGATGACGGGCGTGTGCATACATACAGCCTGAATGTGTTCGGTGTATATATTTTGCCCGCGGTACTGCAGTGGTCGAAGGTGTCCGGCGATTCTAGCGTGACGGTGCTGCCAACCGGTGTCGTGACGATTCCGGATAATGCTGCAGGCGGTACGGCTGTCATTCAGGCAAAGCTTGTGAACCCTTACGGGGGCGCAGCAAAAGTAATCTACGAGCAAGAAGTGACGTTAACAGCAGCTGGTGCACAGGAAACCGAATTTCCTGCTGCTCCTTTCCTAGAGCGTCTGAATAAGCTTCAATCGGCGCTTGCTGCCGGAGATCCTGGCGATATCGCTGCGGTAAGAGCTTTGCAAGAGGAAATAGCACAGCTGGATTTTGCGAAGGATCAAGCCTTAATCGATCCGATCTGGAATAAGCTCGCCGCTAAACTTCCGCCTACAGCCGATCAAGCCAAAATTAAGGCCAGCCTATTCGCTATGCTCAAAGAAGCGGCTTCAATCCCTTATAGTACAAAGCCATCTGCAGCTCTCGAAGCATTTCGCGCGAACCCTGAATACAAGGCGGCAATGAAGGCGCTTGGTGCTGTCGGGGGAGAAGCGGGCTTTGTTGTCGATGATTTACTGCTCTTCCTATTCGGGAACGGAAGCACTCATTTGGGCGTAGAAGGAACGATTAGAAAGCAGCTTGCGGGCTTGTCTTCCACTGAACTCTTGCGTCTGCTTGGAGACCAGCAAGCTTTATCAGCCATGCTGCTCCAGGCAACAGAGAAGCTGCTTGCTGAAAATGGAAGCTACAAGGTTAGCTCGCTGCTAGGCAGTCTGGGCGTAACCACTAAGGAGGTAGCGGCTACCGTAGTCAACTTCCAAACGAAGCTGAAAAAAGAAGGGCCAGCCGCAAGTGCGCTGATGATTGCGCTGTTGCGTTCTGAATCGAACGAGACGGTCGTCGTGAGCGAGAATGGCCGTGAGCAAAAGTTCAGCTTGAAGGTATTCGGCATTGAGGTGCCCGCGCTGGCGCTGCGCTGGAGCAAGGTATCCGGCAGCGACGATGTGTTGGTAGCAGCCAATGGTTCCGTGACGCTGTCGAGAGGCGCAGCAACGGGATCGGCTATCATTCAGGCCACCTTTATTAATCCTTACGGGGGTTCAGCCAAGGTTATTTTCGAGAAAGCGGTGACCTTGAAAGCTACCAGTGGAGAGGGAGACCATTTCCCGGCGGAGCAATTCCTGGAGAGAATGAATAAGCTTCATGCATCCTTGCTTGCTGGCGATCCGGCAGACGTACAGGATGTTCGCAACTTGCGGGATGAGCTGGCCAAGCTGGATTTTGCGAAGGATCAAGCATTGATCGATCCGGTCTGGAAGAAAATAGCGGCCAATCTGCCGGCAACGGTCGATCAGGCAGAGCTGAAGAAAAGCTTGTTCCGCATCATTCAGGCCGTAGGGGCAATACAATATGATCCGCAGGCAAAGGCGCTGGAGGCCATTCGTACAAATCCGGAGTTCCGCGCGACGCTGAAGACGATAGCGGCAGCCGGTGGAGTCACGGATCTGACCATGGACGATTTCCTTGTTCTCTTGTTTGGAGACGGCGATGAGCGCTTAGGCGTTGAAGGAACGGTACGCGATATCATCTCGGATATGAAGCCGAATGAATTGGCTTTATTACTGGGCAACAAAGAGAAGATTAATGCTGTTTTAACCGAAGCAATGGGCAAGGTTTTGGCTGCCAAAGACGACTATGCGCTTAGCGAGGCACTTTCTAATCTAGGCGTCAAGCCAGCGGATGTCCGCTCAGCTGTCCTGAACTTTCAGGTTAAGCTGAAGCATGACGAGAAAGCGATCAATGCGCTGACCGTCGCTTATATTCGCTCAGAGGTTGTATCCACGGTAAAGGTTACGGCAAACGGCAGGCAGCATGAATACACCTTGAAGCTGTTTGGCACCAATCTTCCTTCAACTCTGCTGAGATGGGAAAAAGTATCGGGAAGCAAGGACGTAACGGTAGACTGGAAGGGTAAAGTAACCATTCCGAAAAAAGTCGCGGAAGGAACTGCCGTCATTCAGGCGACCCTGATGAATCCATACGGCGGTTCGGCCAAGATTGTTTTCCAGCAAGAGATCACGATTAAGAACGGTGATGTCGAGGTTGATCCGAAGGCAGAGCTGAAAAAAATCGCTGAGGCTTTGGATGCGCAGCTGGCTGACATGAAGAAAAAGCTGAAAGCAGCCACAGACGATGAGCAAAAGGCGCAATTAATTGTCGAGGTGGTGCAGGCTAGAAATGAAGCGGTCGATGCCATTAACAAAGTGAATGCGACCAATGCATTGAAAAACAAAGCGATTAACGAAACGAAAAGCAAGGTCAACAAATTGCTGACCACGATTATTACCGAAATTATGCGCTCTTAGGGTGCCGGCCAGTCTTCCTACTCTCTCAGGAGTAAGGGGGCTGGCTTCTTTTTATTCAAATTGGAAGGTGGTATCAGCCTCAAATGAGTCAACAGCATGTACGAAGAAAAAGGCGTCCCCGCTTTCAAAAACCGGATACGATCAACATTATTTTAGGCTCGCTTGCGGTTATTTTGGTGTTTGCATGGGGTGGGCTGTATTGGAAGGAATCCTCGAACCAATCGCTTGTCGTAAGTGCAGATGGGGCAGCGCTTAACCAGTATGCAGAGCTGCAGGCTGATGGGGTTGAAACGAATATTCCAGAGAGCACAAGCCCGGCAGGAGCCGTGAAGCCGGCAGCAACGGACCAGGCCGCCAAGCCTGTTGATCAGGCAACGGAACCACCTGCGGAAGAAGGAAAAGGAGCGACGATTCCCGAAGCGGCGACGACGGATAAGCCTGTGGCAGCGGATAATGAGCCCAATCCGGTTCAGACCTCGAAGCCAACTACTCCAGTGAAGCCTAATCAAGGTACGGGGACAAAGCCGGGCAAAGGTACAGACGCAGGTACTGTCACCAAACCAACGCCAGAAGTACCAGAAGTTACCGTAACCCCGCCTCCAGTTGAGGCGTCTGCGAAATACGAGCAGGAGATTATCCAGGTTCAGGCGAAGTGTACGCAGGATATGAATGAGGTGCTTGCGGGAGCCGATACGAGCATCAAGGAGCTTGATATGACAGATCCGTATGCATTCCAAGAGCTGAATCAAAAATGGATCGATGGGCTGACGAATGCGGAGTCTGCCTGTACGGCAAAGTTCGAGGGAATCATTGATCGAGCTGAAAAAGACGAAGTGGATTCAGACATTACGGAAGGCTGGGAACAGAAGTTCAGCGCTTTAATGCTGCAGCTTCAAGGGAATTTCGAAGCGAAGCTGCTGACATTAATGGGCGGTTAGTTTATTCTTCCTTTGGCAGGGTACGGTCACGGAGCACGCGTTCGAGCAAGCTGCGGATCAGCTCCAGATCGTCCCTTTCCAGAGGGACCCCGTCCCAATGAAGCTGTTCATAGTTCAAATATTCTTTTGCATTATGGTTAAGCTCGATCGGCGGCTCCGGATAGTCGGTAAGCCCCAGAAGATAGTCGGCAGATGTGCGCAGCTTGCGCGAGATCGTCTGAATCGATTCAATCGTTGGCTGTCTGTATCCCGATTCGTACCCCGCATATGTACTTTTGGCAACCCCTAAGTAGTCGGCTACTTCCTGCATGGTTAGTTTCCTCTTTTTTCGCAGCTGCTTAAGACGCTTTGCGAACATCTTTATCTCCCCCTTTCGAACGTCACCCGTATAGCTCTATTAATTCTCAATGACTAGGCTAGCTAGGTAAATGTACACATAATTATAGCATGTTTGACAATTGCATGTACAAGGCGGAGTGTGAGCTCAATGTGAACGGTTTGTTTCATTATATCGGAATGAGAGTGGGAAAGGTTGGAAATCTATTCTTTGAATATGCATTGAATTTGTAAACGGTGGAGTTGTCTATGTTTCTATGAAAGTCTCTCAATCTCGCTAACGTCCCAATGTAAGCACGCATACCTTTCCTATTCAGATGAATACCAGCATCAGGCATAACAAATTTGAGAATAACACGGAATTTTGAACAAAGCGTATGGTTTTTTGTAATGTAAGCGCATTCTTTTTAAGGTTACTATATAAGAGGGAAATATTTCTTGTACCTGCTTACTAAGCAGTATCAGGAGCATTTGCCACTTATATTATCTCAATCATGGAAGGGGACCACATGAGGTATGAGTAACCGAATGAAACGAAGTATGTCTTTGGCATTGGCAGTATTTATGGTCGTATACACCGTATTGGCAGGTTTGCCAGTCCAACAAGCGAAGGCGGCGTCCATTGCGGAGCCGCAGGTATGGAAGTTCGACTTTGGCGCGGCACCTGCACCGGCAGGCAGCACGGGAGGACCTGTAGCGGATGGATTTATTGGAATTACAGGTACGACCCTGTATACGAGTGAGCTGGGCTACGGCCTAGATCAAAACCTCGCTTCACGCTATCGCGGGGCCGAGTCAACCGATCATCTGTTGAACGATTTTGTATTGGGAGGAAACAGCACGCCATTTACCTTTTCAACTGATCTACCTATTGGCAACTACAAAGTAACGCTCTATTCAGGAGATTTGCTGCAAACGACCTCTACCTACAAAACAAAAGTGACCATCGAGAATGTGGTGAAGGATCCGATCAATTCCAGAAGGGCGGTTGAGAGCAAAAGCTACGATACAGCCGTTACGGATGGGCAATTGAATATTGTACTGACAGGCGATGCAACGTTTAGTATTTTGAACGGGGTGATCATTGAGCAAGTTCTCCCTTCAGCGCCGGAAGGGCTTATACTGACGAACATTAGTGCAGACGGTGTATCGCTGCAATGGATGCCGGTACCGGGCGCGCTGTATTACAACGTTTACCGTGTAACTGGCAGCGGGGAGCCTAGCAACCCGATCGCTGAGCAGATCAGTGCGAGCAGCTACACCGATACGACTGTCGGCGTTGGAAACAGCTATCATTATTATGTTTCTGGCGTTAATGCGTTCGGTCAGCAGTCCGCGCTCAGCGCGGCCAGCGATGCAGCCTCTATTCCAACTCCGCAGACACCAGCTGTGCCTACAGGACTAGCCATAACGGAAGTGAATGCCGCTTCGACGGTACTCGCCTGGCAAGCGGCAGCGGGGGCAGCGGAATATAAAATATTCCGTGCGGATGCGGCAGACGGTACCTTTGCTGAAATCGGCATAGTAGCAGTATTGTCATTTACCGATGCAACAGCTAACACGGGAGTGCCGCAATATTACAAAATAAAAGCGTTTAACGGGCAGGGTTCATCAGACTTCTCGGATTACGCGGTAAGTGTGGTATACGTGCCGCCGGTTACGCTGCCAGAGGGGGATGTGAAGCGCTTCGATTTCGGTAAGGGAGCAGCAGAGGATGGTTATCTGGCCATTACCTCGGCTGTTGCCTATACTCCGGAGCGGAAATATGGCTTCACTGACCCGGCCAAAGTAAGCTTCATCGACCGCGGCACATCAGATGCGCTGCGCTCGGATTTCAGCATTGTGCAAGATACCGCCTTTAACGTAGATCTTCCGAACGGAGATTACACGGTGTCTCTGATTGCCGGAGATGCGAATGATATCACCGATATCTCCATTACAGTGGAGAGCATGGAGAAGGTGAAGCGGCTGGATGGGAATGCGCCAAGGCCTGCAGGCGCTTATTTGGAAATGAGCTTCGATATCGCTTTAGTCGACGGTCAGATGAATCTCCAGTTCACAGGTACTGCGCCAAAAATTAATGCGCTTGTCATCACCAAGAAAGCGTCCCGTACAGCAGGCGAGCTGCCAACGCTGTATCTGGCGGGGGATTCTACCGTTCAAACCTATGATGCTTACTGGATCCCGCAAGCGGGCTGGGGACAGATGATTCCAAGATTTTTCACCGATAACGTCATCTTCAAAAACCACGCCATCGGTGGCCGCAGTACAAAAAACTTTATATCCGAGGGGCGGCTCGATGAAATTTTAAGAGCGATTAAGCCGGGGGATTATTTCCTTGTGCAATTCGGCCATAATGATGCCACGATCAGCGTACCGGACCGCTATGCGGCTCCGGCCGATTACAAAAAATATTTAAAGACGTACATTAACGGTGCAAGGCAGCGTGGTGCGACACCGATTCTCGTTACGCCGATGGGCAGACGCAGCTTTAACGCTGAGACTGGGAAATTTAACGTCAGCTTCCCTGAGTACGTACAGGCGATGAAGGAAGTCGCCCAGGAGCTTGATGTAGATTTGGTTGACCTTAGCACGCTGAGCATTGCCTATTACGATTCCATTGGCCCTGCTGCGACGCTATCCGTGTTCTTACACACGCCTGCTGGCGTATATGGAGCGTTCCCGACGGGCTCTGCGGATGATACGCATTTCCAGGAGTATGGCGCCATTCAGCTGGCAAGGCTTCTCTCCGGAGGAATTAAAGAGCTTGACTTGCCGCTGGCGCAGTCCGTGAAGGAGATTGAAGTGCCTGCCGAAGTGCCGGCTAAGCCGACAGGCTTAATTGCAGGAAGCATCAGCAACGCGGGAGCGCTGCTCAAATGGGATGAAACGGCATCTGCCGATATTTACAAAATATATCGCAAGCTCTCCTCCGAGCCCGACAGCGCATATGCGATGATCGGCACCTCAACGATTCCGACGCTTAATATGGGCGGATTAGTGGAAGGCGACAGTTATTACGTACACGTCACGGCCGTAAATGGGAAAGGGGAATCCTCCCCGTCCAATGCCGTTTACATGAAGACGAAGGCAGCCGTTTACAAATATGATTTTGGTCCAGTCGGCAGCGCAGTAGCCGAAGGGTATAACGAAGTCACGCGTAATACGATCTATACGCCAGAGCGGGGTTACGGCATTACGGACAGCACTGGCATGATCGACCGCGACCGAGGTTCTGCCACAGATGCGCTGAGACGTGACTTTGTGGCCTATTTTGGGCAAAGCTATGAATTCAAAGTAGATTTGCCAAACGGCTATTATTCAGTCAAAACCTACACGGGAGACTGGATCGGCTCGACCAGAACGAATATTGTCATTGAAGGAAAGGACCAAGGGACGATTGCCTCAGGCAAAGAAAACATTGCCGAGCGGGTCTTCAATATGATCGCTGTGAAGGATGGCCAGCTGAATATGATCTTGAGCGGCCAGACAGCGCATTTGAACGGTGTGGAGATTACGCCATTAATGCTGGCGCCGACACAGCTCGAGCTGAGCGATCTGGATTTGGCCGGCAATCCGGTCAAGGCGGAGCTTACTTGGACAGGAGTTGCGGAAGCGGTAAAATATAAGGTTTACCGCAAAGCGACGGTCGCTGCAAGCGCCGAGCTGCTTGGCCAGACGACTGCGACGTCCTTTACGGATACGTCTGCGGATGTCGGCCTGGAGTACATCTATTCCGTAACAGCGATAGACAATACCGGCTTTGAATCGGTAGCTTCCAATGCGCTTAGCGTATCCATGATCGACCCGGATGTTGCGAAAGCAGCTATCCCAGAAGGACTCGCACTTACTGCGATTCACAAAAATGAGATTAGCTTCTCATGGAATGCGGTCTCGCAGGGGAGAATGTACAATATTTACCGCTCAGAAAAAGCGGATGGAGCGTATGTGTTAATCGGAAAAACGCCGATAGCCGCGTATACCGATACAACAGTACTGACAACCATTCCGTATTTCTACAAAGTCGCTTCCGTAAACGAGGGCGGCATCTCCGAGCCATCCAGCTATTTGGAGACGCAGGCGGTGACGACACTTGTACGCGCGATGGAATATTTGGATCGGTCGCCAGTAGCGATTAAAGCGGAGAGCGGCAACTATATCGGCTGGCGCATGCTGGGGCTTGATCCGGAGGAAATCGGCTTCAACGTGTACCGTGACGGTGTGAAGCTGAACGGCGCTTTAATTACGGCGAGCACGAACTATGTGGATGCTGCAGGGACCGATTCTTCTTCGTATCAGATTAAGTCGGTTTTGAACGGCGTCGAGCAAGCGGCAACAAGCAGCTTCGGCGTATGGCAAAAGCAATACAAATCAGTGCCGCTGCAGAAACCGGCAGATGACTATACGAAGGACGGTCAGCCGTATACGTATTCGGCTGGCGATGCTAGCGTTGGCGATCTCGATGGCGATGGACAGTACGAGATTGTGATGCTGTGGTCACCATCGAACAGCAAGGACAATTCACAAGCGGGTTACACTGGCGTTGTATATATGGACGCCTACAAGCTTGACGGTACACGGCTGTGGCGCATTAATCTCGGCCCGAACATTAGAGCGGGCGCGCACTACACACAGTTTATGGTTTACGATCTCGACGGCGACGGACGTGCGGAAGTAACGTTCAAGACAGCCGATGGCACCATTGATGGAACAGGCAAAGCTATTGGCGATCCAAGCAAGGACTATCGGAACAGCACAGGATACATTTTGCTTGGCAACGAATATCTGACTGTATTTGAAGGAGCGACAGGCAAAGCGCTGGTGACAACCGATTATGACCCGCCGCGCGGTGACGTTGCTGCATGGGGAGATGCTTACGGCAACCGCGTAGACCGTTTTCTGGCAGCAGTAGCCTATCTCGACGGCGAGCATCCGAGCTTGATTTTCAGCAGAGGGTATTACACGCGCACCGTGCTGGCAGCCTACGATTACCGGGATGGGCAGCTTACGAAAAGATGGGTGTTTGACTCGAATGAAGAGGGTTATGGCTCCTATGCGGGTCAAGGAAACCATAATTTATCGGTAGGCGATTCCGATGGCGACGGCAAGGACGAGATTCATTTTGGCGCGATGGGGATCGATGATAATGGCAAGCCGCTGTATAACACAGGGCTGGGCCATGGTGATGCGATGCATTTTGGCGATCTGGATCCGGAGCGCCCTGGCCTTGAAATTTTTGCCGTGCAGGAGCACTCTGATTCCCCGTATGGCATGGATCTGAAGGATGCGCGTACGGGAGAAATCATTTGGGGAGTCCATACGGGCGTGGATACGGGGCGCGGGATGTCCGCAGATCTTGATCCCCGTTACCCCGGTGAGGAAATGTGGAGCGCAAACATTGTAAACGCCGAGCATATCCAGGTGACTGGATTATACAGCGTGAAAGGCGAAAAAATTACGTCCAGCATTCCGAGCTCAACCAATTTTGGCGTATGGTGGGACGGTGACCTGCTGCGGGAACTGCAGGATTACAACCGTATTGATAAGTGGGATTACGAAAATAACAAAACGGTCAACTTGCTTACAGCCGTGGGATCAGCTACGAATAATTCGACCAAAGCGAACTCCAGCCTGCAGGCGGACTTGTTCGGGGACTGGCGCGAGGAAGTGATGTGGCGTTCAGAGGACAGCACGGAGTTTAGAATTTATTCAACGGTAGATGAAACGAATTATCGCATTCGCACGCTGATGCATGATCCGATTTACCGCCTTGGGGTTGCTTGGCAAAATGTCAGCTACAACCAGCCGCCGCACCCGAGCTTCTTCCTGGGCCACGGCATGGCGATGCCGGCAGCGCCAAGCATCAGTTATGTTCGTCCTCTCGTTGCTGCAATTACGGTAAAGACAGCTGGCAATGCGGATTCCATAGCGATTGGCAGCACACTGCAATTTACTGCGGAAATCTCTGGGGATACTACTGTAAATAAAACGGTAGCCTGGTCCGTAACAAATGTGGATGGCAGCCAAACTCAGCTGGCAACGATTGGATTGGACGGGGTGCTTCATGCCTTAACGGAAGGGGAAGTCAAAGTCACGGCAACGGCTATTGACGGCTCACACGTCAAAGGGGAGAAGCTAATTACGATTACGGCCGAGGCGGTTACGACGCCAACGCCTACACCGTCCGAGCCAACAGCGACACCGTCGCCAGCGCCGTCCGAGACGCCAACAGCGACACCGTCGCCGACGCCGTCCGAGACGCCAACAGCGACACCGTCGCCAGCGCCGTCGGAGACACCAGCAGCGACACCGTCGCCAGCGCCGTCGGAGACAGCAGCAGCGACACCGTCGCCAACGCCGTCGGAGACAGCAGCAGCGACACCGTCGCCAACGCCGTCGCCAGCTGCAACGCCAGGCTCGCCATCATCGGCGACACCGCCGCCAGCGAGCAATATAGTGACTGTCGCAGCCATCACTGCGAACGGTAAAGTAAGCGCGGCAGTCGATGCCGCTAAGCTTCAACAAGCCATTCAAGCAGCGAGCAACCAGTTAGTTGTTATTAAGATAAACGCTGCTGATACCGTCCAAGAGATGGAGATCAGCATTCCGGGGGCAGCCATCGCGAGTCTTGCTGCGAAGGCGCCATTGCGTTTATCGCTCGAAACAGGCTCCGCCACATTCACCTTCTCTGCAGAGGCGCTGCAAGCAGCGGCAGGTGCAGCTTCTGGCGATTGGAAGCTAACCGTGCAGCGCGTCGAGGCTTCCGCTTTATCTGACGAGGTGCGCAAGCAAGTCGACGATGCGGCTGTATATGATTTTCAGCTCATGGTTGGAGGTCAACAAATAAGCCAATTCTCAGGTGGTAAGCATGCGGTTGAAGTCACGCTTCCTTATGTGCTGAAATCAGGCGAGAAGGCTGGCAATGTCGTTGTTTATTACATCTCGGATGATGGCAAGCTGGAAGTGGTTCGAAATGCGAAATATGATGCGAAGGCAGGCTTAGTTACCTTCAAAACGAATCATTTCAGCTACTATGCGAGCCAGCATGCTGCTCCGCAATTCGTAGATTTGCAACTAGCGGCATGGGCAATAGACCCTATCGAGGCTTTGGCTGCACGTCATGTGATCGAAGGGTACGAGGATGGAAGCTTCCGTCCGAATGTCCAGGTGACCAGGGCAGCATTTGTAAAAATGCTCATGCTAGCGCTGGATTTGGAAGAGAATGAAGCATCAAGCAGCTTCACCGATGTCCAGCAAGGGGCTTGGTATGCCGGTCCGATTGCTGCGGCTGAGCGGCTCGGCATCGTGAAAGGGAAATCAGACGGGACCTTCGGAGTCAACGACTTCATTACGCGTCAGGATATGGCCGTCATGGCCCACCGTGCTGCAGCAATTGCAAATATTACGCTGGCAGGAAGCGGTGGAGAAGTTTTTGCCGATCAAGCAGCGATAGCGGATTATGCTGTCAATGCTGTGCAAGCTATGCAGGCTGCAGGTATTCTGAACGGGATGACCAATCAATCTTTCGTTCCGGATGGCCTCTCGACAAGAGCGCAGGCAGCGAAAGTCATCTATTCGATTTTGAGCAAGCAGGAGTAAATCATGAAGTGAAACTTCCCCATAGCCAGTCAGATCCGAAACATAGGAGCTGAACGGTTATGGGGATTTTTATGATTAGTATTTTTATAATTGGTCAGCCTGTAGTTATGTCCTGAATGCGCCATGGCGAGTTTGTGGATTCCCGTTTGAATAAGAAGCGGTAATAACCGTTGCGGCGCGGTTCGTTTAATTGATGGATCGAGACCGGCAGGTTAATTTCTGCTACAAGGGCGCTGCCTAGCTCCATCTCGGGCTCTGCGCGCTTTCCTTTTTGCGGAACTTGTTCCCTGATGGAGACAAGCGATCCCATGAAGCTTTCTAATGCTGCGAGCTTATCCTGAGGCAATTCTTCTCCGAGCAGCCGCAGCAGCTCCGTGTCTTGATGATACAAAATTTCAATAAAGGTTTTGGCAAGCACCATCGGTGCGGCAGAATCCAAATAGGGGTTTACTTGTCCTGCGGCTTTATGGACCATAATTTGGTGAGCCGGGTCCGGGCTATCGGATTTGTGAGTAGAGCTTCCTTGGAAATGAATGCAAAAATGGCCCGAGAAGCCATTCTCCGGAATGCCGTCTCCGCCATGCGGCATGCCGTTCATGGAGGCGGCAATCCATGTATCATTGGAATGGATGAGTACGGCTTTTCGTTTCCAGCTCCATTTGCCTTCGTAAATTTGTTTCATGATGCGTGTGTCTTCTTTCGTGAGCGGCTGCACGTCGGCGTGATCGCTGCCTGCTCTTCGCTGAACCTGAAAGGTTAAACCTGAGTCGAGCTCCGTCACTGAAAAAATGCTTTTGTTAGGCAGCAATTGCCCCGACTCCTGCCAAGAAACGAGCTTCCCATAATGCTGCGCGCGCAGTCCGTCTGCCAGATGAAGAAGGCGGTTTGCGGCTTTTGTGGACAATACTGTTCTTGTGCCGTACGCGGCATTCCAAAGGTTGCCCGTATGCTCCAATCGCAAATGCTTTGCTCCATCTGGCTCCTGCAGCACAATATCTACATCGTAGTAATAGTCCGATGCAGAAGCTTGTACTTGCTTGGATTCGCGAAGAGCATCATTCATTTCACGGCTCGCTAAGGCAATTTCACTAATAAAAGCGGCATTCGGCGAAGTGCGGACAGTCATGATGATCTGGGTTTGTTCCTTTTTTATATCTGCTTTATTCGGTTTTTGCGTTATCGATGCCGCTTGTGCGGATAAAAGCTGAGGCTGCAAGAGGAGCAGCATCAACAGAAACAGCAGGAGTGTGGCTGTCATTTTCTTTGCTAGACGGTTCATAAGCCACCCTCCATCCGTAGTCGTTTGTTATTATGTTCAACATCATCGTTGCCTTTTATGTACAGGGTCCCAAATTGCATGGATTCCGCCAAAATGCCTCATACTACTCTGCAGATTACCGTAAGGGGGAGATTAGCGATTATGGGGCTGCAATGGGTTATAGCCATTTTAATTTTGTTCCAGCAAGGTCACTATCCTGATCCTTTGATTATCGAGCATGAAGGTCAGGAGCTATTCGAAATGAGCCGGTCGCATTATAGCGATTCCAATGCTGGCGTGCCTCTTATTGATCCGGATAAGCTTGAGGTCTTTATGGACGAGCTTGGCAAAAGAGTGCTGAAACTCCCCGTTAATGCAGCGCTAGATGGATATGGCCGAATCGTCTCGGAACAAACGGGACGAAAGCTTGACCGAGACGCATTTACGGTTCAATTTCATCGTTTTGTTTTTGAAGGAGGCTTCTTCCGTCTCGAAACTCCGCTAACAACGACGTATGCCAAAGTAGACAGTGAGCTGCTGTCAACGATAAAAGGTAAGCGGATCGGCCATTATGCTACATATTACAACCCGAATAACAAAAACCGCTCTCATAACGTCAGCTTGGCGGCCAAAGCCATTAATAACTATGTCGTCTTTCCCGGCGACAAGTTTTCTTTCAATGAAGTCGTTGGCAAACGGACGACAGAAAAGGGATATTTGCGTGCACCTGTAATTGTAAGAGGAGAAATGTCCGAGGACATAGGCGGGGGCATCTGCCAAATATCATCCACGCTCTTTAATGCGGCTGACCGTGCGGGCCTGCAAATCGTTCAGCGCTATACGCACAGCCGCAACGTTAAGTATGTACCGCATGGACGCGATGCGACGGTTAGCTGGGATGGGCCTGATTTTGTATTTCAAAATAATTACAGCGAGCCCGTCCTGATCCGCGCTTATGCAAGCGGAGGGCAGGCGAGCATCGTCATCTGTTCTTCCGAGGAAGTGAACGAGAAGAGGAGACAGGTGCCAAGCGCCTCGAAAAAGCTGCCCGAGGAAGCGAAGTCCGAGATGGACGCGGGAGGTCTGGAGGAGCATAAGGATTAGAACGCGCAAGCAATAGAACAAATCTACGCATTCATAAACCCTCATCATCCGCGGGTGGAACAAAACCATACATTTTTCTCTTTTGCTGCGCGTCCCTGGAGGAGGATGCTATAATGGGGGCAAAAGGGGGGGAGCGCCAGTGTGGAAGGTTCTGCTTGTGGAGGATGAGGTTTTTGTTCGGGAATCCATTCGTGAAATCATTCGGTGGGAAGAGATGGGCTTCATCCTAGCTGGTGAAGCGGGAGATGGGATGGAAGCGCTCTCTATGATCAAGGAAGACCCTCCCGATCTTGTTCTTACCGATATCATTATGCCCCGAATGGATGGCATCGAGCTGCTGAAGGAAGCCCGTCAGGCCGGGTGCTCCTCCAAGTTCGTCATGCTCACCTGCATGGGGGATTTCGAGTATATGCGTCAAGCGATGGAATACGGCGCGTCCAACTATATATTGAAGCTCTCGATGAGCGTGAAGGATCTTAGAGAGACGCTTCACAAGATCAACGCTGAATTAATGAAATCCAGCAGAGCTAAGGAAGCCTCAACGCCTCAGTTGCCAAGTCAGCCAGAACGCTCAGCGCACCCCGAGGTTCAAAAGATTTTGACGTATATTGAGGGACATTACGCTCAGGATATTACGGTCAAATCTCTTGCCCACTACGTCATGATGGGTGAGAATTATGTCAGTGCGCTGTTTAAGAAAAAAATGGGACAGACCTTGATTAGTTATTTGCATGAGTTCCGCATCCACAAAGCGAAGGATTTTTTGATGCGGACGGACTTGACCGTCAATGAAATAGGAGAACGCGTAGGGTTTATGAACGATAATTATTTTATCAAAATATTTAAGCGGATTACGGGGACAACGCCCAGCCAATTCCGCAAGGGATAGAACAAAACCGTTCAAAGCGATGCTGGCCATTGTTTTGTTTTACAAATATCTGTTCCATGAATTCAAACGATTTGTTCCTTAAAGGATCGACCTCCGGCTTGCTATTCTAAGTGTGCAACCTAAATCGAATATACAAACGGGAGGTCAAAGCATTGAAAACTAGTAAATGGATAACGCTTTCACTCGTGTTCATCGTTCTGATCAGTATGCTGGGCGCTTGCTCAAGCGGTAACAGCGGAGCGGGTGGCAATAAAACGGAAGGCGGGCAGACAGCGGGAACGGATAAGCCTTCCGCACCAGTCAAGCTGATGATGTGGGGCGGGGTGCCGCCGGAGTCGGGCCCGCAGGCTGTTGTCGATGCTTGGAATAAGGAGCATCCGGAAATTCAGGTGGAATATGTGCGTTTCGTCAATGACGACGATGGCAACTTAAAGCTGGATACGGCTTTGCTGACTGGGCAAAACGTGGACCTGTTCGTGAACTATACGCTGACCCAAACCCAAAAGCGTATTGATGCCGGCGTCGCGCTCGATTTGAGCGCCTTTACCGACTACAATATTTTGGAGAAGATGGGCAGCAACGCGGAAGGCTGGCAGGTCAACGGTAAATTTTACGGCGTCCCAACGACAAGGAGCGCTTTCTTCGTCGCTTTGAACAAGGATGCGCTGGATGCGGCGGGCCTTCCGGTTCCAAAGGATTGGACATGGGAGCAGGCAAGAGAGTATGCCAAAACGTTAAAGCCCGCTAGTGGCTACGGTATGGTCCAGCATTTGGAGCCATTCCTTGATCCGATTGACGCGGCTCTGACTAAGGAAGGTTACGTTAAAGCGGACGGCACATCGAACCTCGATTCGCCTTCTGTGAAGAAATGGCTGGAGACGCTTGGCGGAATGATGACGCTAGATCAGACGACGCCGCCGCTTGGCGAGCAGATTACATCGAAAATTCCGGTTGAAAATGTGTTTCTTGCCGGAGAATCTCCAATGCTGAACATCGGTGCCTGGCTGCTGAGAAGCTCCAATAATTTCACCGATTTCCCGCGTGACTTCAAGATTGCATTCGCACCTGTCCCTCGTCTCGTAGAGAATCAGGCGGATTATATCCCTCGCGGGGGCTTAGGGGATTACATCTCGATCAATGCAAAATCCTCGTATACGAAGGAAGCTTGGGAATTTCTAAAATGGTATGCCGATGGCGGAATGGCGCCAATGGCTGCCGGTGGCCGCTTGCCTGCCTCGAATGCAGCCGATCAAGACGAAATGGTGGCGAACCTGCTTGGCGACAAAGGAGACACTTACGACAAAGAATCTCTGATGTACGTGTTGTTCGAAGACGAGACGCCAACGCATGTCCGCGAGCTGCCGCAAGAGGTTACGGATTTGATTACGCAGGAATACGAGAAATTTTTCTTGGGCAATCAGAACGCAGACCAGACCACGGCCAATATGGTTAAGCGCCATAATGAATATTTGAAGCAAGCCAAATAAGCAGGAACGTACGATAGCTGACCCTATGCGCCAAAAAGGCGTATGGGGACGGCTTTTTGCCCAATATCCAACTGTGAAGCACGGCGCCAGCCGTCCGCTCTCAGGCAGCAGGGAGGCTGGTCCGCATGCGAAAATGGTTCCAATACGTCGTACCCCATAAGCTGAAATATCGGCTGTTTGTCGCCTTTGCTCTCCTCATTCTGCTGCCGTTCGGCATCTTGAACGTCTATAATTTTCAGCGGATTGAATCAGTCATTCAGGAGAAAATCAGTGACCAAAGCCATGAGCAGCTCAAAAATTTACAGCGGACGCTGCAAGACCAGATGAGCATCGCGTTCAAGGCGCTTATTTTTCTGGAGCAGGATGCTGTCGTTCGCAATCTGCTGAAAGCGCCGGAAACCGGAAATCTGCTGGATAACAAGGATGTGATGGAGGAGAAGTTCAAAGGCATCAACAACAGCTTTTTTCTGTACAACCCGTCCGTGTATTTTACGCTGCTGGATTTACAGGGAAACGTCTACACTTCTTATCAGCCGAAGACGACACTAAATTACGAGTCTATGCGGCAAAGCCGCTGGTTCGAGGAAACGCTGCGCAAAGGCACGCCGTACCAGTGGGTTCCGAATGACGATAATTATTTGTTTTCGGATTTATCGCGAAGCAGTACCCTGCTCTCGCTCTATGGCGTATTGAGAGATTCGCAGCATAAGCCGTATGGCATGGCCCGCGTAAGCATCGATTACTCCTATTGGTTCAAATCGATATTGAATACCTCCTCCGGCGGACAGGAGTATTTCCTCATCACGGGCGAAGGAGAAGACGTGGCGCAAGGGGTTTCCGGAGACTCGCTGTCACTAGAGGTATCGGACGAGATCGTGTCGGGAGGCAAGCAGGAAGGTTATCTGATTGATCCCGTGTCGGAGGCGCTTATTAATTTCAGCTATATTGAATCCTTGGACTGGTATATTGTGAACCGCATTCCGTCGGCTATTTTGTTCGATGATCTCTACTCGCTCAAACAGCAATATTTTTTAACCTTTTTCCTTTTCATTGCCGCATTTATTTTAATCGCCTTTATGATTGCTTACGGCTTCACCAGGCCTCTATCCCATATGCAAAACAAAATGCGGGAGGCCGTCCGTAAGGACTTGAACATCCGTTTGCCGGAGAAGCGTTATAAGGGCGAGGTGTTTGAGCTGGCCCAAACCTTCAATACGATGCTCGCCGACATGAACGGCTTGATCCGGCGCTTGAAGACCGAGGAGAGGGAAAAGGATGCCGTCCATTTCCAAATGCTGCTGGCCCAGTTGAATCCCCATTTTCTGCTTAACACGCTCAATACGATGAAGTGGCTTGCGCTGCGCAATGACCAGGATGAGATCGCAGAAATGAGCATGTCGCTTGGGAAGTTGCTGGAGACGAGCCTCAATTCCGATGTAGACTTAATACATTTGCGCGACGAAATGGAGCTAATCAAGGCTTATATTTATATCCAGCAAATGCGCTACAATCACCGCTTTACGATTCATTACGAATATGAGCAGGCCAATGAATATGTGCTCGTGCCGAAGCTTGCATTGCAGCCCTTGATCGAAAATGCCATTCAGCATGGCATTGCCCATATGACCGAAGGCGGCAGCATTCGAATCCGAATTTATGCGGAGGAGGAGCAAAGCCTCATTGTGGAGGTGGAGGACAACGGCGTGGGCGTCGAACGGGCTTCTACGATGCAGCCGGGAAGGAAGCGGCCGGGCATCGGGCTGAAAAATATAAAAGAGAGACTGCGATTGCTGTTCAAAGAAAAAGGAAGCCTTGAAATTTCTTCTTCAGAGAGCGGCACGCTCGTCAGGCTTCAATTTCCTTATCTGCTTTCAAGGCCGTTTGATCAAGGGCAGAACGCAAGCAAGGATCACGGGGACTTGTAGAAGGGCAAAAAACATATCTGCGCAACTTCAACTGGATAGATGGTGCGTTGTAAACGGAAAAAGAGGTTTACAGCGCGGAATTCGAGAGGCCAGAAAAAAGATTGCAGAATAAACGGTTATCCGTTAAACTTTACTTACCGACCGTTAAGTAAGTTGATAAGTAAGTGAGCAGGGGGTTGTAATTAAGATGGACAAAAAATCAACGTATGCCGTTATTTTGGAAACGGCTTATCAGATGTTTGCGGAGTATGGTTTTGAGAAGACGAGCATGGCGATGATTGCTAAGCAGCTGGACATTTCCAAGCCAGCCTTATACTATCATTTCCCATCCAAGGAATCGATTGTGGATATGTTGTTTGAGGAGCTTTGCGAAAGCATTGAATTCCATAAGTTTTTCACTCGTTCAGAGTATACAAAAGAGAATTTGGAAGAGAAGCTGATTAAAGACGGTCTATATATGATTATGGAGCAGAAGACAGATCCACATTACTCGCGAATTATGAAGCAGTATCAAGCACTCGGTTACCGGAACCCGAAATATGCAGAGCGGCTCGTACGAATCTTGGATCAGTATGCTTATGGCTTTGATGAGCTGCTGCGTCTTGGAAACCCACCTGAAGCTAAGGCGATCCAGAATACACGTATACTAGGACAGCTGCTGGCGATGACCGTGGACAGTATTGACAACTTTGCAAGCTACGGATTGGATTATGCCTATGAGGAGATCTGGAGATCAACAGTCCAAGCCATCGTGAATGGAGTTAGAGACGGGGGTAGCATGTGATGAAGAAGGGGCAGCCGCGCATATTGGCGCTCGATTACGCTCGGGCTTGGGCGATTTTTGGCATGATTATGGTAAACTACAAGCTTGCTATGCAGGCGGAGCAAGGCGGCGCAGCATGGCTGCTTAAGGCGGCGGCCTTGTTTGAGGGAAGAGCGTCGGCGCTATTTGTGCTGCTGGCAGGTTTTGGCGTATCCTTAATGACCATGAAAGCGAGAAGCAGCTTGGATCAGGAGTTGGTCCGCCAGAGCCGAAATTCCTTGTACCGAAGGGCGGCATTTCTGTTTATGAGCGGTCTGCTGTTGATGGCGACAGGCTGGAACGCGGATATTTTACATTATTATGCGGTGTTTATGTTGACAGCCGGGCTGTTGATAACGGTACGGGACAAAACACTTATTCGTCTACTTGTTATCCTTTTAATTGGCTCCCAAGCTGGTTTGGTATGGTTTGATTACAACAAGGGATGGGATCTTGGGTTCCATCGATATGAAGACTTTTGGACGCTTTCGGGGTTCGCACGCAATCTGTTTTTTAACGGTTTTCATCCGGTTTCTCCATGGTTATGTTTTTTTCTGCTTGGGCTTTGGCTCGGCCGAAAGCCTTGGTTTAAAGGAAATCGCCGCCTGAAGCTGCTTCTCTATTCGGTGTCAGGCGCGGTACTGCTTGAATTAATTTCCTATGCCCTTATTCGGTGGAGCGCGCCTATATTAGATTCAGACGCCGCTCATTATTTGTTTATGACAAAGCCGATGCCGCCAACGCTGCTTTATGTTTTGTCTGCGGCATGCACGGGTATAGCATTTTTGGTTTGCTGTTTTTATGCGACAGAGAAGTGGGCTGCTTCCCGATGGACGAAGTGGCTTATTCATACGGGACAGCTTTCTCTCACGCACTACATCGGCCATGTGTGGCTGGGATTAGGCTTGCTTGAAATGGCAGGCCGTTTGGAGAATGGGAGCCTTTCCTTTGCTGTGCTCTATGGCTGTGGATATTTCATAGCTGCCGTAGTTTTCTCAGCCTTATGGAGAAGATGGCTGCCAAGAGGGCCAATCGAGCTGATGATGCGGAAAATAGGCTGACGCAGCTGCCTTGTTTTTATCGATTCTGTATACAGCAAAATGGTCAAACACTTGGATTTGATCCAGGTGTTTTTTTGTTGCCTTCAGCTGCGATGCTTCTTGCGGAATAGAACATATCTTTGTTTTCTCAAGAGTTCGGTGAGCTGAAAATGAATGGTTTTGTGATATGAAGTTGGTTGTTCTGTTACCTCAAATCGTTGTGGACTGCTGGTAGACTGGTCATATAAACAGCAAATGGGGTGTGTACATGAAACGAAATTGGATGAAGCGACAGCAGCTGCTCGGCTATTTGTTTATTGGACCTAATATGCTAGGCGTCGTTTTATTTTTTATTTTGCCAGCGATCTATTCTCTGTATCTTGTCTTTACAGATTACAAATTTATGGCACCGAAAATGAGCTTTATCGGACTGGATAACGTGAAACGGCTGCTTCACGATGAAATTTTTTATGTCTCGCTCCAAAATACCATCGTCTTCCTGCTTGCTGTGCCGGTATCAATTGGCCTGGCGTTTCTCGTAGCGCTGGCACTCAACCGCAAGCTCTTTTTCAAAAAAACGCTGAGAGCGCTCTATTTCATGCCTTACATCACGAGCGGCGTGGCGGTCGCTTTCGTCTGGATGCTGCTCTTTCATCCGAAGCAGGGACCGATCAATGCGATCCTGACAAGCCTAGGCGTCACCAACCCGCCGGGATGGCTGTCTACAACAGAGTATTCCATGCTCGCCATTGATATTATTTGGATCTGGTTCATGCTCGGCTACAATATGATCATTTATTTGGCTGCTTTGCAGGAAATCTCCGGTGAGCTGCTGGAAGCGGCGAAGATTGACGGAGCCAAGCCCTATCAGGTCACCTACAAAATCGTGTGGCCGCTGGTTAGCCCGACAACCTTCCTGCTTATGATTACGGGGCTAATCATGACGATTAAGACCTTCGGTATTATTCAGGCCATTACCCAAGGCGGTCCGGGCAACAGCACAATGATTCTGTCACTGTTCGTATACAAAAATGCCTTCCGTTATTACGAGATGGGTTACGCTGCGACGATATCATGGGCTTTGTTCTTCATTATTATGCTGATCACCCTCGTGCAGTGGTGGGGGCAAAAACGCTGGGTTCACTACTGAGGAGGCTTACGCATGAAAATAATTACGAAGACAAGCCACTGGTGGCTGACCATGCTCATGGCATTTTTTGCGATTGTTATGATTCTGCCTTTTGTCTGGATGTTCAGCACGTCCTTCAAAACGCCGGCGCAAGTATTTGAATACCCGGTCCGCTGGCTTCCGTCGCAGTGGATCTGGGATCATCACATCAAGGTATGGACGGGGCCGAAGAGCTTTGGCACGTATTATCTGAATTCCTTGAAAGTGTCGCTAATCAGCACGGTAGGGGCAACGCTGCTCTCTGCTTTTGCGGCATACGGCTTCTCCCGCATTGAGTTTAATGGCAGAAATGCACTCTTCGTCGTGTACCTATCGATGATGATGGTTCCGCCGCAGGTACTGTTTGTGCCAAAATTTCTTATGTTCGACAGCTGGGGCATTTACAATACGCATTGGGCACTTATCCTGCCAGGCATGTTCACGATATTCGGGGTATTTATGATGAGGCAGTTTTTTCTCTCGATTCCGAATGAAATATCGGAGTCCGCATTTATAGATGGGGCGGGGCATATCCGAATCTTTTTCCGCTTGATTATGCCGCTTGCCAAGCCGGCTCTGGCTACGCTTGCGATTATTGATTTTTCCTGGCATTGGAACGATTACGAGAATGCGCTTGTATTCCTGATCGATGAAAGCCTATATACCGTACCGCTCGGCCTGCAAAATTTCATCCTTGAAAATAACGTGGACTACAACGGGATGATGGCAGCCGCTTCGGCGGGCATCGTACCAATGCTCCTTGTATTCATTATTGGCGAACGCTTTATCGTGCAGGGCATTACGAATTCCGCAGTGAAAGGATGAGCTCAACATGAAGGAAGAAACGGTCCGCTCGGATGTAACCGTCGTCGGAGGAGGCTTGGCTGGCGTATGCGCCGCCGTAGCGGCAGCACGTCTTGGCAGCAAGGTAGCGCTAATCAATAACCGAGGCGTACTCGGCGGAAATTCCAGCAGCGAGGTTCGCGTATGGGTATGCGGAGCAACGGCGCACGGGACGAACCGTTATGCTAGGGAAACCGGCATTATGGGCGAAATGTTCGTGGAGAACCAGTATCAGAATCCGGATGGGAACCCTTATTTATGGGATTTGGTTGTGCTGGAGACGGTAAAGGCGGAGCCTAACATCCAGCTCTTCCTCCATACGGACGTGCATGAGGTGGAAGCGGACGGGCCAGAGCATGAGCGGCATATCCAATCGGTAACGGGTTGGATGATGGGCTCGGAGCGACGCATCCGCTTTGAGAGCCCACTATTTCTAGATTGTACGGGCGACGGTCTTGTCGGCTTTCTGGCAGGGGCGAAATATCGGCTCGGCAGGGAAGCCCAGCATGAATTTAATGAAGAATGGGCTCCGGAAATGGCTGATGATATTACGCTCGGCAGCACGCTCCTCTTTTATACGAAAGATGCCGGGCATCCCGTGAGATTTGTGCCGCCAAGCTTCGCCAAGGACATTGCCCAAACGCAAATTCCGATTAAGCGGGTCATTCGAAGCGGGGATTCCGGCTGCCATTATTGGTGGATCGAATGGGGCGGGGAGCTGGATACGGTCCATGCGAACGAGCTGATCCGGGATGAGCTGTGGTCGGTCATCTATGGGATATGGGATTATATCAAAAACTCGGGACAGTTCGAGGCGGATACGATGACGCTGGAGTGGGTAGGCTCGCTGCCCGGCAAGCGGGAGTATCGCCGCTTTGTGGGCGATTATGTACTGAACCAAAACGATATCATCGCGCAAACGCCGTTCGAGGATCGTATTGCTTTCGGTGGCTGGTCGATCGATTTGCATCCGCCTCAAGGGATGTATGCGTCGGAAAGCGGCTCCAAGCATATGCACGCGGACGGCATCTATCACATTCCATACCGCTCGCTGTATTCGGTTAATGTGAACAACATGCTGTTCGCAGGCCGCAATATCAGCGCAAGCCATGTGGCCTTTGGCACAACACGCGTTATGGCCACCTGTGCGGTCATCGGCGAAGCCGCTGGAACAGCGGCTGCATTATGCGCGCGCAATGGAGTAACGCCGAGAGAACTGTATCAAAGCCGGCTGGAGGAGCTTCAACGGACGCTGCTGAAGCAGGATGCTTCCATGATCGGGCTGGCGCTTAGCGATGAAGAGGAGCTTGCCCAAGCAGCCCAACTATCCGCATCTTCCGTGTTTCAACAGCTGCAGACCGATGCGGATACCGACTATACGTATGCTTTGACAAATGATGCAGCCCTGCTGTTCCCTGTGGACGGGGGACTGGAGCGTTTGGAGCTGCTGGTGGACGTGATGCAGGATACGGAGCTTTGCGTAGAGGTATGGGATACCGGGCGAGAGGAAAATTACGTGCCTGCTCGTTTGCAGGCGTCGTCGAAGATCCGCATAGCCAAAGGGGAGAAGCAATGGGCGGCGTTAGAGCTTGGCTGGCAGCCGAGACTTGCGCAAAACGCATTTGTCATTATCTCGCAAAATGATCACATTAAACTGCATACGGTGCAGCAATCCATACCGGGGGTGCTCGCCTTTGAGCGTAAAGCAGCTCCTAACGCGAGCGAGGATTTGGAGGACCATGATCCAACGCAGCCGGTTATGGAGTGGAGCATGAAGCATTTGGCCCATCGGCTATTTGGCTTCCGAGTAGAAGGAAGCTCGGCAGCCTACGCGCCGGCCAAAGCGGTTGATGGCATTATCCGTCCTTTTGGAGGCCCTCATCTGTGGATGTCCGAGCGTATGGCGGTTGGCCGCGAGGAATGGCTGCAGCTCGATTGGGGTCAGGAGCAGACGGTAACGGAGCTAAGAATCATTTGGAATAATGATGTGAACGAGGATCTCATTAATTTGCATCATCATTACACCTCGTATGAGGTTTTGCCCGATTTGGCCAAGTCTTACCGAATCGAAGCCTTTGCTGCTGGAGAGTGGCATGCGGTTGCAGCCACGGCTGACAATCGCAGGCGTTTGAATGTCGTTAAGCTGGAGCAGCCGGTGAAGACACAAGCGATTCGTATCATTATTGAAGAAACCAATGGTTCGCCCTATGCTCAGCTTATCGCTATTCAAGTATATAACGGGCAAAGTGGACGCTGACGAGCGCCATTTTGCAATCGAAAGGTTGACATAGCCCCGCTTATTCGCAATGATGGAATAGAATAGGCAGGGAAGGGAGTTAACCGCGATGAAGTTAATAGTTGAGCAGCCAGCGGCAAGCTGGTACAAGACGGAGATGGGGCTGGTCGACGGAGACGCGATTCGTATATTTGTGCGTTTAGGCGGCTGTGGCAGCGTACATCCGGGTCTTTCCCTTGGCATCACCAAGGATGAGCCAAGAAGCATCGGTTTGAGCGTAGAAGCGGAAGGCGTAACTTATTATATAGAAGAAGATAATTTATGGTATTTGGAGAAAAAGTCGCTTCGCATCTCGTTTGACGAGAAACACGAAGAAATCAAAATGGATGTAGAGTAAGAAGTAAGGGTGCCTCATTGCCGGGTTAACGGTGAGGCGCCCTTGTTTTTTACGTATAGGAAAGTATATGAGTTTGCTTATACTTTCTCTATCCATCTACGCTTGGTCGATGGATACTGTTCGCAGCTGAGAGAGATAATAAGCATACTCCAAGGGAGTTCTGTATATTCGTTTGGTAAGTTCCGGGATTTTAAGATCCTTATACATTTCTTTTTGTGGTTTCCCGTTAAGCTCAATGATCCATGGTTTTTTTTGTTTATCTATGACAAAGTCGACACTCAGCTCTCCCAATAATCCGATACAGCTTTCTGCTGATTTGGCAGCTTGTATAGCGAGGTCGTACAATGCTTCGAGTGTTTTATCTCTTTCCTCTGCAGATAGTAACTGTCCTAGCAAGTCATAGGTGTCATAAATCGTTTCACACATACTCGTATTAAAATAGTCTTTGTACGCCACTCTGCTTATTATCGCTGTGACCGTCCAGCTTCCTAAAATCCCTTTCTGCGCAAGAACCCTTATATCAAAAAAATGATCACCAAGCTGCTCCGTACGAATACCCTGCTGAATAATGTAGTTATTCACTCCAACTAGCTTATCCAAGAGCATCGGCAACTGTTCATTTTTTCTGCAAATATAGAGGGGGGCCAAGCTATGCAAGGAGATATGAACATCCCCGTTATGCATTAATTCAATCCGGTAGACGGATTCCCCCTTTGAGCCGTAGAAGGGCTTTAAATATAAGATTTTGTACTTGGCGATTAGCGACGCCATATTCTCTCTTTTGTATAAGAAGGTGTCGGGTAAATGCGGACTAAGCCAGAATTGCGTTAATTGGTTATAAAGCTCCCATTTATTAAAATGGTTGACGGTGTTGAAGCATTTGTTTTTGCCAATAGCGAGCTCCAAGCGTTGGAGTGTCGTTATTTTTTTGTTAAAGCCCCGATTATAAACGGCATCAGGAAAAGGGTATGAACGCTGCTTCCAGCTGTCCTTCTTTTGGCCAAGTCCATTAATTCTTCGTTTCTCCCAAACAATATCTGCTGGTGTAAAGGCGAATAGTCTCAAATTCAAGTCGTTATATTGTTTATGAAGTTCTAAAATCGTTTTTCTATGTTTTTTTTGCATGACAAAAATTCCGATTAAAGGGTGGCTCTCCACTATCATCTCTCCCTGCTCCAGCACTTTTATTATTTAATGCGAGCATAGAGTAGATGGATTGGGACATTAACATAATGAAGGAGCCATAGAATGAAAATAGTTCTCTATTTTGCCTATTTTTTAAAATTGATAGGTGTTTGCTGTGTTTATCTTTTAATGAAATCAATATAATGGACTATGTTTGTCTGATCATAAGGAGCTGAGTACATGGGAAGGTGTAATTGCCCTCCTGGCCCTCCAGGACCTGAGGGTCCAAGTGGTCCTCAAGGTATAGCGGGTTCGTCAGGTGCGACAGGAGCAGCGGGAACGGCGGGTCCAGCAGGGCCAGTAGGCCCCGCGGGTACGACAGGAGTGACGGGAACGGCAGGCGCAGCAGGCCCCGTGGGTGCAACAGGAGCGACGGGAACGGCAGGAGAAGCAGGCGCAGCAGGCCCCGTGGGTGCAACAGGAGCGACGGGAACGGGGGGAGAAGCAGGCGCAGCAGGACCGACCGGTGCGACAGGAGCGACGGGAACGGGGGGAGAAGTTGGCCCAGCAGGACCAACCGGTTCAACAGGAGCGACGGGAACGGGGGGAGAAGTTGGCCCAGCAGGACCAACCGGTTCAACAGGAGCGACGGGAACGGCAGGAGAAGCAGGCCCAGCAGGACCGACCGGTACGACAGGAGCGACGGGAACGGCAGGAGAAGCAGGCCCAGCAGGACCGACCGGTACGACAGGAGCGACGGGAACAGGTGGAATATTAGGTTTTGCGGACTTCTTCGCGCTTATGCCTCCTGATAATCCAACAACGGTTGCTGCTGGAACTGATGTTAGTTTCCCACAGGATGGGCCTACAAGCGGCATAGGAGTATCTCGCACAGGACCAAGTACTTTCAACATAGCTGCAATAGGGACTTATCAGGTCTTTTTTCAAGTAAGTGTCGATGAAGCGGGTCAACTGCTTTTAACGCTTAATGGTGCGGATTTAGCTTATACAGTGGTGGGCCGCGCAACAGGAACTTCGCAGCTTGTCGGCGTCTCAATTGTGCAAACAACGGCTACTAATTCTATATTAACGGTAAGAAATCCCGCCGGTAATCCGGCAGCATTGACGATTACTCCACTTGCTGGAGGTACAAGATCCGTTTCGGCACATCTTGTTATTACGCATCTTGCTTAAATAATATCTGATTAGGCATAGTCAAATTTATAATCATGTTACGTATCCTTTAGTACATGCATATACAAGTTAAAGAGCTCTCCGTTTAGCCTTTACAGGCAATTTGGAGAGCTCTTTCGATTAAAGCGGATATGACTGAAGGCTGGCACAAGACATACTTTTTAGCAACAGTTTACTGTCACTTTCTCTACGTTGTTCCCGGAGGATAGTTGTTTAAACCCGGCAAATTTCAATGGGGCATTGCTCGCATCTGCAGGTGTTGCGAAGATAATCCATATTTTTAATGACGATCGTTCCGTTGCTGATTTCGAGAACCTCTGCCTTGCGCATATCGCTGAGCATGCGGTTGACGCTCTCCCGCGTGGCTCCGATCATCTCCGCAAGATCCATATTGGTCGCCTTGTAGTTTATCGTTATTTGATTGTCTCGCTTAATGCCATAGGAGTTGCTCATGCGGATCAACAGGGAGCAAAGCGCACCCGGCTTGCCGTAGAGGAGCAAATCCCGGAACTTGGTCTGCGTCATCCGGTACATGGCGCCCATCCACCGCATAAACTCAATGGCAAGGTCGCCATTGGCAAGCAGAAGCTTCTCAAGTTCCCCTTGCTCGATTACCCCAAACTCGGCAGCCTCAATGACCTCTGCGCTAAAGGCCTGAACAGAAGGCTGAAACGGCGTTATATGTCCAAACATATCACCAGCATGATGAAGATAAAGGGTGATTTTATTGCCTGTATCGGTCGTTTTCGTCAGCTTGACACGGCCTTTCCTTACATAATACATATATTCGGCGGATTCGCCTTCTTGAAACAAAAAGCCGTGAACGTCGACTTTTCGGGTATGCATAATGCCCTTTAGCTTGTTGAAGTTTTCTTCGGAGAAAAAAGCGGCCACCCCTGTATCCTGCCTGCTTTCCCCTTCATTTAAAAGCGAGTATATGCTTACTGCCATTGCTTGCCAGCCCCTCTCGGCTTATCTCTTGTTTCTATTTTAAATGAAGGAGCGCTCCAGCCATATCGGGGAACCTCCCTATTTATTCCGAGGCTTTCGAGCAGAAACCCTGAGTAATAGTTCAGGGAGTTCCCCGACATACAAATGAAAAGGAATCCCCTAGAATAAGGGTATGGCAAGGGCAAGCAAACAAAGCTCAAGTCACCATGCATCAATTGTAAGGGGGTTTACAAGGTGGAGCACATACCTTTAAAAAGGGTTGAGCAGCTTGCTTTGAAGAAGCAGAAGGTGTTTCTGTCAAGCAAACTGAGGTATATATTGCGAGCGATGCTGGCGAGTATGTTTATCGGCTTCGGTGTCATCGTGGCTTTTAAGACCGGCAGCTTCTTCTATGAAACGCATAGCCCGCTCACTTATCCGATGGCGGCGATCACGTTCGGCGCAGCTATTATCCTCATTGCTTATGGCGGAGGAGACTTGTTCACCGGCAATACCTTCTACTTTACCTTCACTGCCCTGCGCGGCAAAATGCGCTGGGCAAACGTAATCAAATTATGGATTACGAGCTATGCAGGAAATTTTCTGGGAGCTGTTGCTTTTGCTCTTCTGATTTGGGCGACAGGGCTATTCAAGGATGCTTCCGTTAACGGTTTTCTGCTAAGCGTGGTAGAGAAGAAGCTTCACGCTCCCGTATTGGAATTATTTTTCCGAGGCGTGTTGTGTAACTGGTTGGTCTGCCTTGCATTTTTCGTACCGATGTCGCTGCGCGGCGATGGACCTAAGCTATTCGCCATGATGCTGTTCGTGTTCTGCTTCTTTATTTCCGGTTACGAGCACAGCATCGCTAATCTTTGCACGTTCGCCATTGCGTTAGTTCTTAATCACCCGGGCACGATTTCACTCGGAGGCATGATTCATAATCTGGTTCCGGTGACGCTCGGCAATTTAATCGGCGGTTCCGTCCTGATGGGCGTTATGTATTATTTCGTAAATAAACCATTTGATGAGGTGGAATAACAATGAAAAAAACAAAAGTAGTCGTAATCGGAGTAGGGGCGGTCGGATCCACAACAGCTTATACCTTGCTGCTTCGCAGCCGGATGGATGAGCTTGTACTCATTGATGCTAATGCAGGCAAGGCAGTCGGGGATGCGCTCGATATGAATCACGGCATGCCGTTTCTGGGTCAAACGAAAGTATGGGCAGGCACCTACGAGGACTGCAAGGATGCGGATATCGTCATTATTACGGCAGGAGCGGCGCAAAAGCCTGGCGAGCCGAGGCTCAATCTACTCAAGCGCAACATTGCTATCTATGAGAGCATCGTTACGGAAGTATTGAAATACAATGATGATGGCATTCTGCTGATTGCTACGAACCCGGTAGACATTATGAGTTACTTCTGCTGGCAAAAATCGGGCTGGCCGACCCACCGCGTCATTGGCTCTGGCACTCTGCTCGACAGCGCACGGTTCCGCTATCTGATTGGAGAGAAATTGCAGCTCGATCCACGCAGCGTGCATGCCCATATTATCGGGGAGCATGGCGATTCCGAGCTTCCGGTATGGAGCCTTGCGAACGTAGCTGGCTCTTCCATCGCGCTAAGCGAAGAAGAGAAAACGGATATTTTTACCCACACAAGAGATGCGGCTTATGAAATTATTGAAGCCAAAGGCGCAACGTACTATGCGATTGCTTTGGCGCTGGACCGGATCGTTACAGCGATTTTGCGCAATGAATCGGCAGTCCTCAACGTATCTACGCTGGTAGAGAACTACCATGGCTTATCGGATGTGTACATGGGTGTACCATGTGTCGTCGATCGCCAAGGGGTACGAGAGGTGCTAGATATTCCGATTACCGAAGAAGAAAAGGCGCTGCTGCACCGTTCGGCTAGCAAGCTGAAGGAGCTTATTGAAACGATTTCGGTATAACCAGTATGAAGGGCAGTTAAATAAAAATGGGCTGCCCCATTCGTCCACTTTGTGAAATAGATCACATACTAACGAGTTAACAAGGTTTATAGTGAAGATACATTATAAAACAAAGGAGCTGATCGTCATGGTGATCAGATGGCTAAGCGAAAATAAATATGCAGCGGGGTTGCTGCTCGTACTGCGCGTATACTTGGGTTGGCAGTGGCTGAGCGCAGGCTGGCATAAATTAGGTGGATTCGATGCCAGCGGATTTTTGAAAGGGGCAATTGGTACTCCGGTAATTGATAGAGCAACCAATGAGCTAGTATACCCAACGTTTACCGCATTTCTTGAACATGTGGCCTTGCCGAATGCCAAAATCATAAATGTAGTGATTCCGATTGGTGAATGTCTTGTAGGATTGGGACTTATCGTAGGTGCCTTAACGGCAACCGCCGCTTTTTTCGGACTATTAATGAACTTCATGTTCATGTTCGCGGGTACCGTATCGACTAACCCTTGGCTCATGCTCTTCGGAATGATCGTGGTCGTCGCAGGAACGAACGCAGGCAAATACGGTGTGGATTACTTTGCTCTTCCATTCCTTCGCAAAACGTTCCAAAAGATGAAAGGCCGTGGAGATAACGGTGGCATAAATAACAGAACGATCCCTCGCTAACCATATATAAAAGAGTGACATCCATTGCATTTAAAATGTGAAAAGGAAGCGAAGCGAGAAGAGCGTTCTGGAGAAACGAAGGTTTCGCTTCATCAATCAGTTCACCGGAATTCTTAAGTTCAGCTTATATAGAATGTAACAGGTGTAAATCATAATCAGTCCGCTAAAAGCCGCAGGTGAATCTAGTTCACCTAGCGGCTTCTTTGTAACTATGAGGCTGGCCACTCCATTTGAGTTAGCAGTAATTTCTCCTGCTATTTCATTTCGCCAAAAAAGCCTTATTCGAGATGCCTTATTTGACAGTAGGGCTTTAGTTTGTTATTTTTAAAATATTATAATCTTATTGGTTTAGTCGGTATTAGGTGAGCGAGGGGTGTTTCCTATTAACATTGAAAATATTGAGGCCTTCGTCTACGTTATTCACTGTGGAAGCTTTAATAAGGCTGCCGATGCTCTCTATTTGTCCCAGCCATCCGTAACGGCCAGGATTAAATCGCTGGAGCAGGAGCTTGACTGCAAGCTGTTTGATCGGCAAGGTAAGCAAATCCAGATTACAGAGGATGGCAAACGATTTTTGCCCTATGCCCAGCAGCTTCTCCTGATTTACCAGAAGGGCAAGCTGCATATCAATCAGAAGAAATCACAGCCCAATGAATTCCGAATTGGCTGTACCGTATCGGTATCTAATTATATTATTCCTGATTTGCTGCCGCGTCTGAAGCTGAAGTTTCCGAATACGCATTATAAGCTTGTGACCGGCACGACAGACGAGATTACAAATAAAGTGCTTGGCAAGGAAGTGGATATCGGCTTTGTCCGGAACGTGAACCATCCCAGCCTGCAATCCAGCAAGTTTTACGAGGACCCGATTCAGCTATATGCTTATGAGGGGCATCCTTTTCTGACGTCGGATAATCTGACGATTGAATCGATTGCCGAGCAGCCGCTGGTGTTCTTTGAATGCGGCTCGCTGGACTGGCTTCGGATTCACCGCATATTCGAGCATTTAGATTTGCCACCTAATATTCAAATCCAAACGGATAATTCAGAGATGGCCAAGAAGCTTGTTATGCAGAAAGCAGGAATCGGATTTTTGCCTAATTTGTGTGCCAAGCAGGAAATATTGGATGGGAAGCTGCATCCGATTCGCGTTCCTGAGACCGAGGGGATTTTCTTACAGACCAATCTTATTTCGCATCATGGTGAGCATTTGGAGCTGCTCGATGCGATTACTGGAATCGGAAAGCAGCTTGCTGGTGAGAAACTCAGCTTATCGGCAATTTAAAAGCTTTAATAGAAAACCTCTATTATCGGGATGTCTGCAGCTATGTTACATTTATATTGTCAGTAAAGCCGATTGGAATAGTGTATTATAACGTATCCGTCCGCTGCTTCTTCTGAAGCAGCGGATTTTTTTTACGCTTAAAGTGCATTGGACAAATCAATTTGCTTATAGAAGATCTCTATAAGAAATAGCATTGACGAAGTTGGCATTCAGGTGGTAAAGTGAATTTAACGCTAATTCTTACTTAACAGGTAGGAATTATAAGGATTTAAAAACTTCATTATTTGGGGGAAAAAGAAAATGAAAAAATTGTTCGTTTCATCCATTGCACTAGTCCTGGCACTTACACTTGCAGGTTGCGGCAGCAACACCAAAAATACAGGAGAAAATGCGGGAGCGGCTGGCGGAGAAACTCCAAAAGCAGTGACAAAAATCGTAGTCGGTACCGGAACGCAATTCCCCAATGTATGCTTTATTGACGAGAACGGCAAGCTGACCGGCTTTGACGTTGAATTGGTAAGAGAAATTGACAAACGTCTCGAAGATTATGAATTCGATATTCAAACGATGGAATTTACGAACTTGCTTCTTAGTTTAGAAACGAAAAAAATCGATTTGATCGCTCATGAGATGGAAAAAAATCCAGAGCGGGAGCAAAAATACCTGTTTAATAAAGAGCCTTATGCACACTGGAGAAACAAAATCGTCGTAGCTAAGAGCAATGATTCCGTTCAATCACTGGCTGACCTGAAAGGCAAAAAAGTGCTGACGACGGCAACAAGCGCAGCAGCAACGATTCTTGAAAACTATAACAAAGAGAATAACAACGCGTTAAATCTCGTATACCAAAACGGAGGTGCGAACGATTCCGTCGCACAAGTAACTACTGGCCGCGTAGAGGCATTCCTTGCTGCAGACTTCACGCTTTCTCTAATCGATCCTAAGCAAGAGCTTAAGACGGTTGGACCTGCACTGAGTGAAGCTGACATTTTGTTCATGTTCCGCAAGGATGATCCTGATCAACAGAAGCTATCCGATGCCGTTGATGAAGTGATTAAAGAACTTAAGGCAGACGGCACGCTAGCTAAGCTAAGCTCAGAATGGCTCGGCGACGACTTTACATCTGAAGAAAAATAAACGTGGGTGAAAGGTGAGATGACTAGATGGGAGAACCATTTGATATCAGTTATGTGTTCGAGTATCTAGTAAAGCTGCTACCTACCTTGAAAATCACTCTTCTCATTGTAGTGAGTTCCATCGTAATCGGGCTGGGCGTCGGGTTTATCGTCGCCCTTCCCCAGCTTTATAAGATTCCGATTTTAAGACGGTTTTCGCAGGTGTATCTCTCCTTCTTCAGAGGCACTCCCATATTGATTCAGCTTTTTTTGTTTTATTATGGCCTTCCCGAAATTTTGAAGCTCGTTAACCTGGATGTGGCTAAAGTACCGGCTATATATTTTGTTATTCTCACGTACGCGCTGCACAGCGGAGCCTATATGGCCGAAATGATCCGGGCAGCCGTTGGAGCGGTGGATCGCGGACAGGTGGAAGCAGCGTATTCCGTAGGCATGAACGGGTTCCAGGCTTTTACTCGAATTGTGCTTCCACAAGCCATGGCGATTGCAATACCTGTTTTTGCTAATCTGGTTATTGCTAATTTGAAGGATACGTCACTCGCTTTCTCCTTAGGCATTATGGAGATGACGGGCAAGTCGCAGACACTAGCTGTCATGTCGCGGCATTTTGTGGAGACGTACATTTCTCTCGCTATTATTTATTTTGTGATTAGCTTTGGCCTAGAGAAGTTGTTCCATTTGCTTGAGCGGAAGCTGCTGAAGCACGAGCGCCGAATTACAACAGACGTGAAAGAGCAGCTAGTAAAGCTTGGAAAAACAAAGCGTTCTTTATTAGGATTTGGCTACAGTAGAGGAGGCAGGGAAAATGAAGCTTGATTTTGCATTCATTTGGACGGCATTTCTACAGCTGCTAACGGCTGTGCCAACGGCGCTTGCCATCACGGTTGTTTCCGTTTCCTGCGGTCTTCTTATTGGGACCACCGTAGCGATTATCCGGCTTTACAAGATACCAGTCCTTCATCCGATCGCGGCTTCTTATGTTACCTTTATCCGTGGAACGCCGATGCTGACGCATTTATTGCTTATCTATTTCGGTCTCCCGATTATCGTCGACGGAATATCGGAAGCACTCGGACTATCGTTTCGATCGGTGTCTATTCCGATGATAGGATTCGCTTATATTTCATTTTCTATTACAGCCGGGGCTTATATGTCCGAGGTTGTCAGATCAGGATTGCTCGCTGTGAACCGTGGACAAATCGAAGCCGCTTATTCCATCGGAATGACGACTTCGCAGGCGATGCGAAGAATTATTTTGCCTCAGGCTTTTTCAGCTAGCTTGCCGAACCTGTCCAATTCGGTCATCGGCATGCTGCACGGCTCTACCCTCGCTTTTACCGTGTCGGTTGTTGATATTAATGCCAAAGCACAAATCGTCGCTTCAACAAATTGGAAATTTTTCGAAGCTTATCTCGCGGCAGCTCTTATCTTCTGGGGTTTAACCTTTATTATTGAACGGCTGACTGCGCTGGCCGAGAAGCGCTTTAATCTGTATAATCGAGGCGGTGTTTCATGATTAAGCTGACACAAATCAAGAAGAGCTTTGGTCGCAATGAGGTGCTGAAAGGAATCGATCTTACCGTTAAGAAGGGCGAGGTCGTTGCGATATTGGGCCCCAGCGGTTCCGGCAAAACAACGCTGCTGCGCTGCATCAATTATTTGGAGAAGCCAAGTGACGGACAAATTACGATTGACGAATTCACAGTTAACTACAAACGTCCGGATAAAAAAGATATTCATACCCTTCGCCAGAAGAGCGCGATGGTATTCCAGCAATATAATTTGTTCAAGCATAAGACCGCACTGGAAAATGTTATGGAAGGACTGCTTATTGTCAAGAAGCTTCCGAAGGAGAAGGCACGCCAAATTAGCGTAGAGCTGTTGGATAAGGTCGGGCTCGGAAACAAGCTGGATGCCTATCCAAGCGAGCTTTCTGGTGGACAGCAGCAGCGCGTTGGGATCGCCCGTGCGTTAGCGCTCAATCCCGAAGTGATTCTGTTCGATGAGCCAACATCGGCGCTTGATCCGGAACTCGTTGGTGAGGTGCTGGGCGTCATTCGCAAAATCGCCAAGGAAGGCATTACGATGATCATCGTCACCCATGAGATGAGCTTTGCCCAAGATGTGGCCAACCATGTTGTATTTATGGACGGGGGCGTCATTGTAGAAGAAGGCAACCCATCTCAAATCTTCAACAACCCGAAGGAAGAAAGAACGAAGCAATTTTTCAAGCGAATTACGCCAGACGGTGTGTATTCCATTTAATAGGTAGAGGAGCGAATCAATATGTCACTTAAAATTGGCATTCTGGATCAAAGCATTATTTTTCCCGGCCAGACGGCTGCTGAGGCACTAGGGAATACCGTCAAGCTGGCACAACTGGCGGAAACGCTTGGTTTTGAGCGCTTTTGGGTATCGGAGCACCATGATTCTCCGGGGATGGCAGGCTCCTCGCCAGAGGTGCTAATTGCGTATTTGCTGGCTCAAACGAAATCGATTCGCATCGGTTCCGGCGGCGTGATGCTGCAGCATTACAGCCCTTATAAAGTTGCGGAAAACTTCAACGTGCTGGCTTCGTTGGCGCCTGGGCGAGTGGAGCTAGGCATTGGCCGTGCACCGGGCGGGCTACCGCGTTCGACGAAAGCTTTGCAGAAGGGCGTGACGGAGCATCCGACGTTAGCGGAGAAATTGACGGAGCTGGAACAGCTCCTGCATGCGCCGACAGGCGAGGAACACCCGTTGGCCGGACTTGAAGCGAGTCCGCTGCCGGTTGCACCCGCAGAAATCTACTTGCTTGGCACAAGCGTATCGAGTGCGGAGCTGGCTGCAGAGAAGGGGTATCCGTACGCTTTTGCACTATTTATTAATAATGATCCTGCTTTGGCTAGCCAAGCGCTGGATACGTACAAAAAGAACTTCAACCGCTCGCTTGGCGGCGAGCCGAAGACGATATTGGCCCTATCCGTCATTGCCTCGGATACGGAAGAGGAAGCGAATGCTTTGGCAGGCAATTTCAAAAGCGTGAGAGTGACGCTGGCTAGCGGCAAAACGGTTAATGTCGGGTCGCTGGAGCAAGCGAAGGAATTCGCACGGCAAGCAGGCGAGGAATTTACAGCCGAGGAAAGAGACGCGGACATTACGCGGGGGACCAAGGAAACCGTTCGAAAACGGCTGCTCGAAATACAAGAGCAATACGGCGTGGATGAATTCGTATTTACGACGATCATTCCCGATTTCGCTAAGCGGATCCGATCTTTTGAACTGCTGAAGGAAGCCTTTGAAGGGGAACTGGTATGACAAGACTCTCAGCTGAATCTATCGAGCAGCAGTTAGTAGCCATCAGACGGCAGCTGCATGAGTATCCAGAGCTCTCTCATGAGGAGTTCGAGACAACAGCGGCTATTCGCGGCTGGCTGACGGAAGCTGGTATCCGGATTGTGGATTACGGACTGAAGACCGGCGTCATCGCTGAGGTTGGCGGCTTGCAAGATGGTCCACTTATCGCCGTTCGCGCCGATATCGACGCCTTGCCGATACAGGAAGAGACGGGACTACCGTTCGCTTCCAAGATTCCGGGTAAAATGCATGCCTGCGGCCATGACTTCCATACCGCTTCAATTCTCGGAACGGCCTTCCTGCTCAAAGAGCAGGAGCAGGAGTTGCGGGGAACCGTACGCTTTCTGTTCCAGCCGGCAGAGGAGAAGGCGAAAGGAGCAGGACAGCTTATTGCTAGCGGAGCTCTAAATGGCGTGGATGCGGTGTTTGGCATGCATAACAAGCCGGATCTGCCCGTGGGCACAATCGGAATCAAGGGTGGTCCGATTATGGCAGCAGCTGACGGCTTTGTGGTTGAGGTTGCCGGCCGTGGCAGTCACGCGGCGGTGCCAGAAGCTGGTCTTGATCCGATCGTTACGGCGGCGCATATTATTACCGCGCTGCAGTCGATCGTCAGCCGCAGCGTAAGCGCGCTTGATAGCGCAGTCGTCAGCGTAACGAGGCTGCATGCAGGAACGGCATGGAACGTCATTTCCGATAAAGCGGTATTCGACGGCACGCTTCGCACGTTTGACGAGAGCGTACGCGAGAAGGTTCGCGAGCGCTTCGAGCAGGTGGTTGGCGGCGTGGCTTCCGCGTTTGCAACAACGGCCCAAGTGAAATGGCTGGAAGGACCGCCAGCGGTTGTGAATGACCAAAAGTGGGCAGATCAGGCAACGGTTACGGCCGAAGCGCTTGGCTTGACTGTTATACAACCCGTGCCTTCGCCGGCTGGCGAGGACTTCGCTTTCTATTTGAAAGAAACGGAAGGGCTGTTCGTCTTTCTCGGAACAGCAGGTCCGCAGGAGTGGCATCATCCGGCCTTTGATGTGGATGAGAAAGCACTGCCGATCGCAGCATCTTTTTTTGCATCATTAGCTTCTGATGCCTTGCGAAAGCTGGCGGATGATCGCTTGCGGGGAGGACGACAGCATTCCGAAATCCTATGATGTTATCGTCGTCGGCGCAGGCTCCATGGGCATGAGTGCCGGTTATGAGCTTGCGGCGCGCGGGGCAAAGACGCTGCTTATCGATGCATTTGATCCCCCTCACCCGAACGGGAGCCATCATGGCGAGCCGCGCCTCATCAGGCATGCTTACCATGGCGGAGACAGCTATGTGAAGATGGCGCTGAGGGCGGATGAGCGCTGGCTTGCACTGGAGAAGGAAACCGGCCAAAAGCTGCTGGAGCGCTCTGGTGTACTGAATATGGCGGAAACGAGCTTTTACAATTATGAAGGCAGGTTGGACGATGCACGGGCGAATGGCGTGCAGGTTGAGTTGCTGAGTGCGGCAGAGATCAATCGGCGCTTTCCAGGTGTTCAGCTTCCTGATTCCTTTCAGGGCATGTATGAACCGAATGCCGGCTACTTGTACAGCGAACGCTGCGTGACTACCTACAAGCAGCAAGCCATTGCAGCCGGAGCTGAGCTGCTGGTGAATACCTTCGTTACCGATATTCAAGCGACTCCATCGAACGTAACGGTGTTTACGAAAGATGCTTCCTATACGGCTCCACAAATTATTATTACCGTTGGCGCATGGTTTAACATGCTGTCCAATCACATATCGCTGCCGATCCGGGCCGTCCGTAAGGTCGTAGGCTGGTTTGAAACGAATTCGGCGGCATTCGATGCAGGCGTGTTTCCCGGTTTTACCTGGGGAGGTGCGGCAGGCGGTTATTATGGCTTTCCAAGCATTAATGGCGCAGGAATCAAAATTGGCCGGCATGATACGGGCATTGAATGGTCTCCGGGCGAGCCTATTGCGCCGTTCGGGACTTACCCGGAGGACGAGGATGACCTGCGTCGTGCGCTCGACGCTTTTGTTCCCGGAGGAGCAGGGAAGCTGTTGCAAAGCGCGGTTTGCAAATATGAGTTTACGCCGGACGAGGACTTCATCATTGATGCTCATCCGGAGCATGCGAACGTGCTTCTTGCCGGAGGTTTCTCCGGTCACGGCTTTAAATTCGCAAGCGTGGTCGGTGAGATTTTAGCTGATCAATTGGAAAAGAAATCTACCGGCTATGATCTTCGACTATTCGAGCTTAGCCGTTTTGCTAAATGAGATGATCCATACTATTGCCATTCATAAGGAGGAGCTTACATGAGCCAGTCAACTGTCGATGTTCAAGCATATTTGCAGGCCTATGATCAGATCGAGCAAGAAATTGAGGGCCTATCGGAAGAACAGCTCAAATGGAAGGCTGCCCCGGAGTCCTGGAGCGTGACGGAAGTGCTAACGCATCTGGTTGACCACAGCATTATCGTATCGTTCCGCATTCGCGAAATATTGGCTGGCTCTGAAGTGCGGCTGCCGATCTTTAACCAGGATGCCTGGGTATCCGGCCAGCATGCCAATCAAGGTGATGCGAAAGACATTCTTGTTGCGGCACGAGCGTTCGTTCAATACAACAGCTTGCTGTTTGGCCGCTTAACTGACGAAGAGTGGAGTAAGACTGGCATCAACTTTAAAGGCGAGCCGGTGTCGATTGCTGCTATCGTGCCTGCATTTGTGGCTCATGTACAGAATCATCTGGCTCAAGTTCGCCGAATTAAACAGGGAGAATCAGAATCGCTTAACTCTAGCCGCGTGGTTTAAGCAAGGAAATCAGATTGTTCATTTGTTAAGTAATTGAAGCAAATGAAGCTGTTTTACTTAACTCCAGCTGCGCGATTGGTTCTAACCATACAATTCATTTACCTCCAGCTTCACTATTTTATGGAATGGTTTTATACATTATTTTTCGTGGAGAGCGGGTGAGGAATCATGTCAGGTAAAGCCCTTATCATACGCCAGGCGGAGCCTGCGGATCGCGATGCGACCCGGGAGGTACTGCTTGATGCTTACGGTCAATATGCGTCGGTGCTTTCTGAGCCATATTGGATTCAGTACAGGGACAGTATTTTGGCATCGGTCGAAGGAGCGGAAACAAAGGAACGATTAGTCGCCGTACTGGACGATGAGGTTGTGGGCAGCGTATTTTTGTTCGATTCCTCTGAAGCTGCCTATGGACGTTCGGATCTTCAGATTCATTCTCCCATCATTCGATTGCTAGCTGTATCACAGAAAGCCCGCGGCTATGGCGTAGCAACAGAGCTTATACGGACCAGCGCCAAGCTGGCTCGCGATTGGGGAGCGGAAACGCTGCACCTCCATACCTCCGACATGATGGACTCAGCCGTTCGGTTGTATGAGCGATTAGGCTTCGAGCGGGCGTTCGACAAAGATATTATGAATGGCGAGACACTGGTCAAAAGCTACCGGCTGCAGCTCAAGCAAGCGGCATTGCTGGAAGCTTGATGGTTGAGTGATAAGGTTTAATTATTAGGTCGATTTAAGATTTATTTAAATTGAACATACAAAATGTAGTTTAAGCAAAGTGAGTGCGAAGATCTTTTTGGAGAAAGAATCGTTCTTCTTGCAGCTCTTATTTTATCCATTAAATGTAAAAGGAAATCAAAGAGTTTGGCGGCATTCTGAACTCATCTGAATTCTGTTGGTGGAAGGTAACGTTTTCGGAGGCATTCATGGATGATCATAATCGAATTGGGAGGTTGTTTATAATGGCGAATCGCAAACAAATTAAGTTTGGCGCATTGATTCATGGAGTGGGAGGCAATGTGTCAGCCTGGCGTCATCCCGAGGTACCGGCGGATGCGAGCGTAAACTTTCAATTTTATAAGCAGCAGGCGCAAACGGCTGAAGCGGGGAAATTCGATCTTGTTTTTATCGCGGACGGCTTATATATTAACGAAAAATCGATTCCGCACTTTTTGAATCGCTTTGAGCCGCTAACGATTTTATCCGCTTTGGCTGCAGCTACTTCGAAGATCGGTTTGGTTGGAACGCTCTCCAGCTCGTATAGCGAGCCGTTTACCGTAGCACGGCAGTTTGGCTCGCTCGATCATATAAGTGGTGGCCGTGCCGGCTGGAACGTAGTGACTTCTCCTCTTGAGGGCTCTGCGAGCAATTTCAGCAAAACCGACCATCCTACGCATGACGAGCGTTACAAGATCGCTGAAGAATACTTGGAGGTTACGCGCGGCTTATGGGATTCATGGGAAGACGATGCTTTTGTGAGAGACAAGGAATCAGGCGTGTTCTTTGATCCATCCAAGCTGCACCGTTTGGACCATAAGGGCGAATATTTCTCCGTTCAAGGACCGCTTAACATTGCCCGCTCGAAGCAGGGTCATCCGGTTATTTTCCAAGCAGGGTCATCAGAGAGCGGCAAGAAGCTGGCTGGCAAGGCAGCGGATGCGGTCTTTACGGGTCATGAGAACATTGAGGATGCCAAAGCCTTTTATAAGGATGTCAAGGACCGTGCTGTTGCTGAAGGCCGTTCAGAAGATGACATTGTTATTCTTCCAGGCATTGGACCAATCATTGGACGTACGGAGGAAGAGGCTGAACGCAAATATCAAGAGCTGGCAGAGCTTGTTACGATTGAAAATGCGCTGAACTATCTGGGCCGTTTCTTTGAGCACCATGACTTCTCGCAATACCCACTGGATGAGCAGTTCCCAGAGCTTGGCGATCTCGGACATAACAGCTTCCGCAGCGGTACCGACAAAATTAAGAAAAATGCCAAGGAACAAAACCTTACGCTCCGCCAAGTTGCGCTGCAATCGGCAACACCACGCGGCCAATTCATTGGTACGCCTGAGAAGGTGGCTGATCTTATTGAGCAATGGCATGATGAGAGAGCAGCAGACGGCTTCATTATTCATTCCTCTATTCCGAGCGGCTTGAACGACTTCGTTGAGCTAGTTATTCCGATTCTTCAAGAACGCGGCATTTACCGTACGGAGTATGAATCGGATACGCTGCGCGGCAACCTAGGTCTGCCCGTTCCGACTAACCGCTATACGAAGCAAGAAGAAAAAGTGAATAGCTAAATGGACAAAGCGAATCCGATATTTACGCTGTTGGAGGAAAAAGAGCAGGAATGGATTGCGCTTAGGCGTGATTTCCACAGCCAGCCCGAGCTGCTCTATAACGTAGATCGGACTTCGGAACGAATTGCAGAACTGCTTGATAGCTATGGACTTGAGGTGCAGCGCCAAGTGGGCAAGCATTTCGGCAAAGGAGTCATCGGCGTGCTGCGGGGCAGCAAGCCGGGCAAGACGATCCTGCTGAGAGCCGACATGGACGCTCTGCCGATTCAGGAGCGGAATGAGGTGGACTATCGGTCAAGTATCGATGGTTCCATGCATGCCTGCGGCCATGACGCACATGTGACGATGCTGCTAGCTGCGGCTTACGGCTTAAGTCGGTTCCGTGAGGAGATTGCTGGCGAGGTCAGGTTCGTCTTCCAGCCAGCAGAGGAAGGCGCAGCGGAAAGCCCGTTGGACGGCAGACTGCTAAGCGGCGGGCGCGATATGGTTGAAAGCGGAGCGGCGGACGGGGTATCCGCCGCTTTTGCCTTTCACGTTTGGCCGGGCATTCCGGTCGGCGAAGTCGCGGTTCACCGCAAATATGCAATGGCAGCTTCCTCGCATTTTCAGGTCTCGTTCCGAGGACGATCGGGTCATCACGGCGCCCAGCATTTAGCTGCCGATGCGCTGTTGATGGCAGCACATTTTGTGATCGAGTCGCGCGCGGCAGTTGCCAGCGCCGTTAATCCGTTTGAGCCGATCGCGTTTGCTTTTGGCAGGCTGCAAGCAGGGACGGTCATTAACGCGATTGCCGAATCCGGCGAAGTAGAGGGAACTTACCGCGCTTTCGAGCCGGATACGGTTGAGCGGATTCGGAGCATTATTGAGCAATGCGCAGCCGCTTGCGCTGAGCGGTTTGGCGGGGAGGCACTAACAAAGTTCCGAATGGGCAAGGCGCTGCTTAACGCGGAGAAAGCGGTAGAGCTAGTGCAGCGTGCCGGCGTGAAAGTGTTCGGCAGCAACAAGTCCAGCGTATTAGAACAGCCTAGCCTAGCTGGCGAGGATTTCAGCTATTATTTAGATCAAGCGCCTGGAGCGATGGTGTTGATCGGTGTGGGCAACAAGGAAAAAGGAATTGTTCATCCGCTGCATCATCCGCAGTTCGATTTGGACGAGGAGGCTCTCGTCCTAGGTGCCAAGCTTCATGTGCAGATCGTGCTGGATACTCTTGCAGGTGGGCTCAACAGTTAGGAAGATGATTGAAGAGTGAGGACTGGGAGCAATAGAAAGAGCCGATTGAATCATTCAATCGGCTCTTTCTATTGCTTGATCAGGCTATGTCCAACAGATGCGTAAAAAGGATAGTGAGGTTTTAATGTAAAGCGCACATGGTTAAGCTAGGCCATACGATGATAACGGGGAGGACAAGGCACGATGAAAATTGAGTTGGGCTCATGTTTGCTTGAACAGCGCTTGTCTGAAGCCGGTTTATCTAAGGAACAGCTTGCTGCTGGGCTGCTTATCCGTCCCGAGCGTATAGGTGATTACATTGACAATAAACGAATCATGCCGCTTAAAGCTGCCATAGCTATAGCCAATACGCTGAATTGCGATGTGCGTGATCTTTATGAGCTGCATAGTTCAAATTAAACAGGCTGAAATTCATATCGTTCAAATGCTGCTGAAGTTTATGTTAACTCAAACAAGCTGGGCTAATTTGATGAATGAGGGTTAGCTGATATGCCCAAACTGCTCAAATTTGATGAATGACGGTTAGTTGATATGCCCATTCCGTTTAAATTTGATGAATGACAGTTAGTTGATATGCCCATTCCGTTTAAATTAAATGAATGACGGTTAGCTGATATGCACAAACTGCTCAAATTTGATGAATGTCAGTTAGTTGATATGCCCATTCCGTTTAAATTTGATGGATGACAGTTAGTTGATATGCCCAAACTGCTCAAATTTGATGAATGATAGTTAGTCGAAATCCCATACAGTTGAATGGTGTTTAGGTGGTTCCGAGCATGCTTCGTTTACAACATGGGAATTAAGCAATTTTGCTATAAAGTGAATTAGAAGTAAGTATATCTTATCTTGCACTTTTGCAGGACAGAGCCTCCGTACCCCTAGTTTGTATAGGCTATATTGTACAGCTGCAGGATAGGAATGATTATAGGCCGACAACGAGCTCAAAAGCTCCTTTGAATAGGAACTATGATGCGGAGGTACAATATAGCTTGCCAAACAGGCTTATATTGTATGAAGTTAATGAGAAAGTGCAAGATAGCTTCCCGAACAGGAACTGTATCTTGGAGATTCTTTGTTATAGCATTCATAACCGAAAGCTGTCGCTGTGACAATACTATCCAAGCCATTCACTCTACTCCATGCCAACACGAAAAGCCGCCCACTCCTCATCGAGAAGTGAACGGCTGGTTGCTTTTCATTACGTCATGACAAAAACGTATTGTATAATTAAACTTTAATAATTAACACAACACTTATGCATGACCTTATGCATGACCTTATGCATGACCTTATGCATGACCTAATACATGATCTAAAAGATGATCTAAAAGATGATCTAAAAGATGATCTAAAAGATGAAATAAATCACCTAACACATCATCTTGTATAACCAAATGCATCAAACCAGCATTTCACACATCTCAAATCAGACCAATCAATGCATCACTACATCATATATAAAATCATGCCATAACCTTTGCTTGCCGCGTCGGTGTAATACGCTGCCACTTCATGAAAGTAGCTGAGCACATACTCCTTATCCTCTTCGTCGTTCCATTCAGAACCTGAAGGATAGATTCCCTCTGCACTGAGTTGCTCGGGATCGAAGCGTCTCTCGAGCTCCTCATGATTGATCTGGGAAAGTTCCTCCGCTACCGCTCTTACCTGTCCATCTGTCAAATATCTGGCTGGACCGTGCCCCTCATCCGCTCCCACAGGTGTCCCGCCAAGTATGGTATACACGAGTGGTTCTTCTCCATCGAAGGAGCTTCCGTTAAGTATAAAATGAATGCCATGCCAAGCTTTGTCGATATCAAGCGCTTCTACATCAAAATCCTCATGAACGATAATTCCATTTAATTCATCCAAACGAGCAAGGAGTGAGTCCAATTGCGGCATCGAAACCTGCTGTAAATATCCTGTCATTCCCATCCATAAGTCCTCGCTTTCATACTTTTGCTTGTTTAATAATTATCCTTATTATACGCTATTGAAACAGCCTAACTAAACTTCATTGAAACCAATACCACATAGCGGGAGGATTAAGAATGAAGCTTACCGAGACGGAAATTGAAAGCAGTCTGTCCAATTACGAAGGCTGGAAGCGGGAGGACGTCAAGTGGATCGTCAAAAAATACCGTTTTCGTACGTTTTTGAATGCTGTCGCGTACGTCAATCGGATAGCTGAGGCGTCAGAGCAGTTGAACCACCATCCCTTGATAGCTATTGATTATAAAATGGTTACGCTGCGCTTAACGACATGGAGCGATGGCGGCCTTACGGAGCTTGACTTTAAGGCAGCTTCCGCATTTGATGCGGTATTTGCAGAGTACTAATCAAAGCAGCAATACACAAAAACCACGATCCTAAGCCAAGGCTTGGAATCGTGGTTTTTGTGATTTTAATAGCTACAACTGCGATTAGGTATGGGGTGTCGATTGGAACCGAACAAACCAACTGCCAAACCAACTGCCAAACCAACTGCCAAACCAACTGCCAAACCAACTGCCAAACCAACTGCGGTCCTAAGCTTCGGGCTTATCTTTGCCACTAGCTTCTTGGCTAAGCTCTTCAAACGACTTCACTTTACCGTGAGGCTGCTGTGTATGTTTCCGCTGATGCCAGGCGTTCTCGCGGCGGTTTTTTGGCGATGACATGATTAATCCCCTCCTTTCCTACTGTAGGGTGGCATAATACTGCCGATCTCATACAGAAGAACAAGAGGGGAGACGTTTGCTCAAATAAGGTGTTTAAACGCCCGAATAGGCCAGAAAGCCGCCATCAACGGGAATGGTCGTACCAGTCACGAAACCGGATGTTGCCTCATCTGCGAGCCATAATAAAGCGCCAAGCAGATCTTCTGGCTTGCCGAAACGGCGCATTGGCGTATGGGAAATAATTTTGCCTGAACGCTCGGTTAGCGAACCGTCCTCGTTCAAGAGCAGCTTGCGGTTCTGTTCCGTCAAGAAGAAACCCGGGGCGATCGCATTAACGCGAATGCCGCTTTCTGCAAGGTGAACAGCCAGCCACTGCGTAAAGTTAACAATGGCTGCTTTGGCAGCGCTGTATGCGGGCACCTTTGTCATTGGGGAGGGTGCACTCATGGACGAAATATTAATAATCGTCACACCGGTCCGTCCCAGCATTTGCTCTGTGAACACTTGAGTAGGAATAAGTGTCCCAACGAAATTGAGATCCATTACGCTGCGGAAGCCTTCTACGCTTAAATTAAACAGCGTTGTCATTCCCTCTGCGTGCAAATGTTCCGGTTTAAAGGTCTCGTTCGTCGTATTGGCACTGGGATGATTACCGCCGGCCCCATTGATTAAAATATCACAAGGTCCCAGCTCTGCTAGTACCTTCGCGCCTGCCGCCTGGGTGCTCTCGACACTGGTGACATCGCACGAAACCGCAATGGCTTCTCCGCCAGCTGCACATATCTCCTCAGCGACGGCAGCGCCTTTCTCCAACGTGCGATTCAGAATCGCCACCTTGGCTCCCTGACGAGCAAGCTCAAGCGCCATCACTCGGCATAATACGCCAGCGCCTCCCGTAACGACGGCTACCTTGCCAGTTAACGATTCATGCTTGGGAAGCTGAGTCATGAGCCGGTCACCTGCTTTCCGGCATGAAGCTGATTTGCGTCCCATAAGCCCCATAGATACATGATGCCGAGCGCGCGGTCATACAATCCGTATCCAGGTCTGCACTGCTCATCCCAAATATGACGTCCGTGATCGGGCCGAGCATAGCCAGTAAAACCAATCTCATGATAAGCGCGAACGATTCCCGCGATATCGACAGTGCCGTCCTCCGTACGATGCGAGGTCTCAATAAAATCACCATTTTCGTAGACGCGGACGTTTCGGATATGCGCGAATGGAATCCGTTCGGCAAACTCATGGATCATCGCTAGGATATCATTGTCAGGATTAGCTCCAAGCGAACCGCTGCAAAGCGTAATCCCGTTATAAGGGCTGTCGTATAGCTTCAAGAAGGTTCGGAAGTTTTCCTGGCAAGTCATAATTCTCGGAAGGCCAAAGACCGGCCATGGCGGATCATCCGGATGGATGGCCATTCGAATGCCGCTGCGAGCGGCTACAGGAATAATCTCATTTAAGAAATAACGCAGATTTTCCCATAAATGCTCTTCAGTCACGCCTTGGTAGGCTTCGAACAGCTTCGATAAATGAGCCAGCCGCTCCGGCTCCCAGCCGGGCATCGTCAGCGCTGAATTCGCATTGATTTCTTCCACAAGGCGGAAAGGGTCAGCATCTGCGATACGACTGTTCTCGTAAAACAGTGCGGTAGCGCCGTTGCCCATTGGCTTCTGCAGATCGGTCCGCAGCCAGTCGAAAATCGGCATAAAGTTGTAGCAAATCACTTTTACGCCAACGGTTCCAAGCTTCTCAATCGTCCGTTTGTAATTTTCGATATACACGTCACGGGAAGGCAAGCCAAGCTTAATATCTTCATGTACGTTAACGCTTTCAACGACATCGATATGTAACCCGGCAGCTTCTGCTTGCTGCTTAATCTCAAGTATTTTCTCCATTGGCCATTCTTCGCCTGCGGGTACATCATGAAGCGACCAGACAATGCCGTCTGTTCCAGGAATCTGCTTAATATAGTGGAGAGGAACGGTATCGTTGCCTTCCCCAAACCATCTGAACGTCATTTTCATGCTTAACTAGACCTCCATTGTTAGATGTAATAATTCGGATATTTTTCTTTCAGCAGTGCCTGATCGGCAATGTTTAGAGCGAGATGCTCCGACATGAGCTGTTCGGCTGCCGCGCTGTCATGGAGCTTGATTGCATCGGCCATCCTACGGTGCTGCTCATAAAGATGCTCCCAATTGTGATCATCGACAAGCCTGAGCATACGGCTCCGATTAAGGTGGGCATTCATTTGCTGCATAAGTGACCAAGTGTTGCTTTTGCTGCAGCCCTCAAACAAAATACGATGAAAATGCTCGTCCAGCTCGAACATGCTCTTGTCATCCTTCTTGCGGATACATTCCTGCTGATTGCTGAGATTTTCCTCCAGCTGTGCAAGGAAAGCTTCAGGAAAGTCACTGCAAGCCAGACGAATAACCGCTTTCTCCAGCTGCTCGCGCATAAATCTCGCTTCCTCCACAAGTACAGTATCAATGAGAGATACGAACGTGCCGCGTTGCGGGAGCACCTGGACGAGACCTTCCTGGGCAAGCCGCAGGAAACTCTCTCTTACTGGCGTACGGCTAACATTAAACAGGAGGGAAGTTTCATTCTCCGATAACGGCGTTCCCGGCACGAGCTCGAGCTTCAATATTTGTTCTTTAAGCTGCATATATACCGCATCCCTTGTCGAAATAGGCTGCGTACGTAAGTTGAATTGCATAAAGGTAACCCCTTCCGTCGTACACTAACATACTACCATACAAGTTGAGTGGAGGAAAAGAGAAAAATAAAAACGCCAGAAGGGCTGCCCCAAAAAGTAGATGCTCTACCTTCTGAAACAGCCCTTCGATATGGTTCTCATACTTTTATTTTGCATTAATCGGTAAGGTTCCAAGTTGTTTCATTACCGCTAAGAGGACAAGCAGGGAATTTTTCTCCCTTTTTGAGCTGATCCTTCTTGCCTGATTCTGAAATGTAGTTCCCAGCATGCTCAACAATTTCTCCCGTTCGATAAGAAGTATTCGTACTATTCATAGTAGCTAGCACCTCCAGTTATTTTAAGGCAGTTAGATAGGGGGTTAACTGCCTATTCTTATATACCCGTTTGGTTTGCATTTGAAACCCTCAATGAAGAAAATACGGTTTTTTATCTGCAGGCTCCTCAGTGGAACCTTCTTTTCTTGTTTTCTCACGCTCTGAGAGTGTTTTTAAATAAGTAGACATCACTCTAGCGAGTTGATCGGAAACCTCAACTAGACTCATATGGCCCACATCTTCGAAGGTGGTCTCCAAAATATGCGGGTATTTATAAGTTGTCTCCGGCTGATTAAGGTTGGTTACGGTGAACGTGTCATCAGGTTTGATGACGCCGTCCTCGGCACCAGCAACAAGCAGCACCGGGAATTTCGCTTTCGCAAGCACATGGCTGCGGTCCGGGCGGTGCATCATTCCTTTTAGGGTAGAGATCACCGCGCCAGCTTCCATTTGCTGGCCTACGCCAATCATATCGTTGACCTCATTGCGCATTTCGCCAAGCTTCTCATCGGTAAACAAATTAGGAATGATTCCGTATAGATACTTCGAAACGCCTTTCTCGCGAATTTCTGCAATATCATCCGCTCGTTTTTCTTTGGCTGTCTCAGTATCTGGCAATGCGGTAGAGTGGATAAGCGCGAAGCCAGCAAGTTTGTCCGGATATTTATCTGCGAAGGCAGCTGTTACATAGCCGCCTAATGAGTGACCAAACATAACAACCTTTTCAATCTCAAGCGCCTCGAGAAGAGCTGCTATATCATCAGCCATAATGTCCATTGTATAGGTCCCCTCAGGTGCAGAGGATTCACCATGGCCACGAAGGTCCGGGATAATGACACGGTACTGGTCACCCAGCATCGGACATATTTTTTGCCAGTATTGAGATGAGCCGCAAAAGCCGTGAAGCAATACGATTGCACTTCCTTGACTACTTCCACATTCTTCATAGCCTAAATCGATGCCATTAACGTGTATACGTTGCTTTTCCATCGATCATCACCAGCCTTTTCTATTATCGATTTGTTTGGTGTTGTCTCTTAACCTCATCCGAAGCATCTGAAACAACGAAAATATCATTCGAATTTCGTATATTTATTTCTTCATTAATAGCCTTCTATTTTGTTCAATGCCAATAAATTCCGCTGTTTCAAAGGGAAACAGGCTGGTTAATAACATGACAAGTTAGCAAAAAGCAGAATCGAAGGAAGGGTGATTCCAATGTTAGGATGGGCATTATTATTTTTCATCTTCGCAATCGTTGCAGGCATATTCGGCTTCTTGGGAATTGCTTCCGCATTAGCTGGAATAGCAAAAGTTCTATTCGTCATATTCGTCGTACTCTTTATCGTATCTCTCATCGTTGGCCGAAGACGAGTCAGTTAACTTCGCTTAGGGAGGTGTGAGACCAATTAAGATTGATCTGGCAGCTGATGAAAGAAGAAGGACATTTATTATAAAAATTTGAGGAGGAATTACAATGAATAATCTATCCAATACAAAGGTGCATACGGTGAACAATCCTGTCGAGGTTCAGGAGCAGGTGTATAAGTTCCAAACAGAAGGTTATGCGAAGGATCGGATCTATGTATTGACCCATGACAAGGACCGGACGAAGCGGATCGTGGAGAATACGGACGCGGGAAAAATCGGCGTGGCAGAAGAAGGCCTTGGAACAGCTATCGCAAATATTTTCCGATCAACTGGAGACGAGTTGCGGGCGAAAATGCGGTCGCTCGGCATATCAGAACAAGACGCGCAGCGTCTAGAACGTGAAATGGACCAGGATAAAATTTTGGTCATTGCATGGGGAGGCAAGGAGTATACGGGGGAAGAATTTGACCCTGCAGTGTACTATTACCCTCACTACGTCGTTTAACTGATTGCTTAGAGATTCGCATATTAAGGCCTATCCGCGAGGATAGGCCTTTTAAAATATAGGAGAGTATATGATTTCGCCATCCTTCTCTATATTTCTCGGAATGAAACGCGCCGCCAAAGGATGGCACAGCCGTTTCACCTTGCTCAAATTTATCGCATTTAAAGTTGACTCCATGTTTCGTTGAGCTCAATATATAAGGATAGAGACTGGAGTAAAAGGGAGCCTGCATATGAGTATTATAATCGTGGATGACAATGCTACGAATCAAATTATTATTAAGGCTATTTTAAACAAAGCAGGGTACGGGGATGTAAAAATAGCATCCTCAGCCATGGAGCTGTACTCGATGCTTGATCTGGATTCAGACACCATTGCAGAATCAAACGTGGATCTTATTTTAATGGATATGATGATGCCAGAGATTGATGGTTTGGAGGCGTGCAAGCGGGTTTTGCAGACGGATCGCTATAAGGATGTACCCATTATATTCGTGACTGCGCTTGGGGACTCTAACAAAATGGCCGAGGCTCTTGATGCAGGGGCAAGTGATTATGTGATGAAGCCGATTAATAAGATGGAACTTCTAGCGCGCATTCGCTCCTCCTTAAGGCTGAAGCAGGAAATGGATTGGCATAAGGAAAGAGACAAGCAGGTGAAATTTAAGCTGGAGCTTGCCAAAAAAGTGCAAAGAAATGTATTAAGCCAGCCCATTCATGATGATAATGTAGATATCAGTGCTATTTATCAGCCTTCTACTGAGCTTGCTGGTGATTTTTACAGTTGGTACCGTATAGATGATAACCGATATGGCGTTATTCTGCTCGATATGATGGGACATGGCATTTCTTCTTCTTTGGTTTGCATGTACATCTCTTCTGTCCTTAAGGATACCATTACACGTATTACCGAACCGGATTTGGTGATGCAAGAGCTTAATCGCTATATGAATCAGCTTTACAAGAAAGAGGAGCTTCTTAATTATTATTTTACGGCCATTTACTTAGTGTTGGATACGAAAGCAAGAACGATTCAATATGTTAACGCTGGACATCCTCCCGGGAAGCTGTTGATCGGGGATCAGGTAACGCTGCTTACCGAAGGCTGCTGTGCGATTGGCTTATTTGAAAACATCAATATTACCAAAGCAAGCCTTTCCTACCTCGACGATATGAAAATTATTTTGTATACCGATGGATTAAGTGAGTCGCTCGGTGAGGATGAAGAAGCGAAGCTTGATATTCTAATCAATCAGTTGGTTGGACAGGCCCCTGGCGAGCATTCGACTACTGTTCGTGAGTTTGTAACAGAGCAGAGCAGCGAGGATCAAAAAGATGATATCTGCATGGTGATGATTGCTACGAAGTAAGATTTCCTTGTTAGATGAGTAAATAATTATATCGAAAAAAATATATGCTGCTGCTGTTTCAAAGCTGATAAAACGGTGTATATGTACGTATAAGCAAAGGAAGAATCCAGACTATCCCGCATAGGAGGGAGATCATATGAAGAGCATTATTATCATTGGCTGTTTACTTGGCGGAATTTTCGCTCTTTCGGGCGATGTTTCACCCGCCACTGCTACGTATTCCTTGACTACGGATACTAGTCCATCTCTACCGGCAGCACAAGCTTCTGCAGCTTATGATATTGTGCATCCTTCAATGTCTCCTTCAACTGTAACGGAAGTTACCTATGCACAAGTGCCCGTAAAGGTGAAAGCTGAGGAGAAACCAAGTTTTACACTGCAAACGGTCAATGGCATTACGCTTTACGATGACATGGACTCGGTTGCTGAGAAACTTGGCAAACCTGAGAAAATCACCGAAGACCCGCATCTGAAGGAACTTGTGATTTATGAATACCCCGATATGAGTATCGTCTTTAGCGATGGAATTGTTAATTTTGTAGAGTTAACCGAGGGCTCCAAAACATTGCTGATTGATGGCGTTAAGATTAATGCTTCCATTGATGCTGTGAAAAAAGCGTTAGGAGAGCCCGATTATGTAACAGAGGATGGACTCGTATTCGAACGCGGCGAAGCTTTGTTGAAACTATTTGTCAATGAGGATTCTGGGAAATTAACGTCGATTCATTACTTCCATATTTATTCAATGTAACAATCCATCGATATGCCTTGTACAAGGAGAACCATTTTTGATACTATTTATTAAACAAATGCGAGCGGAGTGAATGAAATGAAAGCTGAGCAATTTCAAGTCGTGCAAGAAGAAACAACGAATCAATATATTCTTCATGTTATCGGGGAGCTTGATTTATCTGTTGTGCCGCAGCTGAGGGCTGCTTTGGAGCCTGTCATGAACCGAACAGAGAAAGCATTGGTGCTTAATCTCAAACAGTTAAAGTATATTGACAGTACCGGAATCGGCATCATCGTTTCGGTGCTTAAACTTCGTGATGAGCTGAAGGCGCCGTTTTTCGTTAGCGATATTCCACCCGCCATTAAACGTTTGTTTGACTTGACGGGTATTTCCAGATATTTAATAGAGGGGACAGAGGCTCAAGCATGAATGCCATCCGTTTACAAATACCGGCCCATGCAGACTATATTGATTTGGTCAGAATCTGTCTATACGGCATAGCTTCAAAGATGAGCTATGCTTATGAGGATATTGAAGATATGAAGGTAGCGGTTTCGGAGGCGTGTAACAATGCGGTAATTCATGGCACTCCAGATTCCAATGAGGGTGTCATTGACATTTCTTTTGAACCCGAGGACAACGCGCTTACCATTAAAGTAAACAATAGCGGTTCAGAGGCTTTGGCTGCGGATGCCTTGGATAAAGCGGCTCCCCTGCCGAATGCTGATGTAAGCGGACTTCGAGTCGGTGGGCTCGGCATCTATTTGATGCAGGCGCTAATGGACGAGGTTGAAGTGAATGCGCTTGAGAACGGAACCGAGGTTGTGTTGAAGAAATATTTGAATGTGACTTCAGAGCATTAGATCGGTGTAACATTAAATGCTTTACACGGTAAAGTAGCTTTATATTTCTACGAGAAACGGGTACCTTCCTCTTCAAGAGGAGGGTACCCGTTTCTTTTCTTGAAAAATAGGAAAGTATGCCATTCCGCTATCCCTTCTCTACATTTCTCGGAATGAAACGCGCTGCGTCGCCAAATGACGGCGACAGCTGTTTCCCCTTGTGCTGCTGATAATTGTTTATTCGAGTACCTGCCGTTATTTTAATACTTTGCGAAAAATTCGTTCAGGAGCATTGAAGTCCTCATATTTGTTCTTATGGAAGGAAATCAATGATTCCATACTGCCCAAAGCTAGAAAGCCATGTACAGTAAGGCTCTCAAAAAATAAGTCATGCACCCGATTTTGTAGCTCGGAGTCAAAATAAATCAGGACATTTCGGCATAAAATAAGATGAAATTCATTAAAGGAACAATCGGTTGCTAGATTATGCTGGGCGAACATCATATTTTCTTTGATGTAAGGGTGAAAGAAGGCATGCTCATGATTCGTTGAGTAGTAGGAAGAAAATTCCTTCGTACCGCCTGCCTTCATATAGTTTTTTGTGAAAGCTTGCATGCGCTTTAAAGGGAATTTGCCTTGCTTTGCGCTTTCTATGACATGCTCGTTCATATCTGTGGCATAGATCTTCGCTTTCGAAAGTAAACCTTCCTCCTGCAGCAAAATAGCCATAGAATATACCTCTTCTCCTGTTGCACAGCCGGCATGCCATATTCTGATTTCAGGCAGTGTGCGAAGATGAGGGATTACGTCTCTGCGCAAAGCTGTGAAGAAGCTCGGATCTCGAAACATTTCAGTCACTTTAATCGAAAAATCATTTAACAATTTTTCAATAAATTTTGGTTCGTGCAGCACCTTTTCCAACAAGGAAGTAATCGTTGGCAAGCTTTCAAGGTTCATACGATGATAAATACGCCTCCGGAGGGAAGAGCGCAAATAGTTTCGAAAGTCGAAGCCATAGATGCTGTAGATTCCCTCCAAAAGCAAATCAATTTCAATACGTTCCAATTCACTATGCGTTAACGTCTCGTGATCAGAGTCTTCCTCAAGCCATTCGTTTGTCAATTGCCCACCTGCTTCGTAAGCCAAACCCTCATCAAAGAGAAGAGCTGATCCATATTGAGTGGTTTGCTAATGTAATCTGATGCTCCAGCCTCCAAGCATTTATCGCGGTCACTCTTCATTGCTTTTGCCGTTAAAGCTATGATAGGAGTCTCCTGCATTTCAGCATTCAAGCGCAGCGCCTTCATTGTTTCAAATCCATCCATAATAGGCATCATAATATCCATAAGCACTAAATCAAAATCCGTGTTTTGCTTAATGATTTCCATACATTGTTTTCCGTTATTGGCCACAGTGACGTTAAAGGCTCTATTTTCTAGTGCCTTCACGAGTGCGAATACATTGCGTGAATCATCCTCGACAAGCAAAACTTTTTTTCCACTAAACAGATCATTGTCATCCTCCGGGAATGTAGAGTTCGAGTGCTCGATCACATCGGGAGCTGCAATGGCAGCAGTAGGTGCAAAAGCAGCTGCCACTTCCTCTTCGAGAGATATGAGCTGCTCTTTCTCCATATGTGGCAAGCTTGGAACAAGGAGGGTAAACGTACTGCCTTTGTTAGGCCGGCTGTCGAGCACGATTCGACCACCGAGCAGCCTGCTAAACTCGTTGCAGATAGATAAGCCAAGCCCGGTGCCACCGTATTGGCGATTGGTTTCGCCATCTACCTGTTGGAACGCTTCGAATATGAGCTGCTGCTTGTTTAAAGGAATACCAATCCCCGTATCGGTTATCGATATCGCAAGAACTGTTTTGTCGGTATGTGCGGGAATATGGCGTCTAACACTATCTTGATCGGCAATTCTAATCGTTAGACTGACGGTTCCTTTTTCAGTGAATTTAAACGCATTCGATAACAGATTTTTCAAAATTTGCTGCAATCGTTGACCATCGGTGTGAATGACTGCCGGCAGGTCAGCGTCCATATTATGCTGGAAATCAATACTTTTATTCTCAGCTACAGGATTGAAGAGGAGCTTCATATGCTCGGGGATCTCACTCACATTTACTTCATCCATCATGACGATAACCTTGCCGGCCTCAATCTTGGATAAATCTAAAATGTCGTCAATCAGTGACAATAGATCGTTGCCCGAGGTATTGATTACTTTAGCATACCCTGCTTCTTCCTCGTTTAAAGTGTCATTTTCATTTTCTGAGAGGAGCTGTGACAGAATTAAGATGCTGTTAAGCGGCGTACGAAGCTCATGTGACATATTGGCAAGAAAGTTGGATTTGTATTGCGAGCTTTTTTTCAACTGCTCAGAATAGGCTTCCAGCTCTTCCTTCGCTTTCTCTAATTCTTTCGTTTTCTGTTCGGCAAACAGATTTTGCTCTTCCAAATGTTCCGTAGTCATACGCATTTCTTCCTGCTGCATTTGAAGTTCTTCCGATTGGGTTTGCAGTTCCTCGGTTTGGGTTTGCAGTTCCTCAGTCAGCACTTGGGATTCGCTAAGCAGTCTCTCGACCTCCATACGGCCGATCACGCTGTTGATTGCAATACCAAACGAGTTTTCGATTTGCTCCATAAGCTTCAAATGCTGAGAGGTAAAGGACTCAACCGAAGCAAATTCCACGACGGCCGCTACCGAACCTTCATATTCAAAGGGGACGATTAGGATGCTTCGCGGTTGTACAAGGCCAACGCCAGCTGTAATCGTGATCGGATGGTCAGGCGCAGAATTTAGCAAAAAGGTACGGTTCTCGAGGGCAGCCTGACCGATCAGTCCTTCGCCGAGCTTAAAGCTATTCTGACCCGAAGCATCATTTGCAGCGGCATAGGATGCAAGCTTGACCAGTCTTTGCTGTTCCCCTGTCCCTCGTTTTAGGTAAAATGCCCCGTAGGCAGCTCCTAGCATAGGTGATAGCTTAGACAAGAAGGATTCGGCTAAATTGATGGTATCATTAATGCCCTGATTCATTGTGGCAACTTCCGCTACCTTCGTCTGAATCCAGTTTTGATCGCTTAAGTTATCAAGCAGTGCATTCGTTGCGTTGGCAAGATCACGAATTTCATCCCGTGTATTGACCTTGATACGGGTAGAGAGGTCTCCTCCAGATGAGGCGATATCGGATATGGTTTTGACGACATCCTTAATGGTTTTGACGATTGATCCGGATACATAAGATACGATCATAAAAGCAATAACGGAAACGATAATCAACATGAGATATAAACTGATAATAAGCATATCATTGCGGCTTTCAAGTTTAAGAATGTAGTTTTTGGTTGATGTGATTTCTTTTTGACGAAGTGTTTCCAACTGGGTACGAAGAGAATCGATATCTTTTTTTCCAATGTCATCATTAAAAAAATCTATGATTCCTTGTGTATTATTAGCCTTGCGCAGAGCAATGGTAGGCTCGCCGGCAGTATTGATCCAATTTTGAATCGTAAGCTTTATTTCTTCCAAGTTTTTTCGCGTGGTTGGGTCATCGGAAAGATATTGATATAAAGCATTGTAGTTAGCTTCCCATTCCGATTTTCCTTTGGAATAAGGTTCTAAATAATTTTCATTGCCTGTAATGACAAACCCGCGCTGACTGGATTCCATGCTGACGGCATTATAACGAATCGTGGTAATGAGGTTATGAACTTCAATGTCACGGGTCGTAATTCTCTCGATTTCATCCTGCAAGGATGAGATTCTATCACTTACGATAATAATAGAAGCGCCAAGGCAGCAGATGATGAGAAAATAGCCTATTAAAATTTTCGACCGGATGTTAAGGCGCAAATTATACAATGAGATAAACTCCTTTATAATGAAGGATTCAGATTTATAAGGTTCTACTATTATAACATGAATGAAGCAAAGGACAATTTCGAATCTACGATTCGCTATAGGGGCAAATCTGTTTCAAAAGCTGGGATTGCGGGTAACTAAAGAAAAAAAGGAAGTGATGATAACGATGGATCTTATCATGCAAATCAGTATTGCTGTCATAGCGATTGCTATCCTCGTGCTCTTGTACTCTTTGATTCAAACGCTCAAAACACTAAGGGGCGCGCTTGACGAAATGCGGCAAACGGTTGGTTCTTTAAGAACGGAAGTAACCCAAATCAGTGTTGAGGTGAAGGAAGCAGTCCACAACACGAATAAAATGACCCAAGATGTAAGAACAAAGCTAAGCTCTCTGGATGTATTATTTGCATCCGTCAATGATATTGGCCACGCCTTGCGTTCGTTTACCGGTATGGCAAGGGAGTCGGCAGCAAGCGTTGTTGCTTCCATCAAGAGCGAGAGCAAGAAGCCAGTTGAGGAGCCTGGAATCGTCAATACACTTTATAATGGCGTGATCTCTACGATAAGGATCTGGAACAGGGTCAAAAAAGTATGAGCTACTTCAGGAACACACAAGAGAGGACAGAAGACACTATGAACTCATTCATCCGTTTGACGATTCCGGCGAGGGCGGAATTTATCGATGTTGTTAGACTTACATTATTTGGAATAGCGAATAAAGCAGGCTTCTCCTATGAGGAGATCGAAGATATGAAGGTAGCCGTAACAGAGGCCTGTACCAATGTTGTTCTGCATGCTTACAGCAATGCGCAGCCTGGCGTGGTTGACATTCGCTTTGAGATCGAAGAAGAAGGTATTTCCATTCGAATCAAAGATGAAGGAACGAGCTTTAAATACGAGCCGGCGAGCAAGTCTGCTTCTTTGCATGACAAGGAACTCAATGAAATATCAGCTGGCGGGCTAGGACTGTTTATGATGCACGCTTTAATGGATAAAGTTGAAGTATTCTCGGAAAAAGGCACAGAGGTGATTCTCACCAAGCTATTTGGTAGGAAAGAGGAGATGGCATGAACCCGAATTCATCCTGCCTAGATCCAAAAGAAACGATAGAGAAAATGAAGATTTACCAGGAAACAGGCTGCAACGACACCGCTACGGTATTGTTGCAGCATTTTGAGCCAATCGTAAAAATGGCGGCTGCAAAAATGTCTCGCAGCCGTCCTGATCTTTACGAAGATTTATATCAGGTTGGCCAGCTTTCTATGCTGCGTTTGTTTAAGCAGTATGACAGCTCTAGAGAAATTCCGTTTGAGGGTTATGCCATGAAAAGCATCATTGGCCACCTGAAAAACTATTTGCGTGATAAATCTTGGTATATCCAGGTGCCGAGACGAATCAAGGAGAAAGGTCTGCTTATCCAGCAGGCCATCGATCATTTGACTGTGGAGTTGGGCCATTCGCCCAAAATGGAAGAGATCGCAGTCCATTTAGGCCTCTCGGTAGAGGAGACGATTGAAGTGCTGTCCTGCCGAGAATCTTATCATTATGTATCGCTGGATACGCCACTATCAAGCGAAGGCGACAGCGCGGCTACAATAGGCGATCTTATCGGCTCCGATAAGGACGATTATTACAGCGTCGATAACCGTCTTGATCTGGAGGAAGCGCTTGATCAGCTTAAGGCGGAGGAGAAGAAAGTTCTTATACTCGCTTATCATAACGGCAAATCACAGCGCGATATTGCTGACGAGCTAGGGGTTTCGCAAATGAGCGTTTCCCGTATCCAGAAGCGAGCGATTGAGAAGCTTAAGCTGCTTCTAACCGATCATAGTGCTGGCTTGAGTCCTTTATAAATTTAAATAATACAAACAAAAAACCTTTCCATAGATTCTATGGAAAGGTTTTTTGTTTGTATATTATTGCACAGGATCAGGAATCAATCCTTTTTCGATCACTTCTGCGTTGGTATCCATCTTCTCCATGTCCTCACCGAGCTTGATCATCTCTTGCTCGGTGGGTGCCATGGAGTTTGTTGTAATTTTAAGTTCTTCTTTCATGGGACTACCTCCCTGTGGTAGCTAGCTCTTCCTTCACATCTTCTTTAGCGGATGAAATGGAATCCATAATGTTCTGGTTGGATTGTTTGGCATGATCGACCAGATCGCCAGCTTCCTGCTTGATGTTAGTAGCCAAATCCTTCGTATTTTGTCCGACAGTAGTGGCAAATTCTTTTGTGTTTTGGCCTACAGCAGTAGCGATATCCTTCGTTTTCTCACTGATGGATCTGAACTTGCTTGAGAGGTCCTCCCGCAGGTCTGCACCTGCTTTTGGTGCGAACAGCAGAGCTGAAATGGCACCAATGGCACCTCCTACAATTGCGCCTACCAATACGCCGTTACTAGAGTTTTCTCGTGACATTTGACATCTCTCCTCATTTTATATTTGTCGATCAGGTTGATCAACTGTTTTGAATTTCTTAGTTATATATAAACGGTTGAGGGATTTTTGAAACAAATGAATAAGGAAACTATTGACATTTGAAAAAAGCGATGCTACGATTTGTTTCAATTTCCTAGTTGTTGGCTGGGTTTAATTTTATTTGTAGCCACGTTGTTAATAGGAAATGCGGAAAATGTATTTAAAATGCTGAAAGGTGGGTTATTACAAATATTACTGCCGGAATTAGTTTTGAATATGTGACAATTTACTAAAACATTATACTCAGGAATCGGAAATGGTAAATTATTAAGTTAATTATTCCGATAATAAAATTGCCTACATATTTTACCTGCGCAGAAGACTACGAGAAAATAGAGAGATAAAGGAGAAAAATCATGTTTAAACGTGTGGAAAACGAACTGGAGTTAGCCATGTTTAACGGCATTTGGACGACAGTCTGGATGGAGAAGGGGTTTGAACTTGAATTTTCTGATCATGCTCTTGAGCGATTCGTCGTTGTGACACCGGAAGGGCATTATGTGGGAACTTCTGAAATAAAAGCCTATAGCGAAAGCAGCTCAATCAACGCTGCGGGGCCGTTTCAGACTTATTCAAAAATTGTAGAAGCTGCGGGGGCAGTTGCGGAAATCGATAAGATTGCTTTGCTTAAGCCCTACCGGGGGAAGTATATTTCGGATGTGCTGTCTTCTGCTGTATATATTGCAGAAAAGCTGAAGTTGAAATATTTTGTCTCGCTGCTCGAGCCCGTCTTTCTGAGAGCGCTTCGTATAACCTATCGGGTACCATTAGAGAAAGTTGGAGAGAGGGTGTTTTACAAAGGGGATGATGTGGTCCCTGTCTTGTTCGATATGGAGCATATGTACCGCAACAAGTCACGTTACGATTGGCTCGTCTATCCGAAGGAAGCAGCGCTTGTTACACATGGAGCGAGGGGAGATGGGCTAATCGGTTAAGCTTTATAACTTATTAGTTCTATAGAAAAGGCGGAAATGTCGTGAAAAAAGAATTAACAGAATTGGACAAGCGTAATCGATTGTTAATTAAAATCCTGTGGAGCCTTTTGGGTTTGGGGATTTTAACAGATCTGGCTATCGGACTCGGCGCAAACATCATTATTTTGCTTGCGGGAGTCGGTACATTTTTATGCGGAGCAGCAACTTTCATGACATACCGAGGCATACTTACGAATTACATTAAGTACTTTGTACCTTTTATATTGACGATCATCGTTACTCTATTAATTGTATCGGATCCCAATCCGATCGTGAGCACTTATTTTCTGGTTTATGTCAATCTTGCTATTATAACGTTGTACGCGGATTATCGCCCCATTGTTTTAACAGGAGTTTTGGGAGCGGCACTAAGCACCTATCTATTCCTTGATCCTGTACTACAGCCTAAACTTTTTCCGAATGAAACGCTTGTTTATTTGTTCTTGTATCTAACGTTTGCAACCGTTGCGCTTGCCTTCTCAGCGAGCTTTAGCGGCAAGCTCCAGCGCCAAGTAACAGATAAACAGCGCGAGGCGCTAGCTTCAAAGGATATGGCCGAGTCGCTACTGGCGAAGCTGAAATCCTCGATCATTGTCTTGACCGAGTTCAGCAACAGCCAGCAGACAACGGTTCGCTCTACGGGCGAAATATCCAAAGAGGTAACGGCTACCTTCTCCGAAATGTCAGCTGCGATTGAGAAGCAGACGGGCAACATTCTAACGATAAGCGAATCCACGCAGATCATTGACAGTTCGGTTAAGCAATTGCTCGAAGGAACGGGGCTACTGCAGCAATATTCGGATGAGAATGCCGATCTGACGCTGCAAAACCGCGGGCAGATGGCAGCGTTGTCAGCTGAGGTGGAAAGCGTTCGGTCGATAATTGATCACACGGTTAACATGATGGCGCAGCTAAATGAGCAGAATGATCGTGTCAGCTCAATCGTGAGCACGATTAGCGATATCGCCGAGCAAACGAATCTGCTTGCGCTTAATGCTGCGATTGAAGCGGCGCGTGCAGGAGAGCATGGACGAGGCTTTGCGGTCGTATCCGGCGAAGTTCGAAAGCTTGCGGACAATTCGAGAACAGCGACGAATGAGATTGCGGAAATTTTGACTGGCATCCGTTCGCAAATCATTGCTGTTCATGAGCAGGTGGAGAATGGTCAAGCAGCGGTAACGACGAGCAGGGATGTTGCTCTTCAAGCACAGCAGCTAATTGAACGCATTAACGAAAACACGAAGCTGGTGAAGCAGCATTCGGATACGGTAGGCAGCTCCGCGAATGAGCTGCATGAGCGTTATGCGAACATGGCGGATGAAATGGTCAATATCGCTGCAACAACAGAAGAGAATATGGCTTCGGTGGAAGAAGTGCATGCGAGTATGGAAACGCAGGATATCAAAATTCACACGATGGTCGAAGAGTATGCCCAGCTGGATCAATTGCTGTCCGAGCTGAAGGAAATGACTGCGAAGTCGTGAGTGATCCAAGCATAGCTTTACACAAAGCGAAACTACCAGATTAATCCTAAATATGGTAACCTACAAGAGGCTTGAATGATCTTGGAGGTGTGTGGTTGTTGGTTTGGATTTGGTTGCTTGGAATCATTGGTTTGTTTGTTAGCTTGTATTTGTTGTATCGAAAGCGTCAGGAAGAAGAAACCGGCTTATATTATAAGCTGCTGGGTTTCTCTTTTCTTGGCGCTTTTTATTTATCTTTAAATGGCTGGAAACTACCGCTAGGCTTTGTTCTGTGTCTGTTCCTGGTTGCTCGGACTAAATTCCCTTATTACGCGTTTTCGGCCAAAGGAGACGGATTCACAACCTATGCGATCAAGGACTCCGAGAAATATGCAATGGAGGAAAACCGAGTTGTTGCGATAACCAGTGAGCAACTGCCGATTACAGGCTTTTGGTTAAGAGTAAATGGTTTGAATGACAATGGGGCGATGGATCCTAACGGGCAAGCCGATTTCTTCTTTGATTACCGTTTTGATCCAGAAATTGAGCCGCAATAAGTATTGACGAATGGAAAACAACATGTTAAATTTAATTTATCCTATTGAATTAGTCGGAAATAAAGAAGTGAAAATTGCATACAAAATAATGGCATAACTACCGCTGTATTTTATTGCAATTCGCGCTCACTGGAAAACTGGAGGCGCATGCCAACCGAATGCCGAATCGGTTGGCGTGCGCCTTCTTTTATGTTTTTTTGATAGAAAGGTCTGACTGGTTTCACACACATAACTCTTGAGAGGATGTTGACTATGTCCCGAACTGTTGAGGTTGCTGACGAATGGCTGCAACGTATTAAAGAGCAATTGGTAGGCGTGCAATATGGCATCGTTCAAATTACGATTCATAATGGCCAAATCGTACAAATTGACCGTACAGAACGCAGTCGCTATGATACCGAGAAATCATCTTCTGCGGTTAAGAAGCAAAGGTAATGAGCAAGCGGATGAAGAGTGATCAGAATGCTAGTGTTTATGAGTGGCCCGATCTGGCCTTCCATCATTATTGTCTGCAAACCTATCGGTTGAACCGCGGCAGCTATAATACGATTGATCAATGGTTATTCGATAACGGATATCCCGAAATCAGGCGCAGAAGGAAGCTGATTATTCAGTTTTTGGAGCTCATGCAGCAATCGCAGACCGCAGAGGAACGCAAATTTTTGTCATTTGGAAAAGGTAAGCTTATCGTCGAGCTAAGCCAATTTGCGGCAAGCCAAGCTGGGCCAGAGAGAAGTATTCTTGCCGCTTATTGAGAGGTTGTCCCTTCATGAAACTAGCGATTGACATCGGTCAGCAGCAGACGTATGATTTAAAACATATTATTTCGATGTGAATAATGGATTTATCGACCGGATAACCGGAGACTTGTTTCGATACAATGTCTCCGGTTTTTTGTATTTTAATATGAACCCTACAGGAGGAATGAAATCATGAAATACCGCAAATTAGGAAGGACAGGGCTGAAGGTATCGGAGGTAAGCCTTGGAACGATGGCCTTTGGAAGATGGATCGATGAGCAGGCTTCGTCTACGATTTTGGATTTGGCGCTGGATCAGGGCATTAATCTCGTCGATACGGCAAACGTATATGGCGAAGGCGAATCCGAGCGAATTCTTGGCAACCTGCTAAAGGAAAGAAGGCAGGATATTGTATTGGCGACGAAAGTGCATGGCAGAGTCGGCATCGGCGTAAATGACGCTGGACAAAGTCGCTACCATATTTACAAAGCGGTAGAGGACAGCTTGAAGCGGTTGAAGACGGATTATTTGGACCTTTATCAGGTACATCGCTTCGATCCGGAGACACCGCTTGAGGAAACGCTTCGCGCACTCGATGATCTTGTACGCCAAGGCAAAGTAAGATACATAGGCGCTTCCAACTTTGCCGCATGGCAGCTTGCGAAAGCGCATGGAATAAGCGCTTTGCACAGCCTGCACCGCTTCGAGAGCCTGCAGCCGGAATACAGCCTGATCTCACGCGAGATTGAGAAGGAAATTATACCATTTGTCCAGTCGGAGGAGGTTGGCGTCATCGTCTACAGTCCGCTCGGCAGAGGCGTGCTCTCAGGCAAGTACCGAGCAGGCGAAGCGCCGCCGGAAGGCTCCCGTCTGGCATCAGGCGAGCCGAGGCTGGAGGAGCTGCTGAAGAAAAATGCGATTAACGTGGCAGAGGCTATTCAGCCGCTGGCTGTAGAACGGGGCTTGACCCAGGCGCAGTACGCCTTGTCATGGGTGCTTAGCCGTCCTGGCATTACATCGGCTATTTTAGGGGCATCGAAGCCGGAGCATATTACGGAAGCGGCCAAAAGCTGGCACGAGCGCTTAAGCCCGGAAGAGCTGGCTAAGGCTGACGAGGCGCTCTCCCAACTGCATCAGGCGAAGGAATCGGTGCTCAGCTAATTTTACAATTTCATACATTCTACCGTTTCAATGGAGGATATCAGAGCATGACATGATATCCTCGTTTTTTTTATGGACTAAAGTTTGGATAGGAGGCTGTATTGTGGCGGGAGTGACCATTAAACATCTCTATAAGCGTTATGGCAAAGACAAGCACGCGGTCGTACAGGATTTCCAGCTAGAGATTCAGGATAAGGAATTTATCGTTTTTGTTGGACCTTCCGGCTGCGGCAAATCGACGACGCTTCGAATGATCGCTGGCCTTGAGGATATATCCGAGGGTGAAATCTATATCGGGGACCAACTCGTCAACAAGCTCCCGCCCAAGGATAGGGACATTTCAATGGTATTCCAGAACTATGCCCTATACCCAAATCTGAGCGTTTACGAAAATATTGCGTTCGGACTGCGGATGCGCAAGCTGCCCAAGCATGAGATTGATTTGGCGGTGAAGAACGCCAGCCGGATATTGGAAATCGAGCCTTACCTGAACCGCAAGCCGAAGGAGCTGTCCGGCGGACAGCGCCAGCGGGTAGCGCTCGGCAGGGCTATCGTGCGTGATCCGAAGCTGTTCCTCATGGATGAGCCGCTTTCCAATTTGGATGCGAAGCTGCGGGTGACGATGCGGATGGAAATTACCAAGCTGCACAAGAAGCTGGGCACGACCTTTATTTTCGTTACGCATGACCAGGTGGAAGCGATGACGATGGCGGATCGTATTGTCGTCATGAAAGGTGGCGTCATCCAGCAATGCGACACGCCGGAGCTTATTTATTCCAAGCCGGCTAATACGTTTGTCGCCAGTTTTATCGGCTCGCCGCAGATCAATTTCATTCAAGGGCGCGTGCAGGAGAACCCGCAAGGAAAGCTGGAATTCCATACGAACCGTTTTGTGTTGAAAATTAATGAAGCAACCGAGGATATTTTGCGCACGAATAACCAAGTAAACAAATCGGTGATATTAGGTATAAGGCCGGAAAATGTAAAGCTGGAAGGGCTATTTTCCGAGACGATCATTACAGGAACCTATATCGATAATGAACTGATGGGAGCGGACCGCTTTCTCTATCTGGATATCGGACAGGAAAAGCCGCTTATAGCCCGTGTGGACCCGGACAACCGCTTCTCTGATAACGAGAAGGTCAAGGTTGAGCTGGATGTATCGAAGGCCCATTTTTTCCATAAGGATACCGGGGTCAGGTTTGCGGAATGAGTTAACAGGTTCGAAGGAGGGAGGCCGCTGCTCGTTATGAATAACAAACGGAAATGGTTATGGTTTGGCGGAAGTCTATTAATGACAGCATTGCTGCTCTCATCAGGAGCAGCGGTGAATACGGTATCGGGAGAGAAAGCGGAGGCTGTCAATTATGAGGGTCTGATTGCTACATTTAATTACGAGACAGATCCTTATTTCAACGAGGCGCTGGCCAATTGGCAGGCACAGGGGATTCAGAATGCGACTAAGTCCGTCCTAGTGGAAGGTGCAGGTCCCTCTCTCGTGTCAAATGCGGAAGAGATTAAGGCAGGCGAATATGAAGGCAAATCCAATGTACTGCTATGGAATACGACAAATACAGGGTGGGTTGAGTATCAAGTTGACGTTGCAGAGAGTGCGCTGTATGAGATTCATGTGTCCTACAACCCTCTTAAGGATGTTGGCAGGAAGGGGCCGATTCAGTGGGAAGTGACTGTAGATGGAGAGAAGCCATTTAGGGAAGCCTCCTCGATCTCGTTATACCGAACCTGGGAGGATGTCCGTCCCATATTAAAAAATTCGGATGGCGATGAGATTCGTCCGCGCTCCATTGATGTATCGGGCTGGAGCGAAAAGCCCTTCATTGATTCCGGAGGGGCATATGCGCAGCCTTTGCAATGGCATTTCACAGAGGGATTGCATACGATCCGGCTGCAGGGCTTTGATCCTGTTGCAATCGAGCAAGTAGAGCTGGTTCCAAGCAAACCGATCCCCTCCTATGAAGAAGTGGCGGCTGTGCAGAGGGATGTCCCTTCCATTACAGGGGAGGTGCTGACCCTGCAGGCTGAAGATTTTGCTTACAAAAATGATACGGCGATCAAGCTGTTTTCGGACAAAAACTCACGAACTTTGCCGCGCTATACCGGAAGGATTATTTATAACACGGTGGGCGGCCTGCGTTGGCTTGAGCAAAACCAGGAAATTACATGGTCCTTCACGGTGCCGGAGACGGGGCTGTATAAGATTGGATTTCGGGCATTGCAAAATACAATCGCACAGAAAACGTCCTATCGGACGGTTCGAATCGATGGAGAAGTGCCGTTCAAGGAATTTCTAGCCTATGGCTTTCCTTATTCCACGGGCTGGAACGGAACCATATTGCAAGATGGAGACAAAGAGCCATATCTCCTGAATCTGGAGAAAGGTGAACATACGTTGTCGCTTGCGGTTACTCAGTCGCAGGTAAAATCCATTGTTGTCGACGTTGAGAAGCTGATTGCCCATTTGGATGCGATCGACTGGGATTTGCGCACGATAACGGGAGCCAGTACGAAGAAGGCAATCGACCGCAACCGGACTTGGAACATGGATCAGGATTTCCCTGGCCTGACCGATCAAATGGCGCTTGCGGCTGATGTAATGGAGGATTTGTCCAAGCGATTGGTCAAGGCCAATGGCAATAAGGATTCGATCAGCCAAGGATTGGATACCTCCGCGAAGGATATTCGCTCATTGCTGCGCAAGCCTGAGGAAATTCCTTATCAGGTGGAAGAAATATCGTCGATGCGAGAGAAGTTCGGAACGTTTATCGATACGCTGCTCAAGCAATCGCTGCAGCTTGACGAGGTGTATATCATTCCAGAGAAGGAAGACGCTCCCAAAATGGAAGCGAGCTTCTTTAACCGCGTATGGGGCGGAGCCCAGAACTTTATCTACTCGTTCGACGCAAGGGACAGCTTGAAGGAAATGGATGACACGAAGCTGAACGTTTGGGTGCAGCGGGGCCGAGACTATGTGGACCAGCTTCAGCAAATTGCCGACGAATCCTTTACGCCGGAAACGGGCATTGAAGTGAAAGTGAATCTACTGCCGAATCCCGAGCTTCTGCTGATGTCCAACGCAGCGGGCGTTCAGCCCGACATTGCGCTTGGCTTAACGCAGGATTTGCCAGTCGATTATGCGATCCGTGGGACGCTGCAGGATTTGTCCGAATTTCCGGACTTTGAGCAGCTGTATCCGCAGTTTAGTCCAGGCTCATGGCTTCCCCTTCATTATGATGGCGGCTACTATGGCGTGCCGGAAACGCAGTCGTTCCAAGTGCTCTATTATAGAAAGGACATTTTGCAGCGTTTAGGGCTGGATATTCCGCAAACCTGGGATGACGTATATGACCTGCTGCCTACACTGCAGCAAAATTTCATGAACTTTTACGTTAATCCGAAGGAGTTCACTCATTTCTTTTATCAAAACGGCGTCGAATTCTACGAGCCGGGCGGCGTGAAATCAGGCCTCGACCGGCCGGAAGCCTACCGGGCATTCAAGCAGTGGACAGATTTGTTCAATACGTACGCCGTGGAGAAAGAGGTGCCGAGCTTCTACCAGCACTTCCGCACGGGAACGATGCCGATCGGGATATCCGATTACAACATGTACGTGCAGCTGTCGGCGGCGGCGCCTGAGCTCAACAGCCGCTGGGGCATTGCACTTATTCCCGGAACGGAGCAGGCGGACGGAACGATTAGCCGCTGGGCTGGCGGTGGACAGAGAACCGGCGTCATCTTTGACAAGTCGAAGAAGAAGGATGAAGCTTGGCAGTTTCTGAAATGGTGGCTCTCCGCGGAGGTGCAGGAGCAATACGGCTCGGATCTGGAAGCCGTTAACGGCGTAGCCTTCCGCTGGAATACGGCTAACGTCGAAGCCTTCACCAATCTGCCTTGGAAGAAGGAGGATGCGAACGTTATTTTGAACCAGTGGAAATGGTATAAAGATATACCGAATGTGCCCGGCGGTTATTTCCTCGAGCGCGAGACGAATAATGCCTGGATCAGGTCGGTGGTCAGGACGGATAATTATATGTCCTCGCTGGAGCAGGCAGTGAGGGATATCAACCGGGAACTGCTGAGGAAGCAGCAGGAATTCGGCTTCATTGACGAACAGGGCCGGCAGCTGAAAGCCTTGGATATTCCGGTTGTTGAGCAGCCGTGGGAAGGAATTGACCGTTATGTGGAGTAGGCTATGGTCCTTTCGGGTGTCCTATTTGTTTATGGCTCCGTTCTTAATTTGCTTTGCCTTATTTATTGTCATTCCAATTCTCGCGGCGGTCGGACTAAGCTTCACCTATTACAACGGAATAGAGCCGCCGCGTTTTATCGGCTGGAGCAACTTTCAGTATTTGATCGCGCAGGATTTACTGTTTTTGAAATACGCGCTGCCGAATACGTTCAAATTCGCAGTCATTGTCGGGCCTGGCGGCTATGCCGCCGCGTTTCTGCTGGCGTGGCTTATCTCAAGGCTGCGCGGCAGCCTGCGCAAGTGGGTCGCGCTTGCGATGTATACGCCCTCCCTTACGATAGGAATAGCGATGACGATCATTTGGCTGCCGCTGCTCTCAGGAGACCGAATCGGCTATTTGAACAGCTTCTTGCTGAAAATCGGCTTTATCGACATTCCGAAGCTTTGGGTAACCAGCCCAGAGCTGCTGATGAACTCGATGATTGTTGTCACGCTATGGTCCAGCATGGGCGTAGGCTTTCTGGCAATGCTTGCCGGTATTCTCAACGTGGATACGACTCTCTACGAGGCAGGGAAAATTGACGGCATCAAAAATAATTTGCAGGAGCTGTGGTTCATCACCATCCCGTCCATGAAGCCGCAGATGCTCTTCGGCGCTGTCATGGCGATTGTTACGACCTTCAAGACCGGCTCCATCGGCGTCGAGCTTTCCGGGCAAAACCCAACGCCAGAGTATGCGGGGCATTTGATCGTCAACCATATTAACGATTACGGCTTTATCCGCTTTGAGATGGGGTATGCGGCGACCATTTCCGTGTTTCTTCTTTTATTAATGTATTTTGCGAACAAGCTTAGCTGGGGATTGTTCGGTTCGAAGGAGGAATAACAACTGAAGCAATCGAGCCTAACCGTAAAAATCATATTCAATATTATCATGCTTGCGTTGTCCGTCATTATGATTCTTCCGATTATTTATATCTTCAATCATGCCTTCAAGCCGTATCATGAATTGTTCATATATCCGCCCAAGTTTTTTGTGCAGGAGCCGAACATTCAGAACTTTGTGGAGCTGTTTTGGGTGACCTCGAATTCAATTGTTCCAGTTTCACGTTATTTGTTTAACAGCCTGTTTATTTCGGCAGCGAGCGTTATTGGCGTAACCATTGTTAGCGCGCTTTGCGCTTATCCGTTGTCGAAACATCCATTCCCTGGACGAAAATGGATCTTTGCCACCATCATCCTGATGCTGATGTTCACGCCGGAGGTCATTCAAATTCCGAGATACCTCGTCGTCAGCAACTTGGGAATTATGAATACCTACTGGGGGCATTTACTGCCGGTGCTGGCTCTGCCGGTCGCGGTCTTCCTGCTGAAGCAATTCGTGGATCAAATTCCCGATTCGCTGTTGGAGGCCTCTCGGATTGATGGCGCTAATGAGTTAACTGTATTTGTCCGAATCGTTATCCCGATGTGTATGCCGGCCATTGCGACCGTTGCCATTTTGGCCTTTCAGAACTCATGGGGCAACGTGGAAACCTCGATGCTGTTCATGCAGGACGACGAGATGAAAAACTTTCCGTTTTTCTTATCGACACTGACGAATAATTTGGCCAATAATGTAGCGCGCCAAGGCGCGGCTGCCGTAGCTGCCCTGATTATGCTGGTGCCGAATTTAATTTTCTTTGTTATTTTGCAAAGCAAGGTGATTTCGACGATGGCGCATTCGGGAATCAAATAATTGAGGGGGAAATCGTTTGAAGAACAGGAGGCTGCGGATTCGTCCGGCCATCATGGTCCTGATAGCGGCGATTTACATAACGTGGCCCGGCTTGCAGGCGACAGCCTCGCAGTTACCGTACGAAACCTATTATAAGGACGGCTTCGGACAGCTGGTGAAGACGCAAGCGGCTTACATTCCAGCCGGCATTCTCGGTACGGGAACGACGGGTTCGCTGGATGCTGCGAATTCAAGCCAAGAGGCCAGCGCTGAGGAAACGGCCCAGCTGCAGTTAAATCAGCCCAAGGATATTTTTGTGGACGGGAAGGATCACATTTATATTGCTGACACGGGAAATAACCGGATTGTTCATCTGGATGAGAAGGGGAAATTCGTCCGGGAAATCAAGGTTAGCGAAAGCCCGCTTAAGAAACCGAGCGGCTTGTACGTGGATCGGGCTGGGGAGATTTATGTCGCGGATACGGGCAACAACCGGGTCGTGAGGCTGGATGCTGCCGGCAAGCTGTTGAAGGAATTCGGTCGACCCGAGTCCAGCTATTTGCCGGCAGGCTTCAAGTATGATCCGGTAAATCTGATCTTGGACAAACGCGGCTTCATTTATGTCACGACGCTAGGCGCTTATCAAGGCTTGGTACAGCTGGACCCCGAAGGGGATTTCATCAGCTTCTTCGGACCGAACAAAGTGCCGTTTACCTTATTCGACGCCTTTAAACGGTTTGTCTATACACGCGAAATGTACCAGCGGGAGCTGAGGAAGCTGCCAGGCGCCATTGCGAATTCAACGATCGACCAGAATGGCTTTATTTATACCGTTACAAAGGAGATTCAAACCGATCAAGTTAAGAAGCTCAACATCGCCGGGTTGGATCAGCTAACGGGCAAAGGAGAGTTCGCTGCGCTGCAGCCTGTGAAGTCCTACGGTGAATTTTTTCATTATTCGCAGCGAGGCATTAGTCCACAGCTAAATGACATAACCGTGGACGCCGCTGGCAATATTACGGTCATCGATGCGGTGTGGAATATTATTAGCCAATATGATTTGAATGGTAATTTGCTGTTCTTCTGGGGCGGGGATGTCATTACGGCAACTTCCAAAACCGGGGTCGTCAAGACGCCGGCGGCCATTGCCAGTAACTCAAAGGGCGAGCTGCTCGTGTTGGACAGCGTAAATAACCTGATCCAGGTACTGCGCTTATCGGAGTTCGGGCAAATAGTTCATGAAGCGAATCAATTGACGCAGGAAGGCAGATATGAGCAAAGCGAGCCTTTGTGGACCGAGGTCCATCGCTTGAATGCGCAGTATACGCCAGCCTTGATTGGACTTGCCAAGGCGGCCTACAAGAAAGAGGATTATGCGCGAGCGGAAAAGCTGTTTTATCAAGCAGGCGTCGTCAATGGTTATTCGGACTCCTTTTGGCAAAACCGTTTGAAATGGTTTCAAAGCCATTTTGGCCTGCTTATGAACATCGCGATTGCAGTGGGAATTGCTTATCTGCTGTGGAATGCGCTATCCAAAAAGCTGAAGTGGAGTTTAAAGCTGCGCGCGAAGTCGCGTCCGAGACGCTTGCTGATCGAACAGCTGAAGCATGTGTTCTATTTAATCAAACATCCGGTAGATGGTTTTTATGCAATTCGTTATGAGAACAAAGCCGGTTTTCTCAGCAGCATTATTTTATTCCTTCTGGCAGCAGCATCCTATGGCTATATGCAGGCAGGAACCAGCTTTATTTTTAACCCAGCTGTACATATAGGCATTGATTTGCTTCCAATCACCGTTCAATTCATAGGCATCTGGCTCGGCTGGGTCGTATCCAATTATTTAATCAGCTCCTTGCTTCGGGGTGAAGGAAGGTTCAGGGACGTATTTTACAGCAGTTCGTACGCCTTATTTCCGATTATTCTCATAGGAATACCTGTAACTTTGTTATCGAATGTATTAACGCTGAATGAGCTGGCTATCTTCCATTTTCTGAAGCTGGTTATCGTCCTGTGGGTCGTGCTGCTCATGATCTGGATGGTACAGGGCATTCACAACTATACGTTTATTGAAGCAATTTTGATTATTGTATTGTCACTGCTAGCGTTAGCTATTATAGTGATCCTTATTTTTATCTTAATCAGTTTAAGCATCGAATTAGTAAATTTTATTAATTCCTTGTATCAGGAGGTAATCATCCGATGACGGCCCGCAAACCTAACTTTAAGCTCATAACGAAGCTGGCGTTCATCGCCGCCTTGCTGGTAGGCATCGGCTATGTGGCGCTTGCAGCTGCAGGCCTTTGGAATCATCAGGCGGAGGTTGCCTCCCTTGAAGAGGGGCTGTTTGAAGCCAAAGGAGCAGCCCCTTACCAGGCGGGACTTCCGGCTGAGAATGGATTTGAGGCTGTCGGAGAATCGGATACGTTAAAGCTGCTTGCGAATAAGGCTTCCGGTCATTTTCAGGTTATTCACAAAGCGACAGGGAACATTTGGCGTTCGTATCCCGATCCGCAATACTGGCAGGACGAGACCGTGCCAGCCACCTGGAAAAATAATCTCTCATCACCCGTTATGGTGGAATATGTCAACGCCAAAAATTATAAATCCTCGTCGGTCACAGCGGGCTTGATCGAGAACCAGGGCTATTTAGAAAACTTTCAGGTGACCGAAAATGGTTTTAAGGTGACATTTGTGCTGCCAAAGGTGCAGTTCAAAATTCCGGTTGAGGTTAGCCTGCAGGGCGACTACGTGGAGACGAAAATTATCGATTCGGAAATCGTGGAAGGCGCTTTAAGCCTGCTCAACATTAAACTGTATCCATTATTTGGCGCCCAGCCGTCAGTTGGGCAGGAGGGTTATATTCTATTGCCCGACGGGTCAGGCTCGCTCATTCATTTCAAGGAAAATCGCATCATGCCGCAGCTCACTTATAACGAGAGCGTGTATGGTCAGGACCTCTCCTATTATAACGAGAATACGGGCAGGCAAAGAATTGCCATGCCAGTTTACGGCATCAAGTCGGGAGAGCAGGCGTTTGTTGCCGTCATCTCGCAGGGAGAGGCATTCGCGAACGTATACGCGGCGCCTTCCGGAGCGGTAGGCCGCTCAAACTGGGCGACGACGGAATGGCAATACCGCAAGCGGTTTTTCCAAAGCGTCAGCAAAAGCACCGGTGAGGGCTTCTACACTTATAGCGGCGAGAAATTTGCGGCAGATGCGAGAGCTACCCGTTATTACCCGCTCGCGCCGGATAAAAGCGATTATGCGGGAATGGCGGAGGTATACCGAAATTATTTAATTCAGGAGCAGGGCGTGAAGCCGCTGGCGGAACCGAAGAAGGATATTCCGCTGTATGTCGATATTGTCGGGGCAGACATCGAGAAGGGACTTTTTGCCGATTCGTATCTGAAAGCGACGACGACTTCGGAGGCGAAGGAGCTTGTGAACCAGATTTATGGCCTCGGGATTCACAATATGCAAATTCATTACTCCGGCTGGCAGCAGGATGGCTACAGTACGCATGGCGGCTACTTTCCTGTCGATAAGCGGCTTGGCGGGAACGACGGGATGAGAAGCTTTATTGCATTTGCCCACACGCGTGAGATTCCTGTGTATCTCACGGCAAACTACACGCTGAATACGAACGGGGATGACCGCTTCTGGTGGCGGCGCGACGGCTTGCGCAATTTGGCGGGAACGGTGCTCGAGGAGCAGAACAATGAGGATCAGGATGCCGCTATGTTTGTCAGTCCCAAATTTTACGAGAAGGTTGTGGCAGGAGATCTGAAGGATTACAAGAGCCTCGGCGCGGACGGTATCTATTACGAGGATAGCATCGGCCAGCAGGTGAATACGGATTTCAACAGCCGTTACAAGGCTAGCCGTGCGGATGTTGTTGCGGTTCAGAGCAGTATTCTGGAGAAGAGCAAGGAAGCGCTCGGCTCGCTTGCGGCAAATAACGTCAACTTTTACGCACTCGGTCAAATTGATCACGTTCACCGGCTATCGGACGATTATTCGTATGACGTATTTATAAGTGAAGAAATTCCTTTCGCCCAGATCGTGCTTCACGGTTTGCGAACCTATACGCTTGAATGGTCAAATTTACGCGATGAGTTCGAGGATGAGTTTTTGCGGAGCATCGAATATGGCGCGTATCCGGCCTACGTGCTTAGCGGCGACGCTGCGGACGATTTGAAAAAATCGTATTCCTTATGGTATTACAGCCTGAATTATAAGGATTGGCTCGACCGGATCAGCGCCGAATATGCGAAAACGAATGAAGCGCTGGGAGATGTGCAGAGCGAGTTCATTACGGAACACCGGACGCTTGCCCCTAAAGTGAAAGAAACGGCGTACAGCAGCGGCAAGCGGATTATCGTCAATTATAATGAAACGGATTATAACCAGAATGGCGTATTCGTTCCGGCAAAAGACTATGCGGTCATTAAAGGAGGGACAAAGCCATGAAATTTAGCCGAAAGCTGGAGAATACGACGCTGAGGAAGCTGGAGGGCTCATTGTTTATTGCGCCATGGGTGTTTGGCTTTCTTGTATTTGTCGCCTTCCCGCTGGGGTATTCGCTGTATATGAGCTTTCATCAGGTTAAAATTACGGTGAGCAGCGTGAATTACACGTTTATCGGTTTGAATCATTATCGGGAGATCCTAATTGCGAACGGAAGCCTGCTCTATGAGGAGCTGTTCCCGTTTCTGAGGGAGTCGGCGATGATGATTCCGATCATTCTTGTCTTCTCGCTCTTAGTTGCGATTTTGCTTAATTTGCGGTTTCCCGGCCGAACGCTGTTCCGGGTAATCTTCTTCCTGCCGGTCATTTTCTCCTCCGGCCAAATCGTGCAGGAGTTTATCGCGCAGGGGGAAGGCTCGCTCAGCATTATGGAAACGCTCCGGATCGATTATTATTTGCAGGAATATGTGCCTGGCGCCTGGGCGGCTCCGATCGAGAAGGTCATGAGCTCGTTTGTGCTCGTGTTATGGTACTCGGGCGTCCAGATTTTGATCTTCCTCGCGGGAAGGCAGACGCTGCCTGCATCGGTATACGAGGCTTCACGCATTGACGGCTCAGGGCCGTGGAATACCTTTTGGAAAATTACGCTTCCGGGTCTCGTTCCGTATATTTTCCTGAATCTAATGTACACGGTGGTTGATCTGTTTACGTTCCCTTCCAACCCGATCGTGAGCCGCGTGAACACAAGCAATTACGGCAGCTCCAGTGCGCTCGCATGGATTTATTTTACGATCATTCTCACCTTCGTGCTCGTGACACTGTTTATTTACAGCCGGGTCGACAAATCGCTGTCAGGAAAACGATAACTAGGAAAGTGAGGTGAAACACCGTGAAAATAGTGAAAAGAGGCAATGAAACCGTTGCAAGGCTTTATTCGGACGATAAGCTGCGCCGGGGGCTGGATGCCGTCAAATATCGGCTTCTAGGCGCTGAAATCGACAAGGGATTACTCTTTAAATTGTTTGTTTATGTCATCCTGATTAACGTTGCTTTCATTTATATCAAGCCGATTCTGTACATGGTGACAACGATGGTGAAGGATGCGCAAAACATACTGGACCCCACCGTGATCTGGGTGCCGAGAACGATATTTCTCGGGCATCTCCAGCATGCAAGCGAAATGCTGAACTACGGCAAAAGCTTTCTGATCAGCGTCTCGCTCGCTTCCTCGGTTGCGGTGCTGCAGGTGTTCTCCTGCGCGATTGCAGGTTATGCCTTCGCGCGGCTGGATTTCCCATTCAAGAAAGTATGGGGCGCGCTGCTTCTGTTCACCTTCATTATGCCGCCGCAAATTACGATTTTGCCGTCGATCATGCTGTTTAAGGAGTTTGGCTGGCTTAATACTTTTTTGCCGATGGTGGTGCCGGCTCTATTCGGGCATGGATTGAAGGGCGCGATGTTCGTTATTATTTATCGGGCCTTCTACTCGACGCTTCCTAAAGAGCTGGACGAGGCCGCAAGGATGGACGGAGCGGGACCGTTCCGCATGTTTTTCCGCGTCATGTTCCCGATCTCAAGATCGGCAACGGTAGTGGTCGTCTTGTTCTCGTTTGTCTGGAACTGGAATGACTTCTATTTCCCATCGCTGTTTATGTTTACAGCAGAGAACGTTCCCCTATCGATTACGCTTGCCAGAATGGCTGGCGAAATGAAGCTGGCCGAGGGCGCAGGAGAAATAACGGTTTATGCGGAAGCGATCAAAATGGCTGCGTCCTTCCTGATTATCATGCCGCTGCTCGTCGTCTATTTATTTGCCCAGCGCTGGTTTATCGAAGGGGTGGAGCGGACCGGACTGGTGGAATAGGGGTTTAAAAGGGGATTAAAAAGATTGACAGATTTTCAAGAAGGTGTTAAATTCATTCCACTGATATAAAACCATCTAATTTCATCTTTTTACTTGGATATTATCGACCGGATAGCCGGAGATTGCCTTAGGGCAGCTCTGGTTATTTTTTTTGAACTATAGGAAAATATGTCATTTTGCTAATCTTCTCTACATTTCTCGGAATGAAACGCGCTGAGCCGCCAAAGGACGGCTACAGCCGTTTCACCTTGCTAGAGAGGGAAGCAGGCGGACGGCGGTGTTGGATTGGAAAGACCAATAGGGCTTTAGGGGGAGAAGCGTTATGGGAGGATCGGAACGAAAGCTTAATCTGAACGCGTTTTTGGCGGCATCGGGTCATCATGAGGCATCTTGGCGGCATGCGGATACAAGCCCGGAGCGCGGCGTGGACATTCATCATTATGTAAAGCTGACACAAATTGCGGAGAAGGGCTTGCTCGATTCTGTGTTTCTGGCAGACGGCTATTGGGCACATTCGGGCTCCTTAGAACCGTTCACGCTGTTGTCAGCGCTGGCAGCATCTACTCGGCACATCGGACTGATTGCAACGGTGGAGACGACGTATAACGAGCCGTTTCATGTAGCCCGTAAATTTGCTTCGCTGGACCATATCAGCAAAGGCCGGGCCGGCTGGAATATCGTTACGGGCGCTGGTCCCGCGGCAGAACAGTTCAGCAGAGTGCAGCACCCCAAGCATCATGAGCGATATGAATCGGCAGAGGAGTTTGTGGAAGTCGTGAAGCAGCTGTGGGACAGCTGGGAGGATGACGCGGTCCGCAATGACAAAATTAACGGCATTCTGATCGATCAGGCCAAGGTTCACACCATCGACTTTACGGGCAAGCACCATGCTGTTCAAGGACCGCTGAACATTGCGCGTCCACCGCAGGGCCATCCGGTGCTTGTCCAGGCCGGCTCGTCGGAGACCGGCAAGGATTTTGCCGCTAAGCTGGCCGAGGTTATTTTTACCGCGCAGCTTACGTTCGAGGAGGCGCAAGCATTTTATGGGGATGTGAAATCCCGCTTGGCGAAATACGGGCGCACGGCGGATCAACTGAAAGTACTGCCGGGCTTGAGTCCGATCCTGGCGGATACGGAGGCAGAAGCTCAGGAGATTGAGGAGGAGTTGTTCCAGTTAATTGATCATGAGGGGGCGACTAAGCGGCTGTCTTCCCGCCTCGGTATCGATTTATCGAATCATAGCTTAGACGACCGGGTAACTGCAGAGGGGGCTCTACTGACGGAACAAGTCAGCGGCATGAAGAGCCGGCACCAGCTGATTCTGGATTTGATTGAACGGGAGAAGCCGACACTGCGTGAACTCATTAACCGGCTAGCTGGCGCGCGGGGGCATTTTACCTTCACGGGTACGCCGCTGCAACTGGCGGATGAAATCGAAAAGTGGTTCCACGGCGGGGCTGCCGACGGCTTTAACCTTATGCCGCAGATTTATCCGAGCGGCCTGGAGCGTTTCGTAGACAAGGTCATTCCAGAGCTGCAAAACCGTGGCTTGTTCCGCACCTCCTATGAGGGGCAGACGCTTCGGGGCAACCTGGGACTTGCGAGGCCGGAGAATGCCAGATTTTCCAATGACTTCAACCACTCCACCAACGACTCCAACCACTCGAAAAAAGAGGTGTACTTATAATGGGCGAGGTTAATCGTAAGGTTCATTTAAATGTATTTTTGAGGGCAACTGGGCATCATGCGGGAGCATGGCGGCATGAGGATGCTCATCCAGAGCTGGAGCTGGACATTGATTACTTGGGCCAGCTTGCAAGAATCGCTGAGCGCGGCAAGCTGGACTCGATCTTTCTGGCGGACGGCTATGCAGGAGGCGGCAGCAAGCTGGAGCCGTTTACGCTGTTATCTGCACTGGCGTCAGTCACGGAGCATATCGGTTTGATAGCAACCGTGGGCACGGTATATAACGACCCGTTCCATGTTGCGAGACAGTTCGCTTCATTGGACCATATTAGCGGAGGCCGGGCTGGCTGGAACATCGTGACGGGGGCTGGCTCCGCTGCCCACAACTTTAGCCGGGACGAACATCCCGAGCATGCGGAGCGGTACGAGACGGGTGAGGAATTCGTCGAGGTCGTCAAGCAGCTGTGGGACAGCTGGGAGGATGACGCACTTATTTTTGATAAGCAGGCTGGAAAATTAGTAGACGCAAGTAAGGTGCATGAGATCAACTTTAAAGGTCATACCTATGCCGTGAAGGGACCACTCAACATCCCGCGCCCGCCGCAGGGCTATCCGGTGCTCGTGCAGGCAGGCTCCTCCGAGCAGGGGAAGGAGCTGGCGGCGAAGACGGCGGAGGTTATTTTTACCGCGCAGCAAACGTTTGACGCAGGGCGTGAATTTTACAGCGACGTAAAATCCCGCCTGGCCAAGTACGGCAGAAGCGCTGACGAGCTTGTTATTTTGCCGGGGCTGGCACCGATCGTTGCAGATACGGAGGCTGAGGCGAGAGAGTTGGAAGAAGAGTTGCATTCCTTTGTGGATACGAAGCGGGCGTTGGATGACCTTTCCGAGAGGTTTACGGTCAATCTCAATGATTATGCGCTGGACGCCCCGGTGCCGCTGGACAAAGCCAAGCCTGCCGAGGAATTCAACGGCATCCGCAGCCGGCAGGAGGTCATTCTTGATGCGGCGCGCAGGGAAGGCTTTACGATACGGCAGCTGCTCTATCGCAGCAATGGCGGCCACGGCCACATCACATTTACGGGCTCGGTGCTGCAAACGGCGGACCTTATTGAGAATTGGTTCCTGAATCACGCAGCCGATGGCTTCAATGTTTTGCCGCAGCTCTTCCCGACGGGGCTAGAAATCTTTGTAGACAAGGTCATACCTGAGCTGCAAAACCGCGGCCTGTTCCGCACCGAGTACGAAGGAGCGACCTTGCGCGAGAGCCTGGGCCTAAGAAGGCCCGCGAACACGCGGCATCTTCAGCAATCTGTATAGTTTGAACTTTTGGTTTAAATATATAATTTTGAGTGGTCGGGCATGTGCGAGTGAGGGGAAATAGATTTAAATGTTAGATCTAAATGAATGATTTGATTGACCGATAATTCGTGATACGGAAGATGAAGATTTAATTTGTAGACTGATTTTTTCTGAAATCGACGAGTGGAAGAAACAGCTTTTAACCGTTATGGCTCTTAGTGGCGCTCCCTGCACGAAGAATGCTTAAACTTTAGCTGGCAGGCTCTATACTGGTGCAAAAGTGCTGTTCTTTGAGAAATAGATCTAAATTATAGATCTATTTCGTCAAAAATGGCCGATCTGGATGGAATAGATCTAAAAAGTAGATCTAACTGAGCTAGTTGGCTCCAAAAGGGCGGGAAAATGGTAGTTTCTAGTGAAATTAATCTGGATTGTAGATCTAATTGATCTGAAATAGCTCAATAGGGAGAAATGGATCTAAAAGTGGATCTAATCGAGCTGGGTGTCTCTAAATGGACGGCAAACTGGTGGTTTGTGGAGAGGGGAAAGTTAAACTTAAAGATGAAGTTTTAGCGAAGCGAGAAGATCGGTGTAGAGAAACGAAGTGTTCGCTGTTGCGGTCTTAATATTACTTTTACTACTCATATGAAATTAAAGAATCTGGCTGCAACCGTGATCGTAAAGATGATCTGTTCACGCAGCGCCCAAACCGTAAATCGTTAGTTCAACTTATCTAGATCTAAAAAGTAGTTCTAATCGGGTAGGTGGCTTTAGATGGACGGCAAAGGTTGATTTTCTGAGAAGTAGGTATAAAAAAGAAGATAAATCAAGCAGTTTGGAGCGAACTGAGCGGCAAGGGCTGGTCTGGCTAGCCAAACGTCACCCCTATTAGATCTTTTCAGCATTAATGCGTAAGTTTATTCTCCATCTAATTCGCATTCTTTCAAACAGCAGACTAGAAAATGAAAGCAGATAACCGGGTTCGTTATCAATTTCGACTTAGTTAGAGCCTATCTAGCATAGGGCAAAATTAAAATACAGAAATGAGAGGATATAGGATGGGGAAGTTAGGGTCTTTTATTACTTTATTAGCAATGGTTGTGCTGGTTACTGCCTGCGGAGGAGGGAATAACGCTCCAGCGAGCACGAACGCCGCAACCGAAACGTCTGCTACAGAAAGCAGCTCGCCGGAGAAAGCGGATTTCAAGAAGCTTGGCGATGAGCCGCTGAAGCTGACGTTTTATTCGACGGGAGCTACCTTTACCGATGTGGAGTTCGAGGCGATGATTGCGGGTCCCATTCATGCGAAATATCCGAACGTAACGATCGAACGCATTACACCGGCTGCAACCACGACGCCAGAAGAGGTCTTGTCCACGCATGTGCCCGATATCATTTTCGGCAGTGTGCAGCAACGTGTCATTCGTACGGGTGTATATCAGGATTTAAGAGAGCTGATTCAAAAGCATCATTTTGACGAAAGCCGTCTGAAGCCGATTGGCTATGACTATATCAAGGACATAACGAAGGGCAAGGGTGACGCAGTGCTCGCTTTGCCGTTCAATATTAACCAGCATGTTCTGTACTATAACAAGGATATTTTTGATAAATTTGGCGTGCCCTACCCGACCGAGAAGCAGTTGACATGGGATGAGGCGGTCGAGCTCGGAACGAAGCTGACAAGAACTGAGAACGGTGTCAATTATATCGGACTCGTCGTTGATAATTTAACAGGCCTATCCAAGTCGCTGGGCATTCCTTACCTTAACCGCGAGACTGGCCAGGCAGCGCTCGATACCCCGGAATGGCTGCGCGTGTTCGAGCTGCAGAAGAAAATTTTAGAAATACCAGGTTACGTGACGCCGGACGGCACGTGGAACTGGACACGGGACCATTTTATGAAGGATCAGAATATTGCCATTCGAGTATCTTGGCTGGCCAATATGGTTGGACCGCTCGAGGAGCTTCGCCAGCAGGGCGTGGAGTTTAACTGGGATATCGCGCCGGCTCCGAACTTCAGCGATCGTCTGGGCAATACGAGGGAAGCACAGATTCACTCCATCGCGATCAACAGCCAAAGCCCGCATCAGGATGAAGCGTTTCAGGTCATCGCCGAAATTTTATCGGATGAGGGACAACGAATTATTGCGAAAAACGGCCGCGTGCCATCGATCATTAATCCGGAGCTGGAGAAGGACTACGGCGCTGAAATTCCCGTTCTTCAAGGTAAAACGGTTCAAAATGTATTCATTGGCGAGCCGATCCAAGAGCATTACATCCATCCCTACGAATCCAGCATTACCGTACGTTTGACCGAGGCGGCGGAGGATCTTGCCATCCATGGGCTTGATGTCAATTCGGCTATCCGCAAAGCGACTGATGCGATCAATAAGGATGTAGAGACGTTGAAAACGACGATTGGCGAGTGATCAAACGACTGAAATCAAGCAAACGCCCAACCATAAGCTAAGTGATTAATTGTAAGCAAACGACCGAGCAGAAGCTAAGCGATTGAATAGTAAGCAAACGATCGAGTAAAAGCCAAGCGATGGAATTAATATCATGCTTCAGAAAAGGGGAATGAAAATGAGTCAAGCTCAGCGCAGGCTTAACCTTAATGCCTTTCTGTTCGGGACCGGCCATCACGAGGCGTCTTGGCGGCTGCCGGAGGCCCAGCCGGACCGTAATCTCGATTTCCGGCACGTGCTGCAAATCGTACAGACGGCAGAACGCGGCCTAATGGACTCCGTCTTCTTGGCGGATGGCTATTCGGGACGGTCCAACAAGCTGGAGCCCTTCACGGAGCTCGCTGCGCTTGCCAGCAGAACGAAGCATATCGGATTGATCGCGACGGTCGGCACAACCTATAACGAACCGTTTCATGTTGCGCGCAAATTTGCTTCTCTCGATCATATCAGCAAAGGCCGGGCGGGCTGGAACATTGTAACAGGCGCTGGATCGGCTGCCCATAACTTCGGCAGGGAGGAGCACCCGGACCATGCTTTGCGTTACGAAGAGGCGGATGAGTTCGTCGAGGTCGCCAAGCAGCTTTGGGACAGCTGGGAGGACGGGGCGGTTGTTAATGACAAGGCAACGGGCACTCTTGTGCTGAAGGACAAAGTCCATACGATCAACCACAAAGGCAAATATTATTCGGTGAAAGGCCCGCTCAATATTGCGCGTCCCCCGCAAGGCTATCCGGTGCTGGTGCAAGCGGGCTCCTCGGAGAGTGGCAAGGAATTCGCTGCAAAGGTGGCTGAGGTTATCTTTACCGCCCATCAGAGCATAGAAAGCGCTCAAGCCTTCTATGCGGATGTCAAAGGCAGGCTCCCCAAATATGGCAGAACAGCCGCTGAACTGAAAATTTTGCCGGGGATTAGCCCGATTCTTGCCAATACGGAGGAGCAAGCGCGCGAAATTGAAAACGAGCTGTTCGAGTATGTGAACCAAGACGGAGCAATTCGGCGGTTATCTGAGCGCCTTGGCATCGATTTATCTGATTATCCGCTGGATCAGCCGCTTTCCCTTGCGGGTATTCGGGAAACCGACGAGGTGAATGGCAACAAAAGCCGCCATCAACTGATACTCGATCTCGTTCGCCATGAGCATTTGACACTGAAGCAGCTCATTAACCGTTTGGCGGGAGCTAGAGGGCATTTTACATTTACGGGAACGCCCCTTCAACTGGCCGATGTGATCGAGACCTGGTTTCTGAACGGTGCAGCGGACGGCTTTAACGTTATGCCCCAAATTTATCCGAGAGGCCTTACGGCCTTTGTCGATCAGGTCATTCCGGAGCTGCAAAACCGCGGGCTGTTCCGCACGGAATATGAGGGAGCAACGCTGCGTGAGAACCTAGGTTTGAAGCGGCCGGAAAATATACGGTACGAGAGCAAGGCCGTATTTTAACACATCAAACAGCTGGATAGGATAGACATTAAAGTTAGATAAATCGAAGCAGCAGCATACGAAGGGGAGAGAAACAGAATATGAAGAAATTTACTTTTGGCCTCATTATACTAGTCTTGCTTACCATGGTGACGGCATGCGCGGGCAAAAGCAATGCTCCGGCAAATACGAGCGGAGACAGCACGCAAAATACGTCAACCGATCAACCAGCAGAAACGCAGCAGGCGGATTTCAAGAAGCTTGGAGACGAGCCGCTGACGTTAACCTTTTTTAGCACGAGCGGTACCTTCCCCGATGTGGAATTCAACACTTTAATCGCCGATCCCATTAAGAAAAAATACCCGAATGTGACCATTGAGCGGATTACGCCGGCGGCCACAACGACGAATGAGGAGGTGCTGTCCACGCATGTGCCGGACATTATTTATTCCTCTTCCTCCTCCCATCAACGGATCATCCGTACAGGAGCCTATGAGGATTTGCGGGAGCTGATTAAGCGCCACAATTTTGACGAAAGCCGGATTAAGCCGATTTTATATGATTACATCAAGGACATTACGAAGGACAAGGGCGGTGAGATTTATGCGATCCCGTTCAATGCCAATCAACATGTTCTCTATTATAACAAAGATATTTTTGATAAATTTGGCGTATCGTACCCGGACGAAAAGCAGCTGACGTGGGATGAGGTGCTGGAGATCGCAGCCAAGCTGACCCGTACCGAGAACGGCGTACATTATATCGGATTATCGGTCGATAACTTAACGGGCCTCTCCAAGGGCCTTGGGCTCTCGTATGTGGATCGCGAGACCGGCAATGCGGCGCTGGATACGCAGGAATGGCTGCGCGTCTTCGAGCTGAACAAGCGGATTTTTGAAATTCCAGGTTATGTGACGCCGGACAATACGTGGAACTGGGGGCGCGACCAGTTTATGAAGGATCAGGTCATCGGCATGCGCGTGACGTGGCTTGCGAATATGGTCGGCCCGCTCGAGGAGCTGAGGCAGCAAGGCGTCGAATTTAACTGGGACATCGCGCCGGCCCCGAACTTTAGCGACCAGCTTGGCAAAACGAGAGAGGCTCAAATTCATTCCCTCTCCGTTAACAGCCAAAGCAAGCATAAGGATGAGGCGTTCCAGGTCATTGCCGAAATCTTATCCGACGAAGGGCAAACGATCCTGGCCCGGAACGGACGGGTGCCTGCCGTTATTAATCCTGAGCTGGAGAAGGAGTACGGTCTCGACATTCCTGTGCTTCAAGGCAAATCGGTGCAAAACGTGTTTATCGGCGAGCCGCTGCAGGAGCACTATATCCATCCGTACGAACTTGAAATTACGAGTCGCCTTACGGAGGCGGCTGAGGATTTGGCCATCAACGGGCTGGATGTGAATTCGGCGATTCGAAAGGCGACGGATGCGATTAACAAAGACGTCGAAACGTTAAGAACGACACTCGGCGACCAATAAGATAAGCAGGCTCAGGCAAAGGTGCAGCGGTTAGGCGGCCCCTTTGCTTTGTGCTGTGTAATTTTATATCCATGCGAAGCAGACGATTAGCAACACTTGTCGGCGAGAGCTCCTGACGATAGCTTATTTGAGTGGAACATTGGAGAAAAAAAAGAGCAAGCCGACTAGGATGTCGCTTGCTCCTGATTGGTTGGATGAACGAGCTGAGGAATGATCGATCGGCAGGCTTGGCGCAGGCCGGCAATAAAGCCGAAGGCGGGACCATGAGTATGAGAGGCCAGCGGACCGACAAAATATAGTCCGGGAATGCTGCTCTCGAATTGAGCATTTAGCAAGGGAAAGCCTTGAAAACCGTCAACTTCTCTTTGAATGGTTTGGAGTAAGCTGTTCGGCAAAAAGGGAACCTGATCGAGATGGATTCGGTAGCCAGTAGCGGAAATGACATGATCGACGAGTCTGGTTTGATGATTTGCCAGCGTTAGCAGCGCTTTGCCCTCGTCAGTCGCCTCGGCACTTGCCAAGGCTGCTCCGCCGGTGATGGGAAGCTTGCCTTCTACGTAGGGGCGCAGAAACTGGGCGACACTGCTTTGGCGCGGCGCATGCCATCTCTCCTGCTTCAGCTCCAGCGGCAGGGAATAGAACTGCTCGGCGATATCAAGCAGCCGCTGGCCGGATGCCGTATTGTCCTCGCCGGCAAACTGAACCGCATCGCGCCTGAAGAGAAGCTCAGTCTCGCTGCCAGCCATATGGAGGAGGCCAGCAGCCTCCCATGCGCTTTGGCCGCTCCCGATGACGGCCACTTTCTTGCCTGCAAAACGCTTGAAATTAGTATGGCCGAACGTATGGGAGAGAAGCTTGGGAGGAAGTCCGCGCAGTACTTCGGGGATATAGCTGTAATGCTGCAAACCGGTAGCGATGATTGCGTGCTTGGCTTCGTAGTGCTTGCCTTCGCTCGTCGTTACTCGAAAGCCTTCTGGTGTGCAATCAAGCTGGTCTACGAGCTGAGGCGTAAACACCACCCCCGCTTGCCGTGCAAACCAGAAGGCGTAATCGACAAAATCGGGGCGGGGGAACGGAGAACGCTGCGGAGTACCGGTCTCGCGGCAGAAGCGCTCGATCGTGAATGCGTCATTCTTATCTGAGAAGCTGATGTACCTAGGATTCGTTCGGATAAACATATTTTGTGGCATTTGTTCACTCCAGAAATGCATAGGTTGGCCTAATAAAACGTACGATAACCCACTCGAAGAGGCGTGGGCGGCGAGGGAAATGCCGTACGGACCAGAGCCAATAATAATCAGATCAACCAAGAGTTTCTCCTCCTATCCTGTTAGCGCTGAATTTATACCGAGCATTATACTAGGAATAATCAGGAATACAACACTTTTTATTTCAAAAAAAGAATGAACTGGATAAAATGGCGCGGTAGAACAGGAGAAGCATTGACAAAAAAAATGATACGTGATAAATTTTTGGTGACATTTTCAAACTAAGTTTGTTGGAATAATAGGAATTAATAATCTACCGGACAACCGGAGACGACAGTTAACTGTGTCTCCGGCTTTTTTGCGTAAAAAATGAGAGGGATGAACGCATGAATGACGTTATTGAGTTGTTAAAAAAGCACCGCTCGATTCGGAAATACAAGCCGGAACCGATCCCGCAGCAGGAGCTGGAGCAGATTTTGCTAGCTGGCCAAGCCGCATCGACCTCCTCCAACATTCAAGCCTACAGCGTGATCGCGGTAACTGATCCGGAGCGGAAGCGTAAGTTCGCAGAGCTTGCGGGGAACCAGCAGCAAATCGTGGAAAGCCCGGTATTTCTCGTATGGTGCGCGGACTTGAACAAGATTCATATCGCAACCAACCTGCACGAGGACGTAGAGCTGCAGCAAAATGTGGAGCTGTTTCTTCTTGGGACCATTGATGCAACGCTGGCAGCTCAAAATGCGACCATCGCGGCCGAGTCCCTTGGTTACGGGATGGTCTACATCGGCGGTATCCGCAACAACCCGCAGGGAGTTACCGATTTGCTGGAGCTGCCGCCGCTAGTCTATCCGGTATTCGGCATGTGTGTCGGCATTCCCGATCAAGAGCCCGATATTCGGCCGCGCCTTCCGCTTGCTGCCATTTATCACCAAGAGGTTTATAAGAAGGATGGCCTGGAGCAGGAAATAAACGCTTATGACGAGACAACGCGTGTCTATTACGCCACCCGCAAGGGCGGAGGCAAAGGCGGGGAGCAGGAGAGCAAATGGTCCCGCGAAATGCTGCGTAGGTTCAAGGCGAACCGGCTGAGAGAACATTTGCATGATTTTCTGACCGGACAGGGCTTCAGATTAAGGTAATACGCTGATCATCACGGATAGCTGAGCTGCCCACATCGAGCGCAAGGAGGAGACTTAAGCATGAGTATTAATTATGACATTGAACCGGAATTTGGCTGGTATATGCCAACCAGAGGAGACGGGCCGTATGTCGGCGTGAAATCGGAGAGAATCGTGGACACCGCCTATCAAATCAAGGTAGCCCAAGCGGTAGAGGAGGCCGGTTATACGTTCGCGCTTATTCCGACCGGCGGCAATTGCTCGGATGCTTGGATCGTAGGAGCAACGCTTGCGGCCCATACGAAAATATTCAAACCGCTGGTCGCGATGCGACCCGGGCTGATTGCTCCGGCTCTTGCCGCCCGCATTGGGGCAACGCTGGACGAGGTGACCGGCGGCCGCGCGTTAATCAATATCGTAACGGGAAGCTCGCCCGCCGATATGCTGTCGATGGGAGACGAGCTGGCCTTTGATAAGGACGCTCGTTATGAGCGGACGCTTGAATACATCAAGGTCGTAAAGCAGCTCTGGATCAACTCCGCTGCCGAGCGCGGCGACCAATTGCTCGCTGCGCATGATGCCTTTAAACATATTGAACCGCTTGAACATAACGGAAAATATTTTCGGCTTGAAGGCGGCGTAAGCTATCCGCCCCCGGTGCAGCGTCCGCATCCTCCATTCTACTTTGGGGGAAGCTCCGCCGCCGCCAAAAAAACAGCGGCAGAAATTGCCGATGTCTACCTGATGTGGGCGGAGCCGCTGGATTGGATCAAAGAACAGATCAATGAGGTCGAGCGTCACCGAAGGGATCTGCTTGATACAGAGGGCATAGACCGCAGCATCCGATATGGCTTGCGCGCGCAGGTCGTCATCCGTGATACGGAAGAGGAAGCCTGGGCTGCCGCAAGGCTGATTGTCAGCCGCATTGAGCCGCAAGTCAATCAGGGGCTCGAAGGCCAGGTGTTCTATAATCTCTCGGCCGGGCAGCAGCGACAAAACGAGCTGAAGAAGCTGGCAGAAGCAAATGATTATGTGATTGGGCCTAATTTCTGGGCAGGGCTGGCTCAAGTGCGGGGCGGCGGAGCAATGGCCTTCGTCGGCACGCCAGCACAGGTGGCCGACCGGCTGCTTGAGTATGTGGAAATCGGCATTACGTCCTTTATTTTATCGGGCTATCCGAACTTGGAGGAGGCGACTACGTCGGGCCATGCGCTGCTTCCCGTCTTCCGCGAGAAGTGGCAGAAGCGGAAGCAGACGGCCGCCGTATAAGCGCCATTCCTTGACCATAATTAAGCATGCATATTGCTAAAGTGAAGGATACAACAGATATATTCTTAGATAACCGACCGGACGACCGGAGATTTGGCTTCCTATCGTAGGCCGAGTCTCCTTTTTTTATGGCAGAAAAGAAAAAGGGGCTGACAAAATGAGCGAGGAAACAAAGGATAAGAAGGCGCATTTTAACGTGTTTCTGCGGGGAGCGGGGCATCATGCGGCGGCATGGAAGCACCCGGCTTCTAGTCCGAAAGAAGATTTGGACCTGGATTATTACGCCGGCATTGCCAGAATTGCCGAGAGAGGGCTATTCGATTCTTTGTTTACCGCGGACAACTACTCAGGTCTCGGCAGGCGGCTTGAGCCGTTCACGCTGCTCGCCGGGCTGGCTGCGCTGACGAAGCATGTGGGCTTAATTGCAACGGTAAGCACCACGTACAATGACCCCTTCCATGTGGCGCGGAAGTTCGCTTCGCTCGATCACATCAGCAAGGGGAGGGCCGCATGGAACATCGTCACCGGCCACTCGCAGGCGGATGCGGAGAACTTCAATAAGCCAGAGCATCCTGAGGTCACGAAGCGCTATGAGATCGCCGATGAATTCGTCGAGGTCACGAAGCAGCTTTGGAACAGCTGGGAAGAGGATGCGCTTATTTATGATCGGGAGACGGAAGTGACGCTGGATACGAGCAAGGTGTACGAGATTAACTTTAAAGGCAAATACCATTCGGTGAAGGGCCCGCTCAATATTCCGCGTCCGCCGCAGGGTTTTCCTGTACTCGTGCAGGCAGGGTCCTCGGAGAGCGGCAAAGAGCTTGCGGCCAAAAATGCGGACGTCATCTTTACAGCGCAGCAAACGCTGGGCGCGGCGAAGGAGTTTTATGCGGATGTAACAGGAAGGCTGGCGACGTACGGGCGCTCGTCCGACCAGCTCCTCATTATGCCGGGGCTCAGCCCGATCGTAGCCGACACGGAAGCGGAGGCCCGCGATATCGAGGATGAATTTAATGCCTTGCTGAACACGAAGCAGTCGCTGAAGCGGTTGTCGAATTATTTCACGGTGGATCTGTCGGAGTATCCGCTTGACAGTCCGGTCCCTATTGATAAGGCGAAGCCTTATGGCGCCATTACAAGCGGCATCACCAGCCGCCAAGAGGTTGTGGTGGACGCGGCAAAGCGAGACAAAATGACGATCCGCCAGTTCCTTGCCCGCAGCGCCGCGGGTCACGGGCATGTGTCCTTTACCGGATCGGTTCTCCAGACGGCTGATTTTATTGAGAGCTGGATTCGCGGCAGCGGCGCGGACGGCTTTAATATTTTGCCACACATCTATTACAGCGGCTTTGAGACCTTCGTGGATAAGGTCATTCCAGAGCTGCAAAACCGCGGCTTGTTCCGAACCTCTTATGAAGGCAAGACGCTTCGCGAGAACCTTGGGCTCGACAAGCCGGAGAACAGCCATAAAGCGATATGGGCTTTGGGCAAAGCCGAGGAGAAGCTGAAAGCAAACAACGGTTAAGCGCTGCGAGTTAACGATGCAGGGTTGTGGCAAGACGTGAAGACGACGAGGCGGTAAGGTGGCAATACAAGCAACAGCAACGGATCTAAAAAAGGAGGATTTTATAATGACAGTAAACTATCGGAATCTGGGAGCAAGCGGCTTGAAGGTCAGCGATATCAGTCTTGGGAGCTGGTTAACCTACGGAGGCTACGTGGAGCGGGAAAATGCCGTTAAATCCATTGAGACTGCGTATGATTTAGGCGTGAACTTCTTCGATACCGCTAATGTATATGCAAAGGGCGAAGCGGAGAAGGTAGTCGGCGAGACCCTGCGCGCTTATCCGCGCGAATCCTACGTGCTTGCAACGAAAGTATTTGGCAAAATCGGCGACGGGCCTAATGACCGCGGCTTGTCCCGCAAGCATGTGATCGAATCGGCGAATGCGAGCCTGAAACGTCTGGGACTGGAGTATGTGGACGTATTCTATAGCCACCGCTTTGATACGGAGACACCGCTGGAGGAGACGCTGCGGGCGTTCGAGGATTTGGTCCGCCAGGGCAAGGTTCATTACGTAGGAGTCAGCGAATGGACGGCAGCGCAAATTACGGAAGCCTTCGCCATTGCCGACAAGTACTTGCTGGATCGCATCGTGGTAAACCAGCCGATCTATAACTTGTTCGAGCGCTACATCGAGAAGGAAATTATCCCGCTTGGCCTGAAGAAAGGTTTTGGCCAGGTGGTATTCTCGCCGCTGGCCCAAGGGCTGCTAACGGGCAAATACTCGGCAAACAGCCAAGTGCCGGATGAATCCCGTGCGGCTAAGCATGAGAACTTTAAAAATAAAATTACAGAGGAGAAGCTGGCTAAGGTCGATCAGCTTAAAGCCATTGCAGCCGAGCTGGAAATTACCGTCGGCCAGCTGTCACTAGCCTGGATATTGCGGCAGCCTAACGTATCTAGCGCATTGGTTGGTGCGAGCCGTCCGGAGCAGGTGGAAGAAAACGTGAAGGCATCGGGCATCGTGCTGGAAGAGGGCACGCTAGCACGCATTGCGGAAGTGATTGATCAGGCTCCCGTTGCTTCAAGAGGAATTTTCTAATATATCTGGACTTATATCGCGGCAAAATCCAGTAAAGTATGATTATTTACTGGATTTTGTCATGGGAAAAATCGGGCTGCGCCGTCGTGCTAAGGGCGCTGCAAAGCGAGTTGGGCCACTCTTCTGCAACAGGTAATTGCTAATTAACGATATATCGTATAGAATTCATGTTAATACGATATATCGTTAACGGAGGAGATTATGCATGACCAAAGAATGGCAGCCAGAGGAACAATTGTTTTTGCATCACGTTCATGAGAGGGAGAGCAGAGGTTCGGGGAGGCGGTATTTCAGCCGCGGCGGCGTGAAATATGCGTTGCTGGCGCTGCTGGAGCAAGAGAGCATGCATGGCTATCAGATGATGAAGGCGCTGGAGGATCAATCCGGCGGCACCTACAAGCCAAGCGCCGGCTCGATTTATCCGACCTTGCAGATGCTGAGGGACCAGGGCTTTGTGGAATCCTCAAAGCAGGATGGCAAGAAGGTATTTGAGATTACGGACGACGGCAGAGCTTATTTGCTCGAGGAGAAGGACAATGAAGGGAACGAGCCTGAACGGCGCGAGTGCGCAGAGCGGGAGGCGGAGGAGGATGGCGGCCACTTCGAGCGTCGCAAGCCGAATCGCCGTCTGACACCGGCAGGCAAGGAGCTGCTTCATTTGCTAAAAGCGGCAGAACGCGCTGCGGTTGCCGACAGCGGCAAAGCAGAGGAACTGCGCATATTGCTCGGTGAGCTTCGGCTATCGCTTCGCCAGATTTTGGAGGGTACGGCAGGCGGCAGCGAAGAGGGTGAGCGAATATGAGCGAGCGCTACAATTCCGCTCCCGCTTATCGGCCGGGCGGGGGCATGGGCGGGATGAGGAAATTTGGGAACGGGGAGAAGGTGAAGCCTGCCCGCATTCTCGATATGTTCGTGCGCGTCTACACCCATGCGCGGCTGCAATGGCCGCTGCTGCTTGCGGCGGTCGTCTGCGTCATCGCGATTTCGCTGCTCGAATTTATCGTTCCGCAATTAACGCGGATGACCATTGACCATATCATTCCGAATAAGCAGTTTGGCAAGCTGTTTCTGATCGGCGGCGGTGTGCTAGGTGCTGCGCTTGCGCTCGGTGCGCTGCGTTACATCAGCACGTCGCTTATGGCCTCCATCGGCCAAAAGGTACTCTATAACCTTCGCAACGATTTATATCGTCATATGCAAAGCCTTGATGTTTCATTCTTCGACCGCAACCGCACCGGCGACCTAATGTCGCGGGTCACGAACGACGTAAGCATTCTTCAGCAAATGATCTCCTCCAGCATGATGCAATTATTTACCGACTTTTTCACCTTTACGGCGATTGCCGTCTATATGCTATGGATTGATTGGAAGCTAACGGTGCTGCTGCTGGCAACTTTTCCGTTCATGATTCTGACGACCCGTTTATTTGGCAAAAAAATGCGTGCCTCGTTCCGGACGGTTCAGGAATCCGTGGCTGATGTGAGCGACCATTTGCAAAATACGCTAACGGGCATACGTCTAATCAAATCGTTTACCGCAGAGGCCTACGAGTCGGATCGTTTCTCCGAGCGCACCCAGCGGAACATGGATGCGAATATTCAGGTGACCCGCTTAAGGGCGGCTTATGAACCTATCATAGATTTTCTAAACTATCTCGGCCTGGCCATCGTGCTCGTGTTCGGGGCATGGCTGGCGATGAATGACCAGATGACGGTTGGCACGATCGTCGCTTTTATTGCCTACTTGCGGCTGCTGCAAAATCCGATTCGCCATTTCAGCCGCATTATTAACACCATCCAGCAATCGGCCGCTGCTTACGAACGCATCATGGAGGTTATGAATACAGAGGCAGAAATTGTAGAGAAGAAGGATGCGAAGCGATTGCCGCAAGCGAGCGGCCATATCGTGTTCGACCACATCCATTTTGCTTATTCGGGCGATTCGACCATACTGAGCAACTTTTACTTAGAGCTTGAAGCGGGCAAGGTGACCGCGCTTGTCGGTTCATCCGGATCGGGGAAAACGACGATCGCGAGCCTGATTGCCCGGTTTTACGATCCGCAGTCGGGCGATATAACGATTGACGGCTACTCGCTTAAGGACGTAACGCTTGCCTCCCTTAGAGAGCAAATCGGTATCGTCTCCCAGGATGTCGTTTTGTTTAATGGAACGATAGGCGAGAATATCCGCTACGGCAACCAAGAGGCTTCGCACGAGGAGGTCGTCGCCGCGGCGCAAGCAGCCAATGCAGCCGGGTTCATCGATTCCTTCCCGCTTGGCTACGACACTCCGATCGGTGAGCGCGGCGTGAAGCTCTCCGGCGGGCAGAAGCAGCGGCTTTCCATCGCCAGAGCAATTTTGAAAAACCCGCGGATCATTATTTTGGATGAGGCAACGGCCTCGCTTGATACCGAGTCAGAGCAATACATTCAGGAGGCGCTGGCTCTGCTGCTTCAAGGCCGCACTTGCCTTGTTATCGCCCATCGGCTGTCGACGATACGCCAGGCCGATCGGATATATGTGCTCGAGCAAGGACGGATTGCAGAGAGCGGAACGCATGACGAGCTGCTGCAGCTGCAAGGCCGCTACCATGAGCTGTATGAATTGCAATTTCCGCAAACGCAGGAAGCGTAACCCCATTCTTTTAGATGAGGAAGTGATCCTTTATTGAGACCCAAAAGAATACTCGCTGATTTTTTTCGGAAAACATGGCATTTTTATCTGATCTCGATTCTGTTCCATTTGGTCGCCAACGTCATTAACGTTTTTTATCCGAAGGTGCTGGGAGACTTTACGGATAAACTGGAGCAAGGCTTATTAACCGGCGGTTTGGTTGTCGACTTCAGCTTGCTGCTTCTGGTGATTGGCGTTGGTCACGTGCTGTTTAATGGCCTCGCGATGTATCTGATTATGTATGTGGGCAGACGGTTTGAATACATGGTTCGGCAAGGCTTATTTCGACATTTTACGGCTATGGGCGAGCGATTTTATTCGAAAAACGGCGTCGGCAAGTTGCTCAGCTATTTTATGAACGATGTTACGGCGGTGCGGGAGTCGATCTCCATGGGCGTGAACTCAACGGCGAACGCAACGATGATGCTCGTGGCGGCTGTTACGATGATGCTAATCATTCATATTCCTTATTATTTAATATTGGCATCGTTATTTCCGCTCTTGCTTATTCCGGCCATCGTCGTTTATTTAGGACCAATTATTAGGAAGAGATCAATGGAGGTACAGGAAGCGCTCGGTACGATGACAGAAACGGCTGAGGAGCAGTTCGGAGGCATCCGCGTAACGAAAAAATTCGCGGTGGAAGACATTATGAACGTGCGCTTCGGAAAAACCGTCGATAAAATTCGGCATCACCAGCTGCGGCTCGTGCGCGTGTCGTCTTTTTTTCAGGCGCTGATTCCGTTTCTCGGGGCGATATCCCTTATCGTTGCTCTAGCCTTCGGCGGTTACCTCACCCTTACCAAGCAGATTACGTTAGGCAATTTCGTTGCGCTAACGCTATATATTCGAATGCTGATGAATCCGCTTCAGCAAATCGGAAATGTCATTAATACGATTCAGCGCTCGCGCGCTTCACTGGATCGCCTGAACGGCTTGTTAGCCCAGCGCTCGGATATTGCGGAGCCTGAGCATACCAAGACGGTCAACTTGACCCAAGCGGGCATTAGCGTCCAGAACTTGTCTTTTCGCTACGATGAGGCTTCGAACCCCGTGCTTAAAAATATTAGCCTGAGCGTTAAGCAAGGAACGACTCTTGGCATTATCGGGCGTACGGGCAGCGGCAAAACCACCTTAATGAAGCTGCTGCTGCGCACCTATGATCCGCCGCCGGGCACTATTATGTACGGCAGCACGGATGTACGGGAAATGTCGCTGGAGAGCCTGCGCACACAGATCGCGTACGTGCCGCAGGACGGATTTTTGTTCAGCACGACAATCAGGGAAAATATCGCTTTCTCCAACCGGGAGCGGGAGCTTGGTGCGGTCGAGGCTGCAGCTAAGCATGCCCAGATCTACGACAACATTGTCGATCTGCCAAATAAATTCGAAACGCGGCTCGGCGAGCGGGGCTTGACGCTTTCGGGCGGCCAGCGCCAGCGGACCAGCCTTGCGCGAGGCATCATAAAGGATGCTCCGGTCATGCTTCTTGACGATAGCGTCAGCGCTGTCGACGCGGTCACGGAGAAGGATATTATTGACGCGATTCAGACGCAGCGCAGCGGCAAGACGACGATTATCATCGCGCACCGCATCAGCGCAATTAAACATGCCGATGAAATCATCGTGCTCGATGAAGGCGAGATTGTGCAGCGCGGCACGCATACGGAACTATTGGAGCAGCAAGGACTCTATGCGACGCTTCATGCGATACAGGAGGAGGGGAGTCAACATGCGACCGGCACAAGCCATTCATAATTGGCAGGCGGATCAGAAAGGCGATCCCAATATGCCCGAACAGAAGCCAGAGTATATATCGGCCTTCCGTACGCTATCCGGCTACGCTAGACCGCATCTGTGGTCCTTTATTGGCGTGTTTTGCTGCACGCTGATTGCGATTTTATCGGATTTGCTGCAGCCTTTTTTAATGAAAATCGCGTTTGACGATCATTTATTTACAGGCAAGGCGGAATATAAAGGCTTGATTACGATCTGTATCGTCTATTTGGGCTTATCCTTATCGAGCTTTCTGTTTACCTATCTGCAAAGCAATCTGCTTCAAAATATCGGTCAGAGCATTGTGTCCCGGATCCGCAAGCAGCTATTTGGACACATTTTGAAGCAGTCTATGCGCTATTTCGACCGGATGTCGAGCGGCAGTCTGATCACCCATGTATCGAGCGATACGGAGGCGCTTAACCAGTTTTTTAATCAGGTGCTGCTAAGCCTTTTCCGGGATGGGCTGACGCTCATCTTCATCATCGTGCTGATGTTTCAGCTGGATACGAAGCTTGCGCTGTACTGCTTGATTTTACTGCCGATCATATGGCTTATTGCCATCGGCTTCCGCTCGTTTATGCGCACGACCTACCAGATTGCGAGAACGAGGCTGTCACGTATGGTCGCATTTGTAGCTGAGAATTTGTCCGGCATGAACCTGGTACAGGTGTTCCATCAGCAGAAGGAGCAGCAGAAGCAATTCGACGAGCGTAATGGCCTTTATTTCAAAGCCAATCTTCGGGAGATACGGACGAATGTCGTTTTTGGCCGGACCTTTGATATTTTGAGCAACTTGTCCGTTGCGCTTGTTGTCTGGATCGGCGGGCATGCGGTGCTTGGCAAACAGCTGGAATTTGGCGTATTGTATGCGTTCATTACGTATATCCGTCAGTTTTTCCAGCCGATCAATACGATTACCCAGCAGTGGAACACACTGCAGTCGGCGACAGTTGCGATTACGAGAATATGGAGCGTGTTCGCCAATAAGCCGGACGTTACGGACCGGTTGCAGGAGCCAGTCGATTTGCAAAAAACGGAAGACGGCGAAGAGGCCGATGAGCGTCAGGCTACGCTATCGGGCATTCGCTTGGAGCAGGTGAAGGGGCGTATCGATTTTGACCGCATCTCCTTCTCCTATGAAGAAGGAATTCCAATTATCCGGGATTTGGATTTGCATATTAATTCGGGCGAGCTCATTGGCGTCGTGGGAACGACTGGAGCAGGCAAAAGCTCGTTGATCAGCTTGTTATGCCGCTTCTATGACGTGAAGGAAGGCAGTATCCGTATCGATGAGACCGATGTCCGCGACATTCCGCAAGCCACTCTGCATCGCCTTATTGGGCTGGTGCAGCAGGAGCCGTATCTGTATTCCGGCAGCATTATCGAGAATGTCCGGATGTTCGACGATTCGATCTCTCGCGAGGAGGTCATTCGCGCCTGCGAATTTGTAGGAGCGGATGCGATTATTGCGAAGCTGAAAAACGGCTACGATACGAAGCTTTCGGAGCGCGGCAGCGGCTTGTCCGCGGGCGAACGCCAGCTGATTTCTTTTGCGAGAATTATCGTGTTCAAGCCTAAGGTGCTTATTCTGGATGAAGCGAGCGCCAATCTCGATTCCCATACCGAGCAGCTGATTCAGAATGCGCTTCAGGTGGTGTCGCAGGACCGGACGACGATTGTTATTGCGCACCGACTGTCAACGATTATGCAGGCAGACCGCATTATTGTCATGAGCCATGGTGAGATCGTGGAGCAGGGCAATCATCAGGAGCTGCTGGAGCATGACGGACATTATAAAGAGCTGTATGAGCACTCGCAGGGCAATGTTGCTGTCTAGCGAGCAGGCTTAACCGATATCGGCACGCGCCGCAAGGCCTTTAACATATAGGAGGTAGGTAAGATGAGTCTCGTGGTCGATAATATTACCGAATTAATTGGAAACACTCCGCTCGTGCGTCTGAAAAAAATAGTGCCGGAGGGCAGCGCGGAAATTTTACTGAAGCTGGAATTTTTTAATCCAGGCAGCAGCGTCAAGGACCGCATCGCAATCAGCATTATTGAGGAAGCGGAACGCGAAGGAAAGCTGAAACCGGGCGATACGATTATTGAAGCGACAAGCGGCAATACGGGCATTGGCATCGCGTTGGTCGCGGCAGCGAGAGGCTACAAGGCGATTCTAGTCATGCCGGAGACGATGAGCTTGGAGCGCCGCAATCTGCTGCGCGCCTATGGCGCGGAGCTTGTGTTGACGCCGGGCCCTGAAGGCATGAAGGGCGCCATTCGGACGGCGCAGGAGCTGCAGGCGAAGCATCCGGATTATTTTCCGGCGCTGCAGTTCGACAATCCCGCCAATGCTAAAATCCACCGCGAAACGACCGGCCCTGAAATCGTCAGGGCGATCGACTCGCTCGGCGGCAGCTTGGACGGCTTTGTGGCGGGTGTTGGCACAGGCGGTACGATTACGGGCGCGGGCGAAGTACTGCGTGAGCGCTTCCCTCATATTCACATCGCAGCAGTGGAGCCAGCCGCTTCTCCGGTATTATCCGGCGGGCCGCCGGGGCTGCATAAGATTCAGGGCATTGGCGCAGGCTTCGTCCCGTCCATTCTGGACACGGACGTTTATAACGAAATTATCCAAGTCAGCAACGAGGATGCTTTCGAGACGGCAAGAAGAGTGGCGAAGGAGGAGGGCATCCTCGGCGGCATCTCTTCCGGCGCAGCCATATTCGCAGCAGTTCAACTAGCCCAGAAGCTCGGTACAGGCAAGCGCGTAGTCGCTATCATACCGAGCAACGGCGAACGCTACCTGTCAACGGTGCTCTACCAACAGGAGCAGCAGCTATAAGGACGATTCTTCAACGATGGTGAGCAGGTATGGGATGGTTTACAATCTGTTTTATAGTTTGTAGTTGTAGCACCTTCGCTTATGCTGCTTATGCGCTGGATAGCAGCTTTGCTAGACAACTGCGCCTGCGATGAGGTAATGGTGGTTGGCTAGTTGTTAAGTAGCTGCGATTGAACTTAGGTGCCTGGCAGTAGGTTAGTAGTGAAGCTGCATATGTACTGAGTTGGCTGGCAGTAGGTTAGTAGTGAAGCTGCATATGTACTGAGTTGGCTGGCAGTAGGTTAGTAGTGAAGCTGCGCTTGTACTGAGGTGGCAGTAAGTTAATTGTAAAGCTGCGATTAAAATTAGGTGGTAGTAAGTAAGTTGAGAGGCTGAGTTTGTACTTATGAGACTGCGATTGTAGTAAGATAGCGGTGGTTTTGAGAAGCTGCGTATGTACTTAGGTAGGGTAGATTATTGATGAGGCTACACTTGTAGGTAGATAATAGTAAGTTAGTCGAGAAGATATATTTACACAAGAGTGTAGACGGCTTGTTGAGAAGTTGCGTCTGTATTGTTTTGGAGAAAAGGCTATGGTGGATTTACAGATAAGTGCTGTAATTCTGCGGCGTACTTCATTGTTTCTAGTTTCAAGTAACCTTTTATGAATAATATTTTATGTGTATCACTAATTAATGTACGAGGCTGTCCCAGTAAGGCTAAGCGCCTGTGGGGACAGTCTTTCTTCTTATGTCTCACAGTATTGGCAGAAAGGTCACAGCATATGAAGCAGAAATTACGTAATGACTCACCAACAGGCACACAATCGCTTCATCCGAGGGAAATAGGTCTAAAAAATAGACCTATTTCATCTGAATCTGCCCGATTGGCAGAAATAGGTCTGAAAAATAGATCTAAATCAGCTCGATTCAGCAAAATGAGCACCAAAACGCCGCATCCGAGGGAAATAGGTCTAAAAAATAGATCTATTTCATCTGAATCCGCCTGATTGGCAGAAATAGGTCTAAAAAGTAGATCTAAATCCGCTTCATTCAGCAAAATGAGCACCAAAACGCCGCATCCGAGGGAAATAGATCTAAAAAATAGACCTATTTCATCTGAATCTGCCCAATTGGCAGAAATAGGTCTAAAAAGTAGATCTAACTCAACGCCAGCCTACTCTATGGCGGTTCATGCGCCTGCTAGGGGCAGAGAAAGGATAACTTCATCTGGAAGCGGGTGGGATGAAATGCTCATCCAACACAAATTAGAATAGAAGTGGCGTATGATGAAACTTAGGCATGTACAAAGGTATTTTTGAAGGGTCAGTGACTATCGATTTGGCAAAGAAAGTTACTCTCAGACGAGCGAAGGAACATTGGCGCTGAACCTCATATCTCCTTATTATCATCAGTTGAAGAATTAGAGCCGCTTATTAAACCGATGCTTGCCTAACCGAGTGCGAAACTATTAAAATGAGTGAAGCGATCAAAGAGCGAGGATGGCCTGTGTCTAGCCAGTTTATGTTCCTCTTGCTTACCAGACTATTTAATAGAAAGAAGCAGATGCAGCAATGAGTATTTTCCTTCATATCCTGATGTCGAATGTGCTTCCGATGGTCATTATGATCGGTCTTGGCATCGTAATTCAGCGGGCGTTCAAGCTGGATATCAAAACGTTATCGAAGCTCAATTTTTATTTATTTTCTCCGGCGATCATGTTTAATTTGTTGTACAAAACGGATATCTCCGCTTCGGTCATTGGAAAGGTGTTATTTTTCTTCATTTTGTTTATGGTTGCCCAGTATTTGATTGTTGAAGCGGTCATTCGGCTTAGAAGCTACCAGCCCAGCATGAAAAGCGCTATGCGCAACAGCGTCCTGTTTTATAACAGCGCGAATTACGGCATACCGCTCAATCAGCTCGCTTTTGCAGGAAACGAGAAAACGCTTGCCATACAGGTGCTCATTATGATGATGCAATCCCTTATCCCAAACACTTATGGCATCTATAACGTAAACGCCCACAAAGCGGATATGCGGACCATAATGCGGACCATCCTGTCCATGCCGATTATTTACGTGATTCCAATCGCTTTCCTATTAAGAGGGTTTGACGTTCCCATTCCGCAGCCGCTTGCGACGCCGCTCGGCTATCTCTCCGATGCGTTTATCGGTACCGCGCTCATAACACTCGGCGTCCAACTGGGCAACATGGAGTGGAAAATCAAACGCTCGCTGCTGATCGATGTGAGCATTTCGGGTATACTGAGGCTCGTTGCCGGACCACTGCTCGCTTGGTTGATCGTATGGCTGATGCAAATGAACGCGCTGCTCGGAATCGACAAGCTGACCGCTGCCGCGCTAATCGTCTCCTCTGCTGTTCCCACTTCGCTTAGCAGCGTATTGCTGGCAGTTGAGTTCGACAACGAGGCAGAGTTTGCCTCACAATCGGTGTTTGTATCTACGATTATAAGCATCCTCACGGTGACGGCTGTTATTTTTTTCTTGCAGCTTGATATTTAATAGAAGCAAAAGCCTTTCAAACCTGGTTAAGGGGAGAAGGCTTTTTTCTATGAAATCTATGGTTTTCAGGCTGGGAGAATCAAATGAGAGAGAGGTTTATTCTGCTTTTTTTTATGAAAGCCCCAGATTTCATGCCAGGGAAGCGGCTAGGAGCAAGGAACGTGTGGGTAGAAACCGGAACCTTCCTGCAGGAGGCAGTTGATAACTATATTTATTTCACTCAGATAGCAATTCCCATGGATTGCCCTCCCCTTTAATTCAAAAAGCGGGTTTCGATAGTCTTGAGTAGAGATAACCATAAGTTTTTACTCTAACATACTCATTATATAACCCCTCATGAATATCACCTTCACCATAAGTCGTTTACACGATTGAATAGAAAAAATAGATAGTCTTGTGCAGATGGCTGGACGGGGTTAAAATGGAAAAAGATACAAATGTAAACGTTTTATTGGAAACGGAGGTTTACCGTCAGATGCTGCCAACTACGCATGATATCATTCATGCAAGCGCTTTAAAGAGAACGTTCGGACGCGGTACCGGAGCTGTAACCGTATTAAAGGGCGTGGATATAGCAATTCCGTCTGGCAAGCTGATTGCGTTCAAGGGAAGATCCGGTTCAGGCAAGACAACGCTAATCAATTTGTTAAGCGCGCTGGACCGTCCGACAGAGGGCCAGATTACGTTTGCCGGACGAGATCTGACGGCTATGTCCAATCAAGAGCGCGATATGGTGCGACGTAAGGAAATGGGGCTAATCTTTCAATCCTTCGCGCTCATACCGCTTATGTCCGCCTATGAAAACGTAGAGTTTATATTAAGAGTGGCTGGAATGGCGGCTAATGGCCGCAAGGAAGCGGCAGTCGAAGCACTGGAGCAAGTAGGCTTAAAAACAAGAATGCATCATCGTCCGTTCGAGCTCTCCGGCGGGGAGCAGCAGCGGACAGCAATTGCCAGAGCTATTGCCCATAAGCCCAAGCTTCTGCTTGCCGACGAGCCAACCGCTGAGCTTGACAGCCGTACGGGCTTGCAAATTATGAAAGTGTTCCGTGATTTGGTTGAGTCGGCAGGCATGACGATTATTATGACCACCCATGATCCTGCCATTATGGAAATTGTTGACCATGTGTATGAACTGGAGGATGGACAAATTGTCGCAAAAGCTTAAGCCGCTGCTTGGCTGGTCATTCGCGCTGCTTATTAGCGCTTCATTAACAGGCTGCTCCCTGCTTCCTGCCGAGGAGAGCGCTTTGAAACCACCGCTTGTGAAGCCAGCGCAAGAGAACTATCGAACCGTTACCGTAGAGAAAGGAACGATCACGCAGGATATTAAAGGAAGCGGCAGCCTAGAATCGACGAAATCGGAAATTGCGCAGTTTACAGGGCAAGGCGGACGCATTGCAAAAATGATGGTTACGTCGGGGGCAAAGGTTAAAAAGGGCGATGTGCTCGTTCAGTTGAACGTAGATGGCCTCGATATTCAGTTAAAGGAGCAGCAACTGTCAGTTGCCAAAGCAAAGCTCTCCTTCAAGCAGGCCAAATTAGGCGGGGACAGCGATGCTATTGATATTGCCCAGCTGCAAATGGAAATTGAAAATTTAAAGCTGGATCGGTTAATGACCACCTTTAACAGCAAGCAGCTTGTAGCCGGGATGGATGGGCAGGTAACCTTTGTCGAGGATTTGGACGAAGGGGATTTTGTAGAGCCCTATCAGACGTTAGTAATGATTTCTGACCCAAGCCAGCTGCGCGTCGCGCTGCGGGTGGATTCTGGTGCTGAAATAACGAGCGTGGATGTCGGATTTCCAGCCAAAGTCATCTTTGGCTCCCAAGAGCTTGCGGGCAAAGTGGTTCAGACGCCATCTTCCGCTCCAACGACGATGAACGAGCAGCTTCGGGATCGTTATTCCAAGACGCTGTTTATCGAGGTGCCTAAAGTGCCAGCGGATGCTTCAATTGGAGCGTTTGCAGATGTCATCATTGTTCTGCAGCAGCGCGATGATATTTTGAAAATCCCGCGGAGCGGCGTACGCAGCTTCCTTGGCCGGACCTTCGTAAGAACGCTGGAGGACGGCAACAAAATCCGCGAAATTGATGTGGAAACGGGCATTAAAGGGTCAACAGAAATTGAGATCACGAAGGGACTGGAAGAGGGCGCGATAGTCGTGCTGCAATAATTTTTGCAGGATTGCCGTTTACCTGGGAGGTTTTCAAGTGGCATTATTCGTCATGATTATTCGTAAAATGGTCCAAAACAAATGGCTGGTCGCAAGCTTGTTCATAGGCTTAGTCATGTCGGTAGCATTGGTTAGCAGCATGCCGATTTATTCAGAAGCGGTATTATCGAGAATGCTGGTTAAGGATTTAGAGACGATGCAGGCCAAGCGTGGCGTGTTTCCCGGCAACCAATACAATAAATTATTTTATACGAAAGAAACGCCGGAGCAGATGAACAGCATTTTCGACAAGGTCGACCGTTATATTCAGGAAGAGGCGCCGGCTAGCTTTAAAATCCCTGTACAGGAGCTTGTTGTTGATCTTCAATCCAAATCGCTCAAGATTAGGCCAATGAACGACCCCGACCCAGAGACGACAAAATCGGTCAAAACGATGACGCTGCGTTCTTTCTCTGAATTGGAACAGCATATTAAGCTGACGGATGGCAGAATGCCTGCAGAACAGCAGCCTGTTGATGGCGTATATGAAGTGCTGGTGACGGATAGAAGCCTGATGCAATTTAAAACGGTGCTGGATTCCGAGTTTCGCTTGGAGGACAAAAAAATTGCCGGGGAAATAAAGTTTAAGCCGGTAGGCGTGTTCGAAAAGAAGCTGGATGATGATCCATATTTCAGAGATACGGACTTAAGCGAGCTGAGCAGCAGCTTCATTATTAGCGATAAAGTAGCCAGGCAGCAGCTGCTGAAGGAAAGCCGGCTACCAGTAGCCTCCGTAGGGTGGTTTTTCGTTCTGGATTACTCCAAGCTGGAGCTCAGATTCATTGATGATTTCATTCTAACAACAAGCAAAATCAAAAATGTGATGCTGAATCATGTCACGATGTACCAGATCGTGTCGGAGACACCGTCACTAGACACAATAGCCAAATATTTGGAACGTGCGGAGCAGCTGAGAACGTTGATGTGGTCGCTCAATGTTCCGGTTCTAATCATGCTCGGCTTCTATATGTTCATGGTATCCAATCTAATTGCAGACCGGCAAAAAAATGAAATTGCCGTGCTTCGAAGCAGAGGTGCTGCGCGCTGGCAGGTTATTACCTCGTATGGGGTAGAGGGCATTATTTTATGCGGCATCGCCTTTGGCTTGGGTCCGCTGCTCGGTGTCCTATTGACCGAACTGCTTGGCTCGTCGAATGGATTCCTTGAATTTGTTCAGCGCGTGCGGCTGCCAGTCCGGCTGACGGAGGAAGCTTACCGCTATGGAGCAATTGCATCAGCTGCTTGCTTTATTATAATGTTAATTCCAATCATTATGGCTACGCGTGTTTCTATTGTTGGCCATAAGCAGCAGCTCGCAAGATTGCTCAAATCACCGCTTTGGCACAAAATGTTCCTTGATGTCATTGCGCTAGCGTTGGCGATTTACGGATTATATACCTTTCGAAAACGGCTTGTCGATTTGCAAAGCTTAGGGCTTAATGCCGATGACTTGAATATCGATCCGCTGCAGTTCGTCATTCCGGCGTTGTTCATTATGGGTGCTGGCTTGCTGCTGCTTCGTTTATACCCATGGGTGCTGAGACTCGTCTACTGGATTGGCAAGAAGTGGTGGCCGCCATCGGTCTATGCCACGCTGATTCAGGTAGGGCGATCCAGCACGCAATATCAATTCCTGATGATTTTTCTGATTATGACGATCGCTACAGGCGTATTCAGCGCATCGGCAGCCAGAACGATCAACAATAATACGGAGGACCGGATTAGATACGGCAACGGCGCGGAGATTGTGCTCACTGCACAGTGGATGAACGATGCGCCGCCTCCGGCAGGCCCAGGGGCACCGCAGCCAGATGCGGCTCTTGTTCAAGCTCCCGTTCATTATGTGGAGCCAGCCTTTGAGCCTTTTAAAACGGTCAAAGGCGTTCAGCACGCAGCCAGAGTATTTAAGAAGGAAACTGCCTTTAGCGTAAATGACGGGACGGGAGCCGCCACCCTGATCGGCATTGATACGGATGAATTTGGCGAAACGACCTGGTTCCGGGACAGTTTGCTCGATTATCCGCTTAATGACTATTTAAATTTGCTGGCGGGCGATTCGCAGGCCGTACTCATTTCAAGAACGCTTGCGGATCAGAAAAAAGTAAAGCCTGGCGATACCATTTGGGTCGGATGGAGCGATGTTCCTCAGCAGCCGTTTAAAGTTTATGGCATTATCGATTATTTCCCAACCTTTAATCCAAATCCGCCTGTCGGAAGCGTGGATGTCAGCGACAAGGCGGAAACGGGCAAGGCACCAATGCTCATCGTCGGTCATTTGCCTCGGATTCAGGTTCAGCTTGCGCTAGAGCCCTACAATGTTTGGCTAAAGCTTGACCCCGAAGTCAGCACGGCTGATTTCTATGAAGGAATCAAGGAAGCGAAGCTGCCCATTACGAATATCATCAATACGAGAAGCGAGCTTGTGGATGCCAAGAACGATCCATTCCTTATGGCACTGAACGGCATCTTGACGTTAGGCTTTGTGTTATCAATTCTTGTCAGCTTTATCGGGTTTTTATTGTACTGGGTATTGTCGCTGAGAGGCCGGACGCTGCAAAACGGGATTTTGCGCGCCATTGGCTTATCGCTCAAACAGCTGATTGGCATGCTTGGCGTTGAGCAGCTGCTCACCTCCGGAGTAGCCGTGTTCATCGGCATCGGTGTCGGAAATTTGGCTAGCTTGCTGTACGTGCCGAACTTCCAGATTGCTTTTAACCCGAGCAGCCTTGTACCGCCGTTCAAGGTTATGTTCGACTCCACCGATTTAATGCGCATCTATGTGCTGGTTGGCTTTATGCTCCTCTTTGGACTTGGCATTCTTGCGTACATGCTGTCGAAGCTGCGTATCCATCAAGCGATCAAGCTGGGGGAGGATTGACGGATGATTCATTGCGAAGGGCTAGTCAAAATATACAAAACAGCCGATCTGGAAGTATTCGCCTTGCAAGGCCTCGATCTTCATATCGAGAACGGCGAGCTTATGGCGATTATCGGCAATAGCGGCAGTGGAAAGTCCACGCTGCTGAACATGCTGGGCGGGCTGGACCGTCCGACGGCAGGCAAGCTGACCGTAGACGGCCGTGACATGCTGAAGTTCAAAGAGAGAGATTTTGTAAAGTACAAGCGCGAGAGCGTCGGGTTCGTCTGGCAAAACAATGCGAGGAACCTGATTCCGTATTTGACCGCGCTTGAAAATATCGAGCTGCCCATTTTGCTGACCGGCAGCCGTAAGCGCTGGCGCGCGAAGGAGCTGCTCGATGCCGTAGGGCTCAGCCACCGCGCGTCGAATAAGCTTTATGAATTGTCGGGAGGCGAGCAGCAGCGGGTAGCGATCGCTATCGCGCTTGCCAACCATCCGAAGCTGCTGCTCGCGGATGAGCCGACAGGCTCGGTTGATTCCCGCATGGCGAATCAAATATTGGACTTGTTCCGCGAGCTGAACCGGACGATTGGCATCACCGTCGTCATCGTTACGCATGATCCTGAGCTTGCCAAGAAGGTGGACCGCGTAGCGGCCATTCGCGATGGCAAAATATCTTCGGAGATGCTGCGCAGGCGCTCCTATGCGGAGGAGCTTGCCGAGCTCGAGGAAGCGGACGGCGATGAAAGCTCGCATGTGGAATACGCTGTGCTGGATAAAGCCGGGCGGCTTCAGGTACCTGCGGGTTACCTGGAATCCATTGGAGTGAAAAACTCAAACAAGCTGCGCGTTGAGCTTGGCGAAGGCAAGATCGTTTTGCTTCCTCCGGAAGAAAAAGCAGACTAACAAAGCAAATGGCTTGATTTTCATGGAACACAAATAAGATGGGAATAGCAGAGCTGCCCCGAGTCTAAAATGACTTGAGAGGCAGCTTTTTTATGTTAGTCTTAAGTGCATTAATTAACTAGGAATACACGGAAATGAATGGTAAAATAGAGAAGTATCAAAGAAAATAAGGAATCATACCACATATACGGGAGGAATATGAATGTCGAATACCGATAGCAAGGCCTCGGTCGAAGCATTGTTTAAGCCTTTTGCATCCGGTAACTTGGAGTTAGCCAATCGAATTGTCATGGCACCTATGACGAGGGGATATTCTCCGAACGGCGTGCCAGGAGAGGACGTAGCGGCTTATTATCGCCGCCGTGCAGAAAATGGCGTCGGCCTGATTGTTACCGAAGGAACGTTGATTAATCACCCTGCTGCAGGAGGAAATCCCAACTGGCCAAACTTTCATGGCGAGGCTGCGCTTGAGGGGTGGTCGAATGTGGTAAGTGCGGTCCATGAGGCAGGCGGGAAAATCATTCCTCAGCTATGGCATATCGGGCTAACACGTAAAATAGGCGATTTTCCTAATCCGGAGGCGCTGCCAATTGGTCCCTCGGGCCTGAATCTCTCCGGCGAGAAAATAACGGAGCCATTAACGGAAAATGAAATCGCTGACGTCATCGCTGCCTATGCGCAGGCAGCGGCAGATGCTGTCAAAGCAGGGTTTGACGGCATTGAACTGCACGGCGCACACGGTTATTTAATTGATCAGTTCTTTTGGGACAGAACGAATAAACGTACGGACCGCTTTGGCGGTGACCTAGCAGCGCGGACTCGCTTTGCTGCCGAGATTGTGGAGGCATGCCGCCGGGCGGTCGGAGCGGATTTTCCAATTGTATTTAGATTCTCCCAGTGGAAAGGCGGCCATTTTGATGCAAAGCTGACGGATTCGCCGCAGGAGCTGGAGCAATTTTTGGCACCGCTGGCGAGTGCAGGGGTTGATGTGTTCCACAGCTCGACTCGCCGTTACTGGGAGGCTGAGTTTGAGGATTCGTTTTTGAATTTGGCCGGCTGGACGAAGAAGCTGACCGGCAAACCAACGATCACGGTAGGATCGGTTGGCCTCGATAATGAATTCAGAAGCAGCAAAGGGGATACCGCTCAGCCAGCTTCCCTAGCGGGGCTGCTTGAACGATTGGAAAACGGGGAGTTTGACCTTGTTGCTGTCGGACGCGCGCTGCTGGCTGATCCCGAATGGGCAGCCAAAATACGCGACCATCGGGTAGATGAGCTTCATGACTATGGCACGGAAGCTTTGAAGTCTTTATATTAATAGAAAAGGGGCAATTCCAACCGTCAATCGAATGACGGAGGAATTGCCCCTGCTTTTTAAAATATAGGTTAGTACTTCGTTAGGTACAGAACTATTCGTTTCCAGGTAGTAAGGAAACAACCTCGGTATGCTCATCATTGCCCCACTCATCCCAAGAGCCTTCATAGGGACGGATGTCGGAATAGCCGAGTAAGCGCAAAACAAAATAGCTGTGCGCACCGCGCTGATTAGACTGGCAATAGGGTACGATCGTTTTGGATGGGTGGATGCCGGCAGCTTGGAACTCACGCTCTAGCGTAGGGGCATCCTTGAACCGGATAACTCCGTCTAGATCTGCTGTCTCAAGCGCATCGCGCCATTCCTTATGAATGGCGCCGGGAATATGGCCGCCTTTTTGGTTGGAGCGCTGATCTTCTCCGGTGTACTCCAAGGCTGCACGAGTATCGAGCAGGAGCCGGTTGCTTTGCTCTGCCTGAATATTTTCTTTGGAAGTAATCAGGAGAGGATTAGCCGTTAAGTTTAAAATAATGCCGGTTTGAACTGGCGGGTGCTCGCTGGACACTTCATAGCCTTCTGCCGTCCAAGCCGCGAAGCCGCCATTAAGCAGCTTTACTTGATCCCGAAGCCCGTAATATTCAAGAACGTAGAAGGCTCGCGTTGCCAGCACGCTGCTACCCTCGTCGTACACGACGATAGATGAGGTGTTAGAGATGCCAAAGCTCGCAAGCAAATCCTTCAGAGCATCTAGAGGAGCAATCGTATTCTGGGCATGATCCTTTAATTTTCGGACATCCAACCAGTAGGCGCCAGGAATATGGGAGTCCTCATAGCCTTTCGCCCTTGCGTCGAGCAGGATAATGTCTTGTGTATGGTTATGCTGTGCAAGCCACTGGTTATCCACCAGCAAATGGTCGTTTTTATAAGCGGAATACTGTTGTTTAGTCATAGTAAACGCTCCTTTCCTAAGGATGATTATAACAGGTCGAATCCTAAATTTTCCCGCAGCGTCAGACTGGCATAGCTTGTTGGAAATAATCCGCGGCGCTGCAATTCAGGAACAACCAGATCGAGAAAGGCTTCCGTTCCGCCGGAGCCAAGCTGCGGCATGACACTAAAGCCGTCTGCAGCGCCGTTCAAGAACCAATCCTCCATAAGATCAGCCACCTGTACAGGTGTGCCAGCTATGCGCAGCTGGCCATTGCCCACCCAATGCTTCTCCAGCAGCTCCCTTAATGTAATGGTTTTATTTTCAACGATTTTTTGCACCATTTGATAAAACGATTGATAAGCATTGACGTCTTTGCGATCAGGAAGCGGAGGAAAGGGATCATCAAGCGCATAAGCGGAAAAATCGATGCCAAGCAGGTTGGAGAGCGACATGACGGCCCGCTCGATGGAGCCGAGCTGCGTCAGCTCGCGTGCTTTCTCCAGCGCCTCGGCTTCGGTTTCGCTTACAATCACATGCAGTCCTGGCAGCACTTTGATCTGGTCAGGGGAGCGGCCAGCCTCTATGGTTCTGGCTTTGATATCGCTATAAAAGAGCCGGGCATCCTCGAACGAATGCTGGACGGTAAAAATCAATTCCGCGTATTGAGCTGCAAGACTTCTCCCAGCCTCGGACGCGCCAGCTTGTATAAGCAGCGGCCTGCCCTGCGGCGAGCGCATCATGTTTAACGCCCCACGTACGGAGTAATAGGTTCCCTCATGATGGATGTCGTGAACCTTTTTGGCATCCGCATAGATCCCTGACGCTTTGTCTTGTACAAGCGCGTCAGCGTCCCAGCTGTTCCACAATTTAAGCGCAACCTCCGTAAATTCCTTTGCACGCGCATAGCGCTCCGCATGCGGAGGCAGCTGAGGCAAGCCAAAGTTGAAGGCCGTTCTCTCTACGCCCGTCGTTACGATGTTCCAGCCGGCACGGCCGCCGCTAATATGGTCGAGAGAGGAGAATATACGGGCTACGTTATACGGCTCGTTGAAGCTGGTAGATACGGTGGCGATCAAGCCGATCCGCTCCGTGACGGCAGCGATGGATGCGAGCAGCGTCAGTGGCTCGAAGCTGAGAATGGGCCCATGCTGCACCGCTTTAGCTTCAATCGACAGGCCATCTGCAATAAACAGCGAGTCGATTCGGGCGGCTTCGGCTTTCTGGGCGATGCGCTGGAAATGCTTAACGTCATGGATTTCATTAAGCATTGTGCTCTCATGGCGCCAGGCTCCCTTATGGGAGCCCGCATTTTGGAGAAAGAGATTTAAAATCATTCTGCGATTGGGATCGCTCATCGTCATCATCCTTACCTGAAATCATGTGGACATAGCTTGAAGCGGGAAGCGCGTGTACGAAGTGGAGAGTCATTTCATCCCGCTAAGCGCAATGCCGCGAATAATTTGCTTTTGAAAGACTAGGAACAAAAGAATAAGCGGAGCAATCGAAATGGTTGTGCCCGCCATGATAAGTATCCAGTTGCTGGTGTCCTTAAGTTCGCTGGAGAAATATACGATGCCGACGGGTAGCGTAAACTTTTCTTCGGTCTGGAGCACAATGAGCGGCCAAATGAACTGGTTCCAATTCCCGATAAACGTAAGAATGATCAAGGTTACGATGGCAGGTTTCACTAGCGGAATGGCAATTTGTGCTAGGATACGCCATTCGTTAAGCCCGTCAATTCGCGCCGCATCAAGCAGGTCAGAGGGGATCGAGTCCATAAACTGGCGCATTAGAAAAATACCGAAGGCTGTTATAATGCCGGGGAACAGTACGCCCCAATAGGTGTCAGACCAGCCAAGATCGTTCGCTATCAAATACCAGGGGATGATGAGCATTTCCGTTGGTACCATAAGCGTGCTGATAATGATCAGAAATATAATCTGCTTGCCGAAAAAAGAGAATTTCGCGAGCACGTAGCCGGCAGCCGTATCAAATACGACAACGGTAGCCGTCGCAATCAGAGAAATAATGAGCGTGTTTTTGATCCAGTCACCGAATGGGGCCTTTTTAAAAATCGCCGTGTAGTTATCAAACGTTATCGTCTCGGGAATGAGGCGAAGGTTATAGACATCCTGCGGAAGCTTAAAGGAGGTGGCGACCATCCATAAAAACGGAAAAAGCATGATGCCGACACCTATGACGAGCAGCACATAGATTAACGACGTACGCAGCTTATCCGCGGGCGATTTGCCGCTCGGTCGGTATGCTCTTGATGAGCTCATTTTATCCGCCCCCATCAATATTCTACTTTTTTGTTCAACACTTTTAATTGCAGCAGGGTGAGCGCCAAAATAACGGCAAACAGCACGACTGTTGCTGCCGCGGCACTTCCCATCTTAAACTGCTGAAACGCCAAATTATAAATGTGGAGCACCATGGTCGTCGTAGCGTTCAGCGGCCCGCCGTTGGTCATGCTCAGCACCTGCCCAAACGATTGCAAATAGGAAATGACGCCAATTACGGCCGAAAATACGATAACGGGATTCAGCAGCGGCAGCGTGATATGCCGGAATTTGCGCCATGCGCCTGCCCCGTCAATCGCTGCTGCTTCATAATACATACGCGGTATCGCCTCCAGGCCGGTCATGAAGATCAGCATTTGAAAGCCCGTGCTTTGCCAGATCATGGTCAGCGTAATGAGAAGCAGCGCTTGCCGCGGCGATTGCAAAAACAATTGCGGCTCCAGCCCCAGATTCAGCAGCATCTCGTTCAGCCAGCCGTTGCGCATCAGAATCCAGCGGAACACCCAACTGACGGCGATAATGCTCGTAACGTAAGGGATGAAGTATACCGTCCGGAAGAAACCACGGAACCGTTGTACGTTATGCAGCAGCAGCGCAACGGCAAGACCGACGATCAACTGGCCGGGGACGCCGATGATAACAAATTTGAACGTGTTGACGATCGATTTTTGGAAAATTTCATCCGCGAACAATGCGCTGAAATTCGCAAGCCCAACGTAAGGCTTGTCTTGGGACAGTAGATCCCATTCACGGACGCTAACGTTGAAGGCATAAAGAATCGGAGCCATGCGTGTGCTGAGAAAATACAACAAGGGTATGCCAAGTGCAATATAAATAAACAGGTAGCGCTGCGTCCGATAAGTTAGTCTCGTATGAAGCAGTTCCCGGCTTTTGCGGGCGGTTAGCCGCAGGGCTTGTTCGAGCATCGTTCATTTCGCCTCCCTCTCATAAAGGATAGGGCGCGAGCTTTAGGCTGCGCGCCCTGATCTTGCAGCAGGCTATTTTTTGTCAACTGCAGCCCAATAGTCGTCGTAGAGCTTTTGCGTTTTGGCAACAAGATCGGTAAAGGCTTTATCTACAGGCACATTGTTCAGGAGCACTTCATTGGTCGCATCGACAAACAGCGTTTTTTCCTGCGTTTCGTCGATGAAAAAGTGTGCGCGGCTGTCATCAAGCTGGTTGATGAAGGGGCCAAGCTTCTCATCGTTCACGTATTTGTCTTGGGTAGCTACCGCTTTCTGCGCGGGAAGCTCGCCGATCTGGTCGACCCATTTTTCCTGTACCTCTTTGCTCGTCAGAAACTTTAGAAATTCGGAGGCAGCCTTCAGCTTGTCGCCTTCTACGTTTTTGGGAATGGCGTTCGCCCAGAAGGAGGAAGGAGCCGACTTGCTCTTATAGGATGGAAGCGGAGCAACGCCGAAGTTCAAATCAGCGAAGTCCTTCTTAATGGAGCCAAGACGGAAGGAACCGTCAATATTAAGCGCCGCATGTCCGGTCATGAACGCGTTGCTGTCATTTTCATAGAACCCATTGATACCCACCTTATGCTTGATTGCGAAGTCTAGCAGGTATTGGAAAGCTTCCAAGCCGGCTGGCGTTTCTGCCCACAAGATTTTACGGCGGTCTTCGCTTAGATCCTGTCCGCCTGCTTGGTGAACAAGGCCATCACGGTACCAGTGATGAAGCTGCGCGCCCGGCTCCCATGCTAGCCCTTCCGTAACAAACTGGCCTTTGGCGTCAGTTTCGGTCAGCTTCTTGGACGTCTCAACGAGCTGCTCCCAAGTCGTTGGCAGCTCCGTGATTTGAGCTTTGTTTAGCAGATCCTTATTGTAAAACAAAGCGAGGGTGCGCACCGCGGTAGGAATCGCGTAGTAAGAGCCGTCGATTTTGGCGGCACTGACCAGCGGGTAGTAATTGCTCTCAATTTCTGCAGTTGGGAAGCTGTCTTCCGGAAGCGGCTGCAAATAGCCGGAAGAAACGTATTTTGGCAGCCAGCCATAATACAGATTGATAATATCAGGGCCTTTGCCGGCTGGAACAAGCGTGGCAACCTTCTGATTATATTGGTCATAAGGGAAGTTGGTCTGTTTTACCGTAATATGGGGATGAAGGCTTTGAAATTCGGTGATGAGCTCATTAATCAGGTCAACCTTGGCCGGAAACTCGTATTGCCAATATTCAATCGTTACGTCTTTTTCGTTATCGGCTGTTTCTGTGGCTTTGGATGTATCCGTCGTAGCAGTCGGCTTGGGACTCTCTTGCTGGTTGCTGTTGTTATTGCTGCCGCAGCCGGTAATCGCAAGGGTTAAAATAAGCAAGCCTGACAGCGTTGTGGTCCATTTGTTCGTTTTCATCATTATCCACTCCTATTTTTATATATAAGATTTACGAGAAACGGATTCGCTCTTTTTTGCAGAGGAGGGTGAAGCCGTTTCACCTTTTACGGCCATTGGTTAGGCTTGCTCGATGATGCTGGATTTCAGGGCATGCTCAGCAGGATGCCATTGCTCTAGACCTAACAGCCGCCGGGCGTTATTGCCAAATATTTTCTCAATGTCGTCCTCCGGGAAGCGAAGCTCGCGGGCAGCTCGAACCTGATCCTGCAAATAACGGTAAGGATAGCCTCTCGGGAACCCGCTGGCATCCGTGCCGAAAATAATTCGGTCAGGCCCAATCAGCTCGTAAGTTTTGCGAAGCACGGACTCCAAGGTCAGCTCATACGGCATCCAACGCATCCACTGGTTGGAGCCGGAGGTATCGACGTATACATTTGGGCAGCTCCAGCACAGATGCAGCAGCTCTTGAAAATATCCGGCGCCGAAGTGCGGGATAATGAACGGAATGTCCGGATATTCGCGAGCGGTATTAAATATGGCAAGCGGGCTAATATTGGGGTGGTGTGCTATACCTCCCGCATGGCCCAGCAAGCCAAAATGAATGAGCACAGGCAGCTTCTTTTCCGCGAGAAAGGTCCAAATGGGGGTGAACGAAGGATCATCAAACGGCTTAGACGTCAGCGGCCCAAACAATTTGTAACCTTTCAGCCCAAGCTCATTGACCGCTCTGCGCAGCTCAACTGCGGCTCCTTCTTCCTCGATCGAATGATAGGCGAAGCCGGTAAACCGGTCAGGGTGCCGGGCGAGCTGGTCGGCCATATTGTCATTATCCAGCGCAGTTAGAAAGTTAAGACCGCCTATGCCGAATTTGTCCAGCTCTTGAACCCAGCGATCGATTAACGGGACGGAATCGCTCTCGTCCTGCAATGGCGGCGGCTCTGGAAAATCCCATGTCAGCCGCATGCGTTCGCTGCGCTCCGCGCCATAGTTCGAGACTAAGGCATGCCTGCTTTTATTGCCGAACAGCAGCCGGTAGGGCAGATGCCCATGAACATCAAACACTTTAAACGATTTGCGAAACATAACGTTCACTCCATTTCTGTTTACTTGATCTGCCAATCGAATAGGATGGAATTCAGCTTCGTTGAGGCGGAAGCCAGATGTGCTTCTCGTTCGCCAAGCCACTGTTCTAGGCTGTTGAGCCTGTATTGTTGGGCTTTTAACGCTCGTTTCATTTCGCCCGGACTAGGTCCGCCGCGAACCTTGCGGACGTTGACAAAATGCTCGGGGTCCAGCGCTAGCTTAAGCTGCTTCTCGCTTAGCCTTAGGGGAAGGCCAAGCGTATGAATAGCTGCCTCGTTGAGCGATTGCAGGCTTAAGTCGTTGATTTGATCGCCTTGTTGAACGGCCTGCGTCACGAGCCTGCTAACAATCTTGTGCGCATTGCGGAAGGACAGTCCTTCTTCCCTAACCAAGGTATCAGCAAGCTCGGTAACGGTCGCGAAGCTTGCCGCAGCTCGCTGACGCAGTACGTCTTCATTAATCTGCAAAGAGTCGATAACCTTGGAGAGCAATCGGTACACTACTTCAAGTGTATCGAGGCTCTTCCAGGCATAAGGCTGCATATCATCCTCGGTGTCCACAATATCGCCAAACGGTGTATTGTGAAGCATGGTGAGCACCGTTTGCGAGCTGCCGGCAATGCTCGATAGCAGAGAGCGGATATGCTCGACAGAAACGGGATTTCTCTTTTGCGGCATGATAGAACTAATTTGGACATAAGGAGCGGCGACTCTGGCAACTGCAAATTCCTGCGTACACCACAGCAGCAGCTCTTGTGTGAACCGCCCGAGATTAATGGCAGCCAGTTGCACGCCTGCTGCGATTTCTGCCACGTAATCTGCTCCGCTTACAGCGTCATAAGCGTTCTCGATTAGCCCATCGAAAGCAAGGAGCTCAGCTACACGCTCACGGCTAATCGTAAAGCCGGAGGTAGTAAGGGCAGCGGCACCCATGCTGCTTAAGTTGCAATTGGCATAGGCAGCCTGCAGTCTGCGGATATCCCTCGCCAGCGAATCGGTTACCGCCGCTATATAATGGGCGAGCGTGGTTGGCTGCGCTTGCTGGGTATGTGTATGAGCGATAATAATCGTGCCGGTATGTTTTTTAGCAAAAGCGAGCAGGCTCGCATGAAGTCTTAAGGCAGAACCAATCGTTCCAAGCAGTTTTCGCCGTAAGGTGATCCGGTAGATCGCTATTCCCATATCATTGCGGCTGCGTCCGAGGTGCAGGCTGCCAGACGCGTCATTCGATAGTTCAAGCAGCTTGTGCTCCACTTCAAAAAACAAATCCTCAAACTGGCCATTGTAATTTCCTTGGCTCAGCTGCTCTAAATCGATCCTTATAAGTGCTTTTGCAATGGAATTGGCCTCGTCTTGGGTAAGCAGCCCTTGTTCAAGCAGCATGACCAGATGCGCTTTATGCACTTCGATCATCGGCAGGAGCAGCTCCTGCTTCGCCTGATCGTAGGCAGGTTCAAGTACGGCTTCCACGTAGGTCTTACCGGGGAATTTGGTTCCCTCTGTTTGTTGATGCCTTCTGATTGCCAACGTATGGCCTCCTTTCTTGATGGCCGCTTCTTGAATGAAAAGCGAACATAAAAACAGCCGGAGCTATCGCAATGGCGATTTCTCCGGCTGTCCGGTCGATAACTTATTATTCCTACTGGAATTATATGATTAGGATAATAGCATGGTTTCCAATTATATACAACCCTTTTTTTGTGGGGTGGAGGAAGTGAGCCATGAGATTCTGAGAAGGCAGCTTAGTTCGGCTATTGAGGTTCAAAGGACTTGGAAAATTGCTGTGCGAGGAGCGAACGGTTTGTTTACGAGGACGGCTGCCTTTGCTTTATTTATTAGTTCAACGAAATATCATTTGAACTAAAGTTTTTCGTGTTGGTCGCTGCGTGAGTAGATCAGTCTTTAGGGTCGCGGTTGAAACCAGAGACATTGATGGACTAAGACTTGTAAAGGTAAGAAACCGGCTACAAAGGCGAACACTTCATTTCTCCAGAACGATCTTCTCTTTTCGCTTATACTTCATTTTTCAGCTCAACTATATAGATCTAAAAAATAGACCTATTTAGGCAAAAACAATAGAAATGATCTTAATAGGTCTAAAAAATAGATCTATTTTGAGCGTATCTAGTAAAATGAGTACCGAAACGGTGCATTGGAGAGAAATAAGTCTAAAAAATAGATCTATTTTGCAGAAAATATTGAGTATTTATAAAATAGATCTAAAAAGTAGATATAAATGGTCAAAGCGGTTCGGCCCCTTAATTATGGAGTCTATCTGCTTCATACTCACGTTCTCATCGTTTTTCATTTTTCAATAAAGTAAGTATTTTACTAGACCGACATGACCACATCACCTAGTTTGTTAGCTTTCCA
>NZ_SKCD01000014.1 GCF_006542765.1 Paenibacillus luteus
CGTTCCAAGACGTCATGTATTCACAACATAACCATTATTCAGAGGCCTCCTGGTAAGGGCGGCCTCCAAACTAAAGAGTGACATTTTCATAGCACAGTTAAGGTGACATTTTCACAGACGATTGACATGAGCAATTAAAAAGGGCTGTTCCCCCGCAGCTCAAAGCTACAGATGGATCAGCCACTTTTCGTCTAATATTTAAAATACTTTCGTCGTCCACGATTCGCAGTTCCATGTGTCCGTTACGACATCACGGTAAAATTCCGGTTCATGGGAAATGAGTATGATGCTGCCTTTGTAAGCTTTCAAAGCACGCTTCAGCTCTTCCTTCGCATCGACATCCAAGTGGTTAGTCGGCTCATCGAGCACAAGTAGGTTTGTTTCGCTGTTGATCAGCTTGCAGAGACGGACCTTAGCTTTCTCGCCGCCACTCAGCACTGCGATTTTGCTCTCGATATGCTTCGTCGTAAGTCCACATTTCGCCAGCGCTGCACGCACCTCAAATTGCGAGTACGAAGGAAATTCCTTCCACACATCCTCGATACAAGTGTTGTAATTCGTGTCCTTCATTTCCTGCTGGAAATAGCCTACCTGCTGATGCTCGCCACGCTGCACCGTTCCGGATATCGCTTGAATTTCGCCCAAAATACTGCGCAGCAGCGTCGTTTTACCGATTCCGTTGGCGCCGACGAGCGCAATCTTCTGTCCGCGCTCCATACGAAGGTCAAGCGGACGGGACAATGGACTGTCATAGCCGATGACAAGATCTTTCGTTTCAAAAATAAGCTTGCCTGAGGTTCTGCCATCCTTAAAATTAAACTGCGGCTTTGGCTTTTCTTTGGCAATCTCAATGACTTCCATCTTATCGAGCTTCTTCTGCCGGGACATCGCCATATTGCGGGTCGCGACGCTGGCTTTGTTGCGTGCCACAAAATCCTTCAAATCCGCAATCTCCTGCTGTTGGCGCTTGAATGCCGATTCCAATTGCTGCTTCTTCATTTCGTGAACCTGCTGGAAGTATTCATAATCGCCTACGTAGCGATTCAGCTCCTGATTCTCCATATGGTAAATCAGGTTAATAACGCTGTTGAGGAATGGAATGTCATGCGAGATCAGAATAAATGCATTCTCATATTCCTGCAGATAACGCTTCAACCATTCGATATGCTGCTCGTCCAAATAGTTGGTAGGCTCATCGAGAAGCAGAATATCCGGTTTCTCCAATAGCAGCTTGGCAAGCAGAACCTTCGTCCGCTGACCGCCACTCAGGTCATTCACGTCCTTGTCCAATCCGATATCAGTAAGCCCTAGGCCGCGGGCAGTCTCTTCGATTTTTGCGTCGATCAAATAAAAATCCTGATTCGTCAGCGTATCCTGAATCGTTCCAACGTCCTCTAACAGCTTCTCGAGCTCCTCCGGGGATACATCGCCCATCTTCAGGTACATGTCGTTCATCTCTTGTTCCATGTCGAACAGGTACTGGAAAGCACCCTTCAAAACGTCGCGAATCGTTGAACCCTTGCTCAGCACCGCATGCTGGTCAAGGTAGCCTACGCGCATGCGCTTCGACCACTCCACCTTGCCGTCATCGGGCTGGAGCTTGCCTGTAATGATGTTCATGAAAGTGGACTTTCCTTCGCCGTTGGCGCCGATCAATCCGATATGCTCGCCTTTCAGCAGGCGAAACGATACGTCATTGAAGATCGCGCGATCTCCAAAGCCGTGGCTTAATCTTTCTACGTTTAATATGCTCATGCATGACACCTTTTCTTTTGGAATATTCTCGCGTTTATACGATATTGTCTTATCCACATTTTAAGTGAAAACACAGCCGTGAGCAATGTTTAGCGTGGTTAAATTCATAATTTCAGAATGCGCATTGACTAGTCCCATTTGATTTACATGAAATTTGTCCCGTTAATTCCAAGGATTCAGCCCAAAATGACAAAGGTAAAAAGTAGACACAACAAAGGGACCCTCACGGCGAGCCGCCATGGGGTCCCTTCCAACCTGATTCATGAGAGGTTTACCCTCACCATAAACTCAAAATCGAGTCGAATGCTAATAAATTAGTCCTTATTATTGAGCTAATGCTTCATTCGCTACTGCGTTATTAGCAAATCTCTTCAGCCGCGCTGCCGCTTCCAGAAGAGGAAGGCTGGGAGTCTGATGACGAAGAAGATGGAGCAGCTGTTGCTTTTGGTTTCACTTCTTCTTTTTTCACGAAGCTAATCGATTTTTTATCTTCTTTTGCTGGAGCTGCTGTTGGTTCTGCTTTTACTTCCTCTTTTACAGGGGCAGCAGTCGCTTGAGGCTTAACCTCTTCTTTGACAGGTGCTGCAGTCGCCTTAGGAGCTGCTTCTTCTTTCACTGCCGCTGGTTTCGCAGTTGTTTCTTCTTTTACAACGGCTGCTGCTTTAGTAGTCGTTGTTTCTTTAACCGTGGATACCGCTGTTTTGGAAGGCGCTTCTTCTTTTGCTGTAGAAGCTGCTTTCGCAGGCTCTTGAGCTTTTGTTGCTGCGCTGTCTGCTGGTTGCTCTTTTTCAGCTGCTGCTGCCGTGTTCACGGCAGGCGCGCTGCTTTCAGACGCTATATCGACTTTCTTCTCTTCTGTTACCGGAGCTGAAACGACTTCTGGTTTGCTGTCAGTCGCATCTGTTGCTGCTTTTGCTTGCTGTACTTGAGTGGTTACCGGATTGCTTTTCGCTGCCGAAACCTCATCGTTTGGTTTGTTTGCGGATACCGCCGCGTAAGTGGAGATCAGCGCAACCGCAGCTGCAATGCTTAATGTAAGAGTCAATTTTTTCATAATGAAGATCATCCTTCCGAATTTCCTGTTTTTTTTTGAAAATCAATACAGTCATAGAAATCATTTTTCTGGTATTACCGCTAGCTTGTTCCCAATCACGGCGAACGGCCAGACGGCAGCATTGGTTACTGTTCTTGCCATATCTGCAATGATGCTGCTGAAACAAAATCCGGTTGATGTCAGCAGACCTGCTGCGGTAGCCACTGCTGTTGCAGTCATGAGTGCAGTCTCCGGTACGCCAGCTATGCCAAGAGAAACAGCCAAGGCCAGATCGTTATTTGTATGGTCGGTATGGACTTTCCCCCTTCTGGCTTCTGTACTCGGATAAAAAAAGAAGACCCAACAGGAGCGCCGCTGCGCTTTCCCATTGAATCTCTGGTGGTCCAGTAGATTTATCGTTCTTATTTATCCAACAAAATCATTGGTTAATTATTTTGTTCGTATTCCTATCTTATTCGCCTGATGTACTCCTGTCAATCTTTATTTCTTTTATTTCCCATCGTTTTTATCGGAATTAGTAAAAACGTAGACAGGATAGACACAAATCAGGAATAAAGCTGCTGACAGAAGTCCAAAATCATACGGTTACTGGAGCCGCAGGCTGCACCTGACTGGCTCCTTCATTCCCTTAAATCACGTGCCTAGGACAAGCTCGATGCCTGCTTTCTTGCACGCTTTATTCAGCTCCGCTGCGGGAAGCTTGTCCGTAATGACGCGGTGCACATGCCCAAGCTCGGCGAAGGAGATAAAGTCCTTGGCGCCGAATTTGGTATGGTCCATCAGCACATTGACTTCCGAGGCTTGGCGTATGGCCGTTTTTTTGATTTCCGCTTCATACATATTGGAATTGCTGAAGCCATGCTCGGCAGACAATCCGGTCGTTCCCAAAAATACGCGGGAATAAGCCATCGATCCGATCATATTTTCGGCAAAGGGCCCGATCACGGTCGAGGTCGCCTCCAAAATCATGCCCCCGGACAAAATCGTCGGTATTCGCTTTTCCTGAAGCTCATTCGCGACGTTTAGCGCATTCGTGACAACCGTAATGCCAAGTCCCGGCTTCAGCGCACGCGCGACTTCAATCGTCGTTGTTCCCCCATCAATAAAGATGTACTCACCGGCTTGAATCAGCGCTGCCGCTGTGCGGCCAATGCTTGCCTTCTCATCCGCCCTAAGCCCGGTTCGGTCCTTCAGGGCGATATCCTTGCCGAGCAAAATCGCACCGCCGAACGTCCTTCGCAGGATGCCCGCCTGCTCCAGCTTCTCCAAATCCCGGCGGATCGTCATTTCCGTCACCGCGAACATCGTTTTCATATCATTCATACGGATTTCTCCGTGTATCTCGAGCTGCTCCTTTATCCGTTGCTGCCGATCGTTTAAGCTGGTAGGCATGCTGCGCCACTCCCGTTACAATATTTCATTTATATCTCCTTATTATTGCAATGGTTCAGCCAATGTTCAACTCCCAGTTGTAACGAACGGACTGTCCTGGCTGCAAAATAAGCAAACGGCGCTGCTGTGATTCCTCCGTAATGCCCCCTACTAAGCCATTCGAAGGCTCAATGCCGAGCACGTAACTGCCCGCGCCCGCCATTTTCCACTGCACCAGATGCGGAAGCGTATCCGTAGACCAGCTTAACGCAGCGGTTAATGGAACGGTCCTGTGTCCGGCTTGCGGAAAGTTAGGCTGAAATAGCCTAACCTCCGCCTGCGCAGCCGGCTCCAGCCCGTGATAATAGACGCGCTCCTGAAATCCCGCTTCTGGCTCCTGCCACTTATCGTAACCAGCTAATTCCGCAGCGGCATCTCTTGGTGTAACTGAACCGGCAGGAAAATGGATCCTAGACTCCGGGGACAGAAGCGGATAACCAAAATTAAAATGGTAAAGCATCATATGAGGCGCAGGGTCGCTGCCTGCATTTTCCACAAGGTCGGTCACTGTTATTTTGTTCTCTCCGAAGCGTGAGCGGATCTCGCGATGCATGCGCAAATGGCCGCCAAATAATGCCGTTTCCTCGACCGTGCCCCGAATCACCATCTCATATTCGTCTCCCTGCCATACTCCCTCGGCACATACCTGGCGAGCCGGCAGATGGTGAACACGTCCATGCAGTCCATAGCTTTTCCCTTCATAGACAGAAGAAGACCCCATATTCATTAATCCGCAGGTCATCATCAGACCACCCGAGGCCGTTCGCAGCCAGCCTGCACCCTCGGACTCGTAATACATCGGATGAATGTCGCCTCCTGCTGACTGCCAGCTTATTGGCACGCCGCCATATTCTGCCAATGAGAAATCAAGGCCTTTGGTCGGGGTGACGGTATACGCTAGTCCCGCGCCTGTCCTCACTTGTATAAATTCCATGCCGCGCTCCGGTCCCTCATCCCCCAAATAGCGTCGGATGCCCCCGATTTGCTCGATGCGGCCCACATGCGCAGCCAGTTCCCTGCGCGTCCAGTTCCGGCCATATAAATACATCGATTAGTCCTCGATGACAACAGGCATACGCAGAATGTTCGGGTCCGTGAAGATATCAAACTCATCACGGCTCGTGCTGGAGAACTCCGACACGACCGCTCCCTCGCTCCCAGCTTGGAACCAGTGCAGCGTCTCCGGCGGAATCGTATACTGCTGGCCGGGATACAGTACGATTTCATGAAATACGGTGTAATGCGATTGGCTTCTCGGCGGTAGGATGGCTTCAATAATGTCCGACTGCTCGCCCTCCACATAAAGCAGCACTTTGCCTGCCCGGCAGCGGAACGTTTCCATTTTCCCAGGCAAGTCGCCTACCGCTGGATGCTTGTGCTCCGGACAAGTCTGACCGGGAAACAACACAAGCTCCTTCGCACAATAGCGGTCCGTATTCACATAAGTCACAAGCTGAAGCCCTTGCGTCTCCAAATCATTGAGCCCAAAGGATGCTACTTCAAGCTGCTCGCGCTCTTCCGGCGACAACACGATTCCTGCAACCTGAAGCAGTTCAGCCGCACGCGCTTGAGCGGCCTTAACCTGACTGCGGGTGATCATAGCTTTTTCGCCCCCTTTACCGATTCATTTGTCGTTCCAAGATCTCGTGTCCCCTGCCACACCGCCGTATTCATTGGCAATGGAATTCGAGCACCCGCAAAAGCTGGCTTAGGCGGATACGATTCCCAGCCTGCAGCAATGCGAGCTTGCACAACCGCCCAAGTCGGGATTCCGCTTACGGCATCCGGCCTCTCGACATTGCACGCCCCGGTGCCCACCGCGCCAAGCAGCGTCTCCTCCGGCTGCAAGCCTTGCAGGAAGCCGGCGAGAAAGCCCGCAATGGTGCAATCGCCTGCGCCAGTCGTTCCCACTACCTCTACCTTAAAGCACGGAACATAAAGCTCACGATTAAGCCAGCCTGCTGCATTTTCCTTAGGGCCACAACGGCCAGTACTCTCCAGCCGTGCTGCTTCACTTGTCGTGCGCATATACAAACCATGCTCGCCCAGCTTGAACACAACGATAGCCGCCCCCATGGCAAGCAGCTCCGAAGAGAGCTCCGCAAGCAAGGAAGCCTCCACATGCTCAATCAGTTGCTCGCTGCCATGGCTTTCTTTCATCGCCTCATAAGTCTCTCTTCTAAGCATATACAAGATTTCTTCGATGCTGGGCAAAAACAAATCCACATAAGGAAGCACATCCGCTAGCAGAAGTCGCCAGTCGAGCTGCCCCGCCTTCGCGTCCGGGTCCGGCTTCGCCATGTCCATGGACGTGGTGGCGCCTGCTTCCTTCGCCTTTTGCATCAAGCGGCTCAGCTCAGCGCCACCATGCTCATACATGCGTCTCATGAGCGGCGGATAGCCGAAATGAAACAGCCCCGCCTCCTGCAATGCTTCTGCCGTTATATCATCCGCTTGAAACGTATCGTTGGCTCCTGTGCAATGAAGGAACATCCGGTCTACGTGAGGCGGGTTAATGACAATCGAATAGGAGCTAGGCTCCCCTTCCGCTACGATCATGCCTTCGGCAAGCGATTCATGCTGTTTTTTTAAAATCGAGAGAATTGCCTCGCCAAAAAAGTCATTGCCTACCTTGCCCATCAGCTGTACAGGAATGCCTAGCCGATGCAGGGCCAGCCCTGTATTCGCTACTGCGCCCCCGGTAGAGAGGGCAGCCTCTCCGATGTTGAGCAATTTGCCTGGCACCATTTGGAACGGCCCGCCCTGAATGGAAGGAATAATGTCCAGACAGATATGTCCGCCTACGATGACAGAATAAGAAGCCGCTCGTTTTGCCAACTTAGTTCCCCCATTGAATTGGAATGGTCTTGCCGGATCGGTTCGATTCCAATGCTGCCGTGAATACGCGGTGGCTTCCCTCCGACTCTTCCGGCGTTGCGCATCGGAACGGCTGTGACATTCCTTCTGCTCCGTTCGCCACCTCATCGCAAAAGGCTGCCCACATTTGAAGAATGGAATCGGAAAAGCCAAATTCAAAGATGGAGCCCGTAATCGTGCCATAAGCCGATTGGTAAGGCGCATCCATTACATGCCACGCTTGGCTTCCGCCGGGCTCGTACGGCAGCCAGGCTACCTGCTTCGGATTTTTCGTCGAGAACTCGGCGGATAATTTCGTCCCTTGTATTCTAATAAACCACGTATTAGCATGGCCGGGCGCAATCCGTTTCGTAGAAAGCACCATCGGAAACTGCTGCTCCTCCGTCTTTACCTCACATGCCAAAATCGCATTGTCCCACGTCTCGCAAGGCGACATGCCGCCTTTGCCATCTGGCCGCTCTTCCACGACCTTGCTTAGCAGCGCTCTAACATTTTGCGGCTGCCAGCCGAAGCGAAGCGGAAGATGCAGCACATGCATGCCCAAATCGCCCATACAACCATATTCGCCATTCGTTGCGATTCTCCGCTTCCAGTTAATCGGCTTTAATGGATCAAGGTCGCTGGAATGCCAGAAACCGGCCTCCACTTCTATGATTTTGCCAAACTTGCCTTCCATTACCCACTTGGACAGCTGAAGGGCACCTGGATAAAAAGGAAACTCCGAAGAGCAGCGCACGATGACATTCGGATGCGCTTCCATTTCCTTGCGGATGAGCGCATTCGCTTCTTGATCAATGCCAAACGGCTTCTCTCCGAGCAGATGCTTGCCTGACCGAATGATATCGGTATATAGCTGGGCATGCAGGTTATGAGGCACTGCGCAATAAACAGCATCCACATCCGGGTCTGCCAAAAGCTGCTTATAATCCTGATACGTGCGCTTAATGGTCGGCACCGCTTGCTCAAACCAAGTGGTTGCCGCAGGATTAGCATCGCATACAGCCGTGATGACCGGAGCAAAATCCACATCCGTCAAATGGCACCAGCGCGCTGCCGCGCTGGCAAATTCTTTGCCCATCAGGCCGCAGCCAATGACGCCGAAACGAATTTCTTTTTTAGACATGAGCTCCACCCTCTCCATTCAAAACCGCAAGTGCTTTCTCCGCGCTATCTCCTTTGTGCACAATGCCCATAAGTGCCTGCGTCATGCGCTCCGGATCGGAATGCTGAATGACATTGCGTCCGTATACGATGCCTGCTGCACCCTGCTCCATTAATTTCACCGTACGGTTAACGATCTCCTCGTCCGATGCCCGGCCGCCGCCGCGTACCAGAACGGGAATGCCGGAAGCGACCTCGATAACCCGATGATATTGTTCGATTTGATCACAAGGATCGGCTTTGATGACATCTGCACCAAGCTCAACCGCTTGGCGGACCAGCGGCATAATTTTCTGGATGTCGCCGTCAACCATATAACCGCCCTTTTGCTCGTTAGGCAGCATGACAAGCGGCTCCACCATTAGAACCATGCCAAACCGCTCGCATTCGGTTTTCAGCTTTGAGATGTTTTTAACGCATTGGTAATGCAATTCCGGCTGGTTCGGGAGCATAAGCAGGTTCACGCATACCGCAACCGCGTCCAAGCGAACCGCATGCTCAATCGCGTGATCAACGACCTCGCTGAACAAATATTCCGGCAGCTTGGAGCCGTAAATATTCGCCGCATCCGTACGAAGCACCAGTCCTGGCTTGTGCTTGCCCGGTATATTTTGCAAATGTCTAGCTTGGCCAAGGCTAAGCTGGATACAATCCGGATTGGCCCGTACGACGGTTTCAACCGCTTCCTTCATATTCTCGATCGATGCCAGAAAAGAAAATTCGTTAAAAAAACCGTGATCAATCGCTACGTCAAAACATTTGCCTTCCTCGCTGAACATCCTCTTCAACCGTGCCTGTGCTGACATTTGGCTTCACCCTCAACTGTTGTTTTCAAACAATAATGTTCGTTTATAACATTATTATAGAATGAGATGTAACATATGTCTAGCAAAAGTTGTAAGGAGCTCGCAAGCAGCTTCTACGCGCAGCCTGCATGGTTCTGTTGGTTGCCTGTCTGCCGAGTTTTTTGATCTATTTGAGTTAGTTTGTGAAATTTAAGGCGGTTTGCAGCGCCATACGCCGGAATAGGTCTATTTTCTAGACCTATTTCTCCCTTTCAGGCAATTTTAGCGGCAATAAGCCTGTTTTTTAGATCAATTTGGGTTATATAAGTTGAACTAAAGAATTGCAGTTAAAGCGAAGCGAGAGGATCGTTCTGGAGAAACGAAGTGTTCGCCTTTGTAGCCGGATTCTAACCTTTAAATGTCTAATCCAATCAAAGAATCTGGTTACAACCGCGATCGTAAGAATGATCTACTCGCGTAGCGACCAAAACGAAAACTTAAGTTCAACCTATATAGTTTAAAAAGTTTGAGGCTGACGTTTTTTGCGATCATTGCTGATTCGTGCTTTTACCATAAAGCTTACTTCCGCCAATATATAGTTCGAATACGTCCGATGAAGTTCAAAAGGTTACATCAATGTCCGTCCTTAACCCAAAATCGTATCGCATCTACAGATTAGTAGCTTTTAATCCGTTAACTTTGCTAATTTGGTATATACTCTAGATAAAGGAGGCGTCTATTTATGAGATTCAAAACTACAGTTGAGCTTGCCGGGAAGACTGCTACCGGTTTCGAGGTTCCTGCGGAAGTTGTCGAGAGCCTCGGTTCGGGTAAGAAGCCTGCCGTTACACTTACGATCCGTGACTTTTCTTACCGCAGCACTGTCGCTTCTATGGGCGGGCGATTTATGATTCCCCTTAGCGCAGAAAATCGCAATGGCGCAGGCGTCGCAGCCGGTGACGAGATTGAGGTTGACATTGCGCTCGATGCTGAACCCCGCGAATTGGCCGTGCCTGACGACTTATTGACTGCGCTTGAAGCCGAGGCTGCCGCCAATAAATACTTTGATACCTTGTCTTATAGCAATAAGCGGCGTATCGTGCTCAACATCGAGGGAGCTAAAACCGCCGAAACCCGCCAGCGGCGCGTGGAGAAAGCAATCGCCTCGCTAAAAGAAGATCGCATGCCTTAGGCAGCCTAGCCTTCTCTTCCCGTTGTGCTTTGTTAACCTGCCCATGCTCATACCAAAAAGGCCAACCATACATCGCCGGTTGACCTTCTAACATGCATGGGCTCTCCTTGAGGTCGCTTTGACCTTTTGGGATAGTCCCTTGTATAATGTTCTTGCCTCTTGCGCTTCGCTTAAAACACCTTTGGATTTGGCCCGTATTGATTATTGTCCTCGCTGTCTTGGCAGAAAAATACAAGGAGAATAATGGCTCCAATCAAAGGTATAAAACTAAGCAGCAACCACAAGCCGCTTCTTCCCGTGTCATGAAGCCTACGCACCCCTACAGCTAAAGAAGGCAGCAAAATAAACAAAGAATAAAGCCCGGATAAAGCCGGTTCTATGCCAATAATCCTTTCGATTATGCTCAGCACGATAGAAGCAAGGATGTTAAAAAGGATAAACATCCAATATTCTGTGCGCCTTGCTCTTCCCGAAAACTCCACGTAGTTTTTAATGACCTTCAAATACCATTCCATTTTTTGATTCACCTCATTTGTATATTGATCTTGCTACGGAATTCAACAACCCCATATCTATATTCTTTATCGTCCAAAATATGATAATTGTTATAAGTAAATAAAAAAACAATAAAATTATCCAATTAACCCAATTCATCCATTCTCCTCCTAACAATAAAAAAAACGATCCCGCGAAAATTCGCTAAGGACCGTTTCTCATCATAAGTTATTGTTTAAGGATATAGAAATTTCATTACACTAACCGATAACGACATGAATAAATCTTTCTAATGAAGCAACATCGGCAATGTTCTTGTTGCAATCACGTCCGTTCATGCACAAATAATTGCCAATTGCTTTATAATAGTCGGACGAGGCTTTTGCCGGCTTTGTCTTCGATACGGCAGAATACAAAACAAGCTCCTCAAACCTGTTGCAAACAAAACAGTAGCTTTTCTTGTTCGTCGGCGTATATCTGCCTTCGATGCCAAGAAACTGTCCGTTCTGATGATAAACCATAAACAATTTATTAGTGGATATATCCATCCAGCTTAGATAAGTTACAAAACGAAAATCAATATTCACCAAATCAGGCAGCTTGAGCTTCTTGTTTTTCGGAAAGAGCTTCTGAATTTGCTTCACGGTTATTTGCGGAAATTCAACTATATAGAGCTCCAAATCTTTCACGTACTTCTGAAAGTCTTCCGTGGTCTTCAAGGCTGTAAAACGTCCAAGCATTTCTTTCTGAGCATCTGTGGCAGCTGGGAACAATTCCAATATTTTAGCCTCGGCTCCGTCTCGTACTGACTCCAAAATTTTCGGATCCGGGTTTGTTCTAAGTGCATGCTGGACGATTCCCACTTGTTTCTTGATATAATTATATTGATGGTTTCTAATAAATGCTTCGAACATTGAAGTTCAGCCCCTTATTGTTATTGTAAGATAAATAAGGTGCAAAGCCATATATTAGAAACGATAAGTGCTCATTTAGGCGATGTTAGTCCTACCTGTCCGCCCATGCAAAGTATCGCCTCCATTACAGGCTTTGCATGAGTATTACCAATCCAGCAATCTCTGATTGCCATGACGACCTACCCCCTTGCGTTTGCGATAGCTTTATTATAATCAACATGGCCCGCGTTCTCAACCCTGCGAGCTATGGAATTAACCGCCTATAGGTGAGGAAGAATAGATAAGCATGGAAATAAAAGCATACATAAAAACAGAACCATCACACATCAGAAAGCAGGTAGCAAATGGAGTTTTTAATTTCCTTTTTAGCGTTAATTGCCGTCATTGTTATGGCCACCGTACTCAATAAAAAATACCCCAAAATACCGTTAGCGCTGTTTCAAATTGGTTTGGGCGCACTCGTATCCTGGCTTCCGCTGCATGTTTCCCTTGAATTTGAGCCTGAGGTATTTATGATCTGCCTGATCGCTCCTCTGCTATTCGGGGATGCCCGCGTCATCTCGCGCAAAGAGCTATGGGCTTACAAAAGACCAATTTTACTGCTCGCCATAGGACTCGTCATCATTACCGTGATCGGACTTGGGTACTTTATTCATTTATTGCTTCCCTCGCTTCCTCTTGCAGCAGCCTTCGCGCTTGCCGCTGTATTATCGCCTACGGATGCGGTCGCGGTTAAGTCGATTACGAAAGGGCTTTCGTTGCCGAAAGGCTTGATGGCCATTTTAGAGGGAGAATCCTTGCTAAATGATGCGGCAGGCATCGTCTCCTTTAAGGTCGCTTTAGCTGTCGTGCTAACGAGCGTCTTTTCCGTTCAATCGGCGGCACTGAATTTTGCGTTTGTATCGATCGGAGGTTTTTTTGCCGGACTTGTGCTAGGCTTCCTGTTTGTAAAGCTAAGACTAACGCTTCGGCAGCGCGGATTTGAAGAGGTCAACTCTCTGGTCGCCATTCAGTTGGTCACTCCCTTCATCATCTACATCATTGCGGAGGAGCTGTCCGTATCCGGCATCTTGGCTGTCGTTGCCGCAGGAATTATCCATGGCATCGAGAGGGACAGGCTGCAGCAGACATCGACGAAAATCCAACTCACCTCCATAACGACGTGGTCTGTGCTGGGCTATATTCTAAACGGCTTCGTCTTTGTTCTGCTTGGCTTTCTGCTGCCCGAAGTGCTGCAGGGTTTGATCGAAAGCAAAGAAATTACCATCGGCAAAGCACTCGGACTGACCTTTATTATCGCAGTGTGCCTCTTTCTTATTCGTTACTTATGGATCTTTTTGCTTCATCGGAATTTTGCCGCGCGCGAGACGGATGCCGGAGGAAAAAGGCTGAAGCCTAAGCTAGGCTCGAGGGGCGGCTATGCTTTTTTGGCAGCGACCTGCGGCATTCATGGAACGATTACGCTGGCTACCGCATTGTCCGTTCCTTTTGAGATCTCGGAGGGCACTCCGTTCCCGCTCCGCAATACCTTTTTATTTATAGCCTCTGGCGTCATCTTGATCAGCTTGGTGTTTGCGACGGTTGTACTGCCCTTTATCAGCAGAAATCCGGAGGAGCAGGATGCTGAGGAAATGCCCCTAACGGCGGAGGCTGCCCATAAGCTCATTATTAAAAAAACGATTCAGCACCTGAAAGCCGAATACTCGCCCAATCAGCCCGGAGCCACTGCCAAGGTTATTTCCGATTTGGAAGAACAGCTGCGCTATATCAAAACAGGCAAGGCACTTCAATATTCCAGCTCCAAAATAAAAGAATTTCAGCATATCGGACGCGAGGCCGAGCTGGACAAGCTGAATCAAATGATTGAGGAGGGGCTTTTGTCTCCGCAATTGAAGATGCTGTTCCCGCTCTTCCATCAGCCGCAGGAGCTGTTTACGCTTCGCTCTATTTTCAGAAAGCTGTGGTACAACTTCAAAATGTACTGGATCAAACGCAATCTAAAGCGGCTCGACCAGGTGGACCCTTCGTCCGATTTGTACAAAAAAGCGAAAAAAGCCAAGGATTTAATCATGGAGTTAAAAAGCGTGGAGGACAAGCTGCAGCAAGCTGCCGTAGAAGAAATCCGAAGCCAAGCTACAGAGGATGACCGATTTGAAGCAATGCTCGTTATTCGACATTACAGCCGCAGAGTCGAGCAAGCCAAAGCGAGCAAAATCGATAGCGAGCAGTTCCAGCACGAGGTCAAAGGCATTCAGCTGCGGAGCATTCAAGTCAAGCGCGACCAGATTCAAGAATTAGAGGAAACGAAACAAATCTCTTCCGAAATGGTTTTTGAGCTGCTGCAGACGATCAACTATGACGAGATGCTGCTGCTGGATAACAGTGAGGAATAGCGATGAATGCAAAGAGGTTCTGAGAGCATTCTCTCAGAACCTCTTTGTTTGGGGTTTTGGGATGCTTTAATTCTTCACAACCGGAATCCAAATCTCGCAGCGGTAGTCTTCAGCCGTTGTATCGCCTTCAGGGTAAAGCTCCATTTCCGCCGTCCCCGCGTGCTCATATCCGGTAGCCGGGAACCACTCCTGATAAATGCGCTCAAATACGCTCTGAATGGCTCCAGGCATCGGACCGATCGATGTGAAGATTGCCCAAGTGGATGCCGGAATGACAGTTCGATCAAATGATTCCGTACCGGATGCAGCGTCAGATTCGCCAGCAATCCAATAATCGAATTCATTCCCACCAGGCTGCATATTCGCTATAATGCCCAGCAAATCCCCCTCGGCAGCAATGGCTCCAAGCTTAGCGATGGTCCCATCTTGATGAGCTTGCTGCCAGAGCTTCGGAATTTCTCTCATTTGTTGATTATCCTCGCAGCTTAGCCGAAAGGATTTTCCTACGACTGTAAATGCCTCTTTTTTCAAAATACGATAATCCATATCCTTGTCTCCCTTCAATGATAACTGGAATGCAATGCGGGGGAAGGCCTTCAGACTGTTGCCGGGATTACGTGCCTCCGAAGGTGATATGCCATGTATTTTGCGAAAAGCCTTGGCAAAGGATTCCGGTGAGTCATATCCGTATTTCTGGGCAACATCGATGACTTTGACAGGCGACATCGCCAGCTCCTGCGCTGCCAATGTGAGCTTGCGCTTGCGCATATACTCCGCTACGGTCACCCCGGTCAGCATAAGGAACATTCGCTGGAAATGAAACGGAGACGCACACGCCGCCTTGGCAATTTCCTCGATATTCAGCGGCTCCTCCATCTTCTTCTCCATCAAATCGATCGCCTCTTTCATTCTGAGCAACCATTCCATCCGCATCACCTCCCTTTGTTATCCATCTTATCATCGGCAGATCAGAGTATCCTGTCATTGCGTGCTTTTAGATAACAGGTGCTATCCTATTCCTTAGGGTTTCCTAAATCATAGCACATTTATTGCGCAAACCATTACACCTACAGGAGTCCAAGCAGCATGCCTCCCTCAGCTCCAGCAAGGACGATCATCCAAGGCGGAAGCTTCCAAAAAACAAGCATCACAAACAAAACAGCTGCCAGCGCAAAATCAAGCGCCCCCAAGATTGCGGTTGTCCAAAGCGGATCATAAAGAGCCGCTAACAAAAGGCCAACGACAGCCGCATTCACGCCAGCCAGCGCTCCCTGCACTTTGTGATTATTTCTTAACTGGTTCCAAAAGGGGAGCGCACCGACAACAAGCAGAAACGCTGGCAAAAAAATGCCGAGCGTGGCGACTATTGCACCGCCTATACCGTCTGCCATAGCGCCCAGGTAACCAGCAAAGGTGAAGAATGGACCCGGAACCGCCTGGGCTGCTCCGTAACCTGCCAAGAAATCCGCTTGGCTTATGAATCCCGTTGGCACCAATTCCCGCTCCAGAAGCGGAAGCACGACATGCCCTCCCCCAAAAACCAAAGCACCGGATCGGTAAAAGCTGTCGAACATCGCCAGCCACCCTTCTTCTCCCGAACTCGTTAACAGCGGAAGCCCAATGAGCAGCAGCACAAACAAAATCAGGCAGCAGGCGGCTAACGTTCGGCTAACCGGAATCGGCAGCTCGGGGGTCCGTTCGGAAGCTTTCTTCCGATACAGCCACAGCCCAAACAAACCGGAGGCAAGGATGACTAGCACCTGACTATAGGCGTTTTGCCACAATAGCGTTACCGCTGCGGCCATCACAGCCATGGTTGCTCTGCTCCGATCAGGCGTTAGCTTCTGTCCCATTCCCAAAATCGCATGGGCTACTATCGCTACCGCGACGATCTTCAGCCCATGAATCCAGCCTGTGCTCGCGATATCGAAGCCTTGGAGTAGGAAAGCGAACGCAACTAAGGCCAGAACGGACGGGAATGTAAAGCCTAACCATGCGACAATGCCTCCAAGCCAGCCAGCTCTCATAAGGCCAATCCCAATGCCAACCTGGCTGCTCGCAGGTCCCGGAAGAAATTGACACAGGGCGACCAGATCGGCGTAGCTGCGTTCATCCATCCATTTGCGGCGGCGTATGTATTCATTATGAAAATAAGCAAGATGGGCAATCGGCCCTCCAAAGGAGGTGAGCCCCAGCTTTGTAGAAACGCACAGCACCTCCAGAAGAGCGGCAAGCTTCCCCTTTGGAATGGGTTTCGTTGGTGAATGTTCTGTAGGAACGGTCGGATGCATAGGTTCGGATGTCTCCTTTTTATCGAACATTTCAAATTTTATTTAACCATATATCGGCCCGCTTATGTGTTGGATAGCCAAGTTGACTCTATTCTAGGCATGAGAGCCTCCTTTTTTCTATGCTTTTACGATAATTTTATATTTCGGCTTCATTTATCGTTGCTATCCGTGAAATAAACCTAAAGAGAAGCTCCGACAAGCAGTCTGCTTATCGAAGCTTCTCTTTTGGTCATCCCTTCACCGAACCGCTACCCAATCCTGAAGGCATACGAAGTTAACTTTACGAATTAAACTCTCATTCTACATATCTACTCTATCCTATATCTCTCTGAATCAGCCTTCAGCATCCGCAATAAATGTATTTCTAAGCGTACCTACTCCTTCCACTGTCGCTTCCACAAGATCGCCTGCCTTCAGCCATACCTGTGGCTTCTTCCCCATTCCAACGCCAGGCGGCGTGCCGGTGCTAATGATATCCCCAGGCTGGAGAGTGATCGTATTCGAAAGAAACGAAACCAGGTACGGAATATCGAAGATAAGCTCTTTCGTGTTCGAGTTTTGCATTACTTCCCCATTAAGCGAAAGGGAGATATTCAGCTTGCCTGGATGATCGATTTCATCCGCAGTCACGATTCACGGTCCGGTTGGCGCAAAACCATCTATGGTTTTTCCACGGGTCCACTGCGGCTCATTCAGTTGAATATCGCGGGCACTCACGTCATTAAGCACCGTATAGCCAAAAACGTAATCCATCGCCGATTCCTTGGATACCCTTTTGGCCGTTTTCCCGATGACGACAGCAAGCTCTACCTCATAATCACATTGCTGCACTTCCCGGAGAATCGTTATGTCATCCTCATGACCCGCTAAGCAGTTATTGTATTTAGGAAACAGTACAGGCACCTTAGGCACTTGCATATTGGATTCGATGACATGATCGATCATTTCCATGGCATTGGAGCCCTATTGATCCTGTAACCAATCCCCAACCTGACTCTCATGCTTGGCAAGCATGGCTTGTTTTACATCGAACGTATCGGTGATGTCCACATATTCTTCAGGCTGAAAGTCCAGTCCAGCAACACTTTCAATAAAATACACGATCGGGATTTTAGGAAGCGGCAAGCTATCCGTCACATTATTGGGTACCGTAGTCATAATGGCCACATCATTGGCGATTTGACCAGTTATGGTATGGTCGGAATTGTACCGATTTAAATAAAGTTGTAGAAGATCACGCAGCCTTATTGCATGCGCTCCAGAATGATTCTGCCGAGCAGATTGAAGCCCTTTGGACACGGCATATCCAAGATGAGGATTGTTTGCTTTGTTTCATTGATGAATCCGAATCCGGGAACCAATAATATGCCAAACACTCTAACAAGGCTCCAACAAATGGGCCAAACCTATGCCGTTTTAAACAATGACCATGGCGGACGGTTAATCATTCTAGAGAAAGGCGCACGAGCTCTGGATTTGAAAGCAGTCGAAGACGAGCCCTCCGCATTTTGGCATGACCTGAACGCTCTTCATGATGATAAGAATTGGAATTCCGGTGGTGACCGCACATGGTTAAGTCCGGAGCTGGATTATTTCCAGGACAGCTCCGGCATCTACCACGTACCAGAACATTTGGATCCAGGAAGTTGGAAATTAACTCAATTATCCCAGTCGCATGCGGTTGCCAACATGACCTGCGACCTCCAGCATTCCGGCTCGTCCAAAAAAATTAGAATAGATTTGGACAAGCGATATACCTTAGTTCCGAATCCCTTTCTAATGAACCATTCTTCTTTATTTCCGGATTGCCCAAGTGTTTCACATGTCGGATTTGAAGTCTATACCGAAATAAACTTAACACCGTTACATTCGGTTCCCTTGACTGAATCGTTCGCATCCCCTCCAGGCTACTGCAATCTTTGGATTATCGCGAAGTGCCGCCTGAGGGTGAGATTTCAGCTGCAACGCACGGCTCGGTGCGTCCAATAACGATGTTTTCCCAGCCGGACTAACTCGGATCGTGCATGCAGTTCTACTACGACGGTGGGCAATTGGGGGGGAAGTTGCGGAGCTTGAATATCACTCCCCAGCCTTACCCATTGCTATTCCAGGCCGATTCGTAGACGTCTCCAGTTTTTTTTATTTTGTAGGAGATACCCCTTCCATTGAAAAAATAAGCACTGCCTTATTTGGAATTCCCTCCTAAAATCGTGCTTAGAGCTGCGTCGCAGCAAGCTTTTTCTGCTTATCAAAAAAAAGTACATAAGCAAAGTTCAGCCATTATCCTAAAGGATAGTGGCTGCTCCCATTGATATGAATGGTTTTGCCTTAGCTTAGTGCTGTTCGCCAAATTGATATAATCGATAAATCAGAACTGCCGCCTCCGCCCTGGCAGCTTCGCTTCCCGGCTTAATCCAACCCCATTCGAGCCTTCAATAAGCCCAGCTCCTGCCTTTATTGCACATCTTCATTTCTAGTTCCCTGTCTTGCGTGGCATTAAAAGCTTATTTCTACTCCATGGTACTAAAGCTGTCGAGAATGATATCAAATGCAAAAAAAAGAGACTGCCCACAGGCAGTCTCAACTGAATGTATTCATTTCTTAAATCTTGCTATGGTAAAGCCCTGCAAATTCTACGGCTACACTTAAGCCGCTTCCGAAGCTTGGTTTTGCTTCTCCTTGCCGCCTGATACGAACCAGCCGATTACGGCGATAAGAACAAGTACCACGTAGAAGGTTACTTTCCAACCCGTCGATTCCGCAAAATCATGCGGGATAACGTGGAGCGATGGATGCGCCAATGTATGGACCGCAAGCTTCACGCCAACCCAGCCGACGATGAAAAATGCAGCGACTTCCAGAGCAGGTCTGCTTTCAAGCAGCTTCACGAACATATTCGCTGCGAAACGCATGATGATCAGGCCGATAAATCCGCCTAGGAAAATGACGATAAAGTGACCGCCATCCATGCCTCCAATTTTCGGCAATGTTGTTGTTGGCAATGCTACAGCCAGTGCTACAGCTGCCAGTATCGAGTCGACTGCGAAAGCGATATCCGCGATTTCAACTTTCAATACCGTTATCCAAAATCCGCTTTTCTTCGGTTCCTTGCCTGAGCTCTTGGCTGCGGAATCTTCGCCTTTCTTCACGATGAGCTTTCGGAAAATGTGGTTGAGCGCAATAAACAGAAGATAAAGCGCTCCTATCGCTTGCACCTGCCAGACATCCACCAAAAACGAAATGGCGAATAACGAACCAAACCGGAAAACAAACGCGCCTGCCAAGCCATAGAACAATGCCTTCTTACGCTCTACAGGAGGCAAATGCTTGACCATGATCGCCAGTACAAGTGCGTTGTCGGCTGCGAGCAGCCCCTCAAGTGCAATCAGTACGAGCAGTACCCAGCCATACTCCATCAGTATTCCAAAATCCATTTAACATCCTCCTAAAATAAAATGATGGGCTTGCCATCTAACTCCCAAACGCCAAGAGACCTTTGCCTCGGTAGGCAAAGGTCTCGCTAACAATGCCTCTATCGGCAATGCCCATAAAGCCGGAGAACTTTCATTCTCGTATTGACGACTTTTATGTGACAGCTACTCCCCATTTGCGTTTGGGTTAACTATTCAGTTGCGATAGAACATCTTGCTTTAAGCGTCTAATAAAATGTGATACGAGGAGTGGACAACAATGGTTTCAGGATTCATAGAAAAATTTTAAAGATAATTAAAAAATGAATATGAAAACGTAACACTTAGGATTGAAGTAGGCAACTATAAATTCCCAACTGTTGGGTCAGAATTAAAGGGGAAAAACAAAAGGAAAAAGCCGAACGAATTCAGGATACTTCCTGAATAACGTTTGGCATAATACGTGAGATCCTAAAATCTAGGCAATCTAATATGGTACAGCTGCAAGCTGTTCGTGAAATTTAATGTCTTAAACATTTGCTACGATTAACGATTTTGCTCCAACGTATATTGGTTCCCCGATTATTCAATTAAATCCTGTCTAAGCGGCGTAAAGGTATCGAGCAGTTTGCTTTTCTGAAGGGCGCGGCAGCCGTGCTCGGCAAGGCTTGGGATATAGATCGTTTCCCCTGCGGAGATAACCTTTTTCTCGCCATTGATCGAAAATTCCAGCTGTCCTTCCAAACAATAGGAGAGCTGTTCGTGCACGTGGCTGTGCAAATAACCTTCCGCGCCTTCCTCAAAATGTACCTCCATCATCATAACCGTTTGGCCCGGGGTAAAGATTTTTCGCTTCACGCCCGGCTCGGCATTTTCCCATACGTTTAATCTGCTCATTGTGGCATTCTCCTATTCGGTTTGATTTTATAATTTTTTCTTTTCATTCGCTTAAATTTAAACATATTGGCTTTTGTTCTCGCTTTGTACAAAGGTCAGCTCAAAACCGTTTGAAGCAGACAGCTGAAGCTTAGTTGAATCGAATACAGGGGATAGCTGCTCGCAATAGCTTTGGAACTGGCTGAGACTTGCAAACTCCTCTTTCGAACCGCACTGGCATACATAGGCCGTTCGCTTTCCATATAACCGATATTCGCACTCAAACAGCTGATCGTTATGCGGCACCAGTTCGCCGCTGCTCCATATGGCTACGTAGCCGCCATCCTTTTGTCCGAACAACCACTGCCCACTCTGTGACACCGTATCAAATTTACTGGTTGGAAAAAACAGATGCGTAAAGGTAACCGGATGCTCCTCGCCGATATCATAGATGGCACCGAACATGCTCTTCTGCTGCTTAATGGCGGGCATGATGCCATTCCCGTACCAATAGCCCGGACGCATGCCGCCATCATCCGTCATCTCTCCCGGATGATTTGTGAATACAACCGTATCATTATCCAGCGCTGCATACCACATATGCTGCTGATAGCCTTGCACTCCCGGCTCAAAGCGGGAGGTGCCGTGAAAGCGCTCATTGAAGGACTTGATATAGTCATTGGATTCAATGTCTGCGGAATCGTCAAAGCTAATATTTTCCCAGAAAACCGGGTTAGCATCCTGTCTCGGCGATTGGACGGAGGTAAGCATATAATCCTGCTCTTTATTCAGCATAACCCAGGCATTGCCGGTTTGGTATTCCATCTCCAATGTCTCTTCCATCAGATAGACGAATGATTCAGGCAGCTGATACCTGCTGTTCATTAGGAAGACCATCCACTCGCTATTGCCAACCGGAGCATCTCCGTTCAGCAAGCTCATCAACGACTGGGCGGATTGGGTAAACGGAAGAATAACCGAACGGTAAATTCTCGCCTGCGGGGCAATGATGGAGCCGCGGAAGGTATGGCAAGCAAACGATCGCAGCATCGAATTCACCAAGCGGGCAGCCCGGCCGGATTCCTCTTCCTCCATGTAATCCACAACGTTTAATAAAGCGCCTAAGGTTACGCACATATAATCCGCGCTTAGAAATTCTTCAAAGCCGTATTCCTCTAGATCTTCGAGCCATTGCTGAATCCTGCCCTTTGCCACCTTGCTGACTTCGACTCCCGTGCGTCCTGACCTAGGAAACAAGCGATCCGGGTATTGCAAGCCCGCCATATACGCGCAAATATAGAACATCAGCGCATGATTCTCGCTCCAGAAACACATCCCGTCAGAGCCGTCTTCGGTCATCCAATAGCGATAATTCAGAATGGCTTGCTCTGCCTGAGCGGACAAGGAATTAGGCAAAGAGTGGGAGCGCATCAGGCGGAGAAGCCCTGCCAGGAAAAAGTCCGAGCAGTCTTCCCTTCGCTCTATTTGATCCAGTGCCTGCCGGATATGAGCCTCGTCATGAACGGCTTTCTTCCCGAGCTCCCAACGTGCCAGCACGTAAAACAATCCAAAACGCAGCGGCTCGAACGTCTGGCCCGCCCCTAAAGCAGCAAGCTCTTCGAACATATGCTGGCTTCTTTCGGCGGAAGTCTCGGTTTTGCGATAAACAGGCTTGCGGTTTTGCAGCAATTCGATTTTGCGGGATAGCCTCTTATTCCCAATTTCCCCATAAACGACAGCCATGAGCTCATCTTCGTGCACATCCACATGGCTCATGCCGCTGATGTCGGCACGCTGCTCGTCATTGTGGATATCGCGATAGGTCAGATAGACCGGACACGGAGGATTGGCGGGAATAAATATCCGCTTTCCATTCATCTCAATATTGGATAACCACTGATCCAAGGCAAGGAACGGTTTTGCGTTCTCTGCGTCTGGAAGCACGGATTCAATGTCCTCCCATTTGTCCAACAGTTGAATCCCGAATATGTTCCTTGTGTCCCGAACCGCCAAGTTCTGCATGCGAATGAGCAAGGAATTATAGCCTTTTTTGAGAGACAGCGTGATTTCCTTTTTCATAATCGGCTTGTACACCGGTACCTCAACGGAACAAATCTTTTGCTCGCCAAGCCATACATCCACTGCGGTGTAAGTCCATAGAACAGCCCGTACTTCTATATCTTCCTGTACAACAAGCCCTGTTGCCGCCAGCAGCTCCACCTTTTTCGGCGTGACCGAAAACTGGCTAATATTCACAAAGCCGCTGCGCGGATAATAATACTCCCACGGGAGTCCCAATTCGCTCGGCTGGCCCAATCGGATCGGGCCGGAGGGAGCCTGCTTATCTCGTTCGGCAACGATCGATCGCATATATTGCTCAAAGCGAATCTGGTTTTTGTCCGTTTGATCGGCGATAAAATCAGTAAATTGCGGTCCTGAAATGAGATAATGAGAAATAAATCCGTTGAAGCCCTCCACATCCGCCACCTCCGTTTTTGTCACACCGGCATTTGTCACACTGGCATATAAAAATCTTTTTTCTCTTCCGCTCGGTTTAAGCTTAGAACGGGTACGTTATGCGCATCCATGCGGATACTCCACTCCGCCGGCATGCACTCACCGTTTTCGCGGCAAGGCTTCAGCACGGTAATAAACCAGCCGCCTTGCTTCGACGTCAACAAGCTCTGCAGCACCTTTAGCGGCTGCATCGTCATCGGATGAACCGATTCCCAGCTGTCCTCCACGTCCAGCTCCATCGATTCCGGTCCGAAGACCAGCATTTCGCAGCCCAGCGGCGATGATCCTCCGTCCAAGCCGCTGCCTTTCGCGAAATATAGCGCGTTCTGGGCTGCGGGAAGCTTCTCTACTTGCCACTCCAATAGTCTGGTATGAAGCCGATGCTGGAAGGTATGCTCTCCTTCTCCCGTCAAAGCGTCATAAATCACCCATTCCCCGCTGTCCAGAAACCATACGGCTCGCCTATGCCTAATTCCGCGCCCCGCATAGCCGTCATGCTCCGCACAAACCATTTGCGTCTCTGGCTCCCATGCAAGCAAGGAAACTCCCGCTTCGGGCACTCCCCACCTTTGCGTTCGCAAATACGGCGTTTGGTCCTGCCCATCCACAAGAACGGTGTTATGCGCGGATGTGCTTTTGAAATAACAGCGCCAAGGCGTTTCCATATATGTGTACGTACCGGGGTCAACAAACAAGGCTTCACCGAATGCGCACCATTCAAAGGAGAGCGCATCCGCATGCCCATGCGGGCCACCTAATGCAGCAGCATCAAAAATCAGCTTTTGTTCTTCGTTGCCCAGCCCATAATACCCGGCTGCCGGGAAAGCAAAGGGGAGCCTCAAATCATCTGAGATTGCCGAAGCGCGGTTTTGCCCAGCCTCTTCAAGAAGCCCGTGAATTCTCTCAGGCCCTACCGTCCAAAACTGCTCATGCAGCTGCTCGCCAAGCACCCAGCTCGGATCATCATAATAAAGGGCCGCCGCGTTGAGATCGGGCGGCTGGCTCGCATAAGAATCCGCGAACGGAGCCATCGTGCCATCCTGTCTCGTCATGCAACCCGCGAAGCGCATCATCCCTGCCAATATGCGCTCAAATTCGGCCGAGAAGGCGTGCCCGCGTTTTTTCAGCATGACTGCGCAATCGACAAATAGCTCAAGCGACACCATATGATAATGCGGAGTAAGCTCCGTATGGACGCCATCAGGCAATACCTGTACGCGGATGCAATCCTCCAGCCTCTCGACCGCTTTGGTGCGCCAGCCCTCGCTTTCCTCCCATGACACAAAGGTTAACCCCGCGCTGAGCAGACCGATCATATGCATAATCGAATGATTGATTTCAATACTTGCCGTAAAGGTAGAGAGGAACCAGGCATGCTCCTTCACCGACTCATAAAACCGTTGCTCCCGTTCACCGCTCCAGCTGTCCGATCCATGGAAAAAATGATAGGCATACACCCATTGGCGGAGCCTAAGTCCCGTCTCCAACAGCCGCCAAGGGCCTGGCCTTTGGAAATACGTTAGTTCCTCCGCAGGCAAATTGCGCGGACATGGCTGGGTGTCTATCCATCCCGAGATATGCTCCAAGGCTTTGGCGGCATATTTCTCGTCGCCGGTACAGGCATAAGCGATGCCTAAGCAGCGGAGATGCTTGAAGCGGTTGATTCCCCATGTAAACTCCTTATCTCCCGTCGGATTATGAAGCCAGTCCACAGGATCGCCCAAGTCGATTTCGAGGTTTTTCCAAACCAAACGGTTGCCTGCGCACCAACGGTCTGCCTCTGCAATGGCTTCCAACGCTTGCTTGGGAAAAAGCTGTTTGAACTGCTCTCCCCATTCGCTTCTTTGCTCTGCACGAAAGAATAAATGGTCCATTCGAGCTCCTCCTCTTTAACTAATGCAAGAAGGAGAGACCGCCTGGGCAGGCAGTCTCTCCTTCAGTTGAAAACCTATTCGCCTAGGGAGCCCTGAAGGCTCTTGGCGCTGAATGAGGGATTAGCCTGAACATTCGTTAATCCTTCTTTACGAGCTGCTTCGAGCGCCTTGCCATATCTGGCGTTCAAATCCTCAATCGCGGTGCCAAGCTCCTGATTGCCCGTCAATATATATTCAATGAAGACATCGGTGAATTTCTTGCCTTCAAGCTTCGTCTCCGTGATCGAAAGAGGCGTTGCCGGATAAATACCATCATACTTCGTTGGAAGAAACCCTTCAATCCCTGCCAGTTCCGGCTTGCCCGCCACCTCATTGACATAAGGCAGAACAGAGAGGCCAAGGCCCTTCTCCTGATATTCTGAACGAAGCTCTACGTTATACAAATACTCAAGAAATTTCACAGCTGCTTCCTGCTTGTTCGATTTGGCGCTAATTCCGATATAGCCGCCAGCATTGACCCAGGAAACACCGTTAATTTGACCATCTTTTGTTGGTACAATGGTGGATGCCCAACGAATATCCGTCGGGAACTGCGAGGTATACACCGCTGGCTCGCTAGAATGATTTACATACATCCCAATTTTCCCTTGTGCAAATTGTGCGCGCAGCGGATCAATATCAAGTGATTCCGCCCCAGGAATCATGCTGCCATCCACTTTGATTTGGCGAAGAGCCTGTGCAATGTCGCCATACATGCCAAAGTCGAATTCTCCCGTTTGGAAATTAAAGCCCTCATGGCTGGATTCCGAGCCTAGCGAGCCGGATGCAAACGCCGGACGTGTAAATCCGGAACCGTTTTTAAAGTTGCTTGCAAAGCCGTATACGCCTTCCGACTTGCCCATTTCCGTTATTTTTCGGGCCATTTCGACCATTTCATCAAGCGTCTTAGGAGGCTCGGTGTAGCCTGCCTTCTCCATCAAATCCACATTATAAAGCAAACGCCAAAATTGGCCGGTATTCGGAAGCGTATAGACATGTCCATCTTTCGTGTAAATGTCATCTACCAGCAAGCCGTCAAATTTAGCTAGAAACTCGTCGCTTAACAACGTGTCAAGCTGAGCATAATATCCTTTGTTCACATAGGTTTGGAAATCGCCGCTGCGGAAAATGTCAGGTGCCTGATTGCTTGCAAAAGCAACCTCTACCGCCTGATTATAATTATCTGCCATGACTTTCATTTCGACTTCAATATTATCCGTGTTTGTAGCGTTATAGTTATCCACCTGCTGCTGCATGTAATCCATATCGTGGCGGTCTATCGTCCAATAAGCAATTTTTGTCTTGGCCGTTCCGCCGCTGCCTTCAGCAGCTTCTGAATTCTCGTTCGACCCGTTGTTCGACGAGCATGCTGCAAGCATTAAAGCCATAACCAGTAAGTAACAGACCGAAAGTGTACTCTTCGTTACAAAACTTTTCTTCATCTGTCGTACCTCCCCTTTGTGTGGCAAGTGATGTTCCTCCGGCATAACCCGTCCGGCTCATCTTGCTGCCCTCATTGTAGCACCTAAGCGCTTCATCCCAAGAAGGACAAAAACACGATCCTAGGAGGGGAAAATCACTCTGATTCGCCTTTGCTCTCTGTGCTTTCGTATTTGCTGCGAAATTCCGTAGGCGTCTGCCCGGTATGCTTCTTGAACAGCTCGCTGAAGTATGGCCGATCCCGATAGCCGAGCTCAAAGGTGATGTCCTGCACCTGCATGCCTTCCAGCAGCAGCTCTTTGGCCCGTTCCATTCGCGCGGTCGTTACGTACTGCATAAACGTCATGCCTATTTCCTTCTTGAACAAATTCGAGAAATAGCTGGGGCTTAAATGGACAACACTCGCGCATTCCTGTACCGTCAAATCGCTGCCCAGTCGGCCGCTCACATAATTCACGGCTTGGTGGATCAGTTGGCCCACATCATTTTTCTGACGCTTCTGAACCCATTCGCTTCCGGTTAACCCCAGCTCTCTCACATCTCTGATCAGCTCTTCCGTCGAGAGGTAGCGCCCCTTCTTCATTGCACTCAAACGATCATCCAGCCAAATGCGCTGCTTTGTGTCCGCTTTCTCAGCAATGACTCGGTACATAGAGAAGGCCAATCCGTAAAATAAGTTTGTCATCACATCCGGATCAGGCGGAGCCGGATAACGGAGACATTCTTCTGCTATGCTGGCAAGCAGCCGATCGGTTCCTTCCCGGTTGCCCGAACGCAGACAATACAGCAGCTCCGTCTCCTTGTCTGCGGAATAATGAGGCGTAATATGATCCTGCCGCTCAATATCTCGATAGGAAATAATACAGCCGCTTCCGGAATAAAATTGATAGCTGAGCGCCGTTTTGGCTTGTTCATACGACAAGGCAATCTCCCCGATGCCTTCCACCCAGCCTCCGACGCCTATGGAAATATCACGTTTCGCATAAAGATTCACATGATGCCTGCATGCTTCTGCGATTGCGAGCACATCGACTTCCCGCTCCGGGTTCAGCAGCACGACAAACTGGCCTAAGTGCTCCCGAAACACGATTCCTTTGCCTTGCTTCTTAATCGTTTCCTCCAAAATGTTCTGGATCGCAAACCGGATAAGCTCTACCTCTCGTACAGGCAATGGCGAACGCTCGTTCATTAAGCCGTCAATTTGCACCGCCATGGCGACAAAACCGCAGGTTCCCATATCGATACCGAGAAAATCCCATTTCTCATATGCCCGTTCAGGCAGCTCGTCATGGCGGATCAATAATCGGAAATACTCCTGCCGCAAATAAGGCAGACTCTCCCTTACCTTTCTCTCCAGTGCCAGCCGGTCCAGTTGCTCCAGCCTTTGCGCTTCAATTTTGGCTTTAGCGCGTAATACCACATCCACCACTTGCTCGGTGGTAAAGGGCTTGACTAAATAATCGAACGCCCCAAGCCGGACCGATTCCTGCGCGTAAGTGAAGTCGGAGTAGCCGCTGAAAAAGATGACTTGCGGGCCTTGCTCTCCATTCTCCTTCAACTCGCGAACCATATCGATTCCGCTTTGCATCGGCATCCGGATATCCGTCATCACGATATCGGGATGCTTGTCCTTGATGAGCTGCAGGCCATCCTTGCCGTTCATAGCCGTGCCTGCTATTTCGATGCCATGCTCCGACCATGGAATCTTTTTTAGAATGCCGTCTATCACTGTTCTCACATCATCGATAATGCACATCGTTATCCCGTTCATTCGTTGATCACCTCTTGAATAGGCATGATTAGCGTAACCGACGTTTTTACGCCCGGCTCGCTTTCGAGCTTCATTGCAGCCTTATACCCGTAATATAGCGACAATCTGGCTCCTACATTAGAGAGCGCGTAGCTTGTATGCTCCGTGTCAGCGCCGTTCAGCATCTTTTCTACGCGCGCTGCATCCATCCCGCTTCCGTTATCCGTTACGGTGAGCATCAGCATCCCCTCCGCGGCAGCCACTTCTATTCGAATGATTCCAAGATGCGGAAGCTCCTGCAAGCCATGCAAAATCGAATTTTCCACGAGCGGCTGCAGGATAATTTTGAGCACCGGTATATTCATAAGCTCCTCATCCACGGTCGGCATTTCATAGGTAAACAAATCAGGATAACACATCGCCTGCAGCTTCAAATATTGCGCAACATGCTCAAGCTCCTGCCGTAGTGTTGTGATTTCCTTGCCATTATTAAGACCGAGCCGGAACAGAAGCGACAGCGATACAATCATGCCGCTGACATCCTGCTGCTCCTCCATCTCGCTCTTCCAATAAATCGTATTTAAAGTGTTGTACAAAAAATGAGGATCGATTTGGGCCTGCAGCGCCTTAATTTCTGATTTTCGTTTCGCCTGCTCGGATACTTTGACCTCTTCAATGAGTTCACTGATTTGCCCTAGCATTCGGTTGAACTTGTGGCCAACCTGACTGATCTCATCCTCGAATACGCTCTCGAAACGCACGTCAAGCTGATTCTGCTCAACCTTGAGCATCAGGTTGCGAAGCTTGGACAGCGGCTTCAGCAGAAGCTCCGACAGCATACTGGACATCACCAGCGCCAATACGACGCAAACCCCCATAATCGTAAGAATCGTCCAGCGCATGTGCTGGACCGGCTCCAGCAGCTTGGATTTGGATTGGTAGCCGATAAGAACCCAGTCAGGATTCATGCCAAGCGCTACATAGTTCACCAGAAAGGGATTGTTGCTCTCCGATAAATATTCAAAATGGCCTCTGCTGCTGAGGGCTACCTGTTCATAAAGCAGCTTGTTATCATTGGGCAAACCCGTCTCCGTGGAAAATACAGCCTGCTCGGTGCTGCGATCAACGACAAGCTGCCTTAGACTGCCCTCCTGCAGATGAGCCTGTATCAGCTCTTCCAAATAATCTTCCCGAATATTAACAATGACATAAACGCCTGGCAGCTGCATTTCGTATAGTGGTTTGATGATTAAAGATATAACTGAATTTCCTCGGCTGAACAGCTGATCGGTGTGCCCGCTTACCCAAAGCGTTGCCCATTGCTTCGGCGCTTTCAGGATCATGGCATTAATGAAAGTATCCGTGATGTGAAACGAGCTGCGCTTGCTCTCTGTCGGGTAAAAGTCACCGATGGACGTATGCACCAGCACAGAATCAATCGACTGCTCGGCAAGCATCATCTGGGCAAAAGGGGTTTGCAACTGGGAGAGGCGGTTATAATATTCCTTGCTGTTGCTTGCTTGAACATCACGCATCGTGCGCTGGAACGGCTCGCCCATCATGAGCGTAGACACAGAGACGACGATATTCCGCAGCCGCTCGTCAAACACCTGCGCCGTTTTGTTTAAGGTATCCTGACTTGTCTTGGTTGCCTGTGTTTTCATTTCACGAGAAAAAAACACGGAAACATAAGTTCCCGTGACTGAAATGCAAACGACGGTGAGCAAAACAAAAGAGACCCAAATCCGTCTTTTTAGCGACATCTTTCTGAATAGCTGTTTCATGTTGTCCATCGCCTCAATATATGAAATAATTAGCCCTTTACCGAACCAGCCGTGACCTGCATGAAGGAACGGTTAGCAAAAATGTATACGATCAGCATAGGTAAAATAGAGATGCATGCGCCTGCCAGCATCAGTTGATTTTCTACGGCTGCTCCTGCCCCATATCTCAAATTCGCGAGCCCTACAGGCAGCGTTTGCAGATCAGGACGTGATAGCGAGAAAACAAGCGGCAGGATATATTCATTCCAAGCGTTTCGGAAGGTGAATAGCGCCACGACAGCCAGCGCCGGCCTAAGGAGCGGCAAAATAATTCTCCAAAAGGTCGAATAAAAATTGCAGCCGTCAATGAGTGCCGCTTCATCCAAATCCTTCGGAATGCCGCGGAAAAAGCCAATGATCATGAAGAACGCGGTAGCGTGGGCGCTGATTAGAATGATTATGACACCCCATAATGATTTCTGCAAACCGATGGCTACCATGAGATTAAACTGCGGCTTCAACACCACGGCTCCAATCGAAATGAACAGCGTAAACGATTGGAGAAAAATAAACAGCTTTTTCCCCCTGAAAGCGACACGGTCGACTGCATAGGCCGCCATAGCGGCTACGAGCAGCGTCCCTATCGTAGTGAATACGGCAACATATACGCTATTGAACGTGAAGCCGGAAAAATCAGCTTTATTCCATGCCTCTACGTAGTTTTGAAATTGCCATTTTATAGGGAACACCGTCGCTCCCGTCGTCAGCTCCAAATTGGTCTTGAAGGAGCCAAGCAGCGCGATTACGATTGGAAACAGCATAAGCCCCGCCGTAATGATCAGCAAAATCCATACCGGCGTTCGAACCAGCAATTTACGAATAGTCATGTTTTATTCCCCCCTTAATAAACGTTGTTCAGCTTTTTCGACATCCAGAAGTAAAGCCAGGTGACCAAACCGACGATGATGGCTGTCGTGAAGCCGACCGCGCTGCCGTAACCGATATTTTGCACAGAGGTGCCTGTCGTGGTAAGCGGGAAAAACAATTTATACAAGTAGAGATACATAACTTCTGTTTTGCCAAAAGGTCCGCCTTCGGTCAAGACCATGATGCTCTCGTAGCCTTTGAGAGAAGTTGTAATCGCCAGCATGATAATCATCTGAAGCACAGGCCCCAGCATCGGAATCGTAATGTACCATAAGCGTTGAGCCGGATTTACGCCGTCCAGCGACGCAGCTTCGTAGACATCCTCAGGAATGCCCTGCAAACCTGCAATGAAGAGAAGCATATAGTTGCCCACGGCTCCCCATACTGCAATGATAATAATCGTTAGCATCGCATGAGCTGCACCGAGCCAATCGACGGGACCCGATACGATATTCAGCTTTATGAGGTATTGGTTGATAATACCGTTGTAAGAGTTAAAAACAATATAAAACACGATGGACATAACCGAAGCGCTAAAAATCGTCGGCAGGAAAAAGATCGCTCGGAAAGCATGGCGGCCGCGCAGCTTGCGATTTAGGATAACAGCCAGAATTAGCGATAACGGAAGCGTTATAATCAGTTTGCCTCCCGCATACACAAACGTATTCGCCACTGACTGCCAGAACTCTGTATCACGCGCCACTCTGGCAAAGTTCTCAAGCCCAATAAATTTAGGCGTCCCGTAACCCTGGTATTCATAAAACATATATCGAAGCGCCCAAAATACCGGATATACGCCAAGGGCCATTGTCAGAAAAAAACTGGGAAAGCTGAACAAGTAGGCACCTATTCGATTTCTTTGCATGCTTCCATCTCCTCCCGTGTTGTAGCTTCATTGTATAAGAAGGAGACGGGCTAACGGGATGGGGCAATCCATCAATGTGGGGGGACGAAACTACTTTTATGGTGTAAGACTTATCGATCGGCTTATTTCATTGGTGTTACTTCCCGTATGCAAATCGATGAGTTGCTGTATCCTTCACAAATCTAAATAATACAATGAGCCTCCACCCCATGCTATTCAACGGGGATGGAGGCACATATTTAAAGTTATTAAAAAACCAAGTTAATCCTATCCGTATCGCTCATATTCATGATTAGAATGAGAAACTGTTGCCGCAAAGTTGGCATCAAAGACAGCATGTGTTACTTCAAATGGATGAATCTGCAGGAGCAAGCTCCTGTAAATACAAACCCATATCATCCAGATATAAAATCTCACTTTCCGCAAAATCCGTAAGCAAGATATTAATTCTGATACGGCTAACAGCCTGACCATTTAATTCAGTCGGCACCGTACCTGCCCATTCCCTCTCTTTCCATTCTCCCAGCGTATCTCCTACTTCCAAGGGATCGATTAACAAATCGCCTATAATAGCATTATTTGAGTTAAGAAAATCGACATATAGCCTTATCTTGCCTGCTACTGAACCGCCTGCCGCAGTTTTGTACCAAGTTGACATGCGATAATCTCCAGGGACTACGTTGACAAGTTGGCTAATGGCTCCTAGATTCACGCCATCCGCCTTCAAGCTGAAATCACCGGTTTTGAATTGTTCACCGCTTCTGCTTATCGACGTAGTTACAAAGTTATTTCCCCCATCAATCCAATAAGACCAAGGCAACGCGTCATCCGTGCCTGCCGAACCTTCCTCAAAGGATATATTGTCGTTCAATGGAGAATCTTCAACAGGAGTTGGTTCTTGTATAGAAAACTCCATATCATCCAAATATACAACTTCCCCTTCCCCAAACTGGTTCAACAACAAAGCAATCCGCACGCGGGTTACAGCTTGACCATTAATGGAGTCGGGTACCGTTCCCTTCCATTTCGTCTCCAGCCACTCCCCTTGTGTATCACCCACCTCAACAGGGTCCATCAGAAATTCGCCTAATATGACATTATTTTGATTGAGAAAGTCCACATACAGCCTAAGTTTGCCATTGGTTGAGCCGCCTGTCTCAGTCTTGTACCAAAGCGACGTTTGATAATCTCCGGGAGTCACATCGACTATTTGGCTGATCGCTCCTGCGCTCACACTGTCAGCCTTTAAGCTGAAGACTCCCTTCTTATTCTGCTCATTACTTCTATTTATGGCGGTAGTGGCAAATCTGGTGCTTTCGTTAATCCAGTATGACCAAGGCAAAGCATCATCTGTACCTGCCGATCCTTCCTCGAAGGATGCATTCTTATTCAATATATAATCTAGATTAGGAGGCTCTTGCTCAAACAGTTCCACATCGTCCAAATAGATGATTTCCCCTTCTGCGAAATCGGACAGCAATATTGACATTCTAATTCGAGCTACAGCTTGACCGCTGATTTGCTCTGGCACGATGCCTAACCACTCAGTCTCCTTCCATTCTCCGTTCGTATCACCTACTTGTTCGGGATTCATAACGATCTCACCAATGATTGCGTTGTTCTGGTTAAGCAAATCTACATATAGCTTCAGCTTACCGTTCGCTGAACCGCCCGTCGCTGTCTTAAACCATGAAGATATTCGATAATTACCAGGTTCGACAGCTACAATTTGACTTACCGCACCCGCCTTCATACTTTCGGCCTTCAAAGCAACATTCCCCGTCCTATGCTGCTCGTCGCTCCTCCCTACTCCCGTAGTGATATACTTATTGCTTCCATCAATCCAATAAGACCATGGGAGGGCATCATCTGCCCCTACAGAACCAATCTCAAATGAACTGTTCTGATTTAACGGTAGTTCACCTGTAATTGGAGGTATATAAGGATCACTCAATCTGAAAAAATCCACATCATCCAAATAAATAATTTTATTATCCTTTAAGTTACTCACTTTGACGCCAAATTGCAATTTTTTAACAGGTATTCCGTCAACCTTTTCCGGAATATTGCCCACCCATTCAGCCAAATTCCATCCGCTTTCAGCATCTTTCAGCTGCTTCTCTTCATTGTATGAAGACGCCAGCCAATTACCGTTTGCATCATTATAATAAATAAATAATTGCAATGTCCCTTCCATTTGCAATGCCTCAGGTACATAGTAATAAGCCGACATACCATGATAACCAGCATTCACCTCACCGAGTTCATAGACAGGTCCTCCCAATTTCAGTCCATTTAACTTCAGTCCATAATCATCTGATCTCGGATATTCATTACTTCGATGAATATTGTCTTCAGAGGATTGTCCAAACTCCAACCAATACCACCAATCCTCAGAATTTATTCCATTCCCTTGCTCAAAGGAAGTATTCGTATTCATTGTCGTTCCTTCATCTGCCATTGCTAGGATCAGCTTTACATAATGAACGGCGTATGCGGAAGCCTCCGTTTGAATGATGTCATTCATTCGAATTCTTACTCCGCCCGTTGGCGGTTCACTCTTTATCCATTCCACCAAAGATTGTATGTCGCTGCTTTTAATGCCTGACCACATCATCCCATAAGCTTCCGGCGACCATTCGATGGATAGAATGTTATCGGATTTAAACTCTTCTACCAGTTCTTTTCGCTTATCGGATAGCGCAAGTCGGCTTATGATTTCATTCAGTAAGGAAATTCCCATACTTTCACTTGTAATCGCACCTGACGCTTCCAAATTACCCGGGTAGGTCAACACGGAGGATTCGTAGTATTCAAATGACTTTAACAGCTTCTGAGCACGTACAAGCTGGGAGGCCGTGCCCGTCAACTGTGCTTTCGCCACTGCCTGTTCCAGCCATTGACGACTTTGTGCCATCTCGGTATCATTTACGATTTGCAAATAGCTGGCATCCATGAATGTCATAAAATTAAAACGAGGGTTCGCCAAACTCCATGCCTTATACCAATCCGATTCAAAGATACGATTTTGCCAAAAATCTTCCCAGTGAGCATAATACTTAGCTAAATACGGCGCAGCATCGGCACCAACTGCATTAATATACCAGTCATGAAGCAGCACATCTACGTCCGCAGTAGCATCCCATTGCAGCTTGGCTGCGATCCAACCTTTAGGACCTTCACCGAAATTCGGCGCCAACTCTGTGGTTTGTGCTTGAATACCTGTTTCATAAGCGTACCTGTAATTATCTGCCATTTGATGAAAGTATGAGCGAGGAAGAACATAGGGTCCTCCATACAAATATTCATAGAAGGATGCTCCCGGAGCAACCTGCTTCCAGCGCTCTGTCAGTTGCTTACCTTTACTGGCCATAACCGGATCTGCCCAGCTCAATCTTTCGTCTGTAATATAGACAAGCACATTAGAAGGCAGTTGAATGCCTGATGCAATGGAAGGAGCCTCATAGGTTTCATGATAAGCAATGGTACTTAAATATTTATCCGCGTGCTGCTCATTTACGCCTTCTGCCACTGTTTGCACCCACTTAAAGTAGATGTCCGACATATTTGGCATACCAAGAGAATTGATTTTATCGGTATAACCGGGATGGCTAGGGTTTGCTTCACAATAGCCACCGCCGTCATTAACAGAAATGGAAAAGGAAATCGCCTCCGGGTGGTCTGTAAAATATTGATTAATGAGTTCAATGGCTTTATCCGCCGTTGCGCTATTACTGTAACAAGGCTGCCAGCCGCCAATTGGGTTAGGAATACTTGTTGGATACCAGTCAGGATGTTCTTCTAAATATTTTGAGGGAGCAAACAAATCAAACATGGAATGGCTTAAACTGATTTGTCGATAAACTCGATTATCCTCTGCCCAAGAGACACGGTTACTTGAACCAAACAATCTAGAAAAGAAAGATGGATTCTGAACTACGGTTGTCTTAGGGATGTTCAAGCTCGCATTCTGAGGAATATACTCTCCATCAGCTCCCGGCATAAGCCACCTAACCCCTACATAGGCCTCCAGAAATTCGTCGACACCGAACTCCGTTCCCCAATCTGTAGATCCGATAATCGTAATTGAGTCAGAAACGGAATCGATGACAAAACCGTCACCTTCTACTTCCAATAGTAATTCGTCAATATGTTCCTTGTTATTAGCATTTGTAAGTCCCACATAAATGGGCAGCAAATGCTCCGGTATAACCGCCCCAAAGGTCAGAACTTGCAACTCAATTCCAGTAGTCTTCTTAATATATTTACTTAACTTCAATGCCGCTGCTCTCGCTTTGGCGTTATCGTTCTGATCAGGCGCAACGATAACCGATTGCGCAAGACCGCCTGAGATTATGGCCAGACCTGAAGCAACCGTCAGCGGATCAGACTCAACAGCAAGACCATTATTGTAAGAGACACTATACGAAAGTTGTTGTTCCACAACTCCGTATGGAATAGCAGGTACTGATATAACTACCTGCTGTGTTATCGCCGATCCTGTAATGGCGCTAGGGGTAACAATGACTAGCGATTGATCATTGATTCTTTGCCGAATGATAAAATCGGCAGCTGATAGATCGCTTGACGGATAAACAGCTAATTTTATCGTTATCGTTCCGTTAGTCGCACGAACACTGGTTACATTGTTAACCGGACCCGTTTCCCCTCCATGACCGTTATTATTTCCATTGCCGCTGGCATTTCCACTATTTGAATCTGACGAGCCTCTCACAATTTTCAAAGGCGCTCTCTCAAACTTGGTTGCCTCTGCCTTTAAGCCTAATACAGCCTTTTCAATTTCCCCTTTCCCCCATACAGCTGCGACGCTCTCCAAAATAAGCTGAATAATCTTCCCTTGCTCCTGCACGGTCAACTTTGTTTCAACTGCACTCTCCACTATCTTTAAGGTTTGAATAACACCTGAAGCTATAATGATTTCAATTTTCCCAGACAATACATTGACAACGTCGAAGCTTCCAATAAGCTTAACCACCGATTGTGCCGGCATCCGGGCATCCAATGTAATGTGATTAAATCCGGTTCCTTCTGGCTCCGCATTCTCTAGGATTGTTGACGATCTTATGATGACATTAGTAGATTTGGTGCTGCCATGGGCAACCACACGGACACTGCCTTGTTTTTTGTCGATAATCACCTTATTCAATACGCAATCCGTAAAGTGGATACTGTTCTCTCCACCTGCACGAATAATGGTGTTCCCATGAACAGTAACATTCTCTAGAAATACATTTCCTTCACCAATTTCCGCTTGTAAAATCAAGTCGCCTTCAATTATCATATTTTCCAACGACACATCGGTAGCGCTTACAAAAACGTTTCCAGCGATCGTTCGACTTTTATCCTTGCCACCATAAACACCCACTTGATTAAAATGGGCATCTGAAGATTTGGCCGCTAATGCACGGTCCAATATAACCACAGCCTCCGCTCGGGTCAAAGAGGATAACGGTTTAAAGCTGCCGTCTTCATAACCGGTAACAATCTTGCGATGAGTCAGATTCCCAACCGCAGCTTGGCTCCAATGAGCAATAGACGTATAATCACTAAAACTTTCTGCGGTATTCCTCTCGTCTTCCGCTTCTACTCCGAGTAGTCGGGCAATGACAACCGCCGCTTCCTGTCTACTTACCGTATTCTTCGGACGGATCGTTCCATTTTCATAGCCTTGAAGATAACCTGCTTGCAGTGCCTTGGCAAGATCCTCATAAGCCCAATCGCTTTTGGACAAATCAGTGAATGTGAGCTCTTTCTTCTCTGTAAAATCAAAAGTACGATTAATTAATGCCGCTAACTCTCCTCGAGTAAGCCATTTTTCTGGAGCAAATCTCCCGTCCTCATACCCCTTGATATTTCCTTCTTCTATCCAGCGACTTAGCGTTGCTTCTGCCCAATGTCCCGAAATATCAGAGTTCGTAGCAGTTGATATTGTTGCCGCTGCTATTGTATTTTCCTGAATTAAAGGTAAATAACTGCTTAGTAAAATTAAAACAAAGAACATGATAAAGAACTTTCTAATAAATATAGGCTTAGTGCTCTCATTTATCTTGTTACGGTTCATCTGATCTCCTCCTTATATAGGCACCATTTGATTCAAGTAAACTTATTCGCACTCGCAATAAGATGATAGGTAGTATAATAATCTGCTTGTATACCCCCAGCTCCTAACCTATTGTCAAAATAGATTCTCTCTTCTTCCAACTCCTCTATTTGAATGATTGTCCCCTCCAAGAAATCAACTATTCTGGCTTGCGCCGACTCCAGTCTTGCCAATAAACCTCCATAGCGAATATCGAGTATTTCCCACCCCTGCGGTTTATTCGTCTTCATCCATTGCTTGCGGTGAGAAATCCTCAATGCTTCAACATTTAACAATAATTCAGGCAACAAATCTTCTGCTATTTGAGCTAGGACAATACGATCGCCTTCCTTGTAAGCCTTCCTTAGTCGTAATCCTAAATCAGCTTTTAATCTTAGTACATCGCTTAAAGAGGCATGTAGACTAAACAGAAGCTTGGCCTGCTCCCCTGCAACTCTACCTTGCTCACGAAACAGCTCTGCTAGTCGTCCATAATGCGCTGAAAGCGCTACGTTCTCGACATGCTTGTCAAAGAGACCCATTAATACATCCTGCCATAACAAAAATTTAGATGGATTAGAGAAATCCTCATGCGGTGTAGGCATGTCCGGTATATGATCCAGCCATTCAATATTCATAAAATGTTCATACGGAACTCCCGTACAAAAGCTTATTCTTTGTTGCAGTTTATGTTCGTCCAACACTCGGGCATAGGCATGTTCAGCATAGTATTGCATACCTGGCAAGAGGGTCTCTATTGCATTTTCCGCCCCGTTATCTCCCCAGGCCGTTACGAACACCTCTCGGACACCTTCCTGCTTACATGCCAATAAAGCCGCATTGGAGCACTTAAAAGTACGAGTATAATGCGTACACATGCCCACCCAACTCCAAATCCCGCCAGCAAATATCGGGACAGAACCCAACCCCTTATGCTTTCTTATCATAGCTGCGTAAAATTCCTGATCATAATGATAATAATCCCAATAAACGAGCTGTGTGCCTCGCGGAATTTGATCAGCATGTGCTCTGCTGATCACAGTCTCGAGATCATAATACTCATGTGTTGCAGAGCCAATCCGGAAATACATGTCACTCCAAATCATTGGCTCCAACCCATACTGCATCGTGATCTCCTTAACCTTCAATAAATGCTCATTCATAAGCTCAAAACGGTTTTTGTTGCCATATAGATCAAGTCCCCTGCCCCTTCCTAATCCCTGAGCCTCGTCCATCCCAATATGTATGCGGCGACTGCGAAAGCAGCGCGACACACTTTCAACCATGCGATGGATCAACTGATAGGTTTGATCCAGCCCTACCAATAGAACATCATTCGAGTCTCGCAAAGGGGCCGACGCTTCCCATTTTAGGAATGATTCCAGATGTGCAAGAGTCTGTATACATGGAATCAGTTCAATGCCAAGTCGTGCCGCAAAGTCATCACATTCCTGCAATTCCCTTTCCGTATATCTTCCACGCATGTAGCCAAAGTATGGCTCAGCTGTAATAGTATAAGTATCCTCGGTATATAGCATAAGGGTATTCATGCCAATCAGAGCCATATAAACCAGCAGGTCCTTAACACTCTCTACTGTAGGAACGGCATTGCGTGAGCAATCCATCATCATCCCTATCGTATCGAACTGCAGCTCCTCCCGAATCTCTTGGAATCGATTCTCTCTTATTGACTCTACTAACAACCCAAGCGCTCGAAACAAATGATGGTTGTGGGTATAACGGATGATTGCACCAGCTTCTTCAATAATGACAACCAACAGAGTGCTTTCCCTTCGTTCGAGTGTGACTGGCCAGCCTCCATAGACCAATCGTTTCACACCAAGCCTATTGCATAGGATATCTATTCCCCCATTTACGTCGCCGATCTCGCCGAAAAAAGAGAATACCTGCTGATGCCTGCTCATCCTTTCATCGCCCCCATCGTTGCACCCTCCATAATTCTTTTTTGAAACATCATATAAAATAAAATGGAAGGCACCATCACGATAATAACTCCCGCAAACATCGTCACCCAATCCGAGGTATATTGCATTTTCATATTAGCTTGATACATGTTAACCCCGATCGTATATTTAGCTGGATCACCCAAATAAATAAACGGCCCCAGAAAGTTATTGTACAACCCAAGAAACTTAAAGATGGCAACGGTTACGATACCAGGCGTCGACAACGGTACAATGATTCGCCAGAACGTCTGGAAAATCGAAGCTCCATCCATAAAAGCACTCTCCTCCAAATCCCTAGGAAGCGAGGACATAAAACCGCCAAGAAGCATTAGAAAAAACACATTTTCTCCAAAGCTGTCCAAAATAATGAGACCCGTTAGACTATTCGTCAAATGCAAGCTCTTCATCAGGATGTATTGAGGAACCAAGGCGTTGATTCCGGGCAAAAACAGTGAAAGCATGATTAAGGCCCAAATCAGCTTCCTTCCGCGAAAATTCATTCGCGTTAACGCATAAGCGTTAAGGGTTGTTAAAAAGGTACCCAAAACCAAACTCACACCGACATAATACACCGTATTCACTAATGATCGACCAATGTTATAATCATTCCAGGCTTTCGAATAGTTGTCCCAATTCAGGCTCGTTGGTAAGGCCCATATATCTTGAAAGAAAGCAGTGTTTGTTCTGAAAGATTGGTATAGAATCCATACGACAGGGAAAATGATGGATACGGCCCACAGAAGCAATAAAAGTCTCCATATACCATCCATTAAAGTTCGCCGCTCTGCCATACCTTATTACCTCCTTGATTACATTTCTAGAACTCGACACTGTCCTCTGGGAAAAATTTATCAATAATTAGTTTTGCCCCAACAAGCACGACGAATAAAAACATGCCGATCGCAGAGGCATATCCATAATTATGATATTCTTTTCCGAATGCCAGATTGAACATATATAAACCAATGACATCCGTTGATCCTTCCGGCCCGCCGTTCGTAAGAACCATAATGATTTCAAACCCTTTAATCGAGCCAAGAATGATGAACACGATACAAACCCTAATCACGTTGCGAATGAGCGGAATCGTAATTCGAAATAAAATGGCCATCGGTCGCGCGCCTTCCAGAAACGCTGCTTCGTAAATGGATTTAGGAATAGCACTTATCGCATTCATAAAAATGACCACATATAAACCAACCCCACCCCATACCATTGGTAGTACCAGCGCCCAAAAGGCCGTCCTCGTATCTCCAAGCCAGTAAAAATCATTCATATTAAAACCAAATAGCTCTAATATTCCATTGAGCATCCCAAAACTGCCATCAAATATAAACGACCATAACAAAGCAATAACAACAGTAGAAAGCACATTTGTGAAAAAAAAGATTACCTTATATAAGGAGTTTTCCTTATAAGACTTATTGTTAAGTAAATACGCCAGCAATAATGAAATAAAGACGATGAGCGTGGGCACTACGATCATATAAAGGAGATTATGGTACATCGCACGCCAGACAAACTGATCTTTAACCAAATTTACATAGTTTTCAAAGCCGATATAAACGGCATCTGTTAATCCATCCCAATTCAGTAACGAGTAATAGACCGACATCAAGTTCGGATACAAGGTAAACAAAAAATACCCAATTAATGACGGAGCAATAGCAAGGAATAAAAAGACGGTTCGCTGTCTCTTGGCTTTATCAAATCCCTGTCGTTTGGATACGAAAGCTTTATTTCCGTTTATTCCTGCATTCAATCAATCTCCTCCTTAAGTGTAAATATTCGGGAGGACAGACCTTCCTCCCGAACCTAAACTGCCTACTTCTTTGGCCGGTCTTTCTCAATGGCTATTTGTTTTAATTTTTCTGCTTCTTCCAGCACAGATGAGGGATCTTTCTTCCCAGTAGCTGCTGCTGTTATTAGTTCGCTCAACAGTTTGTCAGCCTGTCCGCTTTCAGGACTGGTCAATCCAAATTCGCGGCGATAAGAAATGTACTGTACATTATGCTTAGTTGCATATTCCATGACGGCCGCTTGAGTAGGCTGCAGCTTCGCGATACGAGCAGCATCATCACCATAATCAAGTCTAGATGGATAAGCTCCCGCTTCCGAAGCAATGGACTCCTGAATTTCAAAATCATATAAGCTTAGGATGAATTCCTTTGCCCATTGTTTATTGAGATCAGGTTTGTTCTTCCAAATGACAAATGCGGTATCACCTACCCCTGAATTAACGAATATGGTTTGATCAGCATCGTTCGTTGCGGGTATGGCCATGAAACCCCAAGTGAAGCCTTCTGGTGTGCTTTCTTTCATCTCATTCCCTACCCAATCCCCAGTTGAAACGAGTGCAGCCTTATGCTGAAGGACCTGCATTTGTGATTGTGTATGGTTCAGTGCAGCAACTCCCGCAGGAAAATAATCTTTCTTACCAAATTCATATAAACGATTCCAAGCGTCTTTGTTTTCCGTGGTTACGAGCTGCGCACCTGTGAAACTACGAAAATTCTGAATATAGGAATCAAAGCTACCATTAGCTTTAGCCAAGCTGAATTGAATCGTATTAAACACATAATCTGTCAAATATCCGGCATACACACCTGGAAACGTAATTGGAATGATGCCGTCAGCTTTAATCTGATCCAAAAGTGCTACAAACTCGTCCCATGTAGACGGGCTTTTATTCCAGCCTTTCTCATCAAATAGCTTTTGATCATAGAACAGTCCTGCCGTATATCCCGCAATGGGCACCCTTGCGGTAAATCCTAAACTAAGAGCTGAATCGTATGCATCATCGGAAATAACGGATCTTAGCGTTTTACCTGTCTCTCCAGGCAATTCCCGATCCCATAACTCATCTTGCGGCTCCAGCTTTCCAATATCAGCCAAGCGTTCAAGCTGGCCTACCGCGGAGAAGTTTGGTACAAACAAATCGAACATATCATTATCATCGCCGGCTGCAATTTTTGGTTCGAGTATGGTTGACAGCGTTGGCGTTGATGTAATGTCGAATTTGACATTCGGATACTTCTCGGTAAACTTCTTTACCGCTAAATCCATCCAGATACGACCCGACCCAGCTTCCCAAAACCCCATTTTCAGTGTAACCTTCTCATCTTTAGACAGGCCGATCTCCGGGTATACGTTAGTTTCGCTTCCGGAACTTGAATCACTTGCATTCGGATTTACATTGGATTCTGTACTTACTGGCTCATTGTTTTTATTCCCTGCGCATCCCGCTAACAAAATCACTACCATGAACACAGACAAAAATATACCCGTTAGCTTTCTCATCGATATGCCCCCTAAATATTTTTCAGTTGATGCTATATGAAGCTGCCAAAAACTCAGCTCAACTGCAAGAAGAATGGGTATAACGCCGATTCATTTCCTCAATAGCAACAGAGTTCCCACCGTTCAGCCTTGATTCTTCTGCTGCAAATGCCATCATGTGACTTTGAACAGATGCCTCAGCCGATGTCAGACCTTGGTTATCGATGCCATTTTCCTTGCGAGCCTGCTTCAGAAATTCACGCATCACGCCCTCGTCTCCTCCTCCGTGGCCTCCTGCCTCAACGGCAACGGGAATTTCAATCATTTTTTTACCAAAAGGGTAAAAGACAATTTCATTCTTTTCCATATAACCTTTAATTTCACCTAACGTTCCCATAATCTGAACGGTTCGAGACATATCGTGAGAGAATCCTGACATTGTAAATGACGCGGTTGGACCGTTTTGGAATTCCATATTAACGACCTGATGATCGACAACGTTATTATCACAATGATAAACGCAGCGTCCAAAAGGGCCGCTTTGAAGCGCTTCTCTAACTCCGTCCGGCGTTACATTATTTGTAATAAAACGGTTCCATTCGTTCTTTTCATCCTCTTCATATATACGGATTGCTGAATAAGGACACTCGCGTTCAACCGCGCATCCATCCGTGCACCGAGGTGTCGAGCTAGTAGGAGCATTCTCCTTACGAAAATGCAGAAGGGATCCATAGGAACTAACTTTGATGCATCGATCATCCATTAACCATGACAAGATGTCCATATCGTGACAGGATTTCTGCAGGATCATCGGACTCGTTTCTTCGGATTTATTCCAGTTTCCGCGAACAAAGCTATGCGCCATATGGAAATAACCTACATTCTCGCTTAATTGGATGGAGACAATCCGACCGATGGAGCCGCTTAATATCAACTCTTTGATTTTTGACCAAAATGGAGTATATCTCAGCACATGACTGACCGTCAGTAAACGGTTATACCTGCGGGACGCCTCCGCCATAGCAATGACCTCACCAGGCAATGGAGACATTGGCTTCTCAAGCAGAACATCATAACCCAGCTCCAACGCCTTCATCGTAGGAGCATAATGCATGCGATCCTGTGTAGATATCACAGCCACATCCGCTTTTCTTGAAATGGATAATACTTGTTCCCAGCTATCATATAATTGATCGGATGAGAGCCCATATTCTTCTGCAGCAAGTTCTCTTCTTTCTTTATCTGGTTCAGCAACTGCTACAATCTTGACTTCTTCTGGGTATTTTTTCGCATACGCTCCGTATACGAATCTCCCTCTCGCGCCGGCCCCTACCAGTATTGCAGTCATTTGATTCACGATATTAAATGATTCCTCCTCGCCAAAATACCTCGGTAAACTTGATTGCAACATCATAGTAACACTCGTTATATTTTATTGTCAACACTATAATTACATGAAAAAATAGATATTGTAAGCGCTGTTATTGTAAGAAACCATCTTGTTTCAGCTCTTTTTTTAGATGTCATTTGACTACTTTCTTCTATTTAGACTATAATATAACCATCGTTATATCATGAATACCTTAGAAGGAGATTGCCTTATGGTCACTAAAAAAGAGATTGCTGAGCACCTTGGAATTTCAAGGACTGCTGTTTCGCTGGTTTTAAACAATACGCCAAGCGGGACAATTTCAACCGAAACCCGTAATAAGATACTTCAAGCAGCGAAAGATCTTGGTTATCGCGATATTGAAGTATCCCCAAAGCTTGGTTACGTGCTCTATGATAGGGAAGCAGATGATCCCCGTTATTTAACAGACTTAAAAATTATGGAATCCGCTGCCAGCCAATTGAATTATGGATTGGTCTTCATGAATATTACACATGCCCCGGATTCTCTGAGTAAATTGCAGAAATACCTCGACAATCAAGAAATTGAAGGTTTTATCGTATCCGGTGACGTTGATGAGAAATTGCTTGATTTGTTTCGCCAATCAAATACTCCTTATATTTTTTATGGAATGCCTTTACGCGATAAAGCTGAAGGCCTTAATTTCATTGCGTTTGACGAGAGAAAGCTGGCTCTTGATGCAACAGAATATTTATTTTCGCTTGGTCACACCCGAATCGCATTATTTATAGGGAGCTTAGATTACCATATCCATCAACTTGCATTGGAAGGTTACCGCCAAGCGCATGAAAGAAACGGTATCCCGTTAGATAAATCCCTTATTCAAATCAGTAATGATGAAAATGGCTACGAGCTCTGCAAAAGAGCAGCGCTGCTGCAACTGGATTATACGGCAGCCTTCTGCGCGAATACCATTATTCAATTCGGCGCTCTTCAGTACCTTCAAAGTGTAGGCGTCTCCATTCCGAACGAAATCAGCCTGATTGGTTCTGGTTTAACCGAGCTGGTCAAGGTCAGTAGCCCACAACTCACCACTTATTACGTCTCAGGTGAGGAGAAAGCCAAAACCGTATCCATCCTGTTTGAAATTATCAATAATCGCAATCCTGAGGGATCGTTCTCCTCACAAATTACAGAGTTTGAGCGTTTCGATGGAGGTACAGCAGCTCCTTGCAAACAGAATAAACAATAACTACAACTGCTTTTAACCTTATAAATTTGAATATAACGTTTGTTATATTCCAAAAACAGCTTCATTGTGCATAACGCAAACTATAAAGGCCTATTATCTTATGATTCATCCATTAATCTCAAAAAAAATTAGGGGTTGTTTGTCAATGAAGCCTATTACAGCAGTTTTATTAGGGGCTGGCAGCAGAGGGAATTTCATTTATGGTCCTTTCGCGAAAAAGTATCCTAACGATCTTGTTTTTGTAGCTGTTGCGGAGCCAGACTCCCAAAGAAGGGAAGCATTTGGCACCTTGCATAATATTGCAACGGAACAAACCTTCGCTTCATGGGAAGAAGCGCTCGCACAAGAAAAAATCGCCGACGCAGTCATCGTTAGCACTCAAGACCGCATGCATTTCGAGCCAGCGATGAAGGCACTTGAGCTCGGTTATCACATAATTCTTGAAAAACCGATGTCCACATTTTCAGATGAATGCATTCTATTGGAGGAAGCAGCGCGTAAGCATGGCCGACTGCTGATGGTTAGCCATGTTCTAAGATACTCTCCTTTCTGGGCAGGTATTAAGGATATAATCTCTGAAGGGAAAATCGGTCAGATTACTTCCATACAACTCACTGAAAATATCGGCTATCAGCATATGGCCCATAGCTATGTGCGCGGGCACTGGAGAAATAACGCCCTATCCAGTCCAATTATTCTAGCCAAATCCAGTCATGATCTGGATCTTATTTCATGGCTTATGGATCAAAAATGCAAACGTGTCAGTTCTTTTGGCAGCCTAATGCATTTCCGGGAAGATCAGGCTCCTATTGGTTCTACAAGCCGGTGTACCGATGGTTGCTCCGTGGAAAGATCATGCCCCTATTCTGCTATTAAGATTTATCTGGAAACCAATGAACCTGATTATGCTCGTAATATCACGAACGATCCTACTCCTGAGCATATTTTACAAGCTTTAAAGGATGGTCCCTATGGACGTTGCGTGTACCGATGTGACAACGATGTTGTTGATCATCAAATTGTTAACATGGAATTTGAAAATGGCAGCGTCGCCTCGTTCACTCTTTCAGGCTTTACTCGCCATATTGCACGCACGGTACAAATTATGGGGACGCATGGAGAGATAAAGGGGAATATGGAAGAAGGACGATTTCAAACTTATCTTTTCTCAGCAGGTCAGAGCTTAGAGCATCAATTCGATATTACGCATGACGGGCATGGAGGAGGCGACAATTACTTCATTAGCTCCTTCGTGAAGGAAATTAGATTATATGATAGGAAAAATGAAGGTTTGTCATCGGCATCAGCCTCTCTACAGAGCCATTTAATCGCTTTTGCCGCTGAAAAATCCCGTCTTGCTAGCGGTATGCCTTTCGAGCTTCAATCCGTTATTTCTGGCACCTGAGATGATCCACACAACAAAGTCCGTTTGCTTCACCCTGGTTGGGGTGAAGCAAACGGCTCTTTCTTCATTTTGTGGAAGATGTATGAGATTAGGCAGCTGGCTGGTCTCCATAATAACCGTATCTGCATCTTATTATTCTGATAGCAACTTCCGGTACATACTCGCTGCATCCGGAGCTGCGACTCCACGCTTGCAAGCGGCACTGCGTAACCTTCCTTTTTCTCAAGCAGTTGAATAATCGTAAAGCTAGTGCCCGTATCGATAGCAGATGAATGCTCGCCAACCTTGTTCCCTCCAATAGTGTTTGCTATCCTCTGCCCCATAAGTGACATTGAAATAGTTAGTGACCTCGCCTTTTTCCTCATTCATATAAGGGAGAAATTCGTTTTGCGTGACGGGTAAACCGCCGACCTCCATGATGACTGCGTCCCCCTTAGAATGAGACGGCAAAATGGCTGTCGCCAATAGGGCAGCAACCGCTATTATTCCAACAGCCGCAACGATTAATGCACACCGATGCTTCATACCCGGTACCCATCGATTGGTTAGCCACGGTCCGATTCATGTTTCTCCTCAATCTGCGTCCAATAGACGCTGCATTCGCTTACTGTCGGATACCATCTGGACTCGATAATTTGAATTCGGAGACGTTCGGTTTCAATCGGCTCGAAGTGGCAAATCTTCTTTGAGCACAATGCGGTCCATCATTTGCTTGACGCCCAGCTTTAGCCAAGCTTGCTCAATGCCTGCAGAGGGCGTAAATACGTCTCTTTGAGACCATCCGTTATTCGGGCCCCCTCATGTTCTTCACTCTTGCAAACAGAGGCACCGCTACCCATTGTGCCTTTTGGTGCCTGCGAAATACTACGGAAATCTGCGTCTACCCACTCAAGATAAAAAACCGTTCCTTCGCCTCACGGCAAAGAAACGGCCTTCATATAACGAATCTATTAATAACGAACAAGTCATGCCGGTTGCCCAGCAAGCGACCACAAAACCGCCCGATATTACCTCCACATCGCATCGCCCAACCATCTGCTCGAATTGACGGCCGTAGCCCTCCAATTCCTCACGCAAACGGTGGATTTGTCCCCAATACAGCTCGTGGCCAACAGTGATAACACCTACTCGCGCCTTTTTTAAATACCACTTATTTCTTTCCAGCTCCGTTCTCCTCATACGTACGACTCATTAATTCCAGCTGAACAGCTCGATATCTTGTTCATCCTCTTCCAGTGTCGGTTTCTCAGCGACAAGCTTGCGGTATTCGATCGTTCTGGACTCGCCAGGCAACAGATCGAAGTAATTGTCCGAAAACACGTAGGCACCATGAAGCAGAACGGCTTTGGCGAACTTGTCTGCGATAACGGTCACTTCTCCTCCTTCGGACCCGCTGACGCGGGTTTCAATTCGCACTCCAGAGGACTGCAGCTTCATATCCGCGGGAACTCCGGCGAAGTAAATGCAGCGCTCGGCGCCGAACGGCCCGGTAATCTCCATCACGGCTATCCGATTGTCATTCAACAGCAACGCATCAAGCTCAGCGAGCGGCGCATCTGCGATGATAGAAGAAGTACCCGGTCCGAGCGTAAAGGCGATCTCGCGCTCCCATTCCGCAGCGGAGCCGACCGCGTCTTCCAAATTCAGGATGCGCAGCTTCGCCTTGCCGCGAACCTCATCCGGCAGGTCGCTGCATACCCAGAATGCATAACGGCTATCGGCTTTGTTTCGCTCGATCGAAGCGATTACTGGCCTTGCGGCTTGTTTGAAGCCGTAGTATCCGGCCTTCGGAAACCCGTAATAATCGACGAGACTCCATCCGCTCGCTGGCCAGCAATCGTTGTACATCCAAAACAGAATTCCTCCCGTATAGGGACGGTTGCGCCTGTAAGCTTCGACAACAAGGCGGGTCAATTCGTGCTGAACAAAGGACATGTTTCGAATTTGTTCGACCCTGGAAGCAGGCGTCGGCGTCAGCTTATCAGCCAGCGTTTGAAGCGCCCCAAAGAGTGAAAAATCGACGAGCCCCGGGTGGTTCTTCGTATGATATTCCAGCATGTCGAAAGCGGGATCGTTCAAATCCTCTTCGCTCATGAATCGGCGCAGCGTATGAAGCTCGGGTGTGCCGAACATCGGAAACTCCGGACAGAACCGACTGAGCAAGCCCTCAAAATAAGCGCGGTAATCGCGTAAATCCGTCTTGCGGAAGACATCGAACATCTCAAATAATGCTCCGGTATAATGAGCGGTACCGATCGTAAACGAATTGTTCGTCATGCCTCCGTAAGGACTGGTAGGCAGAAAGGGCCGTTGCGGGTCCAACTCCGCGCACAGCCGGCCCGTAATCCGCTCAGCGATGGCCCGGCCGATGTAGTCCGGATCTTCTTCATTGCCGAACATGCCGTTTTCGTTGTCTCCGTTCCACCAGACGAGGCTCGGATGATTCCGCAGCGAGCGAATGGCGGTTTCCGCCTCAATCGCCAACGACGCCGTCCATTCTGCATCCTCTTCGGGATAAGTGCCGCATGCCATCATAAAATCCTGACAGACGAGCAATCCCAGCCGGTCGCACTCTTTCCAGAACGGCTCGGGTTCATAGATGCCCCCGCCCCAACAGCGAAGCATGGTCATGCCGGCATCGCAAGCCAGTCGCAGAAGATGCTCGTAATGCGCAGCCGGAACGCGCGACGGAAAGGGGGAGCACGGCACCCAGTTGGCTCCCTTGCAGTAGATTGAAACTCCGTTCACAAGCAGCGCAAAGCCGCTGCCCGGCCGGCCCCCGTTTGCATCCCATTCCGCTCCGGACGCGCGCAGCCGGTCGGTCATCCGCGCTTCCGCGCTTCCGGGTTGGTCCTGCAACTGCTCTATGCGGACCGTGCGGATGCCGAAAGTACACTCCCTTACATCGACGACGACGCCCGTCTCCGTGACTAGCCTAGCAACTGCTCTATACAATGGCTGTTCACCGTACCCGGCTGGCCACCACAGCGCAGGCTCTGCCAAATCCGCCGACAGCTCCAGTTGGTTGCCGATCAGCTTTTTGGAGGATTCCCATACGGAATGGCCGCCCGGATCGAGGATCGCCGCCTCCACGCGAAGCGCCTGCACGTTATGCCGGCGCGTCTCCACCGCAAATCCGATTGAAGCTCCTCGGCCATCAATCGCCTTCGTATACACATGAAGATCGTCGATGGCCGCGAGCTCTTCAAATACGAGCCGAACCGGACGCCAGATGCCGTAGCTTACAAGACGGCCTACCCAATCCCAGCCGAAGGTACACTGCATACGCCGCACATACAGGCGTTCGCTCGTAAACGCCGCGCCGCGGCCGATATAAGCTTTGCCCTCCACACCGTCGGCTATGGTGCAGAACCTGACCACAAGCTCATTTGTTCCTGCCCGCAGAAGCCCCGACACGTCGAACCGGTAACGGATAAACATATTGTCGGTTCGAGCTAGCCACGTCCCGTTCAAATAAATCTCCGAATACGTATCCAAACCCTCAAATTCCAGCACCGCTCGACTAAGTTCAAGACTGTCAACCACGAATTCGCGGCGGTACGCCCACCGCCAGCGCTCGACCCACTCGCATTCGTCTGCCTGCTTGCGGTATCCTATGTCCCGGATCAGCCCAGCCGCCTGCAAATCCTGGTGCACGTGTCCAGGCACTTGCGCTTCGATCGCAATTTTCGTCTGATTTCCCGTCGGCCCTTCGTCATCACCATCTCCCTCGCCTGTCAATTGCCATGCTCCCGTCAGCATCAATGTCCGCTTCATGTCCATTGCTCCCCACTATCTATAAACTTGCTTTGTGCCGCTTCGTTGTTGGTTTTATGCCCGCTGCCCCAATCGGTCCATTCTGTTCGAACCGTACCACCGAAGAATGTGAATCCCTCATCTTGGGTATCGCCCGGCGGTCCCATATCCTCGCCGGGCATCCACCTGAGGCACAGACTATGGTATCTGAAATACAACCGTCGAATCCGCCGCGATATTTTGCTGAACGTTCGGGAGCGCTGTCCCATAGGTCATGCCGAACGTGTAGGTTGCCGGCAGCAGCTCCTTACGGACTTTCCCGCCAACCGTGCTGCCAATGACGCGCCAGCTGCCTCCCGAATAGAATTTAGCCTGGCCCCCGTCCACCGAATTGCCCAGCGCGTCCTCCAGCCCAATTAGAACATTTGTCGTCCGGAAAACAACCGTGCCGTCGTCTCCGATATCCTGAACCAGCTCGTTGTATGCGCCCTCGTACGTCATTCCGAACGTATAGGAGCCGGCAAGTAGCTCCATGCCGATTTGCCCGGCTCCCGTCGTGCCGATCGCCTGCCAACTGCCGCCTGTATATACCCTCGCACTGCCGCCTGCAAGCCCGTTGTCCCCGCTGTCCAGAAGCTGTACGCGCGCCTTGACCGTTTGGAAGACGACCTCTGCCGTATCCACCGCCGTATTCCTAGCCAGCTGTTTTGTTACGCCCCGATAAGTCATGGAAAACGTATAGCTCCGTTCCGGCAGCGACTTGGTCGCTTGGCCCGAGGCGTCCGTAATCCCTAGTTCCTTCCAAGTGCCGTCAAAATATTTGACCATGGCGCCACTAATCGGGTTACCCTCGCTGTCCTTTAGCTCGATTGTCGTAGCGGTTGCTGTCAGGCTGAAGCTGACGCTCGCCGCCGTCTCCGTGTTGCCCGCCAGGTCAGTTGACTTGTACTGCACCGTATAGGAGCCTTGCTTGCTGAATACCAGCGCCGTCGAATACGGCAACCACGTTGCGCCGCTGTCCAGGCTATATTCCGTCTGCTGTATGCTGGATATGTCATCGGTCGCCGTCAGCGTCAGCGAAACCGGTCCTTCATACGTGCCGCTCGACCCGTCCGGCGCCGGACTGAGGCCGGCCGTCGTAACGGGGGCCGTCGCATCGACATAGACCATCGCGGACATCACGAATCCTCCGTCCGCTGTCGTCGCCGTGATAACGGCCGTTCCTTCGTCGATGGCCGTCACCGTACCGTCACTATTAACCGTAGCGACCGCCGGATTGGCCGAGCTCCAGACGACGCTCTTGTTCGTTGCATTAGCTGGCAGCACCGTGGCCACCAAGGTTTCCGTCTGACCGAGCGGAATAACTGTCGCGCTCTTATTCAGCTCGATTCCCGTAGCAGCATAGCTCACTTCCCGAACCTCGACGTCGTCAACATAGAAATCCTGAACCGCGCCCAACTGCTCGGTATAGAGATACAGACGCGTATCCGTAACCACCCCGGTTTCCTGAATCTCGTAAAAGCCCTGCGCTTGGACCCACCCGGCATAGCCAAGCGTCGCGCTCGTAAACAAAATTTTCTGTTGCACTACGCCGTCCAGCTTGTATTGGAGACAGATACGCAGCAGACCAGGACTGGTCGGCGCGGCTCCCAACTTGCCCCATGCGGAATAGTAGTAGAGTTTGCTTTTCTCCACCGCAACGGGCATAAAGACCGCGGCGTACCGATTATTGTTCATTTTGACGACGCGCAGCCCCTGAGCCCCGTTGCGATGCTCTGATGACACAAGGGATACTGTCGCGCTAGAGCCATAATACGCCGACGGCAGTGCGCTTCCTTCCATACCGCCGTCGACAATAAGATTACTCTCTAACACGGCATTGGCCGCAAGGCTCGGACTGAGTGCAACCGTCACTGCGGTCGTAGCCACGAAGCCGCCATCCGCAGACATTGCGGAAATCTGCGCCGTCCCCAAGCCTTTGCCGTAAACGGTGCCGTTAATATCGACAACCGCCACTTCCGGACGATCCGAGCTCCAGATCAATTCCTTGTTGCCGACTCCGCTTGCGGGCTGGAACGTCGGCTTAAGCGTCAGCGTTTCCCCGTAGTAGACGGTAGTGGCTGCTTCCAAACTTAAACCCGTAACGTTGACCCAAGTCGGGCTCGTCGAATAGGTCACCGGCCTGGCCTCGACATCGTCAACGTAATAATCGTGGTTGCCGTCAACCTCGGTATAGACGAACAAGTATACGTTGGAAACGGCGCTTGTTTCTGCGATAGTGTAATTGCCCTGCACCTGCGTCCATTTCTGTGCGCTTAACCCCGGACTTGTGTACATGATAAATTGCTTCACCTGTCCGTCCACCGTGTACTGCAAACAAAGTCTCAGCGGCTCTGAAAGCGTCGGTTCGGCCGCCAGCTTAGACCAGATCGAATAACGATACTCCTGGCCCTGCACAACGCCGTTAAGCTTGAACATCGCACTGCTGTATCGGCCATTCTTTATGACCTTCAACGATTGGCGGCCGCTGTGAAACTGCGAGCTATCCAATCCCAGCGCAGTGTTCTGCGTCATCGCGCTAAGCGTCTTCCCCTCCATTCCGGGATCAGTTACTAGGTTATCGCCCAAGATTGACAGCGAAGTCTCCGTATCCAGCCGCACGGAATCGAGGCTAAAATCGCCGGAAGACCGCGTCGGTACGATCTTGATCTGACGAATGACGCCGGTCCAGCCGGCAGCCGCAGTCGCATCAAATACATATTCCCGGTAGAGCGGTTCGTTCGGCAGGATGTAGGACGAGATCATCTTGAGCTCATTCCAGGCCGTATCTCCATTGACCGTATAGTAAATCCGCGCTTCGTTCCCCGCAGTCCCATTGCGAAGTTTTACCCGAATGCGCTTAATGGAAGCCGCGTCCAGCTCCAGCAAGTCGGGCGAGCTGATGGCAGGCTCCGTCGCGCCGGAGACGCCCAAGGAAACGCCGTCGAAAGTCCCTCCCAACACCACGCTGCCCGCAATTTGCCCGTTTGCCATCCAGCCGTCCGCGAACTCGAAGTCCCAGAGGACCCCGCCCGGATAAATCCCGATCTTGCCCGTGATATCGTCCCAGCTCACGGTTGAGCCGAAAGCATGCCGGAGATACGTGAGCGGCGCGAGCACCGTGCCGTTCGGGAGCAGGACAGGCGAATGGTCCAGCGCCACGAACTGACCATCCTTAAGTGCCGCCATGCTGCCGACCGCCAGTTCATGCACGCTGCCTCCTTTGGCGGAAACACCGATCAGCTTCTGCGCCGCGGCGTCCCATTCGGACTTGACGCCCATCAGCAGCCACACATCCTTGATCGGAATCATAGGAACATTGTCCAGAACAAGCGGCGGTTGACTGAAGCTTCTCCGCTTACCATCCAAATATAGCTTGATGTCCGTGGAGTCGTCCGCGACCGCCCGGATATAATCGATGCTGATCTTGCCCGTCGCTGAGATCGGATCGATCCGGATTTGCCGAATGTTCCCCGTCCAGCTTTTGTTCCTCCACATTTCGACGTAGTAGTCCGTATATCCGTCGTCCTGCGGATTCACGTAGAAGCCCATCGCTTTCGTCTCGTTCCAGTCCCCGTCGAGCTCCGTTGTAAAAAACACGCGGCCGTCAATATCGTTGGCGTCATTCTTCATCCGGATTTTCAGGTAAGGAACGTCCTCCGCCCGAATGCCAAGATGGTCCGCGGATATAATACCGGGGTCCGTATTATTGGAAGTGCCCGTAAAGCTCCCATCTGCGACGCCAGCCGAGACGATCTGCTTCAATACGCTCCAGCCCTCGCTGTCGCCGTCGGTGTTGAATTCCCAAGAGACAACGGAATTGGCAGAAATGGCGGGGGGACTCAATGTACGGTTCGGCACTATTCTGCCCGCAGGGTACAGAACACCGATCCTGTCTTTCTGATCCTGCGACGGTACCGCGTCCGTATGCGATCCAGCCCCAGCCGCGAATACGTCGCGGATCGCATCAACGTACCCGAAGCCGGCCAGACCCGCAGGCATAAGAAAGTGCCCTTCACCGAATTCGTTCCAATTGTCAAGCATGACCAGCTTTTTGCCTAGATTGTCCGCGGACAAAGAAGGGATATAACTATCCTTCGTCCACTGCGCCAGCGATTTGAACTCCCCTGGCGTCGCATAATACCCGGAGGCTAGCCCCCATGCCGTATCGTCCCGTCCCATGCTCAAGCCGGCAATGACATCAAGCTGTCCGAAACCGCTTTCGGTCGTCAGCCTTAGCTTTTGGAATTCTTGATGCCCGCCGAAGGAGCCCCACGAGTAGGCGTACACCGCGTCGAAGCCCGCCGATCGGCGATTGATTAAATCTTGTGCGCTAGTGCCGTTGTATACGTTCAGTATAATTAGGTCGTCGAAGCCGGCTGCAATCGCCGCGTTCCGCAAGTAATCTATGTCTGCTTTGGCGCCGATGATCGAGCCTGAAAGCTTGACGAATTCGTTGTAATTGTAAATAGTAAACACAGGCTTATTGTCGATTTTCAAATACCTAGGGTCCTTAAAATAATACTCTACCCAATAAGGCACCAGGTTCGTCCGGAAGTCGTTGCTATCGGCAGCCCTGGAGTTTAGATTCTCCCACATGATCGCGAACTGCAGTTGATCACTGTATTGTGCGTTGAAGTAGCCATCATGCAGGGCATTGGACATAAAAGGGTCCTTGACTGGCGCGTTCTCGCCGCCGATCGGCCTGAACCAGCAAGACATCTGGAATCCGATGCCGTGCTCGACCATCCATTTGATTTCCCAATCCGCCGTCTCCGGGTTGCCTTCGTCATAGAAGCCGAGATAAGGCGTCCTGTCGGGAAACGGATTAATCATGTCCCAGCCTAGATGAGTTCCCTCTCTCCACATCGGACAGCTCTGTACTCCGACAAGTTGGTCTCCAGTGCTTACGGCAACAGGCTGCGGCACGTAATCCTCCTGCAGCGGCGTATTCTCGTATACGAGAATGTCGTCGAGCCACATCGTGCCTTTATCGACGGCGGAGGTCGAGAACCGGATGCCGTCGATAAGTGAAATTCCCTCATCCAGTTCGATATCCTCGGCCTGCAGCTTGCCGTTTATATAAATGTCGGCTAAGGGGGCTGAGGAGGTCCACCTCAGCTTCACCTTTAGGCTGTACCACAGGTTGGCCTTGTAATCGTACAACTCAACAGGCAGTCCATCCTTATCGAGGTACGACAGTTTCCCGTTCGACGTGACCAGTTTCAGCGCAGTATTGGAACCGCTCCGCAGCTCCGCAGCGAGACCGTTCGTCTTCACCGGGATAAACAACTTAAATTCCGCGGTCAGATCGTCGGTCAGCGGGGCGAAGCTCTTGGCAAGCTCCATAGCGCCAGCCGCGGACGCGGCATTCATCCGTATGCTGTAGAGATCCGGACGCGGCGACATAACGTACGGCTGGGAGGAGCTGCCGCCGCTCATCTGTTCCACGGCAATCGTGCCGCTGGCGGCGCTCGCTGACCAATCCTGGGGCAAGAAGCCGCTCACGACAGACAGCAGCCGCTCGTTGACGGCGTAACCTTTGTAGATTTTGAGCGGCGTGAAGAAAAAGTCTCCCGTCGAGGAAGCCCCCGTTGACAGTTGGAACCTATTCAGGGCATTGACCGAATTGGCGAAGCTTGCGGCTGTCGCTTTCTTAACGCCGTTAACGTACACATCCGCCTGTGAGGAGGTCAAATCGGCAACCACCTTGATCCCATACTCCGTATTGGCCGAGTAGGCTTGCAGCGTGTGGATGCCGCCGCCGGACGTTTCCAGCACAAGGTTGCCGCCGCTCGTCGCGATGCTTACACCGGGTGTATCACCGTCTAGCAGTTGCCACTTAATGCCATTAATAATTGCCAGCGGCTTGAAACGGTACTCCATCGTGAGTGTCGTTTCACTTTGCGCAGGAAACTTTCGGCTCATGGATACTGGAAGAACGGAGCTCGTATCGCTGACCTTGAGCGTTGTGGCGTATGTGCTGACGAGCGCGCCCCCCGCAGCGCGAATGTCCCAGCCGGAAGGCTGGCTCTCGCCGGGCACCAGATTAGAGAGGAACGAGAAGTCCTCATCTACCAAATATGCGGCTCCCTCCGGTGGACTATCCGCAGCAACCGCATGGGGCCGGGCCAACACCAGGAAAGCGCATACAATTGTCAACAAGCTTAACGCAGTCCATCCCCTTATTCCCTTAAACATCATTATGAATTCCCCTTTCTTTGGATAATGATTTATGAATTGGTCTAAACAAACGGCGGCCTACTACCTTGTAGCAAAGCCGCCGTTTCTTGTTTATCATCGTATTAGCTGTTTTCCGCTTTCCAAGCATCGAACTGCTTTTGGGCTTCGGCCAGAATTTTATCCATGCCGGCAGCGTTCATCCGCTGCTGCAGCTCCGTGTAATACTTCTCGAAGTCCGGCATTGAGCCGGTTGTCAGAATCGGGGTCGATTCCTTCTGGAGGGCACTGACCTGTGCGATTTCATTCTTCACCGGCTCGGAGTTGAAGATGAACCCGAGAATGCCTGACGGTTTCCCGTTATCGTTGTTGGCCTTCATCGCTTCCAGTGCGGCTGTGGAGTTCCAGTTAGAGTCCCATTGATCCCACAGTGGCCCAAGCCAGTTGTGCCAGATCGCCCACGTTTGTTCCGATCCGCTTGTCGCCTCGATCGTCGGATTGTCTTCCTTCACGTTGCCAGTCTTGACGGTGTAGTTCTTGCCTTCAACCCCGTAAGCCAGCGTATTAAGCAGGTACTTGTCGCCCCAGATCAAATTGAGCAGCATCATTGCCCTTTCCGGATTTTTGGAGGTGGCGCTGATAGCTGAAGCGGCGGACGTCATTGAGTTCGTTGAGATCGTCGGGTAGCCGGACATCGTCTCCACCGTTGGGAAGCCGTACGTAGCCGTCGATTTCGACCCGTCCTCGGTGTAGCCGCCCGAATCCCGCATAACGGCATATTTACCCGATTTGGCTTCAGCCAGATAATCTGTCTTTATGGCGGCATCCTTGGCGATGTAGCCTTTCTTGTAGAAATCGTTGATTGTACTGTAGTTTACCTTGTTCTGAGGAACATCGAGAATTTTAACGATGCTTCCGTCCAGCTCGCTGTACGAAATGCCTGGCGTAATCGTTGTGTAGTCGTACAGGGTAATGCCGGAAGCCGTTCCGTTGGCCGTAGCCAACAGCGGAATCATGTCCGGCTCGTTCTTCTTGATCTCGGCCAGGAACGGCTCCAGATCCTGAATGCTCTTGACGCTCTTATAGTCGAAGCCGTACTTCTCGACGATATCTTTCTTGAAGACGTGCGCACCGGCCGGTGAATACGGCGTCTGGGCGGGAATAGCCATGATTTTCCCTTTGTAGGTAACCGCTTTCCAGGCGCGTGGGTCGACCTTCGCCAATATGTTCTGCCCGTACTTCTGCAGCAGATCGTCAAGCGGCATGAAGGCGCCCTTCTGCACGTTGTCGTTGATCCGGTTGGACGCAAAGGTGGTAAATACAAGGTCATAGGGCTCGCCAGCAGCCGAGATCAGCTTCATCTTGTCTTCCCAGCCGGCGTTGTCAATAAGATTGAGATGCAGACTAGCGTTTAGCTGTTCCTTAATGATTTTGTTCGCTTCCGTTTCGACCGCTTCCTGATCCTTCATGTTGTCGATCGGCTTTGGCATGTACCAACTAAGCTTCACAAACTCTTCGGTCCCTTTGCCGGCCTCTCCCTCGGGTGATGCGGACGGCGAGGCGGCTTGCGAAGCCGGCTCCGTTGGCGCGGGACTGCCGCTTGGGCTGGAGCCCCCCTCTTCCTTCGAACTGCAGCCGACGACGATCAACATTGCGGCCATAATTGCGGACGTTCCCGTTACAAGCCATTTCGATGCCTTTTTCTTTCTTAGACTCACCTGGAATGCCTCCCTTAGTTTAGTGCTTAATCTATAATTAACAACCGCAAGCGGACAAGCCTTATGGTTGTAATTATCACCCTTTAACCGACCCGACCGTCAAGCCTTGCACAAAATATTTCTGGAACAATGGGAATACGAGCAGCATCGGCCCCGCGGCCAAAATGCACATCGCCATTCTGGCGCTCAAGGAAGGGACCATCATACCTGGCTTTACCAGTCCATATTCAATGGCTTCCGCCGAATTCAAATACTCCATGTTTTTCAGGACGCGGATGAGCAAGTACTGCAGCTTAATCAGATGGTCTTGTTCGACGTAGAGCAGGGTCAGCCACCAGTCGTTCCAGTATTGCAAGGCGAAGAACAGCCCCAAAGTCGCGAGTGCTGGCTTGGAGATCGGGAGAACGATCTGCGCAAAAATTCGCAGCTCGCTTGCCCCGTCGATTTTGGCCGATTCGATGAGCGCCTCTGGAATCGTTTGCAAGAACCCCTTCATCAGCATCACGAACCATCCGCTAATTAAGTAAGGCAGAATGAGCGCAAGCAAATTATTTTTCAGCCCCAGCCACTTGACCATCAGAATGTAGGAGGGCACCATGCCGCCGTGAAAGAGCATCGTGAAGAAAATGAAGAAAGCGAGAAACGACCGCAGTCGGTAATCCTTGCGTGAGATCGCATAAGCGTAGGTGGTTGTCACCCACATCCCGACGAGCGAGCCGATAACCGTTGTCAGAATCGTAACGAAATACGAGCGTAACAACATCGCAGGATCGTGTAGAATGACGCGATAGGCATCAAGCGTGAAGTTCTTCGGAATGACAGAGTAGCCGAACTTCACAATGTCGCTCTCACTCTGTACCGAGGTCCCGATAATGACCAGGAACGGGAAGATGCAAGCGGCGCACAATACAATAAAAATCAGATGAATGAACAGCTTACCGGTAGTTACCCTTCGTTCAGTGAGCGTCGTCGAATGTGTTTTCATCGTTCTTTCAGTCCCCTTAGAAAAGAGAGTTTTCTGGATTGATCTTTTTGACAATGGTATTGGTCGCAAGCACCAGGCAGAAGCCGACGATGGATTGGAAGAAGCCGGCTGCCGAAGCCATCCCGATATCGCCTAGGTCGACCAGGGACCGATAGACGAACGTGTCGATGACATCCGTGGTGCTGTAGAGCAAGGAAGAATTCAGTGTCACATTGTAGAACAGACCAAAATCGCTGTAACAGATGCTGCCGATCTGCAAAATGACCAGCATGACGATCATTGGTTTAATGATCGGCACCGAGATGGAGAAGGCCTGCCTAAGCTTGCTGGCTCCATCGATCTTGGCCGCATCGTAATATTCCGAATCGATGCCCATCAACGCCGCATAATAGATGACGGAGCTGTATCCGAGCCCCTTCCACACGGCTGCGACCACAATAATATAAGGCCAATATTTCGGATCGCTATACCATAGGATCGGCTCCTCGCCCATGGAGACCAGCAAGCGATTGATGACGCCATATTCCATATCGAACAGCGAGCGGAACGCAAAACCTGCCACGACCCAGGAGATAAAGTAGGGAATGAACAGGATTGTTTGATAGGCCTTCACGAAGCGTCGGCTCAATTCGTACAGCAGCAGCGCAACGATAACGGAGAGCGTCGTGCCAAGTACAATGAAGGTCAGATTGTAGAGCAGCGTGTTCCTCAATACGCGGTAAAGGACATCGCCGCTGAACAGGAAACCGAAGTTTTCGAATCCGACTGAGGGGCTGTTCCAGATGCCAAGATTATAGCGGTAGGATTTGAAGGGCAGCAGCAACCCATAAAGCGGCACATAATTAAAAACAATGATGAGCAAGAAGCCCGGCAGCGCCAACATGGACAAGCCGGCATTTTTCCGGATACTTTTAAGCATACGTTCCTCACTTCCTTTTCCGTGTTGCGTCTGACAAGCGATAACCTCACTGTAGGCCAGGAAAGTAGAATTGTATATTTTAAATCCGGTAATATCCTGCAAAAAAGCGTCGCTGGAGCTTCATTTGCAGCATTTGCACCATTTATAAGGCCGTTACAGCAGCAAAAAACCGGAGCTCAGCGCAGCAACGCCGAAACTCCGGTTCGATCTTCTCGAAGCCGAACTATATGAATTTATTGACGTTCCTCTGAAGGGCGTATTCCTTCGGCGTCACCTTGTATTTCTTCTTGAACAGGCTGAAAAAATACGTTTCATTCGTAAAACCCACACGCTGTACGACCTCGTAGACGCTCAAATCCTCCTGGATTAGGAGCTCCGCCGCTTTAGTCAGCCTCACGCCGTTAATTAGATCCGGAATCGACAGCTGCGTCGCTTCCTTATACATTTTGCTCAGGCTGCGGGAGGAAATCTTCATAATGGAAGCGATTGCGGGTAAGCTCAGGGAGGAATCTCGATAGTTCTTATGGACATATTCCGTGACCGCGTCGACGAGAAAATAGTTCAGCGATTCCGCATTGCCGACCGTTTCCTTGTTGATGGAATCCTGCAGTCCCTCCCGGACGATCCGATGGATTTCGGCCATCGTCTCCTTCTCCAAAATGTGGCGGCCAATCGAGGCGATCTGCAGCGCAGGTGCGGCGGGCGCCTTCGCTTCCTCCAGCGCTTTGATCGCCGCGTCGACCAGCCGAATGATCGAGACAAGGGCATTGTGATAGTTCAACTTCTCCATCTCTCCGAATAGATTCGCCAGAACCTCCTTCATGGCGGCAACGTTGCCCGACTTGATCGTCTCCGCGAGCCAGTCTTCCAATTCCTTCGAATAGCCGGCTCTTTTATTCTCGGCGTTCTTGCGAATGCGTGCGTTCGTAATGATGGAGCCGTGTCCGAGCTGAAGCCGGTACATCGCCTGATCCTGCACCTGATTATACAGCGCATGCAAGCCGCTCAGCGAATCTGCCGGGTCGCTGAGCGAAGTCGTGAACGTTACCTTGAAGTAACGGCTGAATACATCCTGCGCCTCGGTTAGTAGCGTCACCAGTTCAACCGGTCCGGACACGTCCCGCTCCGGAAGACCGACGATCAGCAGCACGTGGTCCTCCTTCATATCAATTCCTTCGTTCGGATATTTCCGGGCGACGAGTTCAGAGGCTATATTAATCAGCGCAAACCGAAAGGTAGCCTTATCCTTGGCGCTGTAGGCTTGCTGGAACTCCTTGTAGCTATCGATTTTCAATAAGCATACCGCGTAAGAACCTTCCACAGGCAATGAAATCCTCATTTCCTTGAACAAAGCCGCTAGCTCTGTGCGCGTTATATTGAATCGTTCGTCCAGCAGCCGGCTTAGCCAATAATGCCGCATTACATCCTTGTATTCGTCCTTCTCCTTGTAGAAAAGATCGAGCTCCTCCATCGACTGCCGGTAGACGCTGTTCAAATAGGAGATTTCGTCGATGACCTCGTCATCGCCCGAGCGGCGCGGCCGATCCATGCGGATTGAATTCACGAGATTGCCGAACGGCCGATAAATTTTGCGGGAGATTAGAATAGACACGACAAGTGCCAGAAGCAAGGCAATCAACGTAATGAAAATAATGCTGGTCCGCAGTCTGACGATATATTGATACACTTCGGGTACGGGCTGTATCTTTAACAGCGTCATTCCGGCGCTCCCGACATTCGAATACGTAATTAGGTAAGGCGCGCCGCCGCGCTCGCCCTCGAAAAAGCCATCCGGATCGCTGTCCGGATGGGCGCTTCTGTAAGCCGACAATTGAGCTTTTGCCCATTCCATAATTTCATAATCACCCGTGCCGTCGTTCAGATACTCTCCGAATTGGTCCAGGATGAAGATGCCGTCGCCCTTGCGCTTGTCGATCATGTTGATTTGGGCGATGTTATTCAGCAGCCATTCCGACCTGACGTTGACAATAACGACGCCGTCCGGCTTCAGATCGTCGGGCGAAGTTTCATACATTAAATAGGAGAATACATGCTCAGGCCTCGTCTCGCTGTTCACGAGCTTCCTGATGTTGCGGAAGATCGGCTTCATCTTTGGAGGCAGCTGATCCTTGCCGTACAGCGCGTCGAGCAATTCGTCATGAAAAAACACGGGGCTGCCCGCATTGTAGGTCTGGTCCAGATTCCGGTTATAGATCGTAATGGAATGAATATACGGATTGGTCGAAGTGATCGAGCTGGTAACTTTATTCAAGCGGTTGGCCACGTCGACCATATTTTCCAGCTTCGCGTACATGACCGCGCTCACATCGCTGTTCAGATAAAGCGATTTGCACAGGTTGGCGATCGTCTCGTCCATAAACGCCATATTATATTTGACCTGATAAAGAATCTTCTGATTGGAAGCGTACTCGTTCTTCACCAGCAGCTTCTGGGCGTTGATGTAGACGACCGTCGACAGCGCAACGATCAGGAGCAGAATCGCCACGCTTATCCATAGCACCATCTTCGTAAAATAAACCTTGATTCCAAATCGCTTCATGCGGATATCTCCCCCCGGTTGCCGTCATGACCCAACAATGGCGAAAAGACTGGCATGCGCCAGTCCTTCGCGGATTTTTTACGCCCCGTGCTCCAAGCGGTCCACCAGCTCGTACAGGTGCTCCAGGCTGCGCCCTACGCTGTCCAATGGGTCGCCCTCGCACATATCCTGTTCGACGACATACCATTCGACGCCGTTATTCTCGCCCCACAGGAGGAGCGGCGTGAAATCGATAATGCCCGTCCCGATTTCGGCATAGACGCCGCGTCCATCGCCGGACATATCCTTCAGATGAACCGTCGGCATACGGCCGCTGTACGGCACGATAAACGCCGCCGGATCGTATCCTGCTTTTTTTAACCAGTATACATCAATTTCCGCCAGCACGGCATTATCATCGGTCGGCTCGATCAAATAGGACAGTGCGTCCATTCCACGGACGCTAGTCTCGAACTCGAAGGCATGGTTATGGAATCCGACCGTGAAGCCATCAGCCCGCAGCTCCGAAGCCGCCGCGTTCAGCTCAGCCCGCAACTTGATATACCCCTGCTCATTACGCCACTCGTGGGGCACGGATGGACAGATCAGACGTTTCGTCTCCAGCAGTGTCGCCTCGGCTTTGACATTCTCCGCATCAGAGCGGAGACGCTCGACGGAAATATGCATGCCCGCCACCTTCAATCCAGCTTCCCTCAGCACTTCGGCAATCGTTTCTGCCGCAAAGCCGTGCAAACCTGCCGTTTCGACTCCGCCCCAGCCCATGCGGCCGAGCTTTCTTAGTGTCGCGGGAAAATCCTGCTCGCATTCCTTGCGCAGCGTGTACAGCTGAACAGCAAATTTGTGCTTCAATTTGCAGCCTCCTTCGATTATATTTACCAGGCGGTTTCCATCTCGCCGCTAATATCGGACTCTCATTCCGGCAGTTGCGCCACGTCCTCATGCTCGAACGGCAAGGAGCCCCGAATCCAACCGACCTTGCCGCCCTTTCGAATCCATTGCGTCATTTCCCTATTTCATGGCGTTAATTATCATTCCGAATATTTTGAGATCCTGACCATAATCTTCCGGCGTCGTCTTGGGGGGCAATCCGTTGGCGGCTACCTGATAGAAGTACTCCAGCTCGCATGTATAAGCGTCCTTGTAGGTCGGACGGATTACCGTTTCCTCCAGTGCCTCTCCAATCGTCTCGCGAATGTGAAGCGTTGTCGGCAATTGCCGCAGGTACGGGGTATCGTATTGCACAAGCACCGATTTGCTTTCCCCAAATACCTCAATGTGGGCATCGAACCTCCCTTGTCGATCCATGCCTGTCTCGAACAGCACGTTATATCCGTCGAACTCGAGAATCGCGGTTTTGAATCGGCCGCCCTGCGTCGATGCAGCCGCCTTCACGCTGCGGGGGACGCCAAGCATCTCGCGCATGGCGGATATATCATGGCTGTTCAAGCCCAGCAAGAGAGCGTACGATGCATAATCCTCTGCGGAAGCCTCACCGACGGCTTCCTTCATAAGCCGGACATGCCTTTCCTTGCGATCCTGTGCTGCCTCGGCAGGAATATCGTCGAAGCGGTAAGCATGGATCCCCGACTGTCCCGTGAAGAAGGCGTTAGGTCCGATGATGCCGCGCACCCGTGCGTAATTGATCGGCCCCAGCCCCCGGACTTCTTCCAAGGCCCGCAGGTAAGCCGGCGCAAATCTTCTCATATAGCCGACCATGACCTGAGCGTCCGAGGCATCCCGCTCCCGAATGATTTCGCGAACTTCGGCTTCAGTAATGCACATCGGCTTTTCGACGAACACATGAATGTTTCTTCGCAGCGCCGCAACGACGCATTCGGTATGGTATTCCATATTATTCAATACTAGGACGGCATCGAGCTCTGTCCATTTCAGCATCTCTTCGGCGCGCGTATACAAATTCGTAACCCGATACTTCTCTCCCATCTTGGCGAGCAACTGCTGCGAAATGTCACAGAATGCAGCGAGCTCGTAAAGCTCTGGCAACGATTCCAGAATCGGCAAATGAATAAGCTGGGCAACTTCCCCGACTCCGATGATTCCAACTTTCAATTTGGTCATCCCGTGTTCCCCTTTAGTTTAATCGTTCTTCCGGCAGAATAGGGCAGGCCTGATCGCTAGCGCCAACCCTACTCCGTCCATTCCGGCAACCCCAGTTTAACTGCCGCACTCCAGGGGTGTACACTTCAATTTACGTCTTTTCCTGCGATTAAAGGCTGAAGGTCGCAAAAACGAGGAATAAACCCTGTTTAAAGCATGCGAATTATTGCATGATCGGGGAAATGCGGTATAAGGTTACTGAACAAAAACAGCCATGGATGCAAATGCATTAACCCATGGCTGCCGCTAATTTTAAAATATAGCACGTCTGAAAGAACCTCTTGTACAATTATTTCTCCGAGAAAAAATTAAATGAGTCGACTCAAGGGAAAAATCGTTCGCTTAATCCAGCTACCCTTCCGTTGCCTTCAAGCGGTCATATGCACTTGGATTGACTTTGACCGTAACGGCTTTGACCTTCTCCTCCAAATAGCGATTAAACTTATTCGTAAGCACCTCGCTTTGCAGTTGCGACTCCACGCTTGCAAGCGGCACCGCGAAGCTTTCCTTTTTCTCAATCAGCCGAATAATCGTAAAGCTGGTGCCTGTATCAATAACGGAAGAATGCTCGCCAACCTTTAATGGTTTAGCCGCTTGCTGCAGCATGAAGTCTGCTTTTAGCGGCGATTGTTGATCATTCAGAATGATGGAGCTCTTGCGGATGCCATCCTTGCTGTATTCCTTCGCTACCTCCGAGAATTCGGCTCCCGAATCTAGGCTCTTTATGGCTAGATTTATGCTTTCGAGGACTTCTGCTCTATCTCCATCACTATACGGGATAGAAAATTCATCGAAGGTGATTTGCGTTTGATTCTCAAACTCTGCTTCATGCGTGCGGTAGCTCTCGCTAACCTCTTGTTCTGAAACCTTCAATTCATCCTCTCCAAGCTTTTTCTCGAGATCAAGCCTTACATTGCTTAAGGAGTAGAAATAGTATTGGCTGAGCTCATACTCTCCTAGCCCAAAAATAGCTTCTCCCTTTTCCAAGCTTTTGGCTCTGCCTGCATTATTTTGCTCCCAATTCATCACAAAGCTCTGAAAAGAGCTGTCTTCAATGAGCCCCTTCTCCATAGCTAGCAGCTGCAAGGTTTTCCCTTTTACAGCCTCATCCATCGCTTGTTCCTTCAGCCTATCAATCGGACGCTCATCGCCAAATGTTTCCGTCCAATAGTGTTTACTGTCCTCTGCCCCATAAGTGACATTGAAATAGTTGGTGACCTCGCCTTTTTCCTTGCTCATATAAAGCAGAAATTCGTTGTGCGTGACGGGCAACCCGCCGACCTCCATGATGACTGCGTCCCCCTTAGAATGAGACGGCAAAAAGGCTGCCGCCAATAGGGCAGCAACCACTACTATTCCAACAGCCGCAACGATTAATGCACGCCGATGCTTGACACCGGTACCCATCGATTGGTTAGCCACGGTCCGGTTCATGTTTCTCCTCCATCCGCGTCCAGTAGACGCTACATTCGCTTACTGTCGGATACCATCTGGACTCGGTAATTTGAATGCGGAGACGTTCGGTTTCAATCGGCTCGAAGCGGCAAATCTTCTTGTATCCAATCACATTTCCTTCGTAGAAGGTTTGCCACTTTTCTCCGTCAAACCACTCTAAATGAAACTTCTCAATGCGCTGGCCTTCCGGCAAATATTCTTTGAGCACAATGCGGTCTATCATTTGCTTGCCGCCCAGCTCTACCTCTAGCCAAGCTTGTTCAATGCCGGCAGAGGGGCGCCAATACGTCTCTTTGAGACCATCCGTTATTCGGGACCCCTCATGTTCTTCACTTTTGCAAACAGAGGCAACCACCCGTGAACCTGCAGCTGCATTTCTGCGATACATTCTCCCTAACCGTTCTCCAAGCTCTCGCATTCGCTGCTCATCATTCTCGTGAATAAGACCTCGCCTGTCAGGTGGAAGATTTAGCAAAAAGGTAGAGTTGCCGCCTACCGTTCGCTCATAGAGATCGACAAGCTCCTCCGTTGATTTAACCAAGGCATCTTCATTTTCATGATAAAACCAACCCGGACGAATAGAAGTATTGACCTCTGCCGGATACCAAACGACGCGTTCTGCCTCTGCTAGTACATGACGGCTTCCCAAATCCTCTTCATCCGACCCGATACGCCTCGAGAACTCGTCGCCTTCTAATTGCTGCGAATTAGCTTGTATTTTCTCGTTATCCTGCAGGGTTGCGGGTACGACACTCCATTCCACTTTCCTTGTATGACCGGCTTCATTGCCGCACCACCTGACATCAGGACCGCAAACCGAAATGACCGCGTGAGGCTGATGCTTGCGAATCAAGCTGTAATAGGCATCCCAGTCATAGACTTGCCGCTTGCCGTTCGGTCCTTCGCCGCATGCGCCATCAAACCATACGCAAAACAGCTCTCCGTATCCTGTTAACAGCTCATGCAACTGATTCAGAAAGAAGCTGTTGTATCGTTCGGAATCTCCATAGCATGGTTCATGACGATCCCATGGGGATACGTAAATGCCGAATTTCAATCCGGCCTCATGGCAAGCGTCGGATACTTCCCTTACTAAATCACCTTCGCCGCTTCTCCAAGGGCTGCTCTTTATAGAATGATCCGTCCACTCGCTTGGCCATAAACAGAACCCGTCATGATGCTTGCAAGTCAGAATAATGGCTTTCATCCCTGCGCTTTTGCATGCGGCTACCCATTGCGCTGCGTCCAGCTCTGTCGGATTAAAGAGCTGGGGCGACTCTTCCCCCGTTCCCCATTCCTTATCTGTAAACGTGTTTACCGTAAAGTGAATGAATCCGTAAAACTCGATTTCTTGCCAGGCCAGCTGCCTGAATGATGGAGCGACAAGCGCCGCTTCTATAACCGAAACACTCATTCTCTAACCTCCTTAATAATTAATCAGCCTAAATCCGCTTGATCGGTTAACGTAACTACGGCTTCGGCAGTGCCGTGAAGCTCGAATACGATGAACTCATTTACTCCAGCTCGCAGGAAAGGAGCAGGAATATACAATGTTTTGGTTGGACCAGCATCCCAATACCTGCCCAAATGAACACCGTTAATGAAGACATTTCCTTTGGTCCAGCCATCAAGGGTGATAAAAGTATCCGCGGGCTGGTCTATCTCAAGCATCCCTTTGTAAAAAACAGGCTGGGAATTCACCAGCTCCCCTTCCCCTTGTTGCTCCGTAAACACCAGCTCGCTTAAGCTGCTTAATGGCAGCGGATAAATGGTCCAGCCGTATAGAAACTGGTTATCTAGCCTTACCCCCTCCGTAATTCCTTTCGGATCACGGAGATATGGCCCATAATTAATACGGCCCATATTTTCGACCAAAATATCCAAACGAACACCTTGTTCCGGTACGATTATTGGCAAGGTACAAGGTGCCCAACGTTCAATGACGCCCCTATGTTCACCGTCGACAAAAACCAAAGCCCTGTCTCTTACTTCTTGCAGCGTCAGCTGTGCCACTGATCTCGGGCCTTTGACAAAAATCGAATAAAGGATATAGCCCTGCGATTGGCCCAGCTTCTCCATAGGCTCCGGACAAGCCCGCAAGATGGGCTCTGAGAGGGCTTCCAACTGCTCGAACAAGCTTGCTTGCTGCTTCATCACTACTCTTCCATAGGCTCGTTTGGCTATGGGCTCTGGCAATTGCAAAGAGGGCAGCTGGACATGCTTCTCAAGCACTTCCCGCACTGCATAAAACTTAGGCGTGGGCTCTCCCGACTCATTAAGGAGCGTGTCGTAATCGTAACTATTTGTAGTAGGCTCATATTGATGAATATGGTTGGCACCGTTATAGAAACCAAAGTTCGTTCCCCCATGAAACATATAGAAATTGACCGAGGCGCCTGCGCCTAGCATTTCATCCAAAGCCTCTGCTACCTCCGAAGGCGGCCGAGTTTGATGGCTTTCCATCCAATGGTCAAACCAGCCATTCCAGAACTCCATACACATAAGCGGGCCATCTGCCTGATATTCTCGAAGCTTATGAAAGGCCTCTGTCGGCTTTGAGCCGAAGTTAACTGTCGCAAGTACACCGTCAATCATACCTCCTTGCAGCATATGGTCTTCCGGCCCATCAGAGGTGAAGAGCAAGACATCCATTCCCCTGCCCACCATTGCGTCACGAATATAGGAAAGATACCGTTTGTCATTCCCATAGCTCCCATATTCATTCTCGATCTGAAGCGCAATAATCGGACCACCATTCGGACATAGCAGCGGCTTCAAACGCGGAAGCAGCTCGTCGAAATATTCATCTACATGCTTCAAATAACTCTCATCATAACATCGCAATCGCAGATTGGCATCCTCAAGCAGCCATGCCGGCAATCCGCCAAATTCCCATTCCGCGCAAATGTAAGGGCTAGGCCTTACAATCACATGCAATCCTAATTCGCCCGCTAGCCTAACAAAGCTTTCCAGATCATTCTGGCCTGCAAAGTGAAACTCCCCTTTGCGAGGCTCATGGATGTTCCAAGGCACATAGGTCTCTACGGTATTCAATCCGCAAGCCTTCAGCTTCAGCAGTCTATCCTTCCAATATTCAGGCACGACCCGGAAATAATGGATCGCTCCCGAGAGCAGGCGCACAGGCGCGCCTTCGTACATGAATTGATCCCTTTGCACTTCAAAAGTTGCCAATCGATATCCACCCTTCCTGGTTGTCAAGTCAAGACATACCGGACTATCCTTTTACTCCGCCAAGCGACATGCCTTCTGTCAGTTTTTTCTGCAGCAAAGCATATACGAGGATGGTTGGGGCAAGCACAATGACTAATCCGGCAAATAAAGAGCCCCAATCGGTAGCGAACTGCTGGATTTGCATGAGGTTAGACAGGCCCACCGGAATCGTCTTCTTGCTGTCGCTTGTGATAAAGGTCATCGCTAGAACGTATTCATTCCAAAAATCAAAGAAGCTAAATACGATAAGCGTAATAATGCCAGGCCGTGCCATAGGCACAATAATGCGCAGCAATATGCCGAAATAGCCGCAGCCATCAATCATGGCGGCTTCCTCGTAATCGAGCGGAATCGACTTCATAAAACCGGTAAGCAAGTATACCGAAAACGGCAGGCTGCCTGTTGCGTAGACCGCGCTTAACCAAAAGCGATTATCGAGCATATGCAAATCATTCATGAAAATAAATAGCGGAACAATAATATAGACGCCCCCGATAAAGAGTCCAGCCATATAAAATTGCGAGATAAATCCGCGGCCGCGAAACTTCATTCGCCCCAATACATAGGCAGAGGGAACCGCCGCAAACAAGAGAACTGCCATCGATAACAAAACGATGATGACCGAGTTGACCATATAGTCACCGATTCTTGCCGTCGAGAATGCTTGAACGTAATTGTTCCAATTGATGCTCGTTGGCAGCTTCCACGGGCTTTCCATGACCTCTGCATTGGTCTTAAAGGAGGCCAGTACATTCCATAAGAGCGGATATACGACCAAAACGGCCTGTACGAGTAGGAAGAGGCGAAGCGCAGTTTTTCCCATGAGGGATACTCGAGTGGACATCTTAATGCGCCCCCTTTTCCGTCAGTTTATTGCTTATAAAGGCAAGCAGCATCGAAATAATGAACACAACAACGCCAATAGCCATGGCATAACCGAAATTCGAGTTGGTGAACGCTTGGGAATACAAGTAGGTCATGACGACCTCTGAATGACGGTCAGGACCGCCCCCTGTCATGATCGAGACGATGATAAAGCTAATGCTGAGGACACCGTTAATGCTGAAAATAATCGTGACGCGAATGATTTCCCAGAGCAGCGGAATCGTAATATTGAAAAATTGCTGTATTCGGGTTGCTCCATCCAAATTAGCTGCTTCATAAAGCTCAGGTGAAATGCTGTCGATGCCTGCCATGTACATTACCATGTAATATCCGGCAGCCTGCCATATGAGGGTGATAGCCAGTGCCCAGAGAACCGTTCGCTGGTCTCCAAGCCATGGCTTTGCCCATTCGCCAAGTCCAAGGATGTCTAAGCCAGAGTTCACAAACCCCATCGTCGGATGATAAATGAAGGACCATAAAATCGCAATGACAACGAACGACAATATGCTTGGGAAAAAGAAAACGGTACGGTAAAATCCGCGTTCCTTTAATTTCGATTGCGTTAGAACGGAGGCATTAATTAAGGCGACAATGATCGTCACGACTGGCACAACCAGCATAAGAAAGCCCGTATTGCGCATGGAAAGTAGAAATGTCTCATCATGGAACAGGTCAACAAAATTTTTGAAACCGATAAATTGGGGCTTATCGCTTAATCCCGTCCAAAGGTACAGCGACTTCTGAAAAATTTGAAACGTGGGATACACTTTAAATAAACAGAATAACGCCAGTCCCGGTAATAAACAGGCAATGATAAATAGTGTTCTTTTTGTTTTCATGGTCATGGCCATCGTCATCGTTCCTTCCCCCTGCCGCACATGCTGCACGAATTCTTGCCGGCTTCATGCAGCACGGATGTCTGTGATGAGCTAATTATATATTCGCAGAGGGCATTGCCAAATGAACAAAAGCGAAGATGTTTATGGAGAAAACCACGACATTCATGGCGCCTCCGCCTGCCGAATCATAAAATCGTACAGGTTCTAACGATGCAGCACCAAGCGTAAACGGCTGAAACCGACCTCCGGTGGCTAAGCTAACGTTTCGCGTAGAAATAGAGAGAAAGTTGGCGAAATGATCTCCTTTCCTATATTTGTACAAATGCCGCCGTCTGAAGCCAGGCGGCGGCATTCCACTTCCTTTTACGTAAACAAGCCTAGCTCAGCAAGCTGCAGCTGTGCTGCACCGCCGCTATTGGCTGTCACGTTCAATCGGTAATATGCGTAAGCAGTCGTGTTCGTAAAGGTATACGTTTTGGTTAAGAATCGGCTTGCAAATGCCTCATTCGTCCTCGTGTCGAGCGTCGTCCAGCTCGTGCCATTGTTGGAGCCTTGTAGCGTCCAATTCTTAGGGTCTCTGTCCGGCACATCGTTGGCCGACGTAATCGCATACGAGGTTACTTTATGCGTAACGCCGGTTACAAATTGATACTGAATCCAGCCGGTTCCCGTTGTAATTAACCATTTCGTAGAGGTGTTGGCATCGAACGCTTTCTCCTTCTCTTCTCCCGCGGGGCTGCTTGTCGAGCTTGCCGTAACCGTTCCGCCTACAGTCACCGACGTCGGTCCGCCTCCTCCTCCGCCGATGACGGTGGATTCGAATGCGCCGATATCCGGAGCAGCTCCGTTAAATAAGGAATTGCCATAGAAATCCTTGGTCCCCAGCTGCGGCACATTATATCCTGCATTTATCAATGGGGATGTGGCTTGCAGCTTGTATCCATCCCATACGGTAGCACCGCTTTTAAAGCCATTAGCCCCTAGCGTCGGCGTTTGCCCTGGGTTAACCATTTGCGGAGGCGCGATGACCTTCGCCGGATCATTCGGTTCTCCAGCGGCATGGCTGCCCGTAGTGACATAAAATGCATTGTTTCTAAATACGGCCGTTCCATAGCTGCCGGAACTGCTCGGCCAGAAGCTGGAGGAAGGCGTATTTTTGTCATAGAAGACGTTATTGTAAAAATAATAAGGCACACTTTTAAAATAAGTAGATGCAAGGTTAGCGTTGGAATTCGTGAATTTCGTTACGCCGCCGTTATAAATAAACACATTGTTCAGGAAATAGGTTGCCGAAGTGTCGACATCGAACCATCCGAACTTAATCAGGTATGCGGCATTATCGTCACTAATGTTATATCTGGCGATATTGTTGCTGCTTCTTCCAAGGTAGGACATCCACCCCATTGGATTGTTGTGGGTATAGTTGAATTGATAGACGATATTGCTGTTGGGGGAATCAAAATCGAAGGCCGTTCCATCTCCATTATTGGCACCTGTTGTCGTGGGACCGCCATAAACCTCATTGTTCTGGAACGTGACGTTTTGGGATTTCCAAGGATAGATGCCTGCGCTTTCAGCGTTGTAGCGTTTCGACCAGCCGTCGACAACGTTGTACTCTACAATTGCATCCTTCGCATCGCATACATCGATGGCCCCTTGCCCAATGTTGCGCATGTAGTTGTGGCCGATATAAATATTCGTTTGCCATAAATTATTAGGCCCAATCTCATCTTGGAATGCTGTTGTTGTCGTGTAATTGAAGTTGGCAATCGCAAGCAAATCAACCTTCTCAATCGTATTGTTCTCAATCCTGACGTCGTTGAAGGTCATGTTGGCCTTCAACGCTCCAATGACATAAAACATAATACCGCCGTTAAAGGAAGCGTTTCCATATAAGTTTGGCCATTCGTTCGGGCTATCCACGTCATGCACATAGTTATCATGAATATAAATATGGTCCATGATGGTGTCTCCGCCTGCTGCCACTTGATTCGTATCCAGCACGATCAGAATGCCGTCTCGAATGTTGGAAGGCTTGCTGCTTACATACGTAGTCGTAACCGAATCTACGTTAAAGTTATCGTCATTCGTCACTTCAAGGTTGCTAATTTCCCAATACTGCTGGTTCCGCAGCATAACGGCACCTGTCGCTTGATAATCGCGCTGGGTTCCTCCGCCATTAATAATGGGACGAGCGGTTCCTCCGTACTTATCAATTTTAATGGGGGCATTCGCATCTCCTGAGCCTTTCGGCCATAGCTGACCGTTCCATACTCCGCCCGATTTGAACAGAATTTGGTCGCCTGGCTGGAATGTCGTTGCGTTCACCTTCGTTAAGGTTTTCCATGCGGCACTGGTTGAGGTCCCGCTGTTCGTATCGTTTCCGGCAGCAGAATCAACGTAATAGATTGTATTTGCCGCGCTTGCAGGCGCTGGCCCGATTACAAATATAGTGGAACATAGAACTAGCAAAGCTAATACGCTTAAAAAATGCTTTTTCATGTTATTGCTCCCTCCCAAACTTGTTTGAACTCTTCATTAAGTTGGAAAATCGCTAGCTTTCCTTTATCCTGCCGTTAGCCTGAATGCACATCACCTCTTTAACCCTATTGTTTGTTGCCGGTTCCGGGTAGATGCCTATCACCCCCTCTCCATTCCGAAACAAGCCGATCATGGAATGAGACAGTAAAGCCATTCACTTCAAGTGTGTGCGTTGCGCCGCCAGTTGCTCCTTATTATAGATTCACATTAGAATTCACCAAATGAACAAAATGGACGATCTATATAGAGGATTTTCAGGTCCCTCACAAATAAAATGCCCGCAACAAAAAAACAGGATGAGTTGGAGGCTAATCCCTCCGCTCATCCTGCTTTTCAACTGCTTCTTAATTCCCCTTATGGCTATGATTCCAAAATAGGTTACTGTGCTCCAGCAGCATCCAATTCCTTCTTAATTGCCGAATATACTTTATAAAGCTTTTCACTATATTGCTCCAAGGTCATTTGCTTGCTCATAATCGAGGAGAATGGTTTATACACTTCATCGCTAGGATTGTATTTGCTGCCTTTCGCTACGGGCATAAAGTTGCCGTTTACTGCGATCATTCCGTCATCCGCCGCTTTATACACATTATACGTCGTCTCCGTGATGTATTCCTTCACTAGATCCGGCGCGCCTTTGACCGCCATAACCGCTTTGGCCTTCTCGCCATTCAGCTTAATGACCTTGTCCGTGTACAGATACTTAAGGAATGCTTTGGCAAGCTCAGGGTTCTTGGCTTTGGCGGGAATCATGACGGTCTCTACGCTGGTCAGGGCTGATACCGGTGCATCCGCTCCGAACGATGGAACCCCCAGATAACCGAATTTAAACCCATCCTCTCGAGGCGCATCCTTCATCTCATCCTCGAACCAGCTGCCGTTTGGAATAAACATCGATTTTCCTTGAAGGAATGCCGTCTGCGATTGGGTGTGGTTAAGCGCGACCGTTCCATTCATCAGGGCATTGTCCTCTGTCGCAAGCTTCTCAACGAGGGCCCATACCTGCTTGAACGTATCGCTCTTCCAAAACTCAGGATCGAAGTCGAAAAATTGCTTCAATGCGTCTTGTCCTCCCGCCGCATAAATGGCAGGCACGATCATTTCTTCCAAATAGCCAGGATAAATCCCTTGGTAAGTAAAGAGCGCGCGTCCGTTCTCTTTGGCTGCCGCATTTGCAGCAAAGAAATCATCCCATGTTTTTGGCGGCGTAATCCCTTTGGCATCGAATAACGCTTTGTTGTACCACAAGCCCATAACGCCAAAGTTGTAGGGCGCCAAATAAACTTTGCCGTCATCATAGGGTGCCGTTGCGCGGGAATTCAGTACGCCATCGAGGATTTTATCCTTTAGCGGTGCACCCTCCGGCGTTAACTCATCAAATACAGCCGTCAGATCAAGCAGTGCTTTGTCTTTAATCAGGCCGTTCACAAGAGGCGTATTGTCACTGCCCGCGATGTACATGAAATCAGGCGGATTACCGGCAACGATTTTCGGACGAATGAGTTCAGCTATTTTAGGACTTGCCGTAATGCTGATTTTCGTTCCAGGGTAATCCTTCATGAATTCCTCTGCGACGCTGTCCCAGAATTCCCTGCCATAGCCGCCTTGGAAAACAGCGACATCAAGCTCCGGATTTTCAAATGTTTGCTTCTCTGGTGCAGTGCTCTCCGATGGAGCAGCGGTGGCTGCCTCCGTTGCAGTCGAGGATGTCGGTGAAGGCTCATTGTTTGCGTTGTTGCTTGATCCACAGCCAGCTAACATCGTGGTCAACAAAATAGCGGCTGATGCAGCCGTAAACCAATTCTTTTTTCTCATGGATTTAGTGACCCCTTTCGTTTGTGATGAGCTTTATTATAAGTTCACCGGGGGCATTACCAAATGAACAAAAGAGCGGATGATGATGGAGAATTTTAAGCCTGCGCCGGAACTGAATGAACGAGCCTATCCGATTCTTATTAATCTCATCCCTTACCTGTACGATCTTATGATTTCTTTTACCTTGAAGAAACGCCAATGACGTTTTTGGGAGCGCTGCCAAAGCGCTTTCGAAACAAACGGTTGAAATAAAAGGGATCTGGAATGCCTACCTCGATTGCAACCTGCTTTACGAGGTACTTTCCGGATAGTAACAGCTCATAGGCTTTGTTCATTCGTATTTCATTTAACCGCGTGAGAATGCTGCTCCCCGTCTCTGCTTTGAATATTTGACAAAGATAAGGCTCTGACAGCGCTACATAAGAAGCAACATCCGAAATGGACACTCGGTCTGCATAATGTTGTTCCAAATACGCCAAGGCTTGTTGGATTTCCTCACGCAGCGCCGAAATTTGGGGGCCCTTCCCGATGGAGCCCAATAGCTCATCCGACATTTCCTTAATGAGAAGCATTAAGCTGGAATCCGAGTCCGCCGCTTCGATTTTCTCTATCCAGCATTTCTCGTTCCACGGCGTTTCCTTCTGCTGCGCGATCAAGTTAGACAACCCCCAAATGCCGCCCCCTAAAATTCGCTTAAGCGACTTCGAATGGATGCCATGCTTCGCTGCAGATTCAATCAAAACAAAAGCGCTTTCCACCCAAAGCTCGATGGCGCTCCCGCCGAAGCCGCGCAGGCTCTCTTTCAGCTTCGTTTCCGCTGCGCGAAAACCTTCATCCGTATCGACCGCAAGCTTCGCATTTGAATGGTAGCCTTCTTTATAAGCAGAATAGAACCTGAGCTCCTCCGCCTGCTTGTTCCTGTACATTTGCTCTATGAGACTTTCAAATGATGCGGCTACTTGACCATAAATCACATTGATGCCCAGCCCATAATACATTTCCGAAAGCTTGACCATACGTTGGGCAATTTCTTCAGGATCAACGATATTTTGGACAAACGGCGTCGCAGTAATCAACGTATAACGGTTAGGGTGAGTATGAAACACAAATAAAAATAGCTTTTTCGGGAATAATCCTTCGGCAAGCTTTTCTAACGTTTCATGAAAATCTATCGTCTGATTATGGTGGAGTTCACCCTCCTGCAAATAGAAATTAAACGTATAACAGCATGAGCCATCCAGAATAGCTGCCGCTCTCTGCTGCTCTTGATTGAAAGCAGCTAGATTGCGATGATCCGCTTCTCCTTGCCCATTATTTTTCAACAAATCATACAGCCGTTCGATCTCTCCGTTTACATCCTCATTAAGGTCCATGGGGGCTGCAGCATGAATCTTCTTCCCATCCAGCTTAACCGCGATTTCTTCAAGGGTATGCATAAAGGTTTCCGTCTTCAACGTGAGCTTGAGCATATAATCGTGGGCTCCGCATTTGAGTGCCTCTCGGACAAGTTCAAAATCATTATAATTGCTAAGCACAAGGACTTCTCCTTTAAAACCGCCCGCCATTAAGGATTTGATGAGCTTAAGGCCATCCATTTCCGCCATTTTGATATCTGTAATTACAATATCCGCATTCGTTCTCCGCACCAATTCAAGCGCCGACACGCCGCTCGCAGCGGATCCCGCATACTCAAAGCGGCTATCCTCCCATTTGATGATGGTTTTGACAGCATGGCGAACGATCATCTCATCATCTACGATAATCACTTTATACATGTCTTTACCCTTCTTTCATCGTCATTGGCAATCTGATTAAGGTTTCCGTCCCGATATCCGGCTCACTCCACGTTTCAATCCCATACTGCTTTCCAACATGTAAGCGTATCCTTTCATCCACGTTGCTCATCCCAATACCTGAAAGCTTATCATGGGAATACTTCCGCTGATGTACCTTTGCCATATCAAAGCCTTTTCCATCATCCGAAATTTTGAGCAAAAGCATTCCATCGCTAATCGAGCCATCCACAACGATCTGCACTCTCCGACCCTCCCCGCTTCCCGCATGGAGAATCGAATTTTCTACAATCGGCTGCAAAATGAATCGCGGGACAAGGCAGCGATAAAGCTGGACATCATTCATGCTGCATACTAATTTGAACGAGTCGCCGTACCTAATTCGTTGGATGACTGCGTAATGCAATACATTGTCCAGTTCTTTCTCTAAGGTGATCATTTCCTCCGTGTCCAGAATCGTATTGCGGAGCAATTCCGACAGTGACGCTATTCCCTGCTCCACGTTTTCGTTGCCGCTCATCATGGCGCTCCATTTCAAGGAGTTTAACGTATTGAATAAAAAATGAGGGTTGATCTGCGCTTGGAGCATCTTCAGCTCCGCATCCCTTTTCGCCTGCTGCTCTTCCTCCACCTGGTAGATCAGCCTTTTGAGCCGGTCCACCATCTGATCGATCGTCTCGGACAGCTTTCCCATTTCATCGGGGTGGGTGACGCCAAGTCTCGTTTCTAATTTTCCCAGCTTGATTTGTTTCGCATACTGAAGCAGGTCACGCATGGGTCTATTAATGCTGCGATAAATCCACATGGCTAGCAATCCTGCCAATAGAAGAATGAGCAAGCAAATATAAATGATATTTTCTCTGATAACAGCAAGCTCCGAAATAATATACGAGTGAGGAATGAGTCCGATCATATACCAGTCTGCTGACCTAATATAGCTACTGCCTACGAGCACTCTTTTCCCATCGATATTCGCATAAAAGGTTCGGCCCGAAGCATTGGAAATCAGGGTGTTGAACACTTTCTGTTGATTGTACAACTGTCCTTGAGGAATGGACGAAGATACCGAAGACACGACAATACCCTTATTATCCGCAATATAAAGCCTTCCGCCTTTCCCCAGATCCACATGCTCAAAGGTGTTGCGCGAGAAGACCTTCTCATCAATTACGATAATAAGGTAACCTAAGCTTTGGTTAAGATTATCTTGCGAGTAAATGATGCGGCTGAGCGCAATTTTGTTCGAGCCTCGATTGGATTGCAGGTGCGTCCACTTAATGTTGCCCGCCGTCTCCGCTATTCCTTGAAGGGCGTCGTTCAGTTGATTATGAGGGTACCATTCGAAGCCCAAATCAAAAAACGCTTGTTCATCATTGGCAAGAATGACTACATTGGAAATATTGCTAAGCCGAAACACTTGCTCTCCCAGTGCGTCTTTAATATTCGTCTGCAAACCATATTTTTCGAAATCAGTCATGCTGTTCACATGCTGGAGCCCGTTCTGAATGAGGCTGTTGATAATAATAGATTCACTGAGCGTCTCGTATTGCTCAAGCTCTCGTGAAGCATTTATAGCAGAGCCGGCTAGTACTTGCAGAGTGGACGTGCTTAATTTCTCCGATATGGACTTTTCGTAGCTAATATTCGAATAAAGAGCAACAAAGACGACAGGCAGAAGAGAGGTGATCAGAAAAGCGATTAACAAGCGATGCTTAATTGACAATTTCCGTAAAAACGTGGAGTCCTGCAAATTTCTCAGCTTCAAATTTCCTTTCATCCTTGCACCGCCCGCCTCTTACTCCAATCATGTATCCGTAAAAGAATAACTCTATCTTAAGTGGAAAATAATGTTCAGTCTACTATGTTAAAAAAAACAATTTTCCTCATCACAAAAAGGACCATCCCCAATGTTATACCATCAGGATGACCCTTTAGATTAGCTATAGTATAAAGGGGGTTCCAACAGCAGCAGCCCTGCTCACCTGAGAGCAAGGCTGTTAATATTCTAAGCTATTCGTTCGGATAAGAAGGATTAATAACCGCTTGGCCGCGATGCGACTGTCTTCCGGTCGCCGCATTCGGATCTAACACGCTGCGAAGCTGCTCGAAGCTTAGCTCGCTTGTTGGCTTAAACACCTCTGAGGCAGCATAGCTGCGCAGACTGTGAAGCAGTTGCCTAGCTTCCGGCTTATCCTGCTGGCCAATTAGATCGCTCGCGCATACGAGCAGGCTTCCGCTGCCTACTTTAGCTTCAAAGATCAAGCCGAGCTTATGATTACGCTCGAAGTTGTCAATAACCTGCACGATTGGGCGGAAATCAGCTGGCAAATCATCCAATACAAGCGAGTGCGAGTTCATCATAATCGGCCACCATTGCCAATTGCTATGGAACTCAGTCGGGAATGCCTGGAATGCGGGATGCTGCTCATCACATAGCAAGCCTAGCGTTCCCGGTGCAGGTGCCGCATTATTTCCTTCGCAAATGGATCTAAACATCGGGTAACACCAGAAATCTGAAGCGAAAGCCCCGTCAATATGGGAAGATAGCTGGTCCTGCTCGGCAATCAGCAGCACGCGTCCGCCTCGATCCAGCAAATCATGAACCTCTTGGTCGAGCCGCCGGCGTACAGGAATGTCTCCATTTGCATTCGTATCGACTGCTTCCGGGTATACCCAAATGTCATAATGATTCGTGATCCCGCCCTCCTTCCATGCAAGCTGCAGCGTAAGCTTAGCTGGCGCCTTCACTTTAGACAGCTTGATTTGAAGTGTTCCTATGGAAGCCAAAGCTCCTTGCTGGGCTTCTGCAGCGTCTGTCGCGCCAGCCTCAATTAGCTGATCGCCTTGATGAAGCGACCAGTCCAGTTGAATGCCCGAGAGCTCGTTAGCACCGTAATTCGCCATTTCCAATTGCGCTTCGAATGTCTCATTCACGGTATACGTATATCGTGGGAAACGGGCAAGCAGCACGATGTCCGAGCAAAACTCACGCCATTTCTCCGGTTCGATAAAACCTTTCGAATCCATGAACGCATCCAATACGCCGACTAGTGCCGTCCCTTGACCAGGGAAATCCTGCAGATCGAGCAATTGAAACCCGCCGAAGCCCGGCGTGCGTAAAGCGGCCTCAATTTCTTCGCGGTAGCATAGAACGGCAAGCTGCCCGGATGCTTGGAAGAAATCATCCGCTTGATCGCCCATCCCCGCCTGCCCAAGCCTTTCACGAAAAACTTCAAAATTACGTGCCTGTAGAACACCGACATATTTATCGATTTCGCCGAAGTTAGGGAATGATTGATATTGACCGATCTCATGGCTGACGATAGGTGCTTGGATATCCGGCAGATTATGCCTGTAGTCCGTGAGCGTTGATGGATAGCTTGCCTGCACATGTCCAAGCGGCAAGTCCGCATGCGAGAACGAAGCTCTAACGATAGAACCGGCATGACCCGTGCGCATCGTCACCCAGAAATCAGATTCTTCCGTAAAGGAAGGCGCCCAGAAATAGTTATTTGCTCCTTCAGCGTATAGGCGTCTGCTGTCTCGTTCCCTGTACTCCCTCAGCAGTGCCAGCATCGCTTTGCGGCTTCCATGCAATTCGTTGCCAAGCGTAAACAACGCGAATGATGGGTGATTTCCGTATGCTTCCAGAATACGCAAGCCTTCCTCACGCAAATAGTCCGCCCTTGCTTCATCATACTCCTCATCCTCTGGATCTTGGAAGGCTCCCCAATACGGCAGCTCCGGCTCGAAATAAACGCCTAGCAAATCCGCAGCTGCAAAGCCCGCTTCTGGTGGACAACAGGTGTGGAAGCGGTAATGGTTAATGCCATAAGCTTTCGCGATGGACAATACCTTAACCCACTCCTCCACGGTCATCGGCGAATAGCCCGTAATCGGAAACGTCAAAGCGTCATGCTTGCCCCGCAAAAATACCTTTCGGCCATTATTCGTAAACTGAGTTCCTTCTGTGCTGAATTGACGCAGGCCGAAGCTTACAGCTTGCTCATCCCGATAGGTTCCCTGCCCGGCAATGGCCTCCAGATTAATTCCCATACGATAAAGCGCAGGAGTAAATTCGTCCCACAGCACAGCATCCTCGCCTATCACGTAATCCCATTCGACCGTTTGAGAGCCCGGCTCTGAAGAGATATTCAGTATCCTCCTTGCGTGCTTAGAGGCTGCGAGAGCTGTCCCTGCAACATCCGACAACTCAAATGAAAGCCGGACATCGGCAACGCTCGAAGTTTCGTTAATCAACTGAAAGACGAAACGCACCGACTTATTCGCTACATCGGGATGGACATTAATCCGTTCCACACGGATCAATTCTGCCGCCTGTATTTCGATTCTGCCCAGCAGTCCGTTCCAGTTCGTTTGCGTGTCGGGGGATGTCATATGCCCGCCTTTTACCGGCAAGCTGCTATTATCGACCAATACCGTTAACGTATAAGTTCCCGGAGCCATCGCTCCAAATTCATAGACATGAGGCGCGCTGACACTATTCTGCGTACCCTTCCATTCTTCGTCGATCCACACCTGCGTTATTCTTGTTCGTTCCATATACAGCCGAATAGGCTTGCCCGCCCAGGCTTCCTTAATTTCAATATCACGCTGGTACCAAGCATATCCATTTAACGGATACGTTTCGGTCAGATGGGCAACTTCCCTTGCAAGGTCGTATTCACCTTTTTTATTTTCGGCAGTCGTTCCCGGCAGTTGAATATCATCTTGCAGCTGCTCTTTATAATAATGATTGTCGATACCTTTCTTCGACTCGTCTAGTTGAAATCTCCACGTTCCCGCAATGGACTCTATCATCATTTCTATCCTATCCTCCAGCTCTTGGCATGATCCGCCTTAATGGTAATCTCTATATTCTTGCGGCGTATAGCCCGTCGTCTTCTTGAACAAATAGGCAAAATAAGCTGCGGTCTGAAATCCGACCTGCTCAGATACCTCGTACACCTTTATGCTTGGATTGTTAAGCAGCTCTTTGGCTTTATTCATGCGCGTTTCCTGTAGAAAATCAGATATTGTTTTGCCCATCTCTTTTTTGAACAGCACGCTCAAGTAACTCGCATTCAGATGATGAATTTCAGCAATTTGTTTCACTGTGATATGTTCTTGGAAATGTGCCTCCAGATACTCGGAAACCTTGCCAATCAGATTATGCCTTTGGCTGGCTTCACCTTTCTTTTCGTTAGCCATATGGCGTTGAACGTAATCGATCACAACTTCACGAATTTGCGCCTCGCTTCTGCAATCGATCAGCTTCTGCCACATCTCCAAATTCATTTCCCCGCCCAGCTCTTTATTCCATGTCTGCTTGCGAGCCAGTTCGCTGAGCACTGCCATGCCAAACGCTTGTATATACGTAAATGGCATAGAAGGCTGAGGCATCAGCCTATCGAACACATTATTAACGTAGTCAACAACCTTATGAGCATCGGCAGCATCTTCTGTCAGCTGTATAATCTCGGGTATAATCTCTTCACGCAGACGAAATTGTTGAAATTCGGATTCATCCAGTCGATCATAGTGCAGAATTTGCCCACTCTCCATCAAGCGGAATCTTGCCATCATGAATTTAACTTCCTTATAAAGCGTCGGTACATCCTCCCAGACGGTACATACTCTGCTATTGCCAATCGTAACCGTTGAGCCGTACTGCTCCTGCATGACAGTTTGGATGAAAGCAAGCTGTTTTTCAATTGATGCGCGTTCAAGCGGAGTTAAATTAATGTGCAAGGCCACGATTTCATCGGTGACGGTCTTTGCGACATAAACATGATCAAAATCACTTAAGCCGATATGGACCGTTCTCAAAAATCCGTTGCTGATCACAACCCGCTCTCTTGCGTCCTGCACCGAGGAATGAAAGTGATCATAGCCCAAAACGATTAAGCCGATTTCTTGGTTGCTTGCAGGAAGCTCCAGCAGGCTGCCCCATGAATGCAGCATTTGGGCATGAATGCCTGCCTCCCCAATAACATCGGATACGAACCGTTCTCTGACGATATCGAGGCTGCCGGATACTTTCTGCTGCAGCTCCTGTGCTTGATTCTCGATTTGCTTTAGCTTAGTCAATGTCTTGCGGAACCCGATAAGCTTGCTCTCTACCTCTTCCACTTTAATCGGCTTCAACACATACGCTTGCGCCCCAACGTTCATCGCTTCCTGTACGAATTCGAATTCGTTGTAGCCGCTGATCATCAGCACTTGAAGCTGCGGCTGAGTGGCTTTAAGCTTTGCTACAAGCTCAATTCCCGTCATAACAGGCATAGATACATCTGATATCAACACATCAATAGAAGTATTCCGCAATATGTCGAGCGCTTCTTGACCGGACTCTGCGGTGAAAGGGCTATCGTAGCCTAACTCCTTCCACTTGATATAGCGCACCAGCCCCTGAATATGGGTAGGCTCATCATCCACAATCAACGCTTGTAACAACATTACATCACCTTCCTAATCTGCGGCTTATGAACGCTTGCCGGTATGATAATCGTTGCCGCCGTCCATTCGTTCTCTTTGCTGTCGATGGTAAATTCATGCTTGTTCTCAAAATAGAGCTGGAGCCGCTCGCGAATATTAGCCGTACCGTATCCGTTTCCGTTCCCCGCCTGCTTTCCTAATTGAATCTGTTCCAGCAGCTCGCTTGAGATGCCTATCCCGTTATCGAACACCTCGAATCGAATGTTGTCTTGTTCGAGCTGCGCCGAAATTCGGATAACGCCGCCCTTCTTCCCTGTAATGTTGCCATGCAAATAACAATTTTCCACAATAGGCTGTAATAACAGCTTGATGGTGTAAAGCTCCAGCAGCTCTTGCTCGATATGCCACTCGATGGTCACCCTTCCCGGATAACGCATTTCTTGAATGTCCAAATAAGCTCTCACATGATCAAGTTCGCCCTTTATTTGTATAACATTAATTTTATTGTCCAGCGCCAGACGGTAAAAGGCGGTCAAGGCGTCTATAGTGCGCAGCTGTTTTTCGTCTTGAAGATCCAGCGCACGCCACCTTAGCAAACTTAACGAATTGTATATAAAATGCGGATTGATTTGAGCCTGCAGCGCTTTGAATGATTGCTCGCGTTCCTTGAGCTTCGCTTGCGTAATGTCTTCAACGAGCATACCCAGACGGCCGGACATCGAATTAAACAAAATTTCCAGATCGCCGAGCTCATCTTTAGCCGTATTGCGAATACTGACATCGAATTGTCCTTGACTAACATCGTACATGCGCGTGCCAAGCTTACGAATCCGCCATACGACATTTTTCAGCACCGTCATGATCAAAAAAGTCGAACAAAGCAGAAATAAAAAAATAACAGCAATAATGCCGTATAAAATCGTCTTGGACTGGCGCTCAAGCTGATCCATCTGGATCAGCGCGGCCACATGCCAGTTCGAATCAATCGGCCTGACCATAAGCAGATTGCCACCCACCATTACGCCGTCAGATAGGCTCGCTTCATTCCAGTGATTGTTCAGCGTTGTCGATTGAATCTTTAATCCGATTTTTTCTGGATCGGAGGAAACGATGATCGTGCCGTAATCGTCAATAATCGATAATTCACCCGAACCGCTGAACGGCTGATTAAAAAGGTTGCCGAAGACCGACTTATAGTCTAGCAGCATATAAATAATGCCCTGCATATTGCCGGCAGGACTCATCACTTTATGGGAGATTACAAGCTTATCCTTGTTTACATTGCTCCATATTAACGAGCTTGAAGCCTCGGCCGTTTTTGTGAACCAATCCGTTTCATTTAAGCCAGGCTGTAACATACGCCCTTCCGGCTTCCAAAGTAATCGTCCATCCTGCACAAGCGTCGGATTCGTGTGATAAATTCGAAAATCGTCGATACCCGGCAAATATTTACTCGTGAATACGAATGAACGGTCCACATACTCGACTGTGTTCAACTGCTCGAACATATCCGAATAATCGCGGCTTAATCGCGAGATTAGTTCCCCGTCCGTTGCCGTCCGCGTGGCAAGCACATCGTAGCTCTGCTTGCGAAAGTCTATATTTTGAACAGTTTGGCGCATCGCTTCATTAATGGTAACCAAATAATTCGCTCTGAAGCTTTCAAGCGCAAGATAACCCGCTCCAATGCCTAAAAAGATCGTGGGAACAAAAATAATCGCTCCATAAAGAATTAATATTTTTGTACGAAGATTCATTTTCTGGGTGTACTTGATAACGATTCGTTCAAGGCTGCGGCGAAATTGCATCATATCCCTCCTTTCCGTATTGTAATCGTATTCGTAACAATGGAAAAGGGAGCAACCTCCTAGAAGGGGTTGCTCCACCATCGTTTACAGCTAGCCTTGTTCTTTCAACAGCACTTCATATTGCTCCTGCCATTCTTGCTTAACTTCAGTCCAGTGTCCACGTTTCTCAAGGGCATCACGGAACGCCTGCCAGGTTGCTTCGAACTGCTCGTCGCTTTTGGACATGATGAATTTCGCTCTATACTCTTTGCGAATGTTTTCGAGCTCAGGCAAGTATTTCTCTAGCAGTCCGCCTCCCTTCGCTTTAACCAAGTCATAGGTTTGCGTGCTGCGCACGGCTCCCATTTGTCCAACCGTTTCCGTCATTTTCGACGTTTTGTCGTTTCCGACTTTATCTCCTTCACCGTAATTCCACCACGGATACCAGTCATTATTGTAGGAAGAAATCATATACAGCTCTGGCGTAACTTTCGCTTTCTGCGCAGGCTCGCCGGAATTACGTGCTTTATCATATTCTGCATCAATATATTTCCATCGTCCTAGCGGCTGATCGACCCAGCCCCAGAACGTTCCTTCTGGTCCTTCGTTAACGACTTGCTGCTGATCCGCTTTAGGCTGAAGCGTGTAATCAAGGAACTTTAGAACCGCCTCTAGATTTTTGGAATCTTTGCTAAGGTAGACGTCATATCCTGGATACGGGTTGATGACAGTGTTCGCTCCAAGCGCCTCAACGCCCTCTACCTTAGGGAATGGAACGACTTCATAGAACCAGCCTGGCTCAGTCGGGCCGTCCAGCGTCTCCCAGATTGAATTATCTACGTTAAAGAAGGAGCCTACGTTCATCGCTACGCGTCCAGCTTTGTTTTTCTCTTTGTAGCGTTCCTTTTTATCGGTTACAACCTCTGGGTCCACCAGATTGGAACGATACATTTTGTTGATCCATTGGTAAGCCGCTTTATACTGTGGGTCGTCATACAAGAGGACAAGTTCGTCACCCTTCTTTTCTACCGGGATAATACCGCCTCCTGTCGTTACGCCAAATGCGCTCAAAATCGCATTTTCATCATTCCAGCCAGCCGTATCGTTAGGATCCATTAAGAAGCTAAGCGGAATCAGCGGCTTGCCTGACGCGTCTTTTTGCTCAGCGGCTTTTTTTAAGTACGCTTCAACGCCTTCAATCGTAGCCAAATCCGCTTTGGTCATTCCGGCTTTCTCCAGAACGTCCGTACGAACAAGCCATGTTTGCGACGCCCAGCCCGGCCATGGATTGTCAGGGTTTTGGTCGAACCAGGTCGGAATGGACCAAATATGCCCGTCCGCATCCTTCATTTGGTCCAAATATAGCTTAGGAATCGCTGCAAGGTTAGGATATTGATCAGGCATATCGAAATATTGCTCTACTGACAGAATTTTATTGGAACGGATCATCGCTGCTTTTACGATTTCGCTGCGGTTGAAGACAGCTGCATCTTCGAAGCCGCCCGTATTCAGCTTCAAGTTAAGCGCCGTGACGGCGTCACCTTGAGTAGCTTCAAGCACAACCTCAATGCCCGGCTCCGCTTCCTTCCAATTTTTTTGGACAAGGCTATCATTATTAACCGTTGCCGACCAGCCCAACCATAGATTGAATTTCTGTGAGCCTTTTGTCGTTTCCGTTCCGCCTTGCGCCGCATTCGTGCTTTTTGGTTCGTTCTTAGGTGTGTTTGAGCCTGAACATCCTGCGACCACAGAAAGCAATACCACCGCGGACATGGCCATTAAACCGGTCTTCTTTACCCATTTGCTCTGCATGCTTATTTCTCCCCTTTTCACTTGCATGATTAACGGTATGTGATGATGCCCAATACCCTAAAGTAGCCGCTCCTATCCTTTGACGGAGCCGATCAATACACCCTTCACGAAGTACTTCTGAAGGAAAGGATAAACACATAGAATCGGAATCGCGCTGACCATTACCGTCGCCATTTTGACCGACATGAGCGTCACGTTCTGCATTTGCGTTCCTCTTGCGAGTGCTTCCTGATTCGAGTTCGAGCCCAAGATGGCCGACATATCCTGCGCCGACAACAGTTGCTGCAGAAACGTTTGTACGGGAATCAAATCTTGCTTGGTTACATAGAATGCTCCAGCGAACCAATCATTCCAATGACCTACGGCTGTGAACAATCCGATTGCCGCAAGCATTGGCTTCGACAGCGGGACGATGATTTGAAGCAATACGCGGAATGGCCCTGCGCCATCCAGCTCCGCCGACTCAACAAGTGCCTCTGGAATACCTTGAATGAACTTCAGCATGACAAACATATTCCAGGCAGAGAACATACCCGGTATGATATAAACCAAGAAATTGTTTATAAGACCCAAATTATAGAGCTGAATATAGAGGGGGACAAGTCCGCCGCTGAAGAGCATCGTGAGCAAAATATAGCTCAGAATCGATTTGCGGAATGGCACCTTCGTATAAGATAAACCGAATGCCACCATCAGTGTGACCATAAGGCCAGCTATCGTACCTGCAATGGTACGAAGGATCGTAATGAGATAAGCATGCTGGATCACTTCGTTGCCAAGCACGATTTCATAGTTGATTAGTGTAAATGCCCGTGGCAACAAATATACGCCGCCCTTCGCTGCGTCGGTTCCCTCATTCAGTGAGATCGCCAGCATATACGCGAATGGATAGAGCACGGATAAACATAGCAGAAGCATAAGAACAATAAGAATGATTTGGGAAATGATCTCTCCAGATGTACGTTTCATCGATTACCATAACCCCTCGCCATTCAATTTTCTAGATATCTGATTCGTGAGCACCACTAGAATAAGACCGATAACGGATGACAGGAGACCGATTGCTGTAGCCATTCCGAAATACCCCTGTTGAAGGCCGGTTCGAAGCACATACGTATCGAGAACGTCCGCCACCTGCATGTTCGCCGGATTCAAGAGCGGATAAATTTGATCCATGCCCACGGTAATCAAACTTGGAATGCTAAGAATGAGAACGATTGAAACCGTCGGGATCATGCCTGGCAGCGTAACATGCCGGATTTGCGCCCACTTCCCTGCGCCTTCCACCTTGGCTGCTTCATACTGCTGAGGATCAATAGCTGTAATGGCTGCGAGATAAAGAATCGTATTCCATCCTACTTCCTTCCACAATCCACTGGAGACGATCATCGGTCTGAACCAGCTCTCCGAGCCTAGGAAGAAGATAGGCTCTCCGCCCATTTTTGTAATCAAATCATTCGCCAAGCCGCCGTCTAACGTAAGAAATGATTGCAAAATATAAGCGACAACAATCCATGAGAAGAAATGAGGCAGGTAGCTGACCGATTGAACGAATCTTTTGAAGCCTGCACTCACCAATTCATTAATCATAATGGCCAATATAATTGGAGCCGGAAATCCGAATACAAATTTTAATACCGAGATGAACAATGTGTTTTTGACAACGATCCAAAACTGAGGCTCTTGCAGAAACGTGAAGTTTTGCAATCCAACCCAAGCGCTGTCCCATATGGAGGACCCGATCTGAAAATCGCGGAATGCGATTTGAATGCCCGCCATAGGAACATAATTAAATAGAAACAAAAGCAAAACTGCCGGTAAAATCATGACATATTGCCAACGATATTTGTATAGTTGTGCTAACATGATGTCGCATTCCTCCTTCTGTTATACATTGTAAGGGGTTTCAAATAGGTAAACCATATAACGTTGATTGGATTTTCATCGTAATGATTTGCTCTTTGTACGATAACAAAAAACAAGCGGCCATGAGGCCGCCTGTTAATATCTTCATTTTTTTCTTGAGAATGCTTATTGTTACCTTATCCATTTGGAGAAAAAGGACCGCTTGCTGCGTTTATTCTACACCTTTATTCACCAAAACGAGCACGGAGAGTACAAATGTTACGACTTCTTATAGTTACGGCGGAAGGCGCCAGGTGTTAGCCGTTCCAGCCTCTTGAAGATTGCTCCATAATAGCTGGCAGATTCGAAGCCGACTTGATGAGCAATATCCTGCATCCCGCGCTGCACATTGTCGAGCAGCAGTTCCTTGCTCTTGTTGATCCTTACCTGATTGACATAGCTGATGGGACGAATGCCTGTCGTCTTCTTGAACAAATGGCAAAAGTATTCCGGTGTGACGCACATCAGTCCGGCGAGCGTCTGCAAAGTAATCTCTTTGGCATAATGCTGGTCAATATAGTCCAGGACCGGCTTTAACCGTTCATACTGCTGCCCGACGGTATCGCTGCCCTCGACAGAGACACGTTGAATAATCTCCGTCAATAAGGTATAGAGGATGGCGGAGCACGCGTAATTGCTTAACGTTTGCTCATGAGGCGTAAGGGCAGCTTGCAGCAGCTCCCTCATTCGGGATAGAAGGTAATCGGGTGATGCAAGCGTGTATACGCATGTGTCGACAATGCCGACTGTTTCAAACAAGTTCGCTGACCCGCTGCCATCGAAGATGATCCAGTCCACTTCCCAACTCCCCGATAAAGCATAGTATTCGTGCTTCTGGCCGGGGAACAGCAGCATGCCCATGCCTGGCTTGACGATATGCTCCGTTTCACTTAGCTTGAGCTTACCCTCGCCACTGCGGCATTGAATCCACTGATAATCCTGAATCCCCGTGTCTCGGCGTATATGCTCCTGTTCATGATGCAGACCAATGCCAAGCAAATAAAAAGGGAGCAGCTTGTCTCGAGCGGATAGTACCGGGAAAGCGCGATGGGGATGAGGCATGCGACCAATTCTCCTTTCAACTTAATATTGTTATATCGTATTAATTATTTAAGATATTCACTCGAATTAATATAGCATATAATCGCAATATATTGATGAATAAAGGAGATCACAGGATGACGATTAAGATCGGAATTGATTATTATCCAGAGCAATGGACTGTCGAGCTATGGGAGAAGGATGCAGCGCTTATGCAAGAGACGGGTGTTGCTGTTGTGCGAATGGCGGAGTTCGCCTGGAGCCGAATGGAACCAACCGAGGGTGATTATCGGTTTGAATGGTTGGATGCGGCTATAGAAGTATTCGCCGCACGCGGCATGGAGATCGTGTTATGCACACCTACCAATACCCCGCCGAACTGGATGACAACCCGTTATTCGGATGTGCTGCCAATGGATGAGCAGCGTCAAATAATCCGGCCGGGTGTGCGTGGACATCGCTGCAACAACAGCTATTCCTTGAGAATGCTGGGCTCCAAATTTGTGGAAGCGATGTCACAGCGCTATGCGAAGCATCCCGCCATCATAGGCTGGCAAATCGATAACGAGATGCACTATCAGGAATGCCATTGCGATACGTGCAATCGTGCATTTGTCGCTTGGCTTCAGAAACGTTATTCCAGTCTGGAGGAGTTGAACCGGGAATGGGGCACGGTCGTCTGGAGCGGGGAATACAGCAGTTGGGCCGAGGTAACGACGCCGCTCGGTGGCAGCAAGCCGATGAATCCTTCCTATCTTCTGGAATACAAACGATTCTGCTCGGACAGCGTAGGCTATCTGCTGGGATGGCAGCTTGAAATTCTACGTAGAAACTGTCCAGGCCAATTCGCAACGCATAACATGTGGCAATTTCCGAATACCCTGGACTATTATGATCTCCACAAAGAGCTGGATTTCGTTTCTGTAGATTATTATCCGAATGAGCTGTATCGCGATTATGGCGATCGATTTCCGAGAAATGGAGCGCTGTCGCTGGACTTGGTTCGCGGTATCAAGCGCCGCAATTTCTGGGTAATGGAGCAGCTCAGCGGACCGCAGGGCGCCTGGATGCCGATTCAACGCACCCCTTATCCTGGACTGATCCGAGCTCGTTCCTGGCAGACAATTGCCCGCGGCGCGGATATGGTCGTCCATTTCCGCTGGCGGAGTGCTGCCGTCGGAGCCGAACAGTTCTGGCACGGGCTTATCGATCATAGCAATGTTCATGGACGCAGGTTCAGAGAGTTCGCGGAGCTTACTCGCGAGGTGAACCAGCTAGGAGAACTGCTTGCTGGCTCGACAATCGTTACCCAGGTTGCGATTCTGCATTCGCATGACCAGCATACTGCGCTTTCCCTTCAGCCACAGGCAGAGGGAGGAATGCACTATATAGACAACTTGTCCTCTATGCACAATGCATTTTTGAAAATGGGCGTCGGTACGGACGTTATCAACTGGTCCGAGGAGCTTGATGGCTACAAGCTGGTCATTGTCCCTTCCCTCTTTCTGTTAAGTGAAGAAGTAGCGCAGCGGCTGGAGCGGTTCGCGGCCGGGGGCGGTACGGTCGTCCTCACCAATCGAACAGGCGTGAAGAACATGAGGAATGTATGTGAGATGCTGCCTCTGCCGGGGCTGCTGGCGGAAGCGGCGGGTGTTGTCGTTAGTGAATATGATGCCATCGGCAACAGCGAGCATCGAATTCGGAATGCAGAGGGCCAGACATTCGCTGCGAAGCAATGGTGCGATCTGCTTGAACTGCGAGGAGCAGAACCGATTGCCTGGTATGACAACGACTTTTTCGAGGGTGTGCCGGCGGTTACAGTCAATAAACTTGGTGAAGGTGAAGTGTACTATGTCGGCACTTGGCCGGAGCCATCGTATTTCTATCAGCTGTTCGAAGGCATATTAAAGGAAAAGGAGTTGGCGCCTAAGCTCCAGCTGCCGGAAGGTGTCGAGCTGTCAATTCGAACAAAGGGGGAGGAATGCTTCCTGTTCCTGATCAACTTGACGAACGAGGAACGTGAGGTTACGCTTGACGTTCCCTATCGCAGTTTGTTAACCAGCGAGAAATTGGAGCTGAAAATGACGCTCCCAGCTTTGGGAGTAGATATTCTAACTTTATAAGATCAGCGGCTTGCATCTTATTGAAGGAATTTTGCTCGACAGCCAAAAAAACTCAGAGACATGTCTCTGAGTTTTTCTTTTAGTTTTTATAAAGTTGATACCTCAATTACAAGCCGACAACTCACATCACTTTTCAATTCACGTTCGTAAGTCTCTTTAATCTGGTCCGCGCGGATTACTTGAATGTACTACGCCTTTCGTGCAATGCTGCTCGTTATCACCTTCAGCTTTTGATTAGAATCCTGTTGTGTACTGCTTAGGAATTTGTGTTTCTTTACTTAATTTTGAAGCAGCTTCCAGTGCCCAGTAAGGGTTTCTCAGCAATCCTCTGCCCACGGCAACCAAATCCGCTTCTTCATTACCAATAACGGCATTTGCCAAAATGGGGTCATCCAGTCTACCTACGGCTATCACCGGAACATCTATAGCTTCTTTGATCCCTTTAGCCAGTGGAACCTGATATGCAGCATGAGTTCCAGGTCTGCCCCATGCAGCGATAGGTCCTTCTCCGCCGCCGGAAGTAATATCAAACATATCTACTCCAGCTGCTTGATATTCTTTGGCATAAGCAGTGCTAGCTCTTCCCCTTATGAATGAGAACCCTGGCTGCCTCCAGCCGTGATCGCCTTATGCTGCTCCCTGTACTGCTTCGGCGTAATGCCTTCGTATTTTTTGAAAATCCGGATAAAATAGCTCGCCGTCTGAAGGCCGATCTGCTCCGAAATGCTATCCATGCTGAGCGGGGAATGATAGAGCAGCTCCTTGGCCCGCTTCATTCGCAGACGAATGACATAATCGCTGAAGCTGACGCCGGTCTCTTCCTTGAACAGAACGCTGAGATAGCTCGGATTCAGATGGACATGCTGCGCGATCTCCTTAATGGACAAGGGCATGCCAATGCTTTCATGAATATACTTAACCGCACTAAGGATATAGGCGTTGCTGGATGGGATGCCATACGACAGCAAGTTTGCCGTTTCCTCCGATTTGGACTGAAATACTTTCCCTACCGATGCAATGAGCTGCTCCTGCCGGATCGGCTTCAGCAAATAATCGACGGCACCAAGCCTCAGCGCCTTCTGTGCATACTCGAATTCTGCAAAGCCGGTGAGCAAAATCGTATTAATCTCATTCTGCTCGCCCCGCAATGTCTCAAGCAGCTCAATGCCCGACATCAGAGGCATTCGAATATCGGTAATGAGCAAATCGTAAGGATTCTCGCCCAGCAGACGAATCGCCTGCTTGCCATTATCGGCCATATCGACCTTTACCCTATCCTCTCCCCATTGCTCCAGCGTGAATGTTACTCCCATGCGAGAGTTGTACTCATCGTCAACGACCAGGATGTTGTGAGTCATCGTCCGTAGTTCCCCTCTCTGGCTCGAGCTGCAGCGGTATCTTCAAAACAATTGTCGTTCCTGCGCCCGGCACGCTGTCAATGGTCAAGCCGTACTGCTTCCCGTAGTGGAGCTGGATGAGCTTGCACACGTTGAATAGCCCGATCCCGTTGCTCCCTGTTACAAAGGCAATGCTCACGTCATTTTGTAAGCGTTCTCTGATCTGATGCAGCTGGCCTGGGACAATGCCGATGCCGTTATCTTGCACCGTAAAGGAAATGATGCCCGCTTCCTTCTTTACGCTTAGCCTGATCGTGCCGCCGTGCTCCATCGGCTCGATGCCGTGCACGATCGCATTTTCCACCAGCGGCTGAATGGAAAGCTTCGGAATTCTAATGTCACCGAGTTCCCGCTCGCAGTCGATCTCAATCGTCAGCCTGTCGCGCCAGCGCATTTTCATAATATCGGCGTAACGCTTAACCTGCTCCAGCTCCTCATCAATGGTCACAAATCCGTCCTGCGTGCTCGAATGAATCGTATAGCGGAACAGGTCAGCTAGCTCAATAACCGTTTGGGCTCGCTCCTGCTCGCCCTTGCGGATATGGTCCCAATAAAGCGAATCGAGCGTGTTGAACAAAAAGTGCGGATTGATTTGCGAATGAAGCGCTTTAATTTCACTTTTGCTCTTCACAATTTCAATCTCGTACACCGAGGTAATCAAATGATTAATCTGCTTAACCATCTGGTTATACGTCAAACTCAATTGATTGACCTCGCGGTTGAAATACTGATCGGGATTCTCCCGTGGACTGCCATGCTTGCCGCCCTGGATAATGCGCGTCAGGCTTCTGATTGGCGATGTAATAAACTTGGATAAATAATAGGACAGTATCGCAAATGCGAAGATGCTCAGCACACTTGCCCAAAGCAGCACATCGCGCAAAAAGTAAATATCGGCGGTCAGCGTTTGTTTCGGAATCATGATTTGCAGCTTCCAGCCCGTTGACCGAATGGCTCGCTCTACCGTCACATAATCGCTGCTCCCCCCTTCAAGCGTACCCACAGATAAGAGCAGTCCGCTTTCTTCCCCAACAACCATGCTGTCGTTGTTCTCATCAAGCAGACGCGTCACACGACCCTTATCCTTCGCCTTATCCGTAGTGCCTAGCTCGATAATCGAAGGCTTGAGCCGAATAAGCAGATAACCGCCGCTGGCGTATTTCTCCTTCTCGATCTTTAACTGCCTGACGGCCAGCAAATCATCCGGATTTTCCGGATCGCGTCCGATCCATATCATTTCGCCCGCATGATGAATATCATCGGCCTGCTTCAAATAACGCTCTTCTATCCGCTCTTCGATGCTCTTCTCCACGATCGGGTAGAGACTGCCGGTCAAGCTGTATAGCTCAATATCCTTTATCGTATCGGAGTAAGCCGTCTTCTCAATAAGCAGCTTCCTCAGCTTCATTCTCTCGTCATAGACCGTCTCATGCCCCTGCTTCTCCAAGCTCAGCACTTCTTGTATCCGGTCATCCATCGCCAGCTGCAGCGTCAGAACGTTAACCTCGTTAAGCTGCGATTCCAGTCTGCCGCTGGTTTGCAGGGCAATCTCATCAATGTAAAGCGCCGCGTTGTCCCGCTGCACTTTGGACAGCAGCACATAGAGGCTGCTTACCGTAAGCAGCAGGACCAGTGTCATCGTCAAAATAAAGCTGAAAAAAATTTGACCTCTCGTCTGATCCAGTCCTATTTTTTTGAGATATCCCAATTGCTTGTTCCTCCAGAGAAACTGGCACAAAACCTATCCTCTCTTACACGAGTGGATAGGTTTTGTCCGCATACGGTTTATTTATTTGGATAAATCATAATTTTTATACTAGTGTCCTTCTGTGTGCGGGCCATTTCCACCGCTGCCTTCGTATCCTGAAGCGAATATTTATGCGTAATGACCTTCTCAATGTCTACGCTCGACTGGCTGAGTGCTTGAATAGCACCCGGGTAGGTGTTCGCATAGCGGAATAATCCGAGCACATCCACTTCGGCATCGATAATCGCATTCACATCAACCGAAATTTCGGAAGCTGCCGGCATCCCGACAAGCACGATGCGCCCGCCGCGCTTAACCGTACGGATAGTATCTGCGATTGCTCGTCCATTTCCTGATGTCTCGACGATAACTGTGACACCTTTGCCGCCTGTTAATTCGGCAATGCGAGCTTGTACATCTTCCTTCATCGGATCAATGACCGCTGTAACGCCCATTTCCTTCGCCAGCTCCTGCCGGAACGGCACAACGTCGGTCGCATAAATTTCACTAACGCCGTACACTTTAGCTGCTTGAATCGCAAGCAGGCCGATTGGGCCTAGCCCCGTAACCAGCAGACGGTCTGCCGGCGTAACCTTCGCGCGGTTCATCGCGTGCAAGCCAACGGACAACGGCTCCAGAAGAGCGCCTTGCTCAAAGCTAATCTCATCCGGCAGCTTGAACAGGAAGTCGCTGCGTACTGCTACATACTCGGCCCATGCGCCGTCAACCGGCGGCGTTGCCATAAACACAACATCCGGGCACAAATTGTAACGCCCCGATTTGCAATATTCACAGCGTCCGCAAGCCACGCCCGGCTCTACGGCTACGCGGTCGCCTACCGCTACATTGGCTACGCCCTTGCCGACAGCAACCACCTCGCCAGCTAGTTCATGGCCGAGAATAATCGGCTTCTCCACCACATAGCGGCCAATTCTTCCGTGCTCATAGTAATGAACGTCCGAGCCGCATACGCCAATACAGTAAACTTTGACAAGCGCTTCATCGTCCTTCGGTGTTGGAACCGGTACTTTCTTGATCTCTATATCCAGCGGTTTATTCATAACGGCTGCATCCATCATATTCATGCTCATTATCATCTCACCCTTCGGAATACTTGAAATAATCAAAGTCCGCATACTTAGCCTGTCCGCTCAAGTCCTGCACGCAAATGCCGATAAAGGCCCCTGTGAAGCCTTGATCCAGTGCAAAACCATCCTTCACCAGCTCCGCGTTCTCATCCGATATTTTGCCGGCATCCAGAACCGGGCCAATCGGCTGCCAAGCCAACCCATCCAGCGAATAATAAAATTGCAGCGCTTCATGGCGGATTTCCGCCTTCAAATAGCAGCGCTCTGCCCCGTCAATCGATACGGGCTGCTCAAGCGGCTCGTCATATACGCCGCGGTCGCTTGACATCAAGCCTAGGCATTTGCCCAGTTTCTCGTCGCGACTGATCCATAAATAATAATAATTCTTTGTATTGTAATAGTAAACAAGTCCAGCTAGCTGCTGATAGGTATCTGGCTCAAATTCAACCACGGTTTCCGCATCCACCGTGAACGATTGCTGGCGTCGCGCGATCAGGCTCTGCCGGTGCGTGGAATAGAGTGACTCTCTTCCTTTAAGCCGCATATAACCGGGACGTTCCTTCCATGTTGCCCATTGATCCCCGAGCGGCTCACGCAGCGTATGCAAATGAATACTGATCATTTCTCTGTCAAAATGCTCGATCTCCGGCTCCGCCTCATGTTGATGCTCCAGCAGTCCGGGAGCTTTCACTTGGACCTGTGGCGAGTGGCCCATATTGCTCAGACGCAACCAGCCGTCCTTTGTCCATTCCACTGGTTGAATGGCCGTTTCCCGGCCCAGCGTGCAGCTTCCCAGCGTACTCAGCGGCCGCGCGCATAAGTGGACAATGTAAAGCTGTCCATCCTGTGTCTCTACGAGGCTGGCATGCCCCGCCTTCTGCAGCTCCAGCTCAGGGCGGTCCGCCGATGTAACGAGCGGGCCTGCCGGATCGGCTTCGTATGTGCCAAGCAGCGTCCGCGAGCGGGCCACGGTGGCCGCGTGCCCATAGCGCGTGCCGCCTTCGGCCGTGATCAGATAATAATAACCGTCATGACGGTAAATATGAGGCCCTTCGGTCAAGCCAAGGGACGTACCGCCGAATAACGTATGAATCGGCCCCGTCAGCGCCTTCAGCTCCTCGGAATACTGCTGAATGACAATCCCCCCGAACGGATTTTTACCTTTCCGATGATCCCATGTCAGATTGGTCACCCATTTGGTGCCATCCTCGTCATGGAATAGGGAAGGATCGAAGCCGCTGCTATTCAAATAAATCGGTTCCGACCATGGCCCCTTAATATCAGCAGCCGTTACCATATAGTTATGGGTGTCCTTAAAGGGTCCCATATGGCTCTTCACATCCGTAAATATTAGATAAAATGTCCCGTTGTCATAGCTTAGACAAGGTGCCCACACTCCGCCCGAGTCGGGATTTCCAATCATATCCAGCTGGCTGGCCCGAGCTAGCGGATGCGTGAGCACCCGCCAATTCACCAGATCGCGTGAGTGATGAATCTGGACGCCGGGAAACCATTCGAAGGTCGAGGTCGCAATATAATAATCGTCGCCGACACGTATAATCGAAGGATCGGGGTTGAAGCCCCGCAATATCGGATTGTTGATTACGTTAATCGTAAACGCCTCCTATTTCGCTGCGCAAGGAGATCATTCTTACGGCCGCAAAGGCGAACACTGCGTTCCTCAAGAATGATCTTCTCGCTTCGCTGAAACTTTATTTTCAAGTGCAATTCATTTAGTTGTTGCTACTAATTAACTGTTGACAGCTTACTTCACTTTCGCCAGCTCGTCTTTGACGCTGATCTTGTTTTGGCCAACAATCGCGCCAACCGAATTCAGGAACTGCTCCGCACGCTTGGCGTCAAGCGCTTGGTCGTAATAGCTGAAGAATCCTTCCAGGCTGCTGCTGATCGAGCTGCCGTAGGCATACGAGAGCGGATTCATCTTCGACTGGTCAAGTCCTGGCGTTTTCATCGGGCTGATGTTCGCGCCTTCGTTAATTTCTTTCCGCTGTACGGAATCGGTAAGGAAACGGATTGCTTCATAAGCAGCCTCTTGATTCGTCTTCGAAGAAATCGCCATGCCTGCGCCAAAGCCGCCTTGGTAAATGTTAATACCGCCTTTGCCGCCATCTACTGCCGGGAACGGAACAAAGCCTACTTTATCGGCAAAATCATCGTCCAGGAAGGAGTTCATTGCCCATTCGCCTTGAAGGTACATAGCCGCTTTGCCGCTCGTAAACAGCGATTCCGCCGCCGCATAATCCAGACCCAAGAAGCCGTTAATGAAGCCCTTGTGATCTACCGCAAGCTCACGAAGCATATCGCCCGCTTTTACGAACGTGTCCTGAGTGAAATCCGCTTCGCCTTTTTGAGCGCTCTCGAACGGCTCCATGCCACCGATCCGCTGTGCCAGATAAGAGAACCAGTGCAGAACCGGCCAGCGGTCTTTGCCTGCTACTGTAATCGGAACGATATTTTTGGCGTTAAGCTGATCCACCAACGTAAGCAGCTCCGCGTAAGTTGTCGGAGGAGTCAGACCGTTTTCCTCAAAAATCTGCTTATTGTACCATAGGGATACTCCGCTGAACAGAACCGGAATGCCGTAGTTTTTGCCGTCATAAGAGAACGTTTCCAAACCGCCGTTAAGCACATCGTTTTTGAAGGCTTCATCTTTGCTGAGCTGCTCTGTGATATCACCCAGCATGCTGTTGGATACCAGAGTTTCGAAGGTTTCACCGCTCCAGTACGTAATAATATCCGGCACCTGGTTGCCTGTAATCGCCACTTTCATTTTCGTTTTCAACGCCTCGTCCTCAAAGAACTCGGCCGTAAGCTGAATATTCGGATGCTCGTCATTAAACTGCTTAATCGACTTTTCAATAATCGCCTTGTTTCTCGTCTCCATGCTCCACATGGTCAGCTTGGTCACATCGCCTGCGGCTTCTCCGTTCTTGCCGCCCTCTGCTTTATTTCCTGCGCTAGAGCAGCCCGCCACAACTACGATCATCATCGCTAATAGTAAGATAAGAGCTTTTTTCATATTGATTTCCTCCTAGTATAGTGAGTGTCGAATGCCGCATGCTCAATCAAACAGGCTCCCTGCATGATGAAACAGGCGGCTTATTCCGTCTTCTCTTTTTCCTTCAAGCCTGCAATCCCCTTTTTCCATGCCAGCCCATTAACCCTTCACCGCTCCGGCTACCACCCCCTTTTGTATATACTTTTGCAGAAACATATACAAAATAATAATGGGGGCGGTCGTAATGACGAGTGCCGCGCTAATGAGTGAATAATCCGCACTAAAATTTCCTTTAAACATCATAAGGCCAAGCGGCAAGGTTTTGAGCGATTCTTTGGATACCATGACCAGCGGAAAGACGAAATCATTCATAATATTGAAGAAAGAAAGAATCGTAATCGTCGCGAGCACAGGCTTCGCAATCGGAAAATATACCTTAAAGAAGGTTTGATAGATCGAGCAGCCGTCAATCATCGCCGCTTCCTCCAGCTCCTTCGGCACGCCTTGGAAGAACCCGTGGGCAATAAAGACTGCAACCGGGAGATTGAAAGCGACATAAGGGAAAAATAATGCCCAAAACGTATCGTATACGCCAAGCTTGTTCGCCATTGTAAACAGCGGAATCAACGTGCTGTGGATCGGAATCAGCATGCCGAGAAAAAACGCCCCCAGCAGCAGCTTCGAGCCTTTAAAAGGACGAATCGATAAGTAAAATCCGATTAGCGTTGCTACAACCAGCAGTCCGACAACGGAGAAAAAAGTAATGTACAAGCTGTTGAACAAGTAGCCGTTGATTCCCTGGTTCCATGCCTGTACATAATTATCGAAATGCCAGGACTTCGGCAGCCCCCATGGGTTGGCGAAGTATTCCTTATTCGTCTTAAATGATGAAATGACCATCCATACGAACGGATATCCTGTAAATACGAGATGGACCAGAAGCAGTACGTACAGCAGCAATCGGGATAAGCCTTTGCCGCGTGTCCCTGCCGGCTGCATCGTTTGAGTCGCGCTCATCTTCATCTCTCCTTTCTCCTATTGAAATCTGGCGCCAGTGCGGCCCAGAACCTTTGATATAATTAATGCAAGGCAAAGACCAAACAGCAGGAGGAAGGTCGAGATGGTGCTTCCGTAACCAAAATCCATCATCCGAAATGCATTTTTCATCATATAGCTTGCTAGCACTTCACTGCTATTATTCGGACCGCCACCGGTCATAATATAAATCAAATCAAAATATTTCAAAGAATTGATGACGCAGTTCAGCACTGTGAACGTAATGGTCGGCCAAATTAGTGGGATCTGGATACTGAAAATGATTTTCCACTCTCCTGCACCCTCTACCCGTGCCGCCTCCAGCACCTCGTCTGAGATTCCCTGAAGCGCACCGAAGTAAACGATAATGTAAAAGCCGATAAACTGCCACGCCACAACGGCGATAACCGAACCGAGCGCTGTCGCTTCATCTCCTAGCCACGCGTGCGCCCACTGATCCAGTCCAAGCTGCACCAGCAAATTGTTCAATAGCCCGAAATTCGGATCGTAGATTTGACCCCACAAGATGCCGAGTACCGCTGTAGACAGCATCACCGGCGTGAAATAAATCGTTTTCATAAAATTGGAGCCTCTTAGCTTATAACCAAGCACAATCGCTAGAAATAATCCGACCGGAAGCTGAATTAAAAGCGCTCCCAATGTCAAATACACCGAATTTTTCAATGAAATCCATAGAATCGGATCATGAAGCAGCTGATTGAAATTGCCAACTCCGTTGAAAACCTTTGCCGATACTCCGTTCCATTGGAAGAAGCTATAATAAATACTCATACTGATCGGCACAATAATGACCGCCAAAAAAATCAACAGCGCAGGTCCCATAAAAAACAGCCTGCTTCCCAAGCGACTGGCGCCTGTCTCGTTCATCCGTAACACCCTCTCCGGCTTCATGCGCATGATGTCTAACTTCTTTGTATCCGTTTTCATCATTCTATCAAGCTAATAAATCATTGTAATGATACGTTGATTAGGTAAAATAGCACTTTCATTGGTTCATCCGATAGCATACTGGAAAGAATACAAACAACCGCATTCTTCCGAATGCAGCATTTGATATGAAAAGTCAGCTTCTTTCAAGTAGGATGAGCAGCTATTCTTACAGCACGGGTTGACAACACGCCGACATGTAACTATTATAGTTACAAGAGGGATGTGAACAATGAAGCCATTCCTAAGGGACATTGCTTCGCTTCCCATAAGAATTTCAAACTACGCTGTGAATACCTTTTTTTCATAAACATATACCCAATGGAGGAATGAAAAATGACGATATTAGTAACTGGTGCAACGGGACAGTTTGGATCTATCGTAATCGATACTTTGTTAAAGACAGTACCTGCGGAGAAGCTGGCCGTAAGTGTACGTACGCCAGAAAAAGCAGCGCATTTGCAAGCTCAAGGCGTTGATGTACGCCACGGTGACTTCGATCAGCCGGAAACACTGGATCAAGCCTTTGCAGGCGTAGACCGCCTGTTGATTGTTTCCGCTGACGGAGATAATGCCACGCGCATTCGTCAGCATCAAGCTGCTGTCGACGCGGCCAAGAAAGCAGGCGTTGGTTTCATTGCTTACACAAGCGTAGCCAAAGCAGATGAAAGTACCCTCTCTCTTGCCGAAGTGCACCGCGCGACAGAGGAAGCGATTCGCGCAACGGGAATTCCTTATTCGTTCCTGCGAAACAACTGGTACGCCGAGAACGAAGCAGGCAGCGTGCAAGGTGCCATCCATGGCGCGCCTTGGCTGAATGCTGCCGGTAGCGCACGCGCAGGCTGGGCATTGCGCAGCGACTACGCCGAAGCGGCTGCCGTTGTTCTCGCTGGCGAAGGACATGACAATACGATCTACGAGCTGTCCGGCAAGCCTCTTACGCAAGCGGAGCTAGCCGCGATTACGGGCGAGGTGCTCGGCAAAGCAATTAACGTCATAGAGGTAGACGACGCAGCCTTTGGCCAAGCTTTGCGCGATGCGGGATTGCCGGACTTTGTCGTTGCGATGTTTGTAGATATGCAAGGTCCAATTCGTGCAGGCTCCCTTGATGTAGAAAGTGCTGATCTGGAGACGCTGCTTGGTCGCCCCGCTACTCCTTTGAACGTATTTGTTTCAGGTCTAGCTGCGCGTTAATTTAGATAGAGTACGGTACTCATTCCGAAAATGCCAAACGACCGCTCCCCGGTATTCACCCAGGGGCGGTCGTTTTGTACTCTTTTGCAAACGCGTAATTGTTCAAGAAGAGAATGGGGTAATCCTTCAACAATTATCTTAACCGAATCCGAATCAACCATGCCAAGCAAATGCTGGCCGTGACTCCATTAAAGGCAACAGAAATCGCTACAGCCGTCGGCTTCCTCAACCCTTGGAATCGCATATGACGAAGTGAAAATGGAAACACTCGGAACTTCGTCTGTTTACGTTTCGTCTTTCCAAATAGGCATGAGCATCTTCATAGTGCAAATAGATAATTAATCGATAAGAGTAATTTTCCAATCGCCATCGTCATTTTTCCCAAAATTATATATTGTAGTTTTTATTTTTCCATCGTCACTAGTCCTATACTCTACTGAAATATCAATTCGATATGCGTTTTGTTCGGTGATAATTGGTTTACCTAAAAATTGATACCTATTCGAATTTTCTATCCAGAATATATTTGCCTCAACTGCTGCTTGTGATAGAAATCCTTCTTCAAACTCGGCCTTGTCTTTTTGAACAATAGCCTTGAGATTTTGTTGTAGTGTTTGTAAAAGCGAATGATATTGTTCTTCATTTTCATACTGCGTAATATCAATAGTGACTCCTTCATGAAATGCAATTTTCTCTGGATTTGCATTTTCGACAACTGTCGATTTTGCATTATTTATATTATCCTTAGCAACATTGTTATTTTCATGCTGGGAGCAGGCCCCAAGTAGTAAGGCAAGCGCAATCCAAACGGTTCCGAACAATATCTTAGCGTTTATCATCTTAATTCCTCCGTTTTCTATAAGACTGTTCCTTACTTGTATTATTCAAAATTTTTAATCGTTAACAATATGACGCCATTCCAAAATAATAGAATTTACTCCTTCTGACGTATTGAACTCTACTAAGGTTTCACAAATACATTCCGAAGACCGGATGTCCGTTAATAACCTTAGTGAGCAGTAATGGAATGGTGATGCACTTGTCATTTTCACTGTATGGTAAAGGCCCAGTTGATGAACTCAACTGGGCCTTTACTTACATGAATGGTTTAGTTTATTGGGCGTTTGCTCTTTCTTTTCTTAATAAATCGATTATCTAAATAAATGACCAGCAGTAAAGATAACAATCCAATCACCAGCGGTTTTAGCACGTTGCCAAATGCAACAAAACTCCCTCCCAAATGCATGTCCTCGCCTCTATACTCCAATCGCCTTGCAGCGTATTTGGCCGTCAAAATATCCGTATGTTTCGCCAGATCCTCCAGTATCGGCTCCAGAACGTAGCGGTCTGGAACATTCGCATTCAAATAGACCATCTCTGTATCAGTCTTCAAGCTATTCCAATGTTCTAAATCGGTGTTGGCGAGCTCTTTCACTTCAGCTCCCGCCAGCAGCATTCTGTCTACTTTTGGCGCACTTGCAAAATCGTGCTGAGCGAAGAGATAAAGATTGTGTTTTGTCCGAATGGGTTCCATCGTATTAGCAATTGTGATTAGATCAGTCGTTCCGGTTGCTGCATAGGTATCGAATAAAGTGATTAACGAAAGCTCATCCATTCCCTGGTAGAGAAGTACGCCCGTTGGCTCCTTCATCTTAAATGCATAATTTAAATAAACATAGGCATCGCTCATCTGTAATTGATACTGCTCCATTTCAGGGTTGTTAACAAAATGATATGTTGGGTAATTTATGCTCTCGGCCAATCTATTGGAGGTAGCTTCACCGGCAAATTTAGCTATCACATAGAGCGATGCGTCGATGCCAGAGCTAAGGCCAGAGGAATTCACGATATGGCCAGAGTCCACATACCTTAGTCCACGAACCCAGTTCACCTTAGGATATCTTTTCTCCACCCCGCCAATATCTCCCCAATGGGTCGTTGCCGACAACCCGTCCAATAACCCCGTGCTTGCCAAGTTTTCCGCTCCGTTGCAAATGGACAACAAAATTGTTTTTTCGGTTGAGTGCTTAATCAAATAATCACGTACCGCTTGCTGCCCCTTCTCCGAGCCTGGAGGGATGAAAGGGATAACGATGACATCCGGCTCCTTCTTCAGCATTTCATCAAGCTCAACATAGGAATAATGAGGCATCACTTTGAGTCCTCCCGTTAACGTAGTTGCTCGTTTCTCAGGAGCGATGGCATAAACGTTAAAGGACTCGGATGCTGCAAACAATTCGTAGGGCGCCATAAAGTCGATCGCCTCGGTTTTCTCATCGCCGAGCATGATAGCCACGGTTGGTTTTTGCGAGTCATACACAGGGGGCTTTGCATTGCCGGCTATCTGTTCCGCGGAAGGCTGTACGGTGAAGCTACCAGCCTTCGGCAAGCTGCTAATGCTGGCTAATCCCGCAACGACAGGCGGAAGGATAAAGGCTAATAAATAAACAACCATACGTACAATCTTTTTCATGTTTGACTTCTCCTTTTATGCATTCGGTTCTATTTTCTATATTTACAATTCTAGCTGCGCCATATTATCTGCCGCTAAAAACCTTTGGTTGATAAAATAATAATGTATTAAATTTTGATAAACATTTTTAAATAAAAAAAACGAAAAAAAGACCTCCAGCTTGTTTCGCTGGAAGTCTATTGACACAAAGACCATTTGTCAGTGCCTAGCCCTATATCCCGCTCCCCATATCGTCTCAATGTATTGCGGATTGGAGCTGTCCGGCTCGATTTTCTCACGCAATTTACGGATATGTACCGCCACTGTATTATGATCCCCAAGAGACTCCGAGCCCCATATCCGATCAAACAATTGCTCCTTGCTATAAACACGATTCGGATTTGCTGCCAGAAATGAGAGAAGATCAAATTCCTTGGTCGTAAACTGCACCTCCGTTTCATTCAAATAGACTCTTCTCGACAGTTTATCAATCCGGAGTCCGCCCAGACTTATTTCTTCATTTTGCTGTTTTCCTAGAAAACGCTCATAACGAGAAATATGCGCTTTTACTCTAGCTACCATTTCACTTGGGCTAAACGGTTTAATGATATAATCGTCAGCGCCCAGGCCTAGCCCACGGACTTTATCGATGTCCTCCGTTTTAGAGGAGATCAAAATAATCGGTGTATTTTTTTCGCTGCGAATTTTACGGCAAATTTCAAAGCCATCTACTTTGGGCAGCATAACATCAAGAATAATCAAATCATAGGACTCGTTTAAAGCAAGAATTAATCCTTTATCGCCACTATGCTCCACGTCCACTTGATATCCGTTGATTTCTAAATAGTCCCGCTCCAGCTCGGCAATGCTTTTCTCATCTTCTATAATTAAGATTCTACTCATGTCCCCTCACCTTCCTTAGCCTAATCGTTATACTTGTGCTAACTCCAATTTCACTTGCAGCCTGTACTTCTCCGCCATGCTCTTCAATAATTTGTTTGACGATAGCTAAACCTAGTCCGCTGCCACCCGTCTCCGAATTTCTCGATAGATCGGAACGGTAAAATCGTTCAAATATATAAGGAAGCTCGTCCTGCTGCATCCCCTGCCCATTATCTTCAAACAGCAATTTGACCCATTCGCTTTCTTCATCTACTCGAATCCGAATGGTTCCCCATTCTTTATCCATATATTTAACGGCATTATCTAAAATATTGCTGATGGCTCGCTTAAGCTTTTCACGGTCCCCCGTAATCATAACAGGTTCATTCGTTGATAACTCCAATGTAAGTGTGATCGCTTTTTCATTCAGAATAAATTGCATCTCTTCCGTACAATCCTCAAGAAATTCAATGATATCTACCTTTTCAAAATAAAACGGGATCTTACCCATATCCAGCTTGGATAACATAAACAACTCATTAATCAAACGATCCATATCTTTCGTTTTGGCATAAATGGTTCTGATGTACTTATCCATCTTATCCGGGTTGTCGGCTACGCCATCTAAAATCCCTTCTACATAACCTTTAATGCTCGCAATTGGCGTTTTTAAGTCATGCGAAATGTTCGAGATGAGCTCCTTCCGATTTTCCTCATACTGCTGCTGTATGCCAATCGAATGCTTTAATTGCTCTCTCATTTCTTCAAAGGCTTGAAACAAGCCACCAATTTCATCTTTTTTAAAATTCACAGCGAATTCCAAATTGCCCTGCTTGATTTGGTCAACGGCGCGTCGCAATGCTTTTAACGGGGTAACCGTACTGCGAAATACAAAATAAGTAAGCGCGCCATTGGTGAGCAAAAGAATAAAAACCAATAACAAAACGGAAATAACGAAGTATTTCCCAATAAATTCAGACAAGGGCCCGATATCCGTCACGATATAAAAACTGCCCTCGCTCAGATCATTGTATTGAAAAGTATAGCCATTTGAAATGAAGAAAAAATCAACAAAGCTGCCGGTTATCTCATCATGATCAAACGCTTTAACGACCTCCGCTTTATCCAAAGAAGTAGACGCATACACCGTTTGATTGTTTTTCAGCAAAACAATAGCCATATTCATTTCTTTAAGCTTGCTATCCCAGCCTTCAAGCAACAATGGTTCCAATAGCAGTTGGTCAGGATTTGTAGAGGCCTGCAGCTTCATATCGGTAAAGACCTCTTTTTCCTGTGCTAAGATAGTCTTAAAGGGGTTATTATTATGGCTAAAGTCAAGATTGTAACGCCCAATAAAGTCACCCACAAAAGCATTCAAAACGATGTACACGGTAACGGCTAACAGAATCAACGGCAGGAAAGACATTAATATATAGGATAACAATAAACGAGCACGAATCGACATAACATCCCTCTATATCATTAAGATTAGCAGTTCTAGCCAAACGCTTCTCGCTTCGCTTCAACTAGTATCATACCCCATCTTTATTAACTCCTGTTTAAGACTGATTAACACCTGAATAATCTTTATTAATTTTTCATGTTTTCGCACAGGGAATGCGGTTTGACAATTTCCCAAAAATGCCTGCCAAATAAAAAAAAGACCCCTTGGGGTCGATGTCATCAGGACCGTACCATGTAATGTATACATCGTTCCAACGAGAGCGTTAGTTACCAGTTTTTTTGTCTCAACTAATTAATGTCTTCAAGTTCATGACCTATAAAGTACTTATAAAATTTCCAGATAGTATGGCGAGATTCTAAAGAAACTTGATCGCTGCGTACACAAACATATAATTACTTATGTAAATCGCCCTGCGGTCCTTTACATCTGATTCAATCATTATCATCAGCCCACTTTCTTAGAAAGTGGTTAAGTAATTTTTTTCTTGCCCGCACCATCCGCTGAGTAAGGACACTCTCCGTGATTTGAAGATATTCACAAATCTCCCTGTATGATTTGCTTTCTATATAAAACAGTATTAGCACAGTTTGATAGTCCTGCTTCAACTCGTTGATTGTCTGATAAAGCAGCTTATTTCTTTCTCTTAATTCAAACTCTATTGCAACACATGTTTCATTTAGATTGATATCAACTATATTAACCCAGGAAGTGCTTAACATCTGACGTTCTTTTTTTAACTTTCTCAAAAAATCAATGGTAGTATTCCTTGCAACTGTTTTAATCCAACTTGGTATGTAGGGATTCAAACGTAGCTGATGCACTTTAGCGGATGATTTGATGAATACTTCTTGAATAATATCTTCAGTAAGTGCATGATCACGCGTCATAAAATATATGTCTTTATACACGAATTGATAGAAAGATCGATATACCCAATTTTGTGTGTCGATATCTAAACTGTTAAATGGGCTACGCAACATGTAAAACCATTGTTTCATAAAAGGTCCTCCGCGGTGCCAAACGGCCATTTTAAACAATTAATATAAAATTATATTTCAATTTCTTCATTTTATTATACTTCATAATTGGGTTTAAAGGAAATTTAATGAAATTAATTGCTAGGTTATTTTTCAAATGCCTTGAGCTTATTCAGATCAGATACTAGATTCCTTATTCCTGAGGCTTCCCTACTTGGACAGACAGATTATTATACTTGTATATGCTCCATAAGATCTCTGGTCAGCTATTACTTTAAACCTATTTCATCTATTATATGGAATAAATAATTTAAGTTTTTTTTGAAAATACCGTAAGATTATCCATGTAACAAACGTTATATAAGTATGCAACATGATTTCACCTAACCTACTTTAATTTAGAGAGGAGGTTTAGAGCCCATTGTTGGAATAATGATTTTGAGAAGGAATAGTAAAGAGTAATTAGTTAGTTCTTTATTATAATTATTCACATTCTCAATCATAGTTATTATCAAGCGAATATCGCTAAAAACAGGAGGTTTTATAGGTGCAAAAAAAATCAAAAAAGCTGATTATATCCTTGTTAACTGTTACATCAGTATTAATAGGTTCATTGGGTCTTGGTGCAGATGAAGGTGGCTCCATCTTCCTTCCTAGTTTAGCTACAGCGGCATCTTATTCTGCTGATATAAATACTAATGAGGTTCGGACGTATGAGCCTCTCAATGATTCTCTTACAATTAGCGTAAAACTAGATTCCGAAAAAGAATCTGAAACAGATTGGAATGCCATTTTCAACACATCTATTTTTCTTAACAAAGATCCAGATAATGAAATTGAAGTTTCTTATGAACTCAATCAACTTGCTGATGATAGGATTCAAATTCAATCAATAATACAACAAAAAATTAACCAAAAGGGATTACAAATTAACCATTCACAAAGTGTGCCTATCTCTTTGAATGCATTAAAAATAGGTGTGTACTATAAACTAGTAGTCACAGCTAAAGGATATCAAAATGATGGAACAATAATTGCAAATGAAGAAACTGTCTTCTTTCATGTTACAGCTAAAGGAATTAAAAATGGTTGGGATATAGAATTACCATCATATTTACCAGCTGAACGAATAAACGGAGATAAAACACAAATTTTATCCCAACCATTTTCAAATGAATATGGGAAAAGCCAAGCATCACCTGGTGAAGTAGAACAAATTCAACAAGATACAATTAGTGTGAACGCACTAGTGAATTCTTCAGGAAAATGGTCGAGGTATACACGTGATGGTGGAACAACAAATGTTAGATACGCTCTTGTTGAAGTTCTCTATCGGGATCAGTTTTATATCTGGAGAACAGCAGCAACTACCTATACAGATTCCTCAGGTAATTGGTCAGCATCTTATAATACACCTTCTCAATCTAACTTATGGGAAGTACGCGTTTACTCTAAAAACCCTTCGTACGGCGAGGTGCAAAATCAAAGTGGTGGGCTATACTATAGTTACACTCAGTATAGTGATCTTTCAACAGGCGGTAGCATCGGTACGTGGTATGTGACGAGTGGTTCTGATCAGCAAAAAGCATTTTGGAGTTTTGAGGATATTGTAAGAACCAAAGAAACTATTGGAAGTTATGTAAATGGCGGAATTATTACAATTGTTTGGTATCCAACAAATACGAGTGGCTCATACTATACCCATGGAGGAAAAATCTACCTGAATCAAAATAGTCCATCATCAAAGTCGGTTACAGTTCATGAAATTGCTCATAACTATATGTATAATATTTATGGAAGTATGCCGTCATCTCCAAGTTGCAGTCCGCATTATATGGGAACTGCTTCAAGCCAAGGTTGTGCATGGGTTGAAGGATGGGCGAATTTTATATCTCTTTATGTTAACTTTAGTCCAATTTATGAGTACACAGGGGGAAGTACCGATAATCTTGAAAATACTTCTTCGTTCTCAAGCGGTGATAGTGTAGAAGGACGTGTGGCAGGAGCACTCTGGGATATGTATGATTCAACGAATGATGGTACGGATATCTACAATTTTTCATTCAGTTCAATATATCGTGCAATGTACGATTCAAAAGTTAATACATTCAGCGAGTATTGGGCTAAATGGAAAACTCTCGGATACAGCACTAACGCAAAAGAATGCATAAAACAAAACTCTATAACGTATTCCTAAATTGTGATTATCCATTATGTGGTCTGATAACGGCTTCTTATCGAAAGGAGACACATCGTGATGAGACAAAAATACTTTATATTCTTTCTTCTCCTTATCGTTTTAACTGGCTGTAGCGAGAAAACTGAATCAAAACCAATTAAAGAACCTACCGAGGACACAATAGTCATTGATGCGAGTTTTCCATCAGAAAATTTAACAAATCAAAACATTCAGTTAAATATTATCATTTCTTTAAATCGGGAGGAAAAGCGCGAAATTACAGGATCTTATAAGTTTTTTACTCGAAAGATAGCAGATTCACCAAAGTTGATCAAAGATGATACCTTTTTCAAAGGCCATATATCATTAAATGAAAAAAGTGTAGAAAAAGTTACATTGGAAAAGGTAGAAGATGGTAATTATCAAATCGATATTACTGTCGAGACACCTAGTAATAATGGAAATAAACGAGCTAATATTAAAACACTTTTTTTCTCTGTAAATGATAATATCATTACTTTACAAAATTAATTGATAAATAGGTCATGATGTAAAAGTAAAAGTGTCCTTATATCTGAGACCTGTTCTTCAATAAAAAGAAAAAATCATTCCCCCTTTATGCAATATTGCTAAATAAGTCACTTCTTAAAAATAAGAACATCTATGCAGCAGAAACCGCGGAAATCGCGGTTTTTCTGCATATAATAGCATCAGATGTTCCAAGCCTCCCGGTCAAGTACCTTTATTTGCTTCCCCGCCATCCCGCCTCATAAACTATTCTTAAATTCTTGCGGCGTCATCCCGTAGTGGGATTTAAACAGCTTAATAAAATACTGCGGTTTTTGGTAGCCAACCTCATGCGCAATTTCACTGATCCTCAAATCCTTGTGCTTCAACATTTGTACCGCTTTCTCCATTCGCAGGCGAAGCACATAGTTGGAGAAGTTCTCTCCCGTTTCCTGCTTAAATAAGTTGGATACATATACGGGATGCAGATTGACATGATCAGCTACCGTTTGAAGGGTGATATCCTTTACGTTTTCTTGTATAAAGCGGCGAATTCGATCCATCAAGTCAAATCGAATATTATCCGAACGGCTGTGGCTGTATGCTTTGATTTGGACATAGCTGGCGAAAGCCCATTCTTTTAACGGCCCCACGCTCCAGCTGGCATCCACTTTCAGCATTTTCTCGATATCTCTTCCAAACACTTCAAAGATCCGTTTGCCTTTCTTGTGCAAATAATAGGAGTAGGTTTGCAGCAACGTAACGTATACTTCAACCCCGTATTCACGAACTCCATTGCCCGCACGTTCAAGCTCATCGAATATCCGGTTCAGCTTGCTCTCAAATGCCGTCCACTGTTCGATATCAATTAACTCCATTAACGTTTGAGAACGATAAAGCTCTGCGAGCGGCTGAATTTCGAACTCTTCTTTTATTTGCGTCACATGAAAAAAGCTTTCCGTCTGATAACCGATGTAATCGGTGTAGATGGATAAAGCAGAATGGTACATCGACAGGATGTCTTTCGGAAATCCCCCCCAATTGCTCAGTACGATGGAAACCTTCGATTTTAAATACAATTTGATTTGATGCTGGGAGAGCCTAGCCAAATCTTCTACCATAGCGGAGTTTTCTTTGTCTGACTGCTCTGTTGAACTTACTTGAACCAAGAAAATCAAATAATCATGCGAGTCCTTACAATACATCACATTAAATTTATTTGAAAAGACTTCTTCTACGATGTTAAACATTGCATATTCAATCAACGAGAGACTGTAAAGATCCGTATTCGAATAATCCTCCTCCACTCTCATACCTAAGAGGATCACTTCCTTTTCAACAGAGAATGGAAGCCCATAGAGATTGATTTTGTCCTTCAAGGCAGCTATGGGGTAGTTTTTGCCGGATATCAGTTCATACAAGAACAGCTCTCTTAATTTGGGCAGGCTTTCGCGGAAACGGTAAACGAATTTTTGCTGATTCAACAGCTCATTTCCTTCTTCTGTAATCCGATTAATAATGCCTCTTAGGGTTTGCTCCAATTCCTCATTCGATACCGGCTTCAAGAGATAATCGCTTACTTGCTGTTGGATGGCTTCCTTCGCATATTGAAATTCATCAAATCCGGTTATAATCACCGCTTTTGTGTTTTTCCATTTCTCATTGATTCGGGCGATCAATTCAAGTCCAGTCATTCCGTTCATATGGATATCCGTAACCACGATATCAACGGAACGGTAATTGAGCAGCTCCAGGGCCTCCTCGCCGGAATAAGCCTTATAGACATTGGTGATCCCCATTTGCTCCCACGGAAGCCCAATCGCCAGACTGTCAACCAAGTGTGTGTGATCGTCCACGATTAATATCTCGTACATCCTTGTCCCTCCTTAGTTCAAGACGCGTCTTCCCTGCCGCTCCAGCATAATTCTACGCAAAGCCCGCCTAATTTCGATTGGCTGAGCAGCAAACCTGAGTCGCCACCGTACATTAGACGCAGACGTTGATGCACATTTTTTAGGCCGGACTCTATTTCTTCATTGCTCGAATGAATCTTTCTTCTAATCGAATCGATTACCGCATAATCTATGCCCGTGCCCGTATCTTCAACCGCTACATGGTTCATGGTTCCATCTCTCCAGCACCGGATTCGAATCAAACCATATTCTGAATGATTATTGAACGAATGAAGGATGACATTTTCAACAAGTGGCTGAACGATTAACCGCGGAATTTCCAGGTCTCCCATCTGCGGCTCAACCTCGATATGAAATTCAAAATCATCTCTCAGCATGCAATGGATTTCCAGATAGAAATGGACCAAATCCAGCTCTTCCTTCAACTGTACCATTCTGTTCCCCGTCTTGGTTGTGTAGCGGTAGTACTTGCTCAAATTCATGGTCATTGAAATGGCTGCTTTGTCTTCCTTCAGCTCAATCATGCTTTTGATATAAGCCAGCGTATTGTACAGGAAATGCGGATTGATCTGCGATTGCAGCTGCTTCAGCGTCGCATCCTTCGACCGAAGCTGCTCTTTAAACACATCCTCGATCAGTTTCTCTATTTTTGCAGCCATGGAGTTGAATTTCTCATATAGAAATCGGTACTCCCCTTTGGGCTTGTCCACCATCCTTACGGAATAGATGCCTTTTTCGATCAAATTCATGTTCTGAATCAGTTTACGGAAGGGGATTTGAATATTACGATACATCACAAAAGCAAGATACGCCCCCATAAACAGAAGCATTCCGCTTATCACATAAAACATCGTCTGATTCCGGCTGATGGGCGCCATAATATGGCTGATGGGCACGTAATCAACCAGATACCAGCCTAAGGATTCCAGCTTTTGATAGTGGACCTGAAACCTCGTCTTATCGGATTTAAGCAGCATGTATCCGCTTTCCATTGAGCTGTCGATCTCTCCAAGCCTAGGAAGAAATTCGTCAATTTGATCTACGTTTACGGTGTAATTATAAATAGGATCTGCTCCCGGATGATACAAGAAGGGATCTCCCGAGCCATTGCCTTTAAATTCAGATAACGCGCTGCGCAAGGCTGCCACGCCGAATTTAAGCAACACTCTCATATGCGCATCGCCTGACTCCGCTGAATTTTCCGGATAAGACAATATTTCCATAAAATAGTCTTCATTAGGATCGGAATAGTATTGCCAAAATGTATCCTGCGCGGGAAACTGTTTCGGAAGCGCATTTAGGCTGGAGTTGCTTTTGATGACGATTCCAGTACGAGGGTAGAGAACGGCAATCACGGCTTTCCAATCGCCATAACCGGCAAGCCGATTAATTTCTTCGGAGACCGTTCGATTGATTCTATACTTATCTAAGACATCGTCAAGCAAATCGGGATAGGCTAAATTTCGTACATCCGTGCTTTCGTACAGCATTTTCTTATAGGTATCCAGCCGGAAAAACAACTCATCCAATTGGTTGGCAAACGTTTCAATCTGATACTGCTTCACCTTAATAATTTCGTCCGTCAATACACGCGTACTTGTTCGGTTCGACACCGCAAATAAAAGTAAGATTGGAATAAGTAAAATGAACAACGTGGCTATTAGCTTGGTAAATATGCTGAATCTGCTCATGACCGATCGTCCTCTCCAAATTCGGGCAGCATCTTAATGTTGGAGTTGAAATTCCGCGAACTGCTTCTTCAATTCGGCAAATACAATGTCAAAGCCTGCCTTCTTGAGCGCTGCGATTGCATCCTCATAGTACTCTTCGTAACTGGCCAATCCAAAATTGATAGGCTCAATTTTTTCCTTATAGACCGCCATGACCTGCGCCATCTCATTTTTGACGGACGCCTCATTGAAATGAAAGCCGAATAGCTTGGAAATGCGAGAGTTCTCGTCATTCGCAAGCATGTCATCGATAATGTCATCCTCTACACTGGCAGGTGCGAGAAAATAGTCCTTGTTGCGCCACATCCATTCGTATATTAACTGGTCATTGGTTAACTGCTTGATTTTACCGTTTTCCAGCTCATAGTCCTTCCCCTCTACCCCATAAATAATAAAATTATAATTTTCTTTGTTTTGCAAAATCCAATTCATAAACATCATCGCACGTTCAGGGTTTTCCGATGCCGCAGTTATCATGAAAGCTTCATTGCTTGGGGTAGTGATAAACTTAGGTTTCTTCTTAGCAAGATAATACTCGCGCAGCCTGGCATTGGGATCGGCATTCCGTGCCGTCTGCAGGTTCTCCATCGCTCTGGAAACCGCGCCTACTCGAAAAAGAAGCTTGCCTGCATTCTCCTGATCGATCTTCGCTGCCGGATTGCCCACTAAATTTTTGTCAATGATCCCCATATTCACCCATGACTCGCGTAAATGAGCCACCTGCTTGTACAAATCAGATTCCACATAACTTAGAATCTCGCCTGAATCCTCGTCAACCATAAATAACATTCGCTCATCCAATGAAGAGTAGTTTCGATCCGTTAGTTCGCGCCACAGCATTTCATGGCCTCGGTCCGTCTCCAAATAGCCGTAATAACTCGGATCTATGGCCTGCATTCTTTTGAAAAATAGTTCTAAATCTGCAATTGTCTTTATTTCCGACATGCTGGCCTTCTCTAGCAAATCCTGGCGAACCATGACGGAAGAAAATTTTCCTGCTGACGTAAACGCCTGCGAAGGTATTGCCCAAAGCTTATCGTCAATCCGTTTCTGCTTAAAGTTCTCATCGGGAATATGTTTAATCAGATCCTGCCCGTATTGGTTCAGCAGCTCATCTAAAGGCTGAATATATCCCTTCGTATAATAAACAGAGACGAAGGGTCCGCCATACCAGAACAAATCGTAATTTTCTCCGGTGGATAAGGCCAGTTCCAATTTTTGCTGGTAATTAGACCACGGGATATACGTCAATTCAAGCTTCATATTTAAATCTTTTTTCAATCGGTCATTCAGTTCATTCTCAACGAAGTCACCCATGCGCACCGACAAATCGCCAGGCATGATGACCTTCAGCGTGACAAATGATGCTGGCGCGTCTTCTACTTGTTTATCCGCTGTATTGGCATTTTGGATTCCCGGCTTATTTGAAGCATCGGGTCCGAAGTTGCTGTATAGGATGTACAGGAGAGACGCGAAAAGCATGACAACGATTCCAATAACAGCAGGTTTCATCGAAAAGCACAACCCCCTATACTGTAGAGCCTCAAAGCTAGTCTACACTAATTTTTTCAAGGTGAATACGATGCCGTCATAGAACAGGAGCACATGAATTCTAAACTCATGTGCTCCTTAACCTCATTTATTATTTAGTTAATAAACTGTACGAACTGCAAGAACCGTTTCATCATGACAGACGCTTCCGCTCGGCTTGCATGAGCGCCAGGATCCAGCGTCTGCTCTGACTTGCCTTGGATGATTTGAGCGGTGAGCAATTCAGCTATCGCCTGTTTGGCCCAAGCACTGATGGAACCGTTATCCGTATATTTCTCAAGCGTTTTTTCATTGGCTTGGACGGATTTGTTCACATAGCCCAGAGCTCTCGATAGCATAACCGCCATCTGCTCGCGAGTGATTCGTTCATTGGGTTTAAATGAACCATCACTAAAGCCTTCAATGATTCCCGCTTCAACCGCTGCTGCAATCGGAGCTGCAAACCAGTCCCCTTTGGACACATCGCTAAAACCGGCGTCCGTACTTAGCGTACTCCATCCGAGAGAACGAACGAGTATGGCTGTGAACTCTGCGCGAGTAATCGGTTTGTCCGGCGAAAAGCCGTTAAGCGAAACCCCATTAATCATTCTCTTAGAGGCTAGCAGCTCGATGTCTGATTGAGCCCAATGGCCAGAAAGATCAGTGAACGCCTTACTGCCCGAGGCTACCGTATAAATGCTATTTCCATTTCGTTTGATGACAACCTCTGTATTTCCGCCATTTGCTAAAAGAACGGATGGAACAAAATAAAAGGTTGCTGTATCCGGGTTGAATAGAAGTGCCGTCGTTTTTGTTGGATCTACAGCTCCCGGCACCATAACCGTTCTTTCCAGATAGGTGCTGCCGAAGCCGGTAATCTCCATCGATTTTCCGTTAGCTTGAGCAAAGATGTTGTAATCCAGTGCAGGGGCAAGCAATGTCAACCCTTCTTTGCTTGCCTGTTCAGACATTAGGTCTGCTACACTGTCTGCAGCTCTGCTAATGACGATGCTTATGGTCATTTCTTCAGGACCGACGCCCAGCTTTTTCGCTAATGTGGCTAATCCCAAACTTTTGACAGGAACCTTGTAGCTTCCGAAATCCGTCTCTACCATGACTGACGCTTCCGGCAGCTCACTCGCAACACCTGCAAATGCAGATGATGGAATATTAACCTTCGTATTTCTACCTTCATTTTTCAGTTTGATGATAACCGATTTTGAATTTGCGGAAGTCGAGCCTGTAAGAAGGGCATGGAAGGCATCCTGAAGCTTCTTCGCATCAATGGTGGCTACCATCTCAATAACGCCATTCTCATTCGTTGTTGGAACAAGCATGACAGCGTCTTGTCCCAGCTTAATTCCTTTGTCCGTTATTTCCGGTGTTGATGTTGTAGGCGGTGTTGACGTGCCGCCAGTCCCGCCAGATGGCGGGTTTGATTCGGAAGAGATCGTTACATGAAATAACTTCTCCAGATTGCCATCCGAAGTCTTAGCCGTAATGACGGTTTGGCCAATACCAACTGCCGTGACCAAGCCTGCGGCTGACACATAGGCAACCTTATGGTCTGCGGAAGACCAGACGACTCTTTTATTGCTTGCCTGTTCCGGAGTTACGGTAACGTCCATTTGCTTGCTTGCACCTGGAGCCAATTGTACCTGGACAGGCGTTGTCGCCGTTAATCCCGTAACTCTTACTGGGGCTTCAGCAGCACTATTGAATACGTCTACGCTGCCCAGATTCAGCCAACCGTTTGCATTTTGCTCAGCATTTGCGAAGTTAAATGTCTTGGCATCTGCATTGATTTCTTCTAACGGATTTACATAGCGCATCAAAATTTGATAGCTTCCATTGCTTAATTCCGGATTGTTAGTGAATTCAAACCGCTTGTTGTTATCAAATCCATTCGTATTTGGAAGAATGCCTTCCAAATCCCAATCCGGATTCCATATTTTAATAATGCCATTACCTGATTTGGCAGCAAGTTCAACCTTCCAGTTGTAATAGAACGGCGCTACTCCTTTGTTCTCAAGCTCTACTCCTACTTTCAGGTTTCCGTTAGTCGCGTCCAGATAGGCGGTAGGCACATAATATTCATAGCCCATTCTGCGCGAGCCTTCCGTAGCTCTAGCCAGAGGCTCTGGATCCAGAGGAGTTTGGAAAATTCCTTGAGCAAGCAACCAAGATGCATGGGTTAAGCCAAGACTCGTGTAATAATCCTCTCCCTGCGCCCCCTCGATCGGCGTCGATGGTTCATTGTATCTAGGCGGATCGTTATTCCACATTTTCACTTGAATTTCCGGTCTCATCTCGCCGCCCATGCTATTCGTCTTCCAGAACTCCGTTACTCCTGCGTCATTGACTTTGCCCCAGAAATGCCAGCCTTGTCCGCCTAAGCTTGGCGGGAGTGTCTGGAAGGCAAAGGAATCATCATGGTAGCCGACATCGAAATTTTTGGTTTTAAGCGTGCTATTCTCCATTGGATTTCTTAATACGAGCTGCGTTTCGTCGAACGCGTGGTCTATTGCGGTAAGAACCCGCTTCATGTTGGCGTCTGTTGGCATCAGATTAGGCGACTTCAGATTCCCGTCATAGGGATACGTATGCCATTCGCCCCAGAAGCCGATTAGCCCAATCATGATGGACCCGATTCGGGGATCGCCATCATATCGCGTTCCTAGCGCACCAATGAAATTGTCCAAAGCCTCCAATAATCGCTCATCGTTATAGTCAGGCGCCAAACTCGTGGCATCCTTGCCATTGTCAAATTCCTCATATTGATAAGTCTTCAGCCCTTCATCGATTAGAAATTGCGGGATTGCTGAAGGCTTGTTCGGATAGTCCAGATAAACCCTGAATACGGACTGATTGCCTCGGGACGCCACCTCTGCAAGCCGTTTATCCAGTTCAGACCAGTTAAAGTCATCCAAATTGTTCATCAGCTTGCTCAGCGGCAAGTAGAAAAACTCTAAGCTGTATGGAAGCTGTGTAGGCCGATCTCTCCAATCATCGCCCTCTTTGAAATAAGCTTCCTCAGCTGCATCGTAGAAAGGAAGGAAGCCCTTGAGCGGATTATCTACCGGTGCAGGCTGATACGCCAAAGCATGCGTTCCTTCCGTTGTTGCCCAAGCTGGCGGGCTCGGGTGTTCGGCAGGAGGTGTCGTTGTGCCTCCTCCAGATCCGCTTGTTCTGCCCGTTAACGCATAGAGGCCAATCTGGTCGATGCTGAGGATGTTGTCCGCTTGATTTTTAGGACCAAAACCGAATTGAATTTGAAGCACTTTGCTCGCATCGAATACAGCATTGCAAGCATCGCAGCCTTGCCATGCGGACTGAGCGAACGCGCTCCAAGGAATTCGAACCATTCCTTTGTAGCCGGCAGGAATGGAAAGCGAGCCTCCACCGAGCGCAGTCGACTTCCAGCCGTCGGCTCCATAGTAGAAGTTCACGACTCCTCCTTCTTTTAACGAAAACTCACCTTTAGGTGCATCGGTAACTAGCGATATATTGAGATCCATATTTTTGTTGCTTGGCGACGTGTTATTAGCCCAGAATGTGAATCCATCAAATGCGGACCAATCTGTGTCTGTTCCGGTAAACGCCGCACGTTTAATATTGACCCAATCGGATATGGGTTTGCCCAAAGGCGGGGAAACTGCGAATTTCATCGCCTGACTGCCATTCGCATAATTAACTTTGTCAATCGCACGAAGCGCAGATGGTTCTCCGGACTCCCAGTCTACTCTCCAGATATTCTGCAAAGCGGCATCGCCCTCATACGATTCGAAATCTTCCAGTACTTTATCCGCTCGATAGAGCATGATGTCATCAATCGTGATGACATTGTGAATATAACCGGCTGGCGGGTATCCGAACTGAAGCCCCGTTACTTCGCTGGCATCCAACACTGCAGCGCAGTCCGCTTGAACACCGTCGCACTGCCATGCGGATTGAACGAATTGATCCCAAGCAATTCTTACTACGCCTTTGAAGCCTGCGGGAACATTTAACGAGCTTCCGTTGAACGCCGCAGCCTGCCAGCTTCCGTCAGCGGCGATTGTCGATGCTGACCCGCCTTCCTTCAAGCCAAACTCCCCTTTGGCTGCTGGCGTTTGAAGCGCGACATTCATGCTGAAACTTTTATTATCCGTTGTTGCATTGTCTACCCAGAAGCTTAAACCGTCGAATTTGGACCAATCACGTTTGTCCGAAGGGATGGAATAGATGGTATTCGACCACTCCGAATCCGCGATCGCAACCGAAAGCGTAAGGCCCTTGCTTCCGCTCGATTGGCCAAGCGCTCTTGTCACTGAGCCCGGTTTGTCCGACCACGCTTCCGTCCAGGCTTGCCCAAGAGCAGCATCATCGGCATAGGACTCGAAATTATCAATGAGACCCGGCTTTTCCGAACCTGGATTAGTGCCTGGGTTAGTACCAGGATCAGTGCCAGGGTCAGTATCTGATTCATACTTGTCCGTAAAGTAAATTTCATCAATATAAATGGTGCCTGTCGTATCCCAAGCCGCTTGTGAAATCGCAATGCTCCAGATGGTTTGCGACAAATTCACCCCTTGATCAGGCAAGTCGATAACTATGTCTTTATAGCTGGTTGTAATCGTATCTCCGCTGAATTGACCGATCGTTTTTGTTACCCCGCCAACACTGAGGCTGACCTGATTCTCTTCTCCACCGACGGCTCCCTTCACCCGAAGAACCAGCTTCCTCGTATCTGCAACGTTTCGGCCGATATTTGTTTCCAACCGCGACATATTCTGATATTGCAGGACTAATGCGCCATCTTGGACCACGCCAGCGCCATTCCCGTTGGCAAAACCGCTTGAACCAGTCCATTGGTTAAGGTCATTTTGAGTGTTGCCAGACCACGCTGGCGTTCCATCATAATCATCCACGAGCAGGCGCTTTGGCGGCGATGGCGGTGAAGTTGGAGGCGCCACGCACGGTGAAGCGCAATCTCCTACCAGCACGGGACCCAAATTGAGCCAGCCTGCGTTGTCTTGATTCGTATTTGCGAATCCTACTTTTTTCGCCTTATTGCTAATCGCCTCTAACGGATTAACGACCTTCATCACTAAATAATAGTAACCATCATTCAAACCTGGAGTCGGAATGGACGTATCAAAATAATAAGGTTCGCCGAATGGGATATACTTTGGATCACCAGAGAGGTTCCACTCCGGATACGTTCTAATTTGCAAAGGCATAACCTTTGTCATATCCCATGTCGTATCCCATTGCTTAACCAGCTTCCCAGATACGCTTTTCACTCCCAGCTCTACCTTCCAAGGATAAGCGAAGGGAGCAACCCCGTTATTCTGTATGGTTACTCCGACCTTAAGCGGGTCGCCTTGAGCAACATCATTATAGTAGGCGCTCTTTACATTTAAATCATAGCCCATCTTTCTAACACCTGCGGCAACAGTAGCATCGTTGGCACTATAATTACTGATCCCGCCATGGTTGATCATCCACGTTGCATGAGTCAGTTCAATATCATCCATTGCATGGTCAACATTGGCGCCGCCGCTGAAGAAGCTGCTCTGAATTTCTGGACGCACTTCTCCACCAACCGATTCCGTAATCCATTTGTTCTCGGAACCAGCTTCCAGCATTTTGGTCAAAAACGAGTAATAGGCTCCGCCCATGCTCTCTGGCTGCGTTACGCTCTGGAGAGGATTTCCTTCCTTATACCCGAATGAGTCATCATGATATCCAAAATTATACTCCGGTGCACCGGGCAAGCCGGGATATCGAACCTCAAGCTTGGTTTGGTCGAAAGCGCTATCATAAGCCATGAATATTTCTCCAATTGTATCTGCGCTTGGCATGTAGTTCGGCAAACCATCCGCAGTATCCTCATCATAAGGGTAAGTATGCCACTCCCCCCATAGTCCTACGAGGCCCATATGAATAAATCCGATACGCGGATCTCCATCATACTCTGCACCAAAAGCTTTAATGAAGTTAGTCAAATAAGTGACCATTAAAGGATCATCATAATCAGGCTCATCCTGACCAAATGTAGCGTTATAACGCATATCAACGCCGCTTTGGTGAATAAAGTCCGGTATCGCATCCTCCTTGCCCGGATATTCTAGATAGACCCTGATTGCCGCCTGATTCCCTCTTGCAGCAATGGCATTCAGTGCCGGCTCTATGCCCGTATCAAATGTATAGGAATCAGAGCCATTCATCACCGCTTTCAGCGGGATATAATACCATTCCAAGCTGTGGGGGAATGAAGTTTCCGTTTCCCACGGATAGAACGGTGCGAATCCTTTTAGCGGGTTATCTAGTGGGCTTGGGGCAAAGCTCAAATCATGCTGAGTCAAGGCGCTATCCACCATAGGACTCGGATACGGATTAGTGGGTACGCGCGTTGGAGCCGGGTCTGCGCTAGCAATGCTTGCAGCATTTCCGAAGAATGTACTTAATAACAAACAGCCAATAAGAAATACTTTGAATGATGCCTTCTTAATATTGTGTACGGATAATGGATTCATCGAAATCCTCCTCAATAACGTCGTTAAATAATGAAAACGCTGTCATAATTACCGCTGCTTATTGGGTTGTTCCCACGCAAAATAAGCAGTAGGTCAATCCGGACTCGCATAAGCCCGGATCCCTGCGAAAATAAATTCAAAACCGATGAAGCAAATGAGAAGCAAGAGAATTAATTGTTTTAACCTTTATGCGCACTAAATGCGATACCTTCGATAAACTGCTTTTGAAATATAAAGAACAAGATGATCATCGGAACGACCGCCATAAAGGCACCTGCCATTAACACAGGGTAATCTGTTCCGAACATGGAAACGAGTGTGGCAATACCTGATGACAACGTCATCTTCTCAGGTGAGCTATTAATAATAAGCGGCCATTGCAGTTCATTCCACGACCACTGCAATTGAATGATGACAATAGCCACTAAAGCTGACTTAACTAACGGAAGCATGATATGCCAGTAAATTTGAAATGGATTGCAGCCATCCAGCACTGCCGCTTCTTCCAATTCCTTAGATATCGTCAAGAAAAATTGCCTTAATAGAAAAGTAGCGAAAGGACTAATTAACGAGGTAATCCAGAGAGCAGTTACCGTATTGACTAATCCAAAGTCGCTCATCATCATGTATTGCGGCGTATAAAAAACAGGATTAGGAACCATCATGACCGAGATTATCACTACAAAAAGAATCGTACTTCCCGGGAACCTCAACCGCGCAAAGGCATAGGCTGCCATCGAGCTAAATATAACTGGAAACACGGTCTTCATCATCGCTGTGAAAATCGTATTCATATAATAAAACGGAAATGCGGATTGCTTGATCGCCTCAATATATCCTCTTAGGCTGGGGGCATCCGGGAAAAGTCGGATTGGAATTTGAGTAGCTTCCGTAGTTGTCTTCAGCGAAGTCAGCACCATCCATACAAATGGAACGAGCATAATAACGGCGCTGATAATAAGAATGCTATGAACAATCCAGTTGATCTTCCTCGCCGATGAGATTTGCATTTCTGTCATCCTTCCTCCTCAGTCGTAGACGACCCACTTTTTCTGAAAAGCAAATTGAATCCCTGTCAGTACAAGGTTAATCAACAGTAATACATTGATAATGGCGGCGCCATAATTGGGATTAAAGTAAACGAAGCTGTTTTGGTAATAGGCATAAACAAGGGAGCGAACGGATGGAAGGGCGACATTCGTCTTCCCAATAATCAGGAAGATGGAGTCAAAAATCTGCGTTGCTCCTATTAAAAGGATAATGCTCGTGAAAAACAGTGTTGGTGTCAGCATAGGAATGGTGATATAGCGGAACTTGTTGAATCTCTGAGCACCATCAATGTCTGCCGCTTCATAGAGCGATTTCGGTATCCCTTGCAAGCCTGCGAGAATCAACAACATATTCAAACCAATTGCCCCCCACAGCCCAACGATAACCAATACGAACATTGCATAATTGGGATTAGACAACCATGCCACGCGGGTTCCCAGGATATGATTGATGAGTCCGAAGTCCTGAGCGAACAGGACAACCCAAACCATCGCTGCCGCTGCAGGCATCGTGACTTGAGGCAAGAAAAATATAACGCGGTAAATGGACAACCCTTTAATCTTTGTATTCAGCAACACCGCAAAAATGGTAGAGAGCATGAGGGTAACAGGCACAAACAAAGCAACATAATACAAGGTGTTGCGCAGGTTCTGCCAAAACTCTACGTCACGGAATAATTTCTCATAGTTAGCAAATCCAACCCAATGATTGACGAGTCCGAAATTCTCCGACTGTTGGAATCCTAGTAAAATCGACTGGAGAACCGGCCAACCCCAGAAAACCAATGTGCCTATGAGAGTCGGTGCGATCATGAAGTAGGCCCAAACATATCTGCTTCTGGAATTCAATCTGACCACTCCCTATCTATCGGGGACGTTCTTGACCGTCAAGAACGTCCCCCGATTCACTTTAATTTAGACCACATACTTATTTCGTTTCAGCTATTGCTTGATTCATCATCTCAGCGACCTTCTTAGCAGCGTCTTCCACTGTGATGGCTCCGCCCCATGCTTGCGACATAATCTCAGGCTCTTTCGCAAACCATACTGGGTACGATTTGGAACCGCTTGGATACGGAATGGCATCCGCTACTTGTTCCGTGAATACTTTCAGATTCAAATGCGGTCTTGAAGTCAGCCACGCATCTTGTGTGCCGTTGAATGCCGGTATAGCTGCACCCATTTCTGCCGTGATTTCTGCTGCTTTCTGCGATCCAAGGAACTTGAGGAATAACCAAGATTCTTCCTTGTTCTTCCCTTTTGCAGACATAACGTTGCCAAGGCCATTAATAATATTGCCTCTTTTCGACTTACCAGTAGGCAATTTTGCCCAATCCCATTTCCCTTTAATAATTTCACTGGCATCAATATCGCTAATCCGCCACGAACCATCAAAGATCATCGCCAATCTTCCAGACTTGAACATCTCGGTAGCTTCCGTATCCGTCATTTGTTGATGAGTCGGAGAAGCGCCGTCCAGAATCATTTGATAACGAGCTTTCAACGCTTCAATGGAAGCTGGATCATCATACCCCGATTTACTCAGGTCAGCGGATAGAATGCTTCCGCCATTGGCCAGCATATCGTTCCAATAGCCGGTTTGCGTGTCCAATTTCGCTCCAAAGCCATAGATGCCTTTTTCCGGCTGGCTCAGCTGCTTAGCAACCTCGGCAAGCTTGGCATAATCCCAAGTATCGTCTGGATACGGGATATTGGCTTGATCAAACAACTCTTTGTTGTACGCCAATCCAATCGTGTCGAAATCCTTAGGCACGCCGTAGTTTTCACCGTTCAGCGTATAAATGGTAGCAAGATCTGCCGCATAATTGTTCAGATCGATCTCACCAGCCTGCACCTTGCTTGTGATTGGCTCTAGGAAATTACCCGTTGCGTATTTGACAAATTGACCTCCGTGCATCCAGAACACATCAGGCAAAGTACCCGCAGGGGCTGCAGCGGACATTTTTGTCCAATAGTCCCCCCATGGGATGACTTCAACTTTGATCTTTATATTCGGGTTTTCTGCTGTAAACTCTTTCGCAATGGCTTCCATTGCCGGCTGCTGAATTTTATCCCAAATGGAATAGGTAAGCGTTACATTTTTTTGGGGCTTATCAGTCGCTCCCTCAGCATTGTTTTTTGAACCATTGTTCACGGTGTTGTTCGAGTTGCTGCTGCATGCAGCTGTGACCAAAGCCAAAACAATGAACACAACCGCAAACATAAATGAAAACTTGTTTCTTTTTGCCATTTTGCATCCCCCTAAATTTTGCGTAAGCAACGTTTGCGCAAATATTTACGCAAATTTATTTGCCTCTTCACTTATTTATTTTAAACGAAACCTATATCCACTTTAAATGCCTCATTCTTAAGATTGAATGCCCAATTATTAAGATAAAAACCATTTGCATTCGATTAAGGATTCCTCCATAATACTAGTAAATAATTGCGCAAATTATTTCATAACACGAATTGGGAGTGTCTGATTATGAAGATCACGAAATTACAAAGAAACCTCAGGGAGTTCTGGTGGGGAGGAGTTATTAACGAAGGGCATTTAATGCCCTTTGGCGACCGAGCTCATTCGCGTGATTTGCGTTTGACGGATGATAATCAAGCTTCCCCCTTATTGCTATCTAACCAGGGAAGGTATATTTGGAGCGAAGAGCCGTTTGCTTTTTCTTTTCATGAGAACACCCTTACAATTGATCACAAACAAAAGCTATGGTTAGAAGAAGGACATGGAACCCTTCAAGGCGCTTACCAGCATGCATCCAATAAATATTTCCCGCCTTCCGGCGTTACGCCTGACAAACTAGCCTTTGAAGCACCGCAATACTGTACTTGGGTAGAAATGTTTTATGAACCGACTCAGGAAAAACTCCTCAATTACGCGAGGGCGATCATTCAGCAAGGCATGCCTCCAGGCGTGTTAATCATTGACGATAATTGGATGCAAGACTATGGAACCTGGGACTTTGACAAGCATAGATTTCCCGACCCTGCCGGTATGATCGATGCTTTGCATGAATTAGGGTTTAAAATCATGCTTTGGGTATGCCCGTACGTGAGTCCCGACAGCATCACCTTCCGGCAGCTGCGTGATCTCGGATTCTTGATGAAGCATGCTGATGGCAACCCTGTCCTACGGAGATGGTGGAACGGATACAGTGCGATCATCGACTATACAAGCCTAGACGGAGCCGCTTGGTTCAGACAGCAATTAGACAGGCTGATTGAGGATTACGGAGTTGACGGATTCAAGCTGGATGCAGGAGAACCCCTCTTGCCTGACCTGATGGATGATGTGACAGAAGATATCGCATGGTCACGCCCCGTCCTCACGATGGAAGATTGTGAATCCTATGCTAGGCTCGGAATTGGATATGCCCTTAGCGAATTGCGCATGTGCTGGAAGCTCGGGGGACAAGCGCTCATCCAGCGGCAACGGGATAAGACGCACACATGGGAAGCTGCCACCGGACTGAAGGGACTCATTCCCAACGCGATTGCCCAGGGCCTAATGGGATACGCTTTTAATTGTCCTGACATGGTTGGCGGAGGGATGGATGGAGATATTAATTCACCTGATTTCCGTTTTGATTCAGAGCTCTTTATCCGCTTTGTCCAATGCTCGGCTTTATTTCCCGCGATGCAGTTTTCCATGGCGCCTTGGCGCGTGTTAAACGGCGATGAATGGTCATGGTGTATAGACGCTGTTCGGATACGAACAGAATTAGGCCCTTTAATCTCCGAGCTTGCCGACCAAGCGGCGAGAGATGGACTTCCAATCCTGCGTAGTCTGGAATTCGTTTTCCCGCTTCAAGGCTTTCATGCTGTTCAGGATCAATTCATGGTTGGCGAATCCATCCTGGTAGCACCTGTCGTGAATAAGGGACAAAGAACTCGCAGCGTCCAATTCCCAGAAGGCCGATGGCTGGGGGATGACGCAAGCGAAGTCGAAGGCCCGATCCAAATTGAAATCAATGCTCCTCTTTCCCGTTTGCCCTGGTATAGAAAAATCTGAATCCTTTCGTTAAGGAGACTATCTTATGAAAACGATTAAATTAGCTGTAATAGGTGCAGGAGCTAGAGGTTTCTTATCCTATATGCCCTATGTTCATAGGTTTCCCCGCGAGGCAGAGGTAGTCGCCGTTGCCGAGCCGAACGATGAGAGAAGAACGAGGATTGCCGAAGCCTTAAACCTAACCCCAGAGCAGCTCTATTCAACATGGGAAGAGCTGCTGAGCCAACCAAAGCTTTGTGATGCCCTCCTCATCTGCACACAGGATCAGATGCATTACGAGCCTACGATTGCTGCTCTCAGAAAGGGGTATCATGTCCTTCTTGAGAAGCCCATGTCCAACAGTCCGATGGAGTGTGTGGAGATGGAGAAAGTCGCACGCGAAGAAGGCCGCTTGCTCTCTATCTGCCATGTCTCGCGATATACGCCTTTTTGGAAAAAAATGAAGCAAATCATTACTGACGACCTTATCGGAAATGTAATGTCCATTCAACACAATGAAAACGTTGGTTATCTCCATCATGCCCATAGCTTTGTCAGAGGCAACTGGCGGAATGACACTCTCTCAAGTCCGATGATTTTAGCCAAGTCTTGTCACGACATGGATCTGATTCGCTGGATTGTTGACGCCGATTGTACGAGAATCAGCTCCTTTGGTTCATTAGGACATTTCCGGATTGAAAATGCCCCTGCTGGCTCGACCGACCGTTGTACGGATGGCTGCGAGGTGGAACATGCCTGTCCCTATTCCGCATTGCGCTTTTATATGCAGGATATTAAGTCAAATCCCTTTGCGGCACTCATCGCAGATCCGCCTACCGAAGCCAATCGAATGAAGGCTATCATGGAAGGTCCCTACGGCAAATGTGTCTATCGGACGGATAATAATGTGGTGGATCATCAAACGGTAAATATGGAATTTGAAAATGGAGCTACCGTTATATTCAGCATGTGCGGGTTTACGCGTGACATGAATCGTATTGTTCAAGTCATGGGGACCAAGGGGGAAATTCGTGGCGATTTGCTAAGCGGCCGCATCGATCTATTCGAGTTTTCGTCCGGCACTCAATCTGTCATTCAAACCCCAACCAGCGAAAGCGGCCATCAAGGCGGCGACGACGGGATTATGCGACAGTTCCTGTCCGACCTTCGGAATGGACAATTTATAGATACGCTGACTTCTGCGGAGGCCTCTCTGGAAAGCCATCTTATGGCCTTCGCCGCCGAGGAATCCAGACTGAGGGACGGCGCCGTTGTCGACATGAAGCTCTTTCGCCAATCTTTTTCATCAACGACACTTAACAACACGCCTCAGCTTGCTCATGAATCCTAGTAAGGGTATACAAAGACCGGCCCGCAGTTCTGCGGGCCGGTCTTGTTTTGTGTTTCTAAGTTAATCGTAAAGCGAACAGATCACTGCTTATACGAAACGAATCTCATCTATCCAAACTGTACTGCTGTTTCCATGCCAAAAAGACATCGCCAGTTGTCCCGGGCTGCTGCGATCCACACCATTCGCAACCAAATCAATTTCAATATCTTTGTAGCTGGTTGTAATCGTATTCCCGCTGAAATCCGCAAAAGTCTTGGTCACCCCGCCGATCGTGAGCTGGAAATGATTTTGCTCGCCACCGCTTGCACCCTTGATGCGAACGACCATTTTCGAATAGCTCCCGATGTTCTGATTAATATCCGTGCCTAACCAGCCGTCGTTGTTATACTGTAGCTTCAATGCCCCTGATTCAATGACGCCCGCGTTGTTTACAAACCCGTTTGCGCTGGACCATTTGCCCAAATCATTGCTGCCCGGCCAGCTCGGAGTGTTATCAAAATTATCTACTAACAACCCGTTCGTCCCGCTCCCTCCGGCATCTGTCGTTGCAGTAATGCTCGCGCTTGCTACCGATTGATTGCCTGCTGCGTCTTTTGCTCGCACCGTATACACATAGGCCGTGCTCGCAAGTAATCCGCTATCCGTAAAGTTAGCCGTTGCAGAAGTGCCTGCTTGACTGCCATTTCTGAAGATCACATATTCTGTAACACCAACATTATCTGTCGAAGCGTTCCATGCCAAGCTGACGCTGCTCGATGTTTTACTCGGCACGCTCAAATTTGTTGGCGCAGTCGGCGCTTGCGTATCGCTGGTGCTGCCTCCTCCTGAAATCTGAATGCGGTCGAAATCAGGCGCCCAGCCTGTTGGATTAGAGAAATGGATCGTGTTATTGCCTGCATTCAGCTGCACCTGAGCCTGAACGGTGCCAACCGTAGTCCAGCCTCCCGTGCTAGGCAGATTAAGTGTGGAAGCTGATCCTCCGTTAACGCGCAGCTGTGCGGAACGAGCCTCGCCGCTGAGGTAAGAAATCTTCATCGTATACGTTCCTGCCGTTGACGCGCTAATTCCGTTAAATTGCAAAGTACCGTCGTTATTCCCGACATACCCTACTTTCGAGCCTCCTGAACATGTGCTGCACGAGGAAATCGTCGCTGCTCCAGTCCGTGTATTGCTTGCGGACTCCGCTTCATAGGCTGTCCCGGTTCCGCCTCCTCCGGAAGCGTTCGTGGTCGCGCTTACAGCGCTGCTTTGGCCGGAAACGTTCCCCGCTGCATCCTTCGCCCTCACTGTGTAGCTGTAATTCGTGCTTGGGCTTAACCCCGTATCCGTAAAGGTATTCGTGTTCGAAGAGCCTACCGATACGCCTCCGCGGTAAATATCGTAGCCGGTTACGCCTACGTTGTCGGTCGAAGCTGACCATGTCAGACTGACGCTGCTCGAAGTCGTCCCGCTTACGGCCAGACTTCCTGGAATGCTTGGAGCTTGAGTATCCGTGCTTCCTCCGCCACTGTAGCTGCCATCGTAGGCCGTTTGGGTTAGGTTATACGAAAGCGTATTGTCCGACTTCAACAAATCGAAAGGACCGATGTTCTGATCGGCAGGGTCCATACCGATTCCTACTTTGCCAAGTGGCGTTCTGCCGCCTGTATAATAGTTGGTATTGGCAAATCTAGCACTTGGCTTATACCCGTAAGGGTCAAGAATGGATAGCGCCAACGTGTAGGTTCCCGCCGGAACATTGGAAGGGATCGTAAATGCACCGGAAACCTGCTGAACGGCAGGCGCTTGATTATATTGACGCGTCGTGCTGTTCCAATTGTCACCCGGCATCCAATTCCGTATGTCTACGTTGTTGAAAATACCCTTCCAGGCGACCGTGCGATCGCTTCTTAGCAAGCTGGCTTCCACAGGCCAGTTGTAATAGAACGGAGCGGAGCCTTTATTTACGACTTGAAAGGATACATTCATAGACCCACCAGGCTGCACGCTGCCGGAAAATGTCGCTTGATTGACGACAAAGCGATATCCGAACTCCTTCTGCATTAAAGCAGCCCCTTGCGATACGGCGGAATTGCCTGCATCATACAGATCAATCCAGCCTAAGCTTGTTGTATGTGTTTTTTTGATCCAGTCGATGACATAATTCCGATGGTTCGGATCGCTTAACGTGTCATTAGGTGAATCACCCGGCTGAATCTCCTTCTGTCCCCAATCATAGGCAACCTCACCGCCGTTGACTTGTGTTTTCCAGACATTTCTTGCAACAATGCCTTCCCCTCCTGCCAGATCATCGATTAAGGCGAAAGAATCCCATAGGAATCCAAAGTTATAATTTTGGAATGTATCGGGATACCGAACTTGAACTTTCTTGTTCTGAAAAGCTTGTGTAGCGGCGTCACCTAAGGCTATCTGGAAGCTGAGCGGGATTCTGTCCGTATTGTCCGCCATCTTATCTGGCCAAATGTGATGCTCTCCCCAATTCCCCCACAACCCTAGCTCAATATAAGCAACTCTAGGATCGTTATCCCAAGCTTGACCAAGCTTCTGAACGAAAGCAGTTAGTCGGTTTTTTAATGTTTCGGACGTCCATTGCGTCGTCACATCACCATGAGGCACGCCTTGCGGCCAAAATTCCCCACCGTTCGGGTATACGATAAAAACGCGAGGGATCACCTTTTTATTCTGGCTTTCGATCCCCGCCCAAGCTGTATTGCTCCAATCCTTGATCTTCTGAACGGAGTCCGATGCCGCATTCTCCAAATCGGTGTATTTGATATAGTGCTTAAACACGGTTCCGTACTCATGATTCGAGAAGCTAGTGTCGTTCATGAAACGAGTGGGCCTGAATCCCTTAAAGGGATTTTTGTAAGCCTCTTGCGTCTCGGTCAAATTAACGCTGATCGGACCGACAGCTGCTGATGCCACATCAAGAAAAGGTCCCACAAACGAACCCCCAGTCAGCAGTGCAAAAGATAACAATACAGTAAACGCTTTCAAAAACGGTTTTGAAAAACTGCTCTTCATCAATTATCCCTCCCTTATTTTAAAAAGTTTACGCAATTAAATTGCGCAAACTTTTGCGTTTTCAGTATATTCCAACTTCGCTCGCTCCGTCAATCAAAATAATTCTGTCTCTTGCTTCCCATGAATGAATGATCGATATTTTGTAATTTTGAACGCGAAAAAACCGCCCTCAGATTGTCATGATCTCTGAAGGACGGTTTTTTGGGAATTGATTTAAAGAGCGTTTCTACACCTTATTGACCACACTTGCGCAGGATTCTCGCTCAATGAGCTCTGTCTTTAAACTGATGTTTACTTCTGAAATATTTTTGTTTGTGATCAATTCTGTCAGTACTTTTACGATGATAGAGCTAATATCGTATCGAAACCTTCGGACGGTCGTTAGAGGCGGAACCATGAACTCCGATAGTTTTAAATCATCAAAGCCAACCAAAGAAACGTCCTTTGGAATACGGATTTTCATCTCCGCCAATCCCTTCATTGCCCCGAAAGCAATGATGTCGTTAAACGTAAAAATCGCGGTTATAGACGGCTCTCCACTCATCAGCTGCTTCACTGCTTCATAGCCGTGCGCAGGATCAAAAGCACCCATTAAGACATTGCTGTCGAACCATGGCAGCTTAAAATCGCGAAATGCGTCTTTGCAGCCGTCCAACCGATTTAAATTCACTAAATGATTCCTAGGGCCTGCAATTATTCCGATTTTCTGATGCCCGTGCTCATGCAAATATCGAATCACCTCATAAGCGCCTTTACGGTTATCGTAGTCAATATAGTTGTGGCCGTTCTTATAGGTTCTTCCATTCGTAAGCAAGTACGGAATTCCGAGTTTCTCAAACTCTTCAAACATCTTGTCATTGACGAATGGGTCAAATATGATGGCTGCATCTACTTTTTCTTCGCTCAGAAGCTTATAGGCCGGAGAGGACTGCGAGTCCAAGCTATGTTTCACAATATGAATCTGATGGCCGTAAGCCTCAAATTCTTCCTTCAAATGATTCAAGTCCGCAGAGGTAGACGGGTCATTATCAAAGAAGTCATTATTTCCTGGAACGATTATAGCTATATTATAGGCTATCCCTACCAGCTTGGAGGGAACGACACCGGGCTTTAAATGCTCGTTGGCAATATCCAGTACTTTCCTGCGAGTCTCCTCGCTGAAATTGCCTTGATTATTTATGATTCTGGACACTGTGCTAATTGAAACGTTTGCCTTTTTTGCAATTTCTTTTAGTTTCATTTGCGTCCCCCCCAATCTTCACGAAATTTTTTGCACAACAAGGAAATTATAGCGTTTAATAGCGTATCCAGTCAATCATGCTGGTTGAGCTGCGTCTCGTTGTTTTCCTCCCATAATCTTCCTCGCCAAATGCCTTTGGTGAACCAAGAGTTGAATGCCGGTTGCTAACTAGCCTAATTTGCTCAGAATAATTACGATTTAAAGAAGGAGTCAATACTCTCTCTATCGTAATCCAATATCCAGTGGTTATAGTTAATGTAAAGATCCTCAAGAGATGTCTTTGTGTATGATACGATATCTAGGCCTCTGCTGTCATATAAATAAAAAATCGTGTCACGAGTTATATTTACAAAAAAGATCCTATACTGCGAGAAGAGAAACATTGCAGGCTTAATATCTGATGCTTTGCAACACAGTACATAACGGGAGGAAACCCATCCATCCTCCTCTTCATCAGACATCTCGATGCTGCTAAAGCTGAGTTTTTTTAAAATCCCCCTGCTCTTCACGCCTTTGTTAAAAACTTTTATCCTGAAAGGCTTACTATTTCTTTTAACGGCCAGTAATAAAACAATATAAATTTCATCACTGTCACTATGCGCACTTTTAAATAATTGGGTAGTACGAAAGCGAACTTGTTCCCTGTATTTCTCATCAGAAACCAAAGGATCCGGGTCCCCAATCTCAAATCGAATGCCTACATTCGCGTTATAAAACAAAGGAGATTCCAATTTCAGTCCTCGAAACTTGTCATTGAGATAACGATCAAGCGATGCTGTCACTCATTCTCCCCCATTTCCGAAAATATTTTACCACCTTAAGACATTTGTGTATTAACCGAAACTTATAGAGAAAAACTCACGCACTGATAGAGATGAAACTGTCGAAATCCAAGTCGGAGTGCTAGCTTTCTTGATGCTTCATTACTCTGTGAACAATCCCAGTAGGAAGAGTAACCATTCTGAGCAATATCTTTCGCCACCAAACTTGCCAGACAAGTGCCTACGCCCCTCTTATGATGCTGAGGGAGAGTTTCAATTCCTATAGCGTGCACTTTCTTAGTTACAAAACTAGAGTAACATACTCCGATAATTTCAAAATCCTTAATGGCGACATAACCGTAACCTTTTTCATAAAAATCCTCATGCGTTTCCCAGAACTGATTAATATGCGCATACACAAATTCACTATTGAGAAATTCCTGACTTCTCCACTCCTGTGATCCCAACTTAACAGCCTGGAATCCATTAGAAGGTTCTTCATTGTGTGATTCAGAATCTGATGACACATACACCATTTGATCCCATGGGTTTAGCTCTCTTGAAGCAAATAACGAATGAAGGTTCCATTTATCATGATGGCCCGAAACCTCGAATTCGTTCATACCGAGTTCTTTCATTTTTGGTGTAATACTTGTCGTAATAAAATCATCAAGCTTGCCCGTAAAATCATCATTGCTTTCATCCCCAATAAGGTAAAATCCATTCATCCCTTTACACCAAACTAAGGCAGTCTTAGGTGATTCTACTCGATCAGAAAATACCCATCCAAGACTATTGCACTCTAAAACGGACTGAATCTCGGGATGAGGATGACCGTTTTCGAGAAGGGGAATAGCTCTATAAAATTGATTACGGGACAGTTGTAAATGTCAACATAAACATGTACACTTTTGCTTGTTTAAGGATGTACAAAATCACTTGTCCTCTTGAACGAAATGATCCTTCAATCGGTACGATTCGCCTACAATAGTTACGACAGTTGCATGGT